>CAVZFY010000004.1:0-90112 GCA_963774695.1 uncultured Chloroflexia bacterium | reverse complement strand
CGAAGGAACGCACCATCTCTCGTACTGACGCCATCGTGCCCACTGCCGCCCCCACAAAGGAGCGGCAGTGGGCCCCTTTGCGCCTGCGAAGGCGGCCGCGAACCGGAGCTAGCGCGCAGGCATTCGCCGCCTACGTGTTCTCCAGCGGCTACGTGCTGCTGCTACTGGTCTTCGGCGTTCTGCCCATGGTCTATGCCCTGTATCTCTCATTCACCAAGAGTGGGCAATTCGTCGGTCTCGACAACTACGTGAAGGCCGTCCGGGACTTCCGGTTCTTGCCGGCAGTGGGGCACCGTCGCGGCCTTCCTGGTGATCTGGGTCGTGACCCTGACCGTGCTCGTCACCCTGCTGGCGCTCATCGTCCAGGCTGTGCGCGTCAGGTGGCTTTCCTCTACCACGCGCTTCCTGTTCCCATTCCCGGCGCATTCGCGGGTGCGGCCAGCGTCATGCTCTGGCTCTTCTTTTGCTGAATCCCTAGGTCAGCCCGGTGTCCTTCGTCCTGAAGTGGTTTGGGTACACGAACTTCGTTCAAGCCATCGACCTGAACAACCTGCCCCTGATCTTCGGTCATTGCGTTCTGGACCGGCGCGTGCATGGATCATCATCATGTACGCCGCGTTGCACAACATCTCCGTCGAGATCATGGAAGCTGCCCGCTGTGATGGCGCCAGCGCCATCAAGACCACTTTGATTACATCCAGCTCCCGCTGAATTCGGAAGTGGATCGCGTACATGGTCGTCATCTCGGTCGCCGTCGGGACCCAGCTGTTCGCGGAACCAAAAATCCTCGCCCAGGCGAGCAATCAGATCCCGAAGCACTATTCCCTCAATGAACTCGCGTACGTTCACCGCTTTCGGACCGCAAGCGGACTTCAACAGCTCTGCCGCGATCTCGATGATGTTGCTTGTAGTGGCGGCGGGGCTTTACCGCGTTCTTCGTCTTCCGAGGAGGACTCTTTGACCGCGACTAGAAGGATCCGCCGTGCGGTCTGACTTCGCGCCGGGCCGCTGGCTCGGTCGCGTGACAGCTTTCCTGATCGCCGGATACCCGCGTGTTCTTCGTCCTTCCCCTGGTTTGGCTCCTGCTCGCGCCGACGAAGGACACCGCCCAACTCAACGGCTTTCACGGCGAGGCTTCCCTGAGTTTCGGCTCCTTCGAACGACTCGTCGCAAACTGGAACGAGCTGGTCGGGTTCCAGGATGGCCGCATCTGGACGTGGCTCGGGAATTCGGTGTTCTACGCCGGGGTCGCGTTGGTGCTCACGCTCCTCGTGTCAATTCCGGCCGGCTACGCGCTGGCTAAGACCAACTTCAGGTTTCGCCGCGCGATCCTCATCGCGACCCTCATGGTGATGCTCATCCCGAACACGGCGCTCGTGCTGCCGGTCTTCCTCGAGATCAATGCGGTGCACCTCGTGGGGTCGCCGCTGGCGGTCATCCTGCCATTCGCGTTCTTCCCGTTCGGCGTCTATCTGGCGTATATCTACTTCTCCACGAGCGTGTCGCGCGAGCTTCTCGACGCCGCCCGCATCGATGGCGCGGGCGAGTTCGCGGTCTTCCGGCGAGTCGCGCTGCCGCTCGCGATCCCTGTCGTCGCGCTTGTGGGCTTCTTCAACTTCGTCACCAACTGGAACAACTATTTCCTGCCCTTCGTGATGCTTCCCGGTTCGAAGACACAGCCCATTCAAGTGGGTCTGGTGGAATTGCTCGCGAATGTCCGGGAGATCAATCCGACCACCGTCGCCTCCGACTCGATCCCGTTTCCACAGCTGGCGCTCGCGACGCTGATATCCGTCGCACCGGTGCTGATCGTGTTCATGTTTTCCCAGCGATTCCTCGTGGCGGGCCTTACCGCAGGCGCGACCAAGGAGTAGGTCCGCCATCGTTGAGGACGCGAAGATTGGCATTGCGTACGGCATGGCTCCGGACACCAGAGGCGAATGCCAGGCAAGGGTTCGTCGCGGTGTGGCACCTCGACGGGGACGGTTCCGTCAGGTGGCGCCCGGCGCGCGCCTTCGGGTCCACGCCTTCGCGATGTGTTCTCGCATCGCAGTCGCGGCGGTGTCGCCGTCGCCCGTCGCGATCGCCTCGCATATGGCGCGGTGTTCCTCGAGCGACATCTGCGCTGCGTCGTCGGTGGTGATGCCCGTGAAGCGACTGCTCTCGCGAGCGCGCTCGAACATGATGCGTGTGATGTTGGCGGCGAGCCGAATTCCCGATTGTTCCATGACAAGGTCGTGAAACGCGGCATCCGCGTCGTTGTAAACAGAGATGTTGTCGATGTTTGCCGCGGCAAGCTCGAAAGCCTCACGCAACGCAGCGGTGCGCTCTGGGGTTTGCCGAGCTGCCGCGGCGCGCGCCATGGTCGCCTCCAGGCTCCCACGGACCACCGCCAACTCATCGAGCACCTCCAGGGTCTCGTCGTGGTCGACAAGAGCCGAAAGGACATCAGGATCGAGCACGTTCCACCGACTCGACTGGTTCACGACCGTGCCTCGGCCCTGGCTGACGGTCACGAGGCCCTTGTCTTCGACTCGCTTCACGGACTCGCGAATCACCGTGCGACTCACCGCAAACTGCCGGCTCAGGGTGCCCTCTGGGGGGAGTACGTCGCCGGGAGCCACCGCGCCGGTGACGATCGCTTTCACCAAGTCCCTCACCACGGCGACGCCGAGGTTGGCTGCACGCACCCGGACGACGCTGTCGCCGAAAATGGTCTGCCCCGGTGAGGTGGCCTTGCTTGCCGGATCCGCGTCGTTCTGCGCCATGCCCTCATCCTATTTCGGGGATCTAGTGCCGCGGCGACGCAACGGCGAACTGATCGGGAGGCAGGCCCCGGTTCGGTACGCGCCGTCTCCATCTACTTGTATGATGTCGTATCAATACTACACCAAATTGAAGATGAGCCGCACGGCGAACGGCCCGGGTTGGCCGAGGGGTTCGTCACTGCGACACGCCGATCGCCGCACGAATGAGCAAGGGTGACGATGAAGATCACAGGCTATCGCACGCTGCAGACGATCCATGACTGGGGTCGTCCTGTGGGCGACGTCAACGGGCACATCGCATCGGGTATCACCGAGGTGCCGGTTGTCATCGTGGACACGGATGAGGGCGTCAGCGGCGTCGGAACGGGCTCGCACCAAGACTTGGCACAGATCTTCCCGGCGATCGAGGGCGAGGATCCCCGCGCGGTATCCGCGCTCTACGACCGGATGCTCGCGCGCGTGTTCAAGGCGGGCCATGCTGGGGCGACATTCGGAGGCATCGGCACCTTTGACATGGCGCTTTGGGATATCAAGGCAAAACTTGCGGGCGAGCCGCTTTGGCGCCTGCTCGGGGGGCGCGATCGGTTTGTCTCCGGGTATGCGTCCGGACTGGATATCGCGCTCGATGATGATGAACTCGCCGTCTTCTATTCCGAAATGGCGGGCCGTGGATTCACGAGCGGGAAGCTCAAGGGCGGCAGAAACGTTGCCAGCGACATTCGCCGGCTAGGCATCATTGGCGATGCGCTTCGAGTCAACATTCCGGAGCCGGGCCTCATGCTCGACGCGAATGAGTCCTGGAATCTCAAGCAGGCCGTCCGCTATGTGTCCCAGATCGAAGAGGTTCACGACCTCGTCTGGATCGAGGAGCCCATCCGCCGCTGGGACGCAGAGGGTCATGCGAGGTTGAGCGCTTCAGTACGCGCTGCGGTGGCTACCGGAGAGAACCTCACCGGCCTGGAACAATATCGACCGCATTTCAACGCGGGCGGCATCGACGTCGTTCAAGCTGCCGCAACCTGGGGTGTGACGCACTTTCTGCGCGTGTCCATCGCGGCACACAGCCGAGACCTGCCGGTTAGCCCGGTGGGCCTCACGGCGAACGCCGCGGTCGCTCACGCTGCCGCGGCAGTGCCAAATCACTTGTCCGCCGAGATCCAGGACGTCGGTTCGCCGTTCGGCGTTTCGATCGACCAGGAGTATGCCGACGGTGGGATCGTGCTCGGCGACCAGCCCGGGGTTGGGGTGTGCGTCGACGAAGCTCTCATCGCCACGCTCGAGCACGCCGAACCGGGGTGGCGAGCGGAGGCAGGCCCACATGTCAGGCCCGCCCGCGCGGGCCTGCAGCTCTCGGGGGAACCAGAGTCGACCGCCTAGCAATGGCGCGCCCGACAGGATTCGAACCTGCGACCTTCGGCTCCGGAGGCCGACGCTCTATCCACTGAGCTACAGGCGCGCGAGGAACGGAGTCTAGCGCAGGCGTCGCGGGCGACCCGACTGATCGCCGCGGCGACGCCGCAGTACGCTTCGCGCCGATGGCAAGCCAGGTGCCCGGCGTGCGGCTCGCGGAGCTGGTTGCCTCGCTGTCCCTGGCGACCGACCTCGGCCTCGGCCAGCCGCAGGAGCACATCCTCCGCCAGACGGTGATCGCCACCCGGCTCGCGAGGTTCGCCGGCCTGTCCGACCAGGACGTCGCCGCCACCTACTACGTGTCGCTGCTGGCGTGGGTCGGGTGCGTCGCGGACTCGCACGAGATCGCGCGCTGGTTCGACGACGACACCGAGATCCGCGCGGCCTCCTACCAGGTCAACCGGGCCGGCATGCCGATGCTGCGCTTCCTCGTCGGCCACGTCGCGCCCGGCGAATCGCCGTTGCGCCGCGGGGCGATGGTCGGTCGCCTGATGACCGGCGGGCTCCAGGAGATGGTCGAAGGCTTCGCCGCCCACTGCCAGACCACCAGCGAGATCGCGGATCGCCTGGGCCTCGGCGAGGAGGTCCGCGCCGCGTTGCCCCAGGCCCTCGAGCGATGGGACGGAAAGGGCCACCCGGCGGGCCTCGCGGGCGACCAGATCCAGCGCGTCATGCGCGTCGGCCACATCGCCAACGAGACCGAGGTGTTCTGGCGGATGGGCGGCATCCCGTCGGTCGTGGACATGCTCGGCGAACGACGCGGCCGGGAATACGACCCGGCGCTCGTGGACGTCTGCGTCGCCCACGCGCCCGCGATCTTCGGCGACCTGGACACGATCGACGCCTGGGGCATCGTCATCGACGGCTGCGCGGCCCTCGACCACGACATGGACGACGCCGAGCTGCGGGCGGCGCTCGAGACCTTCGCCGACTACGCCGACGTCAAGTCGCCCTGGTTCCTCGGGCACTCGCGGGCCGTGGCGGCGCTCGCCGGTGCGGCGGCCCGCGTGGTGCGACTGCCCGCCGGCGTCGTGGAGCTCGTCGAGCGCGCCGGGCTCGTCTGCCGGCTCGGGACGATCGGGGTGTCGGCGGGGACGTGGAACCGCTCCGGGCCGCTGTCCCGGATCGAGTGGGAGCGGGTGCGCACGGCCCCGTACCTGACGGAGCGCGTCCTGAAGCGCCCGCCGCGGCTGGCCGAGATCGGCGCCGTCGCGGGCATGCTCCACGAGCGCATCGACGGCTCGGGCTACCCCCGCGGTCTCGCCGGTGCCGCCATCCCGATGACGGCGCGCATCCTCGCCGCCGCCGAGATGTACCAGGCGATGCGCGAGGACCGGCCCCACCGGCCTGCCCGCTCGCCGGACGAGGCGCAGGCGATCCTGCTGGACGAGGTCGCCAAGGGGCGCATGGACGGGATCGCCGTCGACGCCGTCCTCGCCTCTGCCGGTCACCGCACCCGCCGGCGCCGGACCCTGCCCGGTGGCTTGAGCGCGCGCGAGGCGGAGGTCCTGGCGCTCATGGTCCGCGGCCTCCCGAACAAGCAGATCGCCGCGGCCCTCGACATCTCACCGCGGACCGTCGGGAGCCACATCGAGCACATCTACACGAAGATCGACTGCAGCACCCGCGGGTCCGCGGCGATGTACGCGATGCGCCACGGGATCGTCGACGCGGCGGCCGGCGACGAGGAGCAGCCCGCCGACATCGGGTGAGGGAGGGTGGCCCGGGGCCGATAGGATGCCGTCATGGCGACATCGCGGGTGCTCCTGCTGGTCCGAGCCGTCGCCGTCCTCGTGGTCGTCGCCGCGATCGTCGTGCAGGCGATCGTGCTCGCCCAGGCCGGCCGGTTCGACGCGACCCGCTACTTCGCGTTCTTCACGATCCAGAGCAACCTGATCGGGGTCGCCGCGTTCGCCTGGCTCCTCGCGAACGGCGAGCGACCCCGCTCGCGCGCCCTCGAGCTCCTGCGCGGCGCGGCGGCCGTGTACCTGACCGTCACGTTCGTCGTCGTGATCCTGCTGCTCTCCGACGTCGACGTGCAGCTCCAGGTCAACTGGGCCGAGTTCACGCTCCACAAGCTGTTCCCGATCGTCGTCGTGCTCGACTGGCTCATCGACCCACCCCGGGTCTCCCTGGGGTTTCGCGATGCGCTCATCTGGCTCATCTACCCCCTGATCTGGACCGGCCTGACGATCGGTCGTGGCGCCGCGGACGGCTGGTATCCGTACCCGTTCCTCGACCCCGCCAATGGTGGCTACGCCGCCGTCGTGATCGCCGTGGCCGGGATCACGATCGGCTTCGTGCTCCTGGCGTTCGGGACGGTGGCGATCGGCAACGCCCGGCGGCGGGCCATGGCCGGGGCGGCCGCATGACGGGCACCGGCCGCCGGATCGTCGACCTCAGCCACCCGATCGAGGCCGGGATGATCACGTACCCGGGCCTGCCGGCGCCCGAGGTCCACGCGATCCTCGATCGTGCGACGAGCGCGGGCCGGTACGCGCCGGGCGTCACCTTCCAGATCGACCTGATCACGCTGTGCGGCAACACGGGCACGTACATCGACAGCCCGTTCCACCGGTACGCGGACGGTGTCGACCTCGCCGGCCTCCCGCCCGAGCGACTGCTCGACCTGCCGACCGTCCGGGTCGACGTCACCGGGGCCACGGCGAGGGCCATCGACGCGGACGCGTTCGCCGGGCACGACCTCGCCGGTCGCGCGGTCCTCGTCCACACCGGCTTCGACCGGTTCTGGCGAACCGAGGCCTACCTCCACGACAACCCGTTCCTCACGACCGATGCCGTCGAGCTGCTGGTCGCCGCCGGGGTCGCCCTCGTCGGGATCGACTCGCTGAACATCGACTCGACCGACGACCCGGCACGGCCGGCCCACTCGGGCCTCCTGGCCGCGGGCATCCCGATCGTCGAGCACATGACGAACCTCGGCGCGGTCCCGCACGAGGGGGCGAGGCTGACCGCGATCCCGGCCCCGATCCGGGGCACCGGCACGTTCCCCGTCCGCGTGCTCGCGGTCGTGCCCGAGGGCGCGTAGGCAACGCCCAAGGTCAGCGGCGGCCGGTACCGATGGCGCTTGTCCGCCCTCGCCGTCGGCTGCTAGGTTCGGGATCCTGATCGTGCAGGAGGCCGCCAGCCGCATGTCCCGACCGCGCCTCGCCGTCCTCGCCTGCCTCGTCGTCGCGTGGCTGCTCGCGCTCGCCGCACCCGATGGGTGTCGCCGCGAAGACCGGGCGCTTCAGCGACGACGACCACTCCTCGTTCCAGCCCGCGATCGAGGCGATGGCCGCGGCCGGCGTGATGACGGCGTGCAACCCGCCCCGGAACGACCGCTTCTGCCCGAACGCGACCGTCAGCCGCGGCGACATGGCGATCTTCCTCGTCCGGGCCTTCAAGCTGACCGCGACGAGCGGCGTCCACTTCACGGATGTCGCGCGCGGGACGGCGAAGGCCAGGGCGATCGACAAGGTCGTCACCGCGGGGATCGCGACCCCCTGTGCGAAGCACCGCTTCTGCCCGACCGCGCGGGTGTCGCGCGGCCGCCTCGCCTCGTATCTCGCGAAGGCGCTCAAGCTGCCGGCCGCGACCGGCGGGCGGTTCACGGACGTCCACAAGGCCACCGCGTTCTCGACCTCGATCAACCGGCTCGCGGCCGCGGGCGTCGCCATCGGCTGCGGCAACCACCACTTCTGCCCGACCCGGGCCGTCACCCGCGCCGAGGCGGCCGGCTTCCTGCAGCGCGCCCTGTCGGTGACCCGCGTGACGGCGCAGCAGCCGGCGCCCGGCAACCCGAGCGGCGCCGCGACGGTCCCGGCGGGCGCCGGTGCGGCCGACGCGAGCTCGCCCGATCACGTCGTCGGTAACGGGACGCCGCTGAGCTGCACCTCGCAGGCCGTCGTCGCGGCCGTGGCCAAGGGCGGCGTGATCGCCTTCAACTGCGGCCCCAAGCCCGTGACGATCAAGATGAGCGCGACGGCCAGGGTGTTCAACGACAAGCCCGACCTGGTCATCGACGGTGGCGGCCTCGTCACGCTCGACGGCCAGGGCGCGCGCCGGATCCTGTACATGAACACGTGCGATCAGTCGCTGGTGTGGACGACCAGCCACTGCCAGAACCAGTCGAACCCGACGCTGACCGTCCAGAACCTCGCCTTCGTCAACGGCCGCTCGACGGGCCACGAGACGATGGACGGTGGCGGCGCGATCTTCGTCCGCGGCGGGCGCTTCCGCGCCGTCAACACCGGGTTCTACGGCAACCGCTGCGCCTCGACCGGACCCGACATCGGCGGGGCGTCGCTCCAGGTCTTCTCGCAGTACAACGGCCTGCCCGTCTACCTCGTGAACGACACGTTCGGTGGCTCGGGCGCCCGTCGCAACGAGTGCTCCAACGGCGGCGCGATCTCCTCGATCGGCGTGTCGTGGACGATCCTCAACAGCCTGTTCACCGGGAACCACGCCATCGGCAGCGGCGCCAATCCGGCGGCATCCGGGACGCCCGGCGGCGGCAACGGCGGCGCGATCTACAACGACGGGAACGAGATGACGCTCCACGTCGAGGGGACGCGGATCGATGGCAACACGTCCAACCACGAGGGCGGCAGCGGGATCTTCTTCGTGAGCAACAACCGGACGGGCTTCGTGGAGATCGTCAACTCGCTGCTGCAGCACAACACGGGCGACGGCTTCAAGACGTACCCCGGGATCTTCTTCCTGGGCGACACGATCACGTTCCCCGGCTCGACGGTCCAGTAGCGCGGCCGGTCACAGCAGGCCGAGCAGGTTCCCCGAGTACGCGGCGACGAAGGCGATGGCCACGAGGCCCGCGAGCCCCGCCGACAGCAGCGTGGCCCACGCCGACCTGGTGCGGACGCCCACCCACGCGATCAACACGAGCCCGACGACCGCCTCGCCGACCCAGAACGGCCCGTAGGTGCTGTCCGCGATCGCGGTGAGTCCGTGGATCGCCTCGCCGACGAGGATCCCGGCGAGCGGTGCGACGCCGACGGCCACGCGACGCGGATCGCCGCCTCGCGCCCATGCCGCGCCGACGCCGAGCACCGGCCCGACGACCACCGCCGCGGCGCCCCAGAAGACGACCGTCGACGTCGAGACGGCGTTCCCGCGCGCGACCGTGGCGAGGTCGTAGCCGGCCAGCATCGCGAGCAGGGCCACCGGACCGAGGACCAGCCCGAGCCGTGCCTCCCGATTGGGGAGCGCGAGCACGAACGCCGCGACGCACCAGGCACCGGCGGAGTTCGCGAGCGAGGCGACCTCGGCGGGCAGCGCGCCCTGGCCGAGCGACGTCAGGATCCCGACGACGAGGCCGCCGATCCCGCTCAACAGCAGGCAGGCCGCCGGGCCCAGCGCGGTGGCCGGCGGGCGCAATCGCGTCAGCCCGCGTCCGCCCGCGGCGCCGCGGCTCGGGCCGCCGCCAGGGCCTCGAACGGCTCGAGGGAGCGCGGGTCGGCGAGCGCGTCCTTCGCCGCGGCCTCGTCGGCCGGCAGGCCGAGCAGGATCCGCTTGACCGGCACCTCGAGCTTCTTGCCCGACAGCGTGCGCGGGATCGCCGGGACCGCGTGGATGGCGTCCGGGACGTGGCGCGGCGACAGGCCGTCGCGGAGGGCGCGCTTGATCGAGCTTCGAAGGTCGTCGTCGACTGCCGTGCCCTCCCGCGGGACGACGAACAGGAGCAGCTCGCCCGGGCCGCCGCCGGGGTCCTCGAGGTGCACGACGAGGCTGTCCGCCACGCCCGGCAGCGCCCTCGACGACGGCATAGAACTCCGCGGTCCCGAGCCGGACGCCGCCGCGGTTCAGCGTCGCGTCGCTGCGGCCGGTGATCAGGCACGAGCCCCGGTCGGTGACCGTGAGCCAGTCGCCGTGACGCCAGACCCCGGGCCACGGCTCGAAGTAGGCGGCGCGCATCCGCGAGCCGTCGGCGTCGCCCCACAGCCCGACCGGCATCGACGGCATCGGCGCCGTGATCACGAGCTCGCCCTGCTCGCCGATGCGCGGCCGGCCCTCGGGATCGAACGCCTCGACCCGCGCGCCGAGCATCCGGCAGCTGATCTCGCCCGCCCAGACCGGCACCAGCGGCGACGGCCCGAGGAACCCGGTGCACAGGTCCGTGCCGCCGCTCAGCGACCCGAGCGGGATCGCGTTCGAGACGTGGTCGGCGACCCACCGGAACCCGGCCGCCGGCAGCGGCGCGCCCGTCGATCCGACGCCGCGCAGCGCCGCGAGGTCGAGGTCCCTGCCGGGCTCCAGGCCGGCCGCCCGGCAGGCCATCAGGAACGCGGCGCTGACGCCGAGGTAGGTGGCGCGAGTCTCGGCCGCGAGACGCCACAGCGTCGAGAGATCCGGCCAGGCGGGGTTGCCGTCGAACAGCACGACGCTCGACCCGACCGCGAGCCCCGACACGAGGTAGTTCCACATCATCCAGCCGGTCGTCGTGAACCAGCAGAAGCGGTCGTCCGGGCCGAGGTCCGTGTGGAGCGCCAGCGCCTTGAGATGCTCGAGGAGGATGCCGCCGTGGCCGTGGACGATCGCCTTCGGCAGGCCCGTGGTCCCGGACGAGAACAGCACGTACAGCGGGTGGTCGAACGGGACGGGGTCGAAGGCGAGGGTCGCGGCATCGGCGAGGAGCGCGACCAGGGCTGCCGCGCCGGGAACGGCCGTCACGGCGTCGGTCTCCGGACGCAGGTAGGGGACGACGACCGTGGCCCGAAGGGTCGGCAGCGCGGCGCGGATCTCGGCGACGGCCGCCGCCCGGTCGATGTCGCGGTCGCCGTATCGGTAGCCGTCGATCGTGAGCAGGACCGTGGGCTCGATCTGGGCGAACCGGTCGACGACGGCCTTCGTCCCGAACTCCGGCGCACAGGACGACCAGACGGCACCGAGCGATGCCGTGGCCAGGAGGCCGATGATCGCCTCCGGCACGTTCGGGAGGAACGCCGCCACCCGGTCGCCGCGCCGGACGCCGAGGCGCTCGAGCCCGGCCCGACAGCGCGCGACCGCGTCACGCAGCTCGGCCGCGGTGAGGTCCAGGTCGTCGCGGGTCTGCGACCGACCGATCACCACGACGTCGTCGGGCGCACGCCCGGGCATCGAGAGCGCGTGCTCGGCGTAGTTGATCGCGGCGCCCGGGAACCACCGCGCGCCGGGCATCCGCGCCTCGGCGAGCGCGGGCCCGGGCGTCGTCGCCGATCGCACGCCGAAGTGGTCCCAGATCGACTGCCAGAACGCGCCGGGCTCGTCGACGGACCAGCGCCACGCGTCGGCGTAGCCCTCGAACGAGCGCCCTCGCTCCGACGCAAGCCAGTCCAGGTAGCGGCCCATCCGCGATCGCTCGCGGGCGTCGGCGGCCGGCGACCAGAGCACCTCGGGAACGGCGTGGGCCTCGGACATGACCCTGCCGACGGTAGCGCAGCGGCGCTCCCCGGCGCCTGCCCCGAGGGGTGTCACGGCGATCTGAAGGAAGTCCTTGACAATCGACCGGGCAGGTGCCATTGTGAAGGAAGTCCTTCACACATCCAGCCGGAGCCACCCGATGCCGACCGAACGCCGCCGCCAGGTCACCGATGTCCGGGCCTTTCGCGCGCTGGCCAACCCGGTCCGCTACCGGATCTTCAGCCACCTGATGACGTTCGGGTCGCAGACGGCCAGCGAGTGCGCGGCGGTCGTGGGGGCGACGCCGTCGAACTGCAGCTATCACCTGCGCGAGCTCGCCCGGTTCGGGCTCGTGGAGCGCGTCGACGACGGCGCGGGCGACGGCCGCGAGCGACGGTGGCGAACGACGGCAACCGGCTTCAGCTACGACGTGGCCGAGGCGGATCGCGGCGATCCGGCCGCCGTTCGCGCGAACCTCGCCCTCGTCCACGCCGGCATCGACGACGATGACCGGCTGGCACACGAGGCCGCCGACCGGCACGAGACCCTCTCGCCGGCGTGGCAGGAGGCCGACCGGTCCGCCACCTACGGGCTCCGGATCACGCCCGACGAGATGGTCGCCCTCGGCACGGCGATCGACGCCCTCATCCGCCCGTACATCGGCCTGACCCGCGACGACCCGCCGCCGGCCGCCGCGCCGGTCCATGTCGTGTTCCGCGCGTTCCCGGTGGCGGCGACGACATGACGGCGACGCCCGGCGAGCCCGCGGTGCGGCCGCCCTCGCCCCTCCGGAACCCGAGCTTCGCGCGCCTGTGGCTCAGCGGCCTCGTGAGCGATCTCGGCGACTGGATGCTCCGCATCGGCCTGCCGGTGTTCGTGTTCCAGCTCACGGGCTCCGCCCTCACGACAGCGACCGTGTTCGTGGTCGAGACGGTCCCGGCCGTGCTCGTCGGCCAGGTCGCCGGCGTCCTGGTGGATCGGGTCGATCGCCGGCGGATCATCATCGTCGGCACCCTGCTCCAGGCGGTCCTCCTGCTCCCGCTCCTCGCGGTGCGGTCGGCGGACGAGCTCTGGATCGTGTACGTGGTCGCCGCGGCCGAGGCCGTCCTGGCGAGCATCTGCGGCCCCGCGACGCTCGCCCTGATCCCGAGCCTGGTCGAGCCCGCCCAGCTCGCCTCCGCAAACGCGCTGAGCGCCGTGAGCCAGAACATCGCCCGCCTCGTGGGTTCGCCGGTCGGCGGCCTGGCGGTCGCGGTGGGCGGCCTCACGGCGGTCGTGATCGTCGACGCGCTCACCTTCGTCGCGGTCGCCGTGCTCGTCGCCGGCATCACGATCACGGCCGCGGCCCGGGCGGCAGCGGAAGCGAAGGCCGCCGCCGCCAAGGCGGCACGCGCGGCCGGCGACGGTGGCCTGGTGGCGGAGTGGATCGACGGGCTGCGCACGATCACGGCCTCGACCCGCCTCCGGAACGCCCTCCTGATCGGTGCGGCGAGCCAGGTCGCGCAGGGCATGTTCATCGTCCTGTTCGTCGTGTTCGTCCTCCAGCAGCTGTCCGCCGACGGCTCCGCGGCGGGCGTGATCCGCGGCGTCCAGGCGATCGGCGGCGTGATCGGCGGCGTGGTGATCGGCGTGGTTGGCAGCCGGATCGGCGTGCGGCCGATGATCGGCTGGGGGTTCATCGCCTTCGGCCTGATCAGCCTCGTGACCTGGAACCTCCCGGCGGTCACGACGGCGGTTCCCGTCTATGCGCTGCTGTTCGTCCTCGTGGGCATCCCGGGCGTCGCGACCTCGACCGGGCTGCAGACGCTCGTCCAGACGCTCACGCCCCCATCACACCTCGGGCGCGTGTTCGCGACCTTCGAGGCGGGGGCGAGCGCCCTGCAGGCGGTGGGCGTGCTGATCGCCGGTGCGCTCGCGGACCGAACCGGGGTGCTGCCCATCCTCGACGTGCAGGCGCTGATCTACGTGGGGTGCGGGTGCGTCGCGCTGGTGGCGCTGCGCGAGGGCCGGCGATCGACGCCCGTCGTGCGGCGGACAAACTACGAGGCGGCCCCGTGAGGAGCCGCCTCGTTGCTGTCCCGGTGAAGGTGTCCACCCTGCGGCGGACCTTCTGCCACGCTTCAGGATCATCTATCGCGTCGGCTGAACCGACTACCCTAACCCAACCTACCCATGATCCTGATGCTGGGGCAGCGCTCGCTGCGTTGCAGCACAACCAATCCTAGCGAGGGCCCCTCGATCCGGGAAGGGTGCGCATAGGGTCGCTTCGGTGAATAACCCTTAACAATTCGCGGCAGTTTCCGCGGGCTCAGGCCTCGTCGAGCACCGTGACCGAGGTCATCGCGACCGGCGCGTCCGGCAGGTCCCGGCCGTTCCGCGGCGCGTTCGCGATCGCGTCCACGACGTCGAGGCCCTTCGTCACCTGGCCGAAGATCGTGTAGTTCTTGGGCAGCTTGCCGACCAGGTCCTGGTGGCAGATGAAGAACTGCGACCCGTTGGTGTTCGGGCCCGAGTTCGCCATCGCCAGCGTGCCCCGGTGGTAGTCGCCGGTGATCGGCTCGTCCGCGAACTTGTAGCCCGGGCCGCCGGTCCCGACGCGGGACGGGTTGAGCGACGCCTTCTTGCCGTGCTCGCCGTCGCCGCCCTGGATCACGAAGCCCGGGATGACGCGGTGGAAGATGACGTCGTCGTAGAAGCCCTTGTTGGCGAGGTCGACGAAGTTCTGCGAGGCCTTCGGGGCCCCGTCGGTGAACAGGTCGGCCTCGATGTCGCCGATCTCGGTGGCGATGATGACGCGGGTCATGGGCGATCCTCCTTGCGGGTTGGCGGTCACGGCGTCGCGACGCTCACGTCGGTCATGACGACAGGGTTGGTCGGGTTCTCCTTGTCGGCCGCGGCGGCGATCGCGTCCACGGTCTCCATGCCGGAGGTCACCTTCCCGATGATCTGGTAGTTGTTGTACTTCGGGTCGGAGAGCGATTTGGCCGCGGCGTCGTCGAGCACGATGAAGAACTGCGATCCGACGGAGTTCGGCGCGGCCGTGCGGGCCATCGCGACGGTGCCGCGGGTGTAGGCCGTGGTGACCGGCTCGTCCTGGATCGTGTACGGGGGGCCGCCCTGGCCCATGTGCGCCGGGTCGACGTTCGGGCTGCGACCGTACTGGCCGTCGCCGCCCTGGATCACGAACCCGGGCACGACGCGGTGGAACACGACGCCGTCGTAGTAGCCGCAGTCCGCGAGCGCGACGAAGTTGCCGGCGGCGATCGGGGACAGGGCGCCGTCGATCTCCATCACGATGTCGCCCTTGTCCGTCTTGGCGGTCACGACGCGCTGCTCGTCCTTGCCCAGGGGCGCGGGCTGGGAGGTCGGGCATCCGGCCGGGTAGCCGGCGACGGCGGAGCCCGCCGGCGCGGATGGCGCGGCGCTGGCCGCGCCACCGCCGGTGGTCGTGCACGCCGCGGCGAGCAGCGCGATCCCGATGACGGCGAGCGTGCGGGCGACGATGGACCCCGGCTGGGAGATCCGGCGGCGGATGGTCATGCGGCGGCCTCCAGGGCACGTGGGAAGTCGATGGCACCGGACAGGAGCGCCTCGCCGAGGATGACGCCGGACACGCCGGCGTCCCGCAGGCGGCGGACGCCGTCGAGGTCGGTGATGCCGCCCGCGACGACGACGTCGGCGTCGTGGCGGCGGACGAGGGCGTCGATCAGGGCGGGGTCGGGCGAGTGACCGCCGTGGGTCAGCACGAGTCGGTGCACGCCGCGCGCGACGAGCTCCTCGACCAGGGCGTCGAGCGTCGGGGTCGTCGTCCGGTGCCACGGGAACGCGGCGATCCGGTCCGGCCTCGGGTCGAGGCCGACGGCGAGCCAGTCGCCCGCGACCGCGAGGCAGCCGGCGAGCGCATCGGGCCGCTCGACGATGGCGACGGACAGCACCACCCGCGTCGCGCCGGCGGCGAACGCGAGCCGGACGTGGTCGGGCGCCTCGAGGCCACCGGCGAGCTGCAGCGGCACCGCGACCCGCGAGGCGATCGCGCCCACGGCCTCGAGGTTCGCCGGCGCCGCGCGCTGGGCGCCGTCGAAGTCGACGAGGTGCAGGATCCGCGCCCCCTGGGCGACGAACTGCTCGGCGATCCGGTCCGGCCGGTCGGTGGGCGCCCCGACGCCGGCTGACGCGCCGGGCCAGTAGACGACCCGCGATCGGCCCTTCTCCACGTCGATCGCCGGGATGACGTCCACGCCTCAGGCCCCGTCCCGCAGCAGGCGGCGGTGGAAGCTGATCGGCAGCGAGCCGTTGCGCAGCAGCGTGTCGTGGAACCCCTTGAGCGAGAAGCCGGCCCCGCGGCGGCGGCGCTCGTCCTCGCGCAGGCCGAGGATCAGGACCTTGCCCAGCAGGTAGCTCAGCTGGTAGCCCGGCGTGTACGTGTAGCGCCGGACCTCGGCCCGCGCGTTCGCGACCTCGAACCCCGTGTGCTCGACGAGGAAGTCGGTCGCCTCGTCGGGCGTCAGCTCGCCCCGGTGCATCCGGACGTCGAGGATGATCCGGCAGGCCCGCCACACGGCGTCGGTGTACATGGCGGCACGGAACGCCGGGACCGGCGTCGAAGCCCTCCTCGCGCATCATCTGCTCGGAGTACATGCCCCAGCCCTCGACGAACTCGGGCGCCTCGGTGAGCATCCGGGTCAGCGACGGGTGGTGCGACGCGACCGCGAGCTGCAGGTGGTGGCCCGGGTACGCCTCGTGGATGCTGGTGTTGGAGATCGACGCCCGGTAGTGCTCGCGCATCGCGTTGGGGTCGTTGTCGACGGCCGGCGTGACGACGTAGATGCCGCGCTGGTCGTCGTCGAAGCGGGCGGGCGAGAAGTAGGCCGCGAACGGCATCACCGAGCGCAGGTACTCCGGGGTCGCGATGACCTCGATCCGCTCGTCGTCAGGGATCGTGGCGATGTCGTGCTCGATGAGGTAGGCCCGCGCGCGGGCCATGACCTCGCGGTAGCCGTCGAGCGCCTCCTCGAACGTGGCCGGCTGGTCGTCCTTCAGGCGCTCGATGATCGTCGGCATGTCGGCGTCCGGGTCGAGCTCGCGCCCGGCCGCGCGCCGGCCCTCGAGGTTGGCCTGGAGCTGGTCCTGCCCGATCTGGAGGATCGCGTCCGAGTCGAGGTCGCCGAAGGCCCGCAGCCGGACCAGCTCGTCGTAGCGCTCGGCGCCCAGCGGCCAGTCGTCGCTGGCGTCGGCGATGGTCTGCTCGAGCCACGCCGCGTGTGCCTGGAGCGCGGCGTTGGCGCCGTCGATGGCCCGCTCGAGCCGCTTCAGCTCCGCGCCGTCGATCTCACCCTCGGCGGCCGAGCGCACCTCGGCGAACAGCGACGGCAGGTCGGCCGTGTAGCGCGCCTCGGTCCGCTGCCAGATCGCGACCTGCTGCCCGACCGCGCGGGACTTGCCCTGCTCGAGGAACGCCGGCGCCTCCTCGAGCCGGTCCGCGATCCGCGCCAGGCGCTCGGACGAGCGGCGCCGCGCCGCGCGCGAACAGCAGGAAGATCGCGTCGCCGAGCTCGCCGGCCGACGAGCTGCGCCGCTCCCAGCGCCGGATCTCGTCGTGCTCGTACAGGCCGAGTCGGAGGTTGTGCACCTCGAGGTCCCGCTCGAACCGGGCCGCCGGGGAGAGGCCGGCGTCGTCGAGCGCCTCGACCTGGGCCAGGTGCGCGCGGTCCGCGGCGATCTCGGCGAGCACGGCGTCCCGGCTCGCGTCGCCCAGCCGTGAGTCCTCGGTGTGGATGCCGAGGTACGTGGCGAGGATCGGGTTGTCCGAGATCAGCCGCCGGACGCGGGTCTCGACGAGGTCGTAGAGGCGATCGTCGAGCGGGCCGGCGTCGGGCGCGGCGGCCGGCCGCGGGAGCGCGATCGAGGTCAGCTGGTCGGTCATCGGTCCTCCGGCCGCCGCGCTTCCGGCGGGCACCAGTCAGCGCGGTTGGTGGGGACGGGCACCGCGATCCGGCGGCGACGCCCCGTGGGGATGCGTCGGTTGTCAGGCGGCGCTTGGCGCCCGGTCCCCCGCGGGTTGCGGCGCCGTGTCCGCGAGGGCCCCGGCGACGGCATGGATCGTGTGCTCGATGTCGGCCGCCGAGATCCCGTAGTGGGTGACCGCCCGGACCTGGCCGTGCGGGTACGCCACCATCAGCACGCCGCGGGCCTCGAGGGCCGCGAGGAAGGCCGACCGGTCGCGATCCACCTTGAACAGGACGAAGTCGGTCACGGCGCGTCCGGGGTCGAGCGGCCCGTCCTCGGGCTGGGCGATGTCGCCAGGCGAGCGGATGCCGTCGAGGCCGGCGATGCCCTCGGCGAGCCGGCGGGCGTTGGCGTGGTCCTCGGCGAGTCGCGTGATCATGCCCGCGTCGCCGTCGCGCAGGGCGAGGAGCCCGGCCGACGCGAGGACCCCGGCCTGGCGCATGCCGCCGCCGAGCAGCTTGCGGGCGCGCCGCGCGCGGGCGACGAACGGGCCGTTGCCGACGACGACCGAGCCGACCGGCGCCGAGAGGCCCTTCGAGAGGCAGAACGTGACGCTGTCGGCGGGCGCCGCGAGCTCGGCCGGGGTGACGCCGAGGGCGACGACGGCGTTGAAGAACCGGGCACCGTCGACGTGGAGCGGGACGCCGCGCTCGTGCGCGATGGCCGCGACCGCCCGCGTGTACTCGACGCTGAGCGGCCGGCCCCCGCTGTGGGCGTTCGTGTTCTCGAGGGCGACGAGGCCGGTGATCGGCTCGTGGAGGTCCGTCGGGTCGCGGAAGGCGTCGATGATCGCCGACGGATCGATCGTCCCGTCCGGGCGTTCGGGGAGCGCCCGGATCGTCGCGCCCACGACGACGGCGTGCCCGCCGGCCTCGTCGAGCACGGTGTGGGACGACGCCCCGGCGATCGCCTCGTAGCCGCGCGGGAGGTGCGCCATCAGCGAGACGAGGTTGCCCATCGTGCCGCTCGACACGAACAGCCCGGCGTCCTTGCCCAGCAGCTCGGCCGCGCGGGCCTCGAGCGCGTTGACCGTCGGGTCGTCACCGAACACGTCGTCGCCGACCTCGGCCGAGGCCATCGCGCGGCGCATCTCCTCGGTCGGGTGGGTGACCGTGTCGGAGCGGAGGTCGATCAACGTCATCGCGGGGCGAGGATAGCGCGGTCGCGCGAACGGCCGCGAGCGCCGCGTGGCCCGCCGGTCCGGTGATCGCGTTGCACGGCCAGCGTTCACTCCGGCGGTTCGAGCGATCGATTTGCACGCTGGGCGTTCAGATCGGCGGATCCGGTGCCGCAGCGGCGCATCCTGCACGGCGGCCGATCAGGTCGCCGGTTCGACCGCCGCAGTGCACGCCCAGGCGTGCAGCCGTGGCGGGTCGCCGACCCGCGCGAGCGCTAGCTCGCCGGCTGGCTCTTCGCGCGGGTGGACCGCGTCGCAGGCGTCGCATCGGCCGCTGCCTCGCCGCCGGCGCCGTTCGCCGTGCCGGCCTCGGCCGCCGACGCATGCTGGGTCAACAGGAGGTTCGAGACCAGGTCGTTCCCGCCGAGCGAGACGACGGCACGCGTGTTCCCCGCGAGCTGCTGCGCGACGCGCAGGCGGGCCATCTCGAGGTCGTAGCGCGCCGCGGTGGGATAGGCGCTCAGGCGCTCCTCGAGCTTCCCCAGGCGCATCGCCTCGGCCGCGGCCTCGATCTCGATCGCCGCCTTGCTGGCCTCCTGCTCCTGGGCGATCAGGCTCGCCCGGTCGCCGACCCGGCGTTGCTCGAGCACGAAGTTCTCGTGCTCCTCGGCGAGCTGGATGACGGCGAGCCGCCGCGCCTCGAGCGACGCCGTGAGCGCCTCGGGCAGCAGCACCCGCGTGAACGCGACCGCACGGATGTCGACGCCGTAGGCCGCGAGCTTGTCGTCGATCGTGGCCTGCAGGATTCCCGCTTCCTTCGCGCCGAGATCGAGGGCCGACAGCGCCTCGATGCCGCGGACGAGCGTGCGGACGCCGTCCTGGCAGGTCGCGTGGATGAACTGGTCGATGTCGCGGGTCGTGATCGAGTAGACGAGCTTCACGGGATCGCCGATCCCGAGCGTCAGCACGAGGTCGACGTTGACGTTGACCCCGTCCGCCGAGCGGACCGCCGCGACCGGCACGTCGAACGCGAGCTCGCGGGTCGTCACGACGTGGGTCAGCGCGAGGAACGGGCTCACGCGGTTGACGCCCGCCTCGCGGACGCCCTGGTGGCGGCCGGCGCGGGCGACGAGGCCGACCGTGCCCGGCGGGATCCGCATGAAGATGCGCGACGTCAGCCCGACGATGAGCAGGACCACCGCGAGCACGATGATCATCGCGCGCAGGGCGTCGACGAGCGGCAGGAACAGGCCCGATGCGGCGAGCCCGATGGCCACGATGATCCAGATGGGGTTGATCGGCGGCTGCCGCCGGATCCGGACGATGACCGGGACGCGCCCGTACTCGTCGGCGCGCTCGATCGCGTCGCCGGCCTCGAGCGGTCCGGCCTCGACCTCGACGATCTGGAGGTAGGCGGGCGCCGAGCCGGGCTCGCCGGCTTCCGCGGACGTCTCGGTGGCGGTCGCGGATTCCTCGGTCACGTGACGGTGCTCCTCTCAGGCCGGGGCGCGATGGCGGCCGTCGCGGCGGTGGTCGAGACGGTGGGCGGACGGGACGCGGACATCGCGGGTGCCGCCGCGGGTCGGTAGACGGACGGCGTGCTCGCCTGGCGGCCGGCGGCTCTCGCAGCGGCCGACGTCGAGACCCTCTCGCCCGGCAGCACGTTCGCCGGGGCAGGCGGGTTGTCGAGGCGGCCGGCGATGTAGCGGACGGTGTCGCGCAGGATCACGATGATCGGCGCCGCGGCGAACAGCCACAGCCCGCCGAACTGGGTGAGCACCACGATCGCCGGGATGAGCAGCGCGGGGTGCACGTCGAGGATGCCGCGCGACACGCGGGTCTCGACGACCGCGTTCGCGATCTGGCTCGCCAGGATGTAGACGACGACGGTCGTCGCCGCGGGGACCGGCCCACCGATGGCGAGCACCAGGAGGATCGGGAAGAAGCCGAGGAAGAACCCGAGCTCCGGGATCAGCTGCAGGAAGCCGAGGAGCGTCGCCCCCGTCACGGCATACCGGAACTCGGCGATGCCCATCGCCTGGGCGATCGTGAGGCCGAGCCAGATCAGGAAGCCGACGACGATCGCGAGCACGACCTGGACCCGCAGGAAGGTCCCGAACACGCGGTCGACGATCCGGCCCAGGCCGATGACATCCGGGCGGATCGCCGTCGGGAACATGTTGGCGACGTTGCCCTTGAGCTTCCGCTCATCCGAGACGAGCGTCAGGATCCAGACGGGGATGACCAGCAGGCCGAGGATGAAGCTGAGGGTTCCGGCGAGCCCGAGGATCTGGTTGGCGACGAACGCCCCGGCGCCCTGGACGAGACCCTGCATGGTGGCCTGGAGGTTCGCGGCGGCCTCGGTCGCGACCGCGAGGACGATGCCGCCGAGCGGGTCCGGCAGCTGCCCGAGCCTCGCCTCGAGGTCCACGAGGCCGCCCTGGATCTGCCCCTGGGTCGGCAGGGCGAGGGCGACGGTGACGATGCCCCGGAGCAGCGGCGGGACGACCAGCACGAGGACGCCGACGATGACGGCGAGCGCGACGATCTCGGCGAACAGGGCCGCCAGGAAGCGGGGCATGAACCGGTCGAGGCGGTTGGCGATCGGCAGGACCGCGTACGCGATGACGAGCCCGGCGATGAACGGCGCCAGCGCCGGCCACGACCCGACGGCGAGGGCCACCGACAGGGCGATGACGCCGACCGCGAGCACGCCGCGTCCGATCGCCTCGGGCGTGATCGTCGACAGGCGGTCACGCAGCAGCGCCCAGCGGGTACGTGCGTAGGCGCGCGCCTCGGGCTGGGTCGAGAGCGTCACCGGCCCTGCGTGCTCCCGGCGATCGACGTCATGGGGACTCCTCCCGCGCCACGTTCCAGCGCTCGACGGCGGGATCGGTGGCCCGGCGAGTATAGGTCGGCGTGCGGTGGCGACGGCGGGGGGTGCCTGCTATCATCCGCCACCGGCCGAGGACCCGTGGTGTAGCGGCCCAACATGCCAGCCTGTCACGCTGGAGATCGCCGGTTCGAATCCGGTCGGGTCCGCCACCGCTCAATTCGATTCCTCTCGCGCCCCGTCCGCCCGCCCGGACGGGGCGCCGCTATTTCCGGCGAACGGAGAGGGCCCGCGGCGATGACCCTCCGGCGGCAGTCGGCTACTCTCCCGCCATGAGCGCCCGAGACCCCGGCTACGGTCCGCGACGCACGCGGCCCCGCGATGGTGCCCACCCGATGAACGCCGCGCCCCCGAGGCCGCCCTGGCTGATCCCGGCCGCGCTCGTCGCCGTCCTCGCCGGTGCGGCCGTCGTCCTTGGCGTCGGCGTCCTCGCGAGCGGCTCCGGCGGATCGTCCGGCTCCCCCGCGCCCGCGTCCGGCGGCGTCGCCGATGTTCCGTCGTCGTCGATCGAGGCCTCCGCCTCCTCGTCCCCGGACGCCACCGCCGATGCCGGCGCCTCCGCCGCCCCGTCGGGCTCGCCCACCGACTCGCCCGCGCCGTCGTCCTCGCCGACCCTCGTCGACGGCGATGTCGCCATCGTCCCCGTCACGAACTTCCGCACGACGCTGACCTCGGTCAAGCCCATCGACGTCCGGGCGATGGTCGCGGGCGGGCACGCGTTCGATCACATCGTGCTCGTGGAGGCGGACGCCGACGCGGTGCTCGCGGCGCTCAAGCTGCCGCGCGAGGCCCTCGGCGACAAGCTGGTGACGGTCGCGACGCCGGCCGCCGTCTCGAAGCGGCTCGCCAACAAGCGGCGCGACATCGGGTTCCTGCGAGCCGACGACGTCGGGCCGTCCGTGCGGGCGCTCGGCTGGGGTTCGAAGACGATGTTCGGCGAGGACCGCGTGGCCTCGCTCGACGACTGGCCGCTCCAGGCGACGCTCCCGGTCGCCAGCGACGCGTCGCCCGGGTACGACCCGGCCCACGCGTGGACGATGGTGGCCGGCGGCGACATCCTGCTCGACCGCGGCGTCAAGCTCGCCATCGACGGCCACGCGGCCGGCACCGACTTCCCGTTCAACGGCGGCACCGCCGAGATCACCGGCACCTGCAAGGACTGCTCGCCCCTCGGCTGGGACACCCCATACACGAAGCGCACCGGGAACGCCGGCGCGGTCCGCGGCCTGACCAAGGGTGCCGACGTCGCCATCGCCAACTTCGAGAACCCGGCGCCGAACGACCTGGCGGTTCCACTCGTCGGGCACCGTCTTCTCGGCCAACCCGGCCAACATCGCGGCCGTCGAGGACGCGGGCTTCGACTGGGTCTCGATGGCCAACAACCACATCGGCGATGCGGGTGACAACGGGATCCTGCAGACGATGAAGAACCTCGACAAGCACGACATCGCGCACTCGGGGGCCGGCAAGAACTTCAAGGACGCGCACAAGGCGTCGCTGCTCAAGGTGGGCGGCGTGACGGTCGGCCTGCTCGGCTACGACACGATCGCGCCGACGTACTGGGCGACCGGCGACAGCCCGGGCAGCGCGCACATGACGGTTCCCGCCCTGAAGAAGGACATCGCCGCGGCGCGCGCCGCCGGCGCGGACGTCGTGGTCGTGATGCCGCACTGGGGCGTCGAGTACACGACCGGGCCGACCGCGCTGCAGCAGCGGCTGGGTCGCGCGGCGATCGACGCCGGGGCCGACATGGTCATCGGCAACCATCCGCACTGGGTGGGCGCGATGGAGGTCTACAAGGGCCACCCGATCTGGTACGCGCTCGGCAACCTCGTGTTCGACCAGACGTGGTCCATCCCGACCCTCGAGGGGATCACGCTCGAGCTCACGTTCGATGGCAAGCGCCTCGTCCAGGCGAAGATCCGGCCCCACCTGATCCTCGACCGCTCGCAGCCGAACTTCATGGATCCGGCCGGCGACGGCAAGGCCGTGCTCAAGCAGCTGTACGACGCATCCGGCGCGCTGCTGCCCTGGTAGATCGCTGGCCGCCCACGCCGGCATCCGTATGGGACCGCACCCCGGACCCTTCGCGCATGGACACCCACGCCCCGTCGCCTGCCGCCGCGACGGCCGCGCCGACAGCCACACCCGCTGCGTCACCGTCGACGGCCACGAACGGCGGCGATCCGTTCGCCGATCAGCCATTTTCCATCGACCTGCCGGACGGCTGGAAGGCGTACGACCTGTCCACCCTCAGTGGCCCGGCGCTCGACGCGTTCGTCCAGGCGAATCCGGGCCTCGCCGGCGCGATCCAGGCGTTCCAGGCCATTCCGAACTCCCGGTTCGCGGTCAATCCGCTGCTCGGCGTCGCGATGGTCACGATCGCCATCCCGTCGCAGGGGCTGACGCTCGAGAGCATCGGCCAGAGCATGTCGGCCCAGTTCCAGACCGTCCCGGGTGTGACCGACGTGCCGACCGCGCAGGCCGAGACGCTGCCGGCCGGACCCGCGCTGCACTGGCCACTGAGCATCAAGACGAACAAGGTCGGCGGCGGCACGCTGCAGATCGACGAGAGCATCCACCTGCTTGCGAACGACAAGATGGCCCTCGTCGTCGAATTCGTCAGCCCTGGTGGTGCCCCGAACCCCGACGAGGCGTCCATTCTCCAGACGGTCAGCTTCGACTCCTGAACGCCGGCGTCGCGCGCCCGGCGGTCGCCCACCGTGCCATCTATTCGCGGCGTGAATGCGAATTCGCACGAGGCGGCCAAATAGTCGCCTGCTGAATGCGACGGGCCGCTACGGGCGTCGTGTTCTGCCATGTATTCGCGAGGCGAGTCGTAGGCCAACTCCGGACCACCGGACTTGGCCCAGCATTCGCCTGACGCATGGATGGCAGGGTCCTGCGGCGAGCGCCACGCTCGCGCCGACGGTCGATACGCGATCGGACCCGTGCGAGCGACCGCTCGCATTCGCCTCAGGAATACATGGCCGAGTGGCTGGGCCCCGCGAGCGCCGCCGCTTGCGAGCGCGGCCGGGCCTGGGCGACGAGCTACGCCGCGCCCCACCCGTACGGTCCGGCCGCCGCGGCATCGACGCCGGCAAACAGGTCCGTCTCCTGGTCCGGCGCGGGGACCCGCGATTCGGTGCGGATGTACGCCTCGCGGTTCCAGAAGTCGGCCCAGGCGTCGCGCCCGAAGCGGACGAACGGGTTGTCGGCCGAGATCTGCGTCACGTGCTCCTGGATCGCCCCCCAGCGCTGGTCGAGCACCGACGACACGTCGATCCACGTGGTGATCGCCTCGTCCGGCACCAGCATCTTGGCGGCGTACGCCTCGAACTCGGCGATCTGCTCGGGCGTCGCGTCCGGGGGCGGAGACCAGAACGAGCGCTCGCCGATCTCCTCCATGCGGGCCGCGAGCGCGTTGCGCACGGACGCGGGGATCGCCTGCTCGTACAGCTTCGCGGGCGCCCACGGCGCGAGCCCGCCCTCGCCCTCCGGCGCGCCGGTCCCGCCGTGCTCGGGCGCGAGCTGCTCGGGGTAGCAGGTCGGGTCGCCGGCCCGCGCGAACGCGCCGACCGCGACGAGGTGCGTCCGGATGTGGTCGGGATGGCCGTACCCGCCGAACGAGTTGTACGTCGTCATGACGTCGGGGCGGTACGTCCGGACGAGGAACACGAGGCGGCCGATGGCCTCGTCCATGTCCGCCTGCCAGAAGCAGCGCGCGTCGCGGTTCCCGGCGCGCCCCATCATGTCCGAGTCCTTGTAGCCGAGGTTCTCCCACTCGGTCACGCCGAGGTGGCCCATCGCCCGCTCGAGCTCGCCCGCCCGGATCTCACCGAGCCGTCGGTGGTTGTCCGGCGTGTCCATCTCGGGCACGACGATCTCGCCCATCTCCCCGCGCGTGCACGTGACGAGGACCACGCGCCTTCCCGCCTTGACTCCAAGCGCCATCGCGCCGCCGGTCCCGATCGTCTCGTCGTCGGGGTGCGCGTGCACCGTCATCAGGGTGGGGACGTGGTCGGGTCGCGGCTCGGTCGCGGAGGGGGTCTCGTCGCTCATCGGAGCATCGTATCGCCGACCCGGCGGTCGTCACGCCATCGAACCAGGACGTCGCGCGTACCCTTCACCCGATGGCCCACGATCACGGCGCCCACGACCACGCCCACGGCGACGAGCCGCCCGTCATGCCCGCCGACGGCCCGACGCCCGCGACGGCTGCCCTCGAACAGGCGGGCGTCGCGTTCACCGTCGTCCGGACGCAGATCGCGCACGACGCCGAGGAGAGCGCCCACCTGCAGGGCATCGAGCTCGGCGCGCTGCTGCGCTCGATCCTGGTGCGGCGCGCCGCCGACGACTACGTGTTCGTGCTCGTCCCGGGTGGCCGTCGCTTCGACTGGCCGAAGCTCCGTGCGCACCTCGGCACCAACCGGCTGTCGCTGCCCGACGCCGACGAGGCGAAGCAGGTCACCGGCTACGAGCGGGGAGCGATCACGCCGTTCGGCGCGCGCACGGCGTGGCCGGTGATCGCGGATGCGTCGATCGAGGCGCGAGACGTCGTCGCGATCGGCGGCGGCGCCCGCGGGGTCAACGTGCACCTGGCGCCCGCCGTCCTGGTGGCGGTGACGGGCGCGGACGTGGTCGACATCAGCGTGCCCGAGCCGCCGCCGGCCTGAGCCGGGCGACCGGGCACGAGGGTTGGTCGGGGTCAGGCCCCCGCGCCGTAGGGGGCGAACGACTCGCGCGAGTCCTCGCCGAAGAGGGCGGCGACGCTGCCGAACAGCGCAAGCAGGGCGACGAATGCGCCGATCGCGCTGATCGCGAACAAGGTTTCCATGGCGGTTTCGATCCTTCGAGTGGCTGGCGGGCCGAGGGCCCTGTGTCCGTAGTAGGCCACTCCACGGCTGGGGCGCCCATCGGCATGCGTCCATCCCGGACGACCACGGACGTCTCCGAACGCTGGCGAGGGCGGGCTACCATCGGTCGATGGCAGACCTGCCGGGCCGGGTCCGATCGCCGACGAGCCGCCGCGACCTCGAGGCGGGTCTCGGGCCGCTCGCGGGGATCCGCGTTGCCGACTGCTCCACGGTCCTGGCCGGCCCCTACTGCACGATGCTGCTCGCCGACCTCGGCGCGGACGTGATCAAGGTCGAGCCGCCCGACGGCGACGCGACCCGGGGCTGGGGGCCGCCGTGGGTGGGGGACGAGGCCGACGGCACGCGCACGGCCGCCTACTTCCTCGCGATCAACCGGAACAAGCGCTCGATCCGGCTGGACCTGAAGACCGACGCGGGTCGCGAGGTGCTCCGCCGCCTCCTCGCGCGGTCGGACGTGCTGGTCGAGAACTACCGCGTCGGCGGGATGGCCGCGCTCGGGTTCGGCGACACCGCGCTCGGCGAGCTCAACCCGGACCTCGTCCACCTCGCGATCTCGGGGTTCGGCACGGACGGCCCCGACGCGGCCAAGCCGGGCTACGACTTCGTGATCCAGGCGGTCGGCGGGCTGATGTCGATCACGGGGGCGACGGACGAGGACGGGGGACGGCCGACCAAGGTGGGCGTGGCGATCAGCGACGTCGTCACCGGGCCTGTTCGGCGCGGTCACGATCCTGGCCGGCCTGCTCGCGCGCGACGCGCTGCCGCGCACGGACATCCGCGGGCAGCGGATCGACGTGTCGCTCCTCGAATCGACCCTCGCCGTCCTCGTCAACCAGGCCCAGAACGCCTTCGTGGGTGGCGCGGCGCCGGTCCGGATGGGCAACGCCCACCCCAACCTGATGCCGTACGAGACCTTCCGCACGGCCGACGGCGAGCTCGCGGTGGCCGTCGGCAGCGAGCGGCAGTGGCCACGCCTGTGCGAGGCCATCGGGCTGCCCGGGCTCGCCGAGGACCCGTGGTACGCGACCAACGGCGACCGCGTGGTCCACCGCGACGACCTCCGCCCGATCCTCGCGTCGCGGTTCGCGGGCCGGACGACCGCCGAGTGGGTCGAGGCGCTCGATGCCGCCGACATCCCGTTCGGGCCGATCAACGACGTCACCGCCGCGTTCGCCTCGCCGCAGGCCGTCGCGCGCGGGATGACGGTCGACGTGGAACATCCGGTGCTTGGCGCCGTGCGCCAGGTCGGGCTGCCGTTCCGGCTGTCCGCGACGCCGGGCTCGATCCGGACCGCGCCGCCGCTGCTCGGCGAGCACGCGGCCGAGATCCTCGCCGAGCTCGGGTACGGCGCACCCGATGTCGCCACGCTCCGCGACCTCGAGGTGATCTAGGCATGGCTGACCGGGCGATGATCACCTACCCGACGCAGCGCCTCCTGGGCGTCATCGACGACCCGGCGAGGGCGCGCGAGGCCGCCGGCGCGCTCGCCACCGCCGGGTTCGTGCCGGCCGACGTGCTCATCCTCGCCGGGCCCGACGGCCGCGCCGAGCTCGCCCGCCTCGGGTCGAAGCCCAACCCGCTGTCCCGGATCACGCGCGTCTTCCAGTTCATGTCGATGGACCAGCTGCCGGACTTCCTCGTCTACGAGCGTGCCATCGACGACGGCCGCGCGGTGGTCGCGGTCCGCGTCGTCGACAAGGCGCGGATCGCCCGCGTCCGGGAGGTCCTCGAGCGGTTCGACGCCCATTTCCTGAACTACTTCGGCCGCCTGTCCACGCAGGAGATCTCGCTGTGGCGCGGCCCGGAGCCCGAGATCCCGGACGCCCTGCGGCGGTAGGCGGCGGCGGCCTGGTCCGCGCCAAACGACGTAGCCGGCACTCCGGCTAGCCCCACCCCGAGGATGCCCGCTGGCCGGATGGGCATGGCGCCGGCCCGCGACCTAGCCTCGTCTGGACGCCCGGCGCATCAGCCGGGCACGGCCCGCCCAAGAGGGCCGCAAGGACGCCGGGTCGAGCGCGACCCGCCGACAAGGGAGTGATCGACCATGCACCGCATCCTCGCCCTGGTGGCCGCGGCCGCCATCATGCTCGGCGTCGCGGCACCCGCCGCGCTCGCCGCCGAGCCCAACTCGGAGACCCGCAGCGTCGTCGCGTCCATCGCGCACGACGTCGACATTCCCGCGGGCGACCACGTCGACCTGTTGGTCATCGTCCGCGGCCACGCCGACATCGCCGGCAGCGTCGACTCGATCGTCGTCATCGACGGCAGCGCGACCCTGACCGGCGCCAGCGCCCGCTCGCTGGTGGTCATCAACGGCAGCGCCGCCCTCGAGCCGGGGACCGTCGTCTCGGGCGACGTCCGGACGTTCGAGGGCACCGTGACCCAGGCGACCGGCGCGACCGTCGGCGGCACCGTCCGAACGTTCGAACGGAACCCCGGCGCCGTGGCCCTGTTCCTGATCCCGCTGTTCCTGCTGCTGATGCTCGGCCTGGGCATCGCCGGCCTCGCGGCCGCGCTGCTCGTCGCGGCATTCGGGGCGCGCCAGGTCCGCAACGCCGAGGCGCTGATCTCCCGAGAGCCGGGCACCGTCCTGGTCGCGGGCATCGTCGGCTCCGTCGTCCTGCCGATCCTGGCCATCCTGACCGCGATCACCGTCGTCGGTGCCCCGCTCGGCCTCGGCGCCCTGTTCATCGTCCTCCCGGCGATGGCGTTCTTCGGCTGGATCGTGGCCGCGATCTTCATCGGCGACTGGATCCTCGGCCGCGGGCGCGACACCACGCCCACCGAGCGGCCGTACCTCGCCGCCGTGGTCGGCGTCATCGTCCTCGCCGTCGCGGGCCTCATCCCGTTCGTCAGCGCCATCGCGACGGTGTTCGGGTTCGGCGCCCTGCTGGTGATGGCCTGGCGGATCCTCCGGCCGCCGACGACGCAGACGCCCCAGGTCGGCCCCGCCGGCACGGGACAGCCCGCGCCGAGCATCGGCTGACCCTTGAACCTCGGCGATGAGGGCGTGGTCCGGGACATCCCCGGGCCACGCCCTTCGAGTGCTAGCGTGCCCCCGATGACCGGCACGGCCGACGGCCCGGCGACCACCGCGCCCGCGAGCCGTCCGGCCGCCCTGCTGCGGTCCTTCCTCATCTCCCCGTTCCGGGCGGCGAGCTGGTGGGCGACGATCGCGATCGTGCTCGGGCTGGGCGTCATGGTCCTCTCGTCCACGGTGCTCTCGACGGTGTTCTCCGTCGGCGGGTCGCTCCTGATCTGGCTCATCGGCATCCCGATCGTCGCGCTGGGCCTCGAGGTCGCCATGCGGTTCGCGCGGCTGGAGCGGTGGCGGATGACGCTGGTCGATCCCCGGCCGCTGGTGCCCCATCCGTACCGGCCGCTCAACGGGATGCCGGAGGCGCCGTACGGGCCGTGGCTCCGCACCTGGGCCGAGGCCGAGTTCCTCGACGCGAGCCGGTGGCGCGACGTCGTCTACTGCCTGGTCCTCATTCCCCTGGCGCTGCTCGAGTTCGTCGTCTCGATCGGCCTGTGGGTGACGGCGGCCGGACTGCTCCTCGGCTCGGTGGGGCTCGCGCTCGTCCGGCCGACCCACGTGTGGCCGCTGGGGATCCTGCTCGCGTTCGTCGTCGGCCTCGCTGCTCGTGCCGGTCGCGGCGTCCGTGTCCCGCGGGCTGATGCGCCTCCATCGCGCGGTCGTGCAGGGGCTGCTGTGCGTCGACCCGACCGAGGCCCTCCGCCGGGACAACGAGCGTCTCCGCGACAGCCGCGCCGCGGCCCTGGAGCTCGAGGCGACGGAGCTGCGACGGATCGAGCGCGACCTCCACGACGGCGCGCAGCAGCGGCTGGTCTCGCTGGCGATCGACCTCGGGCGGGCCGAGGAGCGCATCGACACGGACCCGGCGGCCGCGAAGGCGATCGTCGTCGACGCGCGCGCCCAGGCGCGGCTCGCGCTCGCGGAGCTGCGGGACCTCGTGCGCGGGACGATGCCGGCGATCCTCGTCGACCGCGGGCTCGTGGCCGCGCTGTCGTCCGTGGCGGCCGCCTGCCCGGTGCCGACCGCCGTGATCAGCACCCTTGAGCCCGGCGAGCGGCTGCCGCCGGCGATCGAGCGGCACGCGTACTTCGTGGTGGTCGAGGCGCTCGCCAACGTCGCCAAGCACAGCGGTGCGACCCGCTGCGAGGTCGCCCTGCGCAAGGACCCGTGGGCGCTCGTGATCGAGGTGCGCGACGACGGCGTGGGCGGCGCCGCCGTGGCGCCGGGTGGCGGCCTGGCCGGGCTCCGGGATCGTGCCCAGGCGCTCGACGGCACGCTCACGGTCACGAGCCCGGCCGGCGGCCCGACGGTCCTGCGCGTCGAGCTGCCGCTCGGCGTCGAGCCGCCGGCCGCGACCGCGACGTCCTGACAGATCCGATGCCGAGGGCCTCAGCCCTCGCCGTCCTCGAAGTCCTCGAAGTCGGGCCACGCGGCGATGTCGACACCGTGGTTTTCGGGCGAAGCGAGCGTCCACCAGTTGGGCACGTGCGAATTCGTCGGCCAGCCGTCCGCCCGCCGCGAGTGCCGCCGCGACGCGACCTTCGGCCTGATCTGCAGGCACGCTGACGTCGATGTGGATACGGCCCCGGCCCGGCTTGGGTGGATGGAGCGGCTGGAACGAGACGTGCGGGCTGCGTCGGTGCCGGTCGACCACGTCCTCATTGGCCCCGAGGCTCCTGAACCCGAGGGCGGCGGCCCAGAACGGACCGACGTCGCTGCCGGCATCCTGTGCGACGGCGATCCCCAACGCCTGCACCTCGGAGGGGTCTGGCTCGAGGTGCAGCGTCCGAGCCGCGGCCGAGACCTGGCGGGCCAGCTCGACATCACGCTCGCTCAAGCGCTCCGTACTCTCCGGAGCAGGTACGGACGGTCACGCCTTCGGGACGCAGGTCCACGTCAGGGAAGTGGCCCACGGCGTCGCCGACCGTCTGCGATGGCGGCGACGAACCTGGCGCCCTCCGAGAACGATGCGACGCGGTAGTAGGCATGCGCGCCCGAGAACAGGACCCGCCAGTCTTCGACGCCCTCGGCATCGTGGAACGCTCGTGCCGTGACTCGTTTCTCGCTCACCGCTGCACCTCTTCGCTTGGCTGCGCTGGCTCGTGGCGTGGGGCGACGATCGGCTGGCCGAGGGTCCTACCCGCCCGCATCGAGGAACGCGAGCACCGCGAGCACGCGCCGGTGGTCGTTCTCGGAGTCGGGCAGGTCGAGCTTGCCGAGGATGCTCGTGATGTGCTTCTCGGCCGCGCCCTCGCTGATCACGAGCTCCGTGGCGATGCCCACGTTGGTCTTGCCCTCCGCCATCGCCGCGAGGACCTCGCGCTCCCGGGGCGTCAGCGCTCCGAGCCGGTCGTCGCGCCGGCGGCTGACCATGAGCTGCGCCACGACCTCGGGGTCGAGCGCCGTCCCGCCGCCCGCCACGCGCGCGAGCGCGTCCATGAACTCGCGCACGTCCGCGACGCGGTCCTTGAGCAGGTACCCGACGCCGCCGGCCCCATCCGCGAGCAGCTCGCTCGCGTACTCGCGCTCGACGTACTGGCTGAGGACGAGGACGGGCGTGCCGGGCACGAGCCGCCGCGCCTCGATCGCGGCCCGCAGGCCCTCGTCGCGCTGGGTGGGCGGCATCCGCACGTCGACGATCGAGACATCCGGCCGGTGCTCCACGACCGCGGCGACCAGCGACGGCCCGTCGCCCACGCGCGCGACCACCGACGCGCCCGCATCCTCGAGCAGGCGCACGAGGCCCTCCCGGAGCAGGACCGAGTCCTCCGCGATGACCACCCGAAGGCCGGCGCCGTGCACGTCCCGATGATGCACCCCCCGAAAGGACCGGAGGGCGGAGCGGGACCCAACCGCTAGACTGGCCCCATGCCCCGCTTCAACTACGGCGGCCAGGCGCTCATCGAGGGCGTCATGATGCGCGGCCGCGACGCCATCGCCGTCGCGCTCCGTCACCCCGACGGCCGCATCGTCTTCGCCACCGAGCGGCTCGACTCCGGCTTCCACGGCAACCGCGTGTCGCGCTGGCCGTTCGTGCGCGGGCTCGTCGTCCTGTACGAGACGCTCGTCGTCGGCACCCGCTGGCTCGTCCGGTCCGGCCGGGCTCCAGGCCGAGGACGAGGGCGTCGAGCTCGGCAAGGGCAGCGTGATCCTGATGCTGAGCATCACCGCGATCGTCGGCATCGGCCTGTTCTTCATCCTGCCGCTGGCGGTCGCCACGCTCACGGTCGGCAACGCGGAGCAGAGCTGGGTCCAGCACCTCGTCGAGGGCCTGATCCGCGTCGGGATCTTCATCGGCTACCTCGCGCTGATCGCGCGCACGCCGGACATCGCGCGCGTGTTCCAGTACCACGGCGCCGAGCACATGACGATCCATGCGCTCGAGCACGACGACCCGCTCGTCCCCGAGAACGTCCGCAAGTACCCGACCGCCCATCCGCGCTGCGGCACCGAGTTCCTCGTGGTCGTGATCCTGCTCTCGATCCTGATGTTCAGCCTCGTCGGCCGCCAGCCGCCGCTGATCATGATCGCGAGCCGGATCCTGCTGATCCCGGTGATCGCGGCCATCGGCTACGAGCTCCTGCGGCTCGGGGCGCGCCACCGGTCCAACCCGGTCGTGCGCGTGATCATGTGGCCCGGGATCCTCGTCCAGAAGATCACCACCAAGCAGCCGACCGACGACATGATCGAGGTCGCGATCGTCGCCATGGAGGAGGCGCTCCTGGCCGACGGCGCGGAGGTGCCCGCGGGCAGCCTCGACCTCGAGCGCTCGCCGATGCCCGTCCCGGCGAGACCGCGGCCGGCGTCCGTGCCGCCGCGGAAGAGGCGGACGCGGAGGGCGAGGCGATCACCTCGGTCGCCGCCGATCCGCCCGTGCCCGGCTGACGCCGGGCATGCTGACGAGCACGATGACCGACGACCACGGCCTCGACGCCAAGCTGGAGGGCCTCGCCCGCCAGTACGACGACGTCTCGGCGCAGCTCGCCACCCCCGAGGTCCACGCGGACCCGGCCGCCCTCAAGCGCCTCGGACGGGAGCTGGCCCGCCTCGAGCCGGTCGTCGCGGCCCACCGCGAGCTCGAGGACGTCCGCGCGCAGCTGGTCGGGGCCCGCCACATGCGCGACGCGGAGACCGACGACGACCTGAAGGCGATGGCGCGCGAGGAGATCGCGACGCTCGAGGCACGCGAGACGGCGCTGCTCGACGACCTTCGTGTCTCGCTCCTGCCGCGCGACCCCAACGACGATCGCAACGTCATCGTCGAGATCCGGGCCGGCGCCGGCGGCGAGGAGGCCGCGCTGTTCGCGGCGGAGCTGCTGCGGATGTACACGCGCTACGCCCTCGAGCACCGCTTCGGGACGGACCTCATGAGCCTCAACGAGACGGGCATCGGCGGGATCAAGGAGGCGATCCTCGAGGTCGCCGGCGACGGTGCGTACAGCCGGCTCAAGTTCGAGGGCGGCGTGCACCGGGTCCAGCGCGTGCCGTCGACGGAGTCGAGCGGCCGCATCCACACGAGCACGGCGACGGTCATCGTGCTGCCCGAGGCCGACGAGGTCGAGGTGGACATCGACGAGACCCGGGACCTGCGGATCGACGTCAAGCGCAGCTCCGGGACCGGGCGGCCAGTCGGTCAACACGACCGACTCGGCGGTGCGGATCACGCACCTGCCCACCGGGCTCGTCGTCGAGATCCAGGACGAGAAGAGCCAGCACAAGAACAAGGCCAAGGCGCTGGCCGTGCTCCGCTCACGCCTCTACGACCTGGAGCTGGCCAAGCAGCGCGAGGCGCAGAGCGCGGAGCGCAAGGTGATGGTCGGCGGCGGCGATCGCTCCGAGAAGATCCGGACCTACAACTTCCCGGACAACCGCGTGACCGACCACCGGATCGGGGTGACGATCCACAACGTGCCGGGCGTGCTCGAGGGGCAGCTCGACCCGCTCATCGACGCGCTGGTGATGGCCGACCAGGCCGACCGGCTGCACAGCCTCACGGAGATCGACGGTGGCCCGGTCGGCGCCGCGGACCGGGGCTGAGGCCGCGACCACGCCCGAGGCCGTCGAGCCCGGCGCGGCGGCGCCGCCCGACGCGACCCGGTTCGTCGAGCCCGTCGTCCGCCCGGTCGTCAAGGCCACGGACCTCGGCTCGGTCCAGGTCCTCAAGCAGGGGAACCTGTACCTGCTCACCGACGCGTTCGGTGACGTCCACCCGGACAGCCGCGGTCTCGGGCTGTACGACGGCGACACGCGCCGGCTGTCGTGCTCGATCCTGCGGGTCAACGGCGAGCGCCCGGTCCTCCTCCAGGGGTCGGCAGGCGGCAACTACCACGGCGCCATCCAGCTGACCAACCCGCGCCTCGAGCGCAACCTCGAGGACAAGATGCGGCCCGAGGATGCCCTCGCCTCGCAGAAGCTCGGGATCGCGCGGGACCGGCGGATCGCCTCGGCGATGCTCGAGGAGCGCGTCCGGATCGTGAACTACGCGGAGCTCGACGAGGCGGTCGAGGTGACCCTCGAGCTCGCCGCGGACGCCGCCGACATCTTCGAGGTCCGCGGCTGGACGCGGGTCGCGCGCGGCCACCAGCTGCCCGTCGCGCTGCGCCGCGACCGCGTCACCTTCCGCTACGACGGCCTGGACGGCCGGCACACGGCGACGTACCTGGCGTTCAGCGAGCCCGCCGACAGCGTCGAGGCCGTCGATCCCGAGGTCGCGGGCTCCGTCAACGCGGGCTGGATCCGGCTCACCTGGCACTGGCCGCTGGCCCAGGGCGAGGCGCGAGAGCTGCAGTGGGTCATGTGGTCGGCCAACGGCGAGGCCGACGTCGAAGGGATCGCGGCACGACGTGGAGGCGGAGGCCGACGAACGGCTGTTCCCCGCGGTCCCGGTGTTCAGCGCGGACGAGGTCGCGGCGTCGTACCACGCGTGGAACCGCGCGGTCTCGGAGATCCGGACCGACAACGAGCTCGTGAACCTCGCGATCAAGCGCTCGATCAGCGACCTGCGCCTGCTCGTCAACGACGGGCCGCGCGAGGGCGAGCGCTACCTCGCGGCGGGCGTCCCGTGGTTCACCACCCTGTTCGGGCGCGACTCGATCATCGCGTCGTTCCAGGCCCTGTGCGTCCGGCCGCAGGTCGCCGTCGAGACCCTCGACGTCCTCGCCGCGCTGCAGGCCGCCGAGGAGGACCCGGACCGCGACGCGGAGCCCGGCAAGATCCTCCACGAGCTGCGGACCGGCGAGATGGCACGGACCGGCGAGCTGCCGTTCCGGCCCTACTACGGGTCGGTGGACGCGACGCCGCTGTGGCTGATCCTGCTGGCCGCGACCTACGACTGGACCGGCGACCGTGCGCTCGTCGATCGCCTGTGGCCGAATGCGCTGCGGGCGCTCGACTGGATCGACAACTGGGGCGACCGCGACGGCGACGGGTTCGTCGAGTACGAGCGGCGGACGCCGTCGGGCCTCGTCAACCAGGGCTGGAAGGACTCCAGCGACGGGATCCGCGACCGGCAGGGCCGGCTGGCGCGCGCGCCGATCGCGCTCGCCGAGGTCCAGGGCTACGTCTTCGACGCCAAGATCCGCATCGCCGCGCCTGGCGCGGATGCGCGGCGACGAGGCGCTCGCGTCCCGCCTCGAGGCCGACGCGGAGCTGCTCCGGCAGCGGTTCGAGGCCGCGTTCTGGTCGGACGACCTCGCGTGCTACGCCATGGCGCTCGACGGCGAGAAGCGCCAGGCCGACGCGATGGGCTCGAACGCCGGCCACTGCCTGTGGTCGGGGATCGCCTCGCCCGAACACGCGAACCGCGTCGTCGGACCGGCTGATGGCGCCCGACATGTTCAGCGGCTGGGGGATCCGGACCTATGCGGCGGGCCAGGCCGGCTACAACCCGATCGGCTATCACACGGGCACGGTCTGGCCGCACGACGTGTCGCTGATCGCCGCCGGCTTCAAGCGCTACGGCCGCCACGAGGAGGCGAACCGCCTCGTCGGGCGGATCTTCGAGGCCGCGCAGCACTTCGCCGACTTCCGGCTGCCGGAGCTGTTCTGCGGCTTCGACCGCGACCATTCCCCGATCCCCGTCCCGTACCCCGTCGCCTGCGCCCCGCAGGCCTGGGCCGCGGGCTCCACGTTCCTGTTCCTCGAGACGATGCTCGGCCTCCGGCCGCACGCGGACAAGCGCGAGCTGGAGCTCGAGCGCCCGGAGCTGCCCGAGTGGCTGCAGAAGGTCACCGTGTCGAACCTCCGCGTCGGCGACGGGACGATCGACCTCCTCTTCCACCGCTGGCGCGGCGGGACGTCCGCGGAGGTGCTCCGCAAGAGCCGCGACCTCGCCGTCACCATCCGGATGTAGCCAGGCCATGCCCGACGCCGCCACCGTCACCGTGTCCGACCTCGTCCGCATGGGCACCGACCGCATCGCCGCCTCGGGATCCGGCTCCGCGCGGCTGGACGCCGAGCTGCTGCTCGGCCAGACGCTGGGCATCGGCCGGACCGGGATCCTCGCCCACCCCGACGCCCCGGTCGGCGCCGATGCGCGCCAGTCGTTCGAGGCCGCCGTCGCCCGCCGCGAGCGCGGCGAGCCCGTCGCCTACATCCGCGGCTTCCGCGAGTTCCACGGCCTGGCCTTCGCCACCGACGCGCGCGCGCTGATCCCGCGGCCCGAGACGGAGCTGCTGGTCGACGCGGCGATCGCCGAGATCGTGGCCCGGCTCACCGCCACGCCGCGGGCGCAGGGCGCGCCGGCGCTGCGGGTCGTGGACGTGGGCACCGGGACGGGCGCGATCGCCGTCGCCGTGCTGGCGTCGTTGCGCCGCAAGAAGATGGCCGACCAGGTGCTCGTGATCGCGATCGACGTGTCCGCCGAGGCCCTCCAGCTCGCGCGCGAGAACGCGGTCGGCCACGGCGTCGCCGACCGGATGGTCTTCGTCGCGGCCGACCTGCTCCCGTACCACGTGGAGCCGCCGTACGCCGTCGTGTGCGCGAACCTCCCGTACGTGCCGACCGGCGAGCTGCCCAACCTGGCGCCGGAGCTCGCCTACGAGCCGCAGACGGCGCTCGACGGCGGCCCGGACGGCCTCGACGTCGTCCGGCGGCTGCTCGACCTGCTGCCGAAGGTCACCGAACGTGGTGGCGTCGCGTTCCTGGAGATCGGCGCGGACCAGGGCGACGCGATCGTGCGCGAGGTCGCCGAGCGCCTGCCCGTGCGCGGTGCGTCGTCATGCCCGACCTCGCCGGCCATCCGCGCCTCGTCCGCATCGACCTCCCGTCCGCGTGAGCGGGGGCTCGAGCGACCGGCGGGGAGCGATGGACGACCTGCGCCCGGCGACCCGGCCCGACGCCGACTTCCCGGTCCGGCTGATCGCGCTCGACCTCGACGGGACGGTGATCGGGCACGACTTCCGCGTGTCCGACCGGACGGCGGCGGCGATCCGGGAGGCCGTCGCGCGCGGCGTGAAGGTCTCGATCGCCACCGGCCGGATGCCGAGCTCGGCGGCCGTCTACGCGCACCAGCTGGGCCTGACCGACCCGATCGTCGGCCACCAGGGCGCCGTCGTGCGGGCGATGGCGGCGCACCGCGTGTCCATCGACGCGGAAGCCCCGCCGTTCCGGGCGCCGGTGGGCCGCATCCTCCACCACACGCCGATGGCCGCCGAGGTCGCGCGCGAGGCGATCGCCTGGTGCCTCGCCCGCGGCCTCGACCCCCATGTCAACGACCTGGAGCGGATCGTCGTCTGGCGCGGCGACGCGCGGTTCGAGGACTACTCCGGGTACCTCGGTCCCGAGGCGGAGATCGTCGCCGACCTCGCGGCGTCGATCCGCAAGCCGGTGTCGAAGGTGATCGCGGTCGGCGACCCGCCGCGGCCGATGGAGCTGATCGAGGAGGCGCGACGCGCGTTTGCGGGACGCGCCGGCGCGACGGTCTCGCCACCCGCGGTTCCTCGAGTTCGTCGGACCCGGCGTGTCGAAGGGCCGGGCGGTGGCCTGGCTGGCGCACCGCGCCGGCATCCCGATGAGCCAGGTGCTGACGGCGGGTGATGCGCTCAACGACATCGAGATGATCGGCGACGCCGGGCACGGGACGGCGATGGCGTCGGCGCCCGCGGTGGTCCGGGCGGCGGCGCGCTACGTGGCGGCGCCGGTCGAGGACGACGGGGTCGGGCGGTTGATCGAGGCGCTGGTCCTGGCGCCGCCCGAGGAGGCGAGGCGCAACGGTGAGCGGCTGGCGGCGGAGGCCATCGCCGCCGCGGCCGCGGGGGACGTCTCGTGACGACGACCCGGGTCCTCCCCGACGGCGACGCGGCGCGGGCCGAGGCGGTCGAGCTGCTGCGCGCCGGCCGGATCGTCGCGGTCCCGACCGACACCGTCTACGGGATCGCCGCGGACCTCGCGCTGCCGGACGCCATCGAGCGCCTGTTCGCCGCGAAGCGGCGGCCGCCCGAGAAGGCCGTGGCCGTGCTGCTCGCCGACGCCGACCAGGCCTGGCGTCTGGGCATCCCGTCTCCCGCCGCTCGCGTCCTCGCGCGATGCCTTCTGGCCCGGCGGCCTGACGCTCGTGCTCACGGTCCAGCCCGGCGTGCGCCTGCCCGACGTGCTCGCCGCGGGTACGCCCACGATCGGCGTCCGCGTGCCGGACCACCCGGCGCCGCGGGCGCTGGCGTCGGCGCTCGGCCCGCTGCCGACCACGTCCGCCAACCTGTCCGGGCAGCCCGACGCCCGCGACGCGAACGAGGTGGCGGCCATGCTCGGCGAGGCGGTCGCGCTGGTCATCGACGGCGGACCGATCCGTGGCGGCCCGGCGTCGACGGTCGTCGACTGCACCGGCGACACGCCGCGGATCCTGCGCCCGGCGCGATCCCGCCGCCGACCATCGCGAAGCGCTGGCGGCGGCGGGGATCGCGCACGGGATCGACGCGGAGCCCGACCCCGCCTAGCGCCGGCTAGTTTCGCCGTGCGGCGCCCGTGGCGCGCCGCAGTCGCCATTTCATGCGAGCCGTGCTCCCCATGGCGCGCCTGGATCGCCAATGGCGGGCCGCACGATCCAATTCCCGGCGCGATGCGCGCTCCGTGGCGCGCCGCAGTCGCCATTTCATGCGAGGCGTGTTCCCCGTGGCGCGCCGCAGTCGCCACCCGCGGGCGGCAGCACACGACCGATGAGCGAACCGTGAACCGAGCCCAACCGCCGGCCCGGAAGCGCGTGCCCGTGGGACAATGGGCCGACCCGATCCCTGCGTCTCGAGTCGCCTGGAGGTTCGCCCGTGTCCGAAGCCACCGTCGCACCGGCAACCTCCACGGGGACCCCGTCGATCACTGCCGCGCCGGCATCGGCGTGGGCGCCGATCTCGGAGGTGGACCCCGAGCTGTGGGCGGCGATGGAGCAGGAGCGCCATCGGCAGGCGGACAAGATCGAGCTCATCGCGAGCGAGAACTACGTCTACGCCGCCGTCCTCGAGGCGCAGGGCTCGTGGCTCACCAACAAGTACGCCGAGGGGCTCCCGGGCAAGCGCTACTACGGCGGCTGCGAGTACGTGGACATCGCCGAGAACCTCGCGCGCGACCGGGCGCTCGCCCTGTTCCCGGGCTCGGACCACGTCAACGTCCAGCCGCATTCGGGCGCGCAGGCCAACATGGCGGCCTACTTCGCGGTCCTCCAGCCGGGCGACCGGATCCTGGGCATGAACCTCGCCCACGGCGGCCACCTGACGCACGGGTCGCCGGTCAACTTCTCGGGCCGCCTCTACGAGGTGCACGCGTACGGCGTCACCCGCGAGGACGAGCGGATCGACTACGACGCCCTCGAGGCGCAGGCGAAGGAGGTCCGCCCGAAGGTCGTCGTCGCCGGGGCGTCGGCCTACCCGAGGACCTGGGACTTCGAGCGGATGGCCGCGATCGCCCACGGCGTCGGCGCGCTGCTGTTCGTCGACATGGCCCACGTCGCGGGCCTCGTCGCCGCCGGCCTGCACCCGAGCCCGTTCCCGCACGCGGACCTGGTCACGACCACGACCCACAAGACGCTCCGCGGGCCGCGCGGCGGCGTCGTGTTCGCGCGTGCCGACCTGCCCGACGGCGTCGACCGTGCCGACTTCCCGGCCCTCGGCAAGAACACGCTCGCGCAGGCGGTCGACAAGTCGGTCTTCCCGGGCGTCCAGGGCGGCCCGCTGATGCACGTCGTCGCCGCCAAGGCCGTCGGCTTCAAGCTCGCGGCGAGCGGCGACTTCCGCCGCGACCAGGCCCGCACCATCGAGAACGCCCGCGTCCTCGCCGCAGACCCTCGCCGACGCCGGCGCTCGCCTCATCAGCGGGGGCACCGACAACCACCTCGCGCTCGTCGACGTGACGCCGCTGGGCACCACCGGCCGCGAGGCCGAGGCCCTGCTCGACGACGTCGGGATCACCGTGAACAAGAACGCGATCCCGTTCGACCAGAACCCGCCCAACATCGCGTCCGGGATCCGCGTCGGGACGCCGGCGACGACGACGCGCGGCATGGGCCCGGCGGAGATGCGCCAGATCGGCGATTGGATCGTGGACGCGATCCGCCATCGCGACGACGAGGCCGTCCACCAGCGGATCCGCGTCGAGGTCCGCGATCTGGTCGACCGCTTCCCGGTGCCGGGACTGCCGCGGGGCGACGCCTGACCACCCGATGCACCTGATCGACTCGTTCGGCGAGGTGCTGCCGCTCCTCGCCGTCGTGTTCGGGTTGGCGGCGCTGATCTCGCTCCTCATCACGCCGTTCGTCCGGCGCCTGGCGATCCGCCTCGACAACATCGACCTGCCCGACCAGCGCCGGGTGAACAAGCGACCGATCCCGCGTGGCGGCGGCATCGGTGTCGCGATCGCGTTCCTCGTCGTGGCCGGCGGCGTCCTGTTCGCGAACGACCGTCTGGCCCTGGTCCCGATGCCGCGGTCGATCGACCCGACCGAGCTCGTCGCCCTGCTCGTCGGGCGGCGCCATCGCCACGCTGATCGGCGTGCTCGACGACACCCTCCAGCTCCGGGCCCGCTGGCAGCTGCTCGGTCAGGTCGGGCTCGCGGCCTTCGCGGTCTGGCTGGGCATCACGGTGACGTTCATCAACAACCCGTTCGGGACCCAGAACATCGACCTCGTCGGTCCGTATGCGGTCGGCTTCACGATGGTCTGGATCGTCGGGATGATCAACAGCATCAACTTCATCGACGGCCTCGACGGCCTGTCCTCGGGCATCGCCCTGATCGCGGCGGTCACGCTCGGCCTGATCTCCCTGACGACGGCCACGAACCAACCGTTCATCGCCGTGCTGTGCTTCGCGCTGGCGGGCTCGCTGCTCGGGTTCCTGCGCTGGAACTTCCACCCGGCGTCGATCTTCATCGGCACCAGCGGCGTGATGTTCGTGGGCTACACCCTGGCGCTGCTCTCGATCCTCGGGTCGGCCAAGGTGGCGGTCGCGCTGCTCGTGCTCGGCGTCCCGATCATCGACACCTTCTGGATCATCGTCCGCCGGCTCGCGACGGGCCGGTCGCCGTTCACGCCCGACCGCGGCCACATCCACCACCGGCTGCTGGACATGGGCCTGACGCACGGGCAGACGGTCCTCGTGATCTACGGGATCTGCATCCTCCTCGCCGTCATGTCGCTGGTGCTGTCCGGGACGCAGCAGGCGTACGCGTTCATGGGGCTGGTCGTGGCGTTCGGGCTGGTGCTGTTCCTGGTGACGCGCGGCGAGAGCGGCGACGCCCTCGAGGCCGAGTCCTACGAGCCGGCCGACTCGGAACCCGGGTTGCCGGCGGCGATTCCCGACGCCCGCAAGGGGGCCGGCGAGCCCCCGGCGTGACGGAGGGTCATGGCCGAATACGGGCACTCCGGATAGGTACTACTGGCCGGGGGTCGAAACAGGCTTAACTGCTAGGATCGAGGCGCCTGGGTGCACGCGCCCAACCGCTTCCCGAGGGGTCATGCAAGCGCTCCCGCTCGTTCTCGTCGTCGTCCTCGTCATCGTCGCAGCAGCCGCAGTCGTCTTCCTCCGCCGGCGTCGCCATGCCGCCACGGAAGCCCGGCTCGCCGCCGCGTCGTCGCCCGTTCCCGAGCTGTCCGAGGACGACATCGCCTGGCGCATCGGCCTCCTGGACGATCGCCCGCTCCTGCTGTCCGAGTTCTTCGCGGGCGCGGAGAACGAGGCGATGGAGGCGGCCGAGCAGGAGCTCGGGACGCCGATCCTGCCGATCCTCCCGAGGGCGCCCGGTGCCGCCCCGGTTCCCGTGACCCTCGCCGCGGCCGTCGGTGCGCAGTCGGCTGAGCCGGTCATGGCCGCCGCCGTCGCCACGCCGGCCGTCGCGACCGCCCCGCGCGCCGGTCGTCCGCGAGCCCGGACCGTCCCGCCGCTATCGCCTGTGGCGCGACTCGGCGACGGTCGTCCTCGGGGCGATCCTCGTCGTGCTCCTCGTGACCAACCTGATGCCCGGCCTCGCCGTCGGCCCAAGCCTCGCGGGCGACGAGGATCCGTCGTCGGCCGCGGTCGCCGTCGTGGAGTCGCCGACGCCGACGTCCGTCGCTGCGTCCAACGACGTCGCGTCCGCGACACCGACCGATGCCCCCACCGACACCCCGGTCGCGACACCGACCGACCCGGCCAGCGCCTCGCCGTCGGCCGAACCGACCCCGGCGCCCACGCCGAAGCCGACGCCCAGGCCGACCCCGCGCCCGACGCGCAAGCCGGTGGTGCGCCAGGCGCCCGATCCCACGCCGCCGCCGACCCCGCGACCCACGCCCAGGCCGACGCCCAGGCCCACGCCGAAGCCGACCCCGAAGCCCACTCCGAAGCCGACGCCCAAGCCGGCAGCGATCGCCGATCATCTCGTGCGGCGCGCCGAGCGGGACGACCGTGAGCTGCACCGGCGAACGCGTCCCAGAACACGAACGGGAGCACGACCTACACCTGGAACTGGGGCGACGGCCCACGAGCTCGGCAAGACCGCCTCGCACTCGTACGTACGCCGACCCGGGTTCCTACACGGTCACGCTGACCGTGAAGAACTCGGGCGACGCCGGCATCAAGCTCTGACTCCACACGGTGAATATCTCCTGATGATCCTTCGCCGGCTCGCCGCGACGTCACTCGCGGCGCTCCTCCTGGCCGGCATCGCGCCGGTCGCCGTCTTCGCCGCTGAGCCCCAACGGCCTCGGCCGCAACCGTCACGACCAACGAAGACCACGCCGGTCAGCGTGACTCTCTCGGCGACCGACCCGGACAGCGACCCGATCGTCGACTTCGACGTGACCTCCGGGCCTACGGACGGCGGCCTCGGGCGTGGTCTCGGCGATTGACTGCGTACCCACGCACCCGCCTGCACGGCGACCGTGCTCTACACCCCCGACGCCGAACACCCACGGCGCGGACAGCTTCGACTTCACCGCGAAGGACGATCAGGACGAGACCTCGTCGGCCGCGACCGCGAACATCACCGTCCGGTCGGTCAACGACGCACCCGACTTCACGTCCGGCGGCGACGTCACCGTGGACGAGGACTCCGGCGCCTATTCGCAGGGCTGGGCGACGGGACTGAGCAAGGGTCCGTCGGATGAGAGCGGACAGACCCTCTCCTTCGACGTCCTGACCGACGACCCCAGCCTGTTCACGACGCCGCCTGACGTCAGCAGCTCCGGCACCCTGACCTTCACGCCCAAGCCGAATGCCTTCGGCCAGACCGACGTCAACGTGACGCTCACGGACAGCGGCGGCGTCGCGTTCGGCGGCGACGACACGAGCGCCACGAAGGTCTTCACCCTCACGATCAACGCGGTCAACGACCAGCCGTCGTTCGCCAAGGGCAGCAACCAGAGCGACCTCGAGGATGCCGGCTCGCAATCCGTTGGGAGCTGGGCAACGGCGATCAGCAAAGGCCCGTCGAACGAATCGTCCCAGACGGTCTCCTTCCTGATCAGCACGAACTCGAACCCCTCCCTCTTCTCGGCCGGCCCCGCCGTCTCGGCCTCGGGCACGCTGAGCTACACGCCGGCCCCCGACGCGAACGGAACGGCGACGATCGGCGTCGAAGCGAAGGACAGCGGCGGCACCGCCAACGGCGGCGACGACACGAGTCCCGAGCAGACGTTCACGATCTCGGTCACGCCCGTCAACGACACGCCGTCGTTCACGAAGGGCGCCGACCAGGGTGCCGACGAGGACGCCGGCGCGCAGTCCGTAACCGGTTGGGCCACCGACCTCTCAGCCGGTCCGGCCGACGAGGCCGGCCAGGACCTGTCGTTCCAGCTCACCTCTGATTCGAACGCCTCCCTGTTCTCGGTGGCGCCCGCGGTGGACCCGGACGGCACGCTGACCTACACGCCTGCGGCCAACGCCAACGGGACGGCCACGGTCGGGTTCCGCATCGTCGATGACGGCGGCCTCTTGAACGGCGGCGACGACTCCAGCAACCCGCAGACGTTCCACATCTCCATCCCGGAGATCAACGATCCGCCGACCTTCACCAAGGGCGCCGACGTGACGGTCGACGAGGACTCCGGCGCGAAGACCGTCGTCGGCTGGGCGACCGGCATCAGCAAGGGCCCCGCGAACGAGAGCTCGCAGACGCTCACGTTCACGGCCACCCCGGACGATCCGTCGCTGTTCGCCGCGGGGCCCGACATCTCGGCCTCCGGCACCCTGACGTTCACGCCTGCCGCCAACGCAGAAGGCAGCACCAACGTCGACGTCGTCCTCATGGACGATGGCGGCGGCACCGACACGAGCAGCACGCAGTCGTTCACGATCACGATCGACGCCGTGAACGACGCGCCGTCCTTCACGAAGGGCGCCGACCAGACGGTGTCCGAAGACTCGGGCGCCTATGCGCTGGCGTGGGCGACTGGCATCTCGCGCCGGCCCCTCCAGCGAGAGCAGCCAGGACGTCTCCTTCAGCATCGAGTCGAACACCAACGCGAGCCTGTTCGCGACGGGGCCGGCCGTCGCCGACGACGGATCGCTCAGCTACACCCTCGCGGCGGACGCCAACGGCACCGCGACCATCGGCGTCCAGGCCCACGACGACGGCGGCGACCGGGAACGGCGGCGACGACACCAGCGCCACGCAGACGTTCACGATCACCGTCACGCCGGTCAACGACGTGCCCTCGTTCACGGTCGGTCCCGACGCGTCCACGCCCGAGCAGTCGACGGCGGCCATGCAGACGGTCATCGGCTGGGCGACGAACATCTCCGCGGGCCCGGCCGATGAGTCGGCTCAGGTCCTGTCGTTCGAGGTCACCGGCAACGACAATCCCGGCCTGTTCGCGACCCAGCCGGCGGTGAGCGCCGCCGGCGTCCTGACGTTCAAGCCGACCATCCACGGCACGGGCGTCGCCCACATCACCGTGCGACTGCACGATGACGGCGGCACGCTCGACGGTGGCGTCGACACCAGCGCCGACCAGGCATTCACCATCGACGTCTCGGGCGTCAACGACCCGCCGATCGCCGGCAACGACGTCGCCACCGCGCGCCTCGCGGGCCCGACCACGATCAACGTCCTGGGGAACGACTCCGGTGGCCCCGGCGAGTCGGCCGATCCGATCAAGATCACCTCCGTCGTCGAGGGATCGCGCGGGTACGTCACGGTCGCGGCCGACGGCCTGAGCCTGACCTACGACCCGATCGGCTGCTCGACGGGCACCGACGTCTTCTCGTACACGATCAAGGACACCGGCGGCACGGGGCTCGCCGACACGGCGACCGTGTTCGTCACGATCGCGGCGCCGACCGCCTATCCCGTCGCCGACGGCCCGCGGCCGGGCTTCGTGACCGGCTCCACGATCGGCTCCTCCACGCCGGTCCGGCTGACCTGGTGCGGCGCCACGAGCGGCACGACGTCGAAGGCCTACCGCCTCGACCAGAGCCGCAGCGGCGGCGCGTTCGCGACGGTCGTGTCGTCCACCACGGCGACCTCGAGCACGCGCAACCTCGCGGTGTCGACGAGCTACCAGTTCCGGACCCGCTACACCGACAAGAAGAACCGGACCGCGCTCGGGACCGGGCCGAAGTTCAGGGTCATCCGGACCCAGGACAACACGGCATCGATCGTCTACTCGAGCGGCTGGGTCAAGTCGTCGAAGGGCTCCCCCTCGGGCGGCACCTCGCACGCGACGACCGGCAAGAGCAAGACCGCGACCATGACGTTCACCGGCCGGGCATTCGCCATCGTCGGCACGATCGGCAAGTCGCGCGGCAGCTTCAACGTCTACGTGGACGGGGTCAAGGTGACGTCGAAGGCGATCAGCACGCGGGCGACCAAGACGCACGAGAAGCGCGTGCTCTACGCGCGGGCCACGGCCAACGGGACGCACACGATCCGCATCGTCACCAGCGGCAACGGCCGCGTGGACCTGGACGCGATCCTGACCCTGATCGCCGGCTAGCTCGCGGCCCTTCGCGGAGGGCCGCGACGACGCGGGCCGGGACGGCCGAAACCGCCTCGTACCCTGGGCGCTTCCTTTCCGAATCCGAGGGACCCTCTGGTATAGTCCCTCGCGGTGATGGGTCGCCCATGAACACCGGCTACGGAGCGTATCTCGCACTCTTCTCCGAAGTCGGAATGGTCCTCCTGGTGACGACCCTCGCCGGTGTGGCAGCGGGCTACTGGGTAGACCAGAGGCTCGGGACTCTGCCGGTCTTCGTCCTCGTCGGCTTCCTCGCCGGCGTCGGGATCGGGACGGTCGGGATCTACCGCTTGATCACACGGTTCCTGAAGCGGTTCGACTAAACCGGCCACGGAACGGGCACGGACGAGCGTGGCCCATGGCCGCGCGGCTGCTTGGGAGGAAACGTGACGGGCGAGACGGCGCAGGCGAAGCGCGGGATCAGCAACCCCCTGTTCATCGGGCTGCTGCTGATCTTCGTCATCGTCATCGACGTGTTCGCCTTCCTCATCGTTCCGCCGTTCGACAAGGAAGCGCCCGGCGTCTCCTGCGAGTTCCCCGTCTGCTACATCAACGGGAACCTCGAGTTCCCGGCGCCGCACACCGTCTGGAGCCTCGACGGGACGCCCGCGAGCCCCGACCTGATCACGTTCCAGGTCAGCCTGTCCTCGACGCTGGTCACGATGTTCATCATCACGATCATCGTGATCGTGCTGCTCTGGCTGCTCAGCCGGAAGCACGAGCTCGTCCCGGGACGCGGCCAGAACGCGATCGAGTACGTCTACCAGATGCTCGAGAACTTCGGCACCTCGCTCGGCGGGCCCCAAGCGAAGCCGTACCTCCCGCTGTTCGCCGGGTTCTTCCTGTTCATCCTGTTCTGCAACTGGAGCGGCCTCATCCCGCCGATCGGCAAGGTCGACGAGCTCCGCGCCCCCACCAGCGACCTCAACATCACGATCGGCCTCGCGCTGGTCGCGTTCGTGTACATCGAGTACCAGGGCTTCAGGCACCTGGGCCTCGGGTACCTCGGCAAGTTCTTCCCGTTCGGGGAGTTCAAGAAGGGCTTCGGCGCCGGGGCGATCGCGATGTTCGTCGGATTGACCGAGCTCCTGCTCGAGTTCGTCAAGCCCGTCACGCTCTCGATGCGTCTCTTCGGCAACATCTACGGCGGCGAGGTCGCCCTCGGCGTCCTCACGGCGCTGACCCTCGCGATCATCCCGATGGCGATGCTCGCGCTCGAGGTGCTGCTCAACGCCGTCCAGGCCCTGATCTTCGCCACCCTGACCCTCATGTTCACGCTGGTCGCGATCGAGGGTCACGGCGAGGAGAACAAGGCGGCCGAGTCCGCCGAGTCCACCATCCACGCCGTCGAAGCGGCGGCCCACTGACCACCCAACTCAAGGGACCAAGACCGGGAACCACCCGGGACACGGAGGGAACACGGAACATGGAAAACCTCGGAGCCCTTGCGGCCCTCGGCGTGATCGGCCCCGGCATCGGGATCGGGATCCTCGCCGGACTCGCCGCCGCCGCGATCGGGCGCAACCCCGAGGCGGCCGGTGAGATCCGCGGCCTGGCGATCATCCTCGCGGCGTTCGCCGAAGGCCTCGGCGTCCTCGCGGTCGTCGTCGGCCTGCTCGCGATCTTCATCAAGCCTGCCGCGGGCTGACCCAGCAAACGGTGACGCCCATGGACACCCTCGCCGTCGTTGGGGAGGTCTTGCGCCAGGTCGCCCAGCCGGCGGCCGAGGAGGCGAAGTTCCAGATCAACCTGTTCTGGATCATCGTCGCCGCGGCCAACTTCGTCGTGTTCTTCCTGATCGTCCAGCGCATCGCGTTCGGGGGCCTGATCAAGACCCTCGGCGACCGCCAGTCGCGGATCGAGCAGGGGCTGCAGGACGCCGAGCAGGCGCGCCGCGACCGCGAGTCCGCCGAGCAGGAGCGACAGGCCACGATCACCGAGGCCCGTCGAGAAGCGAACGAGATCCTCGCCCGCGCCCAGAAGGTGGCGGCCGAGGCCCGGGAGCAGGACATCGCCGCCACCCGTGAAGAGCTCGCCCGGCTGCGTGAACGCGCGTCCAGCGAGATCGACGCGGAACGCCAGCGAGCCGTCGCCGAGCTCCGGGGAGAGGTCACCGACCTCGCCCTCGCGGCTGCCGGACGGGTCGTCGGCGAGACCATGACCGGCGATCGCCAGCGCAAGCTGGTCGCCGACTTCCTCGCCGATCCGGCCGCCGGCGGGTCCGCCGGCTGATGGCCCGACCGACCACGGCCGGCCGCCGCTACGCGGAGGCGGCCTTCCAGGTCGCCCTGCGCGACGGCGAGCTCGACGGCTGGCGCGACGATCTCGCGCTTGCCGCCGACATGCTCGCGCGGCCCGAGGTCGAGCCGGTTGTCGACAGCCCGGCCGTCCCGCTGGCCCAGCGCCTCGCGGTGGTCTCCGCGCTGCTCGAGTCCCGGATCCGACCGGGCGCCCTGCGGCTCGTGAGCCTGATCGTCGAGCGCGGCCGCGTCCGTGCCCTGCCGCGCGTCAGCGAGCAGTACCAGCGCCTGCTCAACGCGCACAACGGGGTCGTGGTGGCCACGGTCACCTCCGCCGTCCCACTCAACGATGAAGAGACCGCCGCGATCCGCACGCGGGTCGAGGCGATGGCCGGTTCCACGGTCGACCTCCGCACGGCGATCGACCCGGCGCTCCTGGGCGGGCTCACCGTCCAGGTCGGCGATCGGCTCCTCGACGCCTCCATCCGCGGCCGCCTCGAGCGGCTCCGCGACCAGCTCAACGCTGGGGTACGACCCCGCTAACCACGCCCGAACGGAGACGCCATGGCCATCCGGTCAGACGAGATCATCAGCATCATCAAGAGCCAGATCGAGTCGTTCGACGCGACCACCGAGACCCGCAGCGTCGGGACCGTGGTCGAGGTCGGCGACGGGATCGCGCAGATCTACGGCCTCGACGCGGCGCTCGCGTCCGAGATGCTCGAGTTCCCCGGCGGGGTGATGGGCCTGGCCCTCAACCTCGAGGAGGAGACGGTCGGCGCGGTCATCCTCGGCGACCCGTCCGCGATCAAGGAGGGCGACACGGTCCGGACGACCGGTCGCGTGGTCGAGGTCCCGGTCGGCGCGGCACTCCTGGGCCGGGTCGTGGACCCGCTCGGCAACGCGCTCGACGGCAAGGGCGAGATCCCGCGCACCACCATGCGCCCGGTCGAGCGCATCGCCCCCGGCGTCATCACCCGCCAGTCCGTCGACACGCCGGTCCAGACGGGCATCAAGGCGGTCGACGCCCTGATCCCGATCGGCCGCGGCCAGCGCGAGCTGATCATCGGCGACCGCCAGACCGGCAAGACCGCGATCGCCATCGACACGATCATCAACCAGAAGAACGGCGACCTCGTCTGCATCTACGTCGCGATCGGGCAGAAGCTCTCGACCGTGGCGCAGACCGTCGCGACCCTCGAGAAGTACGGCGCGCTCGAGCACACGATCGTGGTCGTCGCCGGCGCCGAGGATCCCGCCCCGCTCCAGTACCTCGCCCCGTACTCGGGCGTCGCGATGGGCGAGGAGATCATGGAGAACGGCGTCCAGGTGGGCGACCGGCTGATCAAGGACGCCCTGTGCGTCTACGACGACCTCTCCAAGCACGCGTGGGCGTACCGCGAGATGTCGCTCCTGCTGCGCCGGCCGCCCGGCCGCGAGGCGTACCCGGGCGACGTCTTCTACCTCCACAGCCGGCTCCTCGAGCGCGCCGCGCGCATGAGCGACGCGAACGGCGGGGGCTCGCTGACGGCGCTGCCGATCGTCGAGACGCAGGCCAACGACGTGTCGGCGTACATCCCGACCAACGTGATCTCGATCACGGACGGCCAGATCTTCCTCGAGACCGACCTGTTCAACGCCGGCCAGCGGCCCGCGATGAACATCGGCATCTCGGTGTCGCGCGTCGGCTCGGCGGCCCAGACCAAGGCCATGAAGCAGGTCGCGGGTCCGCTCAAGCTCGACCTCGCGCAGTACCGCGCCCTCGCGGCCTTCGCGCAGTTCGCGAGCGACCTGGACAAGGCGACCCGCGATCAGCTCAACCGCGGCGAGAAGCTGTCCGAGATCACGAAGCAGCCGCAGTACCAGCCGCTGCCGGTGGAGAAGCAGGTCGCGATCCTCGTGGCCGCGACGAGCGGCAAGCTCGACGACGTCCCGACCCCGCGGGTCAAGGACTTCGAGATCGGGCTCTACCGGTTCCTCGAGACCGAGCGCCCGCAGATCCTCGACGAGCTGGGCAAGACCAAGGCCCTCCCCAAGGAGCTGTCGGCGGCCCTCGAGTCCGCGATCGACGACTTCAAGACGAGCTTCCTGGCGTGACCCTTCGCCGTGGCTAGTCAGCGCGAGATCCGCCGCCGCATCAATTCGGCGCGGAACATCAAGCAGATCACGCGGGCGATGCAGTTCGTGGCTGCCTCGAAGCTGCGCCGCGCGCAGGAGGCCACGCTGGCCGCCCGGCCGTACCGGGACAAGCTCGACGAGGTCATCGCCGACCTCGCGACCGTCCTGTCGGGCGAGGACCACCCGCTGCTCGCAGGCCACGACCTGTCCGGCGAGCACAGCCGCCTGATGGTGATCATCACCAGCGACCGCGGGCTCGCCGGCGCGCTCAACACCAACACGATCCGCTTCGTCGCCCGCGAGATCACCGATCACCCGGGCGAGCTCAAGGTCGTGACCGTCGGCCGCAAGGGCCGCGACGCGATGCGCCGTGCCCGCGTGCCGATCGCCGCCCACTTCGAGGGCTTCGGCGACCGCCCGGCCTTCGCCGACGTCCTGCCGCTCGCGCGGCTCGTCACCGACGACTACGTGGCCGGCACGTACGACCGCATCGACGTCGTCTACTCCCGGTTCGTGTCCACCCTCGCCCAGAAGCCCGTCATCGACCAGCTGCTGCCGGTCGAGCCGGCGGAGGACGCGACCGGGATCCCCGGCAACCAGTTCCTGTTCGAGCCAAACCCCGCGGACTTCCTGCGGGCGCTCCTCCCGCGCTACGTCGCGACCCGCCTGTACCAGGCGGTGCTCGAGTCGAAGGCGAGCGAGGAGTCGTCCCGGATGGTCGCGATGAAGAACGCCACCGAGAACGCCCAGGAGCTCATCGAGGACCTGACGCTCTCGTACAACAAGGTCCGTCAGGCCAACATCACTCGCGAGATGGTCGAGATCGCGAGCGGGGCCCAGGCCCGCTAGGGCCCGAGCACACAGGAGGCACTCCCCATCATGGCGACCGCCGCGCCTTCCACGAACGGCCGGGTGATCCAGATCACCGGACCGGTCGTCGACATCGAGTTCCCCGCCGGGCACCTGCCCGCGATCTTCAACGCCGTCGAGATCCTGCGCGAAGGCCAGCTGCCGCTCGTGTGCGAGGTCCAGCAGCACCTGGGCAACAACTGGGTGCGGGCCGTCGCCATGACCACGACCGACGGGCTGGCCCGCGGCACCGAGGTCCGCGACACCGGCGCCGCGATCACGGTCCCGGTCGGCGAGGTCACCCTCGGGCGCGTGTTCGACGTGCTCGGCCGGGCGATCGACGGCAAGGGCGACGTGAGCGCCGAGAAGTCGCTGCCGATCCACCGCGCCCCGCCCGCGTTCGAGGACCAGACGACCGAGGTCGAGGTCTTCGAGACCGGCCTCAAGGTCATCGACCTCATCTGCCCGTTCAAGAAGGGCGGCAAGATCGGGATCTTCGGCGGCGCCGGCGTCGGCAAGACCGTCATCATCCAGGAGCTGATCAACAACGTCGCCACCAAGCACTCGGGCGTGTCGGTGTTCGCGGGCGTGGGCGAGCGCTCGCGCGAGGGCAACGACCTCATCCACGAGATGACCGAGTCGGGCGTCATCAAGAGCACGGCCTTCGTGTTCGGGCAGATGAACGAGCCCCCCGGCGCCCGCCAGCGGGTCGGCCTGACCGGCCTGACGATGGCCGAGTACTTCCGGGACGAGGAGGGCCGCGACGTCCTCCTGTTCATCGACAACATCTTCCGGTTCACCCAGGCGGGCTCCGAGGTGTCGGCGCTGCTCGGGCGCATGCCGTCGGCCGTCGGCTACCAGCCGAACCTGGCCACCGAGATGGCCGGCCTCCAGGAGCGGATCACGTCGACCCGCAAGGGCTCGATCACGTCCCTCCAGGCCGTGTTCGTCCCCGCCGACGACTACACCGACCCGGCACCGGCGACGACGTTCGCCCACCTCGACTCGACGATCCGCCTCGAGCGCTCGATCGCCGAGCTCGGCATCTACCCCGCGGTCGACCCGCTGACCTCGACCTCGCGCGTCCTCGACCCGCTCGTCGTCGGCACCGACCACTACGACGTCGCCCAGGAGACGAAGCGCGTCCTCCAGCGCTACCGCGACCTCCAGGACATCATCGCGATCCTCGGGATCGACGAGCTGTCCGAGGAGGACAAGGCGACGGTCGCCCGCGCGCGCCGCCTGCAGCGGTTCATGAGCCAGCCGTTCACGGTCGCCCAGGTGTTCACCGGCCGCGAGGGCAAGTACGTGTCGATCAAGGACACGGTGGCCTCGTTCAAGGAGATCCTCGAAGGCAAGGCCGACACCCTGCCCGAGCAGGCCTTCTTCCTCGCCGGCACGCTCGACGACGTCCGCGAGAACGCGGCCAAGCTCGAAGCGTTGATCGCCGTGATCTTCGCCCCCGCTTTCGCCGTGCGCGCCGTCGGTCCGATTCCAGTCACCATCGGCGGCTTCGCGCGCCTCGGCAACTGAGATCGGCCGCCGTCGCCCCGGCTACGCGGAGGCGGGTTCCTCTGCCCTCTCCCTCACGAGGAAGCCGGTCGCTCGCGGCGCCGCTCTCGCGTTGATGGAATGGGGGACATGGCCAAGCGGCCGCGTAGGCGGCGCGCATGGCCGCCGATCTTAGTGGCCGAGCCGCGCGCAGCCGGCGACGGCAACTTGAATCGGCCGGACAGCGCGACGCCGAAAGCGGGCGCGTGAACGGGGCACGCTCATGACGATCCATCTCGAGATCGTGACGCCGGAGCGGCTGGCGTACGAGGATGATGTCGACATGGTGCTGGTCCCGGGCGCCGACGGCGAGCTGGGCATCCTGCCTCGGCACACGCCGCTGGTGAGCCTGCTGGGCGTCGGCGAGCTGCGGATCCGCAAGGGCGCCGAGGAGGAGAGCTTCGCGATCGCGGGCGGGTTCCTCCAGGTCCGGCCCGACAAGGTCGTCGTGATGGCCGAGACGGCCGACATGGCCTCGGAGATCGACCTCGAGAAGGCCCAGGAGGCGCGTCGCGAGGCCGAGCGAGCGCTCGAGTCGGGCTACGCCGAGGGTGCCGACCTCGCGGCGGCCCGCGCGCAGCTGGCCACCGCGCTGCTCCAGATCCGCGTCGCGGAGCGGCGTCACCGCGAGGGTCCGCGACGCGGGGCCTAGTCGATGGCGGACGCGAAACCCTTCCATTGGGAATTCAACCCCGAGGTCACGCCGCCTGAGGCGTTCCGCATCGACGGCGGTCGGCCGCTGCACGGGACCGTGCACGTCAGCGGGGCGAAGAACGCCGCCCTGAAGCTGCTCGCGGCCGCGGTCCTCACCGGCGAGCGGTGCCGGTTCGAGAACGTGCCCGAGATCGAGGACGTCCGCGTCATGACCGAGGTCCTCAAGGACATCGGCGTCGTCGTGGACCACCCGGCCGACGGCGTCTACGAGGTGGCGGCGGGCGACGTCGACTGGCTGTTCGTGCCCCTCGAGGCCGCGGCCAAGATGCGCGCCTCGTTCATCCTCCTCGGGCCGCTCCTCGCGCGCTTCGGGCGGGTCATCATCAGCAACCCGGGCGGCGACCGGATCGGCCGGCGGCCGGTGAACCTGCACGTCGACGCGATGCGGGCGATGGGCGCCGAGATCGACTACCGCGACGGCTACTACTTCGCCCAGGCGCCCGGTCGCCTCCATGGCGGCGACATCGTGTTCCCCCAGGTCACGGTCATGGGCACCGAGAACGCGATGCTCGCGGCCACGCTCGCGGCGGGCCGCACGACGATCCGCCCGGCGGCGCAGGAGCCCGAGGTCGACGACCTCATCGACTTCCTGCGCAAGATGGGTGCCGACGTCAAGCGGACGAGCCCGGACACGATCGAGGTCCACGGCAAGCGCCGCCTGCGTGGCGCGAACCACACGGTCGTCTCGGACCGGATCGAGACCGGCACGTTCCTCGTGGCCGCGGCGGTGACCGGCGGCAAGATCACGCTCGAGAACGCCCCCTGCGAGCACGTCGAGGCCCTGCTCGAGCTCCTCGGGCGCGTCGGCGTCCCCGTGGCCTGCGGCGACCACTCGATCGAGATCGACGCGACCGGGCTCCGGCCCGGCGACCTGCGGCCGTGCGACATCGAGACCGCGCCGTACCCGGGCCTCGCGACCGACCTCCAGCCGCCTGCGTGCGTGCTGCTGACGCAGGCCGGTGGCACGTCGCACGTCCACGAGGCGATCTTCGAGGACCGCATCGAGTGGCTGGCCGAGCTGCGCAAGCTCGGCGCCGACATCGACATCGCCGACGCCCACCACGCGGCGATCTCCGGGCCCACGCGCCTCCACGGCGCCGAGACGGAGATCGGCGACCTGCGCGCCGGCGCCTCGCTGATCGTCGCCGCCCTGGCCGCCGACGGGACCTCGCTGATTCACGGCGCGCATCACGTTCAGCGAGGGTATGAGAACATCGACCGCAAGTTCCAGCAGCTGGGAGCCAGCATCACCCGTTCGGCCGACACGGCCTGACGGTCGCCCAACGCCCACGACGGCACGGCCCCACTCGCTCGGACCACCCAACCCGCCGGCCCGCCTGCCCAACGGCGCGCCGCGCCACCCGGAGTAGCATTCACCGCCCCATGAAGATTGGAATCGACCTCGGCACCGCGAACGTCATCGTCTACGTCAAGGGCAAGGGCATCGTCATCACCGAGCCCTCCGTCGTCGCGGTCGGCGAGGACAACCGGATCGTCGCCGTGGGCGAGGAAGCCCGCGAGATGATCGGCCGCACCCCCGGCAACATCCAGGCCATCCGGCCGATGAAGGACGGCGTCATCGCCGACTACGTCATCACCGAGGCCATGCTCCGCTTCTTCATCGGCAAGGCGACCAAGGGCCGGATCGGCTTCTCGCGTCCCGAGGTGATGATCAGCGTGCCGGCGGGCGTGACGTCGGTTGAGAAGCGCGCGGTCCGCGACGCGGCCCTCAAGGCGGGTGCCAAGGAGGCGTTCCTGATCGAGGAGCCGCTCGCCGCGGCGATCGGGGCCAACGTGCCGATCAGCGGACCGACCGGGAACATGATCATCGACATCGGCGGCGGCACGTCCGAGATCGCGGTCATCGCGCTCGGCGGGATCGTCGTCTCCAACAGCCTGCGCGTCGGCGGCAACAAGTTCGACGAGGCGATCGCGACCTACATCCGCAAGAAGTACAACCTGATGGTGGGCGAGCGGACGGCGGAGGAGGTCAAGATCCAGATCGGGACGGCCCTGCCGCTCGAGCGCGAGCTGTCGATGGAGGTCCGCGGCCGCGACCTGATCGCCGGCCTGCCGCGCACGATCCCGATCACCTCGTCCGAGGTCATGGAGGCGATCGAGGTCCCGCTCCAGCAGCTGGTCGCGGCCGTCCGCACCGTGCTCGAGCAGACCCCGCCCGAGCTCTCGTCCGACATCATCGACCGCGGCATGGTGATGTCCGGCGGCGGCTCGCTGCTCCGGAACATCGACAAGCTGCTCACGCAGGTGACGGGCGTCCCGTGCCACGTCGCCGAGAACAGCCTCAACTGCGTCGCCCTCGGCACCGGCCTGGCGCTGGAGCACTTCGACTTCTTCAAGAAGTCCCTGGTGCAGCAGATCTGATCCATGGTTCCGGGCGGGCTGACGGTGCAGGCGTGAAGGCGTTCGTCGACCTGCACTGCCACACGTCCGTGTCGTTCGACAGCCTGGCGAAGCCCGAGAGCGTCGTGCGGGCCGCGGCCAAGCGGGGGCTGACGCACCTGGCGATCACCGATCACGATCGGATCGAGGGCGCGCTGCGGGGCCGTGACGCGGCGCCCGAGGGCCTGTTCATCATCGTCGGCGAGGAGGTCAAGACCGCCGACGGCGACCTGATCGCCCTGTTCCTCGAGCGGGCCGTGGCGCCCGGGCGGTCCGCCCGCGACACGATCGCCGAGGTCCGCGACCAGGGCGGCCTCGTCGGCATCCCGCACCCGTTCGACCGCCACCGCGGCTCCATGCTCAAGGACCCCCGCCTCGAGGCGCTGACGCCCTTCGTCGACTGGATCGAGTCGCACAACGCGCGCGTCCTCGGCGGGTCGGGCAACGAGCAGGCCGCCGCGTTCGCCGCGGAGATGGAGCTGCCCGGCATCGCCGTGTCCGATTCGCACAGCGTGGTCGAGGTCGGCGTCGCCTACACCATCGTCAACGGCAACCCGTCGACACCCGAAGGAATGCTGGCCGCCCTGACCAATGTCGAGCTTGTACCCGGTCGGGCCTCCTATATCGTCCGAACCCTCACACCCGTGGCCAAGCTCGTCAATCGCGCCCGGGGCAACGGGCGCGTGCCCGTCAGCCCGGCGGGCAGCACGGGTGCCAGCACATGAGTGAACAACCTCCCGTGACCGACGCCGACGCCACCAACACGCTGTCCACCCCGCTCGGCGGGCCAACCCAGTCGCTCGCGCCTGCCACGGGCGACACGCAGGACGACAGCGGGCAGATCTCGCTCGGCGCGCGGCTCCGCCAGCCGCGGACGATCATCTCGCTCGGCATCCCGCTGGTCCTGCTGGTCCTGATCTTCCGGGTCGCGCTCAACGTCGACTTCGCCGAGCTCGCCCAGAGCGTCGCCAGCGCGAACAAGCTGCTGCTGCTCGCCGCGTTCTTCGTGTTCTACGCCGGCTTCCCGATGCGCGGCCTGCGCTGGGCGATCCTGCTCAAGGGCGCCGGCATCAACGTCGGCGTCAAGGACTCGACCGAGATCCTGTTCCTCTCGTGGACCGTCAACTGCCTCGTGCCGGCGAAGCTCGGCGACCTGTACCGCGCGTTCCTGCTCAAGATCAACGCGAACGTCTCCGGGTCGCGGACGCTGGGCACGGTGTTCATCGAGCGCATCCTCGACCTGTTCGCGATCGCCCTGATGGGCCTCGCCGCCGGCTTCTGGAGCTTCCGGAACGGCTTCCCGCCGGAGATCCAGTTCGTCGCGATACTCGGCATCGGCGTCATCGTGGCCCTCGCGGTGTTCCTGTTCGCCGTCCGCAACTTCGGCCGGGCGATCCTCAACCGGCTGCCGGTGCCCGAGCGCGGGCTCGACCTCTACGACAAGTTCGAGGAAGGCCTGTTCTCGATCAACCGTCGGACCCTCGGGCCCCTGGTGCTGCTCACGTTCCTGATCTGGGCGACGGAAGGCCTGCGCCTGTGGCTGGTGATCCAGGCCCTGAACCTGCCGGGGGTCTCGCTCGGGATCTCGGGCGCCTTCTTCGTCGCCTTCATCGGGTCCCTGCTGACGGCCGTGCCGCTCAGCCCCGCGGGCCTCGGGACGGTCGAGCTCGGCGTGGTCGGCGTGCTGACGCTGGCGTACGGCATCGCCGGCCAGGAGGCGACGACCATCATCCTGGTCGACCGCCTGATCAGCGTGTTCTCGATCATCGTGATCGGATCGATCCTCTACATCGTCTCGCCGATCCGTCGCGGCGCGGGGCTCTCGCAGCCCGTCGAGGTGGCCGTTCCGGCGACCTGACGGGGTGGTGCGTCCGGGTACCGGGACCCGGTCATCCGAATGACTCACGCCCGCACCGCACGCGACTACACCGGACCTCCCGGGGCCGCACGCGGAACCGAACGGGCCCTGAGTACGAACGGGTGATGGGACGACGAGACCACTCACCCGACACTCCAGTTGATCCCGCGCACCGGGCGCTGGAGCCTAGCCCAAGGCGACCATGACCGAGAACGGCCGCGCGTTCAACGAATGGCTACGAGCCCAGCTCAAGGCCAAGAAGATGTCGCAGCGCCAATTGGCGCAGCAGTCGGGCGTCGATCACTCGACGATCTCCCGACTCATCCGGGGCGACCGGATGCCCTCCCTCGGCACCGCTACCAAGCTGGCCCGCGGCCTGCGCGAGATTCGCGACGACTCCGACACGTCCACCGCGCTCGGCGTGGTGTCCATGGGGCCTCAGAACCCGACCGCGCGCGTCGAGTACGCGCTCCGGGCGGACGAGGCGCTCTCGGAGCCGCAGGTCCGGCAGATCATGGAGTACTACCTGGCCGTTCGGGTCCGCCGCTTCGCGCGTACCTACACCAGCGTCGGGACCACCGAGCAGGGTCTCAACGGCAACAGCTCCATGAGCTCCGCCGGCTCGGTCTACGGCCGGCAGGCGACCGTCACCCCGGTCGCGACCGCGCCGTCCGTCCGGGCCCTCCCGCCGCGCTACGGCGCCCAGCGCCCGCCGCTGCGGCCACCGACCCGAACGCCGGGCCGACCATAGATTTCTCCAGGGCACGACCTGGGCGTCCCTCCACGCTCGGGTCTCGGGGACAGCGAACGCCGGTCTGCAGGGGCCGGCGTTCGCATTTAAGGGCGCTGATCGCCCGGGCGCCGCGCCCGCCGCACGCCCGTCGCGCCCGACCCCGCGGCGCCCGCCGATGGCACCGGTCGCCGGTCGAGCGCACCCGCCTGGCCGCGGCCGTATGCGTACCAGTGTTAGCAGGCAGGATTCGTGGGCCGGGACCCGCCGATTCGGCCCGGATCCGCCCTCCTGTGCGCCCGTTGATGCCTCGCTACGCATACGAACGTCGTTACGAGCGGCACCGGCGGCGCGGATTCGCCGCCGCGTAACACTGGTACGCATATTCCGGCTACGAGCGCGGGCGCGTAGACCGAGAGCACGCGGCGGGCGCCGGCATCGAAGCGGTCGACGAGCGTCGCGCCCGGAGCGTTGGCCGTGATCCAGGCGTCCTCCGCGGGTCCGCCGCACGCCGCGCCGACCACGTCGTGCGAACAGCGGGTCGCACACGATGACCACGTTCGATGCCGATGCCGCGTCCGGCACGTCCTGGACCGAGACCCCGGCGTGCTCGAGCGGGAAGCGCATCGCGTTGGCGTTCTTGAACGGCGGGATGCCGACGAGCGCGACGGGGCCGTCGGCGGTACCCAGGGACGCGGCCGTGCGATCCGTGGCTTGGGCGACGAGCCGCCAGCCGCCGTCGGGCGAGGTCGCCGGGGGCCAGGCGCTGACGGAGATCGCGACCAGCACGATCCCGAGGCCGGCCGCCAGGGCGCGACCCGCCGTCGCGGACGACCGGGCCGACGCCACGCCACCTGCGAGCCCAGCGACGGACGCCAGCCCGGCGCCGGCCAGCGCGAGCACGAGCGGATCGAGGAACGAGTGGTAGTGATCGTTCGGGAGGCCCGGGGTGATGACCGCGAGGCTCGGCGCGAACAGCGCGAGCGCGACGATCGCCCAGCCGATCGACGCAGCCAGCCACGCCGCGCCGAGCCGCCCCTGCCGGCGCCCGACGACCACCGCGACGACACCCAGCCCGACCGCGATCATCACCGTGACGAACGCGAGCAGCGGCCGATCCGAGAGCAGGCCCGCGCCGGGCCACGCGACCGACCGGAGGCCGACGATCCCGATGCGCGCGAGCGCGCCGCTCGCGGCCCCGCTGCCGCCGCCCGTGAGGTAGCCGAGGATCGCGCGCGTCTCGGCGAAGTCGTGCCCGAGCTCGTAGGCGAGGAGCGGCAGGTAGCCCGCGGCGACGATCGCGAGGCCGCCGACGCCCGCGCCAACCGCAGGTCCGAGGCGCTCGCCCCGGCGCCGCCGCCCTCGCACGTCGACCAGCCACGCGACGACGAGCGGCGGGACGACCACGACGCCCAGCACGTGGCACTGCATGACGACCATCGCTCCGAACGCCGACAGCAGCCACCAGCGCGCGTGCCGGCTGCGCACGGCGTGCAGCGCGGCCGCGAACGCGATCGCCGACGCGAACGGAATGAGATTCGGGTTCCAGATGAAGGTCGAGGCTTCGATGCCGGCCGGCGACACGGCCATGAGCAGCGCCGCGGCGAGCCCGGCGACGGGACCGGCGAGCAGCCGCGCGAGCCACCATGTCGCAGCGACGGCACCCAGCCCGAACAGCGCGATCTCGCCCGTGACCGCGACCGGATCCGCCCCCGAGAGGAACGCCGCCGGCGCAAGCAGGTAGTAGTAGACGGCGCCGTGGTGGAAGGTGCCGATCGACGTCTTCGGGCCGAGCAGCGGGACCTCGCCACGATCGACGAGGCCCTGCAGGACGAGCATGTCGGTGCCCTGGTCGGCGTCCCAGGCGCCCCGCTGGTCGAGGCCCGGCAGGCGGAGGATCGCGGCGAGGGCGAGGATCGCGAGCAGCAGCGCCGCCTCGCGAACGGACGGCCGCCCGATCCCGGTTGCCGGGGCCGCGGGTGCCGTCACGAGCCCCCGGCCCGTGCCACGTCGACGTCGGTCTCCGGCGGCGCGCTCCTGCCCTTCGCGCTCCTGGTCTCGAACGCGGCCGGCGGCAGTGTCGGCAGCGGCCTGCCGGCGACGAGGTCGCGCGCCCGGTCCATGTTGACGATGTCGTAGCCCTCGTCCATCCCCGGGGTCTCGAGGATGAACGTCGTGGCATCGAGGCCCGGGTGCGTGAGGAGCCGGCCGAGCCCTCGGGGGCCGATCCGCCCCGCACCGAGGTGCTCGTGGCGGTCCGAGCGCGACCCGAGCTCCGAGCGCGAGTCGTTCAGGTGGACCAGCGCGAGCCGCGCGAGCCCGATCCGGGCGTCGAACTCGGCGACCACGGCATCCACCCCCGCCGGATCGTCGATCGCGTAGCCGGCGCCCCACAGGTGCGCGGCGTCGAGGCAGAAGGCGAACCGCTCGTGCCCGATGCCCGCGGCGACCAGCGCCTCGTCGATGCGGGCGAGCTCCTCGATCGTGATCCCCATCCCCGACCCGACGCCGGACCCGTTCTCGAGCACGACGATGACACCCTCGGCATCGCCCGCCACCTCGTCCAGGGCGGCCCGGAGCCCCGCGGTGAGGCTGCCGATGCCGGCCTCCACGCCGGCTTCCCGGTGCGAGCCGACGTGGATGTTGACGTACGTCGCGCCCCACGCCGCCGCGACGCGCAGCTCGTTCGCCAGCACCGACACGGATCGCGCATGGAGCTCAGGTTCCGGACCGGCGAGATTGACGAGGTACGGGGCATGGACGACGAGCGGACGGACGTCGGCGGCGGCGAGGCGCTCGCGGAAGGGCGGCAGGTCGGCCGGGAGCGTCGGACGGCGTCGCCACGAGGTCGGGTTGTCCGTGAACACCTGGATCGCGGCCGCGCCGATCTCGACGGCGCGGTCGGCGGCCCGGACCAGTCCCTGGCCGAGCGGGAGGTGGGCGCCGATCCGTCGGCCGTGGGCGAGCATCGGCGCGAAGCGTACCGGAGGCGGATGGGCCTCCACCTACACTGGCGGCGTGGACCCTGAGCTGCTGGCGGGCCTCCGGGCGCTCGTCGACACCAACCGGCTCCGCATCGTGGCGCGCGTCGGCGCCCGACCGGCGACCGTCGAGGACCTCGCGATGGAGCTCCGCCAGCCCGTGCCCGGCGTCGCGCGGCAGGTGGAGGTGCTGATCGCCGCCGGGCTCGTCGAGCGCACGGGCGACCGGAACGACAACCTCCGCGCCCGGTTCGACCGGGTAGGGGAGCTCGCGCGCGACCTGGCCGCCCTGGAGGCCAGATGCGCCCGACGATCCCGCGGGTGGCCTGATCCCCGGCGCCTGGCCCCACGATGGCGAGACGTTCTCCGAGACGGTCGAGCGCATGGGCGCGACGCCCGAGGACGTCCGCGTCCTCCGGTCGTTCCTGGTCGACGGCCGGCTGTCGTCGATCCCGGCGCAGCACCGCAAGCGGCAGGTCGTGCTGCGCTTCCTGCTCGAGCGCGTCTTCACCGAGGACCGCGACTACCCCGAGAAGGAGGTCAACCAGCGCCTCGCGCTGTTCCACCCGGACGTCGCCGCGCTGCGCCGCTACCTCGTGGACGACGGCTTCGTCACGCGCGAGGCCGGCCTCTACCGGCGAGCGCCGGACTTCGACCCGCCGCGCCGGTCGGACGAGTAGTCGCCGCCGACGACCGGTTCGATCAGCCCGAAGTCGCCGTCCCTCCGCCGGTACAGCACGCTCACCCGCTCGTTCTCGGCATTCACGAACACGTAGAAGTCGTGGCCGAGATCCTCCATCGCGGCGGCAGCGTCCTCCTCGAACATCGGCTCGATGGCGAAGCGCTTCGTCTTCACGATCTGGCGCTCGTGGCCGGGCTCCGCGGTCCCGTCGGCGATCTTGCGCAGGATCGCCTTCTCCTGCTCCGGACGCGCGCGGATCCGCGGCTTCTCCTTGTGGTCGATCGCCTGGCGCTCGACCTTGTCCACGACCGTGTCGAGGGCGGCCTGATACGTCCCGCCGGCCGCCCGGCTGCGGATCGTGCGGCCATCCACCACGAGCGTCACGTCCGCGATGTGCGCGTCCGAGGCGCTGCGGTGGGCCTCGTTGGAGAGCTCGACCACCGCGTTGGTCTGATCGTCGATGAGGCGATCGAGGCGAGCGAACTTGCGCTCCGCGTACGCCCGAACGCGATCGGGCACCTCGAGGTTCTTGCCCCTGACGATCGTCCTCACGGCACTCCTCCCCGGCGCGAATCGAGCGCGCCTGGCTGCGGGGCGAACGGGCCGGCGGACCGGGCCCGCTGGGACTCCGAGTATAGGCCCGCGTCGACCGGAGGCCGTCCGTCATCGTTCCCGGGCCACGGTGATCGCGCTCACCGCCAGGGCGCCATCCGCGAGGAGCGCCTCGGCCGCCGCGCACAGCGTCGCGCCGGTCGTGACGACGTCGTCGACGAGGACGACCCAGCGACCCTCGATCGCACGCCTCGTCCCGGGCCTGGTCGCGAACGCGTCCGCGACGTTGGCCGCCCGATGGCGCCGATCGAGGTGGTACTGCGCGGTCGTCGCGCGACTCCGGTCGAGGGCGGGCAGCCAGGGCATCGGCAGCGCGTCCGCGGCGGCGGCGGCGATCAGCTCGGCCTGGTCGTAGCCGCGCTCGCGGCGTCGCGAGGCGTGGACCGGGATCGGGACGAGGATGTCGCCGCCGGCGCCCGCGCGTCTCCAGCGTGCGGCGATCGACTCGCCGAGCGGACGCGCGAGCCGGCGCTCGCCCGAGTACTTGAGCGCGTGGAGCGCCCGCCGGAGCGTGCCGGTGAACGGCGCACACCACTCGAGCTGCAGCAGCGGGTACGGCGGGCCCTCGCCGAGCCCGAGCGGCGTGCCGGCGGGGAGCTCGAGTCGTGCATCGATGGCGCGGCGGCACGACGCGCAGATCGGCGGTCCTTCCGCGCCGCAGCCTGGGCAGGCGGCGGGCAGCGCGAGATCGAGCAGCCGGCCGACGGGTGCCAGCAGGGGCGTGGCCATGGAGACGAGTGTGGCGATGGACGCTTATCCGGGACTCATCGCGGGTTCGTCGATGCGCCGCGCGCTCCGCATCCGGTCATGTACCCTGAGGTGAGTGCTATCACGGCCTGCTCGCCACCGGCCAATACCCACCAGGAGCACTGGTATCGCCATCAAGGGTCCTCGAACTGGCCTTGCACCCTCACATGGTACCGGCGCAACTCGATGGGCGAACATGCGCTAGTACCGCCCATGGGTATCGGCCAACTGCGGATGATCGGCCACGCTCACGACGCTTGGACGCGGAGGCCTCGATGAGCTCAGGCGCCAACGGCGACTAGCACTCACCGTGCGGGTTATGGCCAAGTCGGCGCGCAGCGCAACGGCGCGGCGGTGCACGAGCCGCGGCCACCGCCACGACGAGCAGCGCCTACCGCCGCTCCACGATCTCCAGGCGATCCCCGACGACCGTCCCCGTGGCGTCGATCGTCCCGACCGGCAGCTCCAGCACGCCGTCGGCGCCCCGGATGAGCGGCACGAGGCCGGTCCAGGCGGAGAGCGACGGATGCACGGATCGAACGAGCCGAACGCCCGGTGGCGTCGGCCTTGGTCACGAACACGGCGTCGATCGGGAAGCGCATGAACATCATGTGGATCCCGTTGCTGGCCGGCAGCCACAGGCCGTCGCCGGGCGGCAGCGCGCGCCGGCCCATGAGGCCCATGAACTTGGCCCACAGCGAGCCGGCGGTCTCGAGCCGCTCCGCGAGGGTGCTGGACCGATCCAGGTTGCGCGCGATGCCGGCGCCGCGGGACGAAGACCCGGCACCAGACGAGGCCCCGCCACCGGACGAGGGAGCGGTGTCGCCCGACGGCGACCCAGCGTCGTCAGACGACCCCATCGAGATCGGCAGCCTAGGTCTTGAGGTTGATCATGATCAGGATGATGGCCGGGCCAAGGATGACGATGAACAGCGACGGGAAGATGCACCCGACGAGCGGGAACAGCATCTTGATCGGCGCCTTGGCCGCCATCTCCTCGGCGCGCTGCCGGCGCTCGATGCGCAGCTGCTCCGACTGGACCTGGAGCACCTTGCTGATCGAAACACCGAGCTGCTCGGCCTGGATGATCGCCCCGATGAAGTTCGAGAGGGCCGGGACCTCGGTCCGGGGGATGATGTCCCGCAGCGCGTCGCGGCGGGCCTTGCCGACCCGGATCTCCGCCAGCGCCCGCCGGAACTCCTCGGTCAGGGGCCCCTTGAGCTTCTCGACGACCTTGCCCAGTGCCCCGTCGAAGCCGAGACCGGCGCGGACGGAGATCGTCAGCAGGTCGAGGGCGTCCGGGATCATGAGCAGGATGGCCTTCTGGCGCTTGCGGACGCGGCCGCCCAGCCAGAACTCGGGGATCGTGTAGCCGAACATCAGGCCGATCGGGATGAAGACCAGCCGCAGGACGGCCGGCAGGCCCAGCACGCCGATGACGCCGAAGATCAGGAAGAAGAGCACGGCGCCGACGATCGCGCCGACCGCCTTGATGCCGAGCCAGTCCGCCGTCCGCAGCCCGCCGGGGTTGCCGGCGAGGGCGAGGCGCTTCTCGGTCGTCTGGGTGAACGACGTGCTGGCGACGCGCGAGGTCGTGCCCGACAGCCGCTGCGCGATCGGACGGATCGTCCGCTCGATGAACGGCTGCTGGAGCTCGAGCTCCTCGAGGTTCTTGGCCTGCATCGTGCCCAGCTGCGTCAACCGCGCCTGGACCGGGTCCACGGGCGAGTTGCCGGCGAAGCCGACGAAGATCAGCAGGATCGCGATGGCCGCGACCCCGGCGATGAGCAGGGGGAGGAGGGTCTCCATCGGTTAGACCTCGATGTCCACGATGCGGCGGATGAACATGAAGCCCATGAACATCGCGAACCCACCGACGCACAAGGATGATGACGCCGCCCGGGAGCCCGATGAGCGAGACGCGGTCGTCGAACATCGGGGCCATGAAGTTGGGCGCGGCAATGAACAGGAAGCCGGCGAGGCCGATCGGCAGGAAGCCGACGACGTAGCCCGACAGGCGCTGCTGCGCCGTGAGGGTGCGGATCTCGCCCTGGATGCGGACGCGCTCACGGATCGTGAACGCGATGGAGTCGAGGATCTCGGCGAGGTTGCCGCCGACGGTGTGCTGGATCGAGATGGCGGTCGCCATCAGCTCGAGGTCGTCGGACCGCACGCGGCGGACCATGTTCTCGAGCGCGACCTCGAACGAGAGCCCGAGGTTGACCTCGCGGATGACCCGCCCGAACTCCGTGGAGATCGGCGGCCGCGACTCGCGCACGACGAGCTCGACGGCCTGGAGGAACGACGAGCCGGCCCGCAGCGCGTTCGCGATGAGGGTGATCGTGTCGGGGAGCTGCTTGTTGAACGAGCCGAGGCGGCTCGACTTGCGCCGGTTCAGCCAGAAGCGCGGGATCCAGAAGCCGATGAGCAGCCCGATCAGCAGGGCGATCGGGTTGCGCAGGGCCGGGAACACCACGGAGAAGATGACCATGCCGACCGGCACGCCGATCGTGACGGCCGCCCAGATCACGAGGTACTCGCTGACCTTGAGGCGCAGGTCGGCGCGGGCGATCTCGCGGGCGAGGTTCGTCCCGAAGTCGCGCTGCTCGACGACCTTGTTGAGCTGCGCCAGCGCCTGGCTGGACTGGAGGGCCGTCGCGAGGCCGCTGGCCGCAGGGGTTCCCGCGGCCGGCTTTTCCTGGCGTCCGGAGGCGTAGCGCTCGAGGCGCGCGTTGACGCCTGAGCCGCCGCCGGACATCGCGACGCCGACCGCGATCACCAGGATGGCGACGGCGGCGATGCCTGCGATGAGGAGGGTCGTGGGATCCACTGGTCAGTCTCCTGTGCCGGCCGGCTAGTAGCTGAAGCCGAACAGGCCCGGCGGCAGGTGGATGCCCTGGACCTCGAACTTCTCGACGAACTTGGGCCGGATGCCGGTCGGCTTGAGGCGGCCCTGGATCTTGCCTTCGACGACGCCCGTCTGCTCGAACACGAACACGTCCTGCATGACGATGACATCACCCTCCATGCCCTGGACCTCGGTGATGTTCGTGATGCGGCGCGTGCCGTCCTTGAGGCGGGACTGGTGGACGATCAGGTCGACGGCCGAAGCCACCTGCTCGCGGATGGCGCGGACCGGGAGGTCGACGCCGGCCATGAGGACCATCGTCTCGAGCCGGGCGAGCATGTCGCGCGGGCTGTTGGCGTGGCCGGTGGACATCGAGCCGTCGTGGCCCGTGTTCATGGCCTGGAGCATGTCCAGCGCCTCGCCGCCGCGGCACTCCCCGACGATGATGCGGTCGGGGCGCATGCGCAGCGAGTTGCGGACGAGCTCGCGGATCGGGACCTGGCCCTTGCCCTCGATGTTGGGGGGCCGGGACTCGAGCGTGATCACGTGCTCCTGGCGGAGCTGGAGCTCGGCGGCGTCCTCGATCGTCACGATCCGCTCGTCGTTCGGGATGAACGAGGAGAGGACGTTGAGCGTCGTGGTCTTGCCGGAGCCCGTGCCGCCGGACACGAACAGGTTGAGGCGGCCTTCGACGGCAGCCCGCAGGAACTCGAACATGTCGGGCGTGGCGGTGCCGAACCGGATCAGGTCGTCGACCGTGAAGGGCGAGGCCGAGAACTTCCGGATCGTGATGACCGGGCCCACGAGGGACAGGGGCGGGATGATGGCGTTGACACGGGAGCCGTCGGTCAGGCGTGCATCGACCATCGGCGACGACTCGTCAACGCGGCGTCCGATCGGAGCGATGATCCGATCGATGATGCGCATGACGTGGTCGTCGTTCTGGAAGACGACGTTCGTGAGCTCGAGGCGGCCGCTGCGCTCGATGTAGACCTGGCGCGGGCCGTTGACCATGACCTCCGAGATCGACTCGTCGCGGAGCAACGGCTCCAACGGACCGAGACCGATGATCTCGTCGGTGATCTGCTCGAGCATCCGGACGCGCTCGGCGCGGGTCAGGGCGAGGCCTTCCTCGTCGATGACCTTGCCGAAGATCTCTTCGATCTGGCGCCGGACCTCGACCTGGTTGGACAGGTCGAGCTTGGGATCCAGGTCCTGGATGACCCGGCTCTGGATCCGGAACTTGACGTCCCGGAACGACTCCCGCACCGGGCCCTGGCTCGAGAGCCGGCTCTGCGTGGGTGCCGCGGGCGTCTGGGGCCCGCCGCCAGCACCGCCCGCCGGGACGGGGACGTTGGACCCCTCGGGAGCCGCGCCCGTCCCGGGCCGGCTGCTTTCGATCCGCTTCAAGAGGGACATTGGTTACACCCCTTCGGCCGTGAGCGGCCATTGTGCGCGCTGCCGCGTCATCGCCACGCGAACAACGATTTCTTCTGACCGGCCTTGCGGCTGGGCTCGTCGGCGGTATCCGCCGGCTTCGCGCCAACCACGGCCGAGGCGAGGCGCAGGACGTCCTGCGAGACCTGTGCCTCACGATTCGAGAGGAAGAATGGAACGCCCCTGTTAAGGGCGTACACGACGCTCCGGCCATCGGAGACGATCGTGTGGTCCACGCGCCGTCCGATCGAGTGCTCCACGTCGGCGACGCGGATGCCCAGGGACGAGTCGGCGCGGTTGAGCACGAGCCGGATCTTGTCCTGGCTGTACCCGAGCTGGTCGGCCACCTCGAGGAAGAGGCGGATGTTCTTGATCGACGTGATCTCGAGCGAGAGCATCGTCAGGACGGTGTCGGCCAAATCGAGGATCGCGAGCGTGGTGTCGTTGAACGACGCCATGCAGTCGATGACCACGAGGTCGTTGCTGGCGCGGAGCGCCTCGACCATCCGCTTCGCCCCGGCGGGGGTGATCAGCTCGGCCATCTCCGGAGAGGGCGGCGCGAGCAGGACCTTGATCCCGGCCGAGTGGTTGATGACCATGGTGTCGATCGCGTCGATGTCGCCGTGCTCGAGCTCGGGGATGATGTCGGCGATCGACTTGTTCTTCGGGTTGAGGTTCAGCAGGACGCCGATGTCGCCGAACTGGAACGAGGCGTCCACGAGGCACGTCCGCTGGCCCAGCTCGGTGGCCGCGGCGACGGCCAGGTTGACGGCGAGGGTCGTGCGACCGACGCCGCCCTTCGGTCCGAACACGGCGACCACGCGGCCGGGCTCGCCGTCCTCGCGCTCGGGTGTCGCGGACGCCGGCCGCACCGCCACCGCCGACGAGGCGGAGGACGCCGCGGGAAGCCCGGCGATGCGGGTGAGCTTGTCCTGCTCCCGGGTGTAGACCTGCCGGATCGACGAGGTGAGCTCGTCGGACGAGAAGGGCTTGACCAGGAACTCGCGAGCGCCGGCCAGCATGGACCGGCGCAGGTAGTCGGCCTCGCCCTGGACGGACATCATCACGACCGCCGCGGCCGGCACCTCGGCGGAGAGACGCTCCGTGGCCGAGATGCCGTCCATGTCCGGCATGTTGATGTCCATGAGGACGACGTCAGGCGTGAGCTTGGCGGCGACTTCGATGGCTTCGCGACCGGACGCCGCCGTCCCAACGACCTCGATGTCCGACTCGAAGCCCAGGAGCTTCGAGAGGTGATCGCGGGTCTCCGGGATGTCGTCGACGATCAGGACGCGGATCTGGTCAGCCATGGGTCTCGCGGTTGCAGGTGGATCGATGGACGAGTGGGTCGGACGTCGATGGGCCGGTTGTGCACCGGCCCATCGGGTCGCGACTGCAGGCGGCGAGCCTGCGGACTGGGCGGGCGCTCCTTACGGGGCAACCTGCGGATACGGAGTCGGCTGGATGACCTCGACGAGCTGCGGCGGGAGAACGCCCAGGTCGTCGATGAGCTTGCGGAGCGTGATGCCGGTGGTCGTGACGACCGGGCAGGACGAGGTCGGGGTCGGGGTTGCGCTCGGGAAGGCGGCCGGGCTCGGGCTCGGGCTCGCGCTCTCGCTCGGGCCGGGGCTCGGGGCCTGGCAGTCGTCGCTCGACCGCAGGACGAGCGAGATGTTGCCGTCGATCTGGGCGAACTTGATGACCTCGGCCTCCTGCGTCGTGACCGCGAGGATCACGATCTGCTGCTGGCCGTTGAGGGTCGTGCTGGGCTGGCCGCTCGGCGCGGGCTGCCCGCCGTTGCCGCTCGACGCGGGCGGGAGCAGCGTGCCGAGGACCTGGATGCCCTGGATGAGGGTCTTGACGGTGGTCGGGTTGTACGGCCGGACCTCGGGGGTCAGCCCGCGCGGGGCGGGCGAGCCGCCGGCGCGCGGGGCGGCCGGGACCGGGGCGATGTCCACCGGGATCTTGTCGGTGCCCGTGACGCCCGTGACCATGTCGACGAAGTCGCCGGCGTTGATGATCGTGCCGACGCCCGAGACCTGGTCCACCTGGACGGCCATGGCGACGTAGCCGGGCGGGACCGTGATGTGTCTGGATCTGGCCGCCGGGGCCATTGAGGACGTCGGTGGTGACGGCCTGGCCCTTGACGACGTTGGCGCGCGCGATCTGGCCGATGACCAGGCTGTCGAGCTTGATGCCGTTGGGCGGGAAGTCCGTGATCGCGACCGTGGAGTCTTCCACGTCGTGTGTCCTGGATCACGTCGCCCAGCTTGATGTCGCGCGAGGCGACGACCAGCGAGGTGGTCGTGGGCTCCGCGGACGGCCGTTTGGACCTCCGTTGACGTTGTTGTTCAACGTGACCAAGATGAGCACGAAGGCGATAAGTGCGAGGAAGATCCCGATAAGCAGGACCAACCGGTTCGAGCGCTTCAACTAAACCTCCCCGAGCCGATGTGACAGGTGGCAACACTCTAACAAAGCGGTTCGGGGCCGATACCAGCCAATAGGGCTAGGACCATTGGGAGGAAATAGGCAGAACCGCTGCACATCGTAAGGTCCACTGCAAGGGGCCGGAACACAATCCCTCAGTCGAGGGGGATGCCCGCCGCGTCGCCGCAGGGCCTGGTCGACCGGCCGCGGAGCGAGCAGCTCGCTCCGTCGGATTGGCCCGAGGCGCGTCCGGCCAGGCGACGCCGGCTGCTGATGCGGCGATCGATCGCACCGGATCACCGGCCGGAAACGAACGACCCGCCGGCTTGCGCCGGCGGGTCGTGTCTGCTGCGAGTGTGTAGCGTTCCTCAGGGCGCTACCGACTGGATCGTGCCGCCGATGACGCTCAGCTTGTCGCTGATCTGGCTGCCCAGGAAAATCATGGCGACGATTGCGACGATGGCGATGAGAGCCGAGATGAGTGCGTATTCGGCCAAACCCTGGCCGTCCTCGTCACTCGATCGGTGAACCGCTGGATGAACGCTCTGGTGTGCAGAACGATCATTCGGATCTCACCTCCCTTCGCTTCGGCTCGGGTCCCGTCCGACGGTCGAGCTCGATACCGAGACTCGTCCTTCGTTCAGGGTCCCGGAGGGAGACCCCGCCGGGCGATACCGCCCGAGTGAAGCGCCCCCAGGTCCAGCAGTGTAATAGCGCGACGCCGGCCTCCACAACGGAGGCCGGCGTCAGTCGCGATCAGTGACTAGATGGAGCCGCCGACCTTCGAAAGGATCGTGGAGACCTGGCCGCCCAGGAAGATGAGCGCCACGATCGCGACGATGGCGATAAGGGCGAGGATCAGCGCGTACTCCGCGAGACCCTGGCCTTCCTCGTCACGATTGATGAGAGCGGACAGAGCGTTGAAAATCTGCATTGGGGATTCACCTCCTTCCTTCAGTGCTCACGACCTCCGGTCGCGGCGAGGCCGAACGATATGGTGTGTCCCCTCGTGGCGTCAACCATGACCATTGGGGTACTGAGCGTGGGGACCCTTGCTCCGGCGCACCGATTCGGTGAAGTTCCGGTGTAAGAAACGCCAATCGACGCCTTAAACACGAAGGCCGCCGACCATGTCGGCGGCCTCGAGTTTGTCCAGGTGCAGCTGCTAGATCGAGCCGCCGACCGTGGACAGGATCGTGGAAACCTGGCCGCCCAGGAAGATGAGGGCGACGATCGCAACAATCGCGATCAGGGCGAGGATCAGTGCGTACTCAGCGAGTCCCTGACCCTCCTCGTCCTTCTGGAACGAGGCGAGGAGCGAGGTAACGAGCGCCATGCGTGCCTCCACGGCTGAAATTGGTCCCCGGCGGGCGACACGCTAGCGAACATTCGCAAAGCTCGCCAATGGCACGAAAGTACCGGGTCTACGACGTCCCGTGCGCGGCGTCGACCAGCACGCCGATCGCGGCCGCGAGCGCGCCACCGAAGAACACGATGATCACCAGCGCGATCAGGATGGCGAGGCCGAGCACCAGCGACGTCTCGATGATCCCGGGGCCCGCCTGGGCGTCGCCGCGGGCCCCGCGGCGGTCGATCATGACCGCCGCATCGCTCCACCGCCCTCGGTGGGCTCCGTGGGCAGCGGCACGACCACGCGCAGCTCCCCGCCGCCGGCGATGAGGTCAGCCTGGCCACCGATCGACGTCGCGCGGTCCGAGGCGTCCCGCCAGACGTTGTTCGGGAGCTCCACGATCGCCGCCGTCTTCGCCGCCTCGGCCAGCGCGAGGCGCGCGTCGTGGCGGTCCTGGATCATCTGGCGGATGGCGTCGGGCGCGTCCTTGGGCACCTCGGGCAGCGGCTCGTCGCTCGAGATGATCGGCGAGCGCTCCGCGATGACCCTGGCCTCGAGCTCGTCCGTCCAATCGAGGCGGACCTGGACCCGCTCGGGCGACAGCGCGAGGTAGGCGCTGAGCGCATCGTCGAGGATCCGGAAGATCGTGCTCTCGAGGTCCATCGGGAGGCGCCGCTCCTGCCCCAGCGACTCGAACTCGACCGGCACCTTCGCCTTGCGGCCGCGGTCGCGGGTCATGCGGCGCAGCGTGGGCACGACGCCCAGGTCGTCGAGCACCATCGGGCGCACGTCGAAGATGAAGCTCTTCGTCGCCTCCAGGGTGTGCTGGACCATCGACACCAGGAGGCGCAGCTCGCCCTTGGCGCCCTCGGGGTCCCGGCCGAGGAGGCGTTCGACGATGGCCGCCTGGAGCACGATGTTCGTGAGCGACTGCGCCGGACCGTCGTGCATCGCCCGCGAGATGTCGCGCCGCAGGTCCTCCTGGGCGCTCATCACGACGCGCGACATCGACGGCGGCGCTCGCGTCGGCCTCGGGCGCGACCGCCTCGGGCGTGGCGGGCAGGGCGTCGATCGCGTCGGCGATCGCCGCGATCGCGTCGCGGTGGCGCGCGAGGCCTCGTCGCTTCCCCTCGAGGACGTCGACCTGCGCCTCCATGAGGACGGCGCGCCGGGTGAGCGTGACGAGCTGCGTCCAGGCGTCGGCAACCTCGGTCGGGCTCGCCTTGGCGTCGGTCACGGCCAGCTTCTCGGCGAGCTGGGCGCGCTTCTGCTCGTGGCGGGCCGACTCGGCCTTCGCCTGACCCACGAGCATGTCGATCTCGGTCAGCTCGCGGTCGAGCGTCGCCACGTCCGTGGTCAGGCTCGCGGCGAGATGCTGGCCGGACGCAGGCGGCTGGTCGGCGGAGGCGGACGTGGTCATCGGTTCAGACGGCTAGCCGGGGGTTCGCTGGGACCTCAGTCCTCCGGCATCCGGATCCAGCCCTGGCGCATCGCGTAGACGACGGCCTGGGTCCGGTCGTTCACGGACAGCTTCCGCAGGATCGAGCTCATGTGGTTCTTGACGGTCTGCTCGGAGATCGACAGCGCGTAGGCGACCTGCTTGTTGGTCATCCCCTGCGCGATGTTGTCGAGGATCTCCACCTCGCGCGGCGAGAGCGGCGCGAAGATCGGGGCGGCCTCCTGGCCGTAGACGGCGAGCTCGCGGAACTCCTTGAGCACGCGAGAGGCGACCGCCGGCCGGGAGAAGACCTTGTCGTTGATCAGGTACTCGCCCGCGACGACCCGACGGATGATCATCACGAGGTCTTCGGGCGCGATGTCCTTGAGGATGAACGCCGCCGCGCCCGCCTTGATGGCGTCGAACAGGGCGTCCTCGTCCTCCTCGGTGGACAGCACGACGATCGCGGCCGACGGGAGCTCCCGCTTGACGCGCTGCGTCGTCTCGATGCCGCCCGGGGCCGGCAGCGAGAGGTCCATCAGGATGACGTCGGGGTTGGTCGCGAACGAGGCATCCATCGCCGAACGGGCGTCGTCGGCCTCGGCCACGATCTCGAAGTCGGGCTCGCGCTCGAGGATCTGGCGGATCCCCACGCGGAACAGGGCGTGGTCGTCGACGATGACGATCCTCACCCGCTCGTAGGACTGGTTGCGCCGGTCCGAGCTGCTTCTGCGGCGCTCGGGACCCTGGTACTCGGTCATCCGCTCTCCTTGTGCGTCAGCGGGAATCGCCAGCCGGACGACCGTGCCCGCCTCTGGCCTTGACTGGACCTCGAAGCGAGCGCCGACGACCTCGGCCCGCTCGCGCATGAACTGGAGGCCGAAGTTGCGCCGGCCTCGGGCCGCCACCGCTCCGGTGTCGAACCCGCGACCATCATCGCGGACTTCCAGCACCCATTCTCCATCCGTCCACCAGCGTGGCGACGACCACGTTGGTCGCCGCTGCGTGCTTGCGGACATTCTGCAGGGCCTCCTGCACCACGCGTAGTACGACGGTTTGCGTAGCGTCGGGCAGGTCGGACGCCGGCGCCGCCAGCTCCATCGTGATGTCGAGGCCCGACAGGGCGGCATGCGTGCTCACCGTGTCGGCGATGGACCCGTCGAGCCCGAGCTCCACCAGCATCGGCGGCCGCAGCTGCCCGATGAAGGTGCGCACGTCGCCCAGCTCGCGGCGCAGCAGCTGGCGCAGGAAGCGCAGCTCGGCGCGGGCCATGGCCGGGATCGGTGTCGAAGACGCGGTCGATGAACTCCACCTGGAAGATCGCGTTCGACAGCGCCTGGGCCGGCCCGTCGTGGACCTCCTGGGCGAGGCGGACACGCTCGCCCTCCTGGGCCTCGACGATCCGCATCTGGAGCTCGGTGGGCGCGCGGGGCAGGTCGTCGGCGGTCACGAGCGTGTTGTCGCCGCGCTCGATGAACAGCCACGTCGTCTCGAGGTTGCGGATGGCGAGCTCGAGGCGCGAGAGCTCCGCCTCGTGGCGGCCGACCGCGTCGCTGGACTCGGCCGCGTCGGAGCGGGCGACCCGGAGCTGGTGATCGGCCGCGCCGGCCTCCGCGGCGAGCTCCGCCTCGGGACCGTCGGCGACGGCGTCGTCGCTGGCCCGCTCGAGGTCCGCGAGGTCGTCGTCGAGCGCCTCCCACTGGGCGATCTCGTCGACGTACGCCTGGCGGTAGCGGTCGCGGATGCTGCGCAGCGTGTTGGCCGCGAAGCCAAGCGCGTCAGCCGCCTCGGCGTGGAGCTCGTCGTAGCGGCCAGCCGCGGGCTCTCCCCGAGGTCCATCCATCAGCGCGAGTGTATCGGCCGTGAGCGTCATTCCGACGCCCCCACGGGAGATTCCGGTGCCGGGGTGCGCGCGACGCCGGAGCAGGCGATCCGGAACACCCGCACGTCCTTGATCGCCTCGGCATCGGCCGGGTCGTCGGGGATCGGCAGCAGGACCTCCTGGAAGCAGGCGGCATCGGGGTCCGGGCCGTCGAGGATCGCGGGCCACGAACCGTGGTTCGGTCTCGCCGAGATCAGCCACTTCGCGCCGAAATGCGAGGCGAGGTCCAGCACGTCGGCCGGCGTCTCGTCGGGCAGGGCGAGCGTGGACACTCGCTCCGTCTCGGCGAGCCAGATCGGGAAGTCGTGGATCACCGGCGCGCTCCCGTCGAGCGGGGCGCCGATCGCGGCCATCTGGCGGGCGATCACCTGGTAGGTGCGCGCCGTCGCCGACGCGCCGCCCCCGAAGCCCGGCAGCAGCACGACCGAGAACAGCAGCGAGGCGAAGATCGCGAGCGTCGGGCCGAGCCAGGCCACCGGGTCGTGTCCAGCCGAGGCGGCTGCCGAGCCTGGCGATGCCGGCGTCGAGCGCGCCGAGGGCGGAGATCAGCAGCAGCACGTGCACCGGGGCCGCGGCGTGGAGGAACGTGCCCCAGGTCGTCGCGACCGGGAACAGCAGGCTCGTCGCGAGGAACGTGAGCAGCCCGGTGAGCAGCACCGGGCGGACGGCGCGGTCGCGGCCCTGCCACGGCAGCGCGAGCAGCCCGAGGATCGAGATCGGGACGCCGATCAGCAGCAGGACGTTGAACAGGTTGTGGCCGATGCCGACGACGCGCAGGTTCACGAGCTCGGCCGGGCCGATCGCGAGGTAGCGGGCGAGGGTCGGCGGGTCGTTCCACGCGAAGATGTCGAACCCGCTGATCGAGAGCGCGTTGGACAGCGCCTGTCCCGGGAGCGGGTTGCCGAACACGACCCAGTCGCGGATGGCCCACGGGGCGAACACGATCAGCGCGACCACCGCGACGGCGGCGACCAGGCGAACCCGGACGGCCCGTGACTGGTCGCGCACGCGCCAGGCGAGCCAGACCCAGGTGAGGGCGAGCCAGACGACCTCGTTGCGCGTGAGGGCGGCCGCGCCCATCAGCAGGCCGATGCCGATCAGGCGGACGTCGAGCCAGCGGGCGCCGCGCGGGTCGCGCAGCACGCGGGTCATGAGCACCGCGGCGCCCAGCACGAGCGCCCCGAACAGCATCGTCGAGTCGGGGAGGGTCGAGTGCAGGAGCAGCGGCAGGTAGACGGCGGACGCGATCCCGGCGCCGATCGCGAGCGTCCGCGCCCGGCCGACGGGCAGCGAGCGCTCGACCGCGACGTCGGCGGCCAGCCGCCAGGTGAGGACGCTGACGAACGGAGCCGGCGACCACCGGCAGGACCTGGGCCGCGCGCATCGCGGTCTCGAGCGGGATCGGCGCCTTCGCGCCGCTCAGGGCGATCGGGATGGCGGCGAGCAGCGAGGGGAGCGGGAGCCAGACCTCGAACGCGGGTCGCGGGAACTGCAGCGGCGGCGTCCCGTAGCTCCAGAGGGCGTCGGAACGAGCCCGCGACCCACGCCCGCGACCCTCGACGAGGTTCCGGGCGACGCCGACGTAGTAGGCGGTGTCCTCGGGCTTGGGGAACGAGGTGATCGAGGCCGCGAAGATCCGGACGACGAGCGCGACGGCGAACACGACCAGCGCCGTGAGCCAGGCCTCGCGGCGGCTCATCGCATCGCCCCGGTGGTCCCGGTCGCACATCGCGTGTCGCCGGGATCGAGGCACACCGGGATAGAGGGCGACGTCGTCCTCGCGCAGGATCGGCGGACCGACCCACGACGGGCGTTGGTCGTTCGACGAAGATCTCCGTCACGGCGGCAACGCTGTCCTTCGGCTCGAGAACCAGCCATCGGATGCCGTACGCGCGCGCGACCTTCTCGACGGTGTCGAGCGGATCGTCGACGAGGACCACGCCCGGGTGGCCGGTCCAGTACTTGATGCCCGACGCGTCGATCGCCATCACCCGATCGCGTCGCCGGCGCACCGGCGCGCGTCGAGGGCGCCGCGCGACGGCCTGGAACGGTCGTCGCGTTTGCTCGGCCCAGCTCGCGTGGACCGCGCCCACGCCGACGATCGACGTCGAGCACCCCGAACGCGACGGCGCCGCCGATGAAGACCCGGGCCGCCTGCGGCGCGTCCCAGTGCTTCCGCCGCGCGGCGATCCAGCGCCACGAGCGCGACGATCCCCTCGAGCGCCAGCACGTAGCCGTGCGGCGCGAGCGCCACCGCGGAGTGGATGAACGTGCCGCCGGGCACGTGGATCGCGGACACGATCGCGCTGAACGCGAACAGCAGGATGGCGTAGGCGAGGAACGGCCCGAAGTCGACGCTCCACCGCCGCCGCCATGGCGCCGACGACCATGAACGGCGCGAACAGGACCACCCCGACGAGGATCGAGAAGATGCCAATCGGCCGCGACCAGGCCGCCGAGGCGGGTCATGAGCAGCGGCCCGATCCCCATCCCGAGCAGGTGGTCGAGGGTGGCCGGGACGGTGATGCTGTCCCACTCGCCGATGTCGCGGATGAACAGGACGCGGCCCGACGCCGTCGACGGCGACAGCGAACCGAACACCGCGAGCTGGCGCACGTACCAGGGCCCGACGGCGAGCACGAACAGCACGACGCAGCCGATGGCCGCCGCCCAGGAGATCCGCGGCGGCCGAGGCGGATGGCCGCCGGCCGCGCGCCACTTGCGCAGCCGGTCCCACAGGAACGTGGCCCCGAGGACCGCGAGCACGAGCACGCCGTCGTTGCGCGACAGCGTGGCGAGGCCCGCGAGCAGGCCCGCGAGGACGAACGAGCGCGTGCTGCCGCGCAGGCCGCGGGCCGCCAGCCACAGCGACCCCGCGACCAGCGGCTGGTAGAGCGAGAAGTTGTCGGGCTGGACCATGAACACGAACGACAGCGCCGGGAACGCCGTCAGGATGCCCGGCGCCGATCGAGACCGACCGCGGCGCGCCGGCGTCGCGACCGATCGCCCAGGCGAGCGGGGCCGCGAGCGCGCCGATGATCGCGAACGGCAGCGCGGAGGCGAAGGCCGTCGGCGCCGAGGAGCCAGATGAACGGCACCTGGACGAGCGACGCCAGCGGCATCCAGTGGGCGTTCGAGGCGATCGGGAGGACCGGGTTGGCCGGGATCACGCCACCGACCTCGGGGAAGATCCAGATGAAGTCGACGTTGAACCCGTGGCCCGACGCGAGCTGTCGCGCGACGTCCACGTAGTAGAAGGAATTGGGGTACGCGGGATCGGGAAACAGCGCGGCGACGACGAGCCGCGCGATCAGCGCGAGCAGGTACAGGGCGATCGGGATCCGCACGGCCGGTGCAGCCTAGCACCGGGCCCGGGTCATCCAAGGGGGTACGAATCGGCTACCCGGGGACCCCCTCGACCCGTGACGAGACCCGCCCGCGACCGCGTATCGTGCCGCCGTGACGACCGCATCGCGCGCGTCCGCCGCGCCCCGCGGGCGACGGTTCAACGCCGACAGCCTCGGCCCCTGGGTGGTCGCCGGCATCGTCGCGTGGGCCGGCATCGCGTGGATCGGCTGGACCCTGCTCCAGAGCGACCCGCCCAAGGCGGGCTTCGACCTCGCGCTGCTGCTCGAGGGCGCGCGGCACGTCCTCGCCGGCCAGAGCCCGTACGACCCCGCGATGCTCGCGGGTGCGTCGCCCGACGCCGTCGAGCTCTTCTACTCGTACCCGCCGCCGGTCGCCCAGGCGATGACGCTGGTCTCGTGGCTCCCCGACGGCGTCGTGCTGGTGCTGTGGGCGCGTCGGCGCGACGCTCGGGTTCGGGCTCGTCGCGGCGCGGCTGGCGGTCAACGCGGGTCGGCCCGCCGCTCCCGATGGCGGTCCGCGCGATCGCCATCGCGCCGCTCGTCCTGCCGTTCGCGATCGCCGTGCTGTTCGGCAACCTCGACGCCTGGTATCCGCTCGCGTACGGCCTGCTGCTGCTCGCCGTGCTGGCCGGAGTCCTCGCGGCGGACGCAGGTCGCGGGTGGCGTCGCGATCGCCGTCGCGTCCATCGCCAAGCTCCACCCGGCGCCGCTCCTCCTGTGGGTCGCCGTCCGGGCCTGGCGCGAGCGCGGCGGGCCGTACGCCCGCGTCCTCGGCTGGCGGCGATCGTCGCGGGCCTCGCGATCGTCGGCGGTCAGCCTGCTCATCGGCGGGGTCCAGATCTGGCTCGACTACGTCACCGTCGTCAAGGCGGGCGCCGGGGCCGGCCTCGTCGATCCGCGGAACATCGGGCCGGTCTCGCTCATCGGGCAGGCGACCGGGCATGGACGCCGCGGCGCTGCGCTGGATCCAGGTCGGGGTCGTCGTCGCCGTCGTGGTCGTGACGCTGATCGCCGCGCTCCGCGTGCGCGACGTCCTGTTCGGGATGGCGATCGTCGTCACCGCGAGCCTCGTGACGCTTCCCGTCACCTGGTACCACTACCCGGTCGCGCTGATGCCCGTCGCGGCCGCGCTCGCGATCGCCCACCCGCCGTCCCGCAAGTGGATCGCGCTGGCCATCGTCATCGCCGACGTCGCGATCGTCGGCCTGCCGCTCGTCTGGGTGGCCGTCGCGATCGTCGTCGTCGCGGGCGGGACCGCGCGGCGCGACCGAGCCCAGCGGCGGCCGAGCCTGCCGCGTGATCGACCTCGGGCGATACGCCGGGCGGCCGACCCTCCTCGCCGTCGCGGCCATGAACCTCGTGACCGGCCTCGGCGTCGCGGCGATCCTCGCGCCGCTGTCCTTCGGCGGCGACGTCGACATCTTCCGGCGCGGCGCGGTCGGCGCTCGAGCAAGGGCAGTCACGCCCAGGACTTCCTGTACTCGCCGCTGGCGGGCCTGCTCGTCCGTGCCGCTGACGTGGATCCCGTTCGAGGCGGCGGCGGCGGTCATGCTCGCCATCGGCCTCGTCGTCCTCGTCGCCGGCGTCGCGCTCGAGACGCGAGGGCACGCGGCCATCGACCGCGATCCTCGTCGCTCGTCGCGGCCGCTGACGTTCGCGCCGGTCGTCAACGAGCTGCTCCTCGGGCAGGTCACCCTGCTGATCGCCGCGGCGCTCTACCCGGCCGTGCGGCGCGGGACGGCTACGCGACGCGGCATCGCGCTCGGCATCGCGCTCGCGCTGATCCCGAAGCCGCTCCTGCTCCCGGTGCTGTTCTGGATGCTCGTGCGGCGGCGCCAGGCGCTGCGTCGGCGACGTCGGCGACGGCCGTCGGCATGCACGCTCGTCGGTGTCGTGCTGATGGGGCCGGACACCTACCGCCTCTGGGTCGACGTCCTGACCACGACCGGCAGATCATCGCGCCAGGGCAACCTCTCGCGTCTGACGCATCGGCGCCGGGCGATCACGCTCGCGCTCGTGATCGCCGCGCGGCCGCCGTCGCCGCGCTGTGGGCGATCCTCCGCAGCGAGCCGGCCGGGCTCGTCGCCGCGATCCTCGCGGGCCTCCTGCTCGCGCCGTACACGCTGATGTACTCGGCCTCGATCGTGCTGCTGGTCGTCGTGCCGGCCCTCGCGGTCTCGCCGCTCGCGACGCGCGTGCTCGCGCTCATCGCCAACCCGGCGATGCTCGTCGGCCTTCGTGCCGTGGGCGCTGGGTGGCCTCGCGGCCATGGTCGCCGCGGCCCGCGACCGCGCGACCGACTCGACGACCGGCTTAGCTGCCGCCACACGATCTGGGGCATCTCCGGAGAGCAGCAGCGCGCCCGGGCGTCGGTCGGCGATACGTGTAGATGCCGTACGGCGGCCAGGCCGTGCCGGCCACGCTCTGTCGGCGGCTGGACCTCCGACACGATCTCGACCTCGAGGCCGCTCGTTCCCGCCTGTGAGGCCTGGATGTCGGCCAGGTAGCGGAAGTCGATGCCGGCCGCGGTGTCGCCGAAGCGATCGGCGATGCGCGCGCACCAGCCGAGCAGCCACGTGTCGCGCGGGCTCGCGTACGCCGCAGCGTCGAGCGCCGCGCGCGCAGCCGTGTCCCCGCCCCACGCGGCGACGATCTGCTGGAGCGTCGCGGCGAGGTCAGGATCCGACGCGGTCGCAGCCGCCTAACCCGCCCGGCCGGCGTCACCGGCAGAGAGGAACAGGTCGACCTGGTCGGCAGGGGCGAGGCCGGCGGCAGCCGCGTCGAGCAGGGCAGCCCACCGCGAGGATCGTTCGGAGCCTGCCAGAACGGGTCCGCCGCCAACCGTGGCAGCTGGGTCAGCGCGCGTCGTGTACCAGGTGGTGCTGGCGTCGACGTCGCCGAGCATCTCGTAGATCCGGCCCGCGGCCAGCGTGATCGCGGCCTGCTGCTGCCCGAGCCGGAGACCTGCATCGAGGGCTGCCCGCGCCCCGGCCGCGTCGCCGGCCGACGGCGTCGAGCCACGCGAGGTCGATCCAGGCCGGCGGCAGGCCATCGGCATCGACGACCGACTCGCAGCGCCGGGCCGACGATCGCGGCATCGTTCTCGCGGACGCGCCGCGAGGGCGAGCAGGAGCTGGTTCGGCGGCGATCGACGGGTCGATCGCGACCGCGTCGCCCGCCTGGGCGGTCGCCGCCGCGCTGTCACCGGCGTCGAGCGCCGCCTTCGCGGCATCGAGCGCCAGCGCGGATCGCTCGCCGGCGAGGCCCCAGCCCACCGCGACGGCGACCGCGAGGGCGCCGCCTGCCAGTAGCAGCCCTCGCCCGCGCGGGCCCGGCTGCCAGCCGACGAACCGGCCGGCCTCCGGCCGGCGGCCCGTTCGCATCGAGCCAGGCGATCGGGAACGCGAACACGAACAGGGCCGCCGGCATGTTCACGAACACGTCGAACAGCTGGTGGACGCCGAAGTAGACCGCGGCCAGGATCGCGGCGAAGGCCCACCGTCGGGCGACGGTGTCGCCGCGTTGGATGCGCTGCCCAGATCAGCCGCGCGACCAGCACCAGCACGACGACCCCCGCGGCGAGCCCCACGATCGCCGGACTCCGCGGCCGTCTGCAGATACACGTTGTGCGCGTGCGGGATGTAGAAGTCGAGCTCGCCGACGGCCGTGTGCAGGATCCGCTCCGGCGCCCACATCCCAGGCCCGACGCCCGTGAGCGGCGCGTCGCCGAACATCCGCAGGGCCGCCGTCCAGTACGAGAACCGGCCGCCCTCGCCGCCGAAGAGCACGCGATCCGCGACCGCCGGCCCGAACAGCACGATGCCAACGACCACGACGATGCCGATGACGATCGCGATCGCCCGTCCGCGGTCGGTGGCCAGGACGCCTCGAACCCGAGACGGTGCATCGCCCTGCGCGGCGAACAGCAGGCCGGCGGCGACCGCCGTCACCGCGAGGGCGACCCAGGCGCCGCGTGTCCCCGACACGAAGACCACCGCCGTCGTCAGCACCCAAAGGACCGCGACGACCGCTTTCGATCGGCGCGAGTCCCAGCCGAGCTGCGCGGTCGCCGACACGGATGCCATCACGGCCATCGCCGCGACCAACCCGGGATTCCCGTAGGTCAGGCCTTCGTAGAACGGGCGAAGCGGCGGCACGGCGAGTCGGCCCAGCACCTGCCACCACGTCAGCCAGTCGCCGACCACGACGGCGAGGTAGGCGACGTTCACGCCGAACGCGAGGATCACGATGGCGGCGCCGAGGCGCGGGCGCAGGTCGGCGTCGGCGAGGATGCCGCGCAGGAGCAGGTAGAGCCCCGCGAGGAGCACGCCGTAGGCGAGGAAGTCGAGGGAGATCCGCCGGTTCTCCGAGAAGACGGTGCCGATCGCCAGGACGCCGACGCCGATCGCGAGCGCCGGCCACAGCCGTGATGCCGGGAACCAGCGCTCCGACCGGGCGGCCGCCACGGCGTACAGCCCGAGCACGATGCCGACGATCACAAGGCTGGTAGATCCGGACGCGCACGTCGAAGATGCCGAAGTAGGCGCCGGCGAAGAAGAACAGGTAGGCGGTGCCGACGACGAGCAGCGGCCCGACGATCGGCGTCGAGCGGGACCGATGCGGCGGTCACCGGGCCACCGTCATGCGGACCCCGCGCCCGAGCGACGCCCACAGCGCGAGGTAGGCGTCGGTCACCGCATCCCACGAGTAGTTCGCCGCGGCCCGCTTGCGCGCCGAGGAGCGGAACGCGTCGTACAGCGGCGAGTCTGGCTGGTCGACGACGCCCTGGAGCAGCCCAGTGAGCTCGCGCTCCGTCGAGAAGACCATTCCGGTCCCGGCCACCACCTCGCGGTTCTCGGGCGTCCCGAAGGCCAGCACGAGGTTGCCGGCGGCCATCGCCTCCACGAGGGCCGGATGCGTGCCGCCCACCGACGTCGCCTGGATGTAGGCAAGCGCCGATCGCTGCAGGTCGCGGTAGCCGTCGCCGTAGATCGCCCCCGTCAGGCGGACGCGCGGGTCACCCGCCGCCAGCGTCGCGCGAGCCTGCGCCTTGAAGGACTCGGCGTACGGCGCGTCGCCGACGATCAGCAGCGGCACGTCGCCGGTGACGTCGCGGTAGGCGCGGACGACGAGGTCGGCCTGGTTCTCGGGCTCGAGGCGGCTGACGTACAGGAGGAAGCGGCCGGGCTCGACGTCGGCGTCGATGCCGTGGCTGGTGAGATCCGGCACGGGCTCGCGGTCCAGCAGCGGCGCCCCGTAGGCGATCACGCGTCGACCGCTTGCCGTACCGCTCGACGTAGTAGTCCGCGGATCACGTCGGCGTCGGACACGATCGCGTCCGGGTAGACGAGCGCGAACCGCTCGCCGACGGCGTACCAGGCCTTGCCGACCAGCCCCCATTTCGCCCGCTGGCGCTCGATGCCGTCGACGTTGAGCACGACCTTCGTGCCCTTGAGCCGAGGAATGGCGCAGCAGACCGCGTTGGCGACGTTGCCCACCCACATCGCGTCGTAGCCGTGGAAGAGGCTGTCGATCACGGACAGGCCGGTGTGGCTCACCGTCTCGGGGTACTTGCCGGGCAGGTACGGCAGGAAGCGGCGCTTGACGCCCGTCGGGACGGCGATCGACTCGTCCGTCCGGCCGCGGCGGCAGTAGACGGTGACCTCGTGGCCGCGCTGGGCGAGCCGCGTCGACAGCTCCCACGCGAGCGTCTCGAATCCCCCGTACGCGGCCGGAATGCCGCGGGTGCCGACGATCGCGATCCGCATCGTCAATTCGTTCCTTTTTGTATGGCGGATAGTGTCGAGGTCGCAGGGCGTCGCCGACGGTACGCCATCGCACCGTCCTGGATGAGTTGACGAGACTGCGGTCGCCGCGCGGGGCTCGGAGCCAAAACCACGGCGGGCTCGGAGGCTTCGGACATTGACCTTCCGCGATTGGGCCGCCGGCAAATACCCAAAGGGCCTTCGTTGGCGCCTATCTGCCAGCTATTCCTCGCGAGCGCGGCGCGAGCGATACGCATTGTTCACGAAGGTTGCACGTCCCGACGAGGCCTCGCTGGTACTCGACGTCGGGGTTACGAACAGCGTTTGGCGCTCGGCTAACTTTCTGGAGTCGATGTACCCGTGGCCAACGCAGATCACGGCGGTGTCACTGGAGGACGTTCCGATTTTCCGCGAACACTTTCCGGAGGTGAAGGTCGTGATCGCCGATGGTCGGCGCCTGCCCTTTGAGGACGGCACGTTCGACGTGGGCTTCAGCAACGCTGTGATCGAGCACGTCGGGAACCGCGGGGAGCAACAGCAGTTCGTCGCCGAGATGCTGCGCACCTGCGCAACGGTCATGATTTCGACGCCGAACGCTCACTTCCCAATCGATCCGCATACGATGCTGCCGTTCGTCCATTGGCTCCCCCGAGGGCTGCGGCATCCGATCCTGCGGCGCTTGGGCAACGAGGTCTGGGCATCCGAGGCAGCGCTCAACCCGCTGTCCGTGCGCGACTTCCGGGCGCTGTTTCCGGATGACGCGTCGGTCAAATTCCATCGTCAGCGCGTGTTGGGGGTTACGACCGTCCTGACCGCGGTGGCCAATGGAATGCGAAGCGCGAGCGCGCGCCCGAGTATCTGACTGTCGGGCGCCCCTGAGACGCTTGCCCCGACTGAAGGGCTATTTCCCTCGACCTCATGAACCGCTCACGATGTCAGGCGGATGCAACTATCGCTCGCGGGGCATCAACTGATTCGGATGAGTCGATCCCATAGGATGAATGCAGCCACGATTACGCCGGGGGATGGCGCTGTGCGACTGGTGCTTCACCGACCCTCTATAGCGGCGCGTGCTCGCGAGGCCGCACGCAGGCGGCTACCGAGCACGCTCTATTGGTCGATTCGCGCCCGACGCTTCGGTGCCAGGGGTGTCTTGAACCTCGCCCACAGCGAAGCCGAGGCTCCGCAAGTGCTGGCGCGTCAAGAGGCGATCTTGATGCCCTTGCTCGCGAAGCACCTCACTTCCGACGACCACGTCGCGCTCGATTTCGGCTGCGGACCGGGGCGGTTTACGCCCGCGCTCGCTTTACGCATCGGCCATGCCATCGGCGTGGACCCCGTCGGTGCGTATCTGGATATGGCGCCGACCGACACTGGGGCCGTCGAGTATCGAAGGATCGAGGGTGGTCGGATTCCGGTGGACACGGCGAGCATTGACGTTGTCTGGGTATGTCTCGTACTCGGGAGCATCACGAGACCGCGCGACTTCGAGCGTGCCATCGATGAGCTCAGACGAGTTCTTCGTCCTGGGGACTCTTGTTCCTCGTCGAGAACACGACCACCGGGGGGCAGGACACGCCCAATCAGGCCTATCGGACCGAAGCGACCTACCGTACAGCTCTCGGCTTCGCAAGCCTGGAGGTGGTCGGTGGCTATGAGGACCTCGGTGAAACGATGAGCGTCTTCGCCGGCAGGAGTAGCCACTAGCCTCGTGTACGCCAGCGATTACTTCGACACGTGGTACGGCCAGCGGACGGCGGACACCTACGCCGCGGTGCTGGCCGAGGTCGTCGCTTACGGCCGTCCCGGCCCGATCGCGGACCTCGGCGCGGGAACGGGGCTCCTAGCGGAGCTCGCCTGGCGATGGGGTTTGACAGTTACCGCATACGAGGGTTCGGGGTACGCCGTTGACGAGGCGAAGAAACGATGTCCCGATCTGCCGATCTTCAAGCAGGCGCTGGAGGCCCGTTTGCCTCTAGCCGACGCCTCGGTCGACAACGTTGTGCTCAACCAGGTGATCGAGCACCTCGACGAGGCTACGGCGGCCTTTGTTCTTGGCGAAGCGCGTCGCGTGTTGCGCCCGAGCGGAAGGCTGTTCGTGTTCTCGCCTTCACGCAGAAACCGATATGAGCGTGACAGCGACCCCACTCACGTACGCCTGCTGCTTCCGTCTGAGCTCGACGGCGTGCTACGTGACGCTGACTTCGAGCTCGTGCGGCGCCTGAACGCGGGGTTCTGGTTCCTCCCACGGTCCCGAGTAGGGATGCAGCTCGGGAAACTGGCGCTGCGCGTGCTGCCTCAGGACCCCGTGAGCGCGACAGCGAATGCCGTCGCACAGAAGGGCGGCCGCGAGAGGTCCGACGTTGGATAGCCGCGCCGAGGCTCCGCCGACGCCTGGAGGGTGCCGCATCCGGTCGGCCCAGATCCCCGTCGGCGGCCTGACTGAATGGCGCGCGGAGTGCGGAACAGACTCATCACGGGGATCCTGGACCGCGAGATTGAGAGGACGAGTCGGACCTACCTTCGCGGCCGAATCGTCGACATCGGCTGCGGTCGCAAGCCATACGCGCGCTTCATGCCGGCTGCTGTTGTCGCTCACGTCGGTGTGGATCACGAGGCCTCACCGCACGGCACGGGCGCCGTAGACATCGTGGCGTCCGCCTACGCGATCCCGGTTGAGGACGAGAGCTTCGACGGCGCACTTGCGACTTCGGTTCTTGAGCACCTGGAAGAGCCGGAGGAGGCTCTACGCGAGTGGTACCGGATCCTTCGCCCTGGGGCATACATCATCCTCGAACTGCCCCACATGTGGCATCTGCACGAGGAGCCACGCGACTTCTATCGATTTACCAACCACGGCATCCGCTATTTGCTCGAGAAGGTCCGATTCGAAGTCGTCGAACTGGAAGCCCTCACCGGGTTTTGGGCTACCGGCGCGCAGTCTCTCGCCTATTACCTGGACCGAGGAAATCGCGGCTGGCTGCGCCGATTGCGCATTATCGACGCCGTCAACGTCGGCATACAGGGCGCTGGCTCTCGCCTCGATCACTTGGACAAGGCCGAGCAGTGGACGAGCCTGTACCTCGTCGTCGCACGGAAACCGGATCTCGGCCCACAGGGTGACCTGAATGATCCCCCCGCATCAGTCGACACCCATCCGGACTAGGTCGGCCTGACGATCGAGGCGGATTCCGCTGTGTCCCGTGCGGTATAGCATCGCGCCATGGCCGACGCCGCGACACCTGGCGCACACGTTCCGGTCCGGAGTCGGGACCGATTCCTCGTGTTCGGTGCTCCCCAGATCGAGGAGGCCGAGATCGACGAAGTGGTCGCGAGCATGCGTTCGGCTTGGCTGGGCACCGGGCCAAAGGTCGCCCGCTTCGAGGAGGAGTTCCGCCGAATACCGGCGGCACCGATACGGCGTAGCCGTCAACTCGTGCACGGCCGCGCTGCACCTGAGCCTGGTCGCTGCTGGCGTCGAACCCGGGGACGAGGTCATCACGACGGCGATGACCTTCTGCGCGACCGTGAACGTCGTGCTTCATGCCGGAGCGACGCCGGTCGTCGTCGATGTCGACCCGGAAGGCATGAACCTCGATCCTCGACGCTGTCGAGGCGGCGATCACGCCCCGCACGAAGGCCATCATTCCCGTGCACTTCGCCGGGCGGCCCGTCGACATGGCACGTCTGACCGGCATCGCAGAGCGGCACGGCCTCGCAATCGTCGAGGACTGCGCCCACGCGGTCGAATCCGAATGGGCGGCAGCCGTGGAACGCTCGGGGCTTCGGATGCTTCAGCTTCTACGCGACGAAGAACGTCACGACCGGCGAAGGCGGCATGATCCTGACGCGAACGACAGCCGACGCGGATCGACTCAAGATCCTGGCGCTCCACGGCATGTCCAAGGACGCGTGGCGGCGCTTCAGTGACGACGGCTACCGCCACTACCAGGTCGTCGCCGCCGGGCTTCAAGTACAACATGATGGATCTCCAGGCGGCCATCGGCTTGCACCAGCTCGCTCGAGTCGAGTTCAATTGGAAGCGTCGCCGAGCAATTTGGGCTCGATATCAGGCGGCCTTCGCTGGGCAGCGGGCTCCACCTGCCGGCGGAGCCGAATCCCTCCATGCGCCACGGGTACCACCTATACACGGTCCTCGTGGACGCGGAACGCCTGGGTATTGCCCGCGATCGTTTTCTGGACGCGATGACGGCCGAGGGGATTGGTGTCGGCGTTCATTACGTTGCCCTGACCGAGCAGCCCTTCTACCAGGAGGAGCTCGGCTGGAAGCCTGAGGACGCCCCGAACGCGCTCCGGATAGGCAGACAGACAGTCAGCCTTCCCCTGACGGCCGCGCTGACCGATTTCAGACGTCGATGACGTTGTCGAGGCGGTCCAGAGGGTCATTGCGGCTGCATGACATCCCCGGACCGAGTCCGCGTGTACGTGGCAGGGGCTTGGGGCGCGATGATCGCTCAGGCGATCGTGCTTGCCGCATCCAGGAACACTCGTGTCGACCTGATTGGGATTTCGCTCGAGCGGATTGATGCGGACACGCTATGGCGCGCAGATCCCGACATCCTAGTGTCCGCAGCGCACCGCTGGATCCTTCCAGCTGAGATCCTGGCGATCCCGCGGTTGGGAGCCATCGGCGTGCATCCCTCCCTGCTGCCTGCGTATCGGGGCTCGTGGCCCCTGTGGTGGGCCTTGGTAAACGGCGAACGGGAAGTCGGTGTCACCGCGTTCCGGATGACCGAGGCGGTCGATGGAGGACCGATCCTGCGGCAAAGGCGCATGCTCACGCGTCCAGGCGAGTCGTTCAATCGCCTCTATGAGCGCGTTGCGCCGCTCGCGGGCGAGATCCTCAACGAACTGATTGAAGAAGTCCTGGCCACAGGCGGTCTACCGGTTGGGGTACCACAGGACGAGTCGCGCGCGACGTACGTATCAACGCCGAGCACCCGGCGGCGAGTCCTTGGGGACGCGAAACGGCTCATGGTTCGCCGCCGATACCGTGCTGAGCGGTGAACGACCAGACGGCGGACCTTGCGGTCGCTCAGGAGATTGGATCGCGCCGACGGCTCAATGCGGCGGTGCGATGGACCGGTCTCAGTCAAGGCATCCGCGCAACATCTCAACTTGCAACGGCGGTGATCCTGGCACGCCTGCTTACCTCCGCAGACTTCGGGTTGACA
>CAVZFY010000003.1:0-702170 GCA_963774695.1 uncultured Chloroflexia bacterium | reverse complement strand
GATCACCGCGACGAGGACCGCGTAGCGCGCGCGAGCACCGGTCATCGGACGATCCTCTCCTCCACGGGTCGGGCGACACCGACCGGATCGTCGGTGAGTCTACGACCGTGGTCGCCGTCGTGAACACGCCAAGGGCCAAGGGGATCACGATGGGTGCCCACGTCGTCGACGACGCGCATACAGCAGGAGCGGCCAGGATGGATGACGTGTCGGCATCGACCACGACGTATGTAGGCACCCGGCGACCACGAATCGATGGACAGCGCGAAGGTCACGGGAGCGACGCGCTACGCCGGCCGATGCCGGCCGGCTTGGCATGCTCCACGCGCGAATCGTCCCCGCTGTCTACGCCCACGCACGCATCACGAGCATCGACGGCGCCGCTGCGCTGTCGTGACCCCGGCGTCGTCGCGGTTCTCACGGCAGGCGACCTGCCCATCGTCGGGACGGGGCCGCAGCGCCGGTTCGAGCCGCTCGCCCGCGACGAGGTCGTCTACGCCGGGCAACCGGTCGCGCTCGTGGTCGCCGAATCCGAGGCGGCGGCAGAGGACGGCGTCGCGATGGTGCTGGTGGAGCTGAGCCGCTGCCGCCGGTGGTCGACCTGCTCGCCGCGATGGACGCGGGCGCGCCGCTGATGCGCACCATCCCCCATGACGGGGCCGGACTGTCCGCGGCTCTCGACGAGCGGCCCGGCCTCGGAGGCTTCTCGAAGAACGTCGTTCAGCCGCGTACGGGACGAGCGGGGCGACGTGGACGCCGCCTTCGCGGGAGCCGACGTGATCGTCGGGGGCCGGTTCACGAGCCGCCTGGGCCTACAGGCGTGCATCTCGAGCCGCACTCGGCGACGGCGTGGGTGGAGCCCGACGAGCGGCCTTGCCGGTGTCGACCAGCACGCAGTCGCTGTTCATGACCCGCAACCACCTCGCGGCGGTGTTCGGGCTGCCGGTGTCGAAGGTCCTCGTCGCCGGCCGCCGGTCGGCGGCGCGTTCGGCTCCAAGCAGACCGTGATCGAGCCGCTCGTCGCGGGTGCCGCGCTCGCGCTCCGGGCACCGGTCCGGCTGCGTGCTCACGCGGCGCGAGGACTTCGCGTCGACGAAGCCCGCGCAGGGCACGATCGCCGACCTGCAGCTCCGCGCGAGTCGCGACCGGCGAGTTCGCGGGCCTTCGGGCGCGTGTCGTCTATGACACCGGCGCCTACACCGAATCGTCGTTGCAGATGGCCGCCGGGTCCGTGATCACGGGGCCGTACCGGTGGCCCGCGTTCGACGTGGTCGGCCTCGGCGTCCGCACGAACCGGTTCGCGGCCGGCAACTACCGGGCGCCGACGGGGCCGCAGCTGGCGCACGCGCTCGAGACGCTGATCGACGAGCTGGCCGCGGAGCTCGGCCTCGACCCGATCGAGCTGCGCCGCGCAGAACCTCGTGGCGGAGGGGGATCCGACCGTCTCCGGCGAGGTCGTGGCCGCGGATCGGTGCCGTCGAGTGCCTCGACGAGGTGCGCGGGCACCGGCTGTGGACGGCGCGATCCGCCTGCCGGCGGGCAGAGGATCGGGTCGCCATCGGTTGCCTGGGAAGGGTCGATGCAGCCGGCCGCCGCGACGTGCCGCCTCGAGCCGGACGGGACGATCACGGTGATCACCGGCGTCATGGACATCAGCGGGGTCGCAGGCGGGTTCGCCGTGATCGCGGCGGAGACATTCGGGGTGCCCGTCGAGGCCGTGCCGTCGTCGCCGCGGACACGTCGTCCGCGCCACCCGCGCCCGGAAGCAACTCGAGCGCGATCACCTACGGCGTTGGCATCGCGGTGCAACAGGCGGTTGCCGACGCTCGCGACCGGTTTCTGTCGCCTCGCGGCGGAGAGTTCGAGATCGAGCCGGGCGACCTCGAGATCGTCGACGAATTCGCGGTGCCCACCGGTGCCCCGACGCGGGGCCGGTCAGTCGCGGACATCGCGTGCGAGCTGAGCGAGGGGTACGCGGCGCCGGTCGAGGGCCACGCCACCACGGCCCACTCGGTCGTCGCGCCCTCCGTCGCCGGCCATCTGGCCCACGTGCGCGTCGACAACGAGACGGGCACGGTCGAGCTCCTCGACTACGCCGTGGTCCAGGACGTCGGGCGGGCGATCGACCCGGCGCTCGTCGAGGACCAGATGCTCGGCTCCGCCGTGCAGTCCATCGGCCGGGCGCTCCACGAGGCGATGCTCCACGACGAGCAGGGTCAGCTCATCACGGGGACGTTCCTCGACTACGCCGTCCCGCGAGCCGGGTCCGTCCCGTCCATCGACACGCGGATCATCGAGGTCCCGGCGCCGGAGGGGCCGTTCGGCGCCAGGGGCATCGGCGAAGCGGCGATCGTGCCGGGTCCCGCCGCGATCGCGAACGCCATCGCCGCTGCGACGGGCCTCCGGCTCCGCGATCTCCCGATGACCCCCCAACGCGTCTGGGCAGCAGCTCGGGAACGGGACGTGACGCGGTTGGACGGAGACTGACCGGCTGCTCGCCGCGAGCTCCTCGGAAGCTGCTCGCCACCCCAGGTGTCGTGCGCGGAGCACGAATCGAGGTGATTGGAGCGGGAGACGGGGTTCGAACCCGCGACATTCAGCTTGGGGAAGCTGACACTCTGCCAACTGAGTTACTCCCGCTCGGGAGAGCCCTGAGTCTATCGTCGCGGCGTCGGCCTGCGCAATGAGATCGACCTCGACCGGGTCGACGACGGCGACGGGCGTCGTCACGCTTGCAGATGGCGCCGATTGGCGCTTGCCGCCGGCGGAGTGGTCGGGGCCCGCGGCGACGGTAGGCACTTGGTGAGATCCGATCCAGGAGAACCGTCATGCCGAGCATCATCCGCCCGCTGGTTTCTGGGGGCGTTGTGCCGGCTCCTGTTGGACTGCCGAGCGTGGTCGGTGCAGCGGCTACCCGCGCGGCTGGTGACGACACCACAGACCGTGCACAGCTTCACCCCGGAATTGTCCGCGGAGGCGCGAGGCTGGTCTGTTCGCCTGCGGTGCTACGTCTCCCGGCCAGTCAGCGGTGGCCGGCCTCCGACCAATCGCCCTGGCGCCGGTCAGGCGCCCGGGAGCGAGCGCCGAGATCGCCCCACGCGAGTGCGATGACGACCGCTGCAAACGACCCGGCCAGGACGACGATCAGACCGGCGAGCTCGACGACCAGGTACAGCGACTCCGTCGGGATCCGGATCAGGCCGATGATCGAGACGTCCAGCCCGAGCAGCGCCATGAGCACCGAGCAGGTGACCAGGATCGCGCCGAACGCCGCCAACGTCCGACCGAACAGGACGCTCAGGACCACCGCGGTGCCGAGCGTGAACGCGATGGTCAGGGGAAAGGCATCGCCGATGAGATCAACCGGCGGTCCGTCCAGGGTGAGCAGCTCGGCCATGGTCGTCCTGGGCTCGAAGGCCGCCACCGACACCACCCCGAGGATCCCGAGCGCGATGACATAGCTCGCGTTGTAGCCCAGCCAGGTCGGGATCGACGGCTCGAACAGCCGTCCGTAGGACCATCCGATCGTGGCGCCGCACGCCGCTCCGGCGACCATCATCGGCACCAGCGAGAACCAGATGTCCGTGATCCAGACCGCGTGGACGGCGGCGAACGTGAGTGCCCGCCAGTGCCCCCGCCCCGGCGCCCGGGACCACGAGCCGGGCCCTTCTTGGTCGAGGCGATCCAGGGACTCCCATCCGGGTAGGCGCGTGACCCGTTCCCGACATGGTCGCATCGTGACGCAGAAACGTTCGCCAAGCGTTACGAGGTCGCGACCCCGGGGCCACGCGGGCCGGGTGTGCCCTACTCGGGGCATGAGTCCGCGCCGACGCTTCGCTGAGTCCGGCGCCGTAGCTCGCGGCTCTCGGACGGCGGCGTTGTCGAGCAGGTCAGCGTCCTGCCACGACCGCCGCTACCTTTGTCCAAGGTCCGACTTTGGTCCGGCGCACGAGTTGCTTCTGACGGCGAATCTTTCACGATCGCGAGCTGCACCGGGTCGCCCGTGGCGCGATGTCGCCGTGCAGGTGAAGAGGACGCATCCCGCCGGACGCCGTGGCCTCGGCCACGATCAGAAGGTAGGTAGCCGTGTCGGATCCGGTCAGGTTCACGATCGTCGGGTGCGGATGGCGATCCGAGTTCTTCCTCCGGCTCGTCCGTGCGCTCCCCGAGCGGTTCGAGGTGGTCGCGGTGGTCGCGCATAGCGCTCGCGACGCCGAGCGGATCGCCGCGACATGGGGCGTGCGGACGGTCCTGACGCTCGACGAGGGGCTAGCCGGTGGACCCGAGTTCGTCGCGGCCGCGGTCTCCTGGCCATCGATGCCCGGCGTCGTCCGCGAGCTCGTCGCAGCCGGCGTCAGGACCATGGCGGAGACGCCGCCGGCCCCGGACCTCGACGGCCTGCGCTCGCTGTGGAACGAAGTCGGGCGGTCCGGCCTCGTCCAGGTCGGCGAGCAGTACGTGCTGATGCCCGGCCACGCGTCGCGACTCGCCATCACGGGCGCAAAGGTCATCGGCCGGGTCAACGCGGTGGAGATCGCGTCGACCCACCTCTACCACGCGACGTCGCTGATCCGCGCCTTCCTCGATCTCGACACGGAGCCGGTCACCATCGCCGCCCGAACGTTCACCGCGCCCATGGTCGACCCGCTCGTCTTCGACGGCTGGGTCGACGATCCGACCCCGATCCCGAGGACGACCACCATCGCGACGCTGGACTTCGGCGACGGGCGCATGGGCCTCTACGACTTCGTCGACAACCAGTGGTGGAACCCGTTGTTGGCACGTCGGATCGTCGTCCGCGGTTCGCTCGGCGAGATGGTGGATGACACGGTGACCCGGCTGACGCCAGACGGACCGATCACGTCGCCGATCGTCTACCGACGCACCGGGGTCGACATGAACCTCGAGGGGAACGACGTCGTCCATGCCTCGTTCGACGGCAGGGTCGTTTACCGGAACCCGTGGGTCGGGAGGAGCCTGTCCGAGGACGACATCGCGGTCGCGAGCCACCTGGCGGCCGTCGGGCAGTGGGCGCGCGACGAGGGGCCCGAGCCCTATCCCCTCGCGCGGGCCTGCCAGGACCACGCGCTCGGCCTGGCGATCGAGGAATTGGCTCGGACGCGGACGGATGTACGAGTCGAAAGCGAGGTCTGGGCCTGATGCCGCCGGTCACGGTCGAGGTCGTCGACCACGACGAGACCCCTCGTGATTGGGTGTCAGAAACTCGCAGACAGCGCGCTCAAAGCCTGGTCGTGGGGAGCCGCTGGTAGACAGCCGACTCTGGGAGGCTGACACTCTGCCAACTGAGTTACTCCCGCTCGGGAGAGCCCGAGTCTATCGCCGGGGCGTCGGCCCGCGCAACGCGGCGGCCTCACCTGTGCCGGTGGGCTAGATCCGGAGGGGATGAGACGGAGCGTCGTCGCACGAGGCACAGGCTCCCGAGGACACTCGGGCCACCAACGCCTGTCCCTCCGCGGGCCGAGGTGTGACTCGACGAGTCGATACGAGCAGTCGTTGATTGGTGTCGCCTCCCCGACGTTGTCCGCACCGGTACGCGTTGCCTAGACTCCCCGGCGCGCCTCCGGTCCCCGAGGGAACGCCGCGACCTCGGGTACAGGATCCGGTTCGAGCGGGCCGGAGGCCAACTCACTTCCCCATACGCCCCGGTCATGGTCCCCCGCCTTGGCCGGGGCATCATCATGTCCGGGGCAGAACTGAGCCCGGCAGGATGAATTCCAACGAGTTCCTTGTGGTCTTCAACGATCCTCATCGAGTCCAGGCATGGACCGCGGCGCGAGCGCTGGCTTCAGTCGCATGAGCCTGACCGCGGACGACCGCATCGCCGACGAGCACATCCGGCAATGGCTTGGCAAGGCCGCGGTACGGTCGCCCCTCGTCGCGATGAACTCGTCAACCTGGCTGGTTTCCTCAGGTACCGAGCGCTACGTGCTCAAGATCGCCAACCCTTCGGACGAGGCCGGTCTGCGCGTCGCGGCGTGGCTCGCTGAGCGCGGACTGCGGACCGGTGCACCGGTAAACATGACCGTTCACGGGAATTCGACTGGTTGCCCTCTTGCGGTTCGTCAACGGACGCGAACTCGACACGTCCGACGCGGACATCGACCTCTTGGGCGAAACGCTGGGGCTCGCCCATACACTCCTGGTGGGAGCACCGGCTCCTGATGGCCTCGACCGCTGGCCATGGGCGTGGCTCGATGCTGCGGCGATCGACGAGCCGGCGCTCCGAGACGCCGTTCGCGGCGCGATCGATGCGGCCGAGCAACTGGCACCGACCCTGACCCATGGGATCCTCCACGCGGATCCGGCGCCTGAGGCATTTCTGAACAGCGAGGATGGCGTGGCGCTGATCGATTGGGGCTCCGCCAGTCACGGACCCCTCCTTTACGACGCGGCATCGGCGTGGATGTACACCGACGAGCGCGTCCTTACGGCGTACACCCGAACAGCCCCGATCGGATCGGACGAGATCGCCGGCGCGGCAACCTTCCTCGCCTTTCGGTGGGCCGTCCAGGCTTGCTACTTCACGGGTCGGATCCGCCGGCGTGACTTGACCGGTCTCGATGGAGACTCCGGCAACCACAAAGGGCTCGCGGATGCGCGACGGGCGCTCCTCGGTGTGCGAATGATGCACAAGACCACCTAGGATCGCCGCCGCCGCGCGATGTACTCGAGGCATTTGGGGCGAGCGGAACGCCGAAGGCCCTCGGCGGCGGACGAGGTGCAATGGGTGGCTCGCGCGCGTTTGTGGCGAAAACGGACGAAGTGGGCGACCGGACCAGCAGCAGGTTCCGCGGTGCCCCGCGTATCAGCGAGCCATCTCGATCGCTGCTCGAAGGCCAATCACTTCCCGCGCGTATTGGTCGTCCGGCGTCGGCGGCCACTGCTGATCGGTCATCATGAACCGAGGCGGACGGCCGGGATCGGGATCGTCGGTGTACCGGGGACGATGTGTGTGTGCAGGTGTGGAAGGCTATTGCCGAGCGTCAGATAGTTGAGCTTGGCTGGTCGATACGCCCGTTCGATACCGAGCGAGATCAAGCGCACCTCACTCGCGAAACCACACATCTCCTCTTCCGTCAGGTCTGTCGGATCGGCGATGTGGCGACCGCGCCAGAAGACCAGCGTGTAGCCTCGGGCGGCCAGGTCGCGGTTTAAATACGCGTCCGACACTTGGCCAGCGAAGACGCGTTCACCGGTCGGGATCTGATCCGGGCGGCCTTCCCTGCAAGCAACGCAGTTCACCCCCTGTCGACGGTCCCCCCAGTCGTCGGGCCAAGTCCTCATCGTGGCGCTCCGTTGCGGTGCTGCTCCGCAGGCGACCGTCGCCTACGACTGATCGCCCTGCTGTGGATTGTTTGCCCCTCCCGGATCAGCCGCAAGTCCCGCGCCATCTCCCGCACGGCCTCGAGCTTGTGGACCGGCTGACCGACGAACCAGCCGACCGGCTTGGCGTCCTGGAGCTGTCACAGGCGGCCGCGAGGTCAGTCACGGGGATCGGATCGGTTACCCGTGAGCCTTCTCTTCGGAGACAAACAGGTGGTTGCTCGTGCCGATCATGAGCTCGAGGTCGTCGACGTCCTCGACGGACTCGTCGACCCTAGGCCGCGTCCGCCAACACATCGGCATCGATCGTGCGCTGGCCGGCCGGATGGACCTGGGTCACCGTGCTCTGGCGGAGGACCGTGACCGACACGACCAACGCTGCGACGATCAACACGGCCGAGAAGCTCATGGCGAGTTGCGCGCCGCCGGTCACCGCCGTCCCCAGATCAGCCCCCGCCGTCGTGAGCGTCCCGACGCGTGTGGTCAGCAGTGACGCCATCACCGCGAGGCCCAGCGAGCCGCCGACCATCCGGGTCGTGTTCACGAGTCCGGACGCCAGCCCCGCGTCGGCGTTGGTGGCCCCCGACATCGCGAGCCCGACGGTCGACGGGAAGGTCAGTCCGGCACCGATGCCGACGAGCAGCAGACCCGGCCCGACGTCGACCAGGTAGGTCGCATCCGCGGGCAGCCGCGCCAGCCAGAGCATCCCGCCGAGCAGCAGGACCAGGCCGCCACGCAGCACGGCGCGTTGCCCGAACCTCGTGATCAATGGCACGGCGAAGACGAAGGACATCACCCCGATGCTCACGCTGATGGGGAGGAAGCCCAGTCCGATCGCAAGGGCATCGAAGCGCAGGACGCGCTCGAGGTACAGGCTGCCGATGAAGAAGGTCCCGAAGAAGCCGGCGACGACGAGGACCATGATCAGGTTGGCCCCCGTGACGGCACGCGAGCGGAAGATCCGCAGGGGCAGCAGCGGATCCGAGGTCCGCTGTTCACGCACGACGAACCCCGCGAACACCAGCGCCGTCGCCACGGCACCGATCAGGGTCTCGATCGAGAACCAGCCCACGTCGCTCGTCCGGATGATCGTCAGGACCCCGAGCATCAGGGCAGTGGTCACCAGGATCGCGCCGGGGACGTCAGCCCCCTTACCGAGCCCCAGGCCGACGTCGTCCTTGATCAGACGCACCGCAAGGATGCCGGTCACGATCCCGATCGGGACGTTGACGAAGAAGATCCAGTGCCAATCGAGCAGCTCCGTGAGGACGCCGCCGGCCAGCAGGCCGATCGACGCGCCGGCCGCGGCCACGAAGCTGTACAGGCTGATCGCCCGGGTCCGCTCCTGGGGCTCGGTGAACATCGTGACGATCATCCCGAGGATGACCGCGGAGGTCATCGCGCCGCCCAGGCCCTGGATGAACCGCGAGGCGATCAGGACGGGACCGCTGGGGCTGAGCCCGCAGACGAACGAGGCGAGCGTGAAGATCGTCAGGCCGACGAGGAAGATGCGCCGCCGGCCGAGCAGGTCGCCCAGGCGGCCGGCCAGCAGCAGGACGCCGCCGAAGGCGATGAGGTAGGCGTTGACGACCCAGGCGAGGCTCGACTGACTGAAGCCGAAGTCGCGCTGGATCGCCGGGAGCGCGACGTTCACGATCGTCGCATCGAGCACGATCATGAGGGTGCCGGCGCACAGGACGGCCAGCGCGAGCCAGCGTTCGTCGCGTGCCGCAGGAAGCGTGGGAGAGGTGGTCGACATGCAGGCAAGGGCTCCTGGTGGCGCGAGGGTCGGATCGGTACCGGGTCTCGACCGACGGGTCGGGAACCTGCTACCATCGCCGCATCCGGAGGCTGTCTCCGGTTCTGTGCGAATATACGGAGACAGTCTCCGTTTTGCAAGGGCTCCATGCAACCGACACCGACACGCAACGTTTCCGCCGACGCGCCTCCCGCCGGACGGCCGCGCCGGGCTGACGCCCAGCGGAATGTCGAGCTCCTGATCGCCGCGGCGCGCACGGCGTTTGCCGAGAACGGGCCGAACGCTTCGCTCGACGACATCGCGCGCGCGGCCGGGGTCGGACCCGGGACGCTGTACCGCCACTTTCCGACGCGCCTGGCGCTCTTCGAGGCGGTCTACCGGGACAGCGTCGAGCGCCTCTGCGCGGACGGGGATCGCCTCGCGACCTCGGAGGCGGCCGGGACGGCCCTCATCGATTGGCTGCAGGGCTTCGTGACGGTGGTCTCGCAGAAGCGTGGCCTGGCCGCCGCCCTGACCGAAGAAGGCCGGACCAGCGAGCTCTTCGCCCAGTGCCACTCGATGATCAACGCCACCGGGGGGATGCTCCTCGATCGCGCGAAGGCCGAAGGCGCCGTGCGCGACGAGGTCGACCTTGATGACCTGCTGAAGATGACCAAGGCGTTCGCAGTGGCCGCCGAGACCTCGCCCGATGGGCCGGCCCTCGCGGAACGGCTCCTGGTCCTGTCGATGGACGGAATGCGCCCGCGCCACCCTCGAGGGGGTGAGCGCATCGGTCGCTCGACCGATTGAAGCGCGTTGCGCGTCCCATAGACTCCGCGCATGTCACAGGTTGGGTCGCTGCTCTCGCCCGTGATCGTCGGTCGAGACGATCTCGTGGACCTCGCCCAGCGGCGGCTCGACGAGGTCCTTGGTGGGGGCGGCCATTTCCTCCTGGCCTCCGGTGAGGCCGGAATCGGGAAGACGCGCCTGCTCCGTGCCATCGACAGCCTTGCAGCCGGGCGGGGGTTCCGCATCGCGAAGGCCGAGGTGGCCCCGCAGGACCGCGACGTCCTCGCCGCCTCGTTCCTCGACCTGGCCCGGGCCATGCGCCGTGATCCCGCATTTGGAACCACCGGGCGCGAGCTCGTCGACGTCCTCGGGTCGCGACTGAACGCGTCGGTCCCGCGCCGGCGTGACCTCGTCCTGGAGGTCGTGGATCTCCTCGCGACGGACGTGCCCACGGTGCTGGCGTTCGAGGACCTCCAGTGGACCGACGACCTTAGCCTCGAAACCCTGACCGAGCTCGCGCGCCAGACGCGTGACCGGCCGCTGCTGCTCGTCGGGGCCTACCGGAGCAGCGAGACGCTCACTGGGGTGGTGCTTCGGGAGTGGCGCTCGCGACTCATCACGCAACGGCTGGCCGAGGAAATCCGCCTGGACCGCCTGACCCGCGACGAGACGGCGCTGATGACGACCTTGATCCTTGGAACCGGCCTGCCCGCGCCGCGCGACGTGGTCGACGCCGTGTACCTCCGGACCGACGGCGTGCCCCTGCACATAGAGGAGCTCTGCAGCGCGCTTGGCCGGGAGCGGCTTGCGGACAGCCGGGCCGTCCTGGACGCCGACGTGCCGGAGACCCTCGAGGACGCGACGCTGGCGCGGATCGGCCGGCTCTCGCCCGAGGCCCAGGCCGTGGCCCGAGCGGGTGCGGTCGTCGGCCGGTCGTTCATCCCGGCCGTCCTGGCCGGGGTCATGAACCTGCCGGTCGATTCGCTCGACGACCCGATCCAGGAGCTCGTCGACCATGACGTGCTGGATCCTGTCCATCACAGCGACCAGGTCGACTTCCGCCACCAGCTGCTCCGGGACGCGCTCTATCGATCCGTGCCGGCCGGCGAGCGACGGCGGTTCCACGCCCGGGCGGCGGAGTTCGGTGGCCTGCTCGAGGGAGCATCGGACACCCACGCATCGGTGCACTACGAGCGGGCGGGGCTGACCGAGGAGGCATACCGCACGGCGCTCGACGCGGCGAAGCAGGCGATGAACATGTCGTCCCATCGCGAGGCGTTCGAGCTGTTCCGTCGCGCGATCGAGAACATGCCGGCGTCGCTCTCGGACGAGGAGAAGCTGAAGATCCTGCTCCTGTTCTCGGATGCGGCCGGCAACATCGATCGCAATGCCCTGATGGCCGACTTCGCGACCCGAGCCAGGGAGCTCGCGCTGCGGACTGGCCATCCGTTCGTGGCGATCGAGGCGCTGGTCAATCTCACCGGTGCGGCGCGGCGCGAGGGGCAGCCCATCGCCGTCCGACGAGATCTCGCACGCCGCCTGCTCAACGAGATCGACGCTGCGCCCACGGACCCGATGCGGGACGTCTTCCGCATCATCGGCCTCCAGGTCCTCGCGGTCGTCGAGATGGACGCCTGCCGCTTTGCCGAAGCGCGCGCTCTCGTGTTGGAGAGTCGTGAGCTCAGCGTCAAGACGGACCACAGCGCCGAGATCCTGTGGTTGGACCAGTTCATCGCGCAGCTCGACATCATCGATGGCCACGTCGCCGAGGGGCTGGCGTCCATTCGCGCCATCGGGGAGACGGTCCGGGCAAGCGGGCAGGAAGACACGGGGGTCTCGTGCTATCGCGATGTCGCCATGCTTGCGATGCGGGCGATGGATTTCCGCGAGGCAAGCGTTGGGCTCGCGGAGGGCCTCCGGTACGCCGAGTCCGTGGAGCAGACGTTCTGCGGGCACTTCCTGCAGTCGTCCGAGGCGCTGATCTCGTGGGCGACGGGGAGCTGGGACGAAGCTCTCCGACAGGGCGGCCATGCGCTCAGCGACCCTGGCTCGGGCGGTGCGCACGCGATGGCCCAGTGGGCGCTGGGATACGTCAGCGCCTCGCGGGGCCGGCGTGGGGAGGCAGAGGAGCATCTCCTTCCGGCGGCGGCCTTTGGCCGCCATGCCGAACGCCTCGACCTGCTCCTGCCAGCGCAGTGGGGTCTCGCCGAGGCGGCCTTGCATGCCGGCGACCCAGAGGGTGCCGCGGAGCTCTGCGATGAGGCGCTCCGGCTGGCCCGCGAGCAGGGTGAGTGGACGTTCATTGCTCCGTTCGCCGTGACAGGTGTCCGTGCCCATCAGGCCGCCGCGCGGCCCGACGCAGCCGTGCGATTCCTCGACCAGTTCAGGCGCGCGATCGGCCCGGGGGTCGAGATCGCCCGACCGTCGATCGTTCATGCCGCTGGCCTCGTCCACCTTGGCGAGGGCTCGATCAAGGCCGCGCGCGAGGCGCTCAGCGAGGCGATCCGGTTGTGGGACGAGCGGGGTCGCCGCTGGGAAGGCCTCTGGGCGCGGCTGGACCTTGCCGCCGCCGACCTCCGCGCCAATCGCTACGTCGAAGCGATGTCCCTCGTCCGCGAGGTGCGCGAGGCGGCCACGGTCATGGACAGCGACCCGCTGCTAACGCGTGCCGACCAGATCGATCGCGTGGCGAAGGGACGCGGCTCGGAAGACCAGCCCTGGCACCCGCTTGACGGTCCGCGAGTTCGAGGTCGCCCAGCTCATCGCCGCCGGGAATACGAATGCCGAGCTGGCCGAGGCGCTCTCGATCTCGCCCAAGACGGCGAGCAGCCACGTCGAGCACATCCTGGCCAAGCTCGGTGTCGCCCGTCGCACGGAGATTGCGGCGTGGACGAGCACCCTCTCGACGACGCCGACACCGACTGGCGTGGGAGTCGCGCGCCGACGCTGAAGCGGCCGGCTCGAAACGTGGCCAAGCTGACCCGGTCGGCTAGCGGCGCGCCCGAATCGCAACCATCTTGACGGTTCTGGTACCTTGTTGAAACCGGTCTCATGTAACCGGTTACATTCGAGGCTGCCGTGGCCAGGAAGTCCGTCACGATCCGCGACGTCGCCCGCCACGCCGGTGTCAGCGTTGCCACCGCATCGCGGGCGCTGAACGGGAAGGACGTCGTCAACCCCCAGACGCGCGACCGGATCCTGTCGGTGATGGAGGAGCTCGGCTTCTCGCCGAGCCCGGCGGCGCGTCGCCTGAGTCTCGGCCGGACGCTGACGATCGGTGTCGTCGTGTCGTTCCTGACGCGGCCGCAGGCGGCCGAGCGGCTCCGTGGTGTGGACGCCGTCCTGACCGACAGCGAGTTCGACCTCGTCATCTACAACGTCGAGTCGGTCGAGAAGCGCGACCACTATCTCGGCACGTTGGCCCAGTCGCAGCGCACGGACGGGCTGATCGTGATGTCGCTGCCACCGCCGGACACCGCCGTCCCAGCGCCTGAGCCGCGGGCCGGTGCCGGTCGTCTTCATCGACGTCCATACGCCCTCCATCGGGGCTTGCCCCGCGTGATCGGCGATGACGCCGCCGGCGGCGCGCTGGCCGCCCGTCACCTGCTCGAGCTCGGACACCGGCGATCGGTTTCGTCGGCGATGCCCTCGAGGACCCGTTCGGCTTCACGTCCAGTCGCGATCGCCAGCAGGACTGACCGACGAGCTGGCGCGCGCCGGGGTCTCGATCCCGGACGGACTGGGTCGGTCACGGCGCGCACGGACGATACGAGGCTCGCGAGCTGGCTGGGCAGATGCTGTCCGGCGACCGACGACCGACCGCGATCTTCACGGCGAGCGATACCCAGGCGCTGGGCGTCGTCGCCGCGGCGCGCGAGATCGGGCTCCACGTTCCCGACGACCTCTCGGTCATCGGCTACGACGACATCGAGGCGGCCGACTACGTCGGCCTGACGACGGTCCGTCAGCAGCTGCTCGAGTCCGGCCGCCGTGGCGCGAGGTCCTGCTGGCGGAGATCGGCGACCGATCCGAGGACCCGCCCGTCGTTCACCTGGCACCGGAGCTGGTGGTCCGTGCGACCACGGCGCCTCCGAAGGAGGGCCGTGGATGAGGACCCCCGGACGGCTTGGCACTCGCTCGAGAGCACCAACGAGGAGGAGTGTTCATGGTCAGCATCGGACTCGGCAGCGCCCGCGGCGGCGTGCCCGGGGAGCGCATCGCGGCGCTCGCTGTCACAACCATCATGGTCGCGGCCTGCGCCGCACCCGGAGCCGTCGCGACGCCGTCGCCTTCGGCAGCTGCGACGGCGGCGCCGACCGTGGCAGCTCCATCGGCGAGCGGCGAGGCCAGCACGGCCCCGTCGGCGAGCGCCGCGGCCGCCGGTCCGTCCTGCGGCACCGACCCGGTCGTGCTGAACGCCTACTTCGAGACCGGCTTCGATCTGCCCTTCAAGCTGTCCGACGAGTTCACCAAGCAGTTCCCGAACGTCACCTGGAACATCAGCCAGGACCAGTTCGCGAACCTGATGACCGCGACGCCGCGCCTGCTCGCGGGTGACAACCCGCCCGACCTGATCCGGCTGCCGTCGATGGTCTCGCTGGTCAAGGACGGCCTGCTCAAGAACCTCGACGACTACGCGACCGCCTTCGGCTGGGACAAGTGGCCGGCGCCGCAGCTCGCCCAGAACCGCGTCGGCCGACGGACGGCACGCGCGGCTCCGGCTCGCTCTACGCGATGGGCCTGAACTACAGCCTGACCGGTGTCTTCTACAACAAGAAGCTGGCCGCCCAGATCGGCATGACCGAGCCGCCCAAGACGCTCGCCGAGTTCGAGGACCTGCTGGCCAAGGCGAAGGCCGCCGGACTGCTGCCGATCATGGCCGTGGAACGCGACAGCGCCGAGCGGCGTGGGCTCGCCTTCCCGCTGCAGAACCTGATGGCCGCGTATGGCCCGACGCAGCCGATCAACGACTGGATCTTCCAGAAGCCAGGTGCGACGATCGACACGCCCGACGAACCTGACGGCCGCCCAGCACCTCGAGCAGTGGATCAAGGCCGGCTACTTCCCAAGGACATCAACGCCATCGAGTACACCGACGCCAATGCCCGCTTCGGCAAGGGCGAGGGCGTGTTCATGTTCAACGGCGACTGGCAGAATGCGGTCTACGACAAGGACCTGTCCGGCAACGTCGGCTTCTTCCTCATGCCGCCCGCCGAGGCAGGCGGATCGCTCGCCGCCATGTCGGCGCCGCTGACGTACGGCATCGCCGCCAACGCCAAGAACGCCGACTGCGCCGCCTTCTTCCTCAACTGGGTCGCCACCAACGACGACGGCACGCCAGATCGACGTCACCGTCGGTGGCTCGAACCCGGGCGGCCCGACGGACCTGCACGATCCCGCCCGTCGGCGGCGGGCTCGGTCACCAACGACACGCTCGCCGCCGGCGCCGACGATCGGCCAAGGACAACGGTGCGATGGACTTCATCGCCAACGCGACCGGCGCGATCTTCGCCCAGGGCTGGACGCCTGAGCTTCAGAAGATGGTCGGTGGCAAGGAGGATGCTGCCGGCCTGCTCAAGGCCGTCCAGGCCGAGTACGCAGAAGGAACTCGCCAGTTGAGTCGACGCCGCCGACGATGCGCACGCCGACGGCAGGCGATGCCTCCTGCATCAGCCATCGCGTGGCTCGTCGGCGGCTCGCCGGCGGATCCCGCATCGACGGGGATCCGCCGGCAAACCATCGTCGGCTGGCTGTTCGTCCTGCCAGCCCTGGTGATGTACGCGCTGTTCGTGCTGCTGCCGCTCGCCCTGACCGTCCAGTACTCGCTCTTCCGCTGGAACGGCGTCGGTCCGGCGACGTGGGTCGGTCTGAAGAACTACGTCGACGGTCTTCAGCGAACCCGACCTGCTCGAGACGCATCGTTCAACGCGTTCGAGCTGGTCGTCTTCTTCAGCCTCATCCCGGTCGCGCTCGGCCTGGTCGTCGCGACGTCATCCACCGGGTCGCGACCGGTCGGCTCGGGGCGATGTGCCCGGACCGTCCTGTTCCTGCCGCAGGTCATCCCGCTGGTCGCCGCCGGCATCATCTGGGGCTGGCTGCTGTCCCTACCGGGCTCGATCAACCAGATCCTGACCGCGGTCGGCCTCGGCGACGTCACCCGCGCCTGGCTCGGCGACTTCGACTTCGCGCTGCCGGCCGTCGGCCTCATCGGCATCTGGGTGCTGCTCGGGTTCTGCACCGTGCTGCTGCTGACCGGCATGACGCAAGATCGACCCGGCTCTGTACGAGTCGGCGCGGCATCGACGGCGCGGGCTGGTTCGCGGAGTTCCGGTCCGATCACGCGTGCCCAGCCTGCGCTACGAGATCGGCGTGTGCGTCACCGTCACGGTCATCGCCGCGCTCGCGGCCTTCGACATCGTGTACGTCTCGACCGGCGGGCGGCCCCGGCAACGCGACCGCGGTCCCGGGCATCCAGATCTACATCCTCGCCTTCCTCGAGCGGCAGGTCGGGCTCGCCTCGGCGCTGGCGGTCGTCCTGATCATCCTGGTCCTTGATCGTGCATCCTGCCGATCCAGCGCCTGACGCCGGGAGGAGCGGACAGTGAGGGTCGCTCGCCGCGAGGCTTGGGCCGGCCGGGCGCTCCTCGTCGCGCTGATGGCGTTCACGCATCCTGCCCTTCATCAGCATCTTCACGACCGCGCTGCATCCGTCGGGCAGCGTGCCCGGTCGGGCTCGCACTGGCCCGTCGGATCCGCAGTGGGGCAACTTCCTCGAGGCCTTCAACGTCGCGAACATGCGCGCGCTGCTGGCGTCGAGCGTCTTCATCGTCCTCGCCGTCGTGCCCGATCGTCGCTCGTCATCTCGACGATGGCCGGCTTTGCCATCGGCCTCCTGCGCATCCCGGGCGCCGGCGTTGCTGCTCCTGCTGTTCGTGTTCGGGCTGACGCTCCCGTTCGAGGGGATCATCACCCCGCTCTACTTCCTGGTCCGGCCGATGGGGATCCTCAACACGCGTCTCGCGATCGTGCTGCCGCTGATCGGCCTGTACATGCCGTTCGCCGTGTTCTGGATGCGCGCCCACTTCGTCAACATGCCGAGCGAGATCTCCGAGGCGGCGCGCGTCGACGGCGCGACCACCTGGGACCTGTTCTGGCGGATCCACGTCCCGCTCGCGCGGCGCGCCGATGGCGTCGCTCGGCATCCTGATGTCGGTCTGGACCTGGAACCAGTTCCTGCTGGCGCTGGTGCTGGTCGAGGACCCGACGCAGCGGACGATGGCCGGTGCGCTCGGCGCCTTCCAGGGCCACTACGCGACCGATATCCCGCTGCTGTGCGCCGGCACGATCCTGATCCTGCTGCCGACGCTCATCGTCTTCATCGTGTTCCAGCGCCAGATCATCGCGGCCCTGCTCCAGGGGTCGGTCAAGGGATGAGGCGGGTGCCGGCGATGGGCGCGGTCGTCGGGACCGAAGTGGAGGCGCGTCGCCCATCGGCGCTGCGCGACACTACGGCCGTGATGCTCCATTGCGATTCCCGTGCTACGCAGCTGGCCGCGACCCTTCGCGCAGCCGCCCGCGCCTGACCAGCGAGCTGACACCGCATGCGACGCGAGATAGCACCCCGGCCCCAGCTCCTGACCTACCCGGACTCGCTGGGCGGCGACCTCCGGCCCTCGACGCGTTGCTCGACGGGCCGCTGGCCGGGGTCTTCGGCGGCGTCCACGTCCTGCCGCCGTTCCCGTCGTCGGCGATCGCGGTTTCGCGCCCGCTCACCTACGACCGAGATCGATCCGCGGTTCGGGACGTGGGATGACATCGGCAGAATCGCCGCGCACCACGACGTGCTCCTCGACCTGATGATCAACCACATCTCGCGTCAGAGCGAGGAGTTCCAGGACTTCCAGCAGCACGGCCGCGCGTCGGCGTCTGCCGACCTGTTCATCACCCTCGACAAGGTCTGGCCGGACGGGCGGCCGCCTGACGGCCGACGTCGCCCTGATCTTCCTGCGCAAGCCGGACGACCCGTTCTCGACGATCACGATCGCGGACACGGGCGGCGAGGAGCGCATCTGGACGTCGTTCGGGACCGCCGACTGGTCGGAGCAGATCGACCTCGACGTCACGTCCGAGGCGACCCGGCATGATCACGGGCTGGCTGCGCCGTTCGCCGAGCACGGCGTCCGCATCGTGCGGCTCGACGCCGTCGGCTACGTGATCAAGAAGCCCGGGCACGACGTGCTTCATGGTCGAGCCGGAGATCTACGAGTTCCTCGCCTGGGTGACCGAGGTCGCCGACTCGTTCGGGCTCGTCGTCCTGCCCGAGGTCCACGATGGGTACGCGACCCACGAGCGGCTGTCGGCACCACGGCTTCTGGACGTACGACTTCGTCCTGCCGGGCCTGCTGCTGCACGCGTTCGAGACCGGCGAGCAACGCGGCTGCGCGACGCACCTTGCCCGGTCGCCGAGCGCCAGTTCACGAACCTCGACTGCCACGACGGGATCCCGGTCCGCCCGGACCTCGACGGGATCCTGACGCCCGCCGAGATGGCCGGCCTCGCGGACCCGGGTCCAGGCGCAGGGCGGCAACGTGAACCGAATCCTGTCCGACGCCCATGCCGGGGCGGGCGATGTGCACCAGCTCAACTGCACGTACTACTCGGCCCTCGGCGACGACGACGAGCGCTATCGTCGCCGCGCGCGCGATCCAGCTCTTCGCGCGCGGCGTCCCGCAGATCTACTACGTCGGGCTGCTGGCCGGCGAGAACGACCACGACTGCCGTCGAGCGAACCGGCGAGGGCCGTGCGATCAACCGCCACGACTACACGCCGGACGAGATCCGAGGGCGCGCTCGATCGGCCCGTGGTCAGGCGCGTCCTCGAGCTGGTCCGCCTTCGGAACACGCACCCGGCGTTCGACGGCGAGCTCCGCGTCGACGGCGACGATCACTCGCTGCGACTCGGTTGGGAAGCGGAGGGGAACGGCCTGGCCCTGGAGGTGGACTTCGATGCGGGAAACGCAGTCCTCATCGATCACAGCGGTGTTCGATCGATCGCGGGTTGGACGACATCGCTCCGATCCGGGGCGATGTGATTTGAGGCCCGAGCTGCTCGTCTGCCTGCGATCGTGATCGGTCAGCCGCCCGCAGCGAGCGATGCCGGGCCGGCCTGCAACGTCGGCTCTTGCCAGTTCGACGAGGTGGCCCACGTCGACTGATCTTCGTCAGCTCGGGACGGCCTCATCGGCGTGCTGCGCCGTGCGCCGCCGCCGGAACTCGCGCGGGCTGACGCCGAAGGTCTTCGAGAACTGTCGCGAGAATGCTGCGGGCTCCGGCCAGCCGACGGCCCGCCCGATGGATGCGATCGAGTCGTCGGTCCCGGCCAGCAGGGTGGCTGCCCGTTTCGCGCGAAGCTGGGAGAGGTAGGCCATCGGCGAGACGCCCATCCAGCGCTTGAACTCATGGGCGAGATGGAACGAGCCGACATAGACCTCCGTGCTGAGGTCGGCGAGCGTCCAGTGCCGGGCGAGGTCCGCGTCGAACGCGTCGAGGACGGCTGCCACGACCCGTGGCGTCGCGCCCCGCCGTCCGGGGGCCGTCTGGCCGTAGCGCCGACCGTGCCTGGCGATCAGGTCCAGCGCGAGCAGCAGGTGGCCGATCTGGCGCGCGTGGCTTCGCTCTGACGGATCCTCGTGCCGGATCGCGTCAAGCTCACCGACGCATTGCTCGAAGGCCGCCGGGTCCACCTCCATGACGACGTGGTCGTCCTGGGGACGCCGGGTCCCGCCGCGTCCGAACAGGGCCACCAAGTCGTCGTCGCGGGCGGCCCAGAGGAGTTCGAACTCCGCCAGCTCCGCGCGGAAGAAGCAGTTGTAGACCTCCATGTCGCGGCACCCCCGGTAGCCGTGCGCGACCCCCGGTGGGACGAAGACGACGGTGCCGGCCTGGACCGGCTCCTCGCTGTCCCCGCAGACGTGGAACCCGCTGCCGCTGAGCACGAGCGCCATCTCGTAGAACGCGTGGTCGTGGGGATGGACCACGGGCAGATGCTCGACCAGCCAGAGGCCGACCACGCTGCCCGGCGCGATCAACGGCTCCGGCTCGGAGGACGCGTCGGGACGCGCATCCCCCGCCTCCAAGTGCCAGATGTTGCGTTCCGGGCGGGTTGGTTTCATCCCTTCGGACATCCGCAAGATTGTGCAACCTCCCGACAACCATTGCCAACTTCGAGAGCAAACCCGTCCCTATCTTCGGAGCCGCCGACGGCCGATCCAGGAAGAGGGATCGGCGACGAGATCGATCGGATGGGTGGCAATGCTGTCATCGGCTCGCGCTCGTGGCTGAAGCTCCTCGGCGACGTCGACGCGCGTCCGGTGGACGCGTTCTCGAGCGAACGCCGTCTGGCCATCGTCAGGCTCGTCGACGCCCAGGGTCGAGTCCGGGTCGGAGCGCTCAGCGACCAGTTCGGCGTCTCGCGGCAGACCATCCGCAAGGACCTTGCCGTCCTGGTCGCCCAGGGTCGCATCACCCGGGCACACGGCGGTGCCATCAGCATCGCAGTCGCGCGCATCCGAGGGATCCTTCGACATCCGCGAGCGCATGCAGCGCGCCGAGAAGGCCGCCATCGGGGCCGCCGCTGCGTCACGGGTCACCGACGGCGAATGCATCGCGATCGATGCGAGCACGACAGGACTCCAGCTTGCCCGCGCCCTCCGTGCTCGAGGCGGTTGGAGCCAGTTGACGGTCGTGACGAACGGCCTCCGGATCGCGTCGGAGCTGGCCGGCTGTCCGGGGATCGCGGTCGTCCTCCCGGGTGGCTGGGTCCGCTGGGAGGCCTTGTCGGTGGTCGGGACGATCGGTTCCGGCGTCTTCGACCGGATCAACGTCCAGACGGCATTCGTCGGCGCGGCCGGGTTCACGTTCGAGACGGGACTCTCCGATGCGACCGAGGAAGAGGCCCAGATCAAGCGGTCGATGATCGAGGTGGCCCACGAGGTCATCGCGATCGTCGATCACACCAAGTGGGGCCATTCGGCGCTCGCCACCTTCTGTCGGATCGAGGAGCTGACCGGCGTCATCTCGGATCGATCCGCCCCCGAATCCATGGTCACGGCCCCGGAGGCTCGCGGCATCGAGATCAGTCTCGTGCCGTGCGCCACCGATCCGGCGGTCGATGGCGTGCCCATCCGGTCATCCCGAGTCGACCGGGATCTCGAGGACACGCCGACATAGACGTCATCGCTGCTCGGCTGAGCAGGAGGAAGGAGGATCAGCGCGATCCGCGTGCAACGAACCGCGACACCCTGAAGTGAAGGGCACACGACCGGATGGGTCGTGCCGAGCGAGGCAGGTTGCCAAGAGGAGGAAGTCCATGGATCTCAGACGAATGAGGCGAGCGATCGTCCTCACCGCGATGACCGCATTGGTCGTCGCGGCGTGCAGCAGCACGGGGGAGGCGCGGCGACCAGTGCGCCCGCCTCTGCCGCTGCGACAGCCGCGGCGTCGGCCGCGGCGACCGCCGCGGCGACGGCGTCGCCCGAAGCGTCGGCCGCGGCCGTCACGCTGGAGTACCTGGTCGACGATTCGCAGGCGAACCAGCAACTCGCCAAGGCGTTTGCGGACGCCTACACGGCCAAGCATCCGAATGTCACCATCAACGTCGAGAGCCGTCCCGGCGGCAGCGAAGGCGACAACCTGGTCAAGACCAAGCTCGCCACCGGCGATATGACGGACATCTTCTGGTACAACTCCGGCTCGCTGCTGCAGGCGCTCAATCCGTCTCAGACGCTCGTCGACCTGACCGGCGAGCCGTACATCGCCAACATCGCCGACGCCTTCATCCCGACGGTGTCGCAGAACGGCGGGATCTTCGGCGTGCCGAGCGGCACGGCGATGGGTGGCGGCATCCTGTACAACAAGAAGGTCTACGCGGCCAACGGTCTGACCGTCCCGACGACCTGGGCCGAGTTCGAGGCCAACAACGACAAGCTCAAGGCCGCTGGGATCACGCCGGTCGGCGCCACCTACAAGGCCCCGGACGACTGGACCTCGCAGCTGTTCATCCTCTCCGACTACTGCAACGTCGCAGGCGGCCATCCCGACCTTCGCCACCGACTACACCAACAACAAGATCAAGTACGCCGACACCCCTGCAGCGCTCGCCGGTTTCCAGCACCTGCAGGAGGGATTCGACAAGGGCTGGTACGAGAAGGACTTCGGGGCAGCCAGCTTCGATGACGGTCTCAATGCGCTCGCGACCGGGCAAATTCGCCCAGTACCCGATGCTGACCTTCGCCCTTGGAACCATCGCGACGAACCATCCCGAGGCGATCCAGGACATCGGGTTCTTCGGGCTTCCTGGCACGGACGCCGCGAAGAACTGCGCGACGATCTGGATGCCGGCAGCCACCTACATCCCGAAGACGACGACGGGCGACAAGCTCGCCGCCGCGAAGGATTTCCTCGGCTTCATCGCCTCCGTTGAAGGGGCCGATGCAGCCAGCGCGGCGCAGCCGCCCACAGGCCCGTACGTCATCAAGGGCGCCAAGCTGCCGGCTGATGCCCTGCCCGCCGTCCTCGATATCCAGAAGTACCTTGACAACAACGCCGGCACGCCGGCCCTCGAGTTCGCCTCGCCGGTCAAGGGACCGTCACTGCCGCAGATCGCGGTGGCCGTCGGCAGCGGTCTGACGTCCGCTACGGACGGCGCGACCCAGTACGACAAGGACGTCGAAAAGCAGGCCAAGCAGCTGGGGCTTCCTGGCTGGTGAGCTCTCGACTGGACGCGACGCGCCAGTCCACCCAGGGAACGGTCGACCCGTCACGGTCGGCCGTTCCCGTCTCCGACGTGCCCGCTCGCTCGTCGCGGCGCCGGTCGTCGACACGAGCCCTCGACGCCATGTACCCCCGGTGGTTCTACCTGCCCGGGGGTCCTGCTGTTCGTGGTGATCTTCGTCGTCCCGACGGCCGCCGCCTTCTACTTCAGTCTCACGCGTTGGACGTTGTTCGATTCGACCTTCATCGGCTTCGACAACTTCGGAGAGTTCCTCCAAGACCCATCGCTCACGACCGGTCTCCGCAACACGTTCGTGTACGCGGTGGTCACCAGCGGCTCGAAGGTCGTCCTCGGCCTGCTGCTCGCGACGCTCCTGACGTCCAGGATCCACATGCGCTCCGCTGCTCAGGTCGATCATCTTCTTTCCGGTGCTCATCAGCGCCGTGGCGGTCGGGATCACGTTCGCGGTGTTGATGCACCCCTCCGAAGGTCTGATCAACAAGGCGTTGGCGATCGTCGGGATCGACGGACCAGCGTGGCTGAGCAACCCTGATATCGCATTGCTCTCGGTGGCAGCGGTGGACGTCTGGAAGGGCGTCGGGATCGCGACGGTCATCTTCATCGCCGGGATCGTGTCGATCCCCGATGAGTACCTCGACGCTGCCCGGCTCGAAGGCGGCTCCTGGGTCAAGTTCCGCTACATGATCATCCCGCTCACCCGGAACGCCACGTTCACCGTGATCATCCTGTCCTTCATCGGCGGGCTGCGGTCGTTCGACCTGATCTGGACCATGACCCGCGGTGGCCCGGGCTTCTCCACCGACGTGATCGCCTCGACGATCTACAAGGAGTATCAGGCGGGTTTCTACGGGCTCTCGACCGCTGGCAACGTGATCCTGTTCATCATCGTCATGCTGCTCGTCTACCCGATGATGCGATTCTTCTCGAAGCGGGAGATCGAGCTGTGAGGGCCGCTCGTCTGGCCCGCCGGTACTGGGTCGACGTCGTCGCGCTGTCGATCGCCTTCGTCGTGTTCATCGTCCCGGTGATCTTCATCGTCGTGACCGCGGCCAAGACCCAGGCCGAGGCTTCGTCCCTCGACTTCGCCTGGCCGGCCAACTGGAGGATCGTCGAGAATCTCCAGGCCGTGCTGGGTGAGCGGAACGGCATCATGGTCACCGCGCTCCGCAACAGCCTGGTCCTGACGGTCGCGTCGGTCACGATCACGGTCATCCTGGCGTCGCTGATCGCCTTCGTGATCCAGCGACGGAGGGATCGGGTCGCGGCGTTCGTCAGTGCGCTCTTCCTCGCCGGATTGATCATCCCTCCGGCCGTGGTGCCGACGATCTTCCTGCTCCAGGCACTCGGGCTCTTCAAGACGCTCGCGGGACTGACCCTCGTCGAGGTCGCCTTCGCGATGCCCTTTGCGATCCTCGTCTTCGTGGCCTTCGTGTCGGTCATCCCGAGGGAGCTCGATGAGGCCGCTCTCATGGATGGCGCGACGCCGTTCAAGCTGTACTGGAGCGTGATCCTTCCCGCTCCTGCGGCCGGCCATGATCACGGTGATCGTCGTCTTGTCGGTCGCGATCTACAACGACTTCGTCAACCCGCTGTACTTCCTGCCGGGGAACGACAACGCGACGGTCCAGCTGACGCTGTTCAACTTCCAGAGCCAGTTCCTGACGCGCTGGAACCTGCTCTTCGCGGACGTTCTCCTGATCACGATCCCTCCGCTGATCATGTTCATCTTCTTCCAGCGCCAACTCGCCTCGGGCCTGACCGCAGGTGCCGTCAAAGGCTGATCCCGTCCGTCTCGCCTGAGGTGCCGCAGCTGTGTCATCGCCTGAATCGACGTCCGCGAACGCGATCGTCACCCGTCTCGCCAGCCAGATCCCGACGTCCGTCCTGGCCGCGGGCGCGGATCCACTCCGTTTGACCTGGCAGGTCTCGACACCGAACCCGGATCTCCGGCAGCGGGCCTACGAGGTCCAGGCCGCCGCCGAGCGACGCCTTCGAGGCGGTGCTCGCCACGACCGGCGTCGTGGACTCGGATGATCAGGTCGCGGTCCCGGCCCCCGGCGCACCGCTGAAGAGCCGGGAGGTCCGCCACTACCGGGTCCGGATCCGGACGGACATCGGATGGTCCGACTGGAGCGCGACGCTTCGGATCGAGGCGGGTCTGCTCGGGTCGAGCGATTGGACGGCTATCGGGATCACGATCCCCGACGACCCCGGTCGAGCTCGGCAGGCACCGCCACCGTTGCTGCGAAGGGCATTCGAGGTGCCGGGACCTGTCACGTCGGGCCAGGCTGTACGCCACGGCGCACGGGGTCTTTCGGATGGCGATCAACGGTCGTCCTGTCTCCGAGGACATCCTCGCTCCGGGATGGACCGCCTATCGCGATCGTCTCCTCGTCGAGACCTACGACGTGACCGACCTGCTTCGCATCGGTCGCAACGTCATCACGGGTGTGGTGGGCGACGGCTGGTATCGAGGCCGCCTCGGTTGGGATCCCGACGGTGGCCGTGCCCGCTACGGCACCGACGTGGCCTTGTTCGCACAACTCGAAGTCGACCTGGCTGACGGCGGAGCGCTCAGCGGTCACGACGGACGACCGAGTGGCGAGCGTCGACCGGCGCGATCCGGTCGGCGGACCTGTACGACGGAGCGGAGATCGATCTCCGCGAGGAGCCGGACGGCTGGGAGCTGCCGGAATTCGACGACGCGTCCTGGGTCAAGCGTGCAGGAGGTGCCGTTCGATCGCCGGATCCTCGAGCCTCGTATCGCGCCGCCGGTTCGAGTCGCCGCCTCGATCCCCGTGTCGCCGGTCGAGGTCCGACCCGGCGCTGTATCGCACGGACGGCGGTCAGAACCTGACCGGTCACGTGCGGATACGCGTCCGGGGCCGGCGCGACCAGCGGGTCACGGTCCGGCACGCCGAGGTCCTCGAGCCGGACGGATCCCTGCACACCCGCTCCCTCCGATCGGCAAAGGCGACCGACACCTACGTCCTCGCCGATGACCAGGCCGTCGTCCTGGAGCCGACGTTCACGTTCCACGGCTTTCAGTACGCCGAGATCGAAACCGATGCGGACGTCATCGACGTCTCGCACGTGGCGATCAGCAGCGCGACCCCGCGGCGAAGCACGTTCGAGTCGTCCGACGCGGACCTGAACCGGTTTCACGAGAACGTCGTCTGGTCCCAGCGGGACAACTTCGTCTCGGTCCCGACGGACTGCCCGCAACGGGACGAGCGTCTCGGCTGGACCGGAGACGCCCAGGCCTTCGCCTCGACCGCCTGCACGCTGTTCGATGCAGCGTCGTTCTGGGCAAGCTGGTTGCGTGACCTTGCGCTTGACCAGGACCCGGTGCTGGGCGTGCCGTCCGTGGTTCCCGACGTCGTGCTTCAGGGCGAGGCGCGGTTCGGGCGAGCGGGCTGGGCGGACGCAGCCACCATCGTGCCGTGGGCCGTCTATGAGGCCTATGGCGATGTCACCGTCATTCGCGACCAGTACCCGAGCATGCGCGCCTGGATCGAATCGCTCCTCGCTCGATGCGGTCCGGACGGCTTGCTGCCCGACGCGTTCCAGTTCGGCGACTGGCTGGATCCGACGGCGCCGCCGGATCGTCCCTGGCAGGCCAGAACGGATCCGACCTACCTGGCGAACGCGTTCTTCGCCCACAGCGCCAGCCTCACCGCTCGCGCAGCCTCGCTCATCGGCGCCTCCGACGACGCGACTCGCTACGAGGGCGTGGCCCGTGCTGTCGGGTCGTCGACGTGGGTCCGCTGGCGCGAGCACCTTCTCTCGAACGTGACGGGCTGCGCCGTGGCGATCCAGTTCGGGCTCGTGCCCCAGGACGAGCGTCAGCTCGTCGGTGACACCCTCGCCCGGCTGGTCCGAGCCACGGACGGGCGGGTATCGACGGGATTCCTCGGGACGCCCCTGGTGCTCCCGGCACTGGCCGCCACGGGCCACCTCGAGGAGGCGTACCTCGCGCTCCTCTGCCGTGAGACGCCATCCTGGCTGTATCAGGTCACTCGTGGAGCGACGACGGTATGGGAGCGGTGGGATGCCATCCGTCCAGATGGATCGATCCATCCTGGCGACATGACGCCGGTGCCAGGAGAGGCAGGCGGTGATGACGGAGGCCACATGCTCTCCTTCAACCACTACGCCTACGGCGCGGTCGTGGACTGGGTCTACCGGACCGCTCGCGGGCCTGGCGCCGGACATCACGAGCCCGGGGTACCGCCGCGTGATCGTGGCGCCACGCCCGGACGACTCGATCACCTTCTGCAGGGCGTCGATCGATGCGCCGCAGGGCCCGGTGTCGATCGCATGGCGAGATCGACGGCGAGTCGTTCTCGGCCGTCGTCGAGCTTCCGTTCGGGATCACTGGCCTGCTCGACCCGCCGTCCGGCCCTTCGTCGGTCGTCGTCGTGGACGGGCAGCGGCTGGAGGGAGACGCCGGGCATTCGGCGGTGCTGGCGCCGGGCCGGCACACGGTCGAGGTGACTCGACCCGGTCCTGGTCTCGACGGTGGCGCCATCACGATCGATCGCATGAGCCCGGACCGATCCCAGGAGCGCGGCATCCGCCGCGGCGGACGGCGACGCGATCGCGAGGCGCTACCTCGCCGAGATGACCCTCGAGGAAAAGGCGACGCTGCTGACGGGCGACTCCGCGTGGACGACCGCCGCCATTCCCCGTCTCGGCCTGCCGTCGCTCCGGATGGCCGACGGCCCCCACGGCGTCCGGCGTACGCATTCCGACGGGGTCGATGGCCTTCGGCGCCCAAGCCGCGACATGCTTCCCGACGGCGTCGAGCACCGCTTCCACGTGGGATCCGGACCTTCTGCGCGAGATGGGCGAGGCGATCGGACGCGAGGCGATCGGCCCTCGAGGTCGACGTCGTCCTCGGACCGGGGTCAACATGAAGCGGTCGCCGCTGTGCGGCCGGAACTTCGAGTACTTCTCGGAGGACCCGCATCTGGCCGGCGCGCCTCGCCGTCGGATGGATCGACGGCGTGCAGTCGCTCGGCGTCGGCGCGTCGCTCAAGCATCTTGCCGTCAACAACCAGGAGACGCGCCGCATGTCGGTCAGCGCGGAGGTCGACGAGCGCACGCTCCGCGAGATCTACCTCCCGGCGTTCGAGCACGCGGTCACGACGGCCAAGCCGTGGACCGTCATGTGCGCCTACAACCGGATCAACGGCGTCTATGCATCCGAGCATCATCAGCTGCTCACGGACGTCCTCCGATCGGAGTGGGGGTTCGACGGGTTCGTCGTCTCGGACTGGGCGGCCGTCCACGATCGGCCGAGCGCCGTGGCGGCCGGCACCGATCTCGAGATGCCGGGCCCGCGTCCGCGCCGTGTGCGTTCGGTCATCGACGCGGTCCAGGCCGGTGCTCTCGACGAGACGGTCGTGGACGAGGCCGCGCTGCGCGTCCTGCGCGTCATCGCACGGGCGTCCGGCATCGCCGAAGGGCGGCTCGTTCGACGCGGCGGCGCACCACGCCCTTGCGAGGCGGATCGCCGCCGAGGGCATGGTCCTGCTCAAGAACGACGGCGTCCTCCCGCTCGCCGACGGCGGGCGGATCGCGGTCATCGGACGCGCGGCCGAGGAGCCGCGGATCCAGGGCGGCGGCAGCTCGCAGATCACGCCGACCCAGGTCGACGTCCCGATCGACGAGCTCAGGCGACTGGCCGGCGCCGCCACGATCTCGTACTCGGAGGGGTACGACGACGGTGCGACGGAGCGAGCCGATCTCGTGGCCGCCGCGGTTGCGGCCGCCGCGGACTCGGACGTCGCCATCGTCTTCGTCGCGATGCCGGTCGCGAAGGAATCCGAAGGCGGCGACCGGGCGGACCTGGACCTCGCGCCGCAGCACGTCGGCGTTGATCCACGCGGTCTGCGCCGCGCAACCTCGGACCGTCGTCGTCCTGTTCAACGGTTCCGCCGTCTCCGTCGCACCGTGGATCGACGGCGCTGCCGGCGGTCCTCGAGGCGTGGTACTCGGGTCAGGCTGCCGGAGGGGCAGTCGCGGACATCCTGTTCGGCGTGGTCAACCCGTCCGGACGCCTCGCCGAGACGTTCCCGCTTCGGCTCGAGGACACCCCCGCGTACCTCGACTTCCCGGGCGACGGCGATCGGGTCGCGCTACGGCGAGGGGCTGTACATCGGCTATCGCTGGTACGAGGCGCGGGATCTGCCGGTGGCCTTCCCATTCGGGCACGGCCTGTCGTACACGACCTTCCGGTATGACGATGCCCGCACCTCGGCCACGACGTTCGCCGATGTCGACGGCGTGACCGTCACCGTCGATGTCACCAACACCGGCGGCCGTGCGGGAAGCGAGGTCGTGCAGGTGTACGTGCGGGATGTCGAGGCGTCGGTGCAGCGTCCCGAGAAGGAGCTGCGGGGATTCGCGAAGGTCCGCCTCGAGCCGGGCGAGACGCGGGCCGTGGATGTGCGGCTTGATCCGCGCGCGTTCGCGTTCTGGGATCCGCGCCGGCATGCGGTGGGTGACGGAGGCCGGCGCCTTCGAGATCCTGATCGGATCCTCGTCCGCCTCGATCCATGCCGTCGTGCCGGTGACGGTGGTCGAGTCGGCGGCGTTGCCGTCGACGCTGAGCGACATGTCTCCGCTGCAGGACTGGCTCGGGGATCCCGCCGGACGGCCCGAAGCCCTCGCGTTGGTTCGGACGCTGGCACCGATCCTCGGCGGGGTCTTCGGGCATGCCGTGACCGATCCCGACGACCTCGATCCGCACTTCCACAGCTACTTCAGCGCGATGCCCATCCGCGACCTTGCTCGAGTTCGCCGCACCTGCAGGAGGACCTGACCCTGAGGCATGTCTCAAGCAGCTGTCAGGGTCGCTGGAGATGAGCGACGTCGGCCGAACGGACCGATTCGCCGGCGTCTCACGGGCATTCGGAACGCCTGATCGGATGGCGCGATCCATCGAGATCCAAGGGGAGCCGCTCGCCGTCGAGCTGTATGAGCCTGCCCAGCGACGCGGCGATGCCCTCCTGATCCATGGCTACACGGGCAGCAAGGAGGACTTCGCCGAGGTCGGCCCGCTCCTGGCAGGACGTGGCTATCGCGTGGTCGCCTACGACAACCGGGGCCAGCACGAGTCCACGCATAGCGACCGCAGACGACGCGTACTCGATCCCATCGCTGGCCCGGGATGCCATCGCATTGGCCGACCAGTTCGCGCTCGTGCGGCCCCACCTCCTTGGACATTCCTTCGGGGGCTTGGTCGCGCAACGGGCCGCCGTGATGATGCCTCGCCGCTGGGCGTCGCTGACGCTCTTCTGCAGCGGTCCGCAAGGCAGGTCCGGTCTGGCCGACCTCACCGACATCATCGACGTCCTCTCGATCCGTTCGATGCAGGAGGCTTGGGATCCGGCCCGCGACGCGGACGCCCGCCAGAGCGTCAGGTGCTGAGGTGCTCAAGCGGCGCTGGGCGATGAGTGACCCTCGTTCGGTCGTCACCCACGCGAGTCACCTGCTGACCGAGCCATCCATCGTCGAGCAAGTCCACGGCCACCGGGTTGCCGGTCCACGTGGTGTACGGCGAGAACGACGACGCGTGGCCATTGGCGATGCAGGATCAGATGGCGCGTGACCTCGACGCACCGGTGACCGTCGATCCCTGACGCCGGGCATTGTCCGAACGAGGATCGTCCGGAGGACACGGCCGCCGTGATCGCCCAGTTCTGGGACCAGATCGAATGACGCTGTCGTCCTTCCCGGTGACGCCCGCAGTCTCCTCCGCGGGCGTCACCAGAGGCGGACGCACCGCCTCCGTGGCCAGGTTGATCGGGCCCGAGGTTGGGGGGTACCGGCAGTACCCCGCACAGCAGTGCCTTCCTGCGGTTGGCCCGTGCTGCTTCTATTGCGGGTGCAAACCACTGCTCGCGAAGGACACGACATGCCAGTCACTCCGCCCGCCATCAAACTCAGCAACGGCGTGGCGCTGCCCGCCCTCGGGTTCGGCGTCTTCCAGACTCCGCCCGACGTGACCCAGGCCGCAGTCGAGGAGGCCCTTCGAGTCGGCTACCGGATGGTCGACACCGCGGCCTCGTACCTCAACGAGCCGGAGGTGGGGGCGGCGATCGCCGCCAGCGGTGTCGAGCGCGCGGAACTGTTCGTCCAGACCAAGGTGTGGGTCAGCGACTACGGCTACGATAAGACACTCCATGCCTTCGACGTGAGCACCCGCAAACTGGGCGTGGACTACCTCGACCTGTACCTGCTCCACCAGCCGCTGCCACAGGCCTTCGATGCCACTATCGACGCGTATCGAGCGCTCGAGCGGTTGCTCGATGACGGACGGGTGCGGGCCATCGGCATCTCGAACTTCAGCCCGCGCACCTCGAGACCGTGCTCCCGCGGCTCTCGGTGGTGCCGGCTGTCAACCAGGTCGAAGTCCATCCGTACTACGGCCAGCCCGATCTGATCGCCGTCCATGACAAGCGTGGCATCGCGACCCAGGCTTGGTCGCCCCTGGGTGGCGTGTACGTCTACCGAGGGCCGGCTGGCGATGAGTCGAGGAACGCGCTCGCGGATCCCGTCATCACGGGCATCGCCGAGCGGAACGGAAAGACGCCGGCCCAGATCGTGCTGCGGTGGCACATCGACAGCGGTCGTTCGGCCATCCCGAAGTCGGTGACGCCGTCGCGCATTGCGGAGAATCTCGACGTCTTCGACTTCGCCCTGACGGCGGACGACATTGCAGCGATCAACGGACTCGACACCGGGGTCCGTGGCGGACCGAACCAGGACGAGATCGACTTCCGGACCTTCGATCGCACGATCCCAGAGTGACGGATAGGCGCCCCGAGCGTCTGCGCCGTCGTGGCATGCCACAGCACACCGTCTAGGTCCGCGCCGGTCATCGATCGCGTCGTCCGGATGGATCCGGATCAGAGGTCTTCGGTGCCGATCCTCGGCGATGGTGGCCTGAGCCGCCAGATCGACCGGGTCAGCTCGGGCGCCGCCACGAACATGATGGCGAGGGCGACGATGACGACGAGCAGCGCGAGCGGGATGCCGGTCACGATGGTCATGACCTTCGCGCCGTTGGTGAGCGCGCCGTAGAGCACCGCCGCGACCACGACGCCACCGGGCCGTCGGCCGGCGAGCAGGGCGAGGGCGATCGCGACATACCCGAACTCGAACGTCGGCTGGCCGTAGAAGCCCCCGGCAGGCCCGAGGCCGAACAACGCGCTGCCCATGCCGACCAGCCCGCCGGAGACCGACATCGCGAGGATGGTGATCCGATCAGGCCGCATCCCGGCCCCGGCGGCGGCGGTTCGGCTGAAGCCGGTGGCTCGAAGCTCGAAGCCGACGGAGGTGCGGAACAGCACGAACGACACGACCGCGGCCATCGCGAGGGCGACGACGAAGCCGTAGTCGACGCGGATCGTCGCGAGGTCGATCAACCGCGGGACGGCGGGGATCGCCGCCGGGCCCGAGAGATCGAAGGGCTGCACCATCAGGAACGCGACGGCAGGCGCCAGGCCGTTGAACATCAGCGTGGTGATCACCTCGTGCGCCCCCGTCCGCGCCTTGAGGTAGCCGGGAACGAACCCGTAGGCACCGCCGGCAATGGTCCCGCCGGCCACCGCGATCACCAGGACGAGCGGCGGCGGCAGGGACCCCGCCACGAGCGTCGCCGTGATGAAGGCGCCAAGGCCGCCGATGACGAACTGCCCGTCCACGCCGAGGTTGAACAGGCCGGCCTGGAACGACACCGCGAGGCCCAGGCCGGCGAAGATGAACGGCGTGGCGCTGACCAGGGTCTCGGAGATGGGTCGAAGGGCTCTCGCGATGTCGTCAGGGTCTCCGGTCTGGATCGCGGCGACGATGCGACCCGGGTCGCCGATCGCCCCGGAGATCAACGCTGGGTAGCCGTTGATCACGCCGGCGAGCGCGCCGCCGATCGCTGCGACCGGATCCGTGCCGATCTGCTGCAGGTGGTCGACGTCGGTCAGGACGATGAGGATCGCGCCCAGGAGGAACGCGGTGAACACCGCGAGTGCCGGGATCACGGCGCGACGGAGCGCATCGCCAGTTCGGTGCATATCGATCAGTGTCGCCGCCACGCTTGCTCCGCGCGTGGCTGCGCGACGGGGCGGTGGCCAATTGCCGAACCGGGCGTCCGTCGCACCTTCGAGCGACTCTTCGCCGCGTCGCGCGGACATGCGCGATTCCACGTGGCGAACCGCGTGGATAATCGGCGGGTTGATGCAAGGGCGCGCTGGCTGGTGAGGGCCGGATGACGCGATCGGTCGTGGGTCGAGAGTCGGAAATTGCGCGCATCGAGGGATTCCTCGAGCCCGGCTCGTCGGCGCCAGGCACAGCCCTCATCGAGGGTCAGCCCGGCATTGGAAAGACGACCCTGTGGTCTGCCGCCATCGAGCACGCCTTGCGTCGGTCGTGGCTCGTCCTGCAGACCCGTCCGACCGATGCCGAGGCGACGTTTGCGTACGCCGGCCTCGGAGACCTCTTGGAGTCGGTTGCCGACGACCATCTCGCCGATCTCCCGGTCCCGCAGCGCAAGGCCCTGCGCGTCGCCCTCCTCCGCGAGGAGCCGGAGGGCCCAAATCCCGACCCCCGGGCGGTCGCGGTCGCGTGTCTGAACTTGCTCCGCTCCCTGTCGGCCCAGGGACACGTCGTCATCGCGATCGACGACATCCAGTGGCTCGACGCGGCATCAGCGCAGGTCGCCTCGTTCGTGATCCGTCGCCTTGCCGGTGACTCCATCCGTTTCCTGCTTGCCCGACGCTCCGACAACCGCTCACCTTCGACGAGCCTCGACCGAGCACTCGTCAACGTCGCGCATGAGCGGATCGAAGTCGGTCCGATCGATTCCGAAACGATGGGTCATCTGCTCGGGGCTCGTCTCGATCGTCCATTCGCCGGCCCAACGCTGCGCAAGATCCAGGCGAGCTCGGCCGGGAATCCGTTGTTCGCGATCGAGCTTGGCCGGGCAATCTCGCTCGCGTCGCCACCCGAAGGTCCGACCGAGGATCTGGCGATCCCGAGCACGCTCCTGGATCTCGTCGGAGCGCCGATCCGTGCCTTGCCCGATGCGACACAACGGGTGCTTGCCGTCGTCGCCACCCTGGCCGGCCCGACCACTGAGCTCGTATCCAGCGCAATCGGTGCTCCCGCCGAAGATCCCTTGAAGCCGGCCATCGACGCCCAACTCGTCGTCCTCGACGGTGAGCGGATCCGTTTTGCCCACCCCTTGTACGCGGTCGCGGCGCGGTCAAGCCTGGCGCCCGTCGCCCAGCGCGCAATCCACGCCCGACTCGCGGAGATCGTGCCCGACCCCGAGCAGCGAGCTCGCCATCTCGCGCTGGCTACGCTCCACCCAGACGAGTCGGTTGCCGCCGCGCTCGAAGAGGCTGCTGTGCGGGCGAGAGCACGCGGCGCGCCCGCTGCGGCTGCCGAGCTGTGTGCGATGGCTCGCCGACTCACGCCGCCGGATCGGACGGAGGACGCGGCGCGGCGCGGCCTGCGGGAGGCCCGGGAGCTCGTGATGGTCGGCGATTACGCGCACGTCCGCGATCTCGTCGAAGGGATGCTGTCGGGCCCGATGCCGGCTGCTCATCGGTGGGAGGCGCGGAATGTCCTCGCCATCGTCTACTGCTGGGCATTCGACCTCCACAAGGGCGTTGCCCTCTACCGGCAGGCAATCGACGACGCCGGCGACGATGATGCGCGGCGGGTCTCGTTCGAAGGCGGCATGACCGGCGCCCTCGACCTTCTCGGAGAGGACTACCGCGAGGCGCTCGCACACGGCTACGCGGAGCTCGAGCTCGCCGAGCGCTTCGGAAACGAGTCGCAAGCGATCACGGCGCTGCGGGGCATCGCCCGTAACGAGCAGCGGCTGACCGGCCGGATGCCCGTCGACATGATCGAACGGGCGCTCGAGCGCGAGTGGGTCGTTCGAGACGTCCGCGAAGTCGCCGGCTGGCCGACATTCTGCCTGGCCGACATGCTCAGCTGGACGGACGACCTCGAGGGTGGCCTCGCCAAGTGGGACTGGCTGCTCCATGAGGCGGCGGCACGCGGCGAGACACATTCGCTCATCGACACGCTTTCGCACACGGTCATCTGCGAGTGCGCATTGGGCCGCTTCGACCGGGCCATGTCCCACGCCGAGGAGGGCTGCCTGCTCACCAGTGACAGCGGCGCCCCGGTGTTCGGGGCGATCCTGGTCGCGGAACGCGCGCTTGTCTGGGCCTACCTAGGCAATGTCGAAGCGGCTCGGCGGGACGCTGCGGCGGCGATCGAGCTCGCGTCGACGGGAAACCCGCAAGCCGATCGGATCGCCGCGTTGGCACTCGGCACCCTTGAGCTCTCACTCGACGATGCGGCCGCCGCGCACGAGCAGCTCGGCCCCCTCGTTGCCTCGCGCCGGTCCGCCGGCGTCGCAGAACCCGGGGAGATGCGGTTCGTGACCGATGAAGTCGAGGCGCTGGTCGGTATCGGCCGGCTCGACGATGCCGAGGCACTGCTTGGCTGGTACGAGGGGCTGGCGGAGGCGAGCGGGCGGATGGGGGCCCTCGCCGCGTGCGCCCGTGGCCGCGCCCTCCTGCTGGTCGCGCATGGTGATGTCGATGCGGCGGTGGGCGCGATTGGCCGATCGGTCGAGCTCTATCGGGGCGTGACGGAGCCATTCGGCCTCGCGCGGACGCTTCTCGTCCTCGGGACCATCGAGCGTCGGCGGCTGCACAAGCGGGTCGCCCGCGAGGCGCTCAGCGCGGCGATGGCGCAGTTCGATGCGCTGGGCGCGAGGCTGTGGGCTGGAGCGGCGCGGGCCGAGCTGGGCCGCATCGGCGGTCGCGTGGCATCACCCGACGCCCTGACGCCGACCGAGGAGCGCGTCGCCGCCCTGGTCGCGGAGGGGCGGACCAATCGCGAGGTCGGCACGATCCTCGTCGTGTCCGAGCGGACCGTCGAAGGTCATCTCTCGCGGATCTACGCCAAGATCGGTGTGCGGTCCAGGGCCGAGCTCGCGCATCGACGGACGGGCGACGCCACACCCGAGGCATAGTCAGGGGTTCGGCGGAGCAAGTTCGGGGGGAACCTGCGTATCCGGGCGGGTCGACCCGCGCCTACGGTCCAGGTAGGCCGCACACCGCTGCGGCCACGACCGCAGGAGGGTCATCCCAATGTCGGCAGGGCAGATCGTTTCCGTCAATCGCCGCATCAGCGTCCCGGCTGCCGCTGTCGTGCTGGCAGCCACATTCTTGATCGGGGCCGTTGCTGGTGCGACCGCGCTGTCCGTCGTGAGCCGAACCGGTCAGGCTGGGTCGGTCAGCGCCTCCTACGCCGTGCTTGCCGCACCCCGTGGCGACATGAGCTCGGCCGCCTACGCCGCGCTCCATCCGGCCACCGCCGTGCTTGCCGCACCCCGTGGCGACATGAGCTCGGCCGCCTACGCCGCGCTCCATCCGGCCACCGCCGTGCTTGCCGCACCCCGTGGCGACATGAGCTCGGCCGCCTACGCGGCGCTCCATCCGCAGGAAACGGGCGGTCCTGGGAAGCAGGCCCGCCGCCGCTGACGCTCTGCGCGGAGTCGTTGCGGGTGTGACCCACGGCGTCGGGCACGCGATCTGCCTGCGTCCCGACGCGGCCGCCGCTCTACCTCAGTCGAAAGCCTCGGGCCGGCGCGTTTCATCGCAATCTGATGACTTCCGCCGGTGGCGGCGCCCGGTAGCATGTCGGCGTTCCGGGGGTGAGTGTTCCACGATGGAGACGCTCTGATCCCGTTCGGATCGCGGCGCGACGGGAACGCGCCGCACGACCTTTGAGGAGACCCATGCGTAGACCCGTCCTGATCGCGATCGCCCTGGTCGCGATCGTCTCGTCCCTCGTTGCGTGTACGGCATCGGGTGGCACGAGCGCGCTCACCGGCAAGACCTGGCAGCTGACCGCGGTCACCGAGAAGACGCCCGCGTTCCAGGGGGTGATCCCCGCCGCCGACCAGCCGCGCTACACCGTCGTGTTCAACACGGACGGCACGTACAGCGGCCAGGCCGACTGCAACGCGATCTCGGGCAAGTACACGACCAGCGGGACGAACGTGATCGCGATCCAGGCGGGCGCGTCGACGCTGATGATGTGCGCCGATCCCGAGTCGTTCGGCTCGATCTACGCCCACGCGCTGACGACGGCCACGACCTGGGCCGTCGCGAACAACGAGCTGACGCTGGGCAACGCGGCCGGCGCGACGCTCCAGTTCGCCGCCGGCACCGCCGCTGCCTCGCCGAGCGCGGCGGTCGCATCAGCGGCACCCGCAGCGTCGTCGTCCGCGGCCGACCTCGTCGGCGTGGAGTGGCAGCTGTCCGGCATCACCGAGACCGTCCCGGCGTTCCAGGGCGCCGTCCCGGCCGCGGAGCAGCCGAACTACACGATCGCGTTCAGCGAGGACGGGACGTTCAGCGCCAAGGCCGATTGCAACCAGACCTCGGGCACGTACGAGGTCGGAGCCTCGAATTCGCTCACGATCATGCTCGGCGCGTCGACCATGGCGATGTGCCCGGAAGGTTCGCTCGGCGACCTGTACGTCCTCGGCCTGGGCAACGCCGCGAGCTACGCGGTCGCGGACACCGGCCTCACGATCACGCTCAAGGACGGGGGCACGCTCCAGTTCGTCAAGGGCGTCTGACCGCCCGACGGACCGCGCCCGCGGTCCGCTCCAACGCCACTCCGAGGACCTCGCCCTTGCGGCGGGGTCCTCTCGCGTCTAGTTGCCGGCCTTGAACGGGTAGACGACCCAGTTGTCGGTCTCGGCGCCGTAGAGATCCGGCTCGCCCGGGACACGCGACTTCCGGGGCTTGTAGTGCAGGACGACGGTCGTCGGGATGCCGCCCGCCTGGACCACGCGCTCGGTGACCGCGTGGATCGTCGTGCCGCTCTCCCAGACCTCGTCGACGATGAGCACCCGCTGGCCGCGCAGCAGCGGGTCGGCGGGGAACTGCAGGAACGTGGGATGCGGTCCCGGCACGCCCTCGTCGTCGTAGAACGCGACGGCGGCGACGAGGATGTTCCGGATCCGCAGCCGGTAGGCCAGCATCCCCGCGGGCACGAGGCCGCCGCGGGTGATGCACAGCATGGCGTCGAAGTCGGTTCCGGCGAGCCGGCCGGCGAGGTCCGCCACGAGGCGGTCGAGGTCGTCCCAGCTGACGATGTCGCGCTCGGGCGTGGCTTGTGCGGACACGCCCGAAGGATACGGCGCCGTCATGCGACCCTGCGATGTCGCGCCGGCGATCAGTGGGCGACGGTCCACGCCTTCGCGGTGCCGGGGGCCGTCCCGACCGCGACGTCGGTGGTCGAGCCGACGGCGACGCCCAGGGCCTGCGCACCTGCCATGTCCGAGGCTGCGGTCATCTGTGACCAGCTCTTCCCGTCCGACGAGGTCCACGTGAGCGCGCCGGTGCCGTCGTAGCCGACGGCGACGAGTCGGCCGCCCGAGGCGGCGATCGCGGTCATCTGGGCACCCGCGAACCCGGGCCCGGAGGCGTCCGGCTGCCACGTCGTGCCGTCGGTCGATGTCCAGGAGGCGGCGCCGTCGCCGTTCCGGCCGACCGCGACGAAGCCCGGGCCGCCCGCGACGACCGCACTCATCGACGCGCCCGCGAACGAGGGGTCGACGGTGGCGGGCGTCCACGCCTGTGCGTCCGCCGACGCCCACGCGGCTGCGCGGTTTCCGCCACCCTCATCGACCGAGCCGACGGCAACCTTGCGCGCCGCGCTCGTCGCCACCCCGGTGACAACCCCGCTGAGCAGGGCAGCGCCAGACGCGTCCGTTGCGTCCGGGAGCGTGGCCGCCGTCCACGTGGCTCCGTCGGTGGTGGTCCAGATCGCGGGTGGGTGATTGTCTGCCGCGCCGGTGAACCAAGTGCCGCCGACGATCCAGCCGGACCCGTCAGCGGTCACGGTGCGGCTCTGCGGGATGATGCCGGGAGCCGAGGCGATGCCCTGGCCCTGGAGCCACGTGTGCCCGTCGATCGACGTCCACACCATCTGGCCGCCACACTCGCCGTTCGCGCAGCTCGCGCCGACGGCCATGAACCCTGACGGCCCGGGGGCCACGGCGAGGAACTGCGCCTGGCTGAAGGACGGGATGTCCGGGGCCTGGATCCAGGTCTTGCCGTCGGTCGAGCTCCATGCGGCGGCGTGGCCGGTCTCGCCTGACACGGGAGCGGTGCCGCCGGCGACGAAGAGCGATGTGTCCGCGGATCCGGTGGTGACGGCGTTGAGCGTGGCGCCGGCGGCGCCCGGAAGGGCGGGGGCCGGCGTCCACGCGGACGAGGAGCCTGAACAGGCCGCGATCGCCACGGTAGCAGCGAGGATCGCCAGGCCGACGCGACCCCGGATGTGGCTCTGGACCCTCATCGAGCGAGCGTCCAGGCCTTTCCGGTCCCGGGCGCCGTCCCGACGGCCGCGTCGACGGTCGAGCCAACGGCAACACCGAGAGCCTGCGCACCCGCCATGTCCGAGGCTGCGGTCACCTGCGACCAGGCTCTTCCCGTCCGACGAGGTCCAGGTGAGCGCGCCGGTCCCGTTGGAGCCGACGGCCACGAGCCGGCCACCCGACGCGGCGACCGCGGTCATCTGGGCGCCCGCAAACCCCGGGCCGGAGGCGTCGGCTTGCCAGGTCGTTCCGTCGGTCGACGTCCAGACCGCGGCACCGTCGCCGTTCTTCCCGACGGCGACGAAGCCCGGCCCCCCCGCGGCGACGGCCGTCATCAATGCCTCGGCAAACGACGGGTCCTCGTCCACGGGAGTCCAGTTCGTTCCGTCCGACGATGTCCACACCGCGGCCCGATGGCCGCCGCTCGTCTCGAGCGAGCCAACCGCCACGATCCGGTCGGCGCGCGTCGCCAGCTCCGTGACGACGCCATCCTCCTGGGGCGTGCCGGACGCCGGATCGACCGCGTCGGGTTGCGTCCCGCGCGTCCAGGCCGACCCGTCGCTCGACGTCCAGATCGCCGGCGGGTTCGCAGATCACCCGAGTCGAAGGTCGTGCCGCCGACGATCCAGCCGAGCCCCCCCGCGATCACCGTTCGGCTGTCGGCGTTGACGCCGTCGACCGTCGGGATCCCATCGGTCCGCGTCCACGTCGTCCCGTCGGAGGAGGTCCAGATGGCGTTGCTGCCGCACTCGCCGGTCGAGCAGCGGGCGCCGACGGCCATGTACCCCAGGGGACCGACGGCGACGGCGAGCATCTGCGCCTGGCCGAAGTCGGCGATGTCGGGCGCTTGGCTCCAGGCCGTCCCATCGGGCGAGGTCCACACGGCCGCGTGCTCGACCTCGCCCTTCGCCGGCACCGTGCCGACGGCCACGAACGGCGACGAGGACGTGGTGCCCGTCGTGATCCCGTTGAGCGTGGCGCCGGCGGCGCCCGGAAGGGCGACGGCCGGCGTCCACGCGGAGGAGGAGCCTGAGCAGGCCGCGATCGCGGCCGTACCGATGGCGAGGATCGCCAGGCCGGCACGACCGCGGATCGGGATCGGCATCGACGGCCTACTTGATGTCGCCGCAGGCCTTGGGCGCATCCTCATCGATGCGCCGCGCCGCGGTCGCCGGAACGAACTGCACCGCGGTGGTCGTCGCGACCAGCGCCGTCTCGTTGCGGAGCAGGTGCACGTGGCCGTCGCCCGGATCGACGAACGAGTCGCCCACCGAGTACACGTGCTTCTCGCACTTGCTGCCGTCCGCCTCGTACTCGGTCACGGTGCCCGCGGTCACGATCACGAAGCTCGGGCCGGGATGCGTGTGCCAGCCGGTCGTGCCGCCGGGCTGCCAGGTGTTCGCCTGGACGTAGAGGTCCGTGTCGCCGTGGGTCACCATCAGCTCGGTCCATGCCGGCGACTTCGTATGCACGAGCGAGAAGACGTTGCCGAACGTGCCCTTGGCGACGGTGACGCCGGCGAATCCCGATGCCTGCGTCGCCAGCACCACGCCACCGAGTGCCGCCACGGCAAGGACCGCCGCCGCCGCACCGACGAACAGCTTCAACCGCATGGTTCCTCCTTTGCGGAGCGACGCCGACGCCCACGCGCCGAACCTCGACGCACCGTAGGCGCCGCCCCGGCGCCTGCCATCCGGGCCGTCCCGGGAAGTCGGGCCGGTGCCGGCCCCGGGCGCCGTCTCAGGGCCTGCCCCGTTGTGTCCCGCGGCCTCGCCGTGTCACGATCGCTCGATGGCGCTCCGCGTCCTCCTCGTCGACGACCACGCGGGCTTTCGTCATCAGGCGCGCCAGCTGCTCGAGGCCGAGGGGTTCGACGTCGTGGGGGAGGCGACGAGCGGTGCCCAGGCGCTCGACCTGCTGCGCGACGACCCTGCTGACGTGGTCGTGCTGGACGTCGTCCTGCCCGGTCGCGACGGGATCGACGTGGCCGACGAGATCGCGGCACTCCCGCGACCCCCGGCGGTGATCCTCACGTCGAGCCGGAGCGCGACCGACTTCGGGGATCGCCTCGTCCTGGCGCCCGTCAAGGGCTTCCTGCCGAAGGCCGACCTGTCGGCCGCGGCGATCGACAGGCTGCTGCGCGGCGGTGGCCGATCGAGCTCGAAGCAGCCGGCCGCGGCGGCCGACAGCCGCGCCATCGCTGCCAGTCGTGGACGGCCGCGCCACCGGGCCCGCCGGCGAGCGTCGGACCGGTCACGCGTCGCGGAGGGTGCCCGGCCGTTCGGGCCGCGGTGGCTGCGGATCGCCGCCTGGCCCGCGACGGTCCTCGTCGGGCTGTTCGCGGTGCGAGGCGCTGCTTCGGAGCCCGCTGCTGCCGACGGGACTCATCGAGGACGAGGTGGTGGATCCACGCCAGGTCGTCCTGGCCGTCAGCGTCATCGGCGGCTCAACGGCCCTCGCGGGCCTCGGCGCCTGGTGGCGGCGGCCGGACCGGTTCGCCGGCCCGCTGCTCGTCGCGGCGGCCTGGGCCTGGTTCGCCGGCGCGGCGTCGTGGGCGATCGGCGGCGGCGCGTTCCAGGGCTACTACGTGCTCCTGATCGCGGGGCTCGTCCTCGCCTATCCGTCGGGGCGGCTCGCCGCCGCCTCGCGCCTGATCCTCGTCGCGATGCTCGCGGTCGTGCTCGCCTCGACGCTGGGGCGGCTTGCTCTTCGAGGCCGATCCGTCCGGTTTCCTCGCCAACTGCTATCCGCCGGAGCCCCTGTGTGCGCCGATGCCGCAGGCATTCCTCGACGCGTCGCTGCTCCCATCCAGGTCCGGGGCGGTCAGCATGGATCTCTACAACTCGCTCGACCTCTGGTTCCAGCTGGCGCTCCTGGCGGGTGCCGCCGTCTCGGTGGCCGTCGTCGCCCGCCGGTGGGTGCTGGCGACCGGCCCGCGGCGGCGGGTCCTCGCGCCGCCGCTCGCGATGGGGGTCGCGCTGACCGCGGCGGTGGCCGTCGCCATCGCCCAACGCCAGTCGAGCGTCAGCTCCCCGATCCCCGGCGCGCTCGGCGCGGGCCTCGCGGTCGCGCTCGCGGCGATGCCCCACGCCTTCACGTGGGATCTCGTGCAGGGCCGCCTGGCGCGTGCGAAGGTGGCCGACCTCGTCGTGAGCCTCGGCGCCGGGCCCGGACCCGAGGGCATGCGGGGCGCCCTCAGCCGCGCCCTGAGCGACCGCTCCGTCTCGGTCCTGGTCTGGTCGGGCGAGGCCGGCGCCTACCTCGACGAGGCGGGACGACCCGCGGAGCTCCCACGCGGGGATCCCGACCGGTCGTTCACGGTCCTCGAGCGGCAGGGCCAGCCCCTCGGTGCGATCGTCTACGACCCGGCGCTGCTCGAGGACCCGGCGCTGCTGGATTCGGTGGCCGCGGCGGCGGCGACCGCCATCGAGAACGACCGGCTCCAGGCGGAGGTCGAGGCGCAGCTGGTCGAGGTCCAGGCGTCCCGCGCCCGGATCGTCGCCGCCGGCGACCAGCAGCGCGAGCGGCTCGAGCGCGACCTCCACGACGGCGCCCAGCAGCAGCTCGTCGCGCTCGCCATCGAGCTCCGGTCGGCCCGCCTGCGGGTGGATCCCGCGCAGCAGCCCGAGCTCGCCGAGGCGCTCGCCAACGCCTCCGCCCGCGCCGAGTCGGCGGTCGGCGAGCTGCGCGAGCTCGCCCGGGGCATCCATCCGGTGGTGCTGACCGAGGCCGGGCTGGCGGCCGGCATCGAGTCGCTGGCGAGGCGGGCGACGATCCCGGTCACCGTCGACGCCGACATCCCGCCCGGCCTGCCGCCCGCCGTCGAGACCACCGCCTACTTCCTCGTCTCGGAGGCGCTGGCCAACGTCGCCAAGCACGCCGGCGCGAGCGGCGCGCAGGTCCGGGCGTCGGTCGCCGGCGACGTCCTGCGCATCGAGATCGCCGACGACGGCATCGGGGGCGCCGACCCGGCGAGAGGCACGGGCCTGCGCGGCCTCACCGACCGCGTGGCGGCCGTGGGCGGGTCGCTGTTCGTCGTGAGCCCGGCAAGAGGCGGCACCCAGCTGCTCGCGGAGATCCCATGCGCATCGTGATCGCGGATGACGCGGCGATCGTCCGCGAGGGCCTCGCGCGCCTCCTCACCGAGGCGGGCGAGGAGGTCGTGGGCCTCGCGGCCGACGGCATCGCGGCGGAGCGGCTCATCGCCGAGACCGATCCCGACGTCGTGATCCTCGACATCCGCATGCCCCCGGGCGGAGCGGGGGAGGGGGTCCGGGTCGCGCGGGCCGTCCGGGGGCGCTCGGCGGGACGGCCCGGCGTCATCGTGCTGTCGCAGTACCTGGAGCCCGCCCTCGCGATCCAGCTGCTCGAGGACGGCGCCGAGGGCATGGGCTACCTGCTCAAGGACCGCGTCGCGGACGTGGAGGCGCTGACCGAGGCGATCCACCGGGTCGCTCGCGGCGGGTCCGTCGTGGACCCGGCCGTCGTCGCCGCCCTCGCGCGGGGTCACGGACAGCGGTCGCCGCTCGACGACCTGACCGATCGCGAGCGCGAGGTGCTGGCGCTGATGGCCGAGGGCCGCTCGAACGCCGCGATCGCCGAGCGCCTGTCGGTCACCCCGAAGACGGTCGAGACGCACGTCGCCAGCATCTTCTCGAAGCTCGGGCTGGAACCCACGCACGACGACCATCGCCGGGTGCTCGCGGTGATCGCGTACCTGCGGGTGACGTGAGGGTTCGGCGAGGCTATCCGCCCGGGTCGGCCATGTTCACCTGGCGCACGAACTCCCAGTCGCCGCCGTCGGCCGCCGGGTCGAAGCGGTACTCGCTGACGATCGCCTGGCTGCCATCGCCGTTCGCGTCGAAGCGGATCGGACCCAGGGGGGTGTCGAACGTCGTGCCCCCGGTGACCTCGCGCCGGATGGCGGCGCGATCGGGACCGGCGTGGGCGAGGGCGTCGAGGATGACCTTCGCGCACGCATAGCCCGCCATGCTGTACGCGCCCGGATCGGTGCCGAACGTCGCCCGATAGCGCGCCGTGAGATCCGCCGCGGCCGGCATGTCGTGGGTCGTCAGGGTCGTGCTCCACGTGTCGGCGTCGCCGGCGGTCCCGGCGAGCTGCAGGAAGGACCCCGACGACGCCGGGGAGCCGTCGTTGATCGCGTCGGCGCCGATGAACGGGACCGACCCGAGCCCGGCGGCGGCCATCTGCTGTCGAAGCGTCGGCTCCGTCCGGCGTCGTCCCGCCGCCGTAGAAGACGACGTCGGGCGGGTCGGCGTGCATCGACTGGATCGCGGACGTCACGCTGGCCTCGTCATCGCCGACGACCTCGCGCCCGACGACGGTCCCACCCAGGCCCTTGAACGCCGCCTCGAACGCGTCGGCGATCCCGTGCCCATAGCCGGATCCGTCGTCGACCACGACGGCCCGGCTCGCGGCGAGGTCGTCGTGGGCGATCCTCGCCCCCGCGGCGCCCTGCTGGTCATCGGTCGACGACACGCGGACATAGGCGATGTCGTCGGGATGCGCCTGCCGGAAGGAGGTCGGATCCTCGTCGACCCACGGCTTCGTCAGGCCGGGATCCGTATTCGCCGGGCCGCACTGCACCAGGCCCGCGGCGTTCCCGATCGGGATCTCCGCGCGTGCGACCGCGGAGCTCACCGGGCCCACGACGCCGATCACGGACGGGTCGTCGACGAGTGCCTGCAGGTTCGCCGCGCCCCGGTCGACGTTGTTGACGCCGTTCACCGCGTCGTCGAGCGCGTCGATGTCGACGGTCATGCCCGTGGAGCCCGCGGCGGCGTTCGCGTCGGCGATCGCGAGGCGGACGCCGTTGAGGATGGGCAGTCCTTCCCGCGACTCGCCGCCCGACAGCGGGAGGTCGACGCCGAGGTGCACGACCGGTGTCGACGCCGATGGCCGAGCGGCCGTCGCCCGACGAGGCCGGGGTGCCCGGGACCCCGGCGGAGCAGGCGGCGAGCGCGAGGAGTGCGAGCGTGGCCGCGGCGGGCACGGGCCAACGACTCCGGTTGGCGCGACGAGCCGCGACGTCCGTCATGCGCGCACCGCCTGCGCTTCCTCCCGTCACGTCGTCCGACAGCGTCCGCGGCGAACGGGAGCCAAGCATAAGCGTCAGACGGAACATCGACGGACCGGGTATCGAGCCCGATCAGGCCGCCGTGAACACGACGCGGCGATGACCACGCGCTCCGTCAGGATCGGATGGGGTCACGTCGGCGGTCTGGATGTCGCCCAGCCCATCGATCGCCCGGACCGATGACGCTCGGCTTGCTCGGACGAACCCGTTGTCATCGGGTCGTCATCAGCCGCGCCCAGCCTGACATCCGTCACCACCGCTAGCTCGAGGCCCCATATGCACCAGCAGCACAGCGCCCGTCTCACCATGCTCGCCGGCGGTGCGCTCGCGCTCGCGGCCTTCGCCGCCGCGTGCACGGGGAGTGGCTCGAGCCCCAGCCCCAGCGACGCGATGATGGAGGCCAGCCCGAGCGACGCGATGATGGAGGCCAGCCCGAGCGACGCGATGATGGAGGCCAGCCCGAGCGACGCGATGATGGACTTCGCCCGTCGCAAAGGGCATGTTCCATCCCGTCGACGGCACGGCCCTCGGGACGGCCGCCCTGTTCCATCAGCCCGATGGCACCTTCGTCGTGACGTTCGAGGACTTTTCGATCGATAGCGCCGCCGGCACGCACGTCATCCTCGTCCCGGCCAAGGACGTGACGAAGGACGCCGACGTGGACAAGATGACGATCGTCGACCTCGGAGCGCTCAAGTCCGCGACGGGGATGCAGGACTTCACGGTTCCGTCCTCGGCCGATGCCATGACCTACCATTCCGTCGTCCTGTGGGACACGGCGATGGGCCATGCCCTCGCAGCTGCGCCGCTCCAGTAGGCCGACCGGCTTCAAGCATGCCGAGGGCGTCTGCCCGCGGACCGAACGGCCGGATCGCATCGCGACAAATGAACGAACAATGTGATGTCTGATCGATCGACCCGCCCCATCCTGGTCGTGGACGATGACCGCAAGATCGTCGAGCTCGTTCGGACCTATCTGGAGCGTGCCGGCCACCGAGTCATCGCGGCCGACAACGGATCGGCCGCCCTTGCGGCGATCGAGGTGGAGGAGCCGATCCTCGTCGTGCTCGACCTCATGCTGCCGGTCATCGACGGCCTCACGGTGCTGGAGGTCGTACGGCGACGGGGCTCCATACCGGTCATCGTGCTCTCGGCGCGAGGGACGACGAGCGATCGAATCGAGGGTCTGCGAACGGGGGCCGATGATTACCTGCCCAAGCCCTTCTCGCCGAGCGAGCTGGTTGCGCGGGTCGAACGCGTCATCGCGCGATCCGGGGTTACGGCGCCGGCCGAGGACGAGCGGCCGCTCGTCCTCGATGGGTTGGTCGTGGATCGGGCCCGACATCGCACAACGGTTGACGGGCGCCCGATCCCGCTGACGGCAACCGAGCTCCGACTGCTCGTTGCGATCCTCGTGGCTGACGGCCGCGTTCTGAGCCGTGACCAGCTGCTCGACGCCGTCTATGGCCTCGACGCGACGTCGGTGCTCGAGCGGACGATCGATGTCCTGATCGGCCGAGTGCGCGACCAGCTGGGTGACGCGGCAGACGCGCCAAGATTCATCGTGACCGTACGTGGCGTCGGTTATCGGGCCGCGGTCGTGCCCGTCGCCGAGCCATCGTTCCGGTCATGAACCTCGGACGATGGCTCCCGGCCTGGGCCCGGGGGATCGGTACCCGGATCGCGTTCGCTGCGATCGGCACCATGGCGCTCGCGGTCGTCATCGTCGCTGTTGGGGTCGTCGTCGTCGGAGGCGACACGTTTGCGCGATTGATGATGGAGCACGGGTCCTCTGCGGAGGATGCCCACGCGATGTTCGACGACTCCATCACGGTCGTCCTGCTCGCGGCCGTCGCCACTGCCGTCATTGCGGCGACCCTCCTTGCGGCGTTCGTCGGACGTCGCCTGGGCCGGCCCTTGGCCACGATTGCCACGGCGGCACGACAGGTCGCCGCCGGCGACTACGCGACGCGAGTCCCGCGGTCTGGACCCGAAGAGATCGCCAGCCTGGCCAATTCGTTCAACCAGATGGCTGGCAGCCTCGAGGCGCAGGAACGGCAGCGACGCGAGTTCATCGCCAATGCCGCCCACGAGCTCAAGACACCGCTCACGAATCTCCGGGGCTACCTCGAGGCGTTGCGGGACGGCGTGATCTCCGGGGACGAAGTGGTCTATGCATCGCTACAGGAAGAGGCCGAGCGACTGGTCCGCCTCGTCGCCTCGCTGGACCTGCTGGCAGCCGGTGACGCCCGTCCGACGCCGCCCCGCATGGCCGAGGTGGACCTCGCCGCGGCGATCCGGGTGGCGGCCGAGCTTGCGGGACCAGCCTTCGAACGCGGCCAGGTGCGCCTCCGACTCGACGTGCCCCATCAGCTCCAGGCCCGCTCCGATCCGGACGGCCTGGCCACCGTTCTCGGCAACCTCCTGCAGAATGCAGCCCGCTACACCGAAGCCGGTGGCCAGGTGACCGTGAGCGCGGGCCGCCGCACCGGCGACGTCCTGGTCAGCGTGACGAACACCGGTGCCGGGATCCCGCCCGACGACCTGCCACATGTCTTTGAACGCTTCTACCGGGTCGAGAAGTCCCGCGACCGCGCCCGTGGCGGAGCCGGGATCGGGCTGGCGATCGTCAAGCAGCAGGTGGAGGCTACGGGCGGTCGGGTGGGGGCCGAGTCGACCAGCGACATCACCCGCTTCTGGTTCAGCCTCCCGTCCTGAGCTGGCTCAGCCCAATTCCACGGGGTCATCCGGACCCCTCATCATGCCGGATCGTCGGTCGTCATCCGGCTGTCATCGCCCCGCGCGATCATCCCCCCGTGCCAATCCCGCCGGATCTGCTGCTCGCCCCGACCGCCCTGCTGGCCGGGTTCCTGACCGTCCTTGCCCCGTGCATCGCTCCGGTCGTCGTATTGATCCTGGGAGCTGCGGCCACCGGCGGGCGACGACGGTCACTCGGGATCATCATCGGCTTCGCCGCCACCTTCCTCGCGGTCACGATCGTGCTCGCCGCGGCACTGGCCGCGGCCGGGGTCACCACCGGCCCGCTACGAATTGCCAGCGCCATCCTCCTGGGGTTGGTCGGGCTGTCGATCGCCCTGCCGGGACTCGGCGATCGCGCTGGCGATCGGATGCGTCCCGTCGCCGCCCTGGGGGTCCGGGTCGCCGCCCGGGCGCCGGGCGACGGTCTGCGCGGTGGGCTCGTGCTGGGGATCGCGATCGGCCTCATCTGGGCCCCGTGTGTCGGGCCGGTCATGGCCGGGGTGATCGCGGCCGCAGCGGTCGGCGGTCCGAGCGTCGATGGCCTGATCATCGCGGCTGCCTATGTGCTCGGGGTCACGATCCCGCTTGCCATCGTCGCGCGTTGGGGAAACGCGGTGGGCCGCGCCGCGACCGGGGTCGGACGCGGTGGCCGGCGCGCGCTCGGCGGTTTGATGGTGGTGACCGCCATGCTCGTGCTCGCGGGCCAGGACCTCGTGTTCGAGCAGCGCTTGACCGCCATCGGCATCGACGACCGTCTGGTCGATCACGACCGCCGACCTGTCCGCACCCGGTCTGCCGCCACCGGTCGCCGCGAGGCTCCCCGGGCCGGTGGCGCTAGAGGATCTCGGGCCGGCGCCGGATTTCGCGGGGATCAGCACCTGGATCAACGCTCGCCCGCAGTCGATGACAGCGCTCCGCGGCCGCCCGGTTCTCATCGAGTTCTGGACCTTCGCCTGCATCAACTGCATACACGTCCAGCCGTACGTGAAGGCCTGGGCCGAGCGCTATGGCGAGGCCGGGCTCGTCGTGATCGGGGTCCATACACCCGAGCTTTCGTTCGAGCGTGACGTGGGCAATGTTCGCGATGCGGTAGCCAAGGCAGGGTTGACCTACCCGGTGGCCGTCGATCCGGCGTTCTCGACCTGGAACGCCTACCACAACCGGTTCTGGCCCGCGATGTACTTCATCGACAGCGACGGGCGCATCCGACACACCCAGTTCGGCGAGGGTGGCTACGACACCTCCGAGCAGGTGATCCGGCAGCTGCTTCAAGGACCATCGGCCTAGACGCCATAGGCGCGAAACGGGCGGGCGGCTGGGCGGTTCAAGCCGCCCGAAGGGCCGGCGCACCTACGCGTCGCCGCGGATGCGGGAATAGACCACGCAGTCGACCGGCACGCCGTCGTGATGCAGGTCCCAGGCGCGCGCGACGCCCTCGCGCTGGAACCCGGCGCGCTCGACCATCCGGTGGGACGGCTCGTTGCCGACCATGATGAACGCGTCGAGGCGGATGGCCGCCGTGGTCTCGAACGTCCAGTCGGCCACGCGCCGCAGGGCTCGGGTGCCGACGCCGCGACCGCGCGCATCGGGTCCCAGCCACAGCCCGAAGGTCGCCTGGTGCCCGTCGGGGCCGAACCGCGTGACCGCGCCCAGCAGGTGGTCGGTGGCGCCATCGATGATCGCGAACGGCGCGCCCGTCCCGTCGCGCCACATCTGCAGCCCGGTCTCGATGAAGGCGTCGGCGTCGGCCCGCGTGAACGGCTGGGGGATCGTCACCCAGCGCGCGATCTCCGGGTCCTGGCAGATGGCGAACACCGCCGGCGCATCGGTCGGGCGCCAGGGACGCAGGATCAGCTCATCGACGGTCAGCGTCGTCTCGGGTTCCGGATCCACCCGGCCATTCTCGCAGTCGCGGGACGTCGGCCCGACCCATCGGGGCTGCAATGCCGCCGTCAGGTTTCCGGCCGATCCTCGACGCATCTGCGACACCCGGATGCGCACGCTCCGGCCATGTTGGAGCGGGATCGGGTCGCAAGCCAGGATGCGAGCAATCCAGGGTTGCCGTCGCTGCGGTCAGACTCGGTGGCTGATCGAGGACGATGGGCCTCCCATCTGCCGGATCTGCGTGATGGCCTGGTCCTGGTTCGCCCGCGCGGTCACCGGCGGCGAAGCGATCGCCGAGCCAAGCATCGTGGCCATGCGTCACCTCGAGCACACGCGCCCCGCGCTGGGTTGTCCGATCTGCGCCAGGCATGCCGCCACGCTGCGGCGTCAGGCGTCGCGCCCCAAGCTGGTCTGACCTCGGGATGTCGATCGCGACCCCGGCCGCGGACCTGTCAGGTTTGCGCACGGCCGCCGCAGCCTGCCGCGCGTGTGACCTCTGGGCGAGGGCCACCCAGGTGGTCTTCGGCGAGGGACCCGTCCCGGCGCGATGGATGCTCGTCGGCGAGCAGCCCGGCGATCGGGAGGACGTCGACGGCTCGCCGTTCGTCGGGCCCGCCGGCAGCGTCCTCGACGATGCCCTCGGTCTGGCCGGGATCGACCGCGAACGGACCTTCGTGACGAACGTCGTCAAGCACTTCAAGTGGCGCCCGTCGCCCGGCGGCAAGCGGCGCCTCCACGAGCGGCCGAACCGCGTCGAGGTCGCGGCCTGCATGCCGTGGGTCGAGAGCGAGCTCGCCCTGGTCCGCCCGACCGCGCTGGTGCTGATGGGCGCAACCGCCGCGCAGGCCCTGATCGGACCCGCCGTGCGCGTCACCCGGGACCACGGCCGGCAGCTCGACTCGTCGCTGGCGCCGATGGTGGTGGTCACGATCCACCCGTCGGCCATCCTGCGCTCGAGGGACCGGCGGGCGCGCGAGGCGGCGATGTCCGACTTCGTCGCCGACCTCAAGATCGCCGCTGGCGTGTGAGGAGGCGGCCGACGGTGCGTCTCGATCGGATCCCGCAACTTGACGACAAGGGTCGCCTGCGGGCGGTCCTCGAGACGCCGCAGGGCTGCCGGAACAAGCTCAAGTACGAGGCATCGATCCGGACGTTCTCCGTGACGTGCCAGCCTGCCCGCCGGCACCGAGTTCCCGTTCGATTTCGGCTTCATCCCGCGGACGCGCGGCGCCGACGGTGATCCGCATCGACGTCCTCGTGCTGATGGACGCACCGGCTCATCCCGGCGTCGTCGTCCCGATCCGCGTCCTCGGGCGTGATCGAAGCCGAGCAATCCGACGGCGGCGGCAGGCCGTACAGGAACGACCGGCTCGTTGCCGTCGCGGACGGCTCGACGGAGCGCGGTCGGCTGCGCCGGTTGGGCGACCTGGACGCGCAGTTGCTCACCCAGGTCGAGGGCTTCTTCGAGCTCTACGACCGGCTGACCGGCAAGACGTTCAGCCGCTCGCGCGCCGTGGGCGGCCCACGGCGATGAAGCTGCTCCGTAACGCCACGCTGAGCCCGGCGAAGGCTGCAAGACATTCGAGAGGGAGCGGCGCGCGTGGTCGAGCCGGCCGCGAGCCGTGATGGTGGAGGCTGAGCCGCACGGTCGCCAGCCGGTCCGACCCGTGAGGACGTGGCGACGATGGAGGTCGACATGGCCGAGCTGACCACGAAGAAGCGCGATTCCGAGCCGAAGTCCGACTTCGGGCTTGCCCGACGAGCGGAAGTACCCGATGCCCGACAAGTCGCACGCGCGCAACGCGAAGGCGCGGGCGTCGCAGCAGGAGAGCAAGGGCAACCTGACCGCCGCCGAGAAGAAGAAGATCGATCGGAAGGCCGACGCCATCCTCGACAAGTAGCCATCCGAGAGGTCCGCGCATGGATCAGCATCTGGACCGGCGATCGACAGGATCGATCCCACGGCCCGCGCTGCAGCTGCTGCGAGCGACGAGACGGTGCACGTCGTCGCCGACACGCCGAGCGCCACCCTGCTCGTGACCGACCGCCGGGTGGTGGTCGCCCAGGAGGACCGGGTGGCGCTCGACATCTCGTTCGACGCCCTGCGGCGGATCCAGTTCGACGTCGAGCGGCGGCGACCCGCGACCCTGGTCATCGTCCCCGAGCACCCGGCGGACGAGCCGCAGGTGCTCGCGATCCCGCCGGAACGCTACGAGGCGATCGCGGCGGCGCTTGACGGTCATCGGGCGGGAGCTGTCCGACTGAGCCGGGATCCGGAGGCCCGCCGGAGCGCAAACCGCGAGCCGCGGGGTCGGCGTACTCCTGTCACAAGGCCACGACGGAAGGTGCGATGAACATCCACGGAATCTCGGGACTGCGTCGGTCCCTCGTCTACGGGGCGCTCATGCTCCTCCCGATCGTGCTCTCGGCATGCGGGAAGGGCGGCAGCGGCTACTGACGCCATCGTCAGGCCGCCTGATCGAGCAGCGGGCAGGTCACCCGGCCGAAGGCGCGCTCGCGCGCCCCGTAGGCCCGAACCGCGTCCTCGGGATCCCGGCCTTCGATGAGGGCCAGGGTCGCCTCGGCGACGAGGTCGTCGTACAGCGGGTCTTCCAGGTTCACGAGCGTGGTGCGGCGCGGGCCGACGATCTGACGAGCTCGTTCGAACAGCCGGTGCCCGAGGTGCAGTCCCGGCATCGGCGGGATCGCGCGGCTCGGCCGGCCGGCGTACTCCGCGGAGCGATCGCCGCGGCCGCAGCGGCGACGTCGCTCGTTGCGCAGCCGGTTCTGGCGGGTGCGGTACTCGGGATGGGCGGCGCGCCAGGCGCGGTAGTAGGCGGCGCTCGTCATCGGAGCGCCTCCGGCCGGGTGCGACGGTCGCGATGGGCGATGTGACGGGTAGATCTTCGATGGCTCTGGGGGCAGCAGGGCACAACGACTCCTCTCGGGCACGACGAAACGGCAGTGCCGCAACGCGGGCGGGTGATGGCAGGCGGCGCGGGACGGCTGGCGACCTGCGACGGACGGGTCGTTCGGCGATCCCAACGCCCGCTCTGGGGGGCGGGCGCGAAAGGTCCGTGCTGGCACCCTTTGGCCGGCAGTGAAGGGCCGGCATCGGGCGCAGAGACGGCCGACGGGCGACGGATGCACCCACTGGGCCCCGGCGTGCGCACGGCGGGCAGCTGCCGGGGCGTGGCGGTTCACTGTCGCGCCCCGCTTGAGGGGGGCACTCAGGGTGGACCGGACGTGCCCGAGTATAGGTAGGACCGCTTATCTCGACCTTAACGATCCGTTGCAGTCGGCTTGCAATCGGCGCCGGTTCGCCGCCGATCTCGGGCTGAACTCGACCCGAAGCCGCAGTGCGCCGTGTTCCAAGTGACCTCGCCCAGGCTCGATCGAGCCCGCCGGCCGTGGCCCGGCCGCATGTCGGCGATGCGTCGCACGAGGCACGGGTGATGTCGCATGATGCAGCCGTGGGCGGCGCTGACGTTGCGCCGCCGGCCGTCGGGGGATCAAAGCGTTTGAACTTGCGATTCATCGCGGTCGCCGCGCTCATCGCGTTGGCCGCGTTTGCCCTCGGCGTGCTCGTCGCCATCAACGTCGCGTCCCCAGCCTGACGGCGGGACCTGGATCCGAACGCCGACCCCACGAGGCACGACATGGCGAACAGCGAACCGGTCGCGGACGGTGCCCCGGTCGCGGGCTGGGCGCCGGTCATCGAGGACCCGGCCTTCGAGCGCCTGCTGCGCCCGGGCGCGGTCCTCCGCCGGCTCGCGACCGGGGCGACCTGGGCCGAGGGGCCGGTCTGGCTCCCGCACGACGGGTCGGTCCTCTGGAGCGACGTCGTCGGCGACCGCGTGCTGCGCTGGGACCCCGACGGCAGCGTGTCGGTCTTCCTCGCGCCGGCCGAGTTCGAGAACGGCCACACGCTGGACCACGACGGCTCGATCGTCGCCTGCTCCCACGGCCATCGGCGCATCGAGCGGCTCGCCCTGGACGGGACGACCACGCCGATCGTGGACCGCTACCGGGGCATGCGGTTCAACTCCCCGAACGACGTCGTCGTCAAGTCCGACGGCACGATCTGGTTCAGCGACCCGCCGTACGGGATCACGAGCGACCGCGAGGGCCACGCGGCCGAGTCCGAGATCGGCGACTCCCTCGTCTTCCGGTTCGACCCGCGAACGGACGAGCTCGACGCCGTCACCGACTGGGTCGACGAGCCCAACGGCCTCGCCTTCTCGCCCGACGAGCGCCTCCTGTACGTGGCGGACACCTCCGGGGCGCCCAACGGCTTCGGCGGCGACCACCACCACATCGCGGTCTTCGACGTGGTCGACGGCCGCACGCTCGAGAACCCGCGCATCTTCTACGAGGCCGACCCGGGCCTGGCCGACGGCTTCCGCGTGGACAGCGAGGGGAACGTCTGGACGTCGGCGAAGGACGGCATCCACGTCGTCGCGCCGGACGGCCGTCTCCTCGGCCGGCTGCCCGTGCCGGAGACCACGTCGAACTGCGTGTTCGCCGGCCCGGACCTCGACCGGCTGTTCATCACCGCGTCGACGTCGCTCTACGTGATCGACGTGGCGGCGCGTGGCGCCGTGCCCGCGGGCCGGCCGTGAGCGACGCCCGGCCCGGCGGGGACGCCGGGACCGTCGGGGTCGTCGGCCTTGGCGTGATGGGCGGCGCGATGAGCGCGACCCTGCGGACGGGCGGGCTGGCCCGTGGTCGCGACCTCGAGGTCCGCCGAGGCGCGGTCGGCCGCCGAGGCGACGGGCGCGCGAACCGTCGACAACCCGGCCGCGGTCGCGGCCGCCGCGGACGTGATCGTCCTCAGCCTCCCGGACGCGTCGGCCGTGCGCGCGGTCCTTGGTGGTCCGGCCGGCCTCGCCGCCGGCGCCCACGACGGCCTGACGGTCGTGGACACCTCGACCCTGGCGCCCGCGGACGCCCGGTCGATCGCCGAATCGATGGCCGCGGCCGGGATCGCCTATCTCGACGCGCCCGTCTCGGGCGGCCCACCCGCGGCGCAGGACGGGACCCTCTCGGTGATGGTCGGTGGCGACGCCGGCGACCTGGCGCGCGTGCGACCGGTGCTCGAGACGCTCGGCGTCGCGGATCGTCCACTGCGGCGCGGTCGGCGCGGGCTCGGTGGCCAAGGCCTGCAACCAGCTCATCGTCCTCGCGACGATCGCCGCCGTGGCCGAGTCCCTCGCGATCGCCGACGGTGCCGGCGTGGACCCGGCGACCGTCCGCGAGGCGATGCTCGGCGGCTGGGCCGCGAGCCCGATCCTGCGCCTCCACGGCGAGCGGATGCTCTCGGGCGACTGGGTGCCCGGCGGGCGGGCCGAGTTCCACCTGAAGGACATCGCGACGCTCGCCGCCCTGTCGTCGGCGTCCGGGATCGCGACACCCGTCTTCGATGCCGCCGCGGCCTACGTCAGAGCGCTCGTCGACGCCGGCGCCGGCGGGCTCGACCACAGCGCGATCTACGCGATCGTGCGCGGCGAGGGCCTCGGGACGACGCCCCCGTCAGCCTGAGGCGCCCGTCGCCTCGACCACGGCCCGCGTCAGGCGGTCGGTGCGCAGCGCGTCCGCGTAGGTCGACGGCACCGCCGCCGGGTCGCCGGCGACCACGGCGTCGAGGAACGTCTCGGCCTGGATCTCGTACGGGTCGCGGCCCGGCGGGAGGACGGCCACGCCGGTGCCGTCGCGCAGCTCGACCTCCCAGTCCATCGGGTCCGGGCTGCCCTTCCGGATCGTCGTGACCTGCCCGTCCGATGAGAACGAGATCTCGACGATGGGCGTCGACTGGCGGCGCGTGTTGGCGAAGGTCCCGACGGCGCCGGTGGAGAAGCGCAGGACCGCCGCACTCGCGTCCGCGACGTCCGTCCCGGCCGGGGTCCTCGGCGTCTCGTGGAGCGACGCGGCGCCCACGACCTCCGCCTCGCCGACGAGCAACCGGGCGAGGTCGAAGAGGTGCGTGGCCTGCTCGATGACCTGCCCGCCACCATCGACCTCGCGACGCCACCAGGCGGGCGCCGGGGTGCCGTCGTTCCAGCGGGCCGTGACGAGGCGCGCGGGGTTGGCGGCCAGCCGGGCGCGGACCTCGGGCAGCCGCTCGAGCGAGCGCAGGTGGTACCCCACGGCCACCACGAGCCCGCGGTCGGCGATCGCGGCCGCGACGCGAGCCGGCCCCGCGGCATCCGTCGCGGCGAGCGGCTTCTCGACCAGGAACGGGATCCCGCGGGCGACGACCGCCTCGCAGATCGCGACGGACGCGGACGGCGGGACGGCGATGACCACGACGTCCGGCCGCTGCTCGTCGAGCATCCGCTCGGGATCGTCGTAGCCGACGGCGCCTCGCGGTCCGGCGAGCGCCGCCGCACGCTCCAGGCGGGCCGAGGCGACCCCGACGAGCGTCGTCCGCTCGAGCCGGTCGAGCGCCTCGAGGTGGATCGAGCTGATCCAGCCGGCGCCGATGAGGCCGAGCCGGAGGCGGTCGCGCGTCATGGTCGCCGCATCTCGCCGGGCGCTAGCGGACGTCCTGGCCGAAGTTCGCGGGGTCGATCCCCTGCGCGGCCGTCGCGTAGTCGTGCCCGAAGTAGTGCATCGAGAGCTGCTTCAGGGTCCCGTCGGCGAAGCGTGCCGTCAGGGTCTCGTTGACGAGGTCGTACAACGGCTTGAGGGTCAGGCTGGCCGACCGGTCGAGGGCGCCGGCCGGGATCCCCACGTAGGCGGCCGGCTCGATGCCCCGGAGCGGCGCGCCAGCGTCGATGAGTCCCTGGGCGACGGTGTCCGCGCACAGGAACGCGTCGAGCTTGCCGTCCACGACGTCCTGCAGCCCGGATGCCTCGACCGCGTAGCCGACGATCTTGGCGTCGTCCACCTTGTAGTCGATCTGCATCCCGGGGACGGAGAGCTTCTTCTGCAGGTAGAGATCGGCCCAGCACGCCGTGCAGACGCCGATCCGCTTCCCGTCGAGGTCGCTCATCTGCTTCGCCGCGGCGTCGCTCCGGACCCACAGGCGCTCGGGCGAGCCGATGTACGGCTTGGTGAAGTAGAGCTGGGCCATCCGATCCTGCTCCACGCCGATGGAGGCGAACGCGATGTCCCAGCGATCGCTCCAGTGGCCGGCGAGCATCTCGTTCCACGTCGGGACCACGTAGCAGGGCTCGACGCCGATCGCGTCCGCGATCAGGTTGCCGACGGCGACGTCGTACCCGTCGAGCTCCGCCCGCGTCAGCTCATCCGGGCTGCACTTCGTCCCAGGCGACCGCGCCGCACCCTCGACCGCGAACGACGACGGTGGATACGCCGGATCCGTCGGCAGCAGCAGCGTGCCGCGGGCGCGGATCTTGGCGAGCGAATCGTGGGTCGCGTCGGCGATCGGCGATGGCGCGGCGGCGGAGGCGCAGCTGGCGACCATCACGAGCGCCGCACAGGCCACCGCCGCTCGCGTGAACGTGCCAACAACTCGCATCGGGGCCCTCGAGTGATCGGGCGCGGGCGGGCCAAATGGACCCGCGCGAGTATGGGCCCTAGCCGCTCGCCGAGGACGTCGGCTCGGCGCGTCCCGCGCGGATGCGGCCCCACCAGAGGTCGATCCCCAGGCTGATCAGCACGATCGCGACGAGGGCGATGATCGACCCCGGCTCGTTGACGAGCGTCGTGAAGATGAAGGTCAGGAGCGTGACACCGGTCGTCACGAGCGCCAGCACCAGCAGGGCGAGGTTGGCGCCGGTGTCGCGCCGGATCCGCAGGTGGCCGACGGTCACCAGGGCGAAGATCCCGAGCGCCACGGCGGACCCGATCGATGCCACCGCGGAGAGGTCGAACAGCACGACGAGCAGGATGATCCCCGCGGCCGCGATGACGAGGCCGGCCGGGGCGACCCCGCCGATCCGGCGCGCCATCAGGTCGGGGAACTGGCCGCTGGCGGCGAGGTGGTCGGACAGGCCGGTCGCCGGGTAGAGCCCCGCGTTCGTCGCCCCGGCCGTCGCGAACAGCGCCGTCACGGTCATGAGCCAGTAGCCGGCCTGGCCGAGCACGGGCTGGGCCGCCACGGCGATGGCGGTCGGCCCCGCGGCCACCACCTCGGGGACCGTCAGCGTGCCGAACACGCCGATGGAGACGGCGATGTAGATCGTCGCGGCGATCCCGATCGCGATCGCCATCGCCCGGGGCAGCTGGTGGACCGGGTCGGCGAGGTCCCGCGCGGTGAAGGTGACGACGCCGAAGCCGAGGAAGGCGAAGAACGTCAGCGCGACCGCGGACACGATGTCGCGAGCGCCCGGATAGGTGGACGGCGCGAGGAGGGCGGGGTTGGCGTTGGCGATCGTGACGACCGCGAACACGGCGAGGATCCCGACGACGATGAACACGACCAGGCTCGAGACCCGGGCGACCACCGTGGAGCCGGCGATGTTGAGCGCGGTCATGGCCACGACCAGCAGCACCGCGAACCCCTTGACCCCGGCGACCGAGCCGCCGGCCACGCTGTCGCTCGCGTAGCTGCCGAACGACAGCGCCACCATCGCGGTCACGATGATGTTCGCGGCGAACACCAGCCACGCGGTGACGGTCGCGATGTGGCCCTCGCCGAAGCCCTGGTTCACGTACTCCAGGAGGCCGCCGGCCGTGGGGTAGCGGGCGCCCAGCCGCCCGAACGAGTAGCCCTGGAGCGCGGCGATCACGCCGGCCAGCGCGAACGCCACCCAGACGGCGCTCCCCGCGACCTCGCCGGCGGTGCCCAGCAGCGAGAAGATGCCGGCGCCGACCATCGCGCCGACGCCGATGAACGCCGCCTGGCGCGTGGTGACGTGGCGCGACGGGACGGTGCCCGCCGCCCCGACCGCGGTCACGGCGGCGGTCTCACTTGACGAGGACGCCGACAGACAGGACGAGGAACGTCAGCACGGCCAGCAGGAGCAGCAGCGGCCACACGAACTTGAGCCACGTGCCGTATCCCACCCGGGCGATCGCGAGCCCGCCCATGACGACCGCGGACGTCGGCGTGACGAGGTTCACGAGCCCGCTCGCCGACTGGTACGCGGTGACCACGAGCTGTGCCGGCACGTTCGCGAACGACGCGAGCGGCGCCATGATCGGCATCGCCACGGTCGCGAGCCCGGACGACGAGGGGATCAGGAACGACAGCGGCAGGAACAGGATGAACATCAGGTTGATGAACGCCACGCCGCCGAGGTCGCTCACCGCCTGCTCGGCCCAGTTGAGCACCGTGTCGGTGATCTGGCCGTTGGTCATGATCACCGTGATGCCGCGGGCGATGCCGATGATCAGGGCGACGCCGAGCAGGTCGCGAGCGCCGTCGACGAAGGTCGTCGTGAAGCTGGTCTCGGACATCCGGCCGGCGAGCCCGATGATGATCGAGAACAGCAGGAACGACGCCGTCATCTCCGGGAACCACCACCACAGCGTCGGCACGCCGATGCCCAGGTCCGACCACGGGATGACGCCGTAGATCATCACGGCGAACGCGAGGAAGAACACCAGCAGGACGAGCTGCTGGGAGCGCGTGAGCGCCCCGCCGCCCTCCTCGGTCGCGCGGAACCGCGTCTCGTTGTCGTCCTTCATCGCGAACACGAGCGACCGGCTCGGGTCCGACTTCACGCGGTCCGCGTAGCGGAGCACGAACACGATGCCGATGGCGGTCCCGACGACCAGGATCACGATGCGGCCGATGAGGCCCTCGCTGATGGACGTCCCCGCGAACCCCGACGCGATCCCCGTCGCGAACGGGTTGATCGTCGACCCGAGGACCCCGATCCCGCAGCCGAGCAGCAGGATCGCGGCGCCGACGAGGGCGTCGTAGCCCGCCGCGATCATCACCGTGATGATCAGCGCGTAGAAGGCGAGGCTCTCCTCGGCCATCCCGAAGGTCGTGCCGCCCAGCGCGAACACGGCCATGAGGATCGGGATCATCCAGCGCTCGCGGCCCTTGAGGCGGGCGACGATCCGGGCGATCCCGCCCTGGATCGCGCCGGTCTTCATCGTCACGCCGAGGAACCCGCCGATGACGAGGATGAACAGCGCGACGTCGATGGCCCCGAACAGCTCGCCCGAGTTCCAGACGCTGATGCTGCCGTCCTCGGCGCTCTCGATGCCGTACAGGCCGTTGATCGGGGCCATCAGCGAGTCGACGACGATCCGCTGCGGGGTCGACTCGACCTGGTGGTACGTGCCCGGGATCGGCTCGCCGTTCGGGTCGGTGTCGTAGGTGCCCGCCGGGATGAGGTACGTCAGGAACGCCGTGATGATGATCAGCGCGAACAGGATCGTGTAGGCGCTCGGCAGCGCGAAGCCGCGACGCTTCGGCTCCGCCCCGCTCTCGGCGACGGTCATCGGACCCTCCTCCTGGCCGCGTCGGCGCCCGCGCGCCGAACGAAACGTTTCCTGTTCAGGCGGTCGTCGTGACGACGACCCCGGCGGGCTGCGTGCCCGACGGTGACATGCCCGGCGCGTCGTGGTTCGCCCCGCCGCGCGCGAACGCGATGAAGGCCACGATCGCGACGGCCGCGATCAGGGCGACGACCAGCCGCCTCGGCTCGTCCACGGCATCCTCCTCAGATCGGATCGCGCTCGACCGGACAGGTCATGCAGTGGCCGCCGCCGCGGCCCTTGCCGAGCTCGAACCCCTCGATCGTGACCACCTCGACGCCCGCCTTGCGCATCTTCGCGATCGTGAACGTGTTGCGCTCGTACGCGACGACGACCCCGGGCTCGAGGGCGACGACGTTGTTGCCGTCGTCCCACTGCTCGCGCTCCTGCTGGTACGCGTCGCCGCCGGTCGCGACGACGTGGAGCTTCGGCACGCCGAGCGCGTCGGCGATCGCGGACAGCAGGTCCTTGTCCTCGCGCACGTCGAGCGTGCCCTCGGTCTTGCCGGGCCGCAGGCTCACGGCCCGGATCCCGTCCACGACCTTGGGGTAGGCCGTCGCCTTGTCGCGGTCGAGCAGCGTGAACACCGTGTCGAGGTGCATGTGCGCCCGGTCCTTGGTCATGACGCAGGCGATCACGCGCTCGGCCGCGCCCTTGGCGAACAGCGCCTTCGCGATCTGCCTCGATCATCCGGCCGGTCGTGCGCTCGGACATCCCGATCGCGACCGTCCCGTTGCCGATGATCTCGACGTCGCCGCCCTCGAGCGACGCCAGGCCGAAGTCCTCGATCCGGAACCGGTCGTCGTCGCCGAGCGGCGGGTACCAGAACTCGAAGTCGGCCTTCGCGAACAGCGGGTGCGCCTTGTAGATCGCGGCCATGTTGTAGGCCTCGCGACGCCGCGCCGGCCAGTACATCGGGTTGACCGAGACGCCGCCGTAGATCCAGCACGACGAGTCGCGCGTGAACAGGCTGTTGGGCAGCGGCGGCAGCACGAACGTGGACGGGTCGTCGACGGCGGCGGCGATCAGCGACGTGCCCTTGAGCTTGCCGATGTCGAGCTCGGACTCGGCGACGGTGAGGCCGCCGATGAGGTGGCGCGCCAGCAGCTCGGGGCTCAGGCTGGACAGCCGCTGGTGGACGGCCTCCGCGAGGCTCGGACCGACGACCATCGGCGACCCGACGAGGTCGATCAGCCGACGCCGGGCGTCCTCGCTCGCGGCGAGCGCCTCGGTCAGCAGGTCCTGGACGTAGTGGACCTCGACGCCGCGCTCGCGCATCCGGGCGACGAACTGGTCGTGCTCCCACTGGGCGCGCTCGACCCACAGGACGTCGTCGAACAGCAGGTCGTCGTGGTTCTCGGGCGTGAGCCGCTGGAGGCTCAGGTCGGGCCGGTGGACGATGACCCGCCGCAGCTTGCCGACCTCGGAGTGGACGCCGAACGTTCCCATGTGCTTCGTCTCCTGCCGCTGTCCCGCGCCCTTAGGCCACCACGCTCGTGCCGGCCGTGCCGTCCACGAGCCCGTCGATCTGGTCGAGCGAGCCGATCGCGGCCCGCTTGCCGGTCTGCGCCGCGAACTCGGCCGCGGCCTCGACCTTCGGTCCCATCGAGCCGGCCGCGAAGCCCCGCGTCGTCGGCGTCGCCCGCCGTGAGCTCCGGGATCCGCCGCTGGTCCGGCGTGCCCCAGCCCTCGTACACGCCGTCGACGTCGGTCGCCATGATGAACACGTCCGCGCCGAGCTCGCGCGCGAGCAGCGCGCTGGCCAGGTCCTTGTCGATCACGGCCTCCACGCCGACCAGCGTGCGCTCCTTGTCCGGGGCGTACATCGTCGGGATGCCGCCGCCGCCCGCGCAGATCACGACCGTGCCCTGCTCGAGCAGCCAGCGGATCGGCCGGAGCTCGAAGATCCGCCGCGGACGGGGCGACGCGACGACCCGCCGGAACTTCGCGCCGTCCGGCTTGACGACCCAGCCCTTCTCGGCCGCCAGCGCCCGCGCCTCGGCCTCCTCGTAGACGGGGCCGACGAACTTCGTCGGGTCGGCGAACGCCGGGTCCGCCGGGTCGACCTCGATCATCGTCAGGATCGTCGCCAGCGGCGTCTCGAACGGCAGCAGGTTGCCGAGCTCCTGCTCGAGCAGGTACCCGATCATGCCCTCGGTCTCCGCCCCGAGCACGTCGAGCGGGTACGGATCGACCCCCTCGTACGCGTCGCCCTGGAGCGCCAGGAGGCCCACCTGCGGGCCGTTCCCGTGCGTGACCACGAGCTCGTGCTCGGCGGCGATCCGCGCGAGCGCCCCGGCCGCCACCTGCACGTTGGCGCGCTGGCGGTCGGCCGTCATCGGCTCCCCGCGGCGGAGGAGGGCGTTGCCACCGAGGGCGACCACGACACGCATCGGTCGTCCTCAGCTGCCGAGCGTCGCGACCATGACGGCCTTGATCGTGTGCATCCGGTTCTCGGCCTGGTCCCACACGATCGAGCGCTCGGACTCGAACACGTCGTTCGTGACCTCCATGCCGTCGAGCCCGAAGCGCTCGAACATCTCCTCGCCGACCTCGGTGTTGCGGTCGTGGAGCGCCGGCAGGCAGTGCAGGAACTTGACGGCGGGGTTGCCCGTGAGCCGGACGAGCTCCGCGTTCACCTGGTAGGGCTTGAGGAGCTTGACGCGCTCGTCCCAGACCGACGTGTCCTCGCCCATCGAGACCCACACGTCCGTGTACAGGAAGTCGACGCCCTTGACCGCCTCGGCCGGGTCGTCGCTGAGCGTGATCCGGGCGCCGGTCTGCTCGGCGATGGTCCGGCACTCGGCGACCAGGTCCTTGTCGGGCCAGAGGTGCTTCGGCCCGCACAGCCGCACGTCCATGCCCATCTTCGCGCCACCGACCATGAGCGAGTCGCCCATGTTGTTGCGGGCGTCCCCGAGGTAGCAGTACGAGATCTGCGTCAGCGGCTTGTCGCTGAACTCGGTCATCGTCAGGAAGTCGGCCAGGATCTGGGTGGGGTGGAACTCGTCCGTCAGCCCGTTCCAGACCGGCACCCCGGCGAACTGGGCCAGCTGCTCGACGATCTCCTGGTCGAAGCCGCGGTACTCGATGCCGTCGAAGATGCGCCCCAGCACGCGCGCCGTGTCCTTCATCGACTCCTTGTGGCCGATCTGCGATCCGCTGGGGCCGAGGTACGTCACGTGGGCGCCCTGGTCGTAGGCCGCGACCTCGAACGACACCCGGGTTCGCGTCGAGGCCTTCTCGAAGATGATCGCGATGTTCTTGCCGCGCAGGTGCTGCTGTTCGTACCCGCCGTACTTCGCGCGCTTGAGGTCCCGCGACAGGTCCAGCAGGAACCGGATCTCGCGAGGCGTGAAGTCGAGGAGCTTGAGGAAGCTCCGGTTGTGCAGGTTGAACGCCATCTGTTGCCTCCGAATCCGGCCCGTTTTCGCGGAGCGTCACACGCCGTTGTTAACGGATGCCGAGTGCGTCTGCGATCGGCGGAGACGCCGTCACGGTCAGCCGTTTCTCGGTCAGCAGCTCCTGCTTCGCGTCGAGCATCGCCTTGCGCGCGACGGCGTCGATGACCGGGAACTTGGGGTCGATGCGCACGAGCTGGTCCAGGATGACCGCGGCCGCCGACAGCCGCATCAGCCACTTCTTGTCGGCCGGGATCACGTACCACGGGGCCTGCTCGGTGCTGGTGTGCGTCAGCACCTCCGCGAACGCCTTCTGGTAGTCGTCCCAGCGCGCGCGCTCGCGGATGTCGGCCGGCGAGAACTTCCAGTTGCGCTCGAGGTCGTCGATCCGGCGCATGAACCGCCGCTTCTGCTCCTCGGGCGAGACGTTGAGGAACAGCTTGACGATCCGGATGCCGTTGTCGGTCAGGTACCGCTCCCAGTCGTTGATCTCGCGGAACCGGCGCGTCCAGACGTCGCCGCGCTTCGCGCTCGCCGGCAGGTGCTGGCCGAGCAGGATCTCCTTGTGGACGCGGACCACGAGGGTCTCCTCGTAGTAGGAGCGGTTGAAGATGCCGATCGTCCCGCGGCCCGGCATCCGCTTCGCGTACCGCCACAGGTAGTCGTGGTCCAGCTCCTCCACGGACGGGACCTTGAACGAGCTCACCTCCACGCCCTGCGGGTTCACGCCGCTCATGACGTGCTTGATGGTCCCGTCCTTGCCCGCGGCGTCCATCGCCTGGAACACGACGAGGAGCCCGTACGTGTCCTGGGCCGCGAGGCGCGCCTGGTACTCCGCGAGCAGCTCGACGCCCCGCTGCAGGAGCGTCGACGCGTCCTTCTTGTCAGGTCGTCCGGGCAGTACCCGGGGTCGTAGTCCCTGGGCAGCCGGACCTTGCGGCCCGGCTCGACGCGGAACGGCTTGATGAACTCGCGAAGGTCCTCGAGGCTGGCGATGCGCGGCTCGTCGGCCATCTCAGGCCGCCGCCGGCGCGGTGGCCGGCGCGACGTCCGCCGGCGCCTCGTCGAAGTCGGCCTTCCAGACGATCTTGCGGACCTCGCCGACCACGAGGATCAGCAGGCCTGCGGCGAGGCAGATGACCCACTGCTCGAGCGACAGCGTCGTCGTGTCCAGGATCCGGTTGAAGAAGTCGAAGTTGGGGATCAGCACGATGAAGGCGATGGACGCCAGCGTCGCGTACAGGAACGGCCGGTCGCCCATGACGTCGAGGCTGAACACCGAGTGCCGCTCGTCCTTGGTCACGAACGAGAACGCGACGTTGGACACCGAGAACGTGATCATGCCCATCGTTCGCGCGACCACGTCGTCGTTGTACGTGTTGTTCGCCCAGGACAGGACGGCGAGCGTGCTCAGGCCCATCACGCCGCCCGCGACCACCAGCCAGTAGAGCAGGCGACGGCCCAGCAGGGCCTCGTTGCTGGGACGCGGCTTGCGCTCCATCAGCCCCAGCGACGGCTTGCCGTAGCCGAGGCCCACGGCCTGGAAGACCTGGATCGTGAAGTTCATGAACAGGGTCTGGAGCGGGAAGAACGGCACGCCGCCGAGCACGTTGAGGATGCTCGAGCCGAGGAACGTGAAGATGTAGCCGATCAGCAGGCCGACCTGGAACCGGATGTACTTCTTGAGGTTGTCGTACAGGCCGCGGCCCAGCTCGACCGCCTTCACGATCGTCGAGAAGTCGTCGTCGGTCAGGATCATGTTCGCGGCCTCCTTCGAGACCTCCGTGCCCGTGATCCCCATCGCGACGCCGATGTCGGCCTTCTTGAGCGCCGGGGCGTCGTTCACGCCGTCGCCGGTCATGGCGACGATGTGGCCCTTCATGCGCAGCAGGTCCACGAGGTGGACCTTGTCCTCGGGGGTGACGCGGGCGATCACGCCGATGTCGTCGAGCTGGCCGAGCGCCACGTCGTCGGACATGGCGCGGAACTCGGCGCCCGTGATCGCGCGACCCCGGATCCCGAGCTCCTTGGCGATCGCCTCGGCGGTGACCGCGTGGTCGCCGGTGATCATCCGGACCTGGATGCCCGGCGCGTGGGCGTCGGCGATCGACACCTTGGCCGCCGGCCGCGGCGGGTCGACGATGCCCACGAGGGCGAGCAGCGTCATGCCGTCGAGCAGGGGCAGCAGGTCGGCGTTGGCGTCGAAGGTCGCGGGATCGAAGTCCTTGCGACCCGTGGCCATGACCCGCAGGCCCTTCGACCCGAGGCGCTCGTTCTCGTCGAGGAAGCGCTGCTTCATCGCGTCGTCGACGGGCGTGGTGCCGGACAGGTCCGGCGTGATGACCGTGGCGCCGCGGGCGAGCAGCTGGTCGGGCGCCCCCTTGACGAAGGCGCGGATGACGTCCCGGCCGCCCTCGTCCTTCATCTTGTGGAAGGTGGCCATCATCTTGTAGGCGGCGTCGAACGGGAGGGTCGCGACGCGCGGGTACGTCTCGCGGGTGGCGATCGCGGAGACGCCGCCCTTCTCGGCCAGCACGACGAGCGCGCCCTCGGTCGGGTCGCCGATGAGCGCGCCGTCCTTCACCTCCGCGTCGGCGGCGAGCACGCACGGCAGCAGGAACGCGTCCAGCGGCACGTCGGCGTCGCCGCCGACCCGCTCGATCGTCCCCTCGATGCCGTAGCCCGTGCCGGAGATCGTGTAGCGCCGGCCGGGGATCGCCATCTCGACGGCGGTCATCTGGTTGAGCGTGAGCGTGCCCGTCTTGTCGGAGTTGATCGCCGACGTCGAGCCCAGCGTCTCCACGGAGCGCAGCTGCTTCACGATCGCGTGCGCCTTCGCCAGCTGCTGGGTGCCGTACGAGAGGATCGTCGTGATGACCGCCGGCAGGCCGCTCGGGATGGCGGAGACCGCGAACGCGATCGCCGTCACGAACAGCGTGTCGAACGACTCGCCGCGCAGGAAGTAGCCGATCGAGATCGACGCCAGCAGCGCGAGCCCGGCGATGATCAGCAGCTGGTTGGTCAGCGTGTTGATCTGGCGGGTGAGCGGCGTCTCCTCGTCCTCGCCGACCTGGAGCATCCCGGAGATGTGGCCCACCTCGGTCGACATCCCGGTCGCGACGACCACCATCTGGCCCGACCCGCGCGTGACGTTCGTGTTCATGTAGGCCATGCCGTGGCGGTCGCCGAGCGGCGCGTCCTCGGCCACGGCGTCGACCTGCTTGGAGGTCGGCAGGCTCTCACCGGTGAGGGCCGCCTCGTCGATCTCGAGCGTGGCCGCCGAGATGATCCGTCCGTCCGCGGTCACGAGGTCGCCGGCCTCGAACGAGACGACGTCGCCCGGCACCAGCTCCTGGGACGGGATCTCCCGCAGCTCGCCGTCACGCCGCACGCGGGCCTTGACGACCATCATCTTCTGGAGCGCCGCCACCGCGGCCGCCGCCTTGCCCTCCTGGCTGAGGCCGAGGTAGGCGTTGAGGACGGTCAGGAGGATCAGCATGACGCCGGTCGGCACCTGCTTGACCGGGTAGATCGAGAGGATGCCCGCGACCAGCAGCACGATCTGCATCGCGTCGGCGTACTGCCGCAGGAAGGCGTGCCAGCGCGACTCGGTCTCCTGCGCCGTGAACTCGTTGGGCCCGACCTTGGCCCGGCGGGCCTCGACCTCGGCGCGTCGTCAGCCCCTTCACCGGCTCGACGCGTTGCGCGGCCAGCGCCTCCTCGATCGAGAGGGCGTGCCAGGCGGGCGAGGCGCCGGCGGCGGCGGTGACGGGATCGCTCATCGTGGGAACACCTCGACGGGAACGGTGACCGGGAGCCTGGTGCGTGGACGACGATTATTGCAGCACGATCACGCGCACCGGCCGAGCGATCAGGCGAAGGTCTCGGTCTCCGTGAGCTGCTCGAACAACGTGAGCTGGAGGCCGGCCGGCGCCTCGAGCCGGGCGTTGAGCGAATGCCACGGCGTCTCGACGGGCGGGCCACGAGGGTCGCGCCGCCCTCGACCAGGCGCGCCGTCGCCGCGGCCGTGTCCGGCGACCTGGAACGCGACCCGCACGTGGCCCGCGACCCGCCGGCCCACCTCGACCTCGTCGATCCACGCCGCGTGCGGCGGGTCCGCCAGCTCGAGCGTCGCGTGCCCGGCATCGAGGATCGTGACCCGGCGGCCGGGCTCGTGGTACGCCCCGAGCTCGCGCAGGCCGAGCACGTCGCGGTAGAACGCGAGCGCCGCCTCGTAGTCGTCCGCCGTCACGACGAGCCGCATCTCCAGCACGGCGTCGGCCATCGCGTCCTCCCTTCGGTCACCCGGGAATCAAGCAGGCCCGGAAGCGGTTCCGTCGCCTCCGGGCCCTGGCCCGCCGTCCATGGCTATGGGCGATGGGTTGGGGCCAGCCTAGCAGCCGGTCCGGTGGCGGTCGTCAGATCGTGATGGCCTCGCGCAGCCCCTCGAGGACGGCCTCCTCGATCGTCCGCGGCGAGAGCACGTCGCCGACCGCGCGGACCTCGAACGGCGCCCCGCCCTCGACCGCCGCCTCGAGCTCGGCGAGCAGCGAGTCGTCGGGCGTCTGGCCCTGCGCGAGCACCAGCGCGGCGACGTCGTCGACGACCACCGGGTCGCCGGTGAGCACGTCCTGCAGGAAGACCGCGTTCGAGTCGGCGCCGTAGAGACGCATCGTCGGCCGGATGTCCACGTGCGCCCGTCGCGCCGTCGCCGTCATCGTGTCGCGGATGTACTGCTGGATCCGCTGCCCGGCCATCGTGCCCACGACCGCGAGCGTCACCCGATGCCCGCGCGTCGCCAGCAGCGTCGCGACCCCGAGGCCGCGTCCAGTCCGAGCGGAAGTCCGCGACCACCACGTGGCCGTCCGGGACCTCGGCCCCGCGGATCACGTCCCACGTCTGGAGGATCACGGGCGAGCCCATGACCTCGATCGGCGGCCGGTAGGGGACGGCGCCGGTGGCGACGACCACGACGTCGGGCGCCCGGTCGCGGACGAACGCGGCGTCGGCGCGGACGCCGGTGAGGATCTCGACGCCGGCCCGCCGCGCCTCGGCGACGAGGTTGTCGACCGCGCCGCCCATCTCCGCGCGCTCGGGCAGCTCCTGGGCGAGCAGGACCTGGCCGCCCACGCGCCGGCCGGCCTCGACCAGCGTGACGCGGTGGCCCCGCTCCGCCGCGACGGCCGCCGCCTTGAGGCCGCCCGGGCCACCGCCGATGACGAGGACCGAGCGCGCGACCGCCGCCGGCGGATGCCGCTCCTGGCCCGGCGGCCCGACGCGCGGGAAACTCGCGCTCCCGGCCGCTCTCGGGGAACTGGATGCACGAGATCGGGTAGCCGGCGTGGAAGTGCCCGATGCACGCCTGGTTGCAGCCGATGCAGGCGCGGATGTCGTCGAGCCGGCCGGCCGCGGTCTTGGCGGGCAGCTCCGGGTCGCAGATCAGGGCCCGCGTCATCACGCAGGCGTCCGCCTGCCCCGCCTCGAGGATCGCCTCCGCCTCCTGGGGCTGGCTGATCCGCCCCGCGACGAAGACCGGGACGCGCACGACGGACTTCGCGCGGGCCGCCCGCGGTGCCGTGTACCCGTTGGGCCAGGGCGTCGGGGGCACGATGTGGTCCGAGCCCGCGAGCGTCGCGGACGTGCCGGCGACCACGCTCACGTAGTCCATCGCCCCCTCGGCGTCGAGCGTCGCCAGCGCCGCCAGCGCCTCGTCCTCGCTGAGGCCGTCGGCCGTGACCTCGCCGATCGAGATCCGCAGCCCCACGACGAACCCGGGGCGCGTCGCCGCCCGCGCCGCCGCCAGCGCCTCGCGCAGGAACCGCAGCCGGCGCTCCGGGTCGCCGCCGTAGTCGTCGGTCCGCAGGTTGGTGCGGGGATTGAGGAACTGCGAGGGCAGGTAGCCGTGCGAGGCGACGATCTCGCAGCCGTCGAGGCCCGGCGGTCTCGAGCCGCGCGGCCGACGCCCCGAACCCTTCGACGATCTCGCGGATCAGCGGCACCGGCATCGCGCGCGGCATCACGTGGAACCGTTCGGTGGGGACGGCGGACGGCGCGAGCGCGACGGCGAGCGTGCCCTCCTCGGTGTCCATGATCTCGCGGCCGCCGTGGAACAGCTGGCCGAAGATCACCGCGCCTCCGGCGTGCGCGACCTCGGCGAGCCGCGCGAAGCCGGGGATGCACCGGTCGTCGTCGGCCGTCAGCTCGTGCGAGGTGTAGCGGGCGGTCGGGTGGACGCCCGCGACCTGGATGACGATCAGCCCGACGCCGCCCCGCGCGCGCGCCGCCTGGTACGCGACGAGGCGGTCGGACACCAGGCCGTGCTCCGCCATCACCGTGTCGTGCCCCGACGAGACGATCCGGTTGCTTCAGCGTCGCCCCGCCGACGCGGAGCGGCGTGAACAGGCGCGGGAACGCGGCCGCCGGGCGCGTCGTTCGGCGTCGTCATGCCGGAAGGATGCGCGACCCGCGGGCGTCCGGCGCCGCCGATCGCGCCCGCCGCGACCGCGAATCCGAGCTCGCGGCGAGCGTGGGACCGAAAAGTTGGAACGTTTTGGCCCGTTTGAACGCCCTATAGAGGTGAGAGCGGTCAGAGAGGCCGCCGAGAGGGGATGCCGACGTGGACGCTGGCGCGACCCTGGATGCCGACAGCCTGACGGCGTTCGCCTATGCGGAGCACGCCGGCCGTCTCCGCGCGCTGCTCGCCCGCGCGTGCCCGACCATCGACGACCCCGACGACATCGTCCAGGAGGCGTTCGTCCGCCTGCTGATCGCGCTGCGCAGCGACCGCGCGCCGGACTCGACCGCCGCCTGGCTGTCGACCGTCTGCCTGAACCTCGCCCGCTCCCACGGGCGCCACCGCCAGGTCGTCCAGCGCCGGCTGCCCGCGGCGATCGACCCCAGGATGCCGGCCATGCCCGACCACGTCGTGCTCGCGAGCGAGGACGCGCGCGCGATCGGCGTCGCCATGGGCACGGCTCCGCGCGGATTCGCGCCGGGTCATCGAGCTCGCCGCGACCGGCGAGAGCGGATCCTGGGTCGCCGCGCGGCTCGGGCGCTCGGAGCTCGCGACGCGGACCCTGCTCTGTCGGAGCCGGCGTCAGCTGCGCGAGGCGCTCGCCGAGTCCGCCTGAGCCCCGCAATCCGTCGCCGCGGCGCGGCGGGCGGCACCACGGTCGGCGGCCGGCGTCCCGAGCCGCTCGTAGACCTCGAGCTGGCCCGCCGTCGGCGACCGCGACCCGCCGGTACGCGGTCGCCGAGCTCGGCCTCGAGCCGCTGCCACTCCGCCGACGCGAGGGTCTCGGGGGCGGCGTCGCTCCGGCCGAACAGCAGGATGTAGTCGAGCGTCGCCGCCGGTGGAGGTCGGCGTACGCCTCCGGGTCGATCACCGGCTCGGGTGCGAGACGGGAGCCCGCCCGGGCCGGCGCAGGTAGCGATACGGGTCGAGCTCCGGCCGGAAGCGCACGACGTGCACGTGGTCGCCGAGCTCCGCGTCGCCCAGGTCGAGGCCGCTCGTGATGGCGGTGAGCCGCCCCGCCTCGTTGCCGATCTGGTCGGTCCGCGACGACGGCAGCTCCACCCGCGACAGGTTCACCTGGGCCATCGTCGCGCCGTCGGCGACGCACCGGGCGACCGACGCGAACGCCGTCGCGTGGTCGCTCAGCGTCTCGTACCAGCCGATCCGCATGCCGACGAGCCCGACCGCCGCGACGACGGCCACCGCGATCGTCGCCCCGCGCGCCCACGACCCGAACGGGTGGGCCGCGACCCACAGGATCGCCGCCAGCATCACGAACATCGACAGCCGGCTGGTGACGAACGCGCCCGCGCCGCCCGCGCCGAGCGTCGTCGCGTCGGGGACGAGCAGGATCGCGAGCAGCAGGACGGCGACGACCGCGAGGTAGCCGTCGGTGGGGCGCAGCGTCGGGCCGCGGCCGGCGGAGACGGGAGCGGAGCGCCACGATCGCCGAGGCCCGCCAGCAGGCCGCCGACGAGCACGGCGAACACCGCCTCGCGCTGGTCGAACACGACCAGCTGCAGGATCATCGTCGCCGACTCCAGGAGCGCCCGGAGCTGGAACGCGATCAGCGGCGTGCCGTCCGCCGCGACGCCGGCGGCGGGACTCGTCGGCCCGAGCAGCACGCCGGCGACCGCGAGGATCACGGCCGGCAGCCCGGCCATGACGACCATGCCGGCGCGTCGCCCGAGGCCGGCCGGCGCTCCGTGGCGGCTCCACGAGCCACGCCCACCCCTCGAGCACGGCGAGCACGAGCACGGCGACCCCGAACACGAACGCGTGCGCGGCGTAGGTGAGCGTGAGCAGGATGGCGAGCACGGCGATCTGGCGCCCGCCCAGCCGATCGCGATGGCGCGCGTGGTAGCCGGCGACGACGAGGAACAGCAGGACGCCGAACACGAAGCTGTAGAACCCGAGCTGGAGCAGCAGCCCGAACGTGAGCGGGAGCGCCAGCACCGCCAGCCAGCCGGCGCCCGGCGCGGACGCCGCTGACGGCGTACCAGAGCGCCGCGGGCAGCAGGACGACCCAGGCCGCGATGACCAGCGTCTCCGCCAGCGGCGCCCCGACGACCGACGCGAGCACCGCCATCGGCAGCTCGGGGATCAGGTTGGTCGCGGGCAGCCAGGAGATCGTCGTGTAGGCATCGACCGGGCTCGCCGGCCCGAACGCGAGCCGGGCGAGCGCGGCGGCACCGTCGACGTGGGCCGCGCCGTCGGTGGTGACGAACGTCGGGATGATCGCGAGGAGGGCGAGCTCGAGGAGGATGCCGGCCGCGATGACGATCGCGGCGACCGTGAGCGTCGGCCGACCGTCGCCCGCCGGCTCGGCCGGCGTCGTCGCCGGGTCCGGCTGGTTGACGTCCATCCGCGAAGCATCGCCGGAAGCGCCGATCGGCGTCGCGCCGTCGCGCATCCGTGGCCCGGCGGAGGCCCGGCGGGCGCGACGGGAGGTGCCTGCTATCGTGCCGCCATGGAGCCCGAGGCGGTCGAAGCGCGCTGGCTGGGCCGGGTCGCCTATCGCGAGGCCTGGGACCTGCAGAAGCGTCTCGCGGCGGCCCGAGCGGACGGCCGGATCCACGACCAGCTGCTGCTCCTCGAGCACCCCGCGGTGCTGACGCTGGGTCGCCAGGCGGACGACGCCCACGTGCTCGCGACGCCCGACGAGCTCGCCGCCCGCGGGATCGAGGTCCTGCGCGTGGAGCGCGGCGGCGAGGTCACCTACCACGGGCCCGGCCAGCTCGTCGCCTACCCGATCCTCCGCCTCGCGGACCGCGGCCTGCTGCTCCGGCCGTACGTCCGTGCGCTCGAGGCGGCGCTCGCCGACACGTGCGCGGCGTTCGGCGTCGCCGCCGGCCGCCGCGAGGGCCACCCCGGCTGCTGGGTCGACCCCGACGGCGCCGAGCCGCGCAAGATCGGTGCCCTCGGCATCCGCGTCGAGCGCGGCGTCGCGTACCACGGGATCGCGCTCAACGTGGGCGTCGACCTCGCCGACTTCGACCTCATCGACGCCTGCGGCATGCCCGGCGTCGTCTCGACGTCCATCGCCGCCGAGCGCGGCCAGGCCGCCGCGCCGCCCTCGCTGACCGATGTCGCCCGCGCGGCCGCCGCGTTCGCCTCGTCGCTCGCTCGCCACCTCGGCGCCACGCTCGTCGGTGACCCGCCGTCCGTCGCCAACCCGGTCGCGGAGCGCGCCGTCCTCGAGCGCCTGGCCGGCGCCGTGCCGGCCTGACGGGATCGGGGAGGGGACGTGAGCCAGGGCCTGTTCGAGCTCCGCAAGGACGCGATCACCGGCTGGTGGGTCGCCACCGTCATCGACCGCACCTTCGCGCGGGAGCGGTTCGCGCTCGAGGCCGCCCAGATCGAGGACCGCGGCGACTGCTTCAACTGCCGGATCCCGGCCGGCGACGGCATCCGGCTGCGGACGCTCAAGGACTTCGCGTTCACGGTCGCCGGGACCGAGGAGGAGGCGCACGCGCGTGGGGCCACCGTCGCGCAGGTGACGCTCGACGACGCGCGCGCCGCCGGCGCCTGGAGCACGGTCGTCGCGCCGCCACAGGAGCACCGGCCGCTGCACGCGGTCGGCAGCTCGATCATCGAGGGCCTGCTCCAGCGGTGCCGCGACGAGATCGGCGCGGCGCGTCGGGCCGCGCGGACGCAGCACCTGCAGGTCGTGCAGAACTGGGGCGCCCAGGCCGGCGCGCGGACCAACCACCTGTGCTTCGACCTCTACGACCTGCCCCAGATCCCGCACCGGATCGCCGAGGAGCTCGGCGGCGCCGCCCGCTTCCTGATCCGCGAGGGCGAGTGCCCCTACTGCCGGCTGGTCCGGCGAGGAGGTGCGTCGCCCGGACCACCTGCTCTACGCCGACGACCACGCGGTCGCGTTCGCCCCGTACGCCTCGCGCTCGCCGTTCGAGGTGTGGGTCGTCCCGCGCCGCCACGACGCGGACTTCTCGCGCGCGTCCGACGCGGACCTCGCGGCCGCGGCCGAGGCGCTGCGCCAGGTGCTGGGCCGGCTCGCCGCCAGCCTCGACGGCCCGCCCTACAACCTCGTCCTGCACACGGCGCCGCTCCAGGAGAAGGTCGACGCGACGTACCACTGGCACTGGGAGATCCACCCCCGTCTCCGCGAGATCGCGGGCCTCGAGCTCGGGACCGGGCTGCCGGTCAACCCGGTGTCGCCGGAGGACGCCGTCGAGGAGCTCCGGTCGGGCGAGGAGGTCGCAACCGCGCAGGAGCATCCGAGGCGATGAGGGGGTCGGGGGGCCGCCGCCGTCACACACGGCGGGATCGCACCGTCACACGCGGTCGGAGCCTGACGCTCCCGATCGGCTTGCCTGCCCGATCGATCCCAGGGGAGCACCCGTGGCTGCCGAACCCTTCGAGCTGCACCAACGCCGAACCCTGCCCGTGGGCCTCACCGTGAGCGCCGGCTGGGACCGAGACGACGCCTACGCCTTCGTCGAGGAGCTGTTCGCCAAGCACCAGAACGAGATCTACGCCTACCTCCTGCGCATGCTCCGCGACCCCGACCTCGCCGCGGACCTCACGCAGGACGCGTTCGTGAAGGCCTATCGCGCCTACGACTCGCTCGAGAAGCCCGAGAACGCCCGCGCCTGGCTCTACCAGATCGCCCACCGCGTCGCGCTGGACCATCTCCGCCGCGGGCGCATCGTCCGGTTCGTCCCGCTCGTCGGCGAGGCCCGCAACACCGCACCGTCCGCCGAGCACCTCGTGATGGAGGCGCGCCTGTCGGGCGAGCTCCAGCGGGCGCTCGAGCGGATCCCGGAGCGCCAGCGCTCCGCGCTCCTCCTCGCGGAGCTCCACGACCTCTCGGGCCTCGAGCTCGCCGCCGCCCTGGGCGTCTCGCACGTCGCGGCCCGCGCCCTGCTCACCCGGGCCCGCGAGAGCCTCCGCCAGGCGCTCGCCGCCGAGCGCAAGGCCGAGCTCGACGCCGAGGCCCTCGCCGAGGAGCGCGCCGCCGCCAAGCGCGACGCCGATCCCGGCCGCCGGTGGGGCAGGCGATCGTGAGTCCCAGGCTTCGGCCGGAGCCGTTCGCCGCCGATCACGAGCGCGCCCGCAACCTCGCGGCGCAGCGCCTCGACGGCCCGCTGCCCCCGGACGACGCCGGCTGGCTGACCGATCATCTCGCGTGGTGCGGTCCGTGCCGCGCCGTCGCGGCCGAGTACGGCGAGCAGCGGCTCTCGCTCCGCGCCCTCCGGCACGACCTGCCCGAAGCGCCGCGCGACCTGTGGGCCCGGACCGCCGCCGCGATCGAGTCGCAGCCGGCGCGCCGCCGTCGCGGCCGCCGCCGCCGGTTCGGCGCCTTCGCCTACGCCCCGCTCGTCGGTGCGCTCGTCGTCGCCGTCGTGGTCGGGTCGAGCCTGTTCGACCGCGTGTTCCCGCCGCTCGGCAGCACCACCAAGGGCCCCGACCCCGAGGCGACGCCCTTCGCCCTCGCCGCCGGCGAGATCCAGGTCCTGAACCGCAACGACGACGGGACGATCGACATCTTCAGCAAGCAGCTCGAACCAGGTGTGTCCGGTCGCCGCCGAGAGCTGCGGCCTGTCCGACACGCTCGACGTCACCCACGTCGGCAGCCTCGGTTCCAAGGGCCAGCTCGACGCCATCGTCTCGCCGGACCACGGCCACATGGTCGTCGTCGAGCAGGGCTCGGGCGCCAACGCCATCTACGTGCTCCCGCTCAAGACCACCGAGCCGGCACGGACGCCTGACGCATCCGCCTCGGACACGACCGCCGCGACCGCTCCCGCCGCGTCGCCCGTCGCGCCGGCCACGACCACCACCACGACGGCGGCCCCGAGCGAGTCGCCGTCCACCGGCACCGAGGCCTCGCCGTCGGCCAGCGACGAGCAGGCCCCGTCCGAGAGCCCGGCATCGTCCGCCGAGCCCCCCGCCTCGCCGTCCACCAACCCGGACGCCTCGGCATCGCCCGCGGACACCGCGTCACCCTCCGAGGCCCCGTCCGCATCGGCCGACACGACCGCAACGCCGCCGGCCGACGCCGAAGCCGACCGACGCAGCGGCGAGCCAGACCCCGAGCCAGGCCCCGACCGAGGCGCCCTCGTCGCCCGCGCCGAGCGTCGCCGTCACCCCCGGACCCGACGGCGCGATCGAGATCGCCCGCGACGTCGTCATCGTCGGCTCCGTCGCGGCCTACTCGGCGGACGGGACGCAGTTCGCGTTCTCCGCCCGCCCGGCCGACGGCTCCGCCGGCCCCGACGTCTACGTGTGGCACGTCGGCGACCGCGAGGCCAACGCCGTGACCACCGACCACGGGTCGCAGCTCGCCGGCTGGCTCGGCGGTCGCCTCCTCGTGAGCCGCGTCGTCGACGGCACGCCCCGGACGTCGGTCCTCGACCTCTCGGACAACAGCCAGCGCTTCGTCCACGACGGCGCGATGTGGCGCCCGACGGTCGGCCCCGGCCGCAAGACCGCCGCGTGGTGGGACGGATCCGTCAGCAAGGCGGACGACGGCGTGACCTGGGAGCCCAAGACCGGGCGACTGATCCTCGGCGCCTGGCCCGATGGCGATGGCGACCCGCAGGTCCTGGCCGAGGGCCCGATCAGCGACTGGGACGTCCAGTGGGACGACTCGGGCACGGAGCTCGCCGTCTGGGTGGCCCGCGACGGCGCCGGTGGCGCCGGGAAGCTGAGCCTGTACTCGATCGACCCGGACACCGGCCGCGCCGACCTCGATCATCCGCACCTCGACGCCGTGCCGGCGATCGGCGGGTTCGCGCTCCAGCCCGGTCGCCTCGCCTGGTCCGCGCCGGACCAGGGCGGCGACACCAGCGTCGAGGTCCTCGCGTGGTCGGGGAACACCTTCGGCCGCGTGTCGCTGCCCACCGAGAACGGGTCGACGATCGTCCACTGACGCCGCGCGTCCGGTGCGGTGCGGTCCGCACGGGATAGCGGTCCTGCCCCGCGATGGGGTACAGTCCGGCGACCATGCGACGAAGAACGGTCGTCGCGGCCGCGGCAATCATCGCCGCGTTCGCGCTGGCCGGGCTTCCGGTTCCAGCGGGCTCGAGGACACCCTCAGCCACCCGGGCGTTGGACCTGGCAGCCGATACCCTTGTGCCCATCCCTGCGAACGCTGCGGCTCTCGGCGCCACCGACGTGCCCGGTGATGGCGCGCGCCCGGCCAGCTACGTCGGCGCCGATGCGGCCTTCCTCGAGCCCGGCGCGGCGCCGGACGGCCCGACCTCGCGGCCGCACGTCGCCCAGCCGCTGGTCCCGGGTGGCAGCCAGTGGAAGCCGCCGAAGTCCAAGCTCTCGGGGTACGCGACCTTCTACGACAACGGGACGACCGCGATGCGCATCGCGGCCGGCACCCTCGTGCGCATCTGCGGTCCCGGCGGCTGCATCGTGCGCACCGTGAACGACTACGGGCCGCAGAAGCCGAGCCGCGTCGTCGACATGTATCGCCCCGACTTCTTCAAGATCTGCGGCTGCCCGTCGTTCTCGGGCACCGTGTGGGTCACCGTCTCGATCTACTGAGCCGCGCCCCGCGGCTGCGGTCGGCGACCCCGGGCCGCGCTAGACTTGGCTGGATTTCCGCGCCGGTCCCGTGAGGCCGGGTGAGGCCCTGTGAGGCCGGGAAGGAGGACCTGCTCCGTGCGTCGCCGTCGCCGCCGCAGCCCACGCCGATGACCGGCCGCCGCATCATGGCGGACGAGGACGTCCGCCGGGCGGTGACCCGCATCTCGCACGAGATCGTCGAGAAGCAGGCCGGGACCGAGGGCCTCGTCCTCGTCGGCATCCAGCGCCGCGGCGTCCCGCTCGCCCATCGCCTGGCGGCGTCGATCCTCGAGCACGAGGGCGCCGAGATCCCGGTCGGGGCGCTCGACATCACGTTCTACCGGGACGACCTCTCGCTCGTGGCCCAGCAGCCCATCGTCAAGGGCACGCAGATCCCGTTCGACCTCAACGGCCGCACGGTCGTGCTCGTCGACGACGTCCTGTACACGGGGCGCACGATCCGCGCCGCGATGGACGCCCTCATCGACTTCGGGCGGCCGCAGGCGATCCGGCTGGCGGTCCTGGTCGACCGCGGCCACCGCGAGCTGCCGATCCGCGCCGACCACGTGGGCAAGAACGTGCCGACGTCCCGCGAGGAGATCGTCCGGGTCCAGCTCGAGGAGATCGACGGCGAGGACGGCGTCGAGATCGAGCGGCAGCCGGTCCTCGAGTCGGTCGCGGACGCCCGCGGATGACCACGGAGGTCGACCGCCTGCCGGCGGCGTCCGCTGGGTCCACGCACTGGTCGCATCGCCATCTCCTCGACGTCGACGCGCTGACGCGCGAGGACATCGACCTCGTCATGCGCACGACCGACGGCATGCACGAGGTCCTCGCGCGCCCGATCCCCAAGGTGCCGGCCCTGCGCGGCACGAACGTCACGATCCTGTTCTACGAGGCCTCGACGCGGACCCGCGTCAGCTTCGAGGTCGCCGCGAAGAACCTGTCGGCCGACGTCGTCAACGTGGCCGCATCGACGTCGTCCGTGTCGAAGGGCGAGTCGCTCGTGGACACGGTCCGCACGATCGAGGCGCTGGGCGCCGACATGCTCGTGATCCGGCACCAGGCGTCGGGCGCGCCGTACCTCGCGGCCGAGGTCTTCGGCGGGTCGGTGCTCAACGGCGGCGACGGCTGGCACGCGCACCCGTCGCAGGCGCTGCTCGACCTGTACACGCTCCGGTCGCGGCTGCCGGGCGGGTCGCTCGAGGGGCGCAAGGTCGTGATCCTGGGCGACGTGCTGCACTCGCGCGTCGCGCGCTCGAACATCTGGACGCTGACCGCCATGGGCGCGGACCTGTGGCTGTGCGGCCCGTCGACGCTGCTGCGCGGGTTCGAGGCGTGGGCGGCGCGGGGCGCGGCCGGTCGCCGCTTCACCGTCACCTCGGACGTCTCGGCCGCGCTGCGCGACGCTGACGTCGTGATGGCGCTGCGGATCCAGCGCGAGCGCATGTCGTCGGGGCTGCTGCCGTCGCTGCGCGAGTACGCGGCGCGCTACGGGCTCACGCGCGAGCGGCTGCGGGCCGCCTCGCCGGACGTGATCGTCATGCACCCGGGGCCGATGAACGAGGGCGTCGAGATCGCGGCCGACGTGGCGGTCGATCCGCGATCCGTCATCACGGACCAGGTGACCAACGGCGTCGCGGTGCGGATGGCGCTGCTGTACCTGCTGGCCGGGACGCGGCCCGAGGCGGGGTCGTGAGCGTGCAGGCGAGCGCCAGCGGCGTCGGCGAGGTCGTCGAGGACCAGGCGATCCGCGGCTGGATCGTGGATCCGGCGACCGGTCGCGAGGGGGCCGGCGAGGTCGTGCTGCGGGACGGCGCGCTCGACGCCATTCGGTGGCTCGAGGGCGACGACGCCGACGGCCATCGGGCCCGACGGCGTCCTGATCGTGCCCGGGTTCGTCGACCTGCACGCGCACTTCCGCGAGCCCGGCAACGAGGACGCGGAGACGGTGGCGACGGGGCTCGCGGCCGCCGCGCACGGCGGGTTCACGACGGTGTGCCTGATGCCCAACACGACGCCCGCGATCGACGAGCCGTCGGTGGTCGGGCGGATCAGCGCCGCGGCGGCCGCATCCGGGTCGCCGGTGCGGGCGCTGGTCCACGGGGCGGTCACGGCCGGTCGGGCGGGGGAGACCCTGGCCGCCCTCGGCGAGCTGGCGGATGCCGGCGTCGTCGGGTTCTCGGACGACGGCGCGCCGGTCCGCTCGGCGTCGATCCTCGGCCACGCGCTCGCGTACGCGGGCGCGCTCGGCCTGCCGATCGTCGACCACCCGGAGGACCCGACGCTCACCGAGGGCGCCGAGGCGGCCGAGGGCTACGTCGCGACCGTGCTGGGCCTCAAGGGCTGGCCCGGATCCGCGGAGTCGGGCTCGGTCGCGCGCTCGATCGCGATCCTCGCCGACGTCCTGCGGGACGTTCCCGGCGCCCGGTTGCACCTCACGCACGTCTCGACCGCGGCCGCGCTCGCGCACGTCCGCGCCGCGAAGGCGGCCGGGCTGCCCGTCACCTGCGACGTCACGCCGCACCACCTCGCCCTCACGGACCAGTGGATCGCCGGCGTGCGCCGCTGGGCGTGGGAGTCGCTGGATGGCGACGGGCGGGCGCTGGATCCCTGGGCCGACGGGTCGATCGTCGCCGCACCCTTCGACACGTCGCTGCGCGTCAACCCGCCGCTCCGCCCGGCCGAGGACGCGGCCGCCGTGCTCGCGGCGCTGCTGGACGGGACGGCCGACGCCATCGCCACCGACCACGCGCCGCACACGGAGGTCGACAAGCACGTCGAGTTCGGCTGGGCGGCGAACGGGATCAGCGGCATCGAGACGGCGATCGGGGTCGTGCTGGCGGCGGTCGATGCCGGGGTCCTGCCGCTCGCGCGGGCGATCGAGGCGCTGACGACCGGTCCGGCGCGGGTGCTCGGCGCTCGCGGCGGCCTCGCGTCGCCGTTCGTCGAGGGCGAGCCGTGCGGACCTCGTCGTCATCGACCGCGGCGCGTCCTGGACGGTCGGGGCGGAGACGCTCCGATCGAAGGGGCACAACACGCCGTTGCTGGGCCGGGAGCTGCCGGGGGTCGTACGGCTGACGATCGCCGGTGGGCGGGTGGCGCACCGCGCCTGAGGCCTACCTCGCCGAGCCGTCGTCGATCACGCCCTGCGCGACGACCTTGAGGCTGACGTCGCCGATGACGGCCCAGGCGAGCTCGCGATGCGGGAGCTCGGGGCGACCGTCGGACCACCGAATGCCGCGTACGTACCAGAGGAGGCCGGGCTGCGGGTGCCGGCGGACGGCCCGCGCCGCCGCCGGGTCGAGCGTCGCGAGCGTCTCCTGGCGGACGAGCGCGCTCGACAGCGGGAAACCGTCCGCCCCGACCGTGAGGGCCTCGACCGCGGCCTGGTTGTGCAGGATCCACTCCTCGGGGATCGCGTCGATCTGTGGCCCGACGAACGGCCGGGCGGCGTAGGGGCTGCCCTCGAGCCAGGCGACCGCGTCGAGCTCGAACCCGACCTCGCAGTCGAACCTGGCGGTGCACCCCGGCAGCGGCTTGTCGTCGAACCGCCCGACGACGACGGCCGGCAGCGGCGGCGAACCGATCAAGGGCGTCGTGCGCGCGAGGTCGGCCGGGAGCCGGATCCCGACCGGGACGTGCACGTGGACGTGCGGACCGAGGTCGGCGAACGAGGCGCCGCCCGTCATCGACCACTGGATCTCGGCGATCACGATGTCGCGCGCGCACAACGGCCCGAGCGGGTCGAAGCCGTCGCTGCAGGCCGTGGGTGGGTCGAGCACGCCGAGGTAGCCCTCGATCGCGACCTCTTCGCCGGAGTGGTCGGTGGCGGGTCCGGCCAGGGCGTCCGGAACGGTCTGCACGTCGAAGCCGTCGATCGCGACGGGGAACGGCGGCCGGCGCGGCTTCGGGTCAGTTTCGACGGTGAACGCCTTGGGGGACGGCGCCGCCGTCGACGGTTCCGGCGGTGGCGGCGGCGGCGACCGACGGCGTGCGTGGCGCCGGCTGCTCGCGGCCGAGGAAGCCGGCGCCCGCGATGCCGACCAGGAGCAGCACCGGGACGGCGAGGGCGATCCGCGCGAGGGCGCGGCGACGACCGGTGCGGCGTCCGGCGGGGACGGGCTCGACGATCATGACGGCCAAGGGTACGTCGGCTACCCTCGCCGGGATGCCCCCGATCCCCGAGCTGCGCAACGTCGAGGAGCGCTCGTTCTGGCAGGCGACGATGCCGGCGCTGCCGGACCGGACCGGCCGCGAGCTGCCGGACGCCGCCGACGTCGTCGTGGTTGGCGGCGGGCTCACCGGGCTCTCCGCGGCCCGGCGCGCGGCGGAGCTCGGGGCGAGCGTCGTGCTGCTCGAGGCGGAGCGGATCGGCTGGGGCGCGTCGAGCCGCAACGGCGGGTTCTGCCATCCGGGGTTCAAGCAGTCGTTCACGGCCCTCCGCCGGCTCCACGGCCCGGAGCGGGCCGCGACCCTGTACCGCGAGACGATCGAGGCCTTCGAGCACGTCGAGCGGCTGTGCACGACATCGATCGACGCCGACTTCGACCGGTCCGGTCACCTGGTCCTCGCCTCGGCGCCCTCGCATGCCGCCGGGTTCCCGGCCGCCGTCGAAGCGATGCGCGACGTGGACATGCCGGCCCACGTCGTGCCGCGGGAGGACCTGCGCTCGGAGATCGGCAGCGACGCGTACGCCGGCGGGCTGGTCGTCGAGCGGAGCGCCGGGCTGCACCCGGGCAAGCTCGTCGCCGGGCTGGCGTCGCAGGCCGAGGCGGCGGGGGCGGCGCTCCACGAGGAGACCGCCGCGCTCGCGATGCGTCGCCAGGCCGACGGCCGGACCGTGGTCGAGACGTCGCGCGGCGCGCTGATCGCGCGCGAGGTCATCGTCGGGACCAACGGCTACACGGGCGGCCTCACCCCGTCGCTCCGCCGCCGGATCATGGCGATCAGCAGCTTCATCATCGTCACGGACCCGCTCCCGCCCGAGCTCGCCGCCGAGATCAGCCCGCACGGCCGGACGTTCTTCGACACCAAGAACTTCCTCTACTACTGGCGGCTCACGCCGGACAACCGGATGCTGTTCGGCGGGCGGGCGAGCATGTGGCCGACCTCGGTCGCCAAGGCGGCGGCGATCCTGCAGCGCGCGATGGTCGGGATCCACCCGCAGCTGTGGCAGACGTCGATCGCCTACGCCTGGGGCGGCCGAGTGGCATTCACCTACGACCGGATGGTCCACGCGGGACGCGCCGACGGGGTGACGTACGCGGTGGGCTGCTGCGGGTCCGGCGTCGCGGTCATGCCGTGGCTCGGGATGCGCGTCGCCGAGTGGGTCGGGGGTGGGGAGCCGCCGGAGATCGCGTCGCTCTCGTTCCCGCTGGTGCCGGCGCCGTACGAGGGCCGGGCGTGGTTCCTGCCGCTGGCGGGCGAGTACTGGAAGGCGAAGGACCGGCTGGCGGCGCGGGAGGCGTCGAAGGCGGGCTGACCGCAGGCGGCCGGCCGTCAGGCGAGGCGGCGCAGCGTCCCGAGCAGCCGGTCGATGTCCGCCTCGGTCGTGAGGTAGTTCACGACGCCCGGCGCGGAGCCAGGTCGAGCCGTGGAGCGAGGTCGTCGAGAGCCAGCCGTCGCCCGACGCCTCGAGCGCCGCGGCGAGGCGGTCCTGGTGGGCGTCGAGATCGTCCTTCGGCATCGCCGTGGCGGCCGCCCGGCCGCCGGGCAGGTGGCGGAAGCACACGACGCTGAGCTCCGGGTCCTCGGGGAAGGCCTCGAGGTCGTCGGCCTCGGCGCATCTGCCTGGCGAGGTAGGCGGCGACGTCGTCGTTGGCCTCGATCAGCCGCCCGAGGCCGCTGGTCCCGAGGTGCTTCCACGTCGCCCACAGCTTCAGGGCGCGGAACCGGCGGGTGCCCTCGAACCCGAGCTTGTAGAAGTTGAGCTGGCCGGCGTGGTCGTCGCCGTGGCCGTCGTCGGCCGACGCGACCGGGGCCTCGCCGCCGCGGTAGTACTCGGGCGAGCGGTCGAAGGTGTCCCGGAGGTGGCGCCCATCGCGGACGACCAGCGCGCCGACGTCGTAGGCCTGGAAGAACCACTTGTGCGGGTCGATGGTCACGCTGTCCGCGAGGTCGAGGCCCGGGACGCGGTCCTTGTCCCTGGCCGACAGCCGGGCGGCGCCGCCGTAGGCGGCGTCGACGTGGAGCCACAGGCCCTCGCGCTCGCGCCAGGTCCGCGAGCTCGGGGACGAGGTCGACCGATCCCGTGTTGGTCGAGCCGGCGACGGCGGCGATGGCGACGGGCCGGAGGCCGGCGGCGCGGTCCCTCGCGATGGCCTCGGCGACGGGCGCCGCGTGGAGGCGGAACCGGTCGTCGCTCGGGACCGAGACCAGCGTCTCGGGCGGGAAGCCGAGCTCGTCGAGCGCCCGGGCGATCGAGAAGTGGGTCTGGTCGCTCGCGTAGACGCGGACGCCCTCGAGCGCGGCCCCGCGCGGCGGCTTGCTCGCGCCGGTGAGCGCGCGCAGGTGGACGTCGCGGACGAGCGCCATCGCGATGAAGTTCGCCATCACCCCGCCCGACGCGAGCAGGCCGAAGCTGCCCTCGCCATACCCGACGAGGTCGCACAGCCAGCGGACGACCTCCTCCTCGACGAACGCCGCGACGGGGCCCGCGTGCCAGACGTCGACGCCCTGGTTGGTCCACTGGGCGAGGACCTCGCCGACGATCGAGGCGACCAGCGGCGGCGGCGTGAAGTAGCTGAGGGCTCGCGGGTGGTAGCTGTTCAGCGTGTGGGGCGCGATGCGCTCCGCGAACTCGTCGAGCACCGACTGGAGCGGCGCGGGGTCCTGCGGGGCGGGGCCGGGCCCGGCGCGATCGCCGAAGTAGACGCGGCGCAGCTCGGCGTAGTCGGTCGGCTGGCCCATCGCGCGGACCATCGCCTCGTCGTACAGCCAGTCGAGGGAGGCGTCCCACGTGGCCTTGCCGGCACGCTCGAGGGCCTCGCGGGAGGCGTCGGCGTCGCGGATGCCGATCAGCTCGGGCTCGGGATGCCAGCGGAACGGCGCGAGGGGATCGTCGGCGGCTCGGTCGTCGTCCATCGGCCCGATGGTAGCGGCGCCGACTGTCCCGATGCCGCCCGCCGGTCATGCACGCTTGCAGTGAGTGGTAACGCGCGGTTCCGCCGGCGATCGTGCGTTGTACTCACCTGAGGCGTGCAAACCGCTCAGATTCGGCCGATCACCTGCGCTGCCACACCTGACACGGATACAAGCACTGGTTGAGGGCCGCGGACTCGTGCCAGCACCCACCGCAGGCGTGGAAGCGCAACTCAGGCTGGATCGTCACGTTCAGCTCGGCGCGCCCGGCCTGCCGGACCGGCGCCACGTGCGGGTTACGACCCAAGGGAGGCGTGTATGACCGGCGGCGCCTGGCTCGAGGCCGACGCAGCCGATCGGAACGCGGCGGGCCGGGCCGTCGGGCGGTACCCTCTCGACTCGTGACCTCCCCCGACGAGCCCTCCTCGGTTCGACCTGTCGACTACAAGGGCGAACCCCTGGATGCCGAGCGCGGCCCGGGCCTCGGGTGCTTCCGATTCCAGGTCGGCGTGCTGGTCGTGCTGATCATCCTGACGCCGCTCTCCGTGGCCTGGAACTGGCCGGTCGGGCTGAGCATCGCGTTCCTGTTCGTGACCCTCGTGCTGCTGCTGTTCGCGGGCCAGACGGTCATCTTCCTGCTGCGCCTCGTCGCCGCGGACCGGCGCGATGGACGCCGACGCCCGCTCGGGAGCGCCACCCCGACCGTCGGCCAGCTGGAGGACGCCGAGCACGCCGAGGCCGTCGAGCCCGCTCGGGCCGCCGCGCCGTCCGCCGCGGCGGACGCCCAGCCGCCGCTCGACGGGCCGTCGGGCAACGGCGGCGTGCAAGAATAGCCAGCCCAGCCAGACCAAGGTTCCAGGAGGCCACCCGGTCCCGTGCCCGTCCTCGCGACCTACTTCTCCGTCCGCCGCGGCCGCGACCCGTTCTTCAAGTTCTTCATGAAGACGATCTTCCCGCGCCAGGTGAAGGAGTACGAGGAGAAGTTCGGCATCCGCTTCGTCGGCTGGTTCAACGTCGCGCACGGCTGGGACTTCGACAACGTGATCATGTTCGACCTGCCGGACTACGCGACGCTCGACAAGCTCGAGGCCGACGAGGCCACGCGAGCCCTCGGCCATCGGGCCGGCGAATGGATCTTCGAACGACACCACTCGATGTTCCTCCGGGAGCGCCTCGGACCGGACCTCGAGTACCACGGCTGAAAAAGGAGGCGACGGAATGGACATGAGCCGCAACGACCTGCTCGGCGAGCTCGCCAACGACGCCGCCCTCGAGCGGACGGACTTCATCGTCCAGTCGACCGAGCAGCTGCAGAAGTTCCTCGAGCGCAACCGCGAGCGGATCTCGCAGCTCGGCGGCCTGACGCTGGTCGACGACGACCCGGACTACCTCTCCATCGCCCCGGACGCCACGTTCCGCGTGCGCAGCCGCTACGAGGATCCCGAGACCGGCGAGTGGACGACCGACACGGAGATCGTCGACACCGCCTCGGAGCTGATCGAGCTCTACAACCCGGCCGAGGTGTACGCGGCGTTCGCCGAGGCCGCCCGCGAGGCCGCGGGCTACGCCGCCGAGCCGACCGCCACCGAGGACCTGCTCAACGCGGCCGGCGTCCCGCCCGAGGAGACGTTCGGGCTCGGCGTGGACGACGGCTACGCCGGCGCGGCCGACTCGTGGGCCGCCGGCCAGCCCGCGACGCTCGAGGCGGACAGCGAGGAGGGCGCCGCGCTCTCCCTGTACAACCTCGCGCTCGACTTCCAGGAGCGGAGCCAGGAGAACGAGGCCCGGCTGCTGAACCAGTTCGAGGACGCGTCGGCCAAGGTCATGGACCGCCTCGGCGACCTGATCATCGTCGACGACGAGGACGAGCGGCTCGTCCTCGGCGCGACCGGCAAGTTCCGCGCCGAGGTCCTGCCCGAGGACAGCGCGGGCGAGTGGCGCGAGCTCAAGGCGACCGACGAGCTCGTCGAGTTCTACGACCCCACCGACATCTTCGGCGACCTGGCCGATGCGCTGGCCGAGGCATTCCCGAACATCGCGCCCGACGAGGACGGGGCGCCTGCCGCTGCCGACGAGGCCGAGGCGGGAGCTGCGGCCGAAGGGGCCGACGGGGCCGACGAGGCCGAGGCGGCCGAAGGCGACGATGGTGCGGCGCCGGCCGACGGCGACGGGCGCGCCTAACCGCATCGTCCGCACCCAGGCCTGATCGCCCGCCCGGGCGTCGCATGCGCGCGGTCGGTGCCGAGCTCGTCGAGCGACGCGAGGTCGTCCCCGGCCAGTGGATGAGCGCGTGGCACAGCCCGTCCATCGTGAAGGGCGCCCGCGCGGGCCAGTACGTCCACGTCCGCACGGTCGAGGCGGGCGGCCTGCCCACGCGACGGCCGTTCCCGATCGTCACCACCGACGCCGCCAGCGGCACGCTCACGATCCACGGTCCCGGCGGGCCACCAGGACTCGGCTGGCTCGACCGGTTCCGGCCGGGCGACGTCGCCGACATGATCGGCCCGCTCGGACGCCCGTTCGAGGTCGACTCGAGGTCCCGCCACCTGCTGCTGATGGCGGAGGGTTCGAGCGTGGCGGCCGTCCGCCTGCTGATCGACGAGGCCGTGCGCGACGGGCGCTCGGTGACGCTGCTGTTCGGCGCGCGGTCGTCCGCCGAGGTCTACCCGACGAGCCTGCTCCCCGACGAGGTCGAGTACGTGGTCGCGACGGCCGACGGCAGCCTCGGCCACCGCGGATCGGTGCTGGACCTCGTGCTCGAGTACGAGGCCTGGGCGGACCAGGCCTTCGCGGCCGGACCGCCGGCGCTCCTCGACGCGATCGCCCGACTCGCCGTCGGCCGGCGCGGGCGGCTGGGCGTCGCGACGCTGGGGCGCAAGCGCGGGGGCGGCAGGCCACCGGCGAGCGGATCCCCGGAGGCAAGGCGCAAGGCGTGGCTCCAGGTGCTGGTCCAGCCCGCATTCGGCTGTGCCGCCGGCACGTGCCTCGGGTGCGTCGTGGCCGGCGCGAGCGGGCCGGTCCGCGCGTGCCGCGAGGGGCCGGCGTTCGCCGCCGACGAGCTCGAGTGGTCGCCGACGTGAAGGCGAAGCGGCGCGCGTTCACGGCCAAGCCGGGCGCGGTCATCAGGACCTCCCGGACGCCGACCGTACGGCGGGTCAAGTCCGCGATCACGCCGGCGAGGCCGAAGCCACCGAGCGTGCGGGTCGCGCCGGTCTCGTCGCCCGCCGAGGCTGCCACCGGCGCCGTCGACGCCATCGGCGGGCGTCCCGTGTCCCTGGCGGTCGACCTCGGCCGGGGGCTCGTGCTGGAGAACCCGGTGATCGTCGCGTCGGGGCCGTTCGGCTATGGCGTCGAGGTGGGCGATGCCGTCGACCTCGGGCGGCTCGGCGGGATCGTCACGCGAAGCACGACGCTCAAGCCGAGATCCGGGCACGCCGGCGCCGCGCATGGCAGACGTCCCGGCCGGCGTCCTCCTCGGGATGGGCCTCCAGAACCCCGGGATCGACGTCGTGATCGAGCGCTATGCGCCCGCCTGGGCGAAGTGGCCGGTCCCGGTGATCGTGAGCCTCGCGGGCGAGTCCGCGTCGGACGTCGTGGACGCGGCGCGTCGCCTCGAGGGCGTCCCGGGCGTGGCCGGCATCGAGCTCAACCTGAGCGTCCCCAACGGGGCCCGCGGCGGGTCGTCGTTCGGCCTCGACGCCGACGACGCCGCCTCGCTCGTCCGGGCCGTGCGTCGCGCGACGGACCTCCCGCTGATCGCCAAGCTCACGCCGGCCGCCTCGGATCCTCGTTCCGTGGCGCGCGCCGTGGAGGACGCCGGCGCCGACGCGATCTCGGCGATCAACACCCTGCCCGGCCTCGCGCTCGACGCCGACCGCACCGGCCCGGCGCTCGGCAGCGGCTATGGCGGGCTGTCCGGTCCCGCGCTACGCCCGATCGCGCTGCGGGTCGTGTTCGAGATCGCCCAGGGCGTCGACATCCCGATCATCGGCATCGGCGGCGTGACCACGATCCACGATGTCCTCGACCTCCTTGCCGCCGGCGCGTCGGCGGTCGGCATCGGGATCGCCGCGCTCGCGGACCCGATGCTCCCCATCCGCCTCGCCGACGAGCTCGCCGACGCCTGTCGCGCACGCGGCGTGACCGACGTCGAGGCCCTCGTCGGCACCGCGCTGCCCAAGCGCCCGTCCCCGCCGTCCGCCCGCGGCGCCGAGTACGCCCGCTGATGCCGGCGGCCCTGCTGTGGTGGCTGCTCGCGATCAACGTCGTGACGGCCGTCGTCTACGCCTACGACAAGCTCGCCGCCCCGCGCGGCGGTCGGCGGATCCGCGAGCGGACGCTGTGGATCCTGTGCCTCGTCGGCGGCGTCGGTGGCGCATGGCTCGTGTTCTTCGGGATGCGCCACAAGACGCAGCACCAGTCGTTCTGGGTCGTGCAGACCGTCGCGACGATCCTGTGGGTGGTCGTCATCGGCTGGTTCGTGCTCGGCTGAATGTTCGCGTGAACCATCGGCCGGCCCGATGACTCCTGTCTGGTAGGGGGGCGATGGAGGCCGAGGTCGACCCGGAGCGAATCGCACGGGCACGGAACGGCGACGCCCTCGCGTTCGAGGCGCTGGTGGAGGCACGGGTCGGTTCGATGACGCGGACGGCGATGGCGATCCTGGGACGCGAGGACGAGGCGCGCGATGCCGTGCAGGACGCGCTGGTCACCGCGTGGCGTGAGCTCGCGTCGCTCCGGGATCCGGCCGCGTTCGACGCCTGGCTGACCCGGATCCTCGTCAACCGCTGCCGTCGCGGGCTGCGTCAGCATTGGGATTGCGCGCGCCCGCCAGGTGCCGGACGACGACGTTGCAGATGCCGATGTCCCCGCGTCGGCCGACATCGCCGGCGGTGTCGTGGACCGCCGGGCACTGGAGCGGGCGTTCGACCGCCTGTCGATCGATGAGCGCACGATGCTCGTCCTGCACCACCTCGACGGACGAAGCGTGGCGTCCATCGCGGCGGTCATGCACGTCCCCGAAGGGACGGCGAAGTCCCGGCTGTTCCACGCGCGGCGCTCCCTGGAGCGGGCGCTGGACCGCGAGGCCGAGCGATGACCGGGCGACCGACCGACGACGAGCTGCGCGAGATGCTGGAGGCACGCGCCTCGCAGGCCTCGCCGGATGCCGATCGCGAGGCCATGGCCGGCCTCCGGGCGGCGATGCGCGGCACGCCCGACGCGCGCGGCGCGTTCGCGGTCCTGCCGGTATCGACCTCGGCGCGAGGCGGGCGCCTGCCGGGGATCATCGTGGCCTCGGGGCTGGTGGCGGTGATCCTCGTGGCGGTCCTCGGCGGTCAATTGTCGGCGCCGAAGGAGGCCTCGAGCGCAGGGGTCGTCGACACCCACGTCCCCGAGAGCATCCCGACGCTGGGGGTCTCCGGGCCTGACCAGGCGGCAGTGTTCTCGGCCGATGCCCTGCCGGAGTCATGGAACGGCGCACATCTCGAGGGAGCCCTCACCGATCAGGACATCGTGGGCCAGGTCGTGGTCCTCACCGGCACGCTCACCACCAGCCTCTGCAATGCCGGTGGCTCCTGCGTGACCGACATCGACGGGATCGCGGGCGTACCGGTTGTCTTTCCGTACCTGCTCCAGGCACCAGACCTTGTCGGACCGGGCACTCGGACGGCAATACGCGCCCGCGCCGACGGCGGCGTCGACTACCTCGGCCAGCTCAACGCGAACCCGGTGCAGCCACTGACGGTCGAGGGCCTCCTTTCGGAGGACTCGACGCCCGGACGGGGCCTGTTCGTCGGCGGCTGGCTCGCGCAACGGCCGGCGGACGTGGGAACACAGCCCTGTCAGGCCCCGGCGCCATCGCCGTCCGGCTGTCGCCCGTTGGATCCTGGGTGGATGCTCACGAGCACCGCGCCCGGTGTCGACGCTTCCGCAGCTGTCGGGAGCTCGATCGCCGTGACCCTGAGCGACGACTTCAGGCAAGGCTCCCGGCCGGCGACGGCCGAGTCGACGTTCCTCGTCAGCTCCATTGGCGGAGGCTGGAAGGTCGACGGGATCGTTGTTGCCACCCTGCCCGTGTCGCCTCGGCCGTCTCCGTCTCCGTCGTCGACCGCGCCACCGGTGATCACCCTGCCCGTCCTGGGCGTGCCGTTCACGGCTGACGAGCTCCGCACGCGGCTCGCGGACGGCTCGCTCGACGGGCGCCTCGTCGTCATCGATGGGCAGATCGCAGCTGGATGGCCGGGCCTGCGGCCTCCGTCTCGCCTGCCCCATCCCGACGATCAACGGTCTCGACGGCGTCCAGATCGACACGGACACGGAGGCGCGCGTGGCGCTCCAGCGCGCGATCCCGCCCCGGGGCCCGCTCGTGTTCGTGGTGCACGACAGCGTCCTTCGCTACCTCGGACGGCAGCCGGCGGACGTCGACCATCCGATCACCGTCAGCCAGCTGATGGACACGCGGATCCCGTCCCTGATCGACCCGTCGTCACCCGATCCACGAGCTGACCGACGACCCGCAGCTGGTGTCCGGCTGGCTCGTCATCGGCGGACCCGAATGTCGTGCTCGACTGGAGGCCCGTCGAGCGGTCCCTGTATCGGCCCGAGCCCGTGGCTGACCGACGATCGCCCGTCCGACGACGGCACGCTCAACCCGATCGATACCGCCGGCACGGTCGTGACGCTGATGACGGACCCGCCGCTGCAGTCCACCGACCGGGTCGTGACCGAGGGGTCGTTCCTGGTCCGCGACCGATCGCGGTCGGCAGCGTGGGTCGACGCGCCGGCATGCGATGCGTCCGAGGACGTCGTGTGCTCCGGCGGCCAGCCGTCGATCGAGATCCTCGCGCTGCTCGGACCGAGGTCCCCGCTCCACGATCCGCTCCCGTAGGTCCGCGGCCGCGCTGACCGCCCGTAGACTCGCCCTCGTGAAGGCATCGAAGGTCGACTCGGGCGTGGACCGCGTTCGGGTCCGTGCGCTCAAGAACGCCGAGGACGCGCGGTTCCGCGACGAGCACCCGCGGTCCGCGGCGCTGCTCGAGCGCGGCCGGCGGGTCATGCCCAACGGCGTGCCGATGGCCTGGATGGTCGGCAGCTACCACCACCTGCCGCTGTGGGTCGCCGAGGGCAAGGGCGCCCGTTTCACCGACGTCGACGGCCACGAGTACCGCGACTTCAACATCGCCGACCTGTCGATGTTCTGCGGCTACGCGCCGGAGCCGCTGGTGCGCGCCGTGAGCGACCGGATGGCCCGAGGGAACCAGTTCCTGCTCCCGGTCGAGGACGCGATCGTCGTGTCGGAGGAGCTCGGGCCGCCGGTTCGGGCTGCCGAAGTGGCAGTACACGAGCTCCGCGACCCACGCGAACACCGAGGCGATCCGCGTCGCCCGCGTCGCGACCGGCCGCGACCGCGTCCTGATGTTCGACGGCAAGTACCACGGCCATCTCGACGAGGCGCTGGTCGAGCTCGACGAGGACGGCGAGGTCGTCGCGGAGGAGCGTGGCATCCCGCGGACACGGCCGGCGGCACCGTCCTCGTCCCGTTCAACGATCCGGCCGCGCTCGCCCGCGCCCTCGAGCGGCGCGACATCGCGATCGTCCTCACCGAGCCCGCGATCACGAACAACATCGGCCTCCTGCTGCCCGACGACGGCTTCCACGCCGAGCTCCGGCGGCTGACCCGCGAGACCGGCACGCTCCTGGCGATCGACGAGACCCACACCCAGGTCGTCGGGGCCGGGCGGGCTGACCGCGCAGTGGGGCCTCGAGCCCGACTTCGTGACGATCGGCAAGTCGATCGCGGGCGGGCTCCCGTTCGGCGCCTGGGGCACGACCGACGAGATCGCCGACCTCCTCGACCAGCGCAAGGGCCCGGACGGGGAGCGCTCGAACCTCGTCGCGACGGGCGGCACGATCTTCGGCAACGCGCTCGCGATGGCGGCCGCGCGGGCCGTGATGACCGAGATCCTCACGCCCGAGGCCTATGCGCACACGCAGCGGCTGGGCGCGCGGCTGGCCGGCGGGATGCGCGCCTCCGTCGAGCGGCACGGGCTGCCGTGGCACGTCCCGCACCTCGGGCCGCGGGCCGGGCTACACGTTCCAGCCGACGCCGATCCACGACGCCGCCGAGGGCCGGGCGGCCGCCGACGAGCTGCTGACGCGGCTGATCCGCGTGTGGCTCGCGAACCGCGGCGTCTGGGAGGCGATCGTCGGGGCAGGCCCGGTGTGCTCGGTGCCGGCCGAGGACGAGGACGTCGACGCCTACCTCGACGGCTGGGACTCGCTGCTCGCCGCCCTCGTCGCCTGAGGCTCGCGCCGCTCGCCGCCGCGCCGCCGCTAGACTCCGCGGTGATGACCACCCTTCGACGCACCGTCGACGACGCCGCCCGGCGCGAGATCGCCGCCCGCACCGAGGCCCTGTTCCGCTCGAGCGGCGCGCTCCGCGAGGGCCACTTCGTGCTCAAGAGCGGGCGCCACTCGGACGCCTACCTCGAGAAGTTCCAGGTCCTCCAGGACCCGGCGGCGACGAGCGAGCTGTGCGCGTTCTGGGCGGGCGCGCACCGGGACGACGACGGCGCGGCGGCCGTCGACCTCGTCGCCGGGCCGACGACGGGCGGCGTGATCCTCGCGTTCGAGACCGGCCGCCAGCTCGGCACCCGGGCCATCTTCGCGGAGGAGGTGGCGACCGACGGCGGCGCCCCGCGCCGCGAGTTCCGGCGCGGCTTCACGATCGGGGCGGGGGAGCGGGTCCTCCTGGTCGACGACATCCTGACCACCGGCGGCTCGCTGCTCGCGATGATCCCGGCGGTCGAGGCGCTGGGCGGCGAGATCGTCGAATGCGTCGTGCTGGTCGACCGATCCGGCGGCCTGTCGACGCTGACGTCGCCCGACGACGGGCCGCGTCTATCCCGCTGCGGGCGCTGTGGCAGCTCGAGCTGCCGACCTACGAGCCGGGGGCGGCGACCTGTCCGCGCTGCGCGGCCGGCGAGCCGGCGGTCAAGCCGGGGAGCAGCGGGACGGGCGTGGGCCCTTCGTGACGTCCGCGCCCGGACGCGCCGTCGTCGTCATCGCCATCCTCGCGGGCGCCGTCGTCGCGGCCTGCGCTGCCGGACCGACGGTGACGCCCGGGCCCGTCGGCTCGTCCTCGATCAGCGCGCCGGCCAGCGGGACGCCCGGCGCCGTGCCGGCCTCGCCCATCGACGGCGTGCTCACCCACATCGACTCCACCGGCCTCACGCAGGTCACCGGCTTCGACATGCGGACCAACGACGGCCAGGACTACGCGTTCACGATCGGGACCCTGGAGAACGGCGACCAGTTCCCGCCCGGTCACCTCGCCGAGCACCTGGCGACGTCGTCGTCGGTCCGCGTGTGGTTCCGGGAGGACGGCGGGAACCTCGTCGTCTACCGCCTCGAGGACACGCCGCTCGCGCCGTAAGCCCGGCGACGCTGCTCGCCCGGCGTGCACTGCAGCGGGTCAGCGGCTGGACGGGTCGCCCGGCGTGCAGAACGACGCCGAATCGGGCGCCAAACCGCTGATCTGCTCGCCAGGCGTGCGGATCGTTGTCGCCAACCGCTGGATTGCACGCCAGCGTGCAGGCGGGGACGCGAGGCGGGCTCAGATCAGCCGGCGATCTCCGCGATCGCCGCCTTGAGCTCGTCGTCGCCGACCACGCCCTCGAACGAGCCCTTCACGATCCCGTCCGAGCCCACCGTGAAGATCCACGGCTCGGACACGAGGCCCCACTTGTTCGAGGCGTCGACCGTCTGGAGCTGGTTGTTCGCGTCGAGGACGGGCTGGAGCTTGCCGCTGGCGTACGTGAGCTGGTACGGCTCGACGTTGATGAACTCGACGTCCTTGGGCGCGGCCGCCGCGGCCGCCTTGACGCGGTCGAGCGTCGGGCCGCACTGGGCGCTGGTGCAGAACGCGGGCGTCGCGAACACGAGCACGAACGGCTTGTGCGCCGCGAGGGCGTCGGCGACCGTCGTCTGGTAGAAGGCCGGATCGGGCTTGGGGTCGCTCGAGATCTTCGCGAGGTCACCCCCGACGTCGGCCGCCACCGGGTTGGTCGTCGCGGGCGCGGGCTGTCCGACGCCGACCGTCGTCGCCTTCTCCATCACGTCGAACCCGACGCCGATGGCCTCCTGCGGCCCGTCCTTGAGCTGCGTGACGAACACCGCCTTCCAGGCGCCGGTCGCGGGGAACGTCGTGTTGGCCACGTAGTCGCCGCGCGATCCCTCGATCGCCCAGATGAAGGTCGCCGGAACGGCCGGGCCGGGATCGGTCTCGCCGGGCGCGATGAACGCGACCGATGCCGAACGATCCGGCGACGCCGCGGGCAGGTTGGTCTTGGGGTCGATGAACGAGAACACGAACCGGTTGGGCCCGACCGCCTGCTCCTGGCTCACGATGACCGGGATCACGCTCGGCCTTGCCCGCGGACGCCGACCCGGCGGCCGATGAGGCGGTCGGCCGCGCCGGTCGGGGTGGTCGACCCGCAGGCGGCGACGACGAAGGCGAGCACGGCGAGCAGGATGGCGGCGATCGATCGGGGCACGCGCAGAGCGTAGCCGGGGACCGCGGAATCCGCCCGCGACGGCTCCGCGTAGAATGTCGGCGGCGTTCCGCCCGTGCGTCCCTCCCCATCCGATCTCGAGGTCGGCCCCGCCCCGTGACCCGGTTCCAGAAGCTCGCCGCGGCCACCATCGCGACGACGGTCCTGCTCGTGACGATCGGCGTCGTCGTCCGCGCCACCGGCTCCGGCATGGGCTGCCCCGACTGGCCGCTGTGCCACAACGGCGTCCTGCCGCCGCTCGACGACACCCAGGCGTGGCTCGAGTGGATCCACCGCACCGTCGCGGCCATCATCGGCTTCGAGATCCTCGGGCTCGCGCTGTTCGCCTGGCTCGACCATCGCGACCGCCGCTCGATCCTGTGGCCGACGCTCGCGGCCGTCGTCCTCGTCGGGTTCCAGGCGTGGCTCGGCCGCGAGACCGTCCGCCTCAACAACTCCGGCGAGTCGGTGACCGCGCACCTCGCCACGGCGATGGCGCTGCTCGGCCTGCTCGTGTTCGTGTTCGTGCGCAGCTTCTATCCAGCGCGGGTCCTCGGCCGCGGCGCGAGCCAGCGGTTCACGCTGCTCGCCGCGTTCACCGCCGCCGCGATCTACGCGCTCCTCCTGTTCGGCTCGCACGTGACCGCGACCTCGCAGTGGTACGTGTTCCCGGACTGGCCGCTGATGAACGGCGCGCTGCTCCCGCCGCTGACCGACGCCAACAGCGCCCACGTCCTGCATCGATGGGTGGCGGCCGTCGTCGGCGTCATCGTGTGGGCGACGGCGCTCGCCGCCTGGCGCACGCAGCGCTCGCACCCGTGGGTCATCCGCCTCGCGCTCACGACGGCGATCCTGTTCACGGTCCAGGCGATCGTCGGCGGCCTCCAGGTCCTGACCGGCCTCGCCGCGTGGACCCAGACGCTCCACCTCGCGCTCGGTGCGGTCATCTGGGCGCTCTCGGCGAGCCTCGTCGTCGTCGCGTACTTCGAGGCGCGGACGACGGTCACCGCGACCTCCGGCGTGCCGGCGGCGCCTGGCCGGACCGACGACGACCCGACGACGGCGACGAAGGACGGGCCGACCAAGGGCGACACCGTGCGCGCCTACATCGCGCTGACGAAGCCCCGGATCATCGAGCTGCTGCTCGTGACGACGATCCCGGCGATGGTCATGGCGACCCGCGAGATCCCCGGCATGCAGGCCGCGGAGTGGTTCCGGCTCGCGTTCTGGACGCTGATCTGCGGCACGCTCGCGGCGGGCTCGGCCAACGCGATCAACCAGTACCTCGACCGCGACATCGACCTCCTGATGACCCGAACCCGACGCCGGCCCCTGCCGGCCCACGCGGTGACCCCGGAGAACGCCGTGGTGTTCGGGATCGTGCTCGGCGTGATCTCGATCGTCCTGATGGCCTATTACGTCAACCTCGTCGCCGCGTTCCTGACGCTGCTCGCGATCGGCTTCTACGTGTTCGTCTACACGCTCGTCCTCAAGCGCACGACGCCCGCAGAACATCGTGATCGGCGGCGCCGCCGGCGCGCTCCCGCCGGTCATCGGCTGGGCCGCGGTCACCGGTCGGGTCGAGATCCCGGCCCTGCTCCTGTTCGCGATGGTCTTCTACTGGACGCCGCCGCACTTCTGGGCGCTGTCGCTCCGCATCCGCAAGGACTACGAGGCGGCCCACGTGCCGATGCTGCCGGTCGTCCGCGGCGTGCCCGAGACGGCGCGCCAGATCGGCCTGTACACGATCCTGCTGGTCGCGATCAGCCTGATCTTCTGGGCCGTCGCGCGGATGGGGCCGGTCTACCTGATCGCGGCCGTGGTGCTCGGGTCGATCTTCCTCTGGCGGGCCCTCATCCTCTGGCGCCAGGCGACCTCGCCCGAAGGCTCGCTGGCGCAGGCGATCCGCCTGTACAAGTTCTCGATCAGCTACCTGACGCTGCTGTTCGTGGCGATCGCCGTCGACAGCCTGCTCGTCGGCACGATCTCCTGAGCCCGAGCAGCGTGACGCCGATGCGGGGCCTGCGCGGCCGCGCGCGCCCGGCCCGGTTCGTGGCGACGTCGATCGCGGCCATCGTGCTCGGTGCGGCGGCGGTCCTCGTGCCCGGTCCGTCGACGTCGTCGGTCCTGGCGGACTGCGCCACGATCAAGGACGTCGCCGTCGGCGCAGCGATCTGGCGACGTGGTGTTCGTCGGCGACGGTCTATCGGACCGAGAACGACGGCCGCTGGGCCGTCGTGCTCGTCGACGAGCGATGGCAGGGCGCGGCGGGCCTCCCGGACACGGTCCAGGTCCAGGGCGGCCCCGAGCCGGGCACGATCGACGACCGACCGACCGCATGTTCACGGAGGGCCGCTGGCTGTTCGACGTGACCAACGCCGGGCCGTACTACGCGGACAGCTCCTGCTCGGCGTCGCAGCCCTGGACGGACGACCTCTCGCAATTCCGGCCCGCCGGCGTCGTCCAGACGAAGGGCTCGGCGTCCTCGTCGCCGCTCGACGTGCTGCAGTCGAACGACGTCGTCCTGCTTGCCGTCCTCGTCGGCGCCCTGCTGATCGCGATCCTCGCGTACATCCTGATCCTGCGGCGCCGCCGCCGGCCGCCCGAGTGGATGCGCTGACCGCCGGTCGTCAGGCCCGGGCGCGGGCGATCTCGCGGCGGAGTGCCGCATCCGTCGGCTGACGGCCAAGGACGTCGCGCAGGACGGTCCCCGCGGAGCGCTCCTGCCCGAACCGGTAGACGTGCTCCGTGACCCACGCGTACCAGCCGGGGTCGCCGTCGGTCCAGTCGCCACGCACCGCCCGGATCGCCGCCCGCAGGTCCGCGGCGAGCACCGCGCCGATCGCGTAGTTCGCCATGTACCCCGGCTCCTGGACGAGCTGGCCGCGCATCGCCCACCACGACCACTCCGGGTGCGGCGCGATGCCGAGGTAGGTGTTGGTGATGACACTCCAGACATCGTTCGGGGGGCGGGTCGGGTCCGCGATGAGCCGGATCTCGAGCAGGGCCCACGCCGCGTCGAGGGCGACCTCCGCGTAGCGGCAGCGGATCGCGGTGGCCTCCGGGATGGCGGGCGCGCCGTCGATCCAGCGGCGCTGCCAGGCGGGCTCGGCCGCATCGAGCGAGATGAGCTCGGCGAGCGCCTCGGTGAGGGCGTCCGAGTCCGGCCAGTCCGTGAACGCGGGGCGCGTGTGGATCCCGGCGATGTGGATCGCGTGCCCGGTCTCGTGGATCAGCTCCGTGAGCTCGCCGAGGCCGCCATCGACGTAGGTCGCGAGCACGGTCGGCTCGCCGGGTGACCACGTCCCGTCGGGCCGGCGACGAGGCCGGGCGCCGAAGGTCGGTGAACGCGACGGGCACGGCCGGGCGGCCGGCGCGCGGCGTCGTGTCGAGGCGGACGTTGAGGGCGTCGAGGTCCGCGCCGAGGGCCGCGTGGACACGGCGGTTGACGTCGAAGATGCGCTCGAGCGGGAGTGACGCCTCGAGGGCGCGCTCGGCCTCGCCGGCTCGCCACCACCAGTCCCAGGGCTCGATCGGCGGCTCGCCGCGTGCGCGGGCCGGCGCCGTGACCGCGTCGCGCCAGGCCTCGAGCGTCCCGACCGCCCATCGCTCGACGTCGCCGGTCGCCAGGCCCAACGCCGTCTCGTTGGCCGCGATGGGGGAGTCGCCGGCCGACCACGCCACTGCGGACTCGCGGATGAGCGCGCGGTACGGGAGCGTCGCGCCGCCATCCGGCATCGACGGTCTCGCCACAGCGGCTCCAGCGCGAGGAACAGCGCCTTCCGCCGGTCCGCGTCGGGCTCCGCGGCGAGGCGGGCCAGGAGCCGGGGCCGGGACAGCGTCTCACCATTGACGTGGAGGTCGTCGGCGACGGCGCCGTAGCAGGCCTCGAGCCGGGTCCGGAGTGCCGTTCCGCCGTTCTCGATGGCGGCGGCCCAGGCCGCCTCGTCGTCACAGTCGGCGCGCGACATCGGCGGCGAGACCGGGAGCCCCACGTCGCCCGCGAACCCGTCCTCGAGCGCCGTCCGGATCGCGCGGACGGCCCGCGCGTCCTCGAATCGTCGTCGGCCGCCTCGTCCTCGTCCATCGCCGCCAACGCCGTCCGGACCGCGCTCTCGGTGACGGCGGCCTCGAGCTCGAGATCGGCGGCATCGGTGGGTTCCCCGGTGGCCCGCGCGACGTCGAGCCGGTCACGCGCGTCGCGGGCGTCGAGGTACGCGGCCTCGAGGATTGCGAGGCGATCGGCATGGGACATCGCCGCCATCGTGCCATGCGTATCGGTGGCCAGGACCGCGATGTGCGACGATCGCCGCATGGAGCTCACCTTCCTCGGCGGTGCGCGGACCGTGACGGGTTCGCGCCACCTCGTGGACACGGGCAAGGCCCGCGTCCTCATCGACTGCGGCATGTTCCAGGGCGGCGGCGACGAGACGATGCGCAACCGCGTGCCGCTCGGCGTCGATCCCACCACCCTCGACGCCGTCGTCCTCACCCACGCCCATCTCGACCACTGCGGCCTGCTGCCGCTCCTCGTCCACGAGGGCTTCCGCGGCGCCATCGTCTGCACGGCCGCCACGGCCGAGCTCGCCCGCCTCGTGCTGCTCGACTCGGCCAAGCTCCAGACCGAGTTCGCCAAGCGGGCGGCCCGGCACGCGCGCCACGACCCCGATCGAGCGGCCAAGGACGCGGCCAAGAGCGCGCGCCAGTACGACGAGGTGCTCCATCTCGCGGCCGAGGGTGCCGAGAGCCCGGGCGGCCCCGACCCCGAGGAGCTGCTGCGCGCGTCCGGCCCGGAGGTGATCCTCCACCTCGGCGACCCGCTGTACACCGAGGACGACGTCGACCTGACCCTGTCGATGTTCAACAAGATCCCGTACGGCATGGAGCACGAGGTCGCGCAGGGCGTCCACATCACGCTCGCCGACGCCGGCCACATCCTCGGCTCGGCGATGGTCCGGATGCGGATCACGCCCTCGACCGGCGGCCGCGAGACCATCGTCGTGTTCTCGGGAGACATCGGCCGTCCCGGCACGCCGATCATCCGCGACCCGACCCCGATGACCGACGCGGACATCGTCCTGTGCGAGTCCACGTACGGCGGCCGCGAGCACGAGGCCGAGGCGGAGTCGATCAACGTCCTCGCCGACGTCGTCAACGAGACCGTCCGGCGCAAGGGCGTCCTCCTGATCCCGTCGTTCGCGATCGGGCGGACGCAGGAGATCGTGTGGGAGCTCGAGCCGGCTGCTCGACGCGGGCCGCATTCCCCAGATCCCGGTCTACCTCGACTCCCCGATGGCGAAGTCGGCGTCCGAGATCTACCGCGCGCACCCCGAGGCCTATGACGACGAGACGGCGGCGCTGCTGCAGGCGCACGAGGCACCGCTCGACTTCCCGGGCCAGCACATCGTCCAGAACGTCCAGGAGTCGGAGAAGATCGAGCAGGCGCCGCCGCCGCTCGTGATCATCGCGTCCAACGGAATGCTCACCGGCGGGCGCTCGGTCGGACACGCGGAGCACCTGCTGGACGACCCGTTGGCCACCGTCCTGTTCGTGGGCTACCAGGGCGAGGGCACGCTCGGCGGCCACCTCGTCCGCGGCACGGCGACGGCGCGTATCGCGGGCAAGGAGATGCCGATCCGGGCGACGATCAAGTCACTGGACGGGTTCTCGGCCCACGCCGACGAGCCCGAGCTGCTCGCCTGGCTCCACGGCTTCATCGGCGGCCGCAAGGCGGGGGACCCGGGCGTGCCGCGTGACGTCTACCTCGTCCACGGCGACCCGCCGGCGCAGGCCGCGCTGGCGCCGAAGGTGGCCGAGCTCGGGCTCCACGCCGAGATCCCCGCCTGGCACCAGACGGTGTCCCTGGACTAACGCTCGGCGGTCGGTCGCCGGCTCCGGTCGCGGTCACCCGTGACGCTCCCAGGCATCGTTCCGCGACCAGGGCGACACGAATCCGTGACTGCGGTGCACGGCGGGACCCCGCTCCCCGTTCCTGACGTGCCTCGGCTACGATCCCGAGGTCCGCTGGAGGTCGCCCCGAATTGGCCGTCACGCTCCCCGTCGCACCCGCACCCCGACCGCCCGCCCCGCTGTCGCCCGACGACATCGCGCGCATCCGAGCCCCGTTCCGCGGCGCCCGGCTGCTGCCCGGCCAGGCGTACCACGACGAGGCGGTGTGGGCCTTCGAGCGCGAGAACTGGTTCTTCCGCGACTGGGTCTGCGTCGGTCGCGAGGAGGACGCCGCCGAGCCCGGCACGTTCTTCTCGCGAGGAGCTGGGCGAGCCGCTCGTGATCGTCCGCGCCCGGGACGGCGTCCTCCGCGCGTTCTACAACGTCTGCCAGCACCGGGGCACCGCGGTCGTCGAAGAGCAGTGCGGCAAGGCCGTCCGCTTCCAGTGTCCCTACCACGCCTGGATCTACGACCTCGACGGCAAGCTGATCCGGGCCAAGCACACCGAGGACCTCGACGACTTCAGCTTCGAGACGTTCGGGCTCACCCCGGTCCGCCTCGCGGTCTGGCAGGGCTTCGTGTTCGTCTCGCTCGATCCGGACGGCGCCGGAGCTCGAGACGTACATGGTCGACTGGCACGAGCATCACGCCGAGTTCGGGCGCGACTACTCGCGTCTGCGCCGGGCGACCCGGATGACCTACGACGTGGCGGCCAACTGGAAGATCGTGGCCGAGAACTACTCCGAGTGCTACCACTGCCCCGGCGTCCATCCGCTCCTGAACAAGCTCACGCCCTACGACCTGGGCGAGGACTTCTTCCCGGACGGCCCCTGGAAGGGCGGCTGGATGATCTTCTCGGAAGGCTGCGAGACGATGTCGATGGACGGCCTGCGCCACGGCCGGCCGCTGCTCTACGCGACGGACGACGTCGACGAGCGCCGGATCTACTACTACATCCTGTGGCCGAACCTGATCGTCAGCGTCCACCCCGACTACGTCCTGACCCACCAGGCCTGGCCGGACGGCCCGAACCGGACGATCGTCAACTGCGACCTGTACGTCGACAAGGACTCGATCGGCCTGCCCGGCTTCGACATCTCCGGCGCCCGCGACTTCTGGGACCTGACGAACAAGCAGGACTACCACGTCGTCGAGCTCCAGCAGAACGGGACCCGCTCCCGGAGCTGGGTCGCCGGCCGCTACTCGAACCAGGAAGCCAGCGTCCAGGCGTTCGACCTCATGGTTGCCGACCGCTACGCGAACGACGGGATCCGCACGATCCGCGGCTGGCGCACCGAGTCCGCGACCGACCGCCGCAAGGTCACGAGCATCCTGGGCCCGGGCCAGCAGGCGGAGGCCGCCGAGGCCAACGACTGACCAGTAGCTCCGTCGACGTGCTGTCGCGCTAGCGAAGATCGGCGCCACGAGGCGCGCACGCGTGATGACGGCGCCGTCTTGACGGGACCGAAGAGCTTCGCTCTTGTTCCGACGTGACAGGACCGTGACACGCGTTCTCGGCTGGCTGCATCGGCGCCGGAGTCTTGCTCGGGTTTTCCGTCGCCTACCCCGCGTTGACCTGCCGACAGGCCCGCGTAGCGCGGCCGACCTGGCTCGAGGGCGAAGGCTGGCCGGCCGTCGCCGTGTCCGCGCTGCGCTGCCGGAATGCCGCCGCCGCGCTGCTCTAGCTCCGCCTTCCCGGCCGCCACCCCCACGACCCGCCCGTCTCGCGATGGATCAGGTCCGCTGGTTCGCCGCGGTCGCCGCTCGCCTCGATGCGCTGCGCCTCGTCCGAGCCGCGACGGGCCTCGGCGGCGTCTTCGTCGTCTGCGGGTGCTGCTGGCCCGAGCCTGCCCTCGCCGCTCGGAGGCGGCTCCGCCCCTCCTCGGCACCGGCCGAGTTCCGCAGCCACGGTCGCGCTCCCTGACTCCCTGTCCTCAGGTGACATTGGCGGGCACTTGCGGACGCGACCGGGATGTCCCGCGTCGGCAGACCCCCCGCGCTAGCCTTGGATCACCAGTTCAGGGAGATGCGCGTTGAAACTCCTTCTCTGCTCCGCCGGGGTCACGAACCCGAGCATCCGAGCCGCCCTGGTGGAGCTCCTCGGCAAGCCGATCGAGGAGTGCACCGCGCTCGTCAACTCGACCGCGAGCTGGCCACTCGGGCAAGGCCAGCAGCTCGCGTGGAGCTACATCGCCGGCCAACAACCCGAGACCCCGATGGCCGAGCTCGGCTGGAAGTCCGTCGGCATCCTCGAGCTGACGGCACTGCCCAGCATCCCGCGGACCGTCTGGCTCCCCTGGGTCGAAGAGGCCGACGTCCTGCTGGTGAACGGCGGCGACACGATCTACCTCGACCGCTGGATGCGCGAGTCCGGGTTGGCGGAGCTCCTCCCGACGCTCGACCTGGTGTACGTGGGACTCAGCGCCGGGAGCCTGGTCATGTCACCGTCCGTCGGTGACGTCTTCGCGTCGTGGACCAGCCCGATCGGGGGCGAAGGGCTGGGCGTCGTCGACTTCGAGATCTTCCCGCACCTCGACAACCCCGACCTGCCGCAGAACACCACGGCCGACGCGGAGCGGTGGGCGGCGGGCCTGACCAATCCCGGCTACGCGATCGACGACGAGACCGCGATCAAGGTTGTCGATGGGGTGGCCGAGGTGATCTCGGAGGGGCACTGGCGGCAGTTCCCCGCCTAGGCGGTCAGCGCCTCGACCGTTCCTCGCGCCGTTCACGACCCGACCGCGATACTCGAGCCGTGAGCGCCAGCTACTCGAAGGGTCAGGTCCGGCGCGCGTCGCGGTCGGGCTGCGCGCGTTTCTGGAGCGCCTGACAAATCCGAGCTCCACGACCGTAGGCCAGCGTCGCGCGGCCATCTGGGCGTCGATGTCGGCCTTGCGCCTGACAGATCTGACCTCGCGCGGTGATCTGTCAGGCAAATACGCGAGTCATGGCGTTCCAGCGCCTGGCTAGCGGTCACCAGCTCGCGATTTGGCAGGAACGCTGACCCAGCGACGCCGCCCACCGCCGGACTACGGCTCGACCGCGCGGTGCCGTCTCCTGGTCCGCGAGGAGCAGCCCTTCGACGTGGCGGCCTGCGTCGGCGACCACCACCGCGTGGCCCGTGACCGCGGCGAGGAACTCGCGGCGGCCGAGGGTCAGCAGCACGGTGTCCGTGACTGCCGTGACGGTCGCCGTGCGCGGGATGTCGCGCAGGAGCGCGATCTCGCCGAAGCCGTCGCCCGCGGCGTCCAGCGTCCGGATCGGCTGGCCGCCCCGCGAGACCTCGACCGACCCCGACTCCACGATGAAGAAGGTCTCGCCCGGGTCGCCTTCGCGGATGATCGTCGTCCCGGCCGGCGCCATGACCCAGGCCGCGGCGCGGGCCAGGCCCTCGATGGACGGGATGGGCATGGCCTGGAGGAGCGGCGTCCGCTGCAGCAGCGTCAGCTCGCGCACCGGGACGCCGGCCCGCCGGTCGATCGCCCGCAGGCCCGGAAATGTCAGGACGACGATCAGCGGCAGCATCGCCGCGAACACGAGGATCGCGCCGCCGGTGCCGGTCAACGCGACCACGATGGGCACGAGGATCGACCCGAGCGCCAGGGCGGCCATCATCATTCCTTCGAGGATGCCGAAGACGCTCGCCAGGACCTCGTCGCGAACGGCGCGCTGGAGGATGGTCCGCCCAGCGACGTCCATCAGTGCGAGCCCGACGCCGCCGATGACCAGCAGCAAGGGCGCGTAGACGCCGCCCGAGAACCCGATGGCGGCAAAGGTCGCGCCGAACAGGGCGCCGCTGGCCACCAGCGACCGGCGCGATGCGGTGCCGCCCGATCAGGCCGAACGCCAGCGTCCCGCCCAGGATCCCGCCCGCGCCGATCGCCGCGGACATGACCGCCGCGCCGGACTCGCCGGTCCCGAAGACCTCGATCGCGAGCAGGACGAACAGCACGTCGGTCACGCCGATCATGAGCTGGCGCGCGGACAGGACGGCCACGACCAGCCGCGCGTCGCTGTCGGCCGCGAGCGCGCGGAAGCCGCCGAGCACGGCGAACCCTTGCGTCGGGCTGTCGATGGCGTCGTCGACGAGCGCCTGGGAGCTGACGCCCGAGGCATTCGGCCGCAGCCCGAACACGAGCACGGCCCCGAGACCGGCGACGCCGGCCAGCACGCCGACGACCGCCCCGGGGCCGGCCACGACGAGGATCGCGGCGGCGCCGAGCGGCCCGAGGAGGATGCCCGTGGCCTCGGCAATGCTCGTGACGGCGTTGGCCGCCGTGAGCTCGGACGGGCTGCGGGCGAGCGACGGCAACAGCGCGTTGTGCGTCGGCCGCACGAGGGTGAGCGGCACGACGTCGGTGACCGCGATCGCGTACACGATCAGCGGGAGCCAGCCGGACAGCATCCCGGTGGCGACCAGGGCCATGTTCACCGCCAGCAGCCCGTAGGCGATGAAGATCACCCGCTCGCGGCGGAACCGATCCGCCAGCGTCGCGAGGGGAGGCGCGAAGATGGCGGCCGGCACGAGCTGGACCAGCGCCACGATGCCCACGGACTCGGGACCGGTCGACTCGTACGCGTACAGGAGGAGGGCGACCCAGGAGCCGTACTCCACGGCCGAGAACGCGACGTACGCGAGCTCGACGCGGCGCAGTGAGGGGTTCCGGAAGACCTCGGCGGCGACGCGCCCCGTCGCCCGCAGCCGGTCCAGCAAGCCCCTCACCCGGCCCAGTGTGCCAGCCGGGGTGCGCCTACCGGGCCGCCGTCTTGGCGGGTGGGCGCCGTCCCGGCGAGAATGGGCGCATGGCGATCCTCACTGCCGACGAGCTCGCGACCGTCCGCCGCGATTACCGATCGGCATCCCTCCTGCCCGCGCGGACCTACCACGACACGGCGGTCTTCGACTGGGAGCAGGAAAACATCATGCGGCGCGAGTGGGTGCTGGTCGCCCGAGTCGAGGAGCATCGCCGAGCCCGGCAGCTTCCTGGTGCGCGAGGTGCTGGACGAGAGCGTCCTGCTGGTCCGCGGCCGGGACGACGAGATCCGCGCCTTCTACAACGTGTGCCGCCACCGGGGCACGGCAGTGGAAGAACGCGACTGCGGCCAGGCCGTCCGGTTCCAGTGCCCCTACCACGCCTGGATCTACGACCTCGACGGCAGGCTCATCCGGGCCAAGCACACCGAGGACCTCGAGGACTTCACCTTCGCGGGCTATGGCCTGGCACCCATCCGCACCGAGACCTGGCAGGGCTTCGTGTTCCTGTGCTTCGCCGACGAGTCGGTGACGCCGGGACTCCTGGAGCAGCTCGGCGATCTCGTCGACCAGTTCGAGCGGTTCGACTTCACGACGCTCCGCTCGGCGCACCAGATCACCTACGAGGTCGGCGCCAACTGGAAGTTCATCGCCGAGAACTACTCCGAGTGCTACCACTGCCCGGGCGTGCACCCGCAGCTGAACCGGCTGACGCCGTACGACCTCGGCGGCGACTACGACTCGAACGGCGCCTGGCAGGGCGGCTGGATGGAGCTGGTCGAAGGCGCCGAGACGATGGCCCTCGACGGCGGTCACGGCTCGCGCGACGGGCGGCCGCCGATGTGCGGGATCACCCCCGTCGACGAGCAGCGCATCTACTACTACGTCCTGTGGCCCAACGCCTTCCTGTCGATCCACCCTGACTACCTGCTCGTCCATCGGCTCGTGCCGCTGGGCGCCGGCCGAACGATGGTGATCTGCGACTGGCTGTTCGAGGCCGACACCATCGCGATGGCGGGCTTCGATCCCAAGGAGGCGATCGACTTCTGGGACGTGACGAACCGCCAGGACTGGCACGTCTGCGAGCTGCAGCAGCGAGGCACGGCGTCGCGGAGCTGGATCGCCGGCCGCTACTCGGACATCGAGCCGTCGGTGCAGGCGTTCGACCTGATGGTCGCGGACCGCTACGCGGGCGACGGCGTCGTCAGCCAGCGGCTGGTCCGCGACAGCTACGCGGTGCCGGACGACGATGACGACGAGACGGTCGAGGGAGCCATCGACGCCGCATCGAACGGGAACGGCAACGGCCAAGCGCCGGACCGGGCAGCTCGTCGTCGCGAACGCACGGGCGTCGCGACCGACTGATCAGGCCGCGGCGGGCTCCGGCTCGTCGATCACGCGGGCTTCGCTCCCGCGGAACGCGCCGGAGCGCCACGCGATCAACAGGGCGATCGACACGACCGCGACGATGATCGTGGAGATCGCGTTGATCTGGGGCGAGACGCCGAACTTGATCGAGCTGTAGATGAAGATCGGCAGCGTCGTCGACCCGACCCCGGCGTTGAACGACGTCACGACCAGGTCGTCGAACGACAGCGCGAACGCGAGCATCGCGCCCGCCGCCACCGCCGGCGCGATCAGCGGCAGCGTCACGTGCCAGAACGCGCCGCGCGCCGACGCACCGAGGTCGCGCGCCGCCTCCTCCAATCGCGGGTCGAGGCTCACCGCCCTCGCGCGCACGACCACGGCCACGTAGCTGATGCAGAAGGTGATGTGGGCGATCATGATCTGGCCGATCGAGCCGTTCATGCCCAGCAGCTGGCTGAAGAAGATCAGCAGGCTGATGCCCATGATGATCTCGGGCGTGACCATCGGCAGCAGGAGCAGCGTTTCCGTCGCGCCTGCGCCGCGGAACCGCAGGCGCGCCAGGCCGAGGCCGAGCAGCGTGCCGAGGATCGTCGCCACGATCACCGCGACGAGCGCGACCTGCACCGTGACCCACAGGGCGTCGAGCAGGTCGCGGTTCGCGAACAGCTTCGGGTACCAGTCCGTCGTGAAGCCCAGCCACACGAAGTTCCGCCGCGACTGGTTGAAGCTGAAGATGATCAGCACGACGATCGGGGCGAACAGGAACACGTAGATCAGCGCGGCGAACGCCGTCAGCCAGGGGTTGCGCCGCTCGTTCACGCGAACGTCTCTCGACGCAGCGAGCGCAGGGCGAGCAGCGTCCCGCCCAGGGTGATCACCATCAGCAGGAAGCCCAGGGCCGAGCCGTATGGCCAGTCGCGCCCGCTCGTGAACAGCACCTGGACGATCTTGGCGATCGTCGGCGTCTGGGCGCCGCCCAGCAGGTCGGGGGTGACGTAGTCGCCCATCGCCGGGATGAACGTGAGGATGGCGGCCGCGATGATCCCCGGCATCGTCACCGGCAGCGTCACGTGCACGAACGCGGCACGACCGTTCGCGTACAGGTCGCGCGCCGCCTGCACGAGGTTGTGGTCCATCCGGTCGATCGAGACGAACAGCGGCAGGATCGCGAACGGGAGGAACCCGTAGGTCATGCCCAGGATCACCGAGAAGTCGGTGTTGAGCATCGGGATCGGGTCGCTGATCACGCCCAGGGACTCGAGGCCCCAGTTGATGACCCCGTTGTCGCCCAGGATGATCATCCAGGCATAGGTGCGGATGAGGTAGCTCGTCCAGAACGGGAGCATGACGAGGATCAGCAGCAGCACCTTGTGCCGCCCGCCGTGGCGCGAGATCCAGTACGCGATCGGGTAGCCGATCAGGATCGACAGGACGGTCGTGAGCATCGCGTACCGGACCGAGTTGAGGAACGCCGGGAGGTACTCGGGGCGCGTCGCCTGGAAGTAGTTGTCGAGGTTCGGGTGGTCGAGCACGATGTGGCCGGTCGCGTCGCGCGTGCCCAGGCTGACGACGAGGATGATCACCAGCGGCGCGAGGAAGAACAGCCCGAGCCAGATCACGCCGGGCAGCAGGAAGATCGGCGCGGTCAGCCGCGCGCGAAAGGGCGGGCGAACGGTCGCCGAAGCAGCCGCCGCCTCGGGCGCGGCGGCTACGACGTGAGCGTCGTCCACCGGCTGGTGTACTTGTCGAGGTCGGCGCCCTCGTGCTGCACGAGCTCGACGAGCTGGTCGAGCACGTCCTTCGAGGGGTTGATGTTGGGATCGTTCAGGATGGCCGGGTCGATGAACTGCTGCGCCGCGGCGTTCGGGCCCATGTAGCCGATGTAGTTCGAGTTGTTCGCGCTGACCTGGGCGTCGAGGTTGAAGTTGATCCACAGGTTGGCCGCGACCGGGTGCGGAGCGCCCGACAGCACGACCATCGTGTCCGAGCCGCGGATGGCGCCCTCGCTGGGGATGACGTACATCGTCTTCGGCTTGTCGTACAGCATCTGGTAGTAGTCGCCCGACCACGCGTGCGTCATCCACAGCGAGCCCGGCGTCAGGTCACCGATGTCGTCCTGCGTGTACTTGCGCAGCAGCGGCTTCTGCTGCTCGAGCAGCGCCAGCGACTGGTCGAGCTGGGTCTCGTCAAGGGTGTTCGGGTCGAAGCCCAGGCGGAACGCCGCGACCGCGAACACCTCCTGGTAGTCGTCGAGCATGCCGAGGTGCCCGGAGTACTGGGCGTTCCAGAGCAATTCCCAGCTGGTCTGGTCGCCCTGGACCTTGTCCGGGTTCCAGGCGAAGCCGGTCGTCCACCAGTAGTTCGGCATCGAGTTCGTGTTGCCGGGGTCGTAGGCCGGGTTCATCCAGTCGGCAGCGAGGTTGGCGACGTTCGGGATCAGGCCCTGGTCCAGCGGCTGGATGACGCCGTCGCGGGCGAGCCCCGGGATCTCCGTCGACGCCGGGTAGGTGACGTCATACCCGCCGCCCTTGCCGTCGCTGCGGATCTTCGTGATCTGGGTCGCCGCGTCCGGGAACTTGTCGTACTTGACCTTGATCCCGGGGTACTGCTTCTCGAAGTCCTGCGACCGTCGTGTCGCCGATGTACTGATCCCAGTTGTAGATGTAGAGGTCGCCCTCCGGGCTCGGCTGGGGCGTGGGCGGGGCCGATGCCGTCGCCACGGCCTCGGCCGAGGCGCTCGCGGCGGGAGTGCCGGCGGCTGCCGATGCCGCCGCCGTGGCGGCCGCGGAGGCGGCGGTGGTCGGCGTCGCGCCGCTGCTGCACGCGGCCGCGATCGGCGCGAGGATCACCGCCGTGCCCGCGAGCGACAGGCGCTCGAGGAGCTGACGGCGGGTGATGCGTCGCTCGAGCATGACGCGGATCAGCTCGCGTTCGAGGTCCGGGCCGGATCCATTCGTTCGATCGTCCATCGGTCGCTCCTCCAGCAAGGTCACTAGGCCGGCACGCCGAGCACGAGGGCATCGGCGGGCGGCCACGTGATGACGACGTCGGTGCCCGCCGGCAGGCGGGCGTCGGTCTTGGGTGTGAGGACGGTGAGGGTCAGGCCGCCGCCGGTGCGGACCTGGTAGGACACGGTCGTGCCGAGGTACGCGGCCTGCTCGACCGTGCCGCGCAGGCCCAGCGGCGTGTCGTCGTCGACGAGCCGGATCGACTCCGGCCGCACCGAGAGGTCCACCTCGCTCCCCGGCGTCAGGCGCTGGTTCGCGCACGGGGCGAGCTCGCCCGAGCTCAGCCGCACCGTGCCGTCGTCCTCGACCCTGCCGTGGAGCAGGTTGGTCGTACCGATGAAGTCGGCGACGAACCGCGTCGTCGGACGCTCGTACAGCTCCTCGGGCGACCCCAGCTGCTCGACCTTGCCCGCGTTCATGATCGCGATCCGGTCGCTCATCGTGAGCGCCTCCTCCTGGTCGTGGGTCACGTACACGAACGTGATCCCGACCTCGACCTGGATGCGCTTGAGCTCGAGCTGGAGGCGGCGGCGGAGCTTGAGGTCGAGGGCGCCGAGCGGCTCGTCGAGCAGCAGCACCAACGGCCGGTTCACGAGGGCACGGGCGAGCGCGACGCGTTGCTGCTGGCCGCCCGAGAGCTGGTTGGGCTTGCGCTTCTCGTAGCCAGAGAGGTGGACGAGCTCGAGCGCCTCGCCGACGCGCGTCGCGATCTCCGCCTTGTCGACGTTCTTGCGGCGCAGCCCGAAGGCGATGTTGCCCGCGACGTCGAGATGGCGGGAACAGCGCGTAGTTCTGGAAGACCATGTTGACCGGCCGCTTGTCGGGCGGCTCGCGGGTCACGTCGAGGTCGCGGAGCAGGATCCGGCCGGCCGACGGGAGCTCGAAGCCGCCGATCATCCGCAGCGTCGTCGTCTTGCCGCAGCCCGACGGCCCGAGCAGCGAGAAGAACTCACCGGCGGCCACGTCGATCGACACGTCGTCCACGGCACGCACGTCGCCGAACCGCTTCTCGAGGTGCTCGAGGCGGATCTCGGGGGCGATGCCGGCGGGGGCGGTCGTCATGCGCGACGGGACCTTACGCGGACGACGGGATTCGTGCTGGCGGGAGTCCTGTGGCGCGCAACGTCACGGGCGCGGTTTCGTCCTCGCGGCGATGCGGGACAGCGCGCCCTCCCAGCCGGCGTCGAACGCGCGGCCGGGCTCGTCGAGGTCGATGACCACCGGCGCGTGGTCCGACGGCGTCGGCGGTCCCTTGCGTGCTTCGCGGTCGATCTCCGCCCACACGACGCGCTCGGCGACCGGCGTCGCGTGGCGTAGAGCAGGTCGATGCGCATGCCCTCGTTGCGGTGGAACATGCCGGCCCGGTAGTCCCACCACGAGAACCGGCCGCGCTCGGGGCGCTGCGTCCGGTAGGTGTCCGTGAGCCCCCAATCCCGCAAGGCGGCCAGCTGCGCGCGCTCCGTTGGCCGAGACGTGCGTCGCCGCCGTGGGCCTTCGTCTCGCTCCACACGTCCTCGGGCGCCGGCGTCACGTTGTAGTCGCCGCCGAGCAGGAGTCGTCCGTCGGTCGGCGCGGGTCTCCTCCAGCCAGCGCCGAGCCCGCTCGAACCAGCGCAGCTTGCCCTCGTAGAAGGGGGAGTCGACGACGCGCCCGTTGGGCGCGTAGAGGCTGACGACGCGCACGCCGCCGCACACGGCCGACACCATCCGGGCCTCGTGGAACGGGTCGAAGTCGTCCTCTTCCGCGCTGATCGTCGAGCCCGGCGAGCTGTCGCGACCACCGGCCCGTCGCCGAAGTTCGTGATCACGTCCTCGGTGCCGACGCGGGTCAGGATCCCGACGCCGTTCCAGCGGCCCTCGCCGTGGTGGACCAGCTCGTAGCCCAGCATCCCGAACGGCATCACCGGCGCAGTCCGCGTCCGCGACGCTTGGTCTCCTGCATCAGGAGCACGTCCGGCTCGGCGCGCGCGAGCCATTTCTCGACGGCCTCCATCCGGGCCTTGAGCGAGTTGACGTTCCAGGTGGCGATGCGCATCGATCGCAGCGTAGCGCGCCGCGACGCTCGCGGTCGCCAGACGCGCGGAGGAAGGCCTCTTGGGCCGCTTGATCGTGACCGGCTCGCCGAACCGGCTGAACTCGAGCTTCGACGTCATCTCGAACGCCAGGTCCGCCAGGCCGCCGCTCGTCGGCCGTGACGACCCGTGGAACTGGTATTCCACCGGCGTCCCGTCGGCCTCGAGCACGAGCTCGAGCGAGTCGATCGACCCGGGGAGGCCGAGGCGGTCCATGACCGCGGTCCGGTAGGGGATCGGGGCCGTGCTCCGGTAGCGGTAGCGCTTCGGCGACCCGTCGACCTTGCCCACGTATTCGAGCTGGTCGATCGGCCCGAGATATCGCCACACGTCGGTGATCCCCTCGATCGTGGGGTCGTTGGCGTACTTCCCGCGCTGCCACCCCTGACCGCGCTGCCGGGCCCACGTTGCGTGGTTGAGGATCACGAGGTCGGTCGTGCTGCTCCCCACCGTGATGACGGCCTTGACGTCCTTGCCGCTCACGTCGAGCACGTACGTGGCGTCCGCGACCTGGCCGGTCTTCTGGGCGAGCGTGAGCGCCTGCTCGACATGGAAGGACAAACCGGGCTTCGCGATCAGGGACGCGAACGCCTTCTTGGCCGCCTGCGCAGCATCGCGATTCGGATCGAGCGTCGGGGACGGCGTCGGGACCGGCGTGGGGGTGACGACCGGCGTGATGAAGTACTTCGGCGATCCGCACCCGACCAAGAGCAGCCCGAGAACGACCGCCAGGGCGATGGTGGGGCGGCTCGAGCTGACGTTCCAGATCGCGCTTCGCACCGGCGCAGGGTAGCGTGCCACGGCGCCCGATGGGACCCCCCGGATGGGTCTATCGATCGAGGACGTTGGCCGCCATGCGGTTCGCGATCCCGCTGCGCACGGCCGCGGCGGCCGAGCTGTCGGGCTTGCGCCGGGCCTGGTCGTCGAAGCAGGCGGTGAACTCGGCCACGAGGTCGAGCCGCGGGTGCGCGGCGAGGACCTCAGCACGCAGCTCCGGCGCCCACAGCCCGGGATCCCGGCCGGAGATGTCGATCGCGGTCCCGACCTCGAGCAGGTGGCCCTCGGCGTCCAGCGCCGGGTCCACGCTCTCCCACATGTGGCGGACGATGACCTCGGCCAGCCGGATCCGACGCTCCACCGGCCACCCCGCGCCCGCCGCGAACATCCACGCGACGTTGCCGCCGGCCTCGTCGAACGACACCGTCGCGTTGTCGAAGGCCCCGACCAGCCCGATGTCGTGCAGCATCGCCGCGACGTACAGGAGCTCCTCGTCGAACGCGATCCCCATGTCGGTGCCGCGCGCGGCCGCCCACAGGTACGAGCGGTGGTTGTGCTCCATGAGCGCCTTGGAGCACCAGGTCGCGGCGGCCTCCGCGGCCTGCTCGGCGACGAGGGTCGTCGGCACGTCGATGTCCGCGAGCCGCAGCACCTGCATCGTCAGTACCGGCGCCCGCGCTGGCGGGCGAGGTCGAAACGCGCCGTGTCGGCGACCGCCATCACCGCCATCGTGCCGGCCTGGACCGGGTCGCTGACCACGAGGTCCACGTGGTCCGTGATCACCGAGCCGACCATGTTGAGCGCGATGATCGGGATGCCGATGGCGCGCAGCTCCTCGGCGGCGCGACTGATCTCACCGCCCATGATCGAGCCCGCGAGCACGAGCAGGCGGGCGCGCGGCAGGTCCGCGACGGCCCGCACGGCGGCCGCGATCGGCTCCTCGCCGACCAGCGCGATCGTGTCCACGGAGATCCGCTCGCCCCGCAGGTTGTGGCGATCCGCTTCGGACACGGCACCGAGCGCGACCTGGGCGACCTGCGCTCCACCGCCCACGACGATCACGCGCTTGCCGAAGACCTTGGCCAGCGCGCGGGTCAGCCGGATGGCGACGACGGCGTCGAGGTCCTCGAGCGCGGCGATCAGCGCGTGCTCGTGGACGTCGTCGATCTCCACCTCGAGCTCCAGCTCGGCGATGGGCTGGTCGTCGGGCTCGATGCCGGCCGAGGGCCTGCGCTCGACCGTCGACAACGTCCGAACGCGACCGCCCGACTCGGCGACGCGCGCCGCGATCTCGGTCATCGTCGCGGGCCGGTCGACGACCTCCAGGTGAACGGCGACGGCAGCCGGAAGCGGCTCAGGGTTGCGGCCGGGCATGGGCGGGGTCAGCCCGATCGGCCGGCGACGACGTCGCTGATCGAGAAGCCGGTCGGCTCGGCGCCCGTCGGGTCGTGCTCGTCGAACGCCGTCCCGATCGCGGCGAAGGCCTCGCGCGTCGCCTCGGGATTGCTCGTCGTGAGCATCAGGGCCCCGTCGGTGTCCTCGGCGACGCCGACGATCCCGGTGATGTTGACGCCGCGGTCGGCGAGCGCCTGGGCGACCTGTGCCAGCGCCCCGGGCCGGTCGTCGAGCTGCACGGTGAACCAGATCGTCACGCGGAACCTCCTGCGCTCCCATGGTACGCGGGCGGCGCGCTACGCTGCGGCGCGATGCCTGCGCCTCTCGGCAAGACCCCGACGAAGAAGATGCCCAACATCCAGGTGTTCGGGCGCGACGACGACAACGCCACCCGCGCCGCGCTCCGCTTCTTCCGCGAGCGGCGCATCGTCGTCCACTACGTCGACCTCCAGAAGAAGCCGATCGCGGCCGGCGAGCTGCGGAGGTTCTCGGACCACCTGGGCGCCGCCGCGCTGATGGACACCGAGAGCCGCCCCTACCGGGAGGGTGGCCTCGCGTACCTCGCCACCGACACGGCCGGCATCACGTCCCGGCTCCTCGCCGACTCGCGCCTGATCCGCCTGCCACTGGTCCGATACGCGGAGGCGTTCACGGCCGGACGCGCCGAGCCCACCTGGAAGGCATGGCTGGCGCGTCCGAAGTAGCTGCCTGGCCGGCGGTCCGGCCGGAGCTCAGCGCTTCGCGGGATCGAGGACGCGACCCATGAACAGGATCGCGCCGGTCTTCGTGTCGCGGATCACGAACATGAACGGGTGGTCGAGGCGCAGCGCCTTGTGCTTGAGCGGCCTGGCGGGGCCACAGCCGCCGGTCGTGTCGGCGCTCACGGCCGTGGCGGCCGCAGCTTCGGTGCCCTTCTCGTCGACGTCGATGTTGGCCTGGTGGATGACGTTGGCGATGAACAGGTCCCGACTCCCGCTGATGCCGGAGAAGTCGGCCCGATTGGGGTTGGTCGCGTCGGTCATGCCCATCGCCTTCAGGGTCGGCAGCAGGCTCGCGCGCGTGTCGATGCCGAACTTCGGCAGGGAGAGCGTCAGGTCGTACGGGTAGACGGGGCAGTTCATGTCGCCGTCGGGGACCGGGGTCTCCTTGTAGTTGCGCTTGTGCTGGGCGGCGAGCGCCGCCTGGATCTGGTTGAGCTGCCCGACGGACACGCCGCGCTCGAACGCCTTGAGGTCGTCCGGGAGGATGAGGGTCATCGCGAGGGGTGCCGTGAAACCCGCGCCCGAGTACAGCAGGTCGGTTGCCTTCCAGCCGTTGCCCTGCGCGAGCACGAGGGACTCGCCCGCCATTGATTCGCATCGTCGGGACGTTGGCCGACGTCCCGGCCGCACGTCGTGAACGTACGGTTCTTCGTCAGCGCCGGGTCGAACTCCGTCAGCCAGTTGGCCTTCATGTAGATCGCGTTCACGAGCACGAGCCGCGTGCTCGCGGTCACGTCGGTCGGTCCCAGCAGCTGCTTGATTCGGTCGTTGGTCTGCCGTGCCACCCAGCTGTTGATCGCGGCGCGGGCGCCGTCGGCGTTCCCGATGTAGTCGACGAGCCCGAGGCCGGCGCCGAACGCCGCGCCGATGCGCTGCAGGTAGCCGTCCAGGATCGACCCGCCGATCTGGCCGAACGCTCGGTTGGTGACGTCGAGCGAGAGCGAGTGGCTCGTGCCCTCATCGTCCTGCCACGTCCCGTTGTAACCGGCGAGGATCTGCTGGAGGGACCCGAGGCCGGCGCCGAGGTCGTTCCAGTTGCTGTCCCGGAGCACACGATCCATCTGGGTCGCGGTCGTCCCGCGCGCGCCGGCTCGGGCCATCGCGAGCGCGACGGCGATGCTCGCCGGCGACATGATGACGCCCTTGTCGTTGAGCTTCGCGTGCGGGTCGGCCGAGCAGGCGCTTGTACAGGTCGAGGCCGAACGCATTCAGGTCGCCGGCCGTTCGCCTGGCGTCGCCGACGTTCACCGGCGCGCGAGCGACGGCGGCCTGCGCGACGTCGAGTCCGGCCAGCGGAGCGTCGGCGAGGGCCACCCACGGGGTGCCGTCATGATCGGCGACGGCCACCCAGCCGTCGGTCACACCCTTGTCGAGGGTGAGCCCGACCGGCGTCACGTGAACCCACGAGTAGCCGCTGCCGTCCACGGGCCGTCGATGACCTGGAGTTGGGTGCCGGTCGGCAGGACCGGCGCGTAGAGGGCGGAGCTGCGTCGACGAGGGGCTTGGAGCGGACACGGAGCCGGTCGGAGACGGTCACCGCGAGCGCGCCCGGGACCAGGCCGGCGGCTGCCGGACTGGGTGACGGCTCGACGGGCGGGGCAGTCGCGGCGCGGGCGGGCGTCGAGGCGCCGGCGCTCCCGTCCGGCGACGCGGATGCCGGTGGGGTGGAGGGGATCGAGCGTCGACGCGGCCGGCGACGCCGGGCTGGGCGTCGGGTTCACCGAGCTGTCGCACGCGGCGACGAGGGTGACGATCAGCAGCGATGTCGCAAGAACGCGGCTTCCACGCTGCGCGGGACGAATGAATGGGGGCATCGCGAGGGCACCTTCGAGGCACGTGGCCGGCGGATCGGGCTCGTCGCGGCTGGTCGGCCAGAGCGGCCGCGGGTCAACGCCGGCACCTCTGACGCGCACCCATGGCCCCGCGCGACGGCCGTGCGTGTCGGGTCGATGACATGCGCGTGGCGGGGAGTGGCATCCTGCGGTCATGAGCGACCCGAAGCAACCAAGGCCCGACGAGTCCGACCACTCGCCGAGGACGATCCGACGCGGCCGTGTCTCCATGCGGCCGGAGGCCGCCAAGCGCCTGCCGCAGGGCCGGACCACCGAGGACGAGAAGCTGTTCGCGAGCCGCGCCCCCGAGCGGCCGGCGTTCCTCGAGACCGACACCTGGCGGGCCTTGCGGATCCTGTCCGAGTTCGTCGAGGGCTTCGAGGCGCTCGCCGAGGTCGGGCCGGCGGTGACGGTGTTCGGGTCGGCGAGGGTCGAGGAGGGGACCGAGGCGTACGAGCTCGCGCGGACGATCGGTGGCGAGCTCGCGAACGCCGGGTTCGCGGTCATCACCGGCGGCGGGCCGGGCGCGATGGAGGCCGCCAATCGCGGCGCCCACGAGGCCGGCGGGATGTCGATCGGCTGCAACATCGAGCTCCCGCACGAGCAGCACCTCAACCCGTACGTCGACGTGTCGGTCGAGTTCCACTACTTCTTCGCGCGCAAGACGATGTTCGTGAAGTACTCGGACGCGTTCGTGATCATGCCCGGCGGCTTCGGCACGCTCGACGAGCTGTTCGAGGCGCTGACGCTGATCCAGACCGGCAAGATCCGGCATTTCCCGGTGGTCCTGATGGGCCACGCCTACTGGGACGGCCTCCTCGACTGGATGCGGAGGACGCAGCTCGCGGCCGGCGCGATCAGCCAGGACGACATCGACCTGCTCATCGTCACCGACGATCCCAAGGAGGTCGTCACGATCATCGCCGCGTTCGCCCGCGACAACGGGATCGCGGTGGGGGATCAGCCGGGGACGGCCACCTCGACGACGCCGTCCACGACGCGCACCGGGTAGTACCGGAAGCGCCGGACGCGGGTCAGGCGGCGCGCCTCGGCCTTCTTGCCGGGCGGGTCGGGCTTCTCCTCGCGGCCGGGCGGCGACCAGACGGGCTCGTAGCGGCCGTCGGGCCACAGGCCGCCGGTCGTCGGCATCTGCACGGGGTCGCCGCTCGCGAGGTCGAACCGGCCCGAGTGGAGCGGGCAGGCAACGACGCAGCCGTCGAGCTCGCCGATCGAGAGCGGTGCCGACATGTGCGGGCATCGGTCGTCGACGGCGACGAGCCCGAGATCCGTGTTGGCAAGCAGGATGTCGAGGTCACCGAACGACACGCGCCGCATCGCGCCCGGCGGCAGCTCCGCGACGGGGATCGCGGGGCGGAACGGCGCCTCGCCCGCGCCGTGCTCGAGGAGCGACGGCGGGAACGGCAGGATCGGGGTCACCCGGCCGATGGTAGCGCGGGACATGGAACGGCCCGGTCGCCGATGGCGGACCGGGCCGTGCCTGGAGGAGCGAGGGGTCAGTCGACGGTCGGCTGGCTCGAGCTGCGAGCGACGCCGTCGGCGACGGGACGCGGCGCCGGAGCGCCACCCGCCGGGGCCGCGGCGGCCGAGGCGGCCGCGGTCTCGCTGTAGGTCGGCTGCTCGTTGGAGGTCCGGAGCGGGATCTCCTTGATCGCGACGGCCGCGATGACCGAGACGATCGCACCGAACACGCCGAGGTAGAAGGTCTGGGCGGTCGCGAGGCTGAAGGCCCCGTGGATGCCCTCGACCATCTGGGGGATGACCGGCGCGATGAGCGCCTGGAACTGCGCCGGGCACCGCGGCGAGGATCGCCGCGCCCATGTCGCCGACACCGGTCAGCGGCTGAGGTCGAACCGACCCGCTGGCGCTCGCCTGGCCGAAGCCGGCGATCACCTGCTGGGGCACGCCCGCCGCGGCCATCTGGGGCACGAGCTGGTCCGCGAACGTGGTCCCGAAGATGGTCCCGACGAAGGCGAGGGCGATCGTGCCGCCGATCTGGCGGAAGAACGTGAGGTTGGAGGTCGCGACGCCGAGCTCGCGGAACGGGACGGCGTTCTGGATGACGATGGTCGGGACGGAGAACGTGGGTCCGACGCCGAGGCCGGCGATGAACATCCACAGCCAGACCATCGGCACCGGGGTGTCCTTGGTCAGGTTGGTCATGAGGAACACCGCGAAGCCCATCACGGCGACCGAGCCGACGATCAGCCACTTGTAGCGGCCGGTCCGCGACACGACCAGGCCGGACACGATCGAGCTGCCGATGAGGCCGATCATGAGCGGCAGGGCCGCGAGGCCGGAGTTCGTCGGCGAGAAGCCTTCGACCACCTGGAACCAGCGGGGCAGGAACACGATCGCGCCGAAGAACGCGAAGGCGGCGAAGAAGACCGAGACCATCGTGGCCGAGTAGGTCCGGCCCTTCCACAGGTGGAGCGGGATGATCGGCTCGGCGGCGCGGGACTCGGCGAAGATGAACAGCAGCGTCCCGAGGATGCCGATGGCGATGAAGCCGCCGACGTGGCATGGTGGCCCAGTCGCCGAACTGCTTGTTGGTCAGGCCGATCAGCAGGAACACCATCGCGATCGTGAAGATCACGCCGCCGACGATGTCGAAGTTTCGCGTCGCGGACTTCGTCTTGACCGTCGGCAGCAGCCGCTGGATCACGATCAGCGCGACGATCCCGATCGGGATGTTGACGTAGAAGATCCAGTGCCAGCTCAGGTTCTCGGTCAGGAAGCCGCCGATGAGCGGGCCGGCCACGAACGCGATGCCGAACACGGCCCCGAAGAGGCCCTGGTACTTGCCGCGCTCCTGCGGGGTGAACAGGTCGCCGATGATCGCGAGCGCGACCGGGAACAGCGCGCCGGCGCCGATGCCCTGGATGCCTCGGAACAGGATCAGCATCGCCATGTTCTGGCTGAGGCCGGACAACGCCGAGCCGATCAGGAAGATCACGATGCCGATCATGTAGATCGGCTTGCGACCGTAGAGGTCAGACAGCTTGCCCCAGAACGGGACGCTGATGGTGCTGGTGAGCAGGTAGATCGTGATGGCCCAGACGTAGTAGTCGTTGCCCGACAGCTGGGTCACGATGGTCGGCAGCGCCGGACCGACGATGGTCTGGTCGAGCGCGCCGAGGAACAGGCCGAGCATGACCGCGAAGAGGATCTCCATCTTCGCGCGATGGCTCAGGCCGAGGGCTGGGTCCTCCTCGAGGGAGGGCGTTGAGCTCTCGTATTGCGCAGGAAACGCTTCCATGGGTTCCGTTCATCCCTCCTTCAGGGCGAGGTCGAGGCGCTGGTCCAGGGAGGGCCGAACGCGGTTCGGGGACAGATCGTCTAGCGCGATCGTGGAATTGAGGTGGTGATCTCGTCGAGATTTCGTGCAGGCTGGGTTGTGCTGGCTTCCAGCGCGGCGCGGACCTCGGCGAAGGCATGCGCGATGGCCGGAAGCTCGGCCGGGTCCAGGCGCGCGAGCACGTCGCGCATCAGCTCGTCGCTGAGGGCGTCGTTCTCCTGGACCATCCGGGTGCCGGCCTCGGTCACGCGGACGAGGACGATCCGGCGGTCTTCGGGGACGCGGGTCCGTTCGATGAACCCGCGCTCCTCCATCCGGTCGACGAGCCCCGTCGCGTTCGAGAGCGAGACCCCCAGTACCGTCGGCGAGACGGCTCATCGTCATCACGCCGTTGCGCTGGAGGGTGTAGATGATGTTGAGCTGGGCCATGCTGATGCCCAGTCGGACGAGCCGCTCGCTCATCGCGCACTTCATCGCGCCAATCGTGACGCGGAAGTCGGCGATGATGCGTTCCGTCGGGTCGTCTCCCGCAACGCTTGCCTTCGAGGCGATGGTTGCGGGCGAGTCGATAATTTGTGTCACGTCAACTATGTTACTCCCATGGATCATCGTGTCAACGTTAACGATCCGTTTCGAATGCAGGAGTCGAGATGCGGTTCGCGCTGATGATCGAGCCCCAGCAGGGCCTGACCTACGACGAGCAGCTGGCCGTGGCTCGCACGGCCGAGGCCGCGGGGTTCGAGACGCTGTTCCGGTCCGACCACTACGAGAGCTTCCCGGGCGCGACGGGGGAGCCGACGACCGACGCCTGGGCGGTGCTCGCGGGCCTCGCGCGTGACACGACCACCATCGGCCTGGGCACGCTCGTCTCGCCGGTCACGTTCCGAACGCCCGGCAACCTCGCCAAGGTCGCGATCACCGTGGACGAGATGAGCGGCGGGCGCGTCGAGGTGGGCGTCGGGGCCGGTTGGCACGATGCCGAGCACCGGCGCCACGGCTTCGTGTTCCCGGAGATCGCCGAGCGCGCCACGATGCTCGAGGAGACGCTCGAGATCCTGCACGGCCTCTGGGAGGAGCCCGACGGCTGGTCGTTCATCGGCGCGCACTACGCGATCGACGACGCGCTCTTCCGGCCCGAAGCCGGCGTCCCTGCCCGCGCGGAAGGGCGGCCGGCCGAGGATCCTCGTCGGCGGCGAGGGGTCGCCGCGGTCGTACCGGATCGCGGCCCGCTACGCGGACGAGTTCAACCTGTCCTCCGCGAGCCCGAAGGTCGCGACGCAGAAATACGCGGCGCTCGACGCGACGCTGCGGGACGCCGGGCGCGAGCCGTCGTCGATCACGCACTCCGCGATGGTCGGCGTCCTGATGGGCCGGACCGACGACGAGGTCCGAAGCCGCGAGCACGACCTGCTCACGGCGTTCGGCCAGGCGGAGGCCGGCGAGGCCTGGTTCGAGCCGCGGCGGGCCCGCTGGATCCACGGCACGCCCGACAAGGCGCGCGCATCGCTCGCCGCGTTCGAGGCGGCCGGCGTGGAGCGGATCATGCTCCAGGACTTCCTGCCCCGGGACCTCGAGATGATCAAGCTCGCGGCGGAGTCGCTCTTCGGCTGATCGCCGGCGGCGTCGCGCGCCCGAGTCCGCCCAACGCGCGTCCAATCGGCCCAACGCGCCGAGCTGCACGCTGGGCGTTCACTGCAGCGGATCGCCCGGTGGTTCGCACGTCAGGCGTTCAGAGTGCCGGTTCTCGGCGCGATAACCGGTGGCTCGCACGCCCAGCGTTCAGATCGACCCCGTCGACCGCCGGAGTGAACGCCAGGCGTGCAGCGGCGGCCGGGCGCGGCGCGCCGGCGACGGGCTACAGGCTCGGGTCGTCGGCGAGCTCGGCGGCCCGGTAGTAGCGGGCGTCCTCGCGGCGGATCAGGTCCGGGTTCGTGCCGCGAGCCGCGGATATCGCGAGCGTCACCAGCTGGAGCGGGCCCGCGCCGCCGAGCAGCGACGCCGTCGCGGCCGGCAGGTCGGGTGCCTCCGGGACGACGATCCGGCCGCCCGGCGTGAGCGACTCCGGGATCTGGGCCGCGGCGTCCGCCCCGAGGATCGCCGCGGGACGCATGCCGAGCGACGCGGCCGCCGCGAGCGCCTGGCGGGCTCGCTTGGCGCGCGCATCCAGCCCGGCGCGCTCGGTGAGGATGAGCAGCACGGCCGTCTCCGGCCCGGTCGCGGGCAGGTGGCCGTGGAGGAAGGTCTCGAGGTCGCGGACCGCCGACGGCACCCACGCCGCCTCCTCGACCTTGAGCGCCAGCTCGCGAGCCGTGATCCGGTCCACGCCGGTGCCGATGACGAGCAGGTGCGTTGCGGCGGCGATGGTCGCGGCGATCGCCTCGTCGGGGCGTCGCCCATCGGCAGCCGGCGGCATGGGAGGCCTCGATACCGGCGAGGACCCGGGCACCCAGCGCCCCGGCGGGAGCGAAGCGCCCGTGAGCGCCGAGGCGACGGCGGTCGCGGCGACGATCGGCGACAGGTACCCCACGGTGTGACACCAGCCGCGGTCCATCTCGACCGTCGCGAGCGTGACGTCCGCCCCGGCGGCCGCCGGTGACGCCGCGCTCCCGGTGATCAACGCCGTCGCGGCGCCGTGTCCACGACCGGCGGCCATGGCCGCCATCGTCGCCGTCGTCCCGCCCTCGTGGCTGATCCCGATCACGACGCCGCCCGCCGGCGGATCCAGCGCCAGCTCGAACGCCTGGGCGGAGACGGGTCCGCGTCCCGCGAACCCCGACGAGCGCCACGCCTCGCGGAGGATCGCCGCCGCGGCCATCGCCGCGTGCTCGGACGTGCCGCAGCCGGTCGCCACCACCGGCGCGCCCGCGGCCGCCGCACCGCGGACCAGCGACGCGAGGGCCTCGGCCGATCCGTCGGCGAGCAGCCGCGCGGCGACGCGATCGGCCAACCCGGGTTCCGCCGCGATCATCTCGGCCATCGCCCACGGCGGCCCCGGTCGCCTGGTCGGCGTCGGCATGAACGCCCATGGGTCGGGCATGCCGGGGAGCGGCGCGTCGGGGTCGAAGTCAGCCAGCGTCGAGCGGAGGTCGTCCATCGCCCGATCCTACGCGCGCGTCGGATGCCGCGATCCGCCCGATCCGGCCAGCGGGCCAGTACCGGAGCCACGCGCGCCCCACCAGCGCGTCGACGCTGACCGGCCCGTAGCGCCGCGAGTCGACGGCCGTGCCGTGGCCCGACGCCGCCAGCGCCTCGTCGGTCGCGTCGCCCTGGAGCCACGCCTCGTCATCGGCCAGCTGCAGCCAGCCGTCCGCGAACTGGATCCAGTCGCCCGGCCGCCCGAGGACGCGCTTGATCGCGAGCAGCCCGCTCTCCGGCTCATGGAACAGCACGACCGACCCGCGCCGCGGCCAGTGGGCCACGGTCGGGTCCACGAGCAGCCAGTCGCCGGCCCCGATCGACGGCTCCATCGACCCCTCGACCACGGCGACCCGCCACGGCCCGGCGGCCCGGACCCGGAACGATGACGAGCGGGGACGCCCCCGGACGCGACGAGGCCCCGTCGACTGACGGGGCCCCTCGGTGCTCATCGGGAGCGGCGGGTGCGGATCAGCTGGGGCGTCCGGCCACCCGCGTCTTGCCTTCGCCGCCGGTCTTCTTCCAGGCGGCGTCGACCTCGTCGATCATCTCGAGCAGCTTCTTCGCGTCGTCGAGGCTGGTCGAGGCCTTCACCTTGCTGACCTGCTTGTTGGCGTTCCAGAACAGCTCGTGGAGGTTCGGCACGGCCTCGAGGTGCTCGGGCTTGAAGTAGTCGTGCCACAGGACGTCGAGGTGGTGCTTGACGAGCTCGGCCTGCTTCTCCTTGATCGCGATCGCGCGCGTCCGGAAGGTCGAGTCCTCGTTGGCGGCGTACTTCTCGATGATCCGGTAGACGGACTCGGCTTCGATACGGGCCTGCTCGGGATCGTAGACGCCGCACGGCAGATCGCAGTGGGCGTGCGCGACCGCCGTCGGGGCGAGCAGTCGGGAGACGAACGACATCAGGGCGACCTCCGGGAGTGGGGCGGGCTTGCCCGTCGTGTGGTCGGGCCGATCGATGGCCCGTGCAGGAAAGTGTCCGGGCGCCCGATGGGCCTGTCAAACACGGGACGGGATAACCCCTGCTCCCGCCCGGTTCGATCAGGACTACTCGCGATTTCGACGCGCGGTGCTGGGCGGGCGCGGGTCGGGAGACGACTCTGGTTCTATCGCGCACAGCCGCTGATCTTGCCCTGGCGTCGGCTGTCGCTCGACCCGAGCTGGTTCGAGGCAGACGAGACCCCCGGATGCGCGCTTGCATCGGTCATGCTGTACGCCGGTCCGTCCGTCGTGTCGACTCGACCCGAGGACGTGCGCGTGTGCTCAGCCCTGCGTGCCCGCTCTTTCCGCCATCTGTCGCCACCTTCAATCGCGCTCACTGCGTCGGCACTCTACGCCTTCCCTCCGACCCACGTGGCGCGCTCTGGCGGCTCGTACCCGTCTGCTGACGGAGATCGTTCGGATGCGTCCACGGCGCGTTGCCTGAGGCGCGCCATTGGCGAATCGACTACGCTGGAAGTCAATCGACTGTAGACCTTACCATTCGCGTTCGTCCTGTATTGCGACGTCACTTGGACTGAGGCGCATGCAGCTCATGTGCTGAACCGCCGGCGTCCGCAGCTGCACGGTCGTTGAGCTCGGCCCGCGGAATTCCTGACCGTTCTGGAGCGCGAACAGCGATGCCCGCCTAGTCGCATCTCTCGGGTCGCATTTCCTCCCTCTCCCCCAAACGAATCACCCGCGTGCCTATCATCGGCGTGACTTCCCGCCATCGGAGAGCACAGATGGGTGGACCCGGCGCGTTGGACGCGACTCGCGGCGTGAGCCTCGGTCGACCCGGGTGGACGCTGTTGGCCTCGAGCGAGCTGACCGGCGGCGCCTTCGAGCTGTTCGAGGAGGTCCGCGAGGCCCCGAGCGGGCCGCCGCCCCACGTGCATCGCGATCGGGACGAGACCTTCTACGTCCTCGAGGGGCGGTACGTCTTCACGCGCGGGACCGATGAGATCGAGGTCGGGCCCGGCCAGGTGGTCTTCGTGCCGCGCGGAACGCGCCATCAGTACCGGACGATGCAGGTGGACTCGAAGACGCTGATCGTCATCGCACCCGCCGGCCTCGAGGATTTCTTCCGGGAGATGGGCGTCCGCATCGCCGCCGGCGCCACGCCGCTGGAGGCGATGACGGCCTTGTCCGAGACGTACGACGCGCACCCGGTCCCGTAGCGCCGGCGATCCTGCCGGTGCCGCGCTCGGCGGTCGCATCGTGCTCGTCCCGTTATCATCCGCTCGATGACCGACCGCGGGCTCCCGATCGTCGACGGCGCTCCCGCGTGCCCCTTCGTCGCGTACGAGGACGATCGAGACGCGCGCGGACAGGAGCCGGACCACCGCCATCGCTGCTACGCGGAGCCGCGCCCCGCGCCGCGCGCGTCCGCGCACCAGGCGGCGTACTGCCTCTCGTCCGCGTTCCCGGTGTGCCCGACGTTCCAGGACTGGGCCCGCCGCGAGGCCGCGACGGCGCGCGCCGCGGAGCAGGTCGAGGACGAGCCCGATCCCGTGGCCTACGACGAGCCGGCGGGCGCCCAGCCGATGCCCCCGGTCGAGCGTCCACCGAGGCGTGCGCCCGGCACCGACACGCCCGCTCCGCTCGCGCCGCGCCGCAACCCGCCGCGCGACTGGGCGGCGCCCCCGCCGTGGACCGGCGGCAACGGCGAGGACGGGGCCGCCGAGGCGCCGCCGTTCCTCGCGCCCGCCGCGCCCGCCGCGTCCTCTCGATCCGCGCCAGTCGACCCTGCCGCGGCCGCCGCCGGTGCCGCGGGGGCCGCCGCCTACGGTGCCGCACGGGGAGCCGACTACGGGACCGACTCCCGCGGCCTCGCCGGCAGCGCGGCCGACCGGCTCGCCGGCTCGTCCGGCCCGAGCTCGATCGACGACGACGACGACGATCCGTACACGCCGGCGCCCGCCGCGTATGCGCCGCGCCCAGCATGTACGAGCGTCCCGCGCCCATCCCGCCGACCGGCTCCGGAGCGCCCGCCGGCGTCGCAGGCGAGTCGTCAGGGCCGTGGCCAGGCGTCGCCGTCCGCTGCCGCGCCGTCCGCTGCTTCGCCGGCCGCCGGTCGCCCGTCGTCGGCGCAGGCCAAGCCCCAGCGCCAGGACGCCGAGGAGCTGTTCGGTCCCGCCTGGGAGCGCCCGCGCAAGTACGAGGCCTACCCGTCGCTGCGCACGCGCGTCGGGCTGCCCGCGATCGGCGGCCCGCCGCGCATCGTCGTCGCGTTGGTGGCGCTCGTGTTCGCGGCGGTCGTGCTGTTCTTCGTCGGCCCGATGCTGCTGGGCCTTGGCGGCGGCGGGAGCACACCCGGCGGCCCGGCGGCGTCCGCGACGGTCGCCCCCGGGGACGCCACGCCCACGCCGGTTCCGACGACCCCACCCGCGCCGACGCCGGTGATCTACGTCGTCGCGAAGGGCGACACGATCTCGAAGATCGCGCGCAAGAACCACGTGACGGTGGAGCAGCTGCTCGCCGCGAACCCCAAGATCAAGAACCCCGACAGGATCAAGGTCGGCGACCAGATCACGATCCCGATCCCCGAGCCCGACAGCGGGTCGGCGGCGCCCTAGCCGCGAGTCAGTCCGGTCACGCCCGCCACGAGGGCGCGGCGACGCGACGGGCGCGCGTCAGCGCGAGAACGGCGTCAGGTTGATCGAGGTGATCTTGCCGGCCTCGACGCGGAACTGGGCGTCGAGGTGCTGGCTGGGGGCGCCGGGGCGGAGGACGACGAGGTCGGCCTGGTAGGTGTTGCCGAGGTCCCGCACGTCGCCCGGGATCATCTTGATTCCCTTGTCGGCACGGAGGAACCAGCCGCCGACCTGCTCGACCCCGCGCAGGGTCCGCGCGTTGTCCCCGACGTGGATCCGCATCTCGGTTCGCTCGTCCATCAGCGAGACCGCGCCCGCGACGTCACCCTCGTTGAGGCGTTCGAAGAACACCTCCATCGTGTCCGTTGCTCCCATGCTCCCGAGTGTAGCGCGCGAGGCTTGCCGGAGGCTTAGAAGCCCCCGCCGGCGCCCCCGCCGCCCCCGCCGGAGCCGCCGCCACCGAACCCGCCGCCGCCACCGGAGCCCGACGAGCTCGGTGCGTTCCCGATCGTGCCCAGCGCGGCCATCATCCCGCCGAAGTTGGGGATCGGCGAGGAGCTCATGAGCCCGGGCGCCCAGCCGCCCGCGCCGCCGCCGCCGACGTTGCCGCCGGGGCTGCCGTACCAGGCGGGCATGTAGCCGAACGGCGCGACACCGGACTGGACGTCCTCGGTGGTCCGCTTGAGGACGTCCTCGACCTCCGACTGCAGGCCGAGGGCGACGCCCCACACGACCGCGTCGTCGGGGCTCTCGATGAGCGGGATGGCGGCGTCGCGGACGACCTCGCCCATCGACCGCGACTGCGCCATCGTCTTCTCGAGCGTCCGGCGGTAGGCCTCGAGCATCGCCCGGATCATCGCCCCGGGCATCGTCCGCGACGGCATGCTGCGCGCCAGGATCAGCATCATGATCCCGGCCGCGATGAGCGCTCCGGCCAGGACCGTGAGCCCGTCCGATGGCAGGTTGACCCCGACGAACACCCCGATCCCGCCGAAGATCACGGCGATGATCCCGCGCGCCGTCCAGCGCCCGCTGGCCTTCGCGGGCGGCTCGGTGAACCAGCCCTGCTGCACGACGTGCTTCTCGAGCCGCGTGTCGAACCCCGTCACGTCCTTGCCCAGCGTGAGGAGCTCCTTGGGGTCGATGAGCTCCGTCCCGCCGCCGATGTTCCGGAGCCGGCTCAGCAGGAACTCGGTGCCCTCGTCCATCGGTCGCGCTCGGGCCCGCTCCAGCCGCGACATCTCCACGGGGTCCTGCGTCGAGGCCTGGGTGGTGCGGATCGAGAGCTGCGTGCTCTTCGCGATGAGGCCGGTCTGCTCCGCCTCGAACTCGATGAGGCCGCGGGACGCGAGGTCGAGGCTCGCCGTCGTGAGCGCCCGGCGCGACGACTTGCCGTCGCGGATGACCGCCCCGGCGGCGGGGGTCAGGCCGGCGGGCGGCGCCGGGATGTGGATCGACGGGTCGTCGAGGTAGACGGGGTCGCGCCCGTGGCGGTACCACGAGATCAGCGCGCCGCCGACGAGCAGCACGAACAGCAGCGGCGCGACGAGCAGGCCGAGCACCGCGTTGAGCTGCCGGAAGAAGGCGAGGGTCCCGGCGTGCTCGGGCGTCGCGGCGGCATCGATCTTGTCCATCGCCACCAGCAGCGCGCCGTCGAGGTCGCACCGCTCGAGCAGCGGCAGCATGTCGTCCTCGTAGATCGACTGGCGATCCGAGTTGGTCAGGAACTCGTTGGAGAACCCGGGGCCGGCGTAGAGCTGGACCTGGCCGTGGCACGGGTCGTCCGCGTTGAGGTCGAACAGGATCACGAGGCCGTCGTCGAAGCCCTTGCGGCCGACGCCCCACTGGTCCATCAGCGACTGGGCGTTGTGCTCGGCCGTCGGCGTGTCCTCGCAGCACGGCGTCAGCTGCGTGTAGACGGCGATCTCGGCGCCCGTCCGCTGCTCGATCGTGTCGATCGTCGCCTCGACCTGCTGCTCCGTCGCGCCGCGCAGGGCGTCGGCGGTGTCGTAGACCGCCTGGCCGTCGACCGGCGGCGGGAACGGCGGACCGGCCGCGACGGCGAGCCCGGCGACGGCCAGGACGAGGCACACGGCCGAGAGGGCGGCGATGGCGCAGGAAAGCGATGGGCGTGGGGCGGGCGCATGGCGGAACGATACGCGAGCGTTCGGGTCAGGAGGCGACCGCCGCCTCGACCGGGTGTCGGGCGCGGATCCGGCGGACGAGCTCGGCGGCCTGCTCGTAGCGCCCGAAGCTCGGCATCAGGTAGGTGCCGGAGACCTCGTCCTCGGCCGCCGCCAGCAGCGCGTCGGCCATCTCGATGCCGGCCTCGGTGCCGGCCGCGCCGGCGTCGCGCATCCGGGTGCGCGTGGCCTCCGGGATCGTGATGCCCGGGACCTCGTTGTGGAGGAACTCCGCGTGGCGGGCCGACACGAGCGGCAGCACGCCGAGCAGGACCGGCACCGGGAAGCCGGCCGCCCCGAAGCGTCGTCGCGACTCCGCGAGCATCGCCTCGACCTGTGCCTGGTCGTACAGCGGCTGGGTCATGATCAGGTGAGCGCCGGCGGCGAGCTTGCGCTCGAGGCGGTCCCACTCGTTCGCCGTGTCGGCGGCCGTCGGGTCGAGGGCGCACGCGATGGTGAACGCGGCCTGCTGCCCGATCGGCGATCCGGCCTGGTCCTCGCCCCGGTTGAGGCGGGCGAGGATCTCGATCAGGCCGATCGAGTCCACGTCCCAGACGCCCGAGCCCGTCGGATAGTCGCCGATCCGCGGCGGATCCCCGGTCAGCGCGAGGATGTTGCGCACGCCGAGCGCGTGGGCGCCGAGCAGCTCCGACTCGAGCGCCATCAGGTTCCGGTCGCGGGTCGTCGTGTGCACGAGGCACTCGAGGTCGAGATCGTGCTGGATCCCGAAGGCGACCGCCAGGGCGCCCATCCGCACGCGCGCCATCGCCGAGTCCGACACGTTGACGAGGTCGACGCCGGCGGACCGCAGGAGGCGCGCGGCCTCGATCGTGCGCTCGATCCGGACGCTCCGCGGCGGGTCGATCTCGACCGAGACGACGAACCGCCCGGCGGCCAGCGCATGGCCGAGGCGCGACCCGCGCTCGGGCAGGGCGACGCCGGTCGGGGCGGCCTCGGCGAACGCGGTCCGCGGCATGGCACCCGAGACGACCGATGAGGCGCGGCGGCGGTGCCCGCGGTCCCGGTCTGCGCGTTGGCGCCGCCGGCGGCCTCGATCGGGCGGCCGTCGAGCGCGGCCCGCATCGCGGCGATGTGGGCCGGCGTCGTGCCGCAGCACCCGCCGACGATCCGCGCCCCGGCGTCGAGGAGCCGCGGCACGATCGAGCCGAACCAGGGCGGCTCGGCCGCGTAGATGAACCGGCCGTCGAGGCGCTGCGGCAGGCCCGCGTTGGGCATGATCGAGCGCGCCGGGTCGCCGTCGCCCGCGGCGCCGTAGCGCTCCAGCGCATCGAGGCAGGCGAGCGGCCCGACGCCGCAGTTGACGCCGATCGCGTCGACCCCGGCGGCGGTCAGCGCGGCGACCGCGGCCTCGGGCGTCGTGCCGTCGGCCAGGGTCACGTCGTCCCCGAACGTCATCGACGCGATCACCGGGACGTCGGCCGCGCGATGGGCCTCGTCGACGGCGAGCAGCAGGTGCGAGAGGTCGAAGAAGGTCTCGAGGACCAGCAGGTCGGCGCCGCCCTCGAGCAGCCCGTCGATCTGCTCGCGGAAGGCGGCCCGGATCGCCGCCTCGTCGGGGTGGCGGAGCTCGCGCGTCGGCGCCCCGAGCGGCCCGATGCTGCCGCCGACCCACGCGTCGCGGCCGCTGACGTCTCGCGCGTCGCGGGCGACCTGGGCGGCACGGCGGTTGAAGCGGCCGGCCTCGGACGCCAGGCCGAACGCGTCGAGCCGCATCCGGTTGGCGCCGAACGTGACGGTCTCGATGAGGTCCGCCCCCGCGTCGAGGTACTCGCGGTGGAGCGCGGCGACCAGGTCCGATCGCGTCGTGGCGAGCTCGTCGAGGCAGGCGCGCTGGGGGATGCCGCGCGAGAACAGCAGCGTGCCCATGCCGCCGTCCGCGAGCAGCGGGGCGGCGGCGAGGCGGGCGGCGAAGCGGTCGCGGGGCAGGCTCATGGCGGAAGCCTATCCGGTCGTGCCGCTTTGACGGAACCGGGCAGTGGTCCTCCGGCGGCCGAGGGTGAGCGTTCCGTCCGGCTCGAGCAGCACCTGGGGCGCCGCCGGGCGGCCGTTGTAGGTCATCGCCATCGAGGCCGCGTAGGCGCCCGCCTCGCCGATCGAGACCAGGTCGCCGCGCCGGAGCGGCGGCAGACGGTGGCGGTCGAACGTGTCCGTGCTCTCGCAGATCGGGCCGTCGACGCGGGCGTCGGTGGTCTCGATGGTGGCGCCGTCGGGTCCCCGGTCCTGCGCGTCGACCGGCCGGCCGAGCGAGGTCAGCGCGCGGATCGGGTGGCTCGCGTCGTACAGCGCCGGGCGGATGAGCTCGGTCATGCCGGTGTCGAGGACGACGATGCGCTCGGCATCGGCGCGCTCGCGGACGTGGAGCACGCGCGCGACCAGCCAGCCCGCCTCCGCCACGAGGAAGCGTCCCGGTTCCACGGCCAGCCGCGCCGGCCGCCGGTCCGCGGGCAGGGCGTCGACGAGCGCGCGAGCCTCGCGCCCGAAGTGCTCGGGCGTGGGGACGGTCCCGGCGTCACCGACCGGGAACCCGCCGCCGACGTCGAACGTGTCGAACCCGCCGCGTCCCGCGCCGATCAGCGCGAGCACCGCCAGCCCGCGCCGGACGGCGTCGCGCCACGCGTCCACCGCGCCCAGCTGCGAGCCCACGTGGAGGTGGATCCCGCGGGCGCGGAGCGGTCCGTCCTCGGGGAGGCCGGCGACCGCGCCGGTCAGCTCGGTCTCGGTCATGCCGAACTTCGAGGACCCGCGCCCGACGGCGAGCCCGGCGTGGGTCTCGGGCGACACGTCCGGGTTCAGGCGGAGGAGGACGTCGAGCGGGGGTCGTTGCCCGCGGCCCAGCCCGGCCCGAGCGGCGATCGCGCCGAGCTCCGCGAGCTCCTCGGGACTCTCGACCGCGACCCACCGCAGCGGCCGGCCATCGACCGTCGCGCGCACGGCCGCCCGCAGGTCGGCCGGGGTCTTGCCGATGCCCTCGAGCGTGACCCGGTCGTTCGGGATCCCGGCGGCCCGCGCCACGGCCCATTCGCCGCGACGAGACGACGTTGGCGCCCAGCCCGGCCGCGCCGAGTCGCGCGACGATCGCGGGCACGTCGTTGGCCTTGACCGAGTAGGCGCGCAGCCACGGGTCGGGGAAGGCGTCGCGCAGCGTCGCGGCGGCGTCGTCGAGCGCCGCGACCGACGGTGACGTAGGCCGGGGTGCCGTATCGGCGAGCGGCCGCTCGGAGCTGCTCGGACGGGTCGGGAGGGGTCACTCAGTCGTGGACGACGAGCCCGATGACGGCCGTGATGATGCCCATCGCGATCGACGCGATGATCGCCCACACGAAGGCGTTCACCGACAGGCCCGAGTCCGGGAACCCGGCGATCGTGAACGGCACGTTGAACCAGGTGTTGGCGACGAACGCGACGAGGAGCAGCAGCAGGCCGTTCACGACGACGCCGAACAGGCCCAGGGTCATCGCGTTCACCGGGAACGACAGCAGGCCGACGACCGGCTTGATCAGGCTGTTCACGACGCCGATGATCAGCGCGAGGATGATGACCTGCGGGACGTGATCGGACGCGTTCTTGAACCGGAACTCCGGCAGGATGTAGCTCACGATCACGATCGCGATCGACGTGACCACGAGGGTGATGAGGAACCCTTTCACGCCGACTCCTCCGAACGATGCGTGGCCTAACCGTCGGGCCTCCGCCGCGACGACCGCGCCATCATCGCAGACCGGTTGGCGCCCGCGAAACCGATCCGGCCCGGTCGGCGGCTAGACTCGATCCCGGCCCTCCGACGCCCGTCGCACCCCGACAGGAGCCCGCATGACCGCATTCGCCGACCTCGTCTCGTTCTGCCTCGACGAGCTGTTCGCGCTCCATCCCGTGATCGCCACGTCCGTCGGCGACCACCGGTACGACGACCAGTGGCCCGACACCAGCGAGGCCGGACGGCAGGCGCGACTCGCCTTCGCGGCCCGCTGGATCCCGACGTTCGCCGGGCTCGATGCGGCCACCCTGTCGCCCGGGGACCTGATCGACCGCGACCTCCTCCTGGGCGAGCTCGAGGGCATGCGATTCGAGGACACCGAGCTGCGCGAGGACGCGTGGGACCCGATGTCGTGGGTGTACCTCATCGGCGCCGGCCTGCACCCGCTGCTGGCGCGCGAGTTCGCGCCGCTCCCGCAGCGGCTGCTGTCGGTCGCCATGCGGCTCGAGGGAGTCCCTGCGGTCCTCGCGGACGCGCGGTCGGTCACCGGCAGCGCGACCCGGCCGGTGTCGAAGCTGCATGCCGAGATCGCGGGCAAGCGGGTCGGCGGGGTGGCGGCGCTCGGTCGGCAGGCGGTCGAGACGGCGGAGGCGGCGGCCGGAACCGACCTCGAGGTCGCGGCGATCCTGCCGCGGCTGCGCGCCGCGACCGACACGGCATCGGAGGCGCTGGACGCGTTCGGTCGCTGGCTGACCGACGAGGTTGCGCCGTCGGCGACCGGAGATTCCGCGCTGGGCGAGCCACTGTTCGGCGACAAGCTCCGGCACACGCTGCGCGATCCGGAGGTCACCCCGGCCGCGATCCTGGCGCGGGCGGAGGCGGAGTTCGCCGCGGTGCGCGCGGAGATGGTGCGGATCGCACGCGATGCGTGGCCGGCGTGGCGCGCGGGGGAGCCGGTACCGGACGACGACGGCGCGCTGGTCCGCGGGGTGCTCGACGCGATCGCCGCGGACCACCCGGCCGCCGACGAGCTGGTCTCGTACAGCCGCGAGGAGCTGGTGCGGGTCGAGGCGTTCTGCCGCGAGCACGGGATCATCGGGCTCGTCGACGAGCCGCTCGACATCGACTGGACGCCCGAGTTCATGCGCTCGTTCGGCGGCGCGATGCTGGACTCGCCCGGGCCGCTCGACCAGGGCCAGAAGACGTTCTTCTCGATCACCCCGGTGCCCGAGGACTGGCCGCCCGAGCTCGCCGAGTCGTACCTGCGCGAGATGAACAACCGCCAGATGTCGCTGCTCACGATCCACGAGGCGGTACCCGGCCACTACCTGCAGATGGCGTACGCGAACCACGGGTCGTCGCTGGCCCGGCGCGTGTTCCGGTCCGGCCTGTTCGCCGAGGGCTGGGCGGTCTACGTGACGCAGGTGATGCTCGACGCGGGGTACGGCGACAACGATCCCGCCCTGTGGCTGAACCATTGGAAGTACTACCTGCGCTGCGTCACCAACACGATCATCGACGTCCGGATCCACACGCTCGGCATGACGAGCGAGGAGGCGATCGCGCTGATGGTCGACGGCGCGTTCCAGGAGCAGGGCGAGGCCGTCCAGAAGGACGAGCGGGCACGCCTGTCCTCGACGCAGCTGTCGACCTACTTCGTGGGCTCGCTCGGGATGTGGGACATCGAGGACGCCGCTCGCCGGCGGGCGGCTAAGGCCGCGGGCGCGTCGGCCGATGCGGTGCCCGCGCCGCGCGTCGTCGGCGGCTATCCGGAGACGCCGGGCTTCGACCACCGCGCGCACCTGGAGGCCGTGATCTCGCACGGCGCCCCGCCGATCTCGATCCTGCGCCGCATCCTGCTCGACGACGCCTGACCCGCGAGGGCGCTCGTTCAAGACGGCGCAACCGACCTCCAGGGCCCGGTGAGCGGCGGCACCCGGCGATGCCGCCACGTCACGGGCCTCTCGTGGTGACCGTCGGAGCGCTGCCGGCGACAGGCTGGACGAACACCGTGACCTGGGGAGGGGAATGTGGATCATCGGTGGAAGGCCCTCGCGGCAGGGGTCGCTCTCAGCCTTTCGATCGGCGGTTGCTGGCACGCCGGGCAACGCGACGTGCTGGCCGTCGGGACCTGTGTCGTATCGGACGAGAAGGGCACGACCCCGGTCGCCTGCAACGAGGTCCACACGCACAAGGTCATCGCCATCGCGCCGAGACCCGAGGACTGCCCGAGCGAGACGGACATGTTCGCCCAGCCCGCCGACCCGGATCAGGGCGCGACGACCGAGTGTTTCCAGATGGACGTCGCCGCGAGGTAGCCGACGTCATCCCTGGATGCCTCGATGGAGGCCTCAGGGACGGCGCGTCGGCGGTGTCTTCGGACCGGGAGGCAGGCCCGTGGCCTTCGGGAGCCGCGGCTTGGACGATGACTTGGCGGATGATGGCTGTGCAGGCTCCGTGAGCGCCGCGCGCAGCCCCTCGACCTGGTAGCCGGACGCCTCGGCGGCCTCCGCGAGTCGACGTGACAGCACGGAGCGCTCGACCGGTTTGCGGACCCGTGCGTCCGACGGCGTCAGCACCCGCTCCAGGCGGTCGGACCAGGCGAGGAGCTCCGTCCACGACTCGCGGTGGAACCAGTCGGCGCCGTCCCAGCGGTTGACGCGCAGGTACGCGCGCACCGACGGGTCGGCGAACCAGGCGTCGACGAGCCGCGAGGGCAGGGTCGCGGCACGGCCGCCCAGCTGCGACGGGATCGCCAGCGCGAGCAGCATCCGGATCCGCTCGGCCGCCCACCACGCGCCGGCCTCGTCCAGGCCGCGATCGCGGAGGCCGTCGGCCACGACCGGTGCCAGCCGCAGCTCCTCGTACCACGCCCGGCTCGTCGCCCCGACGTCGGCGCCGGCGGGCAGCGAGCCCAGCGGCGCGAGCAGCGTCCAGAGCCGCATCGCCGCCTCCTGCGACGGATCGTCGATCGTGGCGACGACGGCCTCGATCGACGCGTGCCGCGACGCGACGAGGTCGACCACCGCCGCCTGGTCGCCCGCTCGTCCCGGTCGCGTCCGCCACGGCCGCGACAAGCCGCGCCACCGCAGGCACGCGTCGGCTCCGCGATCACCGCCCGGAGCGCGTCGTGGACCGGGGTGAGCTCGAGCTCGCGCAGGGCGCCTTCGAGCGACGGCACGCCACGCCCGCCGAGACGTTCCGCGAGCCGGGCCCAGACGCCGGCCGCATCGGACAGCTCGCGCAGCTCCCAGAACACGCGCGTCTCGTAGGCCTGGAGCGAGACGTGGACGCCGCGTTCGCGGATCTCGCCCACCGACCGCAGGTATTCGAGCCCCGACCGCTGCTCGCGCATCGCGAGCCATCGACCGTTGGCCGGACCGTCCGCGAGGCCAAGCCCCTCCGCCAGCGTCCGGCGCACCGTCGACTTCGACCCGTCGGCCGCCTTGAGCGCGAAGGCGACCGAGTCCCGGATCCAGCCCGACGTCTCGGCATACCGGTTGTGGTACACGACCAGCGACCGCGAGGGCCCCGACCCGTTCGAGTAGGCGAACACGTGCTCGTCGACGCCCCCGCCGTCCGCCGTGACGTCGTACAGCAGGAAGTTGTGGGCCTCGGCGAAGTCGCCACGCCGGTGGAGGAGCGGCACGATCTCGCGCTCGTGGCGCTCGATCAGCCACCGGTCGGGCTGCTCGTCCATCGACGCCCGGCGGAACTCCATCCCGTACTTCTCGGCGAACCCCTCGAACTGGCCGTGCCCGAACATCGGCAGCCCGGGCAGCGTCGCCAGCAGCGTGGCCACCCCGACGTACTTGTCGCCCTTGCCGAACTGCTCGGCCGCCGACTTCTCGTCGGGGTTGTTCATGAAGTTGACGTAGCGCTTGAGGATCTCCGGGTCGAACTCGAGGGTCTCCTTGAGCACCTTCCGGTAGCCCGCGTTGTCCTCGTCGCGGAGCATGTGCATGAAGGCGCTGTTGTAGACGCGGTGCATGCCCAGCGTCCGCACGAAGTAGCCCTCGAGCAGCCAGAACGCCTCGGCGAGCAGCAGCGTGTCCGGGGCCTCGACGGCGACCCGGTCGACGACGTCGCGCCAGAACTCCGTCGGCATGGCGGCGTCGAAGTCCGCCTGCGACATCGTCCCGAACTCCGCCCGCGACGGGATCGCGCCGCCACCCTCGCCGGGACCCGGGAACCAGAGCCGCCGGACGTGCTTCTTCGCCAGCACCATCGCCGCGTCGAAGCGGATGACCGGGAACCGCCGCGCGACGTCGACGATCGTCCGGATCACCTGCTCCCGGACGGCGGCCTGGCTGAAGTCGAGCTGGGCGGTGTCGTTCCAGGGGAAGCTCGTGCCGTCGTTGCCGTGGTAGACGTACCGCCGGTCGCCCGACCAGCGGTCCTTGCGCTCGAACACGACCGCCGCGTCGCTGTTGTCCCAGTAGTGGTCCTCGAGCCGGATCTCGACGCGCTCGTCCTCGGCCAGGTTCTCGCCGTTGAACGTGTAGCCGGGGTACGGCGGCTCGGGCAGCGAGAGGAACCACTCCGGATGCTCGATGACCCAGCGGGAGTCGATGCCCATGTGGTTGGGGACCATGTCCGACGCGAGCCGGACGCCCCGCGCCCACGCTCGCCCGCGCAGGTCCGCCCAGGCCGCCTCGCCGCCGAGGTCGTCCGCGATCCGGTAGTCGTCGAGCGAATAGGCCGAGGCGGCCGCGTCCGGGTTGCCGCGCCAGGCCTTGATGCGCCGCGACGCCCGGCTGCGCTCCCACAGCCCGATGAGCCACAGGCCCGTGATCCCCCAGCGCGCGAGCCGGTCGAGCTCCTCGTCGGGGATCGCGTCGAGGGTGTGGATGTCGCGCTCGTAGCGACGCGAGAGCTGGTCGAGCCAGACATGCGTGCTCTTGGCGATGAGCACGAGGCGCGGCATCCATGCGGAGTCGCTGGAGAAGCGCTCGGGCTCGACGTCGAGGCCCGACAGGTCCGGCGCCTCGCCCCTGCCACCACCGCCCGCGCCGCCGTCGCCGCCACCGCCGAACCGCAGGTGCAGGCCGCGCTCCTCCTCGGCGATGACGTCGAGGGTGACGAGGAGGCGGTCGAGGAGCACGTCGAGCTCGGCGCCGAGCAGGCCGCGCCAGTGCTCGCGGACGTAGCGCAGCTGGCCGGCGAGGGACGTCGGGTAGGCGCGGGCGGGGGCTCGCAGCATCTCGATCAGCGTCTCGCCGTTGGGGCCGATGGGCGTCAGGCCCGCCTGGTACGTCTCGAGCGCGGTCATCGTCTCCGTGCGTGGCTCGCTCGGGATCGGGTCGTCGTCGATGAGCGCGCGCAGCGGACGCGCGGCCGGGTTCTCGTTCGCGAGCCGGAGCAGGAGCAGCTCCTCCAGGCGGCTCGGGGCGGGCCGGTCGCCGACGTCGGGGAACTCGTCCGCGACGGCGTCCAGCAGGTCGTCGAGGAGCGGCTCGCCGACGACGTCCTCGACCGCGTCGGTCGAGACGGGCATCGCCGACTCCGGGACGAGCTCGGCCGCCTTGTCGATCAGGAGGTGGGAGATCTCGTGGAGGAGCTCGAAGGCGGCGAGCTCGCCCGCCTGGGCGCTCGGCTCGCCGGCACGCCGGGTGGCGTTGACCGCCGCCGCGACCTTGCGGGCCGCGACGATGTCGACGGCGAGCCCTGCGGGACGGCCGCCCGGGGCCTGACCCACGGCCGCGGCCGGCTCGGTGGGTGCCTTCGCCGGCGCCGCGGCGGGCACGATCTCGGGCGCGACCGCATCGAGCCCGAACCGTCGGCGCGCCGTTCGCGAGATCGGCAGTGCTCGCATGGCGGAGAGTGTCGCACCCCGGAGCAACGGATCCCGGCCGCGGGTCATGCGGCTGGAGCCTGCCTCCGGGGCCAGCGAATCGACGCGATCACCGGCGCCTGGCGACACCCTCGGGGCACGAACCGGACTGCCGGATCCAGGAACATGCGGTGAAGGAGGACGCCTGTGAGCCGTCGATCCGGAATGCGTGCCGTGCCAGGACAGGGCTCCGGCGTCGCAGTGAACGCCAGGCGTTCCAAGCCGGCGCGCCAGGAGCTTGACGGCGATCAGGCCGGGACGACCTCCCGCGCGGCGTCCACGCGCTCGATCGCGCGACGCAGGAGCTCGAGGCCCGCAGGGTCGAACTCGTAGCTCCACTCGCGCAGGCGCTCGGGCCGCTCGAACCGGGAGTCCAGGCCCAGGGCCATCGCCTCGCGCGACAGCAGGACGATGTCCGCGTCGCGGTCGACGAGCTCCATCTCGGCCTCGGTGTGGGCGACGGCCGACACGATCTCGACCCCCGAGGCGCCCGCGAGCTGCAGCACCTCGGCGATGTTCTCGACGCCGCGCTGCGACCCGCACACGAGCCCGACCTTCGAGCCCGGCGGCAGCCCGGCCACCTCGTGGACCAGCGACATGTAGCCCGGGCCCACGAGCATCGCGACGACCGGCACCGAGCCGCCGACGTAGGCCTGGGCCTCGTCGGCGTGGAACGTCGTCGTCGCGACGAGGTCGTAGTGGTAGCGCTCGAGCCGCTCCGGGAGCTCCTCGAGCAGCACGCCCATCGCCTCGATCCGGTCGGGGAAGGCCTCGGTGATGCGCTCCGCGTCGAACATCGCGTCGGCCGACGTGCACTCCGCGAACAGCACGCGGACGAGCGGGCCGGGCCGGCGATGCTCGCTGGCGGCCGTGAACGTGGCCTGGGCGACCTCGTCGGGCGTGAACCCGAGCTGGGCCGCGCGGCGCAGCGTCTCCGCGACGATCCCGGCGAGCGCGTCCGATCCGCGGCGGACCGGCGGCCGGTCCACGACCCGCGTCCCGGCCCCGTGGCGCCCGACGACGTAGCCCGCGTCGGCGAGGCGGCGGTAGACCGCGCGGACGGTGTTGGGGTTGACGCGCAGCGCCGCCCCGAGCTCGCGAACCGGTGGCAGGCGTGTCCCGGGCTGGAGCCGGCCGGACTCGATCTGGTAGGCGAGCTGCCAGTAGATCTGGGTCGAGATGGGGACGTCGGAGCCGCGCTCGATGTCGAGCTCGTGGCCGCTCGCGCTCGTGACGGCGGACGGGCGGTCGGCGGCGGATCCGGTTCCTGTTCGGCTGTTGGTCATCGCTGGCACCGATAATCGCACGCCCCGTGCACCGCAGGGAGCCTGCCGGAGGTACCGGGAGCGAGGCCTAGGGCGTGGGCTGGCCGACCTCGACCAGCGCGCGACGGTAGATCGTCGCGCCGTCGATCTCCATCGAGGGTGACCGCAGCGCGGCGAGGTCGGCGACGAGCCCGGCCTCGAGCGACGTCCCGGCGATCCCGTCGATGAGGCGCGCGGCCCGCGCCGCCGAGCGCAGCACCTGCCGCGTCTCGGGTCGCTCGGGATCGTCCCAGTACCACCCGTCCGACGCGAACATCGCCAGCCGCCAGCGCTGCGCCTCGAGGAGCTCGAGCAGCCGCCGGCGGTCCTCGGCCGTCGACCCGAGCCCCAGGCGCTCCGCGGCGAACGCGTCCGGCTCGACCGCCCGGATCACGACGTCGACGTATTCGTCCCGCGCCGACCAGACGGCGCCCGGAGCGCTCATCCCCGGCAGCCCACCGGCGACGGCGACCGTCACGGCGTCGATCGCCCCCGCCAGCCGGTCCAGCGCCTGGCGCAGCGGTGCCTTCCAGCGACCGTCGGGGACGTCCGGGCACTCGGCGAACCAGCGCAGGACGCCGTGATGGCAGCTCCAGGACGTTCGCTCCCGGATCCGGATCTCGGGGTGCGGGTGGCCGTCCGGCTCCGCGACGGCGGTGACGAGGTCGACGACGTCGAACCCTCGATCGGACGTCTCCTGCTCCGGCGCGACGAGGCGCTCGAGGAACAGGTCGCGGAACGACTGGTGATGGCCGTACAGCTCGCCGTCGCTGGCGACGATCACGACCGGGGGCGGGTCGCCCGCGGCCTCCGACCAGTGGGCGCCGGCCAGGCGCGGCTCGATGCGCTCGCGCGCGAAGCGGTCGGCGTCCGCGGTCGCGGCGGAATCGAAGGACACGGCGCCGGAGACGTCCCCGTCGTAGAGCGCGACCGTGACGTGCTTCCCGTCGCCGACGTCGACGCGGTACGGGCGGCGCGTGTCCACCGCGGGGACGTCGGCCTGCCACGGGGCGAGGATCGTGGCCTCGATCCCGGCGTCCGCGAGGACCCGGAGGGTCGCGAGGTCGACGGCGGTCTCCGGCAGCCACATCGCCCGCGGCCGGCGGCCGAACCGGACCTCGAAGTCGCGGATGCCCCAGCGCACCTCGGTCCGCCGGTCGTGGGCGGCGGCAAGCGGCAGGATCGCGTGGTGGAAGGCCTGGGCGATCCCCGTGCCGCCGCCCTCGCGGTCGGACGCCGCGAAGCCCGCGAGCACCTCGGGCGCCTCACCCGCGAGATAGCCGGTGAGCGTGGGACCCATGTTCCACGAGATGTGTGCGGCGGTGCGGAGCTCGGCGATCGGGCGGTAGCACTCGTCGGTGATGCGCGCGTTCCAGTCTCGGAACGGGGACGCCGACGCGTCCGGCGGCACGTGTCCCGTGAACGGGTCGACCCGCAGCGGCTGGTAGAAGTGGGCGTGGACGACGAGCCGGCCTCGCGTCACCGGCGCCGCCCGACGTGTCGGCTCACGCGGTCGCGCTCGCCTCGGCGGCCGCCCGGTCCCGCACGACGCTGACGGCCTGGCGGAGGGAGAACCGGCGAGCCTCGCCGGCCTCGAGCCGCAGCGGCCACGAGAACAGCAGGCTGCTCCCCTGGTACACGCGCTCGAAGCCGGACTCGGAGTTGGACACGGTCTCGATCGGGCTCCACCACGCGTCCGCGGCCGGCTCGGGCACCGCGCGGACCGCGACGCCGACCCAGTCGTTGCCGTAGCCGATCGCCGAGATGCCCTGGCGCCTGGCCGCTCCCGTCGTGCGCCGAGCGGGCGCCGTCCACGTCGTACCAGGCCGAGGGGTTGCCGCCGCCACCCAGCAGGTGGACCGACAGCTCGAGCCCGATCCGGCAGTCGAGCGGCTCGGAGCCGCGGTGGTGGATCTCCAGGTCGACGACGAGCTCCGGCGCCATCCGGTCGCCGAGGAGGCGGATCGACTTGCTCACCGTGACCCGCTGGCCCGCGACCGTGCCCTCGCGAGAGAGCGAGACCTGCCCCGGCGCCAGGTGGTCGATCGCGAAGTCGCCGTCGCGCAGGTCGCCCAGCTCCGTCTCCGCGGCCTGCGCGAACGCCTCGGGCGTCGTGTCGTTCGGGAGGAACCGCACGAGGGCCGACCGTCGCTCGTGGTCGTCGTAGAACAGCCGGGCCGCGAGGCCCTCCTCCTTGACCATGACGATGTCGTGGATCGACATCGGCTTGTCGCCCCCATCGCCGTCCGGTGCGCCCTCCCCCGACGCCGCGGAGGCCACCTTGGCATCGTGGGCGCGCAGCGTCTCGTGGTACGCCTCGGGACGCCGTCGCAGCGCCGCCGCGAGCGCATGACGGGCCGCGCGGATGTCCCAGCTGCCGATCCCGCCGCCGTCGCCGGGCTTGACGGCCACGACCTGGCCCTCGTCGGCGAGGAGCACCTCGGTCAGGCCGTCGAGGTCGAGGTCCTGCATCGTCGCCGTCGTCATCGTCCCGAGCGCGCGGTCGGCCGCGTCCTCCGCGGCGATCAGGTGCTCGTACGTCGCGAGGCGCATGTGCGAGATGTAGATGCCGCCGAACAGGCCGTGCCAGTAGCAGTCGTTGGACTGGCCGCGATGGAGGTGGTCGACCGCCGTGACCTTGCCCGGGCCCTCCGGCATCGCGGCGACCTTCGCGGAGGTCCGCAGCATCTGCTTGTGGAGGTCGTTGATCTCGCGGTACTTGACCTGGAAGTTGCGCCAGAACCCGCCCCGCAGCCAGCGCGCCTCGGGACGGTGCTCCGCGACCGCCCGGTGGAGGAGGGGGGTGAACACGACCGTCTCGTCGGCCGGCAGCGCCCACTCGCCCATCTCGGCGTACGAGGACGTGGGCACGTAGACGCGCCCGATCGGCGGCTCGCGCTCGAGCCACTGGGACGGCGTGACCGTGGTCAGCCAGTCGCGGCTGGCCTCGAGCGCGTCGAAGAACCGGTCGACCCAGCGACCGTCGCCCCAGCAGTGCGCGTAGGTCGACGGCCAGGCGCCGAACTTCTCGCCGTCGTCGCCCATCATCCCGACCCGGTCGCCCGCCTCGGTCGCGTGGTCGCGCAGGTACCCGATGACGTCCTCGACCGACCCGAACGGGATCCGGTAGCGCAGGCCCTGCTCCGTCCCGAAGACCGTCAGCAGGTGGCCCTGGTCCTCGGTCGTGTAGGCGCCCCACAGGTTCTCCTCGGGGATCGAGGCCGCGCGGAAGTGCTGGTCGTCGAGGATCGTCCAGCGGTAGCCGGCCGCGGCGAGCGCCGTCGGCAGGTCGGGCTCCCAGACGCGCTCGGCGAGCCAGGCGCCGGTCGGACGGCGCCCCGCGATCCCCTCGATCACGCCGGCCATCCGGGTCAGCTGGTCGACGCGGTCGCGCTCGGGGAGCGACGCGAGGACCGGCTCGTACAGGCCGCCGCCCAGGACCTCGACCTGGTCCCTGCTCGACGAGCGCCCGCAGCCGCTCGAGGAACGCCGGCCGCTCGGCCGCCAGCCACTCGAGCAGCGGGCCGGTGTAGTGGAGCGAGAGGCGGACGCCGGGGTGGCGCTCGAGCGCCTCGAGCATCGGCAGGTAGGCCTGGCCGTAGACCTCGTCGAACACCCAGCCGAAGTTCCCGACCGGCTGATGGTTGTGGATGGCCAGCGCCAGCGAGATCCTCGGCGCCATCGGTGGCCTCCTCTCAGCGCGTCGACGAGGCGACGGGACGAGATCCTGGCTCGGGCTCCGCACCCGCGGCGGCCGCCGGCAGGTACAGCCGCTCGACGTACTCGTGGAGCATCCGGGTGGTCGAGAACCGCCAGATCGTGCTGGCGATCGAGTTGCGCATGAGCTGCAGCCAGCGAGCGGGCGGCGCGTTGGCGTCGCGCTCGTAGTAGGCCGGGATCAGCTCGTCCTCCAGGATCCGGTACAGGTCCTGCGCGTCGGCCCAGTCCTGGGCGCCCTCGTCGTGGTTGGTCTCGCGGCCACCGATCGCCCAGCCGTTGTCGCCGGTCCAGCCCTCGTCCCACCAGCCGTCGAGCACGCTGACGTTGACGACGCCGTTGGCCGCGGCCTTCATCCCCGACGTGCCGGACGCCTCGAGCGGACGGCGCGGGTTGTTGAGCCACACGTCGACGCCCTGGACGAGGAACCGGGCGATCCGGATGTCGTAGTCCTCGAGGATGAACACGCGACCCCGGAGCTTGGGGCTGCGCGACCGGCCGAAGATGTCCTGGATGACGCCCTGCCCGGGGCGGTCCGCGGGGTGCGCCTTGCCGGCGAAGATGACCTGCATCGGCCGCTCCTCGTCCCACAGGATCCGCGCGAGCCGGTCGAGGTCGGTGAACACGAGCGAAGACCGCTTGTAGGTGGCGAAGCGACGCGCGAAGCCGATGGTCAGGATCGACGGGTCGAGGACGCCCTCGAGGTCCTCGAGCGTCGACGGCGCCTCGCCGTGGCGCGCGAACTGGTTGCGCAGCCGGCCGCGGGCGAAGATCGCGAGCTCCAGCTTCTGGCGCTGGTGGGCCTCCCACAGCTCGTCTGCCGGGACCTTGGCCGATGCGGTCCCAGAACCGGCGGGCGGCGGGCTGGTCGTCCATGGTCTCGAGGTCGGCGTTCGTGTAGCGCTCGAGGATGTCGCGCATGGGCTGGCCGACCCAGGTCGGCGTGTGGACGCCGTTGGTGAGGCCGAGGATCTCGTGCGGGCTGACCTCGTGCCAGGTCGCGTTCGCCGTGTGGCCGTGCAGCTGCGAGACCGCGTTCGCGCCGTGGGTCATGCGCAGGCACAGGGCCGTCATGTCGAACTGGGACTCGTCGTTCTCGACGCCGAGGCCGAGGCTCAGCAGCCGCTCGACGGGGACGCCGCCGGTGTTCGGACGGCCGTCGCCGTCGAGCAGGGGACCGGCCACCCGGCGGACGAGGTCCGCGTCGAAGCGCTCGTTGCCGGCGGCGACCGGCGTGTGGATCGTGAACACGCTGTTGCGGCGCACCGTGTCGAGGGCGTCGTCCAGCGGCAGGCCCGTGGCGACGTACTCCCGCGTCCGTTCCGCCAGCAGGAACGCGGAATGGCCCTCGTTGAGGTGCCAGACCGCGGGCGTCAGGTCGAGCTCGCGCAGCGCCCGCACGCCGCCGACGCCGAGCACGAGCTCCTGGTGCAGCCGCATCTCGCGGCCGCGGACGTAGAGGATGTGCGTGATCGGGCGGTCGGAGTCGTCGTTGTCGGGGACGTCGGTGTCGAGCAGCAGGACCGGGACCCGCCCGACCTGGACGACCCAGACGGCGGCGAACAGCTCGCGGTCGGGCAGGGGCACGCTGACGGTGAGCGGCTCGCCGAGCCGGTCGAGCGCGCGGCGCAGGGGCAGGCGCGCGAGCTCGTAGTCGGGGTACGCGTGCTCCTGGTGCCCGTCGGCGTCGATCGTCTGGCGGAAGTAGCCCTTGCGGTACATGAGCCCGACGCCGACCAGCGGCAGGGCCATGTCCGACGCGGTCTTCATGTGGTCGCCGGCGAGGACGCCGAGGCCGCCGGAGTAGATGCCGAGCGACTCGTGGAACCCGTACTCCGCGCAGAAGTAGGCGATCGGCCCGTCGAGCTCCGTGCCGTGGCGGCGCTGGAACCAGTGGTCCGAGCCGTTGGACATGTACGCCTCGAACTCGGCGACGATGTCCTGGTAGTCGGCCATGAACGCGGTGTTGTCGAGGAGCTGGCCCCAGTCGACGGGCCCGGTCAGCACGGGGATCGGGTTGCGGTACCTCGCCCAGCCGCCGGCGTCGATCCGGGAGAACAGGATCCGGGCCTGCGGGTGCCAGCTCCACCACATGTTGTAGGCGAGGCTGCGCAGGCCTTCCAGCTTGGGCGGCAGGTGGAATGAAGCGCCGGGCGCGACCGGCACGTGCACCAAGGGCTCCATGAGCGGCCCATGATACGGGGCGCGTCCGAGCCTCGTGAACCGGTTTAGGTGCCCGCCCGGCGGTAGGATCTCCGACGATGACGATGCGGGTGGCGATGCTCGCCGCGGAGTGCGAGCCCTGGGCGAAGACGGGCGGGCTCGCCGACGTCGTCGACGCGCTTGCCCGGTCGCTGGGCCGCCTGCCGGGTGCCGGAACGGACATCGACGCGCCGATCGACGTGTTCCTGCCCCGCTACCGCTCGGTGCCGGTCCCGGCCGACGCGGACGCCGAGCCGGTGCTTCGGATCGACGACCCGGATCTCAGCCGGCCAGGGGCGACGATCGACGTCTCGATCGTCGACGTGGCGGCCGACGGCTACCGCCTCCGCCTCGTGGACGTCCCCGCGGCGTTCGATCGCGACGGCTTCTACGACCATCCCGACGATCCGTGGCGGTTCGCCGTCTTCTGCCGGGCGGCGATGGCGGCCCTGCGCCGGGACGGCCGGCCGCTCGACGTCCTCCACGTCCACGACTGGCACACGGGGCCCGCGCTGATCGAGCGCGCCCGCGCCGACCTGGCCGAGGACCCGTTCCTCGCGCCGACCGCCGTCGTGGTCACGCTCCACAACCTCGCCTACCACGGCTGGACGGGCAACGACGTCATCGGGCAGCTCGGGCTCCGCCCGGGCGAGCCGCTCGCCGGCCCCAACCCGCACGGCATCGACCTCCTGCTCACGGCGATCGAAGGGTCCGAGATCGCGAACACGGTGTCACCCGGCTTCGCCCGCGAGGCGCTGACGCCCGAGTTCGGCATGGGCCTCGACGGCGACCTGCGCGCCAAGGGCGACCGGTTCGTCGGGATCCTGAACGGCATCGACCCCGACGTCTGGGACCCGTCCCGAGACCCCGCGCTCGCGGTGCCGTATTCGCGGACGGCCCCGGCGGGCAAGGCCGCCTGCCGGCGCGACCTCCTCGGGCGCAACGGCCTGGACCCCGACGACGACGGCGTGGTGCTCGGGATGATCGGTCGGATGGACCCCCAGAAGGGCTTCGACCTGCTGGCCGACGGGACGCCGGACCTGCTCGCGGCGGGTGCCCGGGTCATCGTCCAGGGCAGCGGCCACGCGTCCCTCGCCGACCCGTTCCGAGCGCTGGCGGCCGCCCACCCCGCGCAGGTCGCGCTCATCGAGCGGTTCGACCGCGACATGGCCCGCCGGATCTACGCGGGCGCGGACCTGTTCCTGATGCCGTCGCGGTTCGAGCCCTGCGGCCAGGGGCAGATGATCGCCCTGCGCTACGGGACGCCGCCGGTCGTCCGGCGGACCGGCGGGCTCGCGGATTCGGTGGTCGACGTGGACGAGCGGCCGTCGACGGGGACCGGCTTCGTGTTCGACGACGCGACGCCGGCCGCGCTGGTCGCGGCGGTGGAGCGGGCGGCGGATCGCCGGGCGTCGGATCCGGCCGCGTGGGCGTCCCTCCGCGATCGGGGCATGGCCGTGGACTTCCGCTGGGACACGGGATCCGCGCCGCGATATCTCGAGGCGTACCGCCGGGCCATCGCCCTGCGCCGGGGCGGCGCGTAGAATCCGGCTCCGTCCCGATCCATCCCGCCGGCAGCCGCGCACGCCGCGGCGGCCAGCCCGGAGGCCCCGATGCCCAGGCAGTTCGTCGTCCAGGTCACCAACCAGCCCGGCCAGCTCGCGACGCTCGCCGAGCAGATGGCCGCGCGCGGCGTGGACCTGCGGGCGATCGGCGGGGGAGGGATCGGCGAGCTCGGGCACATGATCATGACCACGGCGGACGACGACGCGGCGCGCGAGGTGCTCGAGGCGGGCGGCTGGACGTACTTCGAGGGCGAGTCCGTCCTCGCCGAGGTCGACGACCGGCCGGGCGGGATGGCCAGGCTCGCGCGCGAGCTCGCCGACGCCGGGGTCAACGTCCACGGCCACCTGTTCCTGGGCCGCTGGAGCGACCGGGCGACGTTCGCGTTCGTGGTCGACGATCCCGAGAAGGCGCGGCCCATCCTCGAGCGACGCTGAGCTCGCGCCGACGCTCCAAACCGGGCGGTGACGCCGGGCAACGGTCGCGCGCCGCGGAATAGGTACTTCTGGCGGTGAGCGCGGACCCGGTAGACTGACTAGGCTGCGTTCCCGCGGTGCCGATCGCAAGGCACCCGAACGCCAGGGTGCCGGTCGAGGTGCCCGCCGCCCAGACCAAGCTCGCAACCGGTGACTGCCCATGCTGCGACGGCTCACGCCACTGCTCGCCCTCCTGCTCGTCCTCATCGTCGCGAGCCCCGCCGCCGCCCTCACCATCAAGCGCGAATGGCGCGCCTCGATGGGCTCCGGCGGCCACGCGACCCTCGACGCCTGGACCAACGGGACCGGCACGCTCTCGGCGACCGTCGCGGGCCTCAAGCCGAAGACGACCTACCACGTCCAGCTGCGGCAGGGCGCGTGCGGCGCCCCCAAGACCGTGCTCGGCAAGTTCGCGGCGTTCACGACCAGCGCCTCGGGCGCTGCGACGCTCACCCGGACGATCAGCAGCAGCCAGATGGCCTGGGTCTGGTGGGCCCGCGGCGGCAAGATCACCCTCCGGCTCACCGCCGGCACGGCGCTCCGTTGCACGCAGTTCGGCTATACCCACGCGACGCGGGTCCGGATCCCGGCCTACGGCATCGACCTGGCCGTGGTGAAGGGCCCGGACGGCTACCCCTACTGCAACGTCGCGATGTACATGAAGACGCTGTACCAGCCCGGCGAGCCCGGCATCACGTTCATCTACGCGCACGCCCGCAAGGGCATGTTCCTGCCGCTGCTGAACCACTCCAAGGTGAACAACGGCGCGAGCATGATCGGCAAGCTCGTGTACGTCTACACCACGAAGTCCATCCGCTACACCTACCGGATCACGAAGGTGCGCCGGCACGTGCGCGACATCAGCGGCGCGCTCAAGGTCACGAGCGAGCGGCTGTGGCTGCAGACGTCCGAGGGCCCGAACCACACCTACCCGAAGCTGATCATCGTCGCCCGACCGGATCGCGACCGCGACCGTCTCGTACGACGCGGCGCACCCGGCGGCCCATCCCAAGCGCTGCTGACCGGTACCCTCCCGCGGCAGGGAGGTGGCGCGATGCGGGTCGGGATCATCGTTCCGCAGGGCTGGATCGGCGAATACGACGGCTGGGAGCCGGCCCGCGCGTGGGCGCGCACGGTGGCCGTCGCCCATGAGGCCGAGACGCTCGGCTTCGACTCCGTCTGGCTGTTCGACCATCTCCAGACCGAGCCCGTCCCGACCGACGAGATCACGTTCGAATCGTTCGTCGGGCTGTCGGCGCTCGCCGTCGAGACCGCCCGTGTCCGGCTCGGCCAGCTCGTGCTGTGCGCCGGCTACCGGAACCCGGCGTTGGTCGCCAAGATGATCGCCACGCTCGACGTGGTGTCCGGCGGGCGAGCGGAGCTCGGGCTCGGAGCGGGCTGGAAGGCCGACGAGTACGAGGCCTACGGCTGGGGCTTCCCGCCGCTCAAGGAGCGGATGGCGCTGCTCGAGGACACCCTCGAGGTCACCACGCGGATGCTCGGCGGCGGCCACGCGACGTACGAGGGGTCCCAGGCCAGCGTGCGAGACGCGATCAACGTGCCGCGTGGGCTCCAGGAGCCGAGGATCCCGATCCTCGTCGGCGGCAACGGCCCCAACCGCACCTGGCGGCTCGCGGCGCGCTACGCGGACGAGCTCAACCTCGACTGGTTCACGCCCGAACAGATCGAGGAGGCGCGGCCCGTGATCGCCTCGCGCTGCGAGGAGATCGGGCGCGACCCGGCGACGCTGCGGCTGTCCGTGAACATCGGCCGGCCCCAGTCGGCGCCCGAGGGCGCGGTCCGAGCCGGACCTGATCCGGCGCTACGTCGGATTCGGGCGTGGACCGCGTGATGACGCTGATCCGCGCCTCCGCCGACGACGACGGCGCGCTCGAGCGGTTCGCGGACGACTGCCTGGCGGGTGGCGCGGAGCTCGACCGGGCCTGACGGACGGCGGTCTCAGGCCTTCCACGAGACGGCGTCTGGTCCCGACGTCGCGACCGTCTCGAGGAAGCGGAGCATCGCGAGCGCCTCGGCCTCGACCTCGGCTTCCTGCGCTGGACGTCAGCGTCACCATCGGCTCGAGGAGCATCGTCCGGGCGCCGGGCTTGCCGGGCGCCGTCCAGAACCCGGCGCCGAACCCGTCGACGAGGAACGCGGCGCCGCCGATCAGGAGCCGCGCGTTGGCCCGGATGGCGGGCGGGATCACGCGGCTCCGGTCGTCGTGCGAGAGCAGCACGTTGTCGTAGTCCGGGAGGAGGCGGACCGGCGCCGGGACCTCGGGGTCGGCGATCGGGGCGTCGGGCAGGTCGAACAGCTCGCGGCCGCGCTCGTCGCGGAAGGTCCGGAGCCGTGGCCGGAGGCGCTCCATCGGCTCGCGCATCCCCTGGAGCCGCGACCACGCCGCGACGTCGCTGGTGCTCGCCGGGCCGAACGCCGCGAGGTAGCGCAGGATCGCGGCGTCTGGCGCGGTCTCCGTCCCGAGTGGCCGGCCGCTCCACGAATCGATCGTGGTCAACGCCACCTGGCCGCTCCGATGCCACAGGCCGCGCGGCGGGACCTGGAACGTCGGCAGCTGGTTGCGGCAGGCGTAGGCCAGCGTCGTCGCGTCGTGCTCCGGCCAGCGCTCGGCGATCGCCGCACGGAGCTCGTGCATCGGCCGTGGCCGCTCCTCGACCAGCCGGCGGCCGAGCTCGAGCACCGGCGCGAGATCGACCCCCTGCAGCCCGACGCTCCACGTCCTGTTCTTGAACAGCTCGGCGTCGAGCACCGGCTGCATGACGGGGCGCAGCGCCAGTGCGTCGTCGGTCGACAGCAGGTGGATGGTGCCGCGCATCACGACCATGCGGACGGCACGGCGATCCAGCAGCAGCGCCTCGAGCTCGGCGGGGTCGAAGCCTTCGAGGCGGGACCACAGGCCGAGGTACGGGTTGGTGGGGATCTGCGCCTGCATGCCGACGAGGTGCTCGACCATGTCGATGGCGGGCATCTCGGCACGCTCGAGCAGGTGCTGGCGGGCGAGCAGCGTCCGGTTGAGGACCCGCGTCGAGAGCACCTGCGCCGTCACCCGGCCATCTTCGCAGCCAGAGCGCCCGAAGCCGGCAGGTTTGGCGATACCGTGCACGGGTGATGCGCCATCGGACAGCGGACGCGGTCGTGACCCTGCTCGAGGCGGGCGGCGTGCCCGTCGCGGACCAGGAGGTCGTCGTCGCCCAGCGGCGGCACCGGTTCCTGTTCGGCGGCACCGACTTCGACGTCATCGGCCTCGCGAACGGCGAGCTCTCTGGGCGAGGCCCAGGTCGTCGCCGAGCGATCCGCGGCAGCCTTCCTCGAGCTCTTCGACTTCGCGACGCTGCCGTTCTACTGGGGCCGCTTCGAGCCCGTCCGCGGCCGGCCCGACACCGCGCGGATCCTCGCGGCGGCGCGCTGGCTTGCCGAGCGAGGCGTCCGGCTCAAGGGCCATCCGCTCTGCTGGCACACCGTGACGGCCGACTGGTTGCTGAACCTCCCGGTCGACGAGGTCATCGACGTCCAGCTGGCCCGGATCCGGCGCGACGTCGCCGACTTCGCCGGGGTCATCGACGCGTGGGACGTGATCAACGAGGTCGTGATCATGCCCGTCTTCGATCGCGGCGAGAACGGGATCACGAGGATGGCCCGGCAGCTCGGCCGGGTCGGGATCGTCGAGGCGACGTTCGCGGCCGCGCGAGAGACGAACCCGTCGGCCACGCTCCTGCTCAACGACTTCGACATGTCGGCCGACTACGAGCACCTGGTCGAAGACTGCCTCGCCGCGGGGATCCGGATCGACGCCCTCGGGCTCCAGTCGCACATGCACCAGGGCTACTGGGGCGTCGAGAAGACGCTCGGGATCCTCGAGCGGTTCGCGCGCTTCGGGCTGCCGATCCACTTCACCGAGAGCACGCTGGTGTCCGGGCACCTGATGCCGCCCGAGATCGTCGACCTGAACGACTACCAGGTGACCGACTGGCCGACGACGCCCGAGGGCGAGGCGCGCCAGGCCGACGAGGTGGAGACGCACTACCGGACGTTGCTCGGGCACCCGGCGGTCGAGGCCATCACCTGGTGGGGCTTCCCCGACGGTGGCTGGCTCAACGCGCCGACCGGGCTCGTCCGCGTGGACGGCTCGCCGAAGCCCGCGTACGAGCGGCTCCACGGCCTCGTCAAGGGCGAGTGGTGGCTGCCACCGACGACGTTGCGGACCGACGACGCCGGCCGGATCCGCGTGTCCGGGTTCCTCGGCGACTACGAGGTCGCGTGGCGGGGACGGACGGCCTCGTTCGCGCTCGACGCGGCGGGGGCCGTGGAGGTCACGGCGACCCTGCCAGGCTGACCCTACCGGCCTGACGGCGCCCCGACGAGGTGCAGCTCGACGTCGGGGAGTCGCTCGAGGAGCCGGTCCGCGAGCGGCGGGCGGCGGATCCTCGCCACCCCCGAGTCGCGCTGGTGGGGGATCACGATGTGCGAGGCGCGATGCGTCCTGGCGACGTCCGCGAGCCCGTCCGCCACGTCCTCGGCGTCCACCCGCACGACCTCGGCGCCCAGGTCGACCGCGTCGTCGAGCACCTCCTGCACGTCCCGGCGGCGGTCGAACGGCCGCCTGGCATCCGCCGGCGTGTCGACGACGACGGCGATCAGCGCGGCGTGGAGCGCGCTCGCGAGCGTCGCGGCCCGCCGGACGGCCCGGGCTGACGCCGGGGTTCCGTCCACCAGCACGAGCACCCGATCCGAGACCAGCGGCATCCGCTGCCCCGCGATCGTGTCCTCCAGCTGGCCCTCGACGCGTCGCGCCACGAGCCGCAGGGACAGCTCGCGCAGGGCCGTCAGGTTGGACTCCGTGAAGAAGCGGTCGAGGGCGACCTGCGCGCGGTCGGGCGGGTAGACGTTGCCGTGCTTCATCCGCTGCCGCAGGGCGTGCGGGCTCATGTCGACGAGCTCGATCTCGTCCGCGGTGAGCAGCACGTCGTCGGGGATCCGCTCGTTCACCGGGGCGCCGGTGATGGTCGCGACCGCGTCCGACGCGCCCTCGAGGTGCTGGACGTTCATCGTCGTGACGACGTGGATCCCGGCGTCGCGCAGCAGGTCGACGTCCTGCCAGCGCTTGAGGTTCGGCGATCCGGGGACGTTCGTGTGGGCGAGCTCGTCGACCAGCGCGACCGTCGGCCGGCGGGCGATGACGGCGGCGGTGTCCATCTCCTCGACCAGCGACGCCGCGGTACTCGATCGACCTTCGGGGCACGACCTCGAGGCCGTCGAGCAGCTCGATCGTGTGCGGCCGCCCGTGGGTCTCGGCGAACCCGACGACGACGTCGGTCCCGCGCTCCACCCGGCGGTGGCCCTCCTCGAGCATCCGGTACGTCTTGCCGACGCCCGGCGCCATGCCGAGGTAGATGCGGAGGCGGCCCCGGCCGCCGGCCCCGCCCTCGCTCCGGATGCGCGACAGCATCTCCTCGCCGGACGGCCGGACGTCGAAGGCGTCTCGCTCCGGATCGCTCATTGCAGCAGCCCGTCGAGGTCGAGGTTGAGCTCGAGGACGTGGACCCGCGGCTCGCCGAGGAACCCCAACAACGGCTGCTCGGTGTGGCGGGCGACGGCGGCACGGACGTCGTCCTCGCTCACGCCCCGCGCCTTGGCGACGCGCGCGACCTGGTACTCGGCGGCCTGCGGGCTGATGTCGGGGTCGAGCCCGGACGCCGAGGTCGTGATGAGGTCGACCGGGATCGGCGCGTTGCCGTTGGCCGCCTGGTAGTCGGCGACGCTCTGGTTGATCCGGTCGATGAGGTCCGGGTTGGTCGGGCCGAGGTTCGAGCCGGCCGAGCTGCTCGCGTCGTAGCCCAGCGGGTTCGCGTCGGTCGCGCCGGCGGCGGACAGCCGGCCCCAGAAGTAGGTGTCTCCGGAGAACGCCTGCCCGATCAGGCTGGAGCCGATCGTCCGGCCGTCCCTGGTCGCGATGAACGAGCCGTTCGCCTGGTGGTTGAAGCCGAGCTGGGCGACGGCGGTCACCACGGCCGGGTAGAGGACCCCGGTGATCACGGTGAGGGCGACGAGGAGGGCGAATGCCGGCCAGACGACACGGCGGAGGAAGGTGGTCATCGGTGTTCCTACGCGAGGTGGAGGGCGGTGACGACGACATCGATCGCCTTGATCCCGATGAACGGGGCGATGATCCCGCCGAGGCCGTAGATGAGGAGGTTGCGCTGGAGCAGCTGGCTCGCCGGCGCCGCCCGGAAGGCGACGCCGCGCAGGGCCAGCGGGATGAGCGCGACGATGATGAGGGCGTTGAAGATCACCGCCGACAGGATGGCGCTCTCGGGCGTCGAGAGGCCCATGACGTTGAGCGCGCCCAGCTCCGGGTAGACGCTCACGAACAGCGCCGGCAGGATCGCGAAGTACTTCGCGATGTCGTTCGCGATCGAGAACGTGGTGATCGAGCCGCGGGTGATGAGCAGCTGCTTGCCGATCTCGATGACCTCGAGCAGCTTCGTCGGGTCCGAGTCGAGGTCGACCATGTTGGCCGCCTCCTTGGCCGCGGACGTGCCGCTGTTCATCGCGAGGCCGACGTCCGACTGCGCCAGCGCGGGGGCATCGTTCGTGCCGTCACCGGTCATGGCGACGAGGTGGCCGTCGGCCTGCTGCTCGCGGATGAAGGCGATCTTCGCCTCCGGCGTGGCCTGGGCGATGAAGTCGTCGACGCCCGCTTCCTTCGCGATCGTGGCCGCGGTCCGCGGGTTGTCGCCGGTGATCATGACCGTGCGGATGCCCATCTTGCGGAACTCGGCGAAGCGCTCGACGAGCCCCTCCTTGACGGTGTCCTTGAGCTCGATCATGCCGACGGCTCGGCCGTCGCTGCGGATCGCCAGCGGCGTCGCACCGGCGTCGGCGATTCGGTCCCCCTCCGCGATGAGCGCCGCGTCCATCGGGGCGTCGAGGTCGGCGATGATCGCGTCCACCGCGCCCTTGAGCACGAGGACCCCGTCCGTCGTTCGCACGCCGCTGGTGCGCGTCTCGGCCTTGAACGCGATCTCCTCGGCGATCGTCGCGGCGAGCGCCGCGAAGCCGGCCTCGTCGCCGGTGCGTGCCGGCTGACCCAGCTCCTCGAGCCGCTTGCGGGCCAGGTCGACGACCGAGCGGCCCTCGGGCGTCTCGTCCCTGATCGACGAGACGAGCGCGGCCGTCAGGGCCTCGGCCTCGTCGATGCCCGGGGCGGGCGTGATCGACGCCGCCAGGCGGTTGCCGTAGGTGATCGTCCCCGTCTTGTCGAGCAGGATGACGTCGACGTCTCCCGACGCCTCGACGGCGCGGCCGCTCATCGCCAGGACGTTGAAGCGCGCGACGCGGTCCATGCCGGCGATGCCGATCGCGGACAGGAGCCCGCCGATCGTCGTCGGGATGAGGCACACGAGGAGCGCGACCAGCGCGACGGTCTCGACGGTCGTCCCGGCGTAGTCGCCGAACGGCCGCAGGGTCACGGTGGCCATCAGGAACACGATCGTGAGCCCCGCCAGCAGGATCGCGAGGGCGATCTCGTTCGGCGTCCGCTGCCGCTTCGCGCCCTCGACGAGGGCGATCATCCGATCGAGGAACGTCTCGCCCGGATCGGTGGTCACGCGGATCACGAGGCGGTCGCTGACGAGCGTCGTGCCGCCGGTCACGGAGCTGCGGATGTCGGTGCCCGGCTCCTTGAGGACCGGCGCCGACTCGCCCGTGATCGCGGCCTCGTTGACGAAGCCGACGCCCTCGATGACGTCGCCGTCGCCCGGGATGGTCTCGCCTTCCTCGACGACGATGACGTCGCCCTTGCGGAGCTCCGACGATCCCACGGACTCGAGCGACCCGTCGGCGAGCCGGCGGTGGGCGGTCGTCTCCGAGCGCGTGCGCCGCAGCGTCGCGGCCTGGGCGCGGCCGCGGGCCTCGGCGACCGCCTCGGCATACGTCGCGAACAGGACCGTGAACCACAGCCAGATCCCGATCTGGAGCTGGAACCCGGAGCCGGACGCGCCGGATACCGGCTGCATGCCCGTGATGTTCGCGAGCCAGATGAGGGTCACCAGCGCCGCGGTCAGCTCCACGACGAACATCACCGGGTTCCGGATCAGCAGGCGCGGGTCCAGCTTGCGGAACGCGTTCGGCAACGCCGATCGGAGCAGCTCCGGGTCGAGCACGCCGCGAGGGCGAGGCGGCTCGCCCGACGGCTTCGCCCCGCCGAGGGTGACGAAGCGCTGGAAGCGGCGCGTGCCGCGACCGAGGTCGGTAGTCATCAGGACACCTTTCCGGCGTTCTGGATCAGCTGCTCGACGATCGGGCCCAGCGAGAGCGCCGGGAAGAACGTCAGCGCGCCGACGATGATCACGACACCGATCAGGAGGACGACCCACAGCACGCCGGTCGTGGGGAAGGTCCCGAGCGATGGCGCCACCCGCCGCTTGGCGGCCATGGAGCCGGCCAGCGGCGAGGATCGGGACGATCATCCCGTAGCGACCGATGAGCATCGCCAGGGCGCCCGTGACGTTGTAGAAGGTCGTGTTGCCGGTGAGGCCCGCGAACGCCGAGCCGTTGTTGCCGGTCATGCTCGAGAACGCGTACAGGATCTCGCTGAAGCCGTGTGGTCCCGGGTTGAGGGGACCGGCCTGCCCGGCGGGAGTCGCGGCGGCGATCGCCGTGAACCCGAGGATGCTGGCGCCGAGCACGAGGGCGACGAGCATCGCCATCTTGATCTCGAAGGCCTCGACCTTCTTGCCGAGGTATTCGGGCGTGCGGCCGACCATCAGCCCGGCGATGAACACGGCGAGGATGGCGCCGATGATGAGCATCCCGTACATGCCGGCGCCGATGCCGCCCGGGGTGATCTCGCCGAGCTCCATGTTGAACAGCGGCACCAGCCCGGCGATGGGTTGGGCGCTGTCGTGCCACATGTTGATGGCACCCGTGCTCGTCCCGGTGGTGATGGCCATGAACAGGCCGCTGACGGCCGAGCCGAACCGGACCTCCTTGCCCTCCATGTTGCCGAGGGCGGACTGGTCGACGGCCGACGGGAACAACGGATTGCCGAGGAACTCGACGTGCATCGCCCCGAGCGCGCCGATCGTGAGGATGAGCGCCATGGCGGCGAAGATCGTCCAGCCCTGGCGCTGGCTGCCCGCGTATCGGCCGAAGGTGTAGGTCAGGGCGAACGGGAACAGCAGGATCGCGAACATCTCGAGCCAGTTCGTGATCGCCGTCGGGTTCTCGAACGGGTGCGCCGAGTTCGCGTTCATGAAGCCGCCGCCGTTGTTGCCGAGCTCCTTGATCCACTCCTGCGAGGCGATCGGCCCGATGGCGATGTTCTGGGTCGCGCCCTGGAGCGTCGCGACCACCTGGGTCGGGTTCCACGTCTGCGGAACGCCCTGCCACACGAGGACGATGGCCCCGACGATGGAGATCGGCAGCAGGCAGTAGAGGATCCCGCGCGTCAGGTCGACCCAGTAGTTGCCGATCGTCTGCGCGCTTCGCCGGGTCAGGCCGCGGAACAGGGCGATGGCGATCGCCATGCCGGTCGCGGCCGACGTGAAGTTGCGCACGGCCAGGACGGCGGCCTGCGTGAGGTACGTGGCGCCGGACTCGCCGGAGTAGTTCTGCCAGTTGGTGTTGGTCTCGAAGCTGACCGACGTGTTGAACGCGAGGTCCGGCGACATCGGGGGAATGCCGCCCTGGTTCAGCGGCAGCACGTCCTGGATCCGGAGGACGACGTAACCGATGACGATCGCGACCGCGGCCATGACGAGGACCGCGATCGCGTAGCCCTTCCAGCCCTGCTCGGCCGTCTCGTCGATCCCGCCGATGCGATAGACCAGCCGCTCGACGGGCCGCACGATCGGGCTGAGGAAGACCCGCTCGCCCTCGAACACCCGGTGGATGTAGCGCCCGAGCAGGGGCGTCGCGATCAGCAGCGCGACCGCGAGCGTGATGAGCGTGAAGGCGTCGCCCGTGGCCATGCCTAGAAGTCCTCGGGCCGCAGGAGGGCCCACAACAGGTACACGAACACGAAGGCCGCCAACAGGCCCGTGAGCACGTCGATGGCGTTCATTCGCGCACCCGCTCGCAGAGGAGCAGGTAGCCGGCGAAGACGATCGCGGCGGCAACCATGATCAGGGCGATCTGGAGATCAGACATCCGTATCCTCGGGTCCCTCCGGGTGGATCACGCGCTCGATCGTCGCGACGAGCGTGTCGAGCGGGAATGGCTTGGGCAGGTAGCCGGCGCAGCCGAACTCGGCGAGCCACTTCGGGCTCACCGTGGTGGCGCTGGTGATGACGACGGGCGGCGAGCCGGCGGCCGCAAGCGACGGGCCCCGGAGCAGGTCCCAGCCGGTGCTGCCGGGCAGGTTGAGGTCCAGGATCACGACGGCAGGCCGCAGCCCTCCGTCGAGCGCCTCGACCGCGCCCTCCACGGACGGGGCCTCCGATACGCGGTAGCCGAGGCTGCGCAGGTGGCGAGCGACGATGACCCGGAGGCTCTCGTCGTCCTCGACGATGAGCACCGGACCGGGCCGGTCAGCCATGGTCGATGCGCTCCACGGCGATGTCGGCGCCCGCGTCGTCGGGCATCCACAGGGGGACGAGCCGGACGCCGGCGGCCGAGGCGAGCGCCTCGCCCGGCTCCAGCAGCGCCTCGCCGAAGCGAAGTCCGTTGAGGACGACGCGCGGCGACCCGCCGCCGGCGACCATCGCGATCGCCTGCCGCAGCAGGATCAGCTCCTGGTCGAGGGTGCGCGCAACCGCCGATGTCGAGGGGTCGCCGGAGTCGTCCATGACCCCAACGTGCCAGCCACCCCCAAGAGGGAACGGGGGTGCCGCGCGGTCGCGGGCCTAAGGTCCCCCTAAAGTCGGCGGCCGGTCGAGCTCCCGGACGCGATAGCCGACGCCCGGCTCCGTGACGATGAGGTCGCGCAGGTCGCCTGTCCGGGTCGGCCGCGGCGATCTTTCGCCGGAGCTGGCTGACGTGGACGTACACGTAGCTGTCCTCGCCCTGGTAGGCCTCGCCCCAGACGGCGCGCAGGAGGCGGCCCTTGGTCACGAGGCGGCCGGCGTTGCGCGAGGAGGACCCGCAGGATCTCGAACTCGCGCGGGGTGAGGTCGAGGCGCCGCCCCGCGACGCGTGGCCTCGTGGCGGACCGCGTCGAAGGCGAGCGGCCCGATCGTGATCCGACCGCCCTGGTCCGCGACCGGTCCCGCGGCCCGTCGCAGGGCGACCCGCAGGCGGGCGTTGAGCTCGTCCACGCCGAACGGCTTGGTCACGTAGTCGTCGGCGCCGCGCTCGAGCGCCTCGACCTTCTCCCGCTCCTCGTAGCGGCCGGACAGGATCACGATCGGCGTCGCGGCGTCGCGCCGGATCCGCCGGACGATGTCGAGGCCGTCGATGTCGGGGAGGCCGAGGTCGAGCAGCACGAGATCCGGGCGATGGCTCTCCCAGCGGGCGAGGGCCGAGCGCCCGTCGCCGGCCTCGGTCGTCCGGTAGCCGCGGCTCGCGAGCTCGCGGACGAGCGCCGCCCGCGTCTCCGCGTCGTCCTCCACGATCAGGATCGTCGGGTCCGTCCGTCGCCGGTTCCGGCGCGACGCTCACGCGGACGCCTTGTCGGCGGCCGTCGCGGGGACGACGGCGGCGACGAGGTCGATGTCGATCGCGAGCCCGCCGAGCTCGCTCCGTCGCGCGGCGACCGACCCGCCCATCGCCTCGACCAGGCCGCGCACGACGGCGAGGCCGATCCCGGTGCCCGACCGTGAGCCGCCGGCCACGCCCGGCACCCGGTAGAACTTGTCGAAGATCATCGGCAGCGCCGCGTCGGGGACACCGGGGCCCGCGTCCTCGACCGTGAGGCGGATCCGTGCCGGTTCTCCGGGGAGCGGCGCCGCCGAGACCCGGATCTCCGCGTCGGGCGGCGCGTACTTGATCGCGTTCTCGAGGGCGTTCGTGACGGCCTCGTCGAGCAGCACCGGATCGACGTCGACCGGCGGCGCGGCCAGCGTCGACCGTCAGTGGCCGCGACCCGAGGCGCGAGCGGAGGCGGCCGATCGTCTGCCCGACGAGGTCGTCGAGCTCGAACACGTCGCGGTCCGCGCGCAGGGCGCCCGCCTCGATGCGGCTCAGGTCGAGCAGGTTGGTCACGAGGCGGTTGAGGTACTCGACCTCGCGGTCGATGGCGTCGGCGCTCTCCTGCTGGTCCTCGGGGCTGAGGCCGCTGCCCGGTCGCAGCGTCCCCGCGGCGGCCCGGATCGTCGCCAGCGGCGTCCGCAGGTCGTGCGACACCGACTGCAGGAGCGCCGACTTGAGCGCGTCGCTCTGGCGCGCGATCTCGGCCGCCTGCGCCTCGGCCGCGAGCCGGTCCTGGGCCAGCGCCTGCCCGACCTGGTCGGCGGCCGCGGACAGCAGCCGGGTCTCGGTCCGGTCGGGCTCGCCGCGGTCCCGGTCCCGCGCCGCCCAGATCGACCCGAAGGACCGCCCGCCGGCCTCGATCCGGACGCGGTAGGCCTCCCGCCGGCCGGTCCCGGCCGCGCGGGTCGCCGTCGGCAGGTGCACCCGGCTCCATCGGGCGGGCGTCTCGTCGGGCGTCCGCTGGAGGACGTTGTAGATGCCGGGCAGCCCGGCCTTGCCGTCGGGATCCGTGTCGGCCGCCACTCGCTCGCCGGCGTCGTCGGCACCGAGCGAGACGCGGACGCGCGCCATCGACGTCTCGTCGCGCAGGATGCCCACGATCACGGGCAGGACCGCCGGCGTGGACTCGCGGGTGGCGAGCGCGCGACTCACCTGGAACAGCGCCCGCGCCTCGCGCTCGCGGGCCTTCGCGATCTCCGTGCGCGACCGCTGGATGGCGACGAGCTGGCCCACGACGATCCCGATGAACAGCAGGACGACGAGGTTGAGCCACTCGTTCGGGTCGTCGACCGTGAGCGTGTACAGCGGCAGGACGAACAGGAAGTCGTAGAGCACGAACGCCGCGACGGCGGCGACGATCGCGCCCCACGTCCCGGCGACGAACGCCGTCGCGACGACCGCGGCCAGATAGACGGCAGAGGCGTTCTCGAGGCCCGCCGCCTCGAGCAGCGAGATCGCCAGCGTGGCGAGCGCGAGCGACGCGGCGGCCACGGCCACGAGCCGTAGGACCGCGCGTCGATCGATCCGCTGCATCACACGATGCTAGGCGTTCCCCGGTGGGGCGACGCCCTCGTTGGGGTGACTAGAAGCGGCGGCGACCCGGGGTGACGACGGCGCCGACGACGGCAGCCTTCGCGATGGGCGACGGGCCAGGGGACACCGCGGCGCCGACGACCGCCGCCTTGGCGACCGGCGAGCGGCCGGGCCCCATCGCGGAACCCACGACGGCTGCCTTGGCGACCGGCGACGGGCCGGGCGTGGCGATGGCGACGACGGCCGCCGTCTTGGCGACCGGGGACCCGATGACCCCGACGCCTCTGCGACCTGGACCGAGCGGCATGTCAGACTCCCTGCGCTTCGAGCGCTGCTTCGTCCGCTTCGTCGGCTTCGACGGCGGCGATGATGGCCTGGATCGGGATGCGGCCGTTGGCGATGAGCTGACCGCCGGCGCGGCGCATGGCCGAGGCGAACGGCCCGGCCCACACGTTCTCGTAGACGAGGACGCCGGCGACGCTGCCGGGGTCCATGGCCGCGGCGAGGTGCTCGACGTCGTCCTCGGCCAGGGTCTGGGCGAGCTCGCCCTCGAGGCGCGCGATCTCGCCGCCGTTGTCGAGGTCGGAGAGCTCCATCGCCTCGACGGAGCCGTCCGCGTCCTTTGGCCAGGATCAGGATGTCCATGATCCGGATGATCCCGGCATCGTGGAGGCGGAGCAGCTCGTCGACGCCCTCGCCGGTGAAGTTCTGCTGCCCTTCGGGGAACTCGACGATCAGGTAGTCGACCGGCCCCAGGTCATCGATCGATCGCTCGGTCATGGCTTCTCCGTTCTCACCGCCAAGCGTGCATCGATGGCGGTCGTGCGGGTCACGGTACGCGCGCGACCACGGTCGGTCATCACCTGAATGGGTTGATGGATGCACGCGGCGCGCGCCGTCAGGGCTGGCGCAGGCTGGCGTCAGGGTCTCCGTCGCCACGGCGGCGAGCGCGGCGACCAGCGACGGGTCGGCGTTGAGCGAGTCGATCCGATGGAACGAGACGCCGTTCGCCTCCGCCTGCTCGCGAGCCCCGACGTCGACGTCGTACAGGATCTCGAGGTGGTCGGCGAGGAACTGGATCGGGACCACGAGCACGGATCGCGCCGGCGACTCGCCGATGCCCGGCATCAGGTCCGCGAAGTCGGGCTTCATCCACTCGCCGGGCTCGTGGCCGGCGCTCTGCCAGCAGAACGTCCATCGGTCGCCCTGCAGGCCCGCGGCGTCGGCGACGGCCTCGGCGGTCCAGCGCAGCTGGGCGAGGTACGCCGGCTCGTCGTCCGCGACGCGCCTCGGGAGGCTGTGCGCGGTCATCAGGACCCGCGTGCCGTCGCGTTCGCGCGGCGGCAGGCGATCGAGGGCCTGCGACACGCGACCCGCGAGCGCCGCGATGAACGCCGGCTGCTCGTGCCACGCGCCCGCGACCGTGACGTCGGGAGCGCCGGCGCCCATCCCGGACCGGGCGGCATCGACGGCCTTCGCGTAGCCGCTCATCAGCAACGGCGAGAACTGCGGCGACAGGATGACGGCGGCGACGTCGGTGACGCCGGCGTCGGCGAGCGCGGTGAGGCCCGCGGTGATCGACGGCTCCGAGAAGCGCATCCCGACCTGCGCCGGCCAGCCGAGGACGTCGCCGAGCGCGGCCGCCTGCGACCGCGTGATGTCGATCAGCGGCGAGCCGCCGATGACGCCGGTAGCGGCGCGTGAACTCGTCGACCAGCTCGTCGTCGGGCTCGCGGCCGCCGCGGACCCGGGCCAGGTACGCGCGGATGTCCTCGCGATCGAGCGAGGCCGGCGAGCCGTACGTCATCAGCAGGACGCCCTTGCGCCCGCGGTCACGATGTCGCCTCCGCGCCGACCGGCGTCCGCGCCGTCTGCTCGTGGACGAGGTCGACGAGCCGGCGGAGCAGGTCCGTGTCGGTCTCCGGCAGCACGCCGTGCCCGAGGTTGAAGACGTGGCCGCGGCGCCCGGCGGCCTGCTCGAGCACCGACATGGCGCCCGTCCTGGTGGCGTCCCATCCGGCGAGCAGGCGCGCCGCGTCGAGGTTGCCCTGGACGCCTCGGTCCTCGCCGACCCGACGCCAGCCGTCCGCGAGCGAGACGCGGTGGTCGAGCCCGATCACGTCGCCCCCGGCGTCGGCCATCGCCTCGAGCAGGGCGGCGGTGCCCGTCCCGAAGTGGATCGTCGGCACGTCGGGCAGCGACGCGAAGATCCGCCGGACGTACGGCTGGACGTAGCGCCCGGTAGTCGTCCGGCCCGAGCCCGCCGACCCAGCTGTCGAACAGCTGCACGACGTCCGCGCCGGCCTCGACCTGCGCCCGCAGATAGTCGACGACCATCGTCGTGAGGCGCTCCATCAGGCGCGTGCCACGCGGCCGGCTCGCGGTACATGAACGCCTTGGCCGTCGCGAAGTCCCGGGACGGCCGGCCCTCGATGAGGTAGCACGCGAGGGTGAACGGCGCCCCGGAGAACCCGATGACGCCGGCGGCCCCGTCCAGCTCCCGGCGGACCAGGCGGATCGCGTCGAGCGTGAACGACACCTCCGCGGGATCGAACGCGCGGAGGGCCTCGACGTCCGCCGCCGACCGGATCGGCGCGTCGATGATCGGTCCGATCTCGGGCTCGATGCGGACCCCGACGCCCATCGGCTGGAGCGGCAGCATGATGTCGGCGAACAGGACGGCCGCGTCGACGCCCAGCTCGCGGACGGGCATCAGCGTGACCTCGGCGCACAGGTCGGGCGTCTTGGCCAGCTCGAGGATCCCGTAGCGCTCGCGCAGCGCTCGGTACGCCGCGAACGAGCGGCCCGCCTGGCGCATGAACCAGACCGGCGTGGCGTCGACGGGCTCGAGGCGGCAGGCACGCAGGAATTGATCGTTCACGCGGCGGCCTCCCGGAAGGCGGTGACGGCGGCGGCGAGCGTCGCGTCGATCTCGGCGCGACCGTGGGCCATCGATGGGAACCAGGCCTCGAACGGCGACGGCGGCAGCAGGACGCCCTGGTCGAGCATCGAGCCGAAGAACCGGCTGAACGCCGCCCGGTCCGACGCGAGCGCGTCGGCGGCGTCCACCGGCACGCCGGCCCGGAAGAACACCGTGAGCAGCGGCCCGACGCGCGCGACCGACGCGACGCAGCCGGCCGCCGCGGCGGCGTCCGCGAGGCCGGCCGCGAGGGTCGCCGCCGCATCCTCGAGGTCCACGTAGCGCTGCGGCGTCAGCTCGGCGAGCGTCGCGATCCCCGCGGCCATCGACAGCGGGTGCCCGGACAGGGTCCCCGCCTGGTAGACGGGCCCGGCGGGCGCGACGAGTGCCATCAGGTCGGCGCGGCCGCCGTAGGCCCCGATCGGCATGCCGCCGCCGATGATCTTGCCGAGCGTGGTGAGGTCGGGTCGGACGCCGAATCGCGCCTGTGCGCCGCCACGGCCGAGCCGGAACCCGGTGATGACCTCGTCGAACACGAGGAGCGCGCCGCTCGCCCGGGTGGTCTCCCGCAGGTGCTCGAGGAAGCCCGGGATCGGTCCGATGACCCCGGTGTTCGCGCCGACGGGCTCGACGATGACCGCGGCGATCCGGTCGGCGTGCTGGGCGAACGCGACGGTCACCGCGGTCAGGTCGTTGAACGGCAGGACGATGGTCGTCGCCGCGACGCTCTCGGGCACGCCCGCGCTGCCCGCGATCGCCTGCGTCGCGACGCCCGACCCGGCCTCGACGAGCATGGCGTCGGCGTGCCCGTGGTAGGCGCCGGCGAACTTGACGACGAGGTCGCGTCCGGTCGCGGCACGCGCGAGGCGCAGCGCGCTCATGACCGCCTCGGTCCCCGACGAGGTGAACCGCATCCGCTCCATGGACGGCATCGCCGAACGGATCGCCTCGCCCAGCTCGATCTCCGCCGGGTTCGTGGCGCCGAGGGCCAGGCCGTCGGCGACGCGGCTCGCGATCGCCGCGGTCACCGCGGGGTGGGCGTGCCCGAGGATCGCGGGCCCCCACCCGCCGATGTAGTCGATGTAGCGGCGTCCGTCCGCATCCCAGACGTAGGCGCCTTCGCCCCGTTCGAGGACGAGCGGCGCCCGGCCGACGGACCGGAACGCCCGCACCGGGCTGTTCACGCCGCCCGGGAACAGGCCTTCGGCCCGCTCGATGAGGTCCGCGCTCCGCGACTGGGTCCCGATGCCGGTCATCGCGGCGCACCCAGCAGCCCGAGGATCTCGCCGATCGGGCGGTGGATCCCGAGCAGGATCGGCGTATCGCTCACGGTCGAGCGCCGGCTCTCGGTCGACCGGAGGGCGCGGACCAGGTCGCCGAAGGCCACGAGGTCGTCGGTCTCGTAGGCGACCACGAAGTCCTGCGAGTCGAGCCCGAAGGAGTAGGCGAGGGCCTGGCGGATCGTCGGGTAGTCGTGCCCGACCTTCATGTGCTCGTTCATCACGCCCTGCCGCGCCTCCTTCCCGAGGAGGTACCAGTCGGTCGACTTGGTGAACGGGTAGACGACCAGGTACTTCGAGCGGTCACCGCTGAACAGCGACTGCTCCTGGTCGGTGGGCTTGCGGACGTACTGCGACGGACCGATCCGCCCGATCAGCGAGTGCGTCACGCTGAGCCACCGCCCGAGCGCCCGCCTGCAGGAGCGCCGCGCCCGATTCCTCGAGCGCCTCGACGCTCGGCGCCATGCGCCACAGCAGGATGTCGACGCCCGGCTCGAGCGCGACGGACGAGTAGCTGATGGTCCGGACGTCGTGCCGGTCGTCGGCCTCGTAGGCCGCCTGGAAGGCGCAACCGTCCTCGTGCCGCTCCGCGTCGTCGCGGCGGCGCCACGCCGGATCGAGCGCAAGCCCGAGCGCCTGGACGTAGGTCTGCTCGCTCATCGCTCGTCCCGGATCCACGCGGCGAGATCCGCCGCGGCGTAGGTGATGACGATCCCGGCGCCGGCCCGGACGATGGCCGTGACGGCCTCGGTCATCGCGCGTCGGCCGTCCAGCCAGCCGCGTTCGGCGGCCGCCGCGATCATCGCGTACTCCCCGGAGACCTGGTACGCGGCGATCGGGACGTCGAACCGGGCTCGTGCGGCGGCGATGAGGTCGAGCCCCGGCAGCGCCGGCTTGACGAGGAGGATGTCCGCGCCCTCGGCGACGTCGAGCGCCATCTCGCGGAGCGCCTCGCGGCCGTTGGCGGGGTCCATCTGGTACGCCCGCCGGTCGCCGAACGCGGGGGCGCTGTCGGCCGCGTCCCGGAACGGTCCGTAGAACGCCGACGCGTGCTTCGACGCGTAGGCCATGATCGCCGTGTCGGCGAACCCGGCTGCATCGAGCGCGGCACGGATCGCCGCGACCTGGCCGTCCATCATCGCGCTGGGCGCCACGACGTCCGCCCCGGCCCGCGCCTGGCTGACGGCGACCGCGGCGAGGCGTTCGACGGCCGAGTCGTTGTCCACGCTCCCGTCCGCCGCCAGCGGGCCGCAGTGGCCGTGGTCCGTGTACTCGCACAGGCAGGTGTCGGCGATGGCGACGAGCGGCAGCTCGCGCGACCGGATCCGCCGGAACGCGTCCTGCACGACGCCGTCCTCGGCCGACGCCTCGCTGCCGAGCGGGTCCTTCGTCTCCGGGAGGCCGAAGAGCAGGACGCCGCCGACCCCGAGGTCCGCCAGGCGGGCTGCCTCGTCCGCCGCGACGTCGGGCGACATCCGCGAGACCCCGGGCATCGAGTCGACCGGCACCCGGAGGCCCGATCCCGGCTGGACGAACAGGGGAGCGACGAGCATCGACGGGTGGAGGCGGGTCTCGCGCACCAGCGCGCGCAGGGCCGGCGTCCGTCGCAGGCGGCGAGGACGGATCGGATCGGTGGCCGGCGCCCGGGGCGACATGCGGGCGCTCGGCGCGTCCAGCTCGAGGGTCATGAGGTCTCCTGGGGTTGCAGGTGCAGCGCGTCCGCGGTGGTCCGCGCGAGGATGCCCGCGTCGTGGCTCGAGGCGACGGCGAGCAGCGTGAAGCCGAGCCTCGTCGCCTCATCGGCGGTCTCGGGGCCGATGCAGACGGCGGGAATGTCGGTCACGACGACGTCGTCGGCGGCCGCAAGGGATCGCAGCCCGCGGATCGTCGAGCCGCTGGTGAACACCACCGCGTCGATCGCCGATTCGCCGAGCGCGGTGCGAAGGAGGGTTCGCGACGATGCGGGCGCTTCGGCCGTGCGGTACGCGACGGCGTCATCGACGACGGCGCCACGGTCCTCGAGCCGCCGGGCAAGGTCCGGTCCGGCGAGGTCGCCGCGGACGACGAGGACCCGGTCGCCGTCCCGGACCGGCAGCTCGGTCGCCATCGCCAGGCTGTTCGCCTCGCTCGGCACGAACTCGACCACGAGGCCCGCGCGTTCCAGCGACGCGCTGGTTGCCGTTCCGATCGCCGCCCAACGGGTCGTCCGCAGATCCATGTCCGCGCGTTCCACCGCCGCGAGGATCGCCCGGGCGCCGTTCGCGCTGGTCACGACGACCCACTGGTAGCCGTGGATCGACCCGGCGACGCGATCCAGGTCGGATCCCGGCGGGCTGAGCTCGATCGAGATCGCGGGGACCTCGATCGTCTCGAGGCCCAGGTCGCGCAGCGCGGCGACCAGCACCCGCGACTGGCCGGTGGCCCGCGTGACGAGCACGCGGGCGGCACGACCGCGGACTCGAGTCGCCGGGAGCACCTCGGCCGCCAGCTCCAACGCCAGCCGCCGCCCGTCACCGGCCGGTCCCGTTCGGTGCGCGACGGTGGCCGTCGACCCGTCCGGCGTCGCGTGTCCGACGAGGAGGTCCAGCTCGCCGCCGGCGATCGTGGCGAGCGCCCCGATCGGCGCCCGGCAGCCGCCCCCGGACGCCTCGAGGAACGCCCGCTCGGCCTCCACGGCCGCTCGCGTTCGCGCGTCGTCGATCGCCGCGGTCAGGCCGACCATTCGCGCGTCGTCGCGGCGGACCTGGATCGCGATCGCACCCTGGCCCGGCGCGGGCGGCACGATCTCCGGGCTGAGCCGCTCCGCGATGCGCCCGCCGAGGTCGAGCCGGTCGAGGCCCGCACAGGCGAGGACGAGCGCGTCGGTCTCACCAGCGTCCAGGCGACGCAGGCGGGTGTCGACGTTGCCGTGGAGCGGGTGCACGACGAGGTCGGGACGTCGGGCGCGGATGAAGCCGGCCCGCCGCGGGCTGTCGGTGCCGACCCTGGTGCCCGGCCTGAGGTCCGACGAGAGAGTGCTCGGTCGCGTCGGCGCGAACGACCAGCGCGTCACGCGGATCCGCGCGGGGCAGGTAGGCGGCGATCCGCAGGCGCGCGTCCTGCTCGATCGGCACGTCCTTGGCGCTGTGCACCGCGACGTCGACGCGACCGTCCAGCAGGGCACGCTCGATCGCGGCGACGAAGGCGCCCTCGCCCCAGGCCGTATCCGGCGCCCGGCGATCGCCCTCGGTCTCGACGATCACCACGCGGGTTCGCCGGCCATCGCGCTCGAGCGCCTCGCTGACGAGTCGCGCCTGCGCGAGGGCGAGCGCGCTGCCGCGTGACCCGATCGCGATCCGGTCGCCGTTCACAGCGCGAACAGGTCCCGGACGGCCTGGCCGTCGATGCCGTCCGAATCGCGGCCGAGGCGCTCCAGCGGCTGGCGAAGCAGGCGGGCGGCGAGGTGCCGCGTCATCCCCTCGATCGCCTCGCGCGCCTCGGGATCGAGCGCCGGCAGCCGCCGCCACAGGGCCGCGAGCTCGGCCTCGCGCTCGCGATCCGCGCGACGGACCAGGGCATCCGCCGCCGAGCGCGCGTCGCCGCGTGCCTGCCAGTCGAGGTAGGCCTGGACCGTCCGGTCGATGAGCGCGTCGGTGCGCGCCTCGGCGGCGCGATCCGGGCTGGATTCCGGTCCGTTCGTGAAGCGCCAGATCGTCCGCGGTGACCAACCGCGACCCGAGGCCCGCCGCGAGCCCGGCAGGCACGGCCGAGGGGACCGACAGGTCGACGATCGCGGGCCGCCGGTCGAGGATGGCGGCCTCCGTGGTCGCCCCGATGGTCCAGGGACCGCCGAGCGCCACGAGGATCGCGTCGAACCGACCGATGCCGGGGCCCGGGTCCAGCTCCGTCGTGCCCGCCCCGATGCTCGCCGCAAGCGATCGGGCTCGCTCCGCGGATCGATTGGCGATCGTGACCGAGGCGCCGGACCGGGCCGCCACCCTGGCGAGCAGCCCGCCCATGATCCCCGCTCCCACGACCAGGACGTCACGATGGCGTCCGGCACCATCCATCGCATCGACGGCCTCGAGCGCGACGTCCGCCAGCGACCGCGTGGGACCCGGATTGCCACGATCGGGCCTGCCGACCGGCCTGCAGGGCCAGCGCGAACAGGCGGTCGGTCGCAGGATCCAGAACGCCCTGCGGTGCGGGCTGTCCGGACCGCCTGGCGGAGCTGGTGGAGGATCTGGTCCTCGCCGAGCACGATCGAGTCGCGCCCGGTCGCGACCACGACGGCATGGCGGACGGCGGCCTCCCCGGCGAGCACCCGGCCGCCCGACGGCAGGTGCGCCAGCAGGGCCTCCGCCTCGGTGGCGCTGCCGACCGCCACGTACGCCTCCACGCGGTGGCAGGTCTCGACGAGGAGTGCGGTCGAGCCGGCCTCGGCCCGCAGCCGCGACGCGAACCGCTCCCGCTCGGAGGCGGGCACCTGGCGCGCGTGCGTCAGGAGGGCGAGCAGCTGGCGGCGGGCGTTCGGGCCCGCGCTCATGCCCGCGGAAGCGCGGCGCGCGGCTTGCGCGGCGCGGTGGAGCGATCGCGCCCGGTGGCGATGCTGTGCCCGGTCATCGTGGCGACGAGCAGCTGGTCCATCGCCCGCTCGGCCGTCACCAGCAGGTCGGTCGTCTCGGATGCGTCGAACCCGTTGCGCCGCGCGGCGACCGCCAGCTCCTGGTGGAACGGCGCGCGGAAGCGGAGGAAGCCCTCGACCGTCTGGCTCAACGACAGCCCGAGTGACGCGGCCATCCCCCCGTACTCGGCGGCGGAGACGGACGCGGTCTTGAGGTGGTGCGCGGCGCTCTCGGGCTGCGTCGCATCGAGATGCTGGAGGAGGCTCGAGGCGAGCAGGTGCCCCCGCTCCCGGAACAGCACCCGCTGCTCGTCGGTCAGGGTCAGGACCCACGGCAGCTCGGGAGCTGCCTCGCGGCTGGCGCGACGGTAGGTGCGCGCGATCCGGCTCGGGGTCAGGCCGCCGCCGCCGATCGACGGGCGACGCGCGTGGTCCGCGGGCAGGAGCCGCTCGAGCGCCCGCCGCGAGAACCGCCGATGGCCCCCGGGTGTCGTGAACACCCGGACGCGACCGGCATCGCTCCATCGCCGCAGGGTCGCCGGGGACACGCCCAGGACCCGGCTTGCTTCGGAGAGGCCGATCCAGTCGGGATCATTCGCGGTCGTGCGAGCCACTGAAATCTATGCAAACCTATGCAGACGTTATCGACTCGCTCAATGTAGCACCATAAACGATCGCGGGCAGGGTGCGCCGGTTGCCCGATGGGCCGATCTTCATCCGGTTGGGCGGATCGATCATATGTTCTAAACTGGCAAGACGATGGCGCGCCCGAGTCAGCGATCAGCGAATCGCAACTACTACGAACGGAACCGATCCCTCGAGATCAATCGTGTCCGTATCCGGCAACAAGGAACGCTCGAGCTCCTGCGCGAGCTTGCGGGAGCGCCCGTGCGCTGACTGCCGATTGACGTTCGCTCCGCACCAAATGGACTTCGACCATCGGCCGGGGACGACCAAACGCTTTCGACTCACGTCGGGTGGAGCCATGCTGCGCCCGGAGACGGCCCTTCGCGAAGAGGCGGCGAAATGCGACGTGGTCTGCGCGAACTGTCATCGGATACGCACTCAGCTGCGACACGCGGCTCGTGCCGTGCCGGCTCCCGGCCACTCCGCACAGCTCGGACGGAAGCGCGAGGTCTGGCGCCGCCAGGCTCGCATGCTCGATGAGCTCCGTGACGTGCCCTGCAGCGACTGCGGGCGTCGTTTCCCGCCATGTGCGATGGATTTCGACCATCGTGAGGCCGAGTCGAAGCGGTCCGCGGTGACCCGCATGATCGGTCGTGCTGGCACGCAGCGCATCTTGGAGGAGGTCGCCAAGTGCGATACCGTCTGCGCGAACTGTCATCGGCTCCGGACCTTCTTGCGAAGGTCTACCGATCCGGCGCGGGAGTAACTCAGTCGGTAGAGTGACTGCCTTCCAAGCAGTATGTCGCGGGTTCGAATCCCGTCTCCCGCTCCAACCCCTCACCGTGCTCGCAGCGACGGCTCACCCCGGCGTCAGGCGCCCCAGCTCGGCGTCGATCGCGGCCGCGGCATCGTCGGCCGTGCCAAGGCGCAGCTCGATGTGGGCGTCCGCGGCCCCGATGAGCATCGCGTTGTACGGGATGTCGTCGGCATCGCCGGAACCTCGGAAGTCGCTCCGGAACAGCACCACGGGCTTCTTCCTGGCGTACGCGTAGCCGCACTCCCAGCAGGTCCCCGAGTCGGGGTCGGCGCCGTCCATGATCGCGACGACGCCATCGGCCCAGTCGAGGCCCTCGAGGTCCTTCTCGAAGATCGCCTTCCCGGTCCGTTCCGAGGCCGGGTTCTCCTGCGGCACGAAGACCTCGTGCCCGGCGGCGCGCAGACGGGTCGCCAGCTGCACGTTGAACTCGCGCTCCGGCGTCGTGAACAGTGGCCCGGCCAGGTAGATCTTCACGTCAGGTCACCCGCGCGCATGGTTGTGGGGCACCATTGTCGGCGATCCTTGCCGTCGTCGGGAGCCTCACCCAATGGCAGACCAGCCGCGAATCGCCGTCGTCGGGAGCACGATGATCGACCTCATCGCCTATCCGCCCCGGGTCCCGGCGGCCGGCGAGACGATCCAGGGTCGCGACTTCCAGCTCGGGTTCGGCGGCAAGGGCGCGAACCAGGCGGTGATGGCCCGCCTGCTCGGCGCCGACGTCGCGATGGTCAACGCGCTCGGCGACGACGTGTTCGGCGAGATGACCGTCGCCAACTTCGCGTCGTTCGGCATCGATGGCACGCACCTGACCCGCGTCCCCGGTCCCAGTGGCGTGGCGTCGATCTGGGTGGAGCCGGACGGCACGAACCGGATCATCTGCGTGGCCGGGGCGAACGACGAGATGGTCCCCGACGAGGCGGCCCGAGCCGTCGTCGAGCTCGCGCCGCTCGCGCTCGTGATCGGCCAGTTCGAGATCCCACAGGCCGTGACCGCCGCCGCCTTCGCGGCCGCTCGTTCCGTGGGGGCGGTCACCGTGCTGAACCCGGCGCCGGCCGCCGACATGGACGCGGGCCTGCTGTCGGTCGCGGACTGGGTCATCCCCAACGAGGTCGAGTTCGCCAGGCTGGCCGATGCCTCGAGCGACGCCACCGACGAGGAGATCGCCGCCTTCGCCCGGCGGACCGGGACGCGCGTCGTCGTGACGCTCGGAGCGCGTGGTGCGGCGCTGCTCGGTCGGGACGGGACGGTCCACCGGATCCCGGCGCCCGCGGTCGAGGCGTCCGACACGACCGGTGCCGGTGACGCGTTCGTCGGTGCGTTCGCCTACGGTCTGGCCCGGGGTCTCGGCGAGATCGACGCCGTCCGGTTGGGCGTGCGCTGCGCCTCGGACAGCGTGCAGCGACCCGGGACGCAGCGGTCGTTCCCGCGCGACGTGGCACTCGGCGAGTTCCTCGCGGAAGCCTGAGGCGCAGTCTGGTCGCCGTTGGTCGGCAACGCGGGCCGCTCACTGGTCGATGAACGACCCGATCGCGAACGTGATCAGCATGGCGGCGACGCCGACCCCGACCGTCCGGGCCATGGTCCGCCAGAGCGGCAGGCTGCCCCATCGCGCGACGACGATCGAGGTCAGGCTGAGCGAGATCGCGACGGCGACGAAGGTCGTCGGGAGCACGGTGCTCCAGGTGATCAGGACCGACAACAGGACGACGAAGGAGCCGATCGCGAAGGCCGCCGCGGCCGAGACGGCGACGACCAACGGCGAGACGGGTGCTTCGTCCAGCGCGATGTCGTGTTCCGCCTCGGCGTGGGCGGCCAGCGCGTCGTGGGCGCTCAGCTCGACCGCCACCGTTCGTGCCAGCTCCGGCGAGAGCCCGCGCCGTTCGTAGATCGCGGCCAGCTCCGCGAGCTCCTCCTCCGGCGACAGGTTGAGCTGGCGCCGCTCCTCCGCGAGCAGCGCGTTCGTCGCGTCCCGCTCGATCGCGGCCTCCGCGTACTTCGCGCTGCCCATCGCGATCGCGCCGGCGACCATGGCGGCGATCGCGGCGACGAGGATGGTCTCGGTGGCTGCGCCGGCCCCGATGAACCCCTCGACGATGCCGGCCGTGGCCATGATCCCGTCGTTGCCGTCCACGACGAGGCCGCGCAACCGGGCGTGATCGAACCCGGCGCCCACGGCTCGGGCGCTCCCGTTCGACAGCTCCGGCGCGTCCGATGCAGCGGGTGTCATCGGCGACGAGTGTACGGAGTCATTGGCGGCCGCCGAGCGACCCGTCCAGCGCCCTAGACTGGCGCGATGGAAGACCTGAAGGACACCGTCGTCGCCATCACCGGCGCCAGCGCCGGCATCGGCCGGGCGACCGCGCGCGAGCTCGCCGGCGCCGGCGCGAACGTCGTGGTCGGGGCGAGGCGCAAGGAGCGGCTCGAGGCGCTCGAGGCCGAGTACCCGGGCAAGATCGTCGCGGTCGAGATGGACGTCCGCTCACCCGACGACGGGCGCCGCCTGATCGCGACCGCCGTCGAGCGCTTCGGGCGCCTGGACACCCTCGTCGCCAACGCCGGGATCGGGATGTACGGGAGCATCCTCGACCACAGCGACGAGGCGCTGACGACGATGCTCGACACCAACGTCGCCGGCACCGTCTGGCCGATCCGCGCCGCCGTCCCCGAGATGTTCAAGGCCGGGCAGGGCGACATCGTGATCGTCGCGTCGGTGGCCGGGTTTCGTGGCGGCCACGACGAAGCCGTCTACGCGGCGACCAAGTTCGCGCAGGTCGGCCTCGCGGGCGCGCTCGACCGGGAGCTGCGTGAGCACGGGATCCGGGTCACGACGATCGGACCGGCGGGAACCTCCACCGAGTTCGCGATGGGCGTGGGCCGCACGGAGGACATGCCGGCGCTCAAGACCTACCTGAAGCCCGAGGACATCGCCTTCGCGATCCGCACGGTCCTCGAGCAGCCGCGCCGCCTGCGCACGCAGTACTGGACGCTCTGGAGCATGGCGCAGGGCAGCTGACCCCGAGTGCGCGCCGTGTTCCCGCTCGGTTACGGCCTCGACGCCTCGGGTGCGCTGCTCGGGCCCGCGGCCTGCCCCTGAGGGTCCTGCGCCAGCACGCGGTAGTCGCCGTCGTAGCGGACGCCCAGGCTGTTGTTGAACAGGTTGAGCATGTTGATGTAGCCGATGAGGAACGTCAGCTCGACCAGCTCGGGGTCGGTGAAGGCCACCTTGAGCTCCGCGAGCAGCGCCTCGGGGATGTGGTTCGAGTCGAGCGTGGCGGCGCGCGAGTACTCGACCGCGAGGCGATCCCGCGTCCCCAGCCGGGACGGCTCCGCGATGAGCTCCAGCGGCGCGTCGAGGATCCCGCCGAGGTCGACGATGTCGACGTGGGCGTTGGTGCAGAACTGGCAGTCGTTCGCGTGCGACGCCGTGATGATCACCAGCTCCTGGACGCTGCGCTCGAGGAGGCCGCCCGGGTACAGCCCCTCGCCGAAGCCCGCCGAACGCCCGCAGGATCTCGGGGCGCAGGCACATCGCCTGGAGCATCTCGACCGGCGGCTTGCCGCGCTCCCACAGGCCGCGGCTCTGGTCGAAGGCGGGATCGTCCTTGACCGCCTCGAATGCCTCGCGGATCTGCTCGGGTGTGACGGTGACGCGCAACGCTCGGACCTCCTCCAGGGGAAGCGCAGCGTACGGGATCGGTCGCGACTCGAGAAACCGATACCGAGCCGCGCCTTGACGGAGGGGTCGCGGCTGATAGGCTTCGGCGCGTGAGTGAGGTCGCCCTCGTGGGCTGTATGGGTCTGCAGTGCTCCTGTCGTCGGCGAGTGCCGGCGAGGGTCGAGCGCGCGGCCGCCTGAACAGGGCCCGCTCCCACTCCTCCTCTCCGGGCCTCGCGACCATCGTCGGGATGCGGTCGCTCGCCGCGCCCGCCCGTCGTTCCCGCCCGTCCCGTCCGACCCGGAGACCTTCATGTCGTTGCTCACGCCATCGCCCGCCCGACACATCGACCCACGTGGGATGCGTTTCGGCGCGGGCGTGTCCGCGATCGTCCTGGCGGTCGCCTTCCTCCTGAACCTGCCCTGGCTCGCCGTGCTCGTCGGCGTCAACCTCGGCCTGTCGGCGTTCTTCGGCACGCGGCTGTTCCTGCCGAGCAAGCCGTGGCCGTACGTCCGCCGTGCGCTCAAGCTCGGCCCGCCCGCCGAGCCCGAGCACGAGTACCCGCCGCGCTTCGCGCAGGCGCTCGGTGCCGTGTTCCTCGGCCTCGCCGGCCTCGCGTTCCTCGTCGGCGTCACGCCGCTCGGCTGGCTGCTGGTCGCCGCGGTCGCCGGGCTCCAGACGCTGCTCGCCACGACCGGGATCTGCGTCGGCTGCCGCCTGTACTTCCTGCGCTGGTTCGTGCCGTCGGTGTTCGCGCGGCTGTTCCGGCGCACCGACGGGCTGCCGCCGCTGGACGTTCCGGCGCTCAACCGGGTCGCCTAGGCGACCGTCGGCCCGGCACTACACCGGCGGGAGCGGCTCCAGCAGCCCCTGTCGGTAGGCGATGATCGCGGCCTGGGTCCGGTCCGCGGCGCGGAGCTTCAGGATGATGTTCTGCACGTGCTTCTTGACCGTGTCCTCCGCGATGGACAGCCGGCCGCCGATCTCCTTGTTCGTCAGCCCTTCCGCCAGCAGCCGCAGGACCGAGGACTCGCGCGGCGTCAGCGAGAAATGGGCCAGGCGCGCCTCGACGCTCTCGAAGCCGGTCGGCTCCGGCGGCGTGCTCAGCGCCTCGCGCAGCAGGTCGGGACCGACCGCGAGCTGGCCGCCGGCCACCGCCTCGATCATCGCGAGGACCTCGCTCGTCGACGCGTCCTTGAGCAGGTAGCCGGCCGCGCCGCGCCGGACGGCGTCGAGCACGTATCGCCGGTCGTCGTGCGCGGTGACGATGACCACGGCGACCGGGTTCTCGAGCTTCTTGATCTCGCCGAGGCACGCCAGCCCGTCGACGCCCGGCATCCGGATGTCGAGCAGCACGATGTCCGGTCGAAGCGCGGTGACCTGCGCCAGGCCCGACTCGCAGTCGCCGGCCTCGCCCACGACCTCGACGAGGTCCGTCGTCGAGAGCATCGCCTGCAGGCCGCGCCGCGACATCTCGTGGTCGTCGATGAGCAGGACCCGCTTCGCCGGCTCGGTCATCGGCCGTCGTCCGGTGGCGCTGAGCCCATCGATGGTCTCGCGGACCTCGCGGATCGCGGTCTGGATCGCGGCCTGGGCGTCGTCGACGTGGACGGCCGCCGACTCGGGCGAAGACGCGGCAAACGACGAGCGGGCCGCCTCCAGGAAGCGATGCGCGGTGGTGAGCGACTGCAGCGCCGTGTCGTGCAGCCCGTGGGCCAGCCGCTCGTCCCGGCTCGCGATCGCTGCACGTGCTTCCGCTTCGCGGCGTTCGGCGGCGGTCGCCCGCCGCTCGAACTCCTCGGTCGTCGAGATCAACTGCGCGAGTGCGGCCGTGGCCGTCTGCTCGGCCCCCCGGTCGCGGCTGTCGGACTGCATCGCCGCCCGAGTCTACTCGCCGGATGTTGCCGCCAACCGCTCGACCCGGGTCACGACACGAGCCGTCCAACGGCCAGCCCGGCCACGACCGCGACCAGTCCGAGGGCGACCGAGCCCACGAGGTTGGCCGCCGCGAGCCCGTACGCGCCCGTCTCCACGAGCCGCCACGACTCGAGCATGAACGTGCTGAACGTCGTGTACGCGCCCAGGAACCCGACCATCAGCGGCAGGCGGACGTCGGCCGGCAGGACGTTGCGCTCGACGACCAGCGCGAACAGGACGCCGAGCACGAACGAGCCGGTGAGGTTGATGAACAGCGTGCCGAACGGGAACGCCGTCGGGTTGCGCTCGCTGATCCAGCCGTCGACGGCCCAGCGCAGGACGGCTCCCGCGAAGCCGCCGAGCCCGACCAGCAGCAGCTGCACGCCCGGTCAGTCGAGCGAGGGCACGCCGATGATGTTGAACCCGCCGTCGACGAAGGTGATCTCGCCGGTGATCGCACCCGCGAGGTCGGACGCCAGGAACGCCGCCGTGTTGCCGACGTCCTCCTTGGTCACGTGCGCGCGCATCGGGGCGATCTGGTCGAACGGGCCGTAGAGCTTGCGGAAGTCGCGGATCCCGCCCGCGGACAGCGTCCGGATCGGGCCCGCGGAGATCGCGTTGACGCGGATGCCCTCGGGCCCGAGGTCGGCGGCGAGGTAGCGGACCGTCGCCTCGAGCGCCGCCTTGGCGACGCCCATCACGTTGTAGTTCGTCGTGACGCGCTCCGAGCCGAGGTAGGTGAGCGTGAGGATCGAGCTGCCGCGATGCATCAGCGGCCGCGCGGCGCGGGCCATGGCGACGAGCGAGTACGCCGAGACGTCGACCGCGAACAGGTAGCCGTCGCGCGACGTGTCGATGAACGAGCCCTCGAGGTCCTCGCGCTTCGCGTGGGCGACGGCGTGGACGAGGATGTCGATCTCGCCGTACGCCTCCTTCCAGCGGTCCATGACGCGCTGGATGTCCGCGTCGGACTGGGCGTCCGCCGGCTCGACGAAGGTGCTGCCGATGGACGCCGCGAGGGGCCGGACGCGGCGGTCGATCAGGCTCTCGACCGACGAGAACCCGACGGTCGCGCCCTGGTCGTGGAACGCCTTCGCGATGCCCCAGGCGATCGAGTGGTCGTTCGCGACCCCGAACACGAGCGCCTTGCGCCCCTCCAGCAGTCCCATCCTCGCCTCCTCGTGCGCTCCGCTACCCTCGGACCATCATGCCCGAGATGCCCCGCGCCGACGACGCCCTGCGTGCAGCGTTGCACGGGGTCCGGGGCCTGCTCCTCGACCTCGACGGCGTCCTCGTGCTGGCCGGCAAGGCGATCCCGGGCGCCCCGGAAGCGATGGCGGAGCTCGACCGGCGGGCGATGCCGTACCTGCTCGTGACCAACACCTCGCTGGTGTCCAGGCCGTCGCTGGCGGCGTGGGGTCGGAGCGTCGGGTTCGCGACGCCGCCGGATCGGCTGCAGTCGGCGCTGTCCGCATCGGCCGAGCTGGTGCGGCGCGAGTACGGCGATCGGCCCGTGTTCGTGATCGCGTCCGACGACGCGCGAACCGAGTTCGCCGGGCTCAACGTGGTCGACGCCGCGGGCGTCAGGGACGCGGCGCCGGGCGAGGTGGCCGCCGTCGTCCTCGGGCGACTCGCCCGACCAGCTCACGAAGGCGAACCTCGACCTGGCGTTCCGGCTCGTCCGGGGCGGGGCCGAGCTCATCGGCATGCATCGCAATCCCTGGTGGATCACGCCCGAGGGCCCGACCCTCGACGCCGGCGCGTTCCTCGTCGCGCTCGAGTGGGCGACGGGCCGGCGGGCGCGCACCGTCGGCAAGCCGTCGCCCGCGTTCTTCCGCGTGGCGATCGACCGCCTGACGGCGGAGGCGGCCGCACGCGGGCGAGCCGCGGCTCCGGCGCTCCGAGCTGGTGATGGTCGGCGACGACGTCGGCTCGGACATCCGCGGTGGGCGACGCGCGGGCCTGCGCACGATCTTCGTCCGGTCCGGCAAGCACGGCGACGCGGAGCTCGCGGCCGCGGCTTCGGGTCCGAGGGGCTTCGCGCCGGACGCCGTCGCGGCCGACCTCAGGCGAGGTCGTCGCGGCGCTGTCCTGAGGTACCGTCGCGTCAGCTCGACGGGCGCGTCACCCGCACGTCGTCGATGCCGGCCTCGACCGTCGATGCCGCCGCGCCGTCGAGCGCCTCGAACCGGATCTGGACCGTCTGGCCGGCCCAGGGGTCCATCGAGATCGACGCCCCGTGCCACGAGCCCCCGACGAGCGACGACGACCCGGTCCGCTCGAACACGACGGTCTGCGTCGCCCCGGCCTGGACGATCGCGCGGAGGTGGTCCGCCGACGACGAGTTCGCCGCGTGCGCGAACATCCAGCTGAAGGTCAGCTGCTGGCCGGTCGCCGCGGGCAGCGTGATCGGCACCGAGCGGATCGTGGTCAGCCCGTCGAGGTCGTCGGCCGCCGCTGACGAGCCGGCGGCCAGCCCGGTCACGAAGGCGTAGCGCCCGGACGGGACGGCGGTCGGTTGCATGGTCACGCCGCCCGGTCTTCGTGGCCTTGGGGTTGCCGCGGGCCCAGCGGCCCTGGGCCGTGGCTGTCGCCGTGTCGGTGCCGTCGGGGTTGACCTGCCAGCCGCGGGCCACCTCGAGATCGTCGTCGAACGCCCCGCAGCGCGCCTCGCGGACGGCCGCCCCGAGGACCGAGAGCGGGCACCACGCGCGCTCGGCAAGGTAGAGGACGGCCTCGCGATTGCGGCCGGTCTCGGGCCCGATGAACGACGACTTCGGGTAGTCGCGGTTCGACATCTCGAACGTGTACGAGAACGTCCGGTAGGTGCCGTAGAGGTAGTCGCGCGACGTGCCGTCGCTGATGTACAGGTCGCTCGCCTGCTCGGGCTTGTAGCCGTTCGTCTTCGCCATGTGGTGGCCGATGCGGCTCAGCGCCGCCTGGTCCTGGGCGGTCATGTCGGCCGGGCACGTTCTTCTTCGTGTAGCCGTACGGCCACATCACGAGGCGCCCGGCCTCGTGGAAGGTGATCGCGGCCCGGATCTGCTGCCGCCCGCCGACGACGCGCGAGGCGAGGAAGTCGCGATACGCGCGTGTCTCGGGCGCGGAGAACGCCTTCGGGCCGTGGTACGTGATCGCCTGGGGATTGCGGCTGGTGCGCCCGCCGAGGCCCCAGTGGTAGCCGTAGTTGCGGTTGAGGTCCGTGCCGATCGAGGACGAGCCCGGCGTCGGCTGCCGGTTCTTGCGCCAGAAGTGGAAGTGCCCGTTCTTGATGTCGAAGGTCGCCCCGTCGGGGTTCATCTCGAAGATGATCCAGACCTCGCGCGTGTTCACGATGTTGGTGACGCGCGCGTCCTTGCCGTAGTCGTCCGCGAGCCAGTGGAGGATGTGCAGGGTCATCTCGAGGCCCATGTGCTCGTCGGAGTGGTGGACGCCGTCGAACAGGACCTCGGGCTCGTTCTCGTCGACGTTGACGTTGTCGCTGATCTTCGCCGCCCACAGCTGGCGCCCCTGGTAGCTCTGGCCGATCGAGACCAGGTGGACGATGTCCGGGTGGGCCGCGGCGACCTCGTGGATCTCCGACACCATCTCGGGGTACGTGTGGAAGCCCCGCCAGCCCACCGGGAAGTCCGATGCGGCGAGCGCGCCCGCCGGCGCGACGGCCGGGACGACGAGGGCCAGGGCGATCGACGGCAGGAGCACGAGGCGGCGCACGAATCGATGCATGCGACCAGCATGCCGCCTCGTGTCGAGCCCGGGCGGCTCGCGCGGCGCGACCCGGCATAGACTGGCGCCAACGTCGACCTCGCGCCCTCCGTCGCGAACCCACGGACGGCGCTTCCAACGGGAGCCTGCGATGACCGCCGAGCGGATCAAGATCACCTACGCGACCCTGCGCGCCGACAACGAGGACCTCCAGGTCGCCTACGAGGCCGGCCTCGAGAAGGCGAAGGCCCGGCTCGGCCAGTACCACCGCAACTACATCGAGGGCCACGAGCGCGACGGCGACGGCACGTTCGAGCTCCGGTCGCCGATCGACAGCGAGATCCTGGTCGGGACCTTCGCGAAGGGCACCCGCGCCGACGTCCAGGACGCGATCCGGGCCGCCCGCCTGGCCCAGCCGGCGTGGTTCCGGCTCGGCTGGGAGAAGCGGCTCGAGATCCTGAAGCGCGCGGCGGAGCTGATCTCCGAGCGCCAGATGGAGTACGCGCGGCCTGATGGCCGTCGAGGTCGGCAAGACGCGGCTCGAGGCGCTGGGCGAGGTCGAGGAGGGGGCCGACCTCATCCGCTACTACGCCAAGACGGCCGAGGACAACGCGTACTACGACCACCCGATGGACAACCTCGGCGACTCGGCCGTCCACACCCGGACGATCCTGCGCCCGCACGGCGTGTTCGCCGTCATCAGCCCGTTCAACTTCCCGATGGCGCTGTCCGTCGGCCCGACGAGCGCGGCGATGATGGCCGGCAACACCGTCATCCTCAAGCCCGCCTCGGCGGGCGCGATGACGGCGATCGCCGTCCTCGAGGCCTATCGCGACGCGGGCGTCCCCGACGGCGTGTTCAACCTCGTCATGGGCCCGGGCGACACGGTCGGCGACGAGCTGCAGCACAACCCGGGCATCGACGGGATCGTGTTCACCGGCTCGTACGAGGTCGGCTTCGAGCTGTTCCGCAACTTCTCCACGACGTTCCCGCGGCCGTGCATCGTGGAGATGGGCGGCAAGAACCCGGCGATCGTCCTGCGCTCGGCGGACCTCGAGGAGGCGGCCGAGGGGATCATGCGCGCGGCGTTCGGGTTCGGCGGCCAGAAGTGCTCGGCGAACTCCCGCGTCTACGTCGAGAAGCCCGTCCACGACGAGCTGGTCCGGCTGCTGGTCGAGAAGACCGAGAAGCTGACGGTCGGCGACCCGCTGCCGCGGACGGCGTTCCTCGGCCCCGTCATCGACCAGCGTGCGGTCGAGCGCCACCAGCGAGCGGTCGCCGACGCGCGACGCGACGGGGCCGTGTTCACCGGCGGCGAGCACCTGACCGACGGCGCCCTCGCCCGCGGCTTCTACGTGGAGCCGACCGTCGTGGGCTCGCTGCCCGCCTCGCATCGGCTGTTCCAGGACGAGATCTTCGCGCCGTTCACCGCGGTTCACGCCGTGGACTCGCTCGACGAGGCCCTGAAGCTCGCGAACGAGAGCGTCTACGGCCTGACGGCGGGCGTCTACTCGAACGACCAGGCCGAGGTCCAGCGCTTCCTCGACGAGATCGAGGCGGGCGTGCTGTACGTCAACCGGCGCGCCGGGGCGACGACGGGCGCCTGGCCGGGCGTCCAGGCGTTCGGCGGCTGGAAGGGCTCCGGCTCGACCGGCAAGGCCGGCCTGTCGATGTACTACGTCGCCCAGTTCCTGCGGGAGCAGAGCCACACCGTCGTCGACTGAGGTCGCGTCCCGGCCGATGCGCGCGGGCCTCGCGGGTCTCGCGTTCCTCGCGATTGCGCTGGCTGTCGCCGGCTGCTCGCTCCTGCCGTCGCCGACACCGGCCGGCCCGACGCCGCCGCCCGGAGCGATCGTCGTGCCGCCCGAGCGGATGACGCTCAGCCTGTCGAACGGCACGACCCTGCCGGTCTCGCTCGTCGTCAACGGGACGGACGTCGCCGTGGTCCAGCCGCAGGACGGCATCAACGAGATGCCGGCGGCGCAGCTGCCGCCGCTGCCGTGGGCCGTCGAGATCCGTTCGCCGAGCGGTCGCGTGCTGGTGTCCGCGGCGGTCCATGCCGGCGACGTCTGGCAGCTGCACGACGCCGACGGCAGCACCGAGGCCGAGAGCGCGGGCGCTCGCGTGGACCTGTCGTGCGGCCGCATCGACGTCTGGTCCGGCATGCAGCCGATCGCGTCCCGCTCCCGGCCCGGGCGTCCCGGGTGACTGCGCGCCGTAGTCGCGGCGCTCCTCGTGCCTGACAGTCCGCGCAATTCGCTCCATCCGGCGGTCCGATTCGTCGCCGCTCGACGCGCGGATGGTGACTCGAGGGGAACGAATCGCGGTCCGATCTGGCCCGCGCGAGGGTCGAATCGCGCGATTTGCGCCGATCCTGGCGCACACCGCGACGAGCCGCGTCGCAGGCTGGCGCCGTCGCGGGACCTTCGGGTCGTCGCGGGCGCCGTCGCCGCCTGCTATTCTCGTATTCACTCTGCATAACATCTATGCGTTTCGTGGTGCCCGGCGACCGGCGACGGGACGCGGACGACGCTCGGATCCACACCCAAGGAGGCCACGTGACGACCCCGCTCGAGGCGCGCACCGTCCCGGACATCGTCACCGAGCTCCCGGGGCCCAAGGCCCGGGCGCACATCGAGTTCGACCACGCGTGGACGAGCCCGAGCCTCCCGCGGGCCTACCCGATCGTCCCCGTGCGCGGCCTCGGCTGCGCGGTCGAGGACATCGACGGCAACGTGTTCCTCGACTTCGCCGCCGGCATCGCCGTCAACTCGACCGGCCACAGCCACCCCGACGTCGTCGCCGCGATCCAGCGCCAGGCGGCCGAGCTCCAGCACTTCAGCGCCAGCGACTTCTACCTGCCGATCTACGCCGAGGCCGCCGCGGAGCTCGCGCGCATCTCCCCGATGGAGGCGCCGGTCCGCGTGTTCATCGGCAACTCCGGCGCGGAGGCGGTCGAGGCGGGCCTCAAGCTCGCTCGCTACGCGACCAAGCGCCAGAACGTGGTCGCGTTCCTCGGCGGGTTCCACGGCCGGACGATGGGCGCCGTCAGCCTCACCGCGTCGAAGGCCAAGTACCACGCGCACTTCGGCCCGATGCTCCCCGGCGTCTACCACGTGCCGTTCGGCAACGAGGGCCTCGACGAGCTCGAGCAGCGCGTCTTCAAGCGCCTGATGCCGGCCGACGAGTTCGCCGCGATCATCGTCGAGCCCATCCAGGGCGAGGGCGGCTACGTCGTCCCCGAGGACGACTTCCTGCCGCGCCTGCGCGAGCTGTGCGACCGCCACGGCATCCTGCTCATCGCCGACGAGGTCCAGTCCGGCGCCGGGCGCACGGGCAAGATGTGGGCGATCCAGCACTGGGACGTCGAGCCCGACATCCTGCTCACGGCGAAGGGCATCGGGTCCGGGATGCCGGTCGGCGCGATGATCGCGAAGGCCGGGCTCATGACGTGGGGCCCGGGCGCGCACGGCAGCACGTTCGGCGGCAACCCGGTCTCGCTGGCGGCGGTCCTCGAGACGATCCGCCTGCTCGAGAACGGCCTCATCGCCAACGCCGGGATCCGCGGGCGCGAGATCCAGGACGCGCTCCGCCCGCTGCTCCAGCGCCACCCGTCGCTCGTGAAGGACGTCCGCGGCAAGGGCCTGATGATCGGGGTCCAGTTCGACTCGGGCGAGACGGCCGACGCCGTCCAGATGCGGGCCTTCGACACGCGGCCTGCTCGTCCTCGAGGCCGGCGACGACTGCGTCCGGATGTCGCCGCCGCTCGTCGTGTCGCAGGCGGAGGCCGCGACCGCGGTCCGGCTGTTCACCGAGGCCGTCGACCACGTGGCCGCGAACCGGTCGGCCGACGTCGACGCGGTCGACGCGGGAGCGCGCGACGGGGCTCGTGACCGAGGGCTTCGGCGCCTCCGGCTGATCCGGCACACTTCCGCCATGCCCGGCAAGGTCGCCTCGATGCACGATGCGATCGCAGACATCGTGCGCGACGGCGACACGGTCGCGATCGAGGGCTTCACGCACCTCATCGGCTTCTCGGCCGGCCACGAGATCATCCGCCAGCGCAAGCGCGACCTCGCGCTCGCGCGCATGACGCCGGACGTGATCTACGACCAGATGATCGCCGCCGGCGTCGCCCGCAAGCTGATCTTCAGCTGGCTCGGCAACCCGGGCGTCGGCGGGCTCAACGCGATCCGTCGCCGCATCGAGCCCGCGTCGGTCGGGGAGGGGACGGCGCTCGAGCTCGAGGAGTACAGCCACTTCGGGATGGTCGGCCCGCTACACCGCGGGCGCCGCGAACCTGCCGTTCATGCCGCTGCGCTCGTACTTCGAGACGGACCTGCCCGTGGCGAACCCGCTGATCCGCGAGATCAAGTCGCCGTACTCCGACGAGACGGTCTACGCCGTCCCGCCGCTGAACCCGGACGTGACGATCGTCCACGCCCAGCGCGCCGACGCCGCGGGCAACACCCAGGTCTGGGGCCTGCTGGGCTGCCAGAAGGAGGCGGCGTTCGCGGCCGAGCGGGTGATCGTCGTGGTCGAGGAGCTGGTCGACGAGGCGGTGATCCGCGCCGACCCGAACCGCACGATCATCCCGGGCCTGATCGTGGACGCCGTGGTCGTCGACCCGTTCGGGGCGCACCCCTCCTACGTCCAGGGCGCCTACGACCGGGACAACCGCTTCTACCTCGACTGGGACCCGATCAGCCGCGACGAGGACGCCCTCCAGGCGTGGCTCCGGGAGTGGGTCTACGACCTCGACGACCGGGCGGCATACGTCGAGAAGCTGGGCGCCGAGCGCGTCGCCACCCTCAAGCCGGGCCCGGCGCCGTCGGGCTCGGTCGACTACGGGAGCTACGGCTGATGGCGACGGTCCGCTACCTCGTGTCGGACGTCGCGCGGTCGATGTCGTTCTACCGCGAGCTGCTCGAGTTCGAGGCAGGCTTCGACATGCTGCCGGCGTTCGCGATGGTGCGGCGCGGCGACCTGTCCCTGTGGCTCGCCGGACCGACCTCGTCGGCCGCACGCGCCATGCCCGATGGGCGGGCGCCGGAGCCGGGCGGGTGGAACCGGTTCGTGATCGAGGTCGAGGACCTCGACCCGATCGTCGAGCGGCTGCGCGAGGCCGGGGCGACGTTCCGGAACGACGTCGTGAAGGGCCCGGGCGGGCGCCAGATCCTCGTCGACGACCCCGACGGCAACCCGATCGAGCTGTTCGAGGCCCGGCCATGAGCGAGCGCGTTCTCGAAGTCCGAGATGATGATCGTCGCGGCCGCGCGCGAGCTGGCGGGCCAGGGCGTCTGCTTCGTCGGGGTCGGGCTGCCGAACATCGCCGTCAACCTCGCCAAGCGGACGGTGAACCCGGATCTCGAGCTCGTCTACGAGGCCGGCGTGTTCGGGGCGCGGCCGGCGCGGCTGCCGCTGTCCATCGGCGACCCGACGATCGTGACCGGCGCCACCGCCGTGGTCTCGATGTTCGAGCTGTTCGCCTTCTACCTGCAGCGCGGCCTGATCGACGTCGGGTTCCTGGGGGCGGCGCAGATCGACCGCTTCGGCAACATCAACACCACCGTGATCGGCGACTACGCGGCCCCGAAGACGCGGCTGCCGGGCTCGGGCGGCGCCTGCGAGATCGCGATCAACGCCCGCAACGTGTTCGTGATCATGCGCCAGTCGGCCCGCTCGTTCGTGGAGACGATCGACTTCCGGACGTCGCCGGGCAACCTCGGCGGTGCGGAGCAGGCGGAGCGGATCCGGCGCGCGGGCGGCTGGAACGGCCGGGGGCCGTCGGTGGTCGTGACGGACCTCGGGATCTGGCACTTCGACGAGACCGGCGAGATGCGCCTCGACTCCCTGCATCCGGGCGCAACCGTGGACGAGGTCCGGGCGACGATCGCCTGGGACCCGAGGGTCAGCGACGACCTCGCCGTCACGCCGCCACCCACCGCGGAGGAGCTTCGGCTGGTCCGCGAGGAGCTCGACCCCGAGGGCGTCTACACGAAGTAGCCGGCGCGGGTGACGGTGGGCTTCGCGGCGGGCGATCAGGTCGCGTCGGGCGCGAGGATCACCAGCGCCGTCACCATGCCGAACATCCCGTCCTGGCCGTCGTCGTTGGGCAGGACGTGGCAGTGGATCGGCCAGACGCCCGGGCGGTCGCAGTCGATGATCGCGTCCCAGCGCTCGCCCGGATTGACGCCCAGCGTGTCCGCCTTGAACGCCGCGGTCCCGAGCGGCGCCCCGTCGCGCGCCACGACGTTCATCCGGTAGCCGTGCGTGTGCCACGGGTGCGTCGAGACGCCCTCGTTCATGAACCGGAGCAGCACCTTGTCGCCCTGCTTGGCGACGATCGGCGTGGTCGCCGGGAAGCCATGCCCGTTGATCGTGAACCCGCCCAGCACGTCGCCGTGGATGAACACGACCTCCTGGGTCACGCCGTACTTGCGCGGGTAGCGGTCCGCCGGCCGCCGCGGCTCGACGATGAAGGCGCCCAGGAGGCCGCGGCCCACCTGGTTGGTCGCGTTGTACAGCGAGTGGTACATGTGCGAGCCCGCGGGCGTGGCCGTGAACTCGTAGGTGAACGTGTCGCCCGACACGATCGGCAGCTGGGTGAAGAACGGGACGCCGTCCTGGGTGAACTCGTCGACCGAGATGCCGTGGAAGTGGATGCCGGTCGGGTCCGTCATGTTGTTGGTGACCGAGATCCGGACGCGGTCGCCCTCGATCACGCGGATCGTCGGCCCGGGCCACGTCTTGTTGAACCCGAGGGCCTGCACCGGCGGCAGGAGGGCGTCGATCGGCCAGTCGATCTCGTCGGCCGTGAGCGCGAAGACCTTGGTCCCGTCGACGTCGACGCTGACCGGCTCGAGCGGCTGGTTGCCCTGGACGACCTTGGTGAACTCGGGGTCGTCGGTGTTCGGCCCGAGGACGTTGTCGAGGAACTCGGACATCCCAAGTGGCCCGGCGAGGTTGCCGACGAACCGGCGCACCCGCACCTGGGCGTTGTAGTCGGCCTCCGTCCAGCCGGCCGGGAGGTTCGGGATCGGCGGCGCCGACGGGCTCGGCGCAGGGCCCGACGCGGACGGCTCGGGAGTCGGCGGGACGGGCGTCGGCGTCGGCGTCGCCGCGGCGGCCGACGCGAACGCCCACGACGGGGCGGCCGTGGCCTGGCAGGCGGCCAGCGTCGCGGCCATGCCGGCGACGCCGACGACGCCGGCCGTGCGCAGGAACCCTCGGCGCGTGACGGCGGATTTCCGGGGGCTCGACGGGTTCGGCGGGCGCTTCTGCGCTGGTGTCCACGGGCGGGCTCCGGCTGGCTTGACGATGGGCGCGATCCGGTCGGCGCTGGCTGCTAGGCTGCCACAGATGGAGGATGACCTCGTCGCGTGGGGCCGGGTCGTCCGGGTAGAGACGCGCGGACGCGTCTCCGGTTTCACCGCCGTTGCGGTGGTCGGGTTCGTGGAGCGGCCGGACGGGGCCCTGTGGGTGGCGACCGGATCGCCGGACGCGGACTGGGGGCTCAACCTGATCGCGGAGCCTGCCTGCCGCGTCACGCTGGGCGACGTGACCTTCGACGCCGTCGCGCGCCAGCTCGAGCGCGACGAGCACCAGGCGGCCGTCCGGGAGCTGATCCTGCGCTACGGCACGCCGGCGGAGTCGCTCGGCGCCGGACCCTCGTTCGAGCTCCGGCGAACCGCGTAGCATCGCCCGGATGGACGACCGCACCGCGCCGCCCGCCGTCCGCGAGCTCCGCGGGCCGCTGCTCGTCGCCGCGGCGGCCGTCGTCGTCGCCGTCGGGATCGGCGCTCGCCGGCGGCCTGTTCGGGCTCCTCGCGTTCTCGGCGCTGTCGGCGATCGTCGCGCGTCGCGCGCAGCTCTGGCTGCTCGATCGGGGACTCCCCGGCTGGGCGGCGATCCTGATCACGACCGGTGGGTTCGTCCTGATCCTGGTGATCATGGGCGTCGCCGTCGTCGGCGCCGTTGCCGCGGTCGGGATCGGCCTGAACGACAACTCGACCCAGGTCGAATCGTGGGTGACGACGGCGCAGGACGCCTGGGCCTCCATCACCGGCGTCCCGGCCGGGTCGCTTCCGCCGATCGAGCCGCAGGCCGCGCTCGGCGTGGCGCGCAGCATCGTGGCCGCGCTCGCGCCCGCGGTCACCGGGATGCTGATGGCGGTCCTGCTCGTGATCTACGTGCTGCTCGGCGCGGTCGGGCTCCACGACCGGACGCTGCGGGCGACCTCGGCCGACCTCATCGCCCGCTACGACGCCCTCGCCACCGAGCTCGTCACGTACGTGAAGGTCCGGGCGCTCCTCGGCGCCGCCGCGGCGATCGCGGACACCGTCCTGCTGCTCGTGCTCGGCGTGCCCTACGCCGTGCTGTGGGGCCTGATGTCGTTCCTGTTCAGCTTCATCCCCAACATCGGGTTCATCCTCGCGCTGATCCCGCCCGCCGCGTTCGCCCTGCTCGCGCACGGGCCGGCGTCGGCGATCGCGGTCGTCGTCGGCTACGTCGTCATCAACCTCGCGTTCGACTACGTGCTGCAGCCGAGGGTGATGTCGACGACGCTCGAGCTGAGCCCCGTGGTCACGATCGCCACGATCCTGGTCTGGACGGCGCTGATCGGGCCGGCCGGCGCGCTGCTCGCGGTGCCGCTGACGATCACGGTGCGCGCGCTGCTCCTGCCGTTCCCGGGTGCCGCGTGGTTCGTCGCGTTCCTCGGTCGGGAGACCTCGCTGCCCGGCGGCCGCGCCGCCCGCCGACGCCCCTACAATCGAGGCGTGATCCGACGCGCGATCCATCGAGGGGCGACCACCGCCCGCCGCCGCCCGTGAGCGGCCGCGTCTTCCGCCGCTCCACGTCGCCCAACCCGCCGGTCGCCGTCGAGGCGCACGGCTCGACGATCGTCGACGCGGACGGTCGCGAGTACCTCGACGCCGCGGGCGGCGCGATCGTCGTCAACGTGGGCCACGGCCGGCGCGAGATCGCGGACGTCATCGCCGAGCAGACCGCGCGCCTCGCCTACGCCCACGGCAGCGCCTTCACGACCGAGCCGCTGGAGCGCTACGCCGCGGACGTCGCGCCGCACCTGCCGATGGCCGACCCGGCGATCTACCCGGTCTCGGGCGGGTCGGAGGCGATCGAGACGGCCCTCAAGCTCGCCCGGGCGACGCAGCTCGCGCGCGGCGAGCCGGACCGGCTGGTGGTGTTCGCGCGCTGGGGCAGCTACCACGGCAACACGCTGGGCGCCCTCGACCTCTCGGGACGGCGCCCGCTGCGTCGCCCGTACGAGCCGTGGCTCGGGCGCTTCCGCCACGTCAGCGCCGCCTACCCGTACCGCGGCGACGACCCCGGGTCGCAGGCGCTGGGCACGACGCAGGCGCTCGTCGACGAGCTGGACCAGGCCTTCACGATGGCCGGGCCCGGGACCGTCGCCGCGTTCGTCGCGGAGCCGATCGTCGGGGCGACGCTCGCCGCCGTCGAGCCGCCGCGCGGCTACTGGCCTGCGGTCGCCGACGTCTGCCGGCGGCACGGCGCGCTGCTCATCGCGGACGAGGTGATGACCGGGTTCGGGCGCACCGGCGAGTGGTTCGGCATGACCCACTTCGGCGTCCAGCCCGACCTCCTCGTGGCCGCCAAGGGCGCCACGTCGGGCTACTGGCCGTTCGGGTTCGTGGCGGCCTCGGGCGAGGTATACGACGCGGTCACGGGCGCCGGGCCGTTCGTCCACGGGTTCACCTACTCGCACCAGCCGGCGGCCGCGGCGGTCGCGCGGGAGGTGCTGCGGATCCTCGAGGCCGAGTCGCTGGTCGGCGCATCCGCCACCAAGGGCGAACGCCTCACGGCCCTGCTCCACGAGCGGTTGGACGCGAACCCGGTCGTCGGCGACATCCGGGGGCGGGGACTGATGGTCGGCGTCGAGCTCGTGCGGGACCGCGAGACGCGCGAGCCCTGGCCGCGCGCGGCGAAGCTCGTCGAGGCGATCGTCGCCACGGCGCGCGACCGCGGCCTGCTGCTCTACTCCGGCACGGGCAATGCCAACGGCGCCGATGGCGACACGATCCTGCTGGGTCCGCCGTTCGTGGTCACCGACGAGGAGCTGGCCCGGATCGCGGACGGGCTCGCCGAGGCGATCGACCTCGCCGTGGCGTCGCTCGAGGACGGCGTCCGCGCCTGACGTGATCCGCCGTGGCCCCCGCGCCGTATCGTCAGCCACATGACACTCGAAGCGGAGCCCGCCTACGCGGTGAACCCCGAACCGGTCGGCGGCCCGCCCGTCCCCGGTCGAGGCCGGCGCCGGCGGCGCATCTTCGCGGGCCTCGTGGTCCTGCTCCTCGCGCGTCGCCGGGGTCGCCGCCGTCCTGGTCGCGACCGGGCGCGTCGGCCCGCCGGCCAAGCCGCTGCCGCGCGTGGCGTTCGTCGGTCCGGACGGCGGCCTCGCGATCGTCGACAGCCAGGGCGGCCACCGCGTCGACCACGCCTCGGCCAACACGACGTTCGGGTTCCCGGCCTGGTCGCCCGACGGTTCCCGAGTCGCGGTCGTCGCCACCACGCCGGACACCGTGGCGATCGACGTGTTCTCGATGGGCGCGGACGGGTCGTCGGCGACCGACGCCGCCGTCGTCTACCAGAGCGCGACCGACGCCCCGTTCTACCTGTACTGGACCCCGGACAGCCGCGGCGTCACCTTCCTCACCGCGAACGGGCCGGATCTCTCGCTCCAGTCCGTCCCCGCCGATGGCAGCGCGGCGGCCCGCGTGCTCCGCCAGGGCCAGCCGATGTACTGGGCCTGGGAGGGCCCCGACCGGATGCTCGTCCACACCGGCTCGGACACGGACGCGTTCCTGGGCGCGGTCGGGATGGACGGGACGACGATGTCCAAGGTCGCCGGCCTGCCCGGCGTGTTCCGTGCGCCGTCCGCGTCAGCCGACGGGCGGTACGAGGCGTACGTGGTCGCGCCGTCGCCCAACACCGAAGCCGTGGTCGTCGGGACGAGCGACGGGTCGACGAGCCACCAGATCCCGGTGTTCGGGCCCGCCGCCGTCGGGTTCGCGCCGTCCGGCCCGCAGGTCGCGTTCATCGCCCCGGGCGAGGGGGATCGGGTCGCACCACTCCCGTTGGGGCCCGTGCGGATCGTCGACGCGTCGACGGGCGACGTCCGTGCGCTGCCCGTGAAGGACGTCGTGGCGTTCTTCTGGTCGCCCGATGGCAAGACGATCGCGACGCTGGGCATCCCGAGCACGGTCAGCCCCCCGGCGGCAACCGTCGGTGGGACACGGGCCACGGCGCGCCTGGCCTCGGCGCGCGAGGGATCCGGCGCAACCCAGCCATCGGCAGACGCCGCCGGGGTGGACGTCTCGCTGCAGTTCGTCGACGTCGCCACGGGTGCCGCGACGTCGCCCGCGATCATCTCGCTCTCGTCGCTGTTCGTGAACCAGGTGCTGCCGTACTTCGACCAGTACGCGCCGAGCCACCGGGTGTGGTCGCCCGACGGCACCTCGATCCTGCTGCCGGTCGTGACTCGCCGACGGCGTCGAGACGCTCGAGTCGCTGCCCAAGGACGGGTCGCCGGCGCGCGTCCTCGCACCGGGCTCGATCGGCTTCTGGAGCCCCTAGGCCGTCAGCGCCGGGGCACCATCGCCCGCACCAGGACGGCGACGCCGATGATCACGAGCACGAGCGGCCAGAGGAGGTCGCCCAAGGCGGGCAGGGCCACGCTCGACGCGCCGATCGCGAACAGGATCAGGCCGAGCACCAGCTGCCAGCCCCAGCCGCCGCCGCTGAAGCTGCGCACGAGGGCGATGAACAGGAACGCGAAGCCGAGGCAGAGGGTGCCCACGCCCGGCCCGGAGATCACGCCGGCGGCGGCGAGCAGGTCCGGTGCGGCGAGGGCCGTGATGATCGCGCCGAGGTAGAGCGATCCGAGCCCGCGGTTGACGAGCCACGAGACGAGGAACGCGACGCCGACCGCGAGGAACAGCAGCGAGCCGGCGGTCTCGAGGGCGGGGAAGACCTGGCGCAGGAGCAGGAGGGCGCCGAAGACGACGAGGAAGATGCCGAACCACGGCAGGCGGCTGCGGCCGCGCGGGCCGCCGATGTCGTTCCACTCCCAGCCGTAGATCTTGACCCCGCCGCTGTCGTACACCTCGCCGCTGACCGGCGTGTCGTGCTGGTCCGTCATCTCGCCTCCATTTGCCTCGTCATCGGAGGTTACCCCGCGACCACCGCGGCCAGCGTCTCGAACCAATGGAGGCGCTCCGCCCAGGGCACGGCCGCGTTGGCCGGCGACGTCGACGGCAGGACGAACAACGGGTGTCGGCCAGGGTCCGCGCCTGGAGGCCGAGCTCGGGTCGCTCCCCGAACGCGCCGCGATAGGCCTCCTTGCCGACGAACGCCATGACGCGCGGCGCCAGCTCCGCCGCGATCCGGCCGAGCCGTTCCGCGCTGCCCGCGAAGTCGGACGCGCGCAGGTCGCCCGATCCGGGCGTCGTGCGCAGGGCGGCGTTCGTGATGCCGATGCCGTACCGGAGCACCTCGGCCTGTCGCTCGGGGCCGAGCAGCTCCGGCGTCAGGCCGGACGCCTCCAGCAGGCGCCAGAAGTCGTTGCGCGGGTTCGCGAAGTGCGCGCCCGCGGCGGCCGAGGCGCGCCCGGGGTTGATCCCGACGAGGACCAGCCGCAGGCCGGGCGCGAGGAGGTCGGGAACGTCCGACTCAGGCACGGCCAACCACGGGCGGGCCTGCGCTATTGTGATACTTGCGAGTAGCAGGTATCCTCGCCGCATGGCCGTTGCGCGCACGCTCGCAGCATGACGTCTCCGCGCGAGCCCGGACATGCGCTGCTGTCGATGCGCTGGCTCGACCTCCTGTTCGCGCACTGGCCGATCGACCCGGCGGTCCTCCGACCCCTCATCCCGGCGCCGCTGGAGCTCGACCTCTTCGACGGTTCGGCCTGGCTCGGCGTCGTCCCGTTCCGGATGACGCACGTCCGGCCGCTCGAGCTTCCGCTCCCTGGCCAGGCCTTCGCCTTCGCCGAAGTCAACGTCCGGACCTACGTCACGGCGCCAGATGGCAGCCGCGGGATCTGGTTCCTCTCGCTCGACGGCGCGCACTGGCCCAGCGCGACCGCCGCCCGCCTCGGGTTCGGCGTCCCGTACCACCACGCGCGCGTCACCTCGTCGACCGATGGCGACTGGATCCGCGAGACGAGCTCGTGCACGCACGCCTCGCCGGCCGAGCTCCGGATCCGCTTTCGGCCGACGGGACCGGTCCGCACGGCCGCCCCGGGCAGCCTCGAGGCGTTCCTCACCGACCGGATGTCGCTGTTCGCCGTCCAGCGCGGGCGCGTGACGCAGACGCCGGTCGAGCACGCGCCGTGGCCGCTCCAGGACGCGGAGGCCGAGATCGAGCGCAACACGATGGCCGCGTCGTTCGGCATCGAGCTCCCGGCGACACCGCCCCACCTGCTGTTCGCCCGCCGGCTCGACACGGTCGCCCATCGCCCTCGGCCGATCCTCGATCGCTGACGTCTCCCGGGCGCGATGCGCGGGAAGGGACCGCCGCGAGACCTGCGCGGCTACGATCTCGGCATGGCGCACGTCATGACCGTCCTCGGGCCCGTCGAGCCGTCGGCGATCGGGTTCACGCTGCCCCACGAGCACACGCAGATCTCGCTCTGGCACATCGCCAACCGCTGGGACTACTGGGAGCTCACGCGCGACGAGCCGGTGATCCTCGACGAGCTCGCGCACTACAAGGACGCCGGCGGGACGACCCTCGTCGATCTCACGATGCCCGGCGTCGGCCGCGACCCCGCGTGGCTCAAGCGCCTGTCCGAGCGGAGCGGGCTCAACCTCGTGATGGGCGGCGGCTGGTACCGGACCGCCTACTACCCGCCCGAGGCGATGATCGACCGGCGATCCGTCGACTCCCTGGCCGAGGAGCTCGTCACCGAGGCGACGGTCGGGGTGGGGGAGTCGGGCATCCGGATCGGGATCATCGGGGAGATCGGGACCGACAAGCCGTGGCTGACGCCGGCCGAGGAGCGCGTCCACCGGGCGGCGGCGCGGGCGTCACGCCGGACGGGCCTCGCGATCACGACCCACGCCGTCCTGTCCGACGTCGGCGCCGCGCAGCTGACGGTGTTCGAGGAGGAGGGGGTCGACCCGGGGCGGGTGGTGATCGGGCACGCCGACAGCTACCCCGTCCTCGACCACCACCTCTCGCTGATCGGGCGAGGGGCGTCCGTCGAGTTCGACTTCCTCGGCATGTCGTTCACCCCGACCGAGCGCCATGGCGAGGGCCGCATCGTCGAGCTCCTGCTGGAGCTGCTCCATCGCGGCCACGGTGACCGCGTCCTGCTGAGCCAGGACGTGTGCCACAACAGCCAGCTCCGGCGATACGAGGGGAACGGCTACACGTACCTCCACGAGACGTTCCTGCCGCGGCTGCGCGCGGCCGGCGTGTCGGATGCGGAGATCGACCGCATGACGATCGACAACCCGCGGCGGGTCCTGACGATCGGCTAGCCGCCGGGCACCGCGCCGTTGGCTCGGACTCCGGCTGGCGCACCGCTCGCCGGGCGTGCACTGCAGCGGTTGATCCGCCGGCTCGCTCGCCAGGCGTGCAGGATGGCGGTTGGAGCGAATCGGAACCGCTGATTGGACCGCCGGGCGAGCAGATCGCCGCCGGAACCGCCGCACTGCTCGCTGGGCGAGCAGCGGGACGGACCCGAACGGCGCGGGACGGAGCCGGACCGAGTCAGCCGGCCTTCCGCCCGACGACCGTGTGCAGGCCCCGCGGCAGCGTCTCGTCGCCGAACGCCGTGCCGACTGTCGCCTCGACCCCGTGCGCTCGGAGCAGCCGCGGGATCGTCCGGACGTCGAGCAGCACGTTGTCATGGCGCTCGTCGTCGCGCCGCCACGACCCGTCCGGGTTCCGGCTGAAGATCGTCATGTCGCGGACGAACCGGTCCGGCGCGGGCAGCGAGAACCGGGTCAGCAGCGCCCAGTCGTCGCGTACCCACCCGCGCGACCCGTCGTCGCTCCGCAGCGCGCCGTAGGCCAGGTCGCAGACGTCGAACGCGAGGATGCCGCCGGGGCGCAGCGCATCGGCCATCGCGCCGATGGCCTCCAGGATCGCGTCCAGCGAGGGCAGGTAGTTGATCGGGTGGCCGACGCCGACGATCGCGTCGGCGGGCGGCACCGGGTCGCTGGGCAGCGCCAGCACGGCGAACCCTTCTGCGCCCGGCGCGGTCTCGCGGGCGAGGTCGACCATCGCCGGAGAGGCGTCGGTGGCGAGCACGCGGTGGCCCGCCGCGACGAGGTGCCTCGTCAGGAGGCCGCTCCCGCAGCCGAACTCGAGGACCAGCCCGTCGTCCGCGAGCACCGGCTCCAGGATGCGCAGGATCCCGGGTGCAACGGCCTCGGCATGGAAGTCGAAGCCCTCGTGGTGCACGCGGGCGAGGTCGGTCCGGTAGTAGGGCTCGTCCATCGGGCTGCAGTTGCCGGGGCGAGGCCCTAGACGAGCTGCGCGTCGACCACCAGCTCCACGTTGCCCTTGATCGCGACCGAGACCGGGCAGTTCTCCTTGGCGTCCTCGGCGAGCTCGGTGAACTTGGCGGCGTCGATCCCCGGCACAACGCCCCGAACCGTGAGGTCGCTCCGGACGATCTTCCAGCCGCCGCCGCGTTGTCGAACGTGATCGTGGCGCGCACGTCCAGCGACGTCGCCGGCGTGCCGTTCTTGCCGAGACGGCTGCTGAACGCCATCGAGAAGCACGACGCGTGCGCCGCGGCGATCAGCTCTTCCGGGCTCGTCCGCCCGTTGTGGTCCTCGGTGCGCGAGGCCCACGTCACGGGCAGGCGCGAGAACGCCCCCGACGAGACGTAGTTGATCGTTCCCGAGCCGCTGACGAGGTCGCCCGCCCAGTTGACGTCGGCATAGCGCGTGATGGCCATCGATGTGTCCTCCTGCTTGAGGACCAAGGGTGCCACGGGCGACCCTCCCGTGCGGGCGCCGCCGGCGGATCAGCCCGCCGGCGCGGCCTCCACGTGCTCCGCCGCGTCGCCTTCCGGCTGGGCGAACCGCCGGCTCGCCCGCCGGCGGACGCCGTCGACGAGCGAGTAGACGACGGGGATCACGAGCAGCGTCAGGAACGTCGAGCTGAGCAGGCCGCCGATGACGACCGTCCCGAGCTCGGCGGCGATGATCGAGCCCTGGTTGAAGCCCGCGGCGAGCGGGACCAGCGCGAGGATCGTCGCGATCGCCGTCATCAGGATCGGCCGCACGCGGGTTCGACCGCCCTCGAGCAGGGCGTCGTACGTGGACATGCCCTCGCGTCGCAACCGTTCGACGAGGTCGAGCAGCACGATGGCGTTGGTCACCACGATCCCGATCAGCATCAGGAACCCGATCAGCGCGCTGACGCCGATGGGTCGCCCGGTCAGGTACAGCGCCGGGAAGGCGCCGATCGTCGCGAGCGGGAGCGTGAACAGGATGATGAACGGCGTGATCAGCGAGTTGAACGTGAGCACCATCGCGAGGTAGACGAGCAGGACGGCGACGGCCATCGAGGTGAACAGGCCCCCGAACGCCTCGTTCTGCTGCTGGGTGACGCCCGCGAGCCGGACGTCGACGTCGGACGGGATCTGGCCGGCGGTGACGAGGCCGTCGATCTCCTTCTGGACCGCGACGCTGACGGCACCGGTGTCGACGTTGGCGATGTCGGCGCTGATCGACGCGGCGGGCGAGCCGTCGATGCGCGTGATCGATCCCTGGGCGTTGGCCTGCTCCACGGTCGCGATCTGGCCCAGCGGGACCTTGACCACGGTGCCGACGGGCAGCGTCTTGAGCGTGTCGACGGACGTCACCTGGTCGGGGTCGAGGCGGACGACGATCGCGGTGGTGCCGTCCTCGTCGGGCAGCTGCACCTGCGTCGCCGTGGTCCCGATGAGCGCGCCGCGGACCTCCTGGCCCACCTGGGCCGTCGTCAGGCCGACGAGGATCGACTTGTTCGGGTCGGGGGTGACGCGGATCTCCGGCGTGCCCTGCGACAGGTCCGACTTCAGGTTGAGGAGGTCGCCGTTGTCGGCCAGGGCCGCGAGGACGGCGTCGTTGGCCTGCTTGACGGTCGCCGGATCGGCGCCCGAGACGATGACGTTGATGGTGTTCGACGTGAACCCGGCGGCCTGCGCGACCGCGATGTCGTAGCCGTCGGTCTGGATCGGCGCGAGCTCGTCCGCGAGGTGGACCGTGTAGGCGGTGAGGTCGACGTCGGGCGCGAGGCGCACCGTCATCCGGGCGCTGTTCGCCGGCCGGCCGCTGGAGGCGGCGATGATCGTCTGGAAGCCGGCCTCGCCTTCGCCCGGGATGCTGGTCTGGACGAGCTCGACCTTGGGGTCGGTGAGCAGGATGGTCTCGGCCTGGATCGCCCGCTCGAGGACGGCCTCCGAGGAGGCGCCGGCCGGCGGCGCGACGGTGACCGCGAGGATCTTCTCGGACCCCGCGTTGATGAACTGGGTGGGCAGCAGCGGCGCGATCAGGGCCGTGGCGAAGAACAGCGCGATGGACACGCCCACGACGCCGAGCTTCGTCCACCGGCTCCGCAACGCCCACGTGATCGCCGGCGTGTAGGCACGGATCCAGAACGAGTTCCTGGGCTCGCCGTCCGCGTCGACATTCGACTTGACGGTCTTGATGAGCAGGTACGCGAGGACCGGGACGACCGTCAGCGCGCACACCAGCGAGGCCAGCAGCGCGAACGTCACGGTCAGGGCGAAGGGCAGGAAGAACTGGCTGACGAAGCCACCGACGAAGCCGAGCGGCAGGAACACGCCGACGGTCGTGACCGTCGCGGCCGTGATCGCCCCGGCGACCTCGCGCGGGCCGTTGATGGACGCCTTGAGGCGGTCTTCGCCCATGGCGCGATGTCTGTAGATGTTCTCGAGGACCACGATCGCGTCGTCGACCACGCGACCGACGGCGACCGCGAGGCCGCCCAGGGTCAGGATGTTCAGCGTGATGCCCGTGATCTGCATGATCACGAGCGCCGCGAGCAGCGACAGGGGGATGCTGACCGCCGCGACCAGCGTCGAGCGCAGGCTGGCGAGGAACAGGAAGATCGTGAGGACCGCGAACAGCGCGCCGGTGCCGCCCTCGCGAAGGAGGCCGTCGCGCGACTCCTTGATGAACGAGGACAGGTCGGACACGACGGTCACCGTGACCAGGTCCGCGTGCTGCGCGCCGAGCTCGTTGAGCTTCGCGGTCACGGCGTCCGCGACCTGCACGGTGTTGGCCGTCGAGGTCTTGGTCACCGACAGCGAGAGCGACGGGTGGCCGCCATCCTCGGGCGTCGCGGTTCGGGCGAAGCCCGTCGTCGGGACGCCGACGACGGCGACGGTGCCGAGGTCACCGATCGTGATGGGCTTGGGCGCGACCGGCGTGACCGGCGTGACCGGCGCGGCCGACGGGCTGGCACTCGGCTGGCCGGACGCGGCGGGCTGTCCCGAGGCCGTCGGCTGCGCAGGCGTGCCGGCGCCGGTCGCCGCGGGCGCGGCCACGCCGACGACCATGTTGCTGATCTCGTCGAGGCTGCCGATGACCCCGATCGTGGACACCGGCGTCTTCGTCCCATCGCCCTGGACCTGACCGGATGGGACCGTCACGTTGTTGGCGGTCAGGACCCCGACGACCTGCGCCTCGGAGACGTTCGCCTTGGCGAGCTTCGCCGGATCGAGCGTCACGGCGATCTGCTGCTCGTCGCCGCCGCTGACGTCGACGCTCGCGACGCCCTCGATGGCCAGCAGCGCGGGCTGGATCTCGGTCTGGACGATCCGGGCGGCCTCGCTCAGGCCGTCGGGGGTCGTCGCCGCGACGGACGCGATGATCACCGGCGAGGAGTTGATGTTCAGGGCGGCGACGGTCGGATCGACCGTCGGCGGCAGGTTCGCGGCGTCCACGTTCTGCTGGATCAGCGCCTGCGTCTCCTTCACGTTCGTCCCGACCGCGAACTGCGCGATGACCAGGGCGAGCGAGTTGGCGGACGTGGACTGGAGGGAGGCGAGGCGCGGGACGCCGGAGATCGCCTGCTCGATCGGCTTGGTCACCTGGTCGGCGACGTCGGCCGCCCCGGCGCCCGGCAGCGGCGCGATCACCGTGATCACGGGCAGCTCGATGTCCGGCAGGAGCTCCTGCTTGAGGTTGCCCCAGGCGGCGATGCCCGCGATGAACAGGGCGGCCGCCAGGAGGAGCGTGACGCTCCGCTTGGCGACGGCGATCTCGGAGAGGCGGCTCATGCGGGTTCCTTTCGGACGGACGGTCGGGTCGCGGCGGACGCCTGGTCGGCCGCGCGGGAGAGGATCGAGAGGCTGTCGCGGATCACGGCGAGCTCGTCGTCGGTGACCCGAGCGAGGAGGTCGCGCATCTGGCCCGCGCCGATATCGCGGAAGCGGTCGAGGAAGGCCGCGCCCTGGTCGGTCAGCGCCACGACCACCTGCCGGCGGTCGGCGGGATCGTCCCGGCGGGTCGCGAGCCCCTGGTCGACGATGCGGTCGACGAGGCCGCTGACGGTAGACAGCGACACCCCGAGGCGCGCGACGAGGTCGGACATGTGGAGGTCGCCCACCGCGCCGAGCAGGTAGAGCACCTTCGCCTGCGGCATGGTGACCGCGATCTCGACGAACTCGGGCGCGTGAATCTCGGCGAGGCTGCGCATCAGCTCGTCGTAGCCGGTGATGACGGACTCCACGGCGGCGGCGCGGTCGGGGGTATCGATGGTCGATTTCCTTTGTCGGAGGCTGATGGTTCGCTTTGACCGAACCATTCGGTCGAGACGATACATCGGATGCCCGCGACGCGCCCACGTCCGTTGGTCCCGTCCCGCCCATGACTCCCGGGTCCGCGGAGGTGGCATCATCACGGGCGGCGCCCGACGCGCGACCCGCGTGGCGCCCGTTCTCAGGAGGGAAGTGATGGCTCAGGAGACTGGGCGCCTCCGCGGCGGACTGTCGGTGCTCGTCATCGGCCTCGTCGTCGGGGCGTTCGTCATGGCCTGCGGCGGATCGTCGGCAACGGCCTCCCCGTCGGGCGCGGCCGGGTCGCCCGGCAGCAGCCTCGACGGCACGTGGGCGCTGATCAAGTACACCAGCGTCGACGGGACCGAGCAGACCGTGCCGTCCGCGGTGACGCCGACGATCACGTTCAACGGCAATGCGGCCACCGGCAGCGCCGGCTGCAACACGTTCAGCGGCATCGCCAACATCACGCCGCCCAACGGGATCGGCTTCGAGCAGGTCCAGTCGACGAAGCTCGCGTGCGAGGATCCGATGGCCACGGTCGAAGCGGCCTACCTGCAGGCGCTCAACCTCTCGACGCAGTACACGGTCACGGGCAACAACCTGGTCATCACGAACCCGCAGGGCAAGCCGGCGCTGACGTTCGTCAAGGGCACGTAGCGGTCGCGGATCCGGGTCCCGTGCGGGATCCGGCACGGTGTACCGTGATCGCCGCCCGGTCCACGTTCAGATGTCGGTCCGGTGAGGGGTGATGACCGCCATTGAGTGAGGAGTTCAGGATGGGCTTTCAGGAACTGCGCAAGATGCTCGTCCGGCCGACGCTGCCGGCGATAGCCGTGCTCGGCCTGCTGGTGGCCGCGTGCTCGAACGTCGGTGGCCCGACCTACACGTTCTGGGACGTGATCTGGTCGATGGTCATCTTCTTCTTCTGGTTCATGCTGATCTGGATCTTCATCACGATCTTCGCGGACATCTTCCGTCGCAACGACCTGTCGGGCGGCTGGAAGGCGATCTGGATCATCGTGATCTTCATCCTCCCGTTCATCGGCGCGCTGATCTACATCATCAGCCGGCCGAAGGTGACGGCCCAGGACGTGCAGCTCATGACGCAGGCGGAGGCCGCGCAGAAGGCCGCCGCGGGCGTCAGCGTGGCCGACCAGCTCGAGAAGCTCAACCAGCTCAAGGAGTCCGGCGCGATCACGGTTCCGGAGTACGAGGCGCTCAAGAAGAAGGCGATCGAGGGCTGACGCCCCCGCGAACCGCGTGATCGGAGGGCGGCGCGACCGCTGACGCCGTGACAGCTGCGCCGCCCACCGCACCCCGCACCCCGACCGTGCCGGTCTGGCTCGACCGGCTCGCCTCGGTCGGCTGGCGCGTCCTCGTGACCGCCGGTCTGGGCCTCGTCCTCATCGCCCTGACGATCGTCCTCTCGACCGTCACGGCGTCCGTGCTGCTCGCGCTCGTCGTGTCGGCGCCACTCGCGCCGACGGTGCGCGGGCTCCGTGCTCGCGGCCTGTCGCGGGCGATCGCCTCGGCCGTCGCGTGCGGCGTGGGCCTCGTGGTCTTCGCCCTGGCCCTGATCCTGCTCATCGTCTCGGTCGTGCCGTACCTGCGGCAGATCGTGGCCGCGGTGTCGGACGGGATCTCCGACGTCGCCAACGGCCTGGTTTCCGTCGGCGCCCCGGACGTCGTGATCTCTGCGTTCGACCGCTTCGTCGACGGGCTGCGGAGCCTGCTCGCCGTCAACGTCGCGGCGTTCGCGGGCACGGCGGTGACCGTCGGGACCATCCTCGTCCTCGCGGCGTTCCTCCTGTACTTCGTGCTCCAGGACGGCGACCGGGGCTGGTCCTGGCTGATGGGCCAGCTCAAGCCCGAGCACGCGGCCACGCTCACGGACGGCGCGACGATCGGCGTCGACCACGTGGGTGGCTACGTGCGCCGGGTCGTGATCATGGCGGCGGCCGACGCCGTCGCCGCCGCGGTCCTGCTCGCGGTCCTGGGCAGCAACCACCTCGGCCCCTTGCTCGGCCCGCTGGTCGCCCTCGTGTTCGTCGCGGGGCTGGTGCCGTACCTCGGGGCGATCGTCACGACCGCGGCCATCGCGCTGATCCTGCTCGCACTCACCGGCCCGCTCCAGGCCCTGCTGTTCATCGTCGGCGTGGCGGCGACCGCCATCGCCGAGGACCGGCTGCTCGCCGACACCTCGATCGGACGCCGCGTGGACGTCCATCCGGCGATCGTCGTGATCGCGATCACGGCGGGCGCCGCGCTGTACGGGATCCTCGGTCTGATCACCGCGTTGCCCGTGACCGTGTTCGTCCTCGCCGTCACGGGCTCGGTCATCGCGGTCCTCGACGAACGTGGCGCCGACGTCCCCCGCGCTCGGGCGGAACCGGGCGCCTGGTCGATGCCCGGCTGGCTCGATCGGCTCGCCCAGTGGAGCTGGCGCGGCCTCGTCACGATCGCGCTCGGGCTCCTGGTCATCCGGATCATCGTCTCGGTCCCGATCGTGGCCGTGCCCGTGGTGCTCGCGATCGTGACGGCCGCGACACTGCTCCCGCTGATGCGGCGCCTCCGGGCGCGAGGCTGGTCGATGGGCGTCGCCGCGGCCGCGACGACGATCGGGGCGACCGTGGCCGTGGCGGCGGCCGTGGCGGTGACCGTGATCTGGATGGTCCAGCCGCTCGGGGACATCCTGTCGACGGCGCTCGACGGGGCGGCCGACCTCGACCTCGGCTGGCTCGTCTCGGCGGTCAACGAGGTCGGGTCGGTGATCGCGATCGACATCGCCGGGATCCTGGCCGGGATCCTCGGCGTCGTCCTCGTGATCGTCCTCACCCTGCTGCTCACGTTCCTGTTCCTGCGCGACGGCGGCCGCTTCTGGAACCTGGTCATCGACCGCCTGCGCGGGGCTCGGCGCGAGCACCTCGACGATGCGGGCGACCGCGCCGTCGACGTCCTGTCCGGCTACATGATCGGGACCGCGGCGATCTCGCTGTTCGGCGCCGTGACGAGCGCGCTGATCATGATCATCCTCGGCCTGCCGCTCGCGATCCCGATCGGGGTGCTGACCTTCTTCGGCGGCTTCATCCCGTACATCGGCTCGTTCGTGACGACCGCGCTCGCGTTCCTCGTCGCGGTGGCGGTCGGGACGACCGCCGACATCGTGATCATGTTCGTGTATACGATCGTGTTCAACCTGATCCAGGGCAGCGTCGTGGCCCCGATCGTGTACAGCAGGGCCCTCAGCCTCCACCCGGCGATCGTGCTGCTGGCAGTGCCGATCGGCGGCGCGATCGCGGGCATCCTCGGGATGTTCCTCGTCGTGCCGATCGCCGCCATCGTGTCGGCGACCTGGCGGCTGGTCGTGGCCACGATCGAGGACGACACCCCCGAAGCCCCGGTCAGGGCCGACGAGAGCTCCGCCGCCGGCGCCGATCCCGCGCGCGCCGCGCCACCCGGCTCGCCCGGCGGGACCGCGCCCGCCTCCGCCGGTACATGACACGTCCGGGCGGGCGGCCCGGATACGATCGGGGCACGTGAGCTCCGAGCCCAGGTCCCTGTCCGCCGCCGTTGCGCGGCGGTTCCTCGTCACCCGCCACCTCCTCGCCCCGCCGCGGTCGCTGCCGGCCGAGCCGGGATCGGTGATGCGCGTCGTCGATCGGCTCGGCTCGCTGCAGTTCGACCCGCTCGAGGTCGCCGGCCGCAACCACGACCTGGTCCTGCTGGCCCGCATCGCCGGCTATCGGCGCGAGTGGACGGACCAGCTGCTCTACGGCGACCGGCTGTTGTACGAGACCTACAACAAGATGTTCTCGATCGTGCCGACCAACGAGCTGCCGTGGTACCGGGTGACCTGGGATCGTCGCCACGAGTCGCACCGCGGCGAGGCATTCGATGAGCACGCGCCGCTCGTCGAGGAGCTGCTCGGCCGGATGCGCGAAAGCGGGCCGCTCTCATCGACGGACGTCGCGCCGCGCGAGGCGATCGACTGGTACTGGCGGCCCACCAACCAGGTCCGGGCGCTGCTCGAGGCGCTCGCGGAGAGCGGGATCATCTCGATCGTCCGCCGCGAGGGCAACCGCCGCGTCTACGACCTGACCGAGCGCCTGTTCCCCGCCGACCTGCTCGCCCGCCGGCTCCCCGAGCACGAGCAGCACCGGCACAAGCTGCTGTCGCGGTACCGGGGGCACGGGCTGCTGGGCGCGACGGGGGAGTACACGCTGTTCGCGGGAACGGGGGAGACGTCGGAGCGAGCGGGCCTGCGCAACGAGCTGGTCGAGATGGGCGCGATCACGCCGGTCGCCGTCGAGGGCCTGCGCGGGCAGCGGTTCATCGTCTCGGACGAGGTGCCGATGCTGGACGCCGCGGAGCTCGAGCTGGCGGGCGAGGCGGCCGCGGGAGCTCCGCCCCGGCCAGCCGGTTGCGAGCCGGGCGCGGCCTTCGTGGCGCCGCTCGATCCGCTGGCCTGGGATCGCGACCTGCTCGAGCGGCTGTTCGGCTTCGAGTACCGCTGGGAGGTCTACGTACCGGCGGCGAAGCGGCGATACGGGTACTACGTCCTCCCGCTCCTCTACGGCGACCGTTTCGTGGGCCGGATCGAGCCACGGATCGACCGCGCGACGGGCACGCTCCGGGTGCTCGGCGTGTGGTGGGAGGACGGGTTCGACCCGCTGGGCGCCGATCATCCGGGCTTCGTGGACGCGTTCGTCGCGGCCCTGCGGGCGCACGCGGCGTTCGCGGATCTGCGCAAGTACGCGCTGCCGCGGACGGCGCGGCATCGAGCGTTCGTGCGCGCGGTGCGGGAGCGCCTCTAAGCCGGCGGCCCGACTCGAGCCGCCGGCTTCGCCGCTGGTCATACACGCCCCAGGTGGGTGCAATCTGCGGCGAAAACGGAACCAGTGCGGGAAGCACTCACTCCAGGCGTGCTAAGCCCCGAATCTGCCTCGAACCGTGACTTGCACTCGCGGGGTGGGTACTAGCGCGACTCGCCCGTCCCGGACACGCGCTTGTATCCGCATTAGGCGTATTGGCGCGAGTGCGATGGCGGGTCCACGCTCAGCATCCCGAGCGGTCGTCCGGGAGCCGCCGCCGGCTCGCGGATAGCACTCACCGCAGGCGTGAATGACCGGCCGAGTGCGCAAGCGAGGAGGTTCCGTCAGCCGGCGCCGGCGATCCTCCCGATCATCCCGGCGGCGACCGTCTTGTTGCTGGCCTCGTCCACCAGGATGAAGGCGCCGGTCGCGCGGTTCTGGAGGTAGGGGTCGACGAACAGCGGCTGCGTCGCGCGCAGCTGGATGCGGCCGATCTCGTTGAGCGAGAGCGTCTCGGCGTCCTCGTCGCGGTGGAGCGTGTTGACGTCGATCCGGTAGTCGACGGCCTTGACGAGGACCCGCGCCCACCGCGTCGTGTGCTTGATGTGGTACTTGCGCCCGACGGCGAGCGGCGCGCTCTCGTCCATCCAGCACACCTGGGCGTCGATGTCCTGGGCGACGGTCGGCGCGTTGTGCGGCCGGCACAGCATGTCGCCGCGGGACAGGTCGATGTCGTCGGTCAGCCGGATCGTCACCGACATCGGCGGATAGGCCTCGTCCACCGGTCCGTCGGCCGTCTCGATCGACGCGATGGTTGTTTCCAGCCCGCTGGGCAGCGCCCGGACGACGTCGCCCTGCTTGAGCACGCCCGAGGCGACCGTCCCGGCATAGCCGCGGTAGTCGAGCACCTCCTTGCTCTGGGGGCGCACCACGTACTGGACGGGGAATCGGACGTCGACGAAGTTGCGGTCCGACGCGACGTGCAGCCGCTCGAGGTGGCTCAGCAGCGTCGCGCCCTCGTACCACGGCGTGTTCTGGGAGCGGAGGACGACGTTGTCGCCGAGGAGCGCCGAGATCGGCACGAACGTCATGTCGCGGACCCGCAGGCGGGTGGCGAACTCCTCGAACTCGACGCGGATCTCGTCGAACCGCGCCTCCGAGAAGTCGACGAGGTCCATCTTGTTGACGCAGACGATGAGGTGGGGCACGCCCAGCAGCGTCGCGAGGAACGCGTGGCGGCGGCTCTGCTCCGTGATCCCCTTGCGGGCGTCGAGCAGGATCAGCGCGACGTCGGCCGTCGAGGCGCCGGTGACCATGTTGCGCGTGTACTGGATGTGCCCGGGGGTGTCCGCGATGATGAACTTGCGCCGCGGGGTCGCGAAGTAGCGGTAGGCGACGTCGATCGTGATGCCCTGCTCGCGCTCGGCGCGCAGGCCGTCGGTCAGCAGGGCCAAGTCGGTGTAGTCGTTGCCCCGGTCGCGGCTGACCTGCTCGACCGCCGCCAACTGGTCGCTGAACAGCGACTTGGAGTCGTACAGCAGTCGGCCGATGAGGGTGCTCTTGCCGTCATCGACCGATCCGGCCGTCGCGAAGCGCAGGAGCTCGCCGGCCACTAGAAGTAGCCCTCCTTCTTGCGGTCTTCCATCGCGGCTTCGCTGACCTTGTCGTCGCCGCGGGTCGCGCCGCGCTCGGTGATCCGGACGCTCGCGATCTCGGCCACGATCTTCTCGACCGTGTCCGCGTCCGACTCGACCGCCGCGGTGAGGTTCGCGTCGCCGACCGTGCGGTAGCGGACCCGCAGGACCTGCGCGCTCTCGCCCGGGCGGAGGGTGATGAACGGGGACACCGCGTACAGCATCCCGCCGCGCTCGACGACCTCGCGGTCGGCCGCGAGGTACAGGTCCGGGACCTCGATGGCCTCCTCGTGGATGTAGGTCCAGATGTCGAGCTCGGTCCAGTTCGAGAGCGGGAAGACCCGGATGCTCTGGCCCGGGAACACGCGCCCGTTGTAGAGGTTCCAGATCTCGGGCCGCTGGTTCTTGGGGTCCCACTGCCCGAACTCGTCGCGGAACGAGAACACGCGCTCCTTCGCGCGGGCCTTCTCCTCGTCGCGCCGCCCGCCGCCGAACAGCGCGTCGAAGCCGTTCTTCTCGGCCGCCTCCAGCAGCACCGGCGTCTGGATGCGGTTCCGCGACCCGTTGGGCTCCTCCTGGACGAGGCCGCGACCGATCGCGTCTTCGACCGAGGCGATCACGAGCTGCAGCCCGAGCATCTCGATCCAGCGGTCGCGATAGGCGAGGATCGACGCGAAATTGAGCCCGGTGTCCACGTGCATCACCGGGAACGGGATCCGGGCCGGCGCGAACGCCTTGCGGGCGATGTGGAGCATCACGATCGAGTCCTTGCCGCCCGAGAACAGCAGGCACGGCCGCTGCATCTCGGCGGCGACCTCGCGGAAGATGTGGATGCTCTCCGCCTCGAGGGTCCGGAGCTGGCTCATCGAATGGGGCGTCACCCGCGATCGGCCTCCACGACACCGGCGTCGGTGAGCAGCCGCCGGAGGTGCGCGGCGAGCGCCGGGTGGCAGACGACGAGGTCGGGCGACCACGGCGTCGGGCTGGTTGTAGACGAGCGGCGAGCCGTCGAGGCGGGTGGCCGTGAACCCCGACGCGAGCGCGACCGCCACCGGCGCCGCCGAGTCCCACTCGTGCTGGCCGCCGGCGTGGACGTAGGCGTCGACCGTTCCGTCGAGGACCCGCGCGACCTTGGCGCCCGTCGAGCCCATCGGGACGAGCTCAACGCCGTCGCGCGCCGCCATCGCCGCGGCGACCTCCGGCGGACGGGTCCGCGAGACGGCGATCCGGATCGGGCGCGCGCCGCCGAGGACCGCGTCGCCGGCGGTGGGATCGGGAGTGATGGCTGCACCCGACGAGTACGTCACGCCGCACGCTGGCAGCGCGATGGCGCCGCCGGCCAACCCGCCGTCCCGCGTCCATAGGGCGACGTGCACCGCGAAGTCGTCGCGCCAGTCGCCGTTCTCGAGGCGCTCGCCGAACTCGCGGGTGCCGTCGAGCGGGTCGATGATCCAGACGCGGGCGGCCTGCAGCCGGCTGGGGTCGTCGGCCGCCTCCTCGGACAGGATCGAGTCGTCCGGGCGGGCCTCGGCCAGCGCCGCCGCGAGCCAGGCCTGCGCGCCGGCGTCGCCGGCCTTGCGGAGATCGCCGACGCCGTCGGCGTCACGTCGGAGCGCGAGGAGCACCTCGCCCGCGCCACCGGCCAGCGCGGCGGCGAGCCGGACGTCATCGAGCGCGGACAGGTCGCGCGGCGCGTGGGTGATCACCGGTCGTCGAGGGGCCTCGCTGCGTGGTTGTGGTGCCGGTCGGTCGCGGCCGTCGGCCGTCCATCCCTGCCTCGCCGGGCGTGGTCGTCCCGTCGGGGCCGAAGGTATCATCGCCGCATGGTTCGCATCCCGGCCGCGAGTCAGCCGACCCGGCCGACGGCGTGACCCTCGACGTCCCGCTCGCCATCGGCGGGCTGCTGGTCGGCATCATCGTCGGGCTCACGGGGATGGGCGGCGGCGCGCTGATGACGCCGATGCTGATCTTCTTCTTCGGCGTCGACCCGCTCACCGCGGTCTCCAGCGACATCGTCGTCAGCCTGTTCATGAAGCCCGTCGGGGCGTTCGTGCACCTGCGCCACGGAACGGTGAACCTGAAGCTGGTCGCGTGGCTGTGTCTCGGGTCCGTACCCCTGGCCTTCGCCGGCGCCTGGCTGATCTCGCAGGTCCCGCCCGACATGTCCGTCGATGCCCTCATCAAGAAGGCGCTGGGCGTCGCCCTGCTGATCACGACCGGCGGCCTGGTGGTGCGCACGTCGATGCAGATGTGGCGCAACCGGCTGCCCCTCGGAGAGGGCCCGGCCGTCGAAACGCGACCCGACGTCGTCATCCGCCCGGTCCCGACCGTGATCCTCGGCGCCGTCGCGGGCCTGATGGTCGGGCTGACGTCGGTGGGCGCGGGCTCGATCGTCGTCGTCGTGCTCCTCATGCTCTACCCGCGCCTGAAGGCGTCGTCCCTGGTCGGGACCGACCTCACCCAGGCGATCCCTCTCGTCGCGGCCGCTGCCCTCGGACACATCCTGTTCGGGAGCTTCTCGCTGGCGATCGCCTCGTCGCTGCTGGTGGGAGCCATCCCTGGCACGTACATCGGGGCGCACATCTCGAGCCGGGCGCCGGGCGGGGTCATCCGCCGGATCCTCGCCGTCGTGCTGCTCGCGTCGAGCCTCAAGCTGCTGGGCGTGCCGGACGCCGTGGTCGCGGCGACCGCCCTCGTCGCCGTCGTGTTCGCCTTCGTCGCCTGGCGGTTCATCCGGGACCGGATCAAGCAGATCCCGCCGGTCACCCCGCCGAGCCTCGCGCTCCCGGACCTCGGCGCCGCGCTGACCCCCGACGACGGCCTGCCCGAGCACGACGCCGGGACGTCGTGACCGATCCCACCTCGTCGGTCGTGCTGGATGCCGACGGCCTCGATCGCCTCGAGCTCGTGCTCGGCGGCTGGCTGCCGCCGTCGGCGCTCGGCGTGACCCCGCCCCGCGAAGGCGACCTCGTCCTGACCGACGCGGAGAACACCCCGCTCGCGCGTCTCCGCCCGGGTGCCGACTCGCCAGGCATCACCCCGCTGGCGCCGCTCCCGCGTGGCTCCGGGCCACAGTGGGATCCCGGGGTCCGCCTGACCTCAGGTGCCGCCGGCGAACGCCTCTCCGGTCGGCGCGCGGGCGAGATCGTCGCGGTGGCGGTCGACGACCTCCCGACACAGGCCGACGTCGCCGGCCTCGAGCGGATGGCACGCCGGCCCGGCGTGGGCGCGGTGGTCGTCGTCGTCCCGGCACGTCGCCGAGGACGCGCGGGCGGCGAGGTCGGTTGGGCCGGCATCACACGGGTCGCGTGGGCCGTGGCCGACGACCTCGAGGGCGGCGCGTCCGCGCCCAGCGTTGTCCGCATCGTCGTCCCGGGCGCGGACGAAGGCGTGGTACCCGATCTCCGGGCCGTCGGCATCGGCTCGGTCGTCCGACTGGCCGACCTGCGTGGCGGCGAGGCCGCACCCGACGACGCGTATCACCCGGCGTCCGCCGCGGAGCTGGAGCGATCCCGCCGCGCGGTCGCGGGTCCGGGCGCCGTCGTGTTCTTCACCGGCCTGTCGGGGTCGGGCAAGTCCACCATCGCCCGTGCGCTCGCCGACGAGCTCGCCGACGAGGGCCCCCGCCGCGTGACCCTCCTCGACGGCGACGAGGTCCGCCAGCACCTCTCGCGCGGCCTGGGGTTCGACGCGGCGTCGCGCGAGATCAACGTGGATCGCATCGCGTGGGTCGCGTCGCTGGTCGCCGCCCACGGCGGGATCGCCGTCGCCGCCCCGATCGCCCCGTTCGCCGCGGGTCGCCGGAACGCGCGCGCCCTCGCGGAGCAGCACGGCGCGTTCGTCCTCGTGTGGGTCAGCACGCCGCTCGACGTGTGCGAGTCGCGCGACCGCAAGGGCCTCTACGCGAAGGCGCGCGCCGGCGAGGTCGACGACTTCACCGGGATCTCGTCGCCATACGAGGAGCCCGACGACGCCGACGTCGTCATCGACACCACGGCCGTCGATGTCCCCGAGGCCGTCCGCCTGATCCGCCGGGCGCTGGACGCGCGGCTCGCGGACGCCGGCTCGGACTGATCAGCCGGGCGGCTTGGCGCCGCCCCGCAGCCGTCGTCGCACCGACGCCCGCCCGCGGCGCACCAGCACCCCGAAGAGGTCCCGCGTCGGCACGCGCACCAGCTCGATCGGCTCGCCGCGGATCGGGAGTGCCGCTGACTTGAGCCACCCTTTGCCGTTTGTCGCGACGCCACCGCCCCCGTCGACCAGGCCAGTCGCGTAGAGCACGCCCATCGCCATCGCGGCGGCGATCTCGGGAGGCACGGTGACGGCGGGTTGCCGGTCGCCCTCCAGCCTGCTGGGCGCAACGACGGCGAGTGAATCGAGGTCGCCCACCACGCGGACGCCCACTCGTCGCGATCTTGTCCACGACATCGCGAGCCATCGCCGCAACCCGATCCAGCGCCCACTGCGGGGTCTCCACACGCGGTTCGTCCCGAGCGGGTTCCCGCCGGCGCATGAACGTCGCGGTCCCGAAGTGGACGATCCGGCTCTGCATCGCAGAACCAAGCCCTTCGGTGCGAAGGGCGGCGTTGAATGCACGGACGGCTTCGATCTCCGGCATCGTCATCGATCGGTTCGTCACTTCCGGCTGCAGGGTCAGCGTCCCGGTCCTCAGGCCCGTCAACTCCTCGAACGTGCGGAGGACCATCAGTCGTGGTCCGACTCGTCGAGGACGATCACGGTCACGTTGGCTGGCCCGATTTCATCGGCCCAACGCGCGATCAGCCGGTCGTGTCGGTGCCGCCTCCAGAAGGTGGGCGTCCATCCGCCATCTGAACCTGTTGAATTGGCGCTCGAGAAATTCGTCGTAGGACGCGAGCATCCCGCTCTGGACATACTGCTGCCATTGGGACGGCAAGATCTTCGCGAGGGGCCGGAGGGTGACGACCACATGGATTCGCGAGCTCGCATCGAGATCGTCGACGACGGTCGGATGGCCTCGGGTGGTGCGTCTGCGAAGAACTCGCTGCTCAGCACGACCCGCTTCGCCTTCGAACCGCGGACCTCGTCGGAGAGGCGGTGCCAGTGCGTCCATCGAAGCGGGCGGTCCTTCGGTGTAGAAGCCCGGCCTGCCCGTGACGGCGTGGACCGCCGCGTCTCGAATGGCGTCGTCGTCCGGCGTAATGGACACCCTGCGCCTCGGTGGCCGCGCGCGCCGCGTGGAACGACCCCTGGACGGAGCGGTCGCCGTCTTCGGCGGCCCGATGTGGACGAGCCGACGTGCCGGTCGGCAGGAGCGAGCGACTCGAGGTCGGCGATCGGTCTCCATAGCCCTCCCGACTCTCGATCGTCGGTGATGGTCAGGATAGCAAGATGCACCGACCGCGAGCGCCGTCCCGAGGCGCTGCGACGCCGGCCGCGAGCCTCGCGACCGGCGACCGCCGGCCTGGCGCCCGCGCGACGACGGCATGCCGAGCCGCGGATGAGGATCGCGCCCGCGTCGCGATGGTCGGCGACCGAGCTAGACGGGCGACGGTCCGCGTCGATCCTCACGTCGGCGCGGCCGCCAGCCTCGTCCCGTCGTGCCGACGCCCGCCGCGAGGAGGATGCCCAGGCTCAGGGCCGCCGCGACACTCGGGCGCGCGCCGGATCGTCGGGGCTCGTCCCAGCGACGTCCTCATGCCGGTGGCGGCGAGGCCGACGCGAGCGGACAGGTCGCCGATCACCGGATCCGCCGGACGCGCGATCCCCGTCGCCGATGTCCTGGACGCCTCCGCGATCCGCGGGAACGCCCACGCCGGCAGCTCGATCGGCGCCTCCGAGGGACCCGGCACGCGACCCTTCATGTGCTGGGCGGCCGCCGTAGCGGATCACGTCGGGCGTGCAGCGCCCGATCGCTGCCCGTCCCGCCGGAACGCACATGTCGAAGGCCCGCACGCCTCCGTCTCCGCCGAGGTCAGCGACCGGTTGGCGAGATCCGCGCTGCCGCGACGAGGGTGCCCGCACGCAGGCCGAGGAGCGACTCGAAGACCCGAAGAACGTACCCGTGGTCCTGGTCGTCGACGACGATCGCGGTCACGTTCGCCGTCCCGGCCACCGCGGCCCAGCGACGGACGAGCTCGTCGTGGCGGTGAAGCGTCCAGAACGACGCGTTGGGCGCCTCGCCCGGCTCGGGGAACAGCGTCCGCAGCCAGCGGTCGAGGGACTGGCGCTTGCCCGCCTGGACGTTCTGCTGCCACATCGACGGGATGATCCGCGCGAGCGGCCGGAGCGTGACCACGACGTGGAGCCGCGACGGGTCCAGCTCCTCCACGATGCGGCGGACCGCGGCGTCGTCGGCGTGGGCGAAGAACTCGCTGCTGATCACCACGCGCGGCTCGGGCGCCCGGTCGACGTCATGGACGAGCTGCCGCCACTCGCGGATCGGCGGCGGCTTGTCGGAGTAGGACGACGCCTGCCCCGTCACCGCGCGCGCAGCCCCGACCGGGTTGCGTGACCGGCCGGCCAGCCGGACGCCCTGTTCCAGCATCGACTCCCGGGCGGTCCACAGCGCCGCCTGCAGCGACGTCGTGCCCGGTCTTGTGCGGGCCGATGTGAAGGAGTCGGGTCCCGGCCGGCACCGGGGGCGCCTCGCGATCCGCGTTGGGCTCCATGTCCTCCCAGTCCTGCGGGCCGCCCGACCGGCCTACGATAGCGTCCGCCCGCGCCGGGTATCGGCCGGCGCCGATGGAGCCCGCCGCCCGTGAGCATCGAGATCCGCAACGCGCAGCCCTCCGAGTTCGAGGCGTTCATCGACACCCTGTCGACCGGGTTCCTCGACCGCCCGGACGTGGCGCGGATCGCCGAGGCGGTCACGTCGCTGTGGGAGCCCGAGCGGACCTGGGCCGCGTTCGACGATGGCCGCGTGTGCGGGACGTTCCGCTCGTGGGCGACCGAGATCACCGTTCCCGGCGGCGCGCAGCTCCCGGCCGCGGCCGTCGCGGCGGTCACCGTCCTGCCCACCCACCGACGACGCGGGATCCTCTCGAGGATGGCCGCCGCCGAGCACGCGGCGATCCGCGAACGCGGCGAGCCGCTCGGCCTGCTCTACGCGTCCGAGTGGCCCATCTACGGCCGGTTCGGCTACGGACCCGCCTGCCGGGCCGCGAAGTGGACGATCGACACGACGCGCACGACGTTCCATGGGCCGCCGGTGTCGGGCGTCGAGCTGGCCACGCCGGACGCGGCACTCGCCGATGTCCTGGAGGGCGTGTTCGAGGCCTGGCGGAAGCGCCAGCCCGGCGAGATCTGGAGACGCGAGTTCCGCTGGCTCGACGACGTCGGCATCCGCGATCCCGCCTGGCAGCCGCGGTGGAAGGGCTTCATCGCGCTGCACCGCGGTCCGTCCGGCGAGCCCGACGGCTACGCGCGCTACCGGGGCGAGGACAGGTGGGTCAACCACCTCCCGGCGAGCACGATCGTGGTCGACGAGCTCCACGCGCTGAACGAGGACGCGGCCACGGCCCTGTGGCGGTTCCTCGCGGAGATCGACCTCGCGACGACGGTGTCCGCCGGCAACCGGATCCCGTCCGATCGGCTCCCGTGGCGGCTCGTCAACGGCCGTGCCGCGAGCATGAGCGAGGTCGGCGACGGCATGTGGGTCCGCCTGTTCGACGTCGCGCGCGCGCTCGGCGCTCGAACCTATGAGCGCGAGGGGCGCATCGTCCTCGAGGTCGTGGACCCCGAGCTCGCCACGCCCGTCCGCGTCGCCCTCGACGCATCGCCCGACGGCGCCACGTGCGCGCCGACCGACCGCTCGCCCGACCTCACGGTGTCCATCGCGGCCCTGGGAGCGGCGTACCTCGGTGGCACGCGCCTGCGGGATGCGACGATCGCGACCGGGGCCGACGAGCACGTGCCGGGCGCGCTGGCCTCAGCCGACGCGCTGTTGCGGACCGCGGACGAGCCGTGGTGCTCCACGTCCTTCTAGCGGAGGGTCAACGATGAGCACGAGGGCCGGCGTCGGGTCGGCGGCCGCGACGCCACCCGAGCGTCGGGCCGGACCGCCGACCCGGGCGCAGCAGCTCGAGGCCGGCGCGGCCGCCCGGCGACAGCTCGGCCGGAGGTCGCTCGGGGCCTACGCGCCCGCCGCCGACCGGCCGGACCCGGTCTCGATCATCGCCGCCCAGGACGCCAATCGCGTCCCCGAGCTGGTCCCCATCCGGAACGGGCGGATGCTGGCCTCGCCGTTCGCGTTCTACCGGGGCGCCGCGGCGATCATGGCCGCCGACCTCGGTGCCGCGCCGCACTCGGGTCTCGAGGTCCAGCTGTGCGGCGACGCGCACCTGTCGAACTTCGGCGTGTTCGCCTCGCCCGAGCGCACGCTCGTGTTCGACGTCAGCGACTTCGACGAGACGCTGCCCGGCCCGTTCGAGTGGGACGTCAAGCGCCTGCTCGCGAGCTTCGTGATCGCCGGCCGGAGCTTCGCCTGGCGGAAGGGCCTCGGCACCCGCGCCGCGACGCTCGCCGTCGGCTCCTACCGGCAGCGGATGCAGGAGTACGCGGCCAGCGGGACCCTCTCCACGTGGTACTCGCGGATCGCGCTCGAGGACCTGCGCGCGTACCTCCCGCCCGACCGGCAGGTGACGATCGACGTGATGGTCCGCCGTGCGCACGCCAGGGACAACCTCGGCGCGCTCAACAAGCTGACCGTGGTCGTCGACGGCCGCCACCAGTTCATCGACAAGCCGCCGCTCATGGTCCGGGTCGTCGACCCGGCGGCGCGCGAGGTCCTGGCGGAGATCCTGCGCGGCTACCGCGCGACGCTCACGCCGGAGCGCCAGCAGCTCCTCGACCGCTACACGTTCGTGGACCTCGCCCGGAAGGTCGTCGGCGTCGGGAGCGTCGGGACGCAGTGCTGGGTGGCGTACTTCCACGGTGCCGACGAGAACGACCCGCTGTTCCTCCAGGTGAAGGAGGCGCAGGCGTCCGTGCTCGAGCCGTATCTCGGGCGGGCTTTCGAGCGCCACCACGGCCACCGCGTGGTCAACGGCCAGCGCAGCATGCAGGCGTCCTCCGACGTGTTCCTGGGCTGGGTCACCGGGCCGGCCGGCGCCAACTACTACTGGCGCCAGCTGTGGGACGCGAAGCTCTCGGTCGATGTCGAGACGATGCGCGAGGCCGCGCTGCTGGCCCACGCCGAGGCCTGCGGCTGGGCGCTGGCGCGGGCCCACGCGCGCTCCGGCAGCCCGATCGCCATCGCCGCCTACATGGGCACGAACGGCCGCTTCGAGCGGTCGATGAGCGAGTATGCCGAGGCGTACGCGGACCAGAACGCGCGCGACCATGCCGCGCTGGTGACCGCCGTCCGCGACGGCCGGCTCCAGGCGGTCGAAGGCGTCTGAGGCCGGTCAGGCGAAGCGGTAGCGGCCGCGGTCGATCGCCTCGAACCCGATCCGGCGGGTGTCCGCGTACTGGAACAGGAACGCGATGACCCCCAGCCCCAGCCAGAAGAGCAGGCCGATCTCGTGGCCCGCCAGCGAGCCGAGCGGGCCGTCCTTCAGGGCGTCGGTCGTGATCGTGCCGAACAGCAGGAGGAACCCGGCGACCGCGTAGGCCGCGCCGCCGAACGCGGTCACGGCCGCGACGAACAGCGTCGGTGCGTCCAGCACGAGCGCGGCGACCGCGAACACGATGGCGACGACGATGCCCAGCAGCCAGGTCACGACGCCGGGATCGAGCCACCCGAACGCGACCAGCAGGCCACTGCCGATGTCGAACCCCACGACCGCGAACAGGATGACCACGGCCGCCCACCAGAAGAGGCCGGCCAGCGCGGCGAAGGCCACGGCGACGACGAACCCGGCGACCCAGCTGAGCGCCGTCGCGAACACGCCGTCCCCGATGAGCGCGGTGATGACCTGCGCGCCGAGCAGGAAGCCCACGACGAACCCGAACAGCGGCAGCAGCAGGTAGAACCCGCGCGCCCCGTATGCCGCGATCAGGGCGCCGACGACGATCGCGACGATGCCGAGCAGGATGTTCACGGGTACCCTCCACCTCCACGATGCGCCGACGCCCGCGGCCCGCCGCGCGGCGATGATGGCACATCGCCCAGGGGAGGCGGCATGGCCGGGTCCGGTGACTGGTGGCGGCGCGCGGTCGTGTACCAGGTCTACATCCGGAGCTTCGCGGACGGCGACGGCGACGGCGTCGGCGACATCGCGGGGATCCGGAGCCGGCTGCCGTACCTGCGCGAGCTCGGCGTCGACGCCCTGTGGATCACGCCCTGGTATCCGTCGCCGATGGCCGACGGCGGCTACGACGTGGCCGACTACACGGGCGTGGACCCGATGTTCGGGTCGGTCGACGAGGCCGTCGCGCTGTTTCGCGAGGCGCACGAGCTCGGTCTGCGGGTGCTCCTGGATCTCGTCCCGAACCACACGTCGAGCGCCCACCCGTGGTTCGCGGAGGCGCTCGCCGCGCCGCCGGGGTCTGCTGCACGATCCCGGTTCGTGTTCCGCGAGGGCCTCGGTACCGACCGTGCGGCCGCGCCGACCGACTGGGTCGGCGTCTTCGGCGGGCCGGCCTGGGAGCGGGTGACCGGGGCCGACGGCCAGCCGGAGCAGTGGTATCTCCACCAGTTCGCGATCGAGCAGCCGGACCTGGATTGGGACAGCCACGACGTTCGCGCGATGTTCGAGGCCGTGCTGCGAACGTGGTTCGAGCGTGGCGTCGACGGGTTCCGCATCGACGTCGCGAACAGCCTCGTCAAGGACCTGTCGACGATGGGACGCGATCGAGACGCGAGCGCGCGCCTCGACGTCTCGTCGGCCGGCGCGACGAGCCCGCTCTCGGACCAGGAAGGGGTGCACGACGTCTACCGCGCGTGGCGGCGCATCGCGGACGCCGCGGAGCCTCCACGCGTCCTGCTTGGCGAGGTGCACGCGCCGACCCTGGCGCGCCTCGCGCGCTACGTGCGACCCGACGAGCTGCACGGCGCGTTCAACTTCCCATTCCTGCGGGCCGGCTGGGACGCGGGCCGCCTGCGAACGGTGATCGACGACACGCAGGCGGCGCTCGGTGCCGTCGGGGCGTCTCCCACCTGGGTCCTGTCCAACCACGACGTGACCCGCCACGTCACCCGGTTCGGTCGACGGCTCACGTCGATCTCCGACACGGGCGACGGCGACGGCTCCGCCCCGGACCTCGCGCTCGGGACACGGCGTGCGCGCGCGGCGGTCCTCCTGCTCCTCGGCCTGCCCGGCGGCGCCTACGTCTACCAGGGCGAGGAGCTCGGGCTGCCCGAGGTGGAGGATCTCCCCGAGGAGGCCCTGCGGGACCCGATCTGGGAGCGGAGCGGCCACGAGCGTCGCGGCCGCGACGGGTGCCGCGTGCCCCTCCCGTGGTCGGGCGACGCGCCGCCGTTCGGGTTCGGGCCGCCGGGCTCGACGCCGTGGCTGCCCCAGCCCGCGTCCTGGGCGGCGCTGTCCGTCGCGGCGCAGTCGGGCGATCCCTCGTCGATGCTCGAGCTCTACCGCGCGGCGCTCGGGCTCCGGGCCACGCACCGCGGCCTGGCCGGCGCCGCGTTCCGCTGGCTGCCGTCGCCCGACGGCGTCCTCCTGTTCGAGCGGGACGCCGGCCTCGTGGTCGCCGTCAACCTCGGCCAGGAGCCATTTGCGCTGCCGGCCGGCCTCGACGTCGTCCTCCGCTCGGACGGCCAAACCGCGGCCCTCGGGCCGGATGCCGCCGCCTGGCTCGCCCCTCGTTGACGTATCGGCGTGGAATTCCGATAATTCCACTCGGGATTAGCCCGCGACCCGCTCGGCGGTCGCGGCGTCCCGGATCACGACCCACCACGCGGCCGCCCTTGCCGCGATCGGAGCAGCGATGACCACGACCCGCGACCTCGTCAAGGACGAGCGCGACCAGTTCGCCTTCCACGACGACATCGTCTACCTGCGCGAGACCAAGCGCGGGCTGACACGCGAGACGGTCGAGGAGATCAGCGGGTTCAAGAACGAGCCGGCGTGGATGCTCGAGTTCCGCCTGCGCGCCTACGACCACTTCCTGAAGCGGAAGATGCCGACCTGGGGCGGGCGGCTCGACGACATCGACTTCGACAAGATCGTCTACTACCGGAAGCCGTCCGAGCGCGAGGAGAAGTCCTGGGACGACGTCCCGGACAAGATCAAGGCGACGTTCGAGAAGCTCGGCATCCCCGAGGCGGAGCGCAAGTTCCTGGCGGGCGTCGGCGCGCAGTACGACTCCGAGGTCGTGTACCACTCGGTGCGCGAGGAGCTGACCAAGATCGGCGTCGTGTTCATGGGCACCGACCAGGCGCTCAAGGAATACCCCGAGATCTTCCGCAAGCACTTCGGCACGGTCGTCCCGCCCGAGGACAACAAGTTCGCCGCGCTCAACTCGGCCGTCTGGTCGGGCGGCTCGTTCGTCTACGTCCCCAAGGGCGTCGAGGTCCCGCTGCCGCTGCAGGCCTACTTCCGCATCAACGGCGAGAACACGGGCCAGTTCGAGCGGACGCTGATCGTGGTCGACGAGGGCGCGAAGGTCCACTACATCGAGGGCTGCACGGCGCCGATCTACGCGACCGACTCGCTGCACGCGGCCGTCGTCGAGGTCGTGGCGCTGCCGGGCTCCAAGGTCCGCTACACGACGATCCAGAACTGGTCGAACGACGTCTACAACCTCGTCACGAAGCGGGCCCACGCCCACGCGAACTCGATCGTCGAGTGGATCGACGCCAACACCGGCTCCCGGCTCACGATGAAGTACCCGGCGATCTACCTGCGCGGCGAGGGCGCGCGCGCCGAGGTCATCTCGGTCGCGGTCGCGGGCAAGGGCCAGCACCAGGACACGGGCGCGAAGGCCGTCCACCTGGCGCCCAACACCACGTCGCGGATCGTGTCCAAGTCCGTGTCCAAGGACGGCGGCCGGGCGACCTACCGCGGCCAGCTCAAGGTGGCCCCCGGCGCGACCGGCGTGACCGCGAGCGTCCGCTGCGACGCGCTGATGCTCGACGACCAGAGCCGCAGCGACACGTACCCGTACATCGACATCGGCGAAGACGACACGACCATGACCCACGAGGCCACGGTCGGGAAGATCTCCGCGGACCAGGTGTTCTACCTCATGAGCCGCGGGCTCACGGAGAACGAGGCCCAGAACCTGATCATCCAGGGCTTCCTCGAGGTGTTCACGAAGGAGCTCCCGATGGAGTACGCCATCGAGTTCAACCGCCTCGTCAAGCTCGAGATGGAGGGCTCGCTCGGGTGACCGAGGTGGCCGACCCGTCGACCGCGGCCGCGCCGCGGCCCCGCCCGGCACGCTCCGGGCCCCAGGACCTGACGTATCGCCTCGACGCCGACCTCGTCGAGGCCCGGGCGAAGGACGAGCCGTCGTGGCTTGCCGACGACCGGCGCCGCGCGCTCGCCGCGTACGAGGCCCTGCCGGTCGAGCCGAACCGCCTCTACACGCCGTACGTGGACCTGCGCGCCGCGCAGCTCGCGGACGTCGTGGCCTACGCGGCGCCGGCGATCCGAGGCCCCGGCCGACGCCGACCCGAACGCGCCCGGACGACGGCCTCGCGGCCCTCGCCGCGTTCGAGGAGGACCGCGTCGCGACCATCGCGATCGCAGGCCAGCACGCCGCGCCGGCGTCACCGTCGAGACGCTGGGCTCGCTGGTCCGCCGCGACCCCGACACGGCCCGCCGCCTCATGGCCGACCCGGCGTCGCTCCCCGCCGAGGACCGCCTGGCGCAGCTCAGCCTCGCCGCCTGGAACCAGGGCGTCGTCGTCCGGGTCCCCGACGGCGTCGTCCTCGACGCACCGATCGTCGTCCGCTGGGCCGTCGGCGCACCCGGGCGGGCGCTCCACGCGCGGACGATCGTCGAGCTCGGCGAGGGCGCCTCGGCGTCGCTGGTCGAGGAGCTCGTGCCGTCACCGGCGATCGTGCCCGGCGGCCAGGCGCTGTTCACCGCCACCACCGAGATCCACCTCGGCTCGCGCGCCCGGCTCGCGCTGGCGAGCCTCCAGGAGCTCGGCCCCGACCAGGTCGTGTTCCAGCAGCGCCGCGCGCACATCGGCGACGACGCCGACCTCCGCTGGGCGCTCGCGCAGCTCGGCGGGCGCCTCGTCCGCTCCCGCGTCGACAACGTGCTCGCCGGCGACCGCAGCAAGGTCGAGCAGGTCGAGATCGTGTTCGGCGCCGACGACCAGCTGCACGACCTCACCTCGTACACCCGCCACACGGGCCGCGACACGACCGGGCAGCTGCTGTCCAAGGGCGTGCTGATGGACCGGGCCCGGAGCTACCTCAAGGGCCTGATCACGATCGAGAAGAGCGCGATCGGCACCGACAGCTATCTCGGCGAGTTCGGCATGAACCTCTCGAAGTCGGCCCGCGCCGTGGCGATCCCGTCGCTCGAGATCGACCAGCCCGACTGCCGCCGCGCCGCGCACGCCTCGTCCGTCGGCCCGATCGACGAGACCCAGCTGTTCTACCTCGAGAGCCGCGGCATCCCGCCCGACGAGGCGCGCAAGTTCATCGTCCTCGGCTTCCTCGAGCCGGTCGTCGCGCGCGTCCCGCTCGCGGACGCCCAGGACCGCCTCCGCGAGGCGCTCGAGGCGAAGTGGGTCGCCGGCCTCGCGGCCGCGCCACGATCCGCCGCCTGACCGTCCGCCGCTCGCCAGCATCGCGTGAGCCGCCGGATCGACCTCATCGGCGTCGACGAGCTCGCCGAGGGCGAGATGCGGATGGTCTGGGTCGACACCACCGATCCCGTGCTCGTCGTCCACGTCAACGGCGACTTCCACGCCCTCCAGGGGACGTGCTCGCACGAGTACTTCGAGCTCGACCGCGGGTTCCTCACGGCCGGCACGCTCACCTGCGCGCTGCACCTGTCGCGGTTCGACCTGACCGACGGCGAGGCGCTCGACCCGCCCGCCGAGCTGCCGCTCGCCGTGTACACCGTCGAGATCGTCGACGGGCGCGTCACGATCGAGGTGGGCGACGGCCCGCTCGAGGTCAACGAGGAGGCGTGAGCGCCGTCGTCTACCTCGAGACCGAGCGCCTGGTGCTGCGCCGCCTGACGATCGACGACCTCGACGCCATCGAGGCGCTCGACGCGGACCCGGCGGTCATGCGCTACATCACCGGCGGGCCCGCGACGCCGCGCGAGGAGCTGCGCGACGAGTACTTCCCGGCCTGGCTCGCCTACTACGAGCGTGGCGACGCCTGGGGCTTCTGGGCGGCGATCGAGCGCGAGACCGGGGCGTTCCTCGGCTGGTTCCACCTGCGGCCGCTCCCCGAGGACCCGGCGGACGAGCCCGAGCTCGGGTACCGGCTCGTCCGGTCGGCGTGGGGCAGGGGCTATGCCAGCGAGGGATCGCGGGCGCTCGTCGACAAGGCGTTCGCCGAGCTCGGGGCGCGGCGCGTCCACGCGTCCACGATGGCCGTCAACGTCGGGTCGCGCCGCGTGATGGAGAAGGCCGGGCTGCGGTTCGTGCGCACGTTCGTGGCGGACTGGCCGGTCCGGATCGAGGGCGACGAGGAAGGCGACGTCGAGTACGCGATCGAGCGCGCGCGAGTGGGAGGCGGACCGCCGGCGCGAGGGCGTCGACGCGCCCTAGACGACGGGTCCCGCGCCCGCCTCGACGAGCGGCTCGGTCTCGGGCGACGAGCGCACCTGGAGCACCAGGGCCCCGGCGAGGACCAGCGCCACGCCGACGAGCTGGACCGGGCCCAGCGCCTCGTGCAGCAGGATCGCGGCCAGCAGCATCCCGACCACCGGCTCGAACAGCATCAGGATCCCCGTCCTCGAGCCGCCGATGCGGCGGATGGCCGTGAGGAACAGCAGCGACGACAGGCCCGCGGCGATCGACCCCGGCGAGCAGCAGGACCGGCCACGGCGAGAGCGTCCGGAACGGCGCGATGAGGCTGTCGCCCTGCCCGGCGATCACCGCCAGGATCGCCCCGCCGACCATCGACCCGACCATGATCATCGCGGTCGCCGCGTCGGCCGGCACGGTCCGGTAGCCGTCGCGGCTGATCGTGATGAACACGACCTGGCAGGCGGCCGCCGTCGAGCCCCAGGATCACGCCGAGCGGGTTGATCGGCGCGCCGCCGGTCGCCGTCATGCCGCCCGCGAGCAGGAGCACGACGCCTGCCGTCGACAGCAGCAGCGCGGCGAGGCGGGGCGGCGTGATGGTCTCGCGCCCGAGCGCGACGGCGACGACGACGACGCCCGCGGGATACGTGTAGAACAGCATCAGGGCCAGCGCGATCGGGATCAGCTCGAACGCCGAGAACATCGCCGCGTTGAGCAGCAGCCCGGTGAGCGCCGCGGTGAAGAGCGCCGCCCTGCCGCGCCGGTCGAGGTGCGCGATCGAGGCGGCCGACGACCCGACCCGTCGCCGGCCGACGATCAGCACGGCGAGGAACGCGAGACCGAGCGTCGCCCGCCACGAGGCGAAGGCCAGGCCCTCGACGCCGGCCTCGGCGCCGAACCGGGCCAGCGGCCCGAGCATCCCGAACAGGCTCGCCGCGACGACGGCCGCCAGGCTGCCGGTGACGAGGTCTCGATCGCGGGGCATGGCGGCCCATGGTACCGGCGGCCTTCGCCGGTCCGGGCCCGGGCGACGTCAGGCGGGCGGGCGCCGCACCGCGTCGAGCACGAGGCCCGCCAGCCAGCTCCCGGCGTAGGCACCGCCGAAGCCACCGAAGATCGCGCCGAAGGCGATCAGCCCGATGACCGGCGTCGGGGTCAGCCCGACCGCGAAGCTGATCCCGAGCGCGCCGCCGATGAAGATCCCGGCGATGCCCCCGATCGTGCGCGCGACGCCGGCGGGCGTGATCTCCAGCATGTCCGTGGGGTCGCCGGCCTCGGTCTTCCAGCGGATCACCTGCGGCAGCAGCGCGATCGTCCCGATCGCCATCAGCGCGATCCCGATGCCGGCCAGCCACACCCCGATCGAGATCCCGCCGCTGCCGCCGCGGCGGATCCACGCGTCGACCTCGTCGCTGGCGTCGCGCCACCCGGTGATCCACGACGACACGGCGAGCAGCACGAGCACGGCCGGCAGCGCGCGCAGCACGCGCACCCGGGATCCGGCCGGTGCCCGGTGGAGCGTCAGGAACCCGGCGATCGCGGCGACGATCAGCAGCACCACGCCGTCGCCCGCCCCCTGCGTCCCGAGGAACTCGACGTCCTCGAACCCGGCGACGTCCGGCGCCCGGCCGGCGGCCCACGGCAGCACGGTCGCGACGACGGTGAGGGCGGCGCCGATGCCCACGATGATCCGCGCCGGGGTCAGCGCCATCGCGTCGAGCACGCCCCGGCCCCGCGTCGGCTGCCACGCCATCCACGCCTGGAGGTCGTCTTGCGACCGCTTGTCGGGCCCCGGGCCGCTCATGTCTCGCGCCGCTCAGCGCGGCAGGACCGTCCCGAGGCCCATCTCGGCGGCCGCCGAGAGGATCGCGGTCCCGAACACGACGTCGGCGAGGCCGGTGCCGAGGTGGGTCGCGACGATCCGTCCCGGCCGGGCGACCGGCGCCCGACGCGAGGGCCTCGCCCATCATCGCCATGGGGTCCGGGTAGCCGTCGAACTGGCCGGCGTCGCGGTTGTCGAGGAACTGCTCGCGGTGGTCGACGACGAACAGCGACGCGTCGCGGGCGACCTCGGCCGAGCAGTACGTGGCGTAGTCGACCGGCACGACCAGCGTGTCCGGGCCGAGCCAGGCCGTCGTCATCGTCTGGCGCTGCTCCGGGGGCAGGAACGAGGCGGTGCTGACGACGACGTCGGCGCCGTCGACCGCGGCGCGCGCGGACGGCGCGACCCCGGCAGCGGCGATGCCGCGCGTCGTCCGGGCCACGGTGGCGAGCGCGGCCGCCCGGTCGGGGTCCGTGTCGAAGATGGACAGCTCGACGCCGGGCAGCACGTGGCCGAGCACCGCGACGTGGCTCGCGCCCTGCACGCCGGCCCCGATGAGGGCCGCGCGGTGGGCGCGGTCGCCGACCGCCGGCGCCCAGGCCCGGATCGCCACGCCCGAGATCGCGGCGGTCCGTTGCGCGGTGATCGGGCCGGCGTCGAGGATCCCGGTCGGGACGCCGGTCTCGGGGTCGTTGAGGAGCAGGATCCCGCTGGACCGCCGGCAGCCCGAGCGCGTTGTTGCCCGGGAAGCCGAGGACCCACTTCATGCCGAGGCCGTCCGCGGCCATCCCGGCGCCGGCCGAACCGCCCGGGTCGCCGGGCATGAACGCGGGCATCGCGTGGGCGAACGAGCCCGCGGGCGTCGGGTGGACGCCGATCTTCGGCGGCAGCTCGGCCGTCCCCGCGAGGCCCCGGAGGGTCAGCGCGGCCAGCTCGAGCCGCGCGTCGAGCGCGGGCATCGCGGCCGTCACGTCGGCGCCGGTGAGGTAGCGCAGCGGCGGCAGGGTCGTCATGGTCCGAGTCTAGGCAGTCGGCGCCATCACCGTCGCGCGCGCTGTTCGATAGGCTTGCCGCGTGAACATCGCCCAGAGCCTCGAGAACCTCAAGCTGGAGCAGGACGCGATCGTCCTCTACGACCAGCTCTCGACGATCGAGAAGGACCCGCGGCGGGCCGCCGCCTTCCGCCACATCGCCGCCAACGAGCGCCGGCACGCGGACATCTGGGCGGGCCGCCTGCGCGAGATGGGTGCCACCGTCCCGCCGCAGGGCCGGCCGCGCGCCCGCGTCCGCCTGATCATCGTGGCGGCCCGCGTCTTCGGCACGCGCGCCGTGTCGGACCTCGTGAAGGCGCTCGAAGGCGACGAGGAGGCGACGTACGACGCCCAGGGCGAGAACCCGGAGATCGAGGCGATCGCCGCCGACGAGCGCGAGCACGCGGAGATCTGGAAGCGGCTCGACGAGGAGGGCAACGGTCGTTCCGGCCGGGCGCGCCGGGCGGCCGCCGCGGAGGCGGTCGTCGCGTCCGAGCATCCCGCGATCGGCGACGGGCGGCCCGAGGCGCCGGCCACGATCGCCGGCGGCGAGCGATGGCACCGGAGCGCACGCTCGGGAACCCTGCGGGCGGTCATCTTCGGGGTCTCGGACGGCCTCGTGTCCAACCTCTCGATCGTGATGGGCGTCGCGGGCGCATCGGGCAAGGAGTCCTTCGTGCTGTTCGCCGGGATCGCGGGGCTCATGGCCGGCGCGTTCAGCATGGCGGCCGGCGAGTACATCTCGATGCAGAGCCAGCGCGAGCTGTTCGAGCGCCAGATCGACCTCGAACGTGCCGAGCTCGAGGCCATGCCGGACGAGGAGCAGCGCGAGCTCGCGGCCCTGTACATGGCCAAGGGCTTCCCGCACGCCGAGGCGGACCGGATCGCGGCGCGGATGTTCGAGGACCCGGAGACCGCCCTCGACACCCTCGTCCGCGAAGAGCTCGGCCTCGACCCGGACGAGCTCGGCTCGCCGTGGGGCGCGGCGTTCGGCTCGTTCCTCGCGTTCGCGTTCGGCGCCGTGATCCCGGTGATCCCGTACCTCGTGCTCGACGGCACGACGGCGTTCGCCGTGAGCCTCGCGCTCAGCCTCGCCGCCCTGTTCCTGGTCGGGGCGGGCGTGAGCCTCCTCACCGGTCGGGGCGTCCTGTTCTCCGGCCTGCGCCAGCTGGGCATCGGCGCCGCGGCGGCCGCGGTCACCTTCGCGGTCGGCCGGCTGATCGGCGTCGGCGTCGCGGGGTAGGCGGGTGGCCGCGAGCCTCGCCCGCGGACCGGCTGCGGGCCGAGGGCCTCGATCCGGGCTCGTGGTCCAACGGCCCGCACGATCGATACGGGGCGCACGCCCATGGCTACGACAAGGTCCTGGTCTGCGCATCGGGATCGATCCGCTTCGGCCTGCCCGACCTCGGCGACGCCGTCGACCTCCAGCCCGGCGACCGCCTCGACCTCCCGGCCGGGACGGCGCACGACGCGCTCGTCGGGCCGGACGGCGTCACCTGCCTCGAGGCGCATCTGCCGGCAGGCCGGCTCACGGCTCTCGCCCGCCGGCCGGCGGGGGACTGGTGATCACCGACCTGGGCCGGGCGGCGTCACCGGAATCGAAAGGCCCCGACGGGTGTCGGGGCCTCGATGGGATAGGCTGTCGTTCGCCTAGCGGCGGCCGACCGTCGTCCAGAGATAGGGGTTCTCGTGGGATTCGCGGGTCCCATCGCGGTCCTCGGCGCCAAGGACGATGCTCAGGATCGAAAACAGCGCGAGGAGCGCGAAGACGGAAACGATGACCATCGTCGTGCACCTTTCGTAACCGGGGACTGCCGCGGACCGATGTCGGGTCCCGCCGGCCGATCCGGCGGGGTCGACGCCCCTATGACCCATGTATCGGCAGTATAGCCTACGAATCGTAGGTAGCGCAACCGATCGACCTAATGAACAGGGACTACGTGGCCAAGAACGCACCGATCAGCCAGACCGACGCGCGCCTCCTGTCGATCCTGCAGGCGGACGGGCGGCGCTCGTACGCGGAGCTCGGCACGGACCTCGGGATGGCCGGGCCGTCGGCCCACGAGCGTGTCAAGAAGCTCGAGTCGCGGGGCGTGATCCGGGGCTACACGGCGGACGTCGACCCCGCGGCCGTCGGCCTGACGGTCGTGGCGTTCACCTGGGTGACGCAGGCGCCGGGCACGGTGTCGAGCGACCTGACCCCCGACTTCGCCGCGATCCCCGAGATCGAGGAGTGCCACTACATCGCCGGCGAGGCCGACTACCTCCTCAAGATCCGGGCCCGCGACATGGAGCACCTGGGCGCGATCGTCCGCCGGATCCAGACCACCGAGCACGTGTTCTCGACCGAGACGGACGTCGTGTTCACGACCGGCTTCGAGGGGCGCCCGCTGCCGCTGAGCACCACGCCCGGCGATCACGCCGAAACCGCCGAGCACGGGAACGCGTAGGACATGGCGGAGCGCCGGGTCGGCGAGTCCGAGGACGCCACGCTCGTCCGCGCCGTGGCGCACGGATCGGAGGAGGCCCTCGCGGCGCTCTACGACCGGCACGTCGGCGGCGTCCACGCCGTCGCGTTCCGTCTCACCAGTGACCGACAGGTCGCCGAGGAGGTTGTGCAGGAAACGTTCCTCGCGCTCTGGAACCGGGCGGAGCTGTTCGATCCGGCGGTCGCGTCGCTCGCGACGTGGCTGCGCACGATCGCTCGCAACCGCACGGTCGACCGGCTGCGCGCCGCGGGCCGTCGTCCGCCGCTCGTCTCGCTCGGCGGTCGCGACGACGCGGACGACTCGGACTCGGCGTTCGACCGGCTCGGACCCGATGCCGTCGTCCTCGGCGGCGCCGTGCCGGATCCGAGCCCCGAGGCCGCGGCCGAGGCGAGTGACATGCGCACCGCCGTGGCCTCGGCCCTGGGCGGACATGCCGGAGCCCGAGCGGGTCGTCATCCTGCTCGCATACCGAGAGGGGCTCACGCAGGCGGAGATCGCCGAACGGCTCGAATGGCCGCTCGGCACGGTGAAGACACGAACGCGACGGGCGCTGGCCCGGCTGCGGGTAGCGCTCGAAGGGGATCACGTCGCGGTCGGCAGCCGGCCCGGCGAATCAAGAGATGGATGGTGATGGAACACGCTGAGGCGCTGGAGCGCATCGAGATGGCGGCGGTCGAGCCCGACGGGCTCGAGCGGCTGATGGCCGGCGACACGCCGGACGCGGCCGCCGTCGCCGGTCACCTGGCCGGCTGTCCGTCGTGCGCGGCCGAGCTCGTCCGGATCCGCCGCACGTCCGCGGTCGTCCGCGAGATCGTGCGCTCCGAGCCGGATCCCGAGCTGCGCGATCGGACGCTCGCCTTCGTCAAGGCCGTCGGTCGCGATCGGTCGGGCGATGTCGCCGAGGGCGTCGAGCCCGTCACGACGTCCGTTCCGGCGCCGGCGACGATCGCCGTGCTGCCGGCCGCGGGTTCTGCGCCTGCCGGCGCGCCGGTTGCCGTCGCTTCACGACGGCCCGCGCGACGCGGTCTGGCGCTGCTCGGCGTCGCTGCCGCGGTCGTCATCGCGGTCGGCGTCGGGCTACGCCGCGGGCGGCGCCTCCGAGCGCGCGAACACGACCGCCACCGAGAACGAGCTCGCGATCCTCAGCGACGCCGCCGTGACGGCGACGCAGATCCAGGCCTCGCCCGACGCCCAGCGCGTCGCGCTCGCGGCGACCGCCGCCGAGCCCGGTGCGCAGGGGACCCTCTCGTTCTCCGCGACGAACGGCGAGCTGGTCGCGGTCGCCACGGGCCTCACGGCCGAAGGCCCGAACGAGGCGTACGGGTGCTGGGTCGAGGTCAACGGCCAGCGCGAGCGCCTCGGCCGCATGTACTGGGCGGGCGACGTCTGGACCTGGGCGGGACCGGTGCAGGGCCTCGACGCGCTCGGTCCCGGCGCGACGTTCGGCGTCTCGCTGACCCACGCCGACGGCAGCCCCGGCGAGCCCGTCCTCACCGGGAGCCTCTAGGACCGCCGGTCGCGCGCATCCGCGCCCAGTTCGCTGAACGCTGGGCGTTCACTCCAGCGGCGGAACCGCTGCTTTGAACGCGTGGGCGATCAGGATCGCGCCGTTCGGGACTCCGGACCGGCGATTGGAACGCTGCGCGAGCAGGGTGATCCCCGGAAGCGCTGCACTGAACGCCAGGCGTTCAGCGGGCGATCGGGTCGATGGCGCCGCGCTACGGCGAGGTCGGCGCCTGCTCGTCGCCGGCGGTCGCGGGGGCCGGGGCGATCGCGACCGGATCCGGCCGCGCCCGCGGCGACCGCGGGCATCGCGTCCGGGTCGGCCGCGCTCGCGCCACCGTCCTGGACCATCGCCTCGAGCTGGTCGGGGTCGACGAGCACGTCCGGCGGCGGGAAGCCCAGGTAGCGCCGATGCGCGCGAAGGATCGCCTCGGCGGCGTCGGCATCGACGCCCGGCTGGCCGACGGAACGCGCGATCCACGCCGCCTCGGCGGGCAGCTCGCGCTCGCCGACCTCGCGCTCGCGCCGCGTCGAGTCCGCGACGACCAGCCACGTGAGGGCGGCACCCGCCACCACGCCGACGATCAGCAGCCACCAGTTGAACTCGGCGCTCATCGGCGGCCGTCCGGCGGGGGCGTGGGATGACCGTGCATCGCGGCCGAGGATAGCCGACCCCGCGCGCATCCGTCCCCGGGCTGTACGCTGCGCGCCATGCCCTTCACGAGCGCGCTCGGCGCGATCCTGCCGATCTTCGCGCTGATCGCGATCACGCCCGATCCCATCGCCTTCCACCTCGGACCCGTCCCGGTGTACTGGTACGGCGTCTGCTACGCCGTCGGGATCGCGCTCGCCTACCTCGTGATCACGCGCGAGGCGCGCCGGCGGGGCCTCGACGAACGCCTCGTCGACAACGGGATCATCATCGTCGCCATCGCCGCGCTGATCGGCGGACGGCTGTACCACGTCATCGACCAGTGGCAGCTGTACAAGGACGACCTGTCCAAGATCGTCCTGCCGCCGTACACCGGTCTCGGCGTCTACGGCGGGATCATCACCGGCACGATCGCCGCGTGGTACATCACCCGTCGCTGGCACCAGTCGTTCGCCAAGTGGGCGGACGTCATCGCGCCCGGCCTGTTCGTGATGCAGGCCGTCGGCCGTGTCGGCAACTTCTTCAACCAGGAGCTCTACGGGCCGCCGACGAACCTGCCGTGGGGCATCGCGATCGACTGCGCCCATCGCGTCGTCGAGTACCCGTGCTCCCAGTACCCCGAGGCGACCACGGGCTTCCAGCCGCTGTTCCTCTACGAGTCGCTGAGCGGCGTCATCGGGGTCATCACGCTGCTGTGGATCGCGCGCCGGTTCGGGAGCCGGATGCGCCCCGGCGACCTGTTCCTGATCTTCCTGATCTGGTACGCGGTGGTGCGCTTCGTCCTCGAGACCCTCCGGGTCAACAACTGGACCTTCTTCAGCATCCCGACGGCGATGCTGGTCTCGGGCATCGCGATCGTCGGCTCGATCCTCCTGCTGGTGATCCGCCACCGGCCGGGCGCGGTCTGGGAGCCGTGGGGAGAGCCCCCGCCGCCGGCGGAGGAGCTGCTGGACGACGATGAGCTGCTCGACGACGAGGAGCTGCTCGACGACGACGAAGCGGTGATCGAGGACGACGAGCGCGACCAGGCCGACGACGAGATCGAGGCCAGCGACAAGGAGCCCGACGGAGCCGCCGACGAGGACGATGCAGGTGACCGAGCCGAATCAGCCGGCGACGACCCCGGAGCCGGCGACGACTCCGGAACCGGCGACGGCCGGGACGCCGAACCCGCCTGACGCGGCGGTCCGCCGGCGCCCGCCGCGGTCGCGGCTCTCGCCCGAGGCCATCGCCCGTTCCCGGCGAGGCGGCGCGCAGGAGGGCCTCGCGTGGCTGGGCCGCGAGCCCGAGGCCCGCGCATCGCTGCTGTACCGGTTCCTGCGCCTGGTCGCGCGCTTCGTCCTGTTCGGCGTGTTCCGCTTCCACATCGACGCCACCGGCCGCGAGCGGCTGCCGCGCGGCGGCTACCTGCTCATCGGCGCGGCTCACCGGGGCTGGATGGACCCGTTCGTCGTCATGCACGCGCTGCCGGAGCAGCCGCGATGCTGGTTCCTCGGCAGCGGGCCATCGACGTTCACCTCCCGCTGGCGCGAGTCGCTGATCCATCGCCTCGGCGGGCCTGCTGCCGGTCTGGCGCGGCGGGATCGGCGTCGAGAGCCACGTCGACGCGGCGCGTGCGGTCATCCGCAACGGCGGCGTGTTCGTCCAGATGCCCGAGGGGACGGTCAGCGGGCCGGCCGGCCGGATCGGGCCGTTCCGGATCGGCGCCGGGCTGATCGCCCTGCGCACCGGCGCCCCGATCGTGCCGCTGGCGATCGCCGGCACCGAGGAGCTGTACGTCGGCCGTCGCATGGCCTCGCGGATCCTGCCCCCGACGAGCCCGCGCGAGCTGCTCGGCGACGCCTGGGACGGGACGCTGCCACCCGAGGGATCGCGCGAGGAGCTCGCGCTCGCCCGCCGGCTGACCGAGCGCTTCGAGGCGCTGCTGGGACCGGAGGTCGAGGCCCTGTACCCGGCGACCGATCGACCCGCCCGGGCACCCGCGCCGGCTCCGCCAGCGGCTGACCTGGCTCCTGCTCCGACCCGGCCGCCTGGACCGGGACGAGGCCGGGGGAACGCCGACCCCGGCCTGAGCGGCCGACCCGGCGCGGTATCCTCGCGGCCGATGCACTACGCCGAGTCGATCCTGGACCTCGTGGGCGACACGCCCCTCGTGCGCATCTCGCGCCTGACCCGCGATCTCGGACCGGCGGACCGGCAGCCGCTCCTGCTCGCGAAGCTCGAGATGCTCAACCCCGGTGGCTCGGTCAAGGACCGGATCGGCCTGCCGATGATCGAGGCGGCCGAGCGCGCCGGCCTCCTGCGGCCCGGCGGCACGATCATCGAGCCCACGTCCGGCAACACCGGGCACGGCCTCGCCATCGCCGCCGCCCTCAAGGGCTATCGCTGCGTCTTCGTCATGGCCGACAAGCAGTCGGCCGAGAAGCAGGCCCTGCTGCGCGCGTACGGCGCCGAGGTCGTGCTGTGCCCGACCAACGTCGCGCCCGAGTCGCCCGAGAGCTACTACTCCGTCGCCGCGCGCCTGGCCCGCGACATCCCCGGCGCGTTCAAGCCCGACCAGTACTGGAACCAGGCCAACCCCGACGCCCACGAGCGCACCACGGGGCCCGAGATCTGGGCGCAGACCGAGGGCCGGGTCACGCACCTCGTGGCGTCCGTCGGCACCGGCGGCACCGTGACCGGGATCGCGCGCCACCTCAAGGCGCAGAACCCGTCGCTGCGGGTGATCGGGGCCGACCCCGAGGGCAGCGTCCTCTCGGGTGACACGGCCCGTCCGTACCTGACCGAGGGCGTCGGCGAGGACTTCCTCCCGGGCACCTACGACGCGTCGGTGATCGATCGCTGGGTGCGCGTGTCGGACCGGGACGCGTTCGCGATGGCGCGCCGGATCACGCGCGAGGAGGGGATCCTGGCCGGGGAGTCGTGCGGGACGGCGATGCTGGCCGCGCTCGACGAGGCGGGCCGGCTCATGCGGGAGGAGCCGGAGACGGCCGCGGCCGCGGTCCTGGTCGTGATCCTGCCCGACGGCGGCCGGAACTACCTCTCGAAGCTCTACAACGACGAGTGGCTGCGCGCGAACAGCCTGCTGCCGACGACCGGTGCCGCGGCGCGGGTCGGCGAGCTGCTCGAGGAGCGGCACCACGGCGAGCCGATCCCCGACGTCGTGCTCGCCCGGACCACCGACCAGGTCGGGTCCGCCATCGACCTGCTCCAGCGGTACGGCATCAGCCAGCTGCCGGTCACCGAACGGCCCGAGGGGAGCGACCTCGCGGGCATCGTCGGCTCCGTCAGCGAGAAGGGCCTCCTCGACCGGGCGTACCGCAACCCCGAGGTGGTCGCGAGGACCGTGGGCGAGGTGATGGACCGGCCGCTGCCGACCCTCGACGTGGGCGCGACGGTCGACGAGGCGTTCGCGCTGCTCACGGATGGCGCGGCGGCGCTCCTGGTCATCGCGGCGGGCCGACCAGCGGGCGTCGTGACGAAGCTCGACCTCCTGGAGTTCCTGGCCCACAGCCGCAGCTAGGGCCGGCGGTCGCCAGGCCCGCGGTTCGCTCAGGCCGTCCGGGTCGCGCCCGGTGCGCCGCCACGCAGCGGTCCGGCGAGCACGCGCGCCAGCCGGCGGATCCTCGTGGCTTCGATGCCGTCGGCCCGCTGCGGCTCCTCGTCGAGAACGAGGCGGCGCGCGTCGTCGGCCGCGCGGCGGTCGCCGGCGGTGTGCTGGCGGGCGACGTCGATGGGGCTGGGGGCGGTGGTCTGGCGCATCGTTCGTGTCCTCGGGCGACCCGGCTGCGCCGGGGATGACCACACGATGTCGCCGGGACCCTTGACCGGCATCGGACGATGCCTTATTCCCGCGGGCCCTCCTACCTTATTTCGCGGCGATACGATGGCGGCCATGCCCGACCCCGAGGAGCCCTCCGACGCCCGCGACGCGTTCGCGACCCGCGCGGTCCACGCGGGCGCCGAGCCCGACGAGACGACCGGCGCCGTCTCGCCGCCGATCTACCAGACCTCGACCTTCGCCCAGGACGGCGTCGGCCGGCCGCGCCGCGGCTACGAGTACGCCCGCAGCCAGAACCCCACCCGCCAGCGCCTCGAGCGTGCGGTGGCGGACCTCGAGGGCGGGCGCCACGGGATCGCGTTCGCGAGCGGGTCGGCGACGACCGCGGCCATCGCCCAGCTCGCCGGCGCGGGCGACGAGATCCTTGTCGGCGACGACGTCTACGGCGGCACCTACCGCTACCTCGAGCGCGTGCACGGCCCCGCGGGCGGCGGTTCCGCGAGCTACGTCGACCTCGCGTCGGGCGACGACGCCCTCTGGGAGGGCCTGACCGCCCGCACGCGGCTCGTGTGGTTCGAGTCGCCGTCGAACCCGCTGCTCAAGGTCACCGACATCGCCGCCGCGGCCGCGACCGTCCGCGATCGGTCGGCCCAGGCGGGGCAGGCGCCGCCGCTCGTCGTCGTCGACAACACCTTCGCCTCGCCCGCGCTCCAGCGGCCGCTCGAGCTCGGCGCGGACATCGTGTTCCACTCGGCCACCAAGTACCTCGGCGGGCACTCGGACGCGATCCTCGGGATCGCGGTCACGTCGAGCGACGCCGTCGCCGAACGGCTGCGGTTCCTCCAGAACGCGATGGGCGGCGTGCCCGGGCCGTTCGACTGCTTCCTGATCCTGCGCGGCCTGCGGACCCTCGCGCTGCGGATGGAGCGCCACTGCGCCAACGCGACAGCCGTCGCCGGGTTCCTGGCCGCCCGCGACGACGTCGCCTGGGTCGGGTATCCCGGGCTCGGCGAGGGTCGCCACGCCCATCCGGGGCACGCGACCGCCGCGCGCCAGATGCGCCTCGGCGACACGCCCGCGTTCGGGGGCATGGTGTCGTTCACGCTCGCCGACGGCGGCCGGTGCCGGTCGAACGGCGGCCGAGCGGGCCGTCGCGGTCTGCGAGTCGGTCCGGCTGTTCACCCTCGGCGAGTCGCTGGGCAGCGTCGAGTCGCTGATCGAGGTGCCGGCCGCGATGACGCACCTTTCGGTGTCGGAGTCGGCGCTCGCGGTCGACCCGGCGCTCGTCCGGCTGTCGGTCGGGATCGAGGACGCGGGCGACCTGATCGAGGACCTGCGGCAGGCGCTGGACGGGGCCTGAGGCAGGGGTTCCGGCCGCTAGCCGGCCGGCGCGCCTCGCGGGTTCGTGGCGAGCGGGAGGAACACCGTGTCCACGATGTCGACGATGGTCTCCTCCGGGACGCGACTGAGATTCATGATGAACTCGTGGCGGAGCAGGTCGCCCGGGAGGGACACGACCCGCGGCGGTAGGTCGGACGCGACCTCGCCGCGCGCGATGGCCTGCTGGATCACCTGGGCCATGGCGACGGAGCCCTCGCCGAGGAGCCGGGCGCGCAGCTGCGCGGGCGTGGTCCTGGTCTCGCCGAAGTAGGCGCCGAGGATCGTGCTGAACAGGCCGGCGGCACCGTCGCCGGCCCGGTTGGCCGACCGCAGCAGCGTGAGCACGTCCTCGCGCAGCGAGCCCGTGTCGGGGACGTCGACCGGGACCAGGAAGCCCCGGTTGGCGAGCACGGCCAGCAGGAGCGATTCCTTGTCCGGCCACCGGCGGTAGAGGACGGCCTTGCCCGTCTTCGCGCGGTCGGCCACGGCCTCGAAGGTGAACGCGTCGTATCCCTCGGCCAGCAGCTGCTCCCAGCCGGCGTCGAGGATCGCGTCTTCGAGCGCCGTGCCGCGCCGCCTGGTCGCCGTCATGCCCGTCACCTCATTGGGTCCGCTTGCGTTCCTTATCGTACAGGGCTAGGATTAGAAACGCGACCGTACCCTATTGGAGCAGATCATGGACAGGCACACAGGCGCAGGCGGCGCCATCGACGCAGTCGACCGGCAGGTTGCTGGCGGCCCTGATCGTGGGCGGGATCACGGCGATCCTCGACACGACGATCGTCGCGATCGGGCTGCACACGCTCACCGTGGAGCTCGGCGCCCCGGTCTCGACGATCCAGTGGGTGAGCACGGGCTACCTGCTTGCCCTCGCGATCACGATCCCGTTCGTCAGCTGGGCGCAGGGCCGGTTCGGCGGCAAGCGGCTCTGGCTGTTCGCCCTGGGCCTGTTCCTGCTCGGCTCGATCCTGTGCGCCAGCGCCTGGAACGCCGAATCGCTCATCGCCTTCCGGATCCTGCAGGGCATCGGCGCGGGCGCGATGCTCCCGCTGATGCAGACGCTCGCCATGCAGCACGTCGATCCCAGGTCGAGGACGCGGACGATGGCGAGCATCAGCATGCCGGCCGCACTGGGACCGATCCTCGGTCCGGTGCTCGGCGGGCTCGTGCTCAGCTGGCTGTCATGGCGCTGGCTGTTCCTGATCAACGTTCCGGTCGGCATCGTCGGCCTGATCCTCGCGGTCCTGTTCATCAACGACGACCGCCCATCCCGGGACGCCCCTCGCCAGCGGCTCGACGTCGTGGGCGCCGTGCTGCTCGCGCCGGCGCTGGCCGGGCTGCTGTATGGCCTGTCGAACACGCACGGCGACGGGGGATTCAGCCGGCCCGACGTGCTCGTCCCCGTCATCGGCGGCGCGATCCTGCTGGCCGGCTTCGCGGTCTGGGCGATCCGGCGCGGCGGATCCGCGCTCGTCGACGTGCGGCTGCTCGCGGTGCGCTCCGTGCGGGCGTCATCGATCACGCTCACCTTCCTCGGTGCGGCGCTGTTCGCGGGCACCTTCCTGCTGCCGCTCTACTTCCAGACCCTCCGCGGCTACGGCCCCCTGGAGGCCGCGCTCCTGCTCATCCCCCAGGGCGTGGGCGCCCTGATCGCCCGGTTCGTCGCCGGGAGGCTGGTCGACGCGTTCGGCCCCCGCGTCGTCACCGTCGTCGGGTTCCTCGTCATCGCCGCGGCCACCGTTCCGTTCGCCCTCTCCGGCGCCGACACCAGCCTCTGGCTCCTCGGCGCGGTCCTGTTCGTCCGCGGGCTCGGCCTCGGCACCGTGGTCATCCCGGTCCTGACCGTCGCCTATGTCGACATCCGCCGGGATCAGATGCCCCACGCCTCGGCCATCACCCGCATCGTCCAACAGCTCGGCGGCGCGTTCGGCATCGCCTTCGTCGCGGTCGTCCTCACGACGGCAACGACCGACGCGCATCCCGAGGCGGGCCTCGACGCGGCCTTCTGGTGGACCATCGCGTTCAGCCTGGCCGCAGCCGTCGCCGCCCTCCTCCTGCCCGCCCGGGAGCCGGGCAAGGCGCCCGTCCTGGATGCGCCGGAAGCACGTGGCGATGCCGTCGGCGGCCGGGAAGGGGTCGGCGGGCTAGGGCGCGCCCTACGCCTCGGCGGTGCCGCCCGGCCCGCTGACCCCGGCACGAGCCGCGAGCAACGCCGCCTCGGTCCGGCTTGAGACGCCGAGCTTGTCGAGGATGTGCGTCACGTGGACCGACGCGGTCTTGGTGCTGATGAACAGCGCCTCGCCGATCTCGCGGTTCGTGCGCCCGTCGGCGACCAGCGCCAGGACCTCGCGCTCCCGGGCGGACAGGCCCCACGGGTCGCGGATGGGCGTCGCCGGGGCGGCGGCCGGCGGGGAATCAATGGACAGGCGGGCGCGACGAGCCAGGCCGTCGATCATCGCCGTCAGCGGCGCGGCGCCCAGATCCGCGGCTGCGACCGCTGCCGCGATCAGAGCCGACGTGGCGGTGTCGCGGTCGCCGACAGCCTGGGCCGCCTCGGCCTCGCGATAGCGCGCGTACGCGGCGAATGGGCGCGTCCCATGCTCGTCATGCGCCTCCGCCAGGCGATGCCACATCGTCGGGTCGGATCGGCCGTGTGCGCGGAGTCGTTCGGCGTTGGCCTCGGCAAGCTGGATCCGCATCCACGGCGTCGCCGACGCACCGTCGAGATACGACCCGTCGCCGATGGCAGCAGCGATGGCAGCGAGCTCATCCACGCGCCGGAGCGCCGCGGCGAGCTCGTCGGCCCGACGACTTGCCCGTGCTGCCTCCGAAGCGTCCGCCCACGCACGGGTCGCGACCCACACCGTGCCGGCCAGGACGGAGATGTTCTCCGTATCCGCCACCGCGTCGACGGCCCGATCCGCCAGGCGGACGGCGTCGGCGATATCGCCGCCCCACAGGGCGGCACGAGCGAGGGCGCCCCATTGATCGCCCTGCATGCCGGGATCAGACCAGTCCTCGGGCTCGTCGACATTCGCGTCCGCACCCGGCGGTCGCCCGCGTGCGGCGTTCAGCAAGAGGCTGACCGTCGCGTGGCCCCAGGCGAGGAATCCGACCGGCTCGGACGCGCCGAGGCGATCCAGGAGGGCCGCCGCCTCGGGCCATCGCCCAAGGTGGAATGAAGCGTTCGCGGTGTCCGAGTCCAGCCACGGCCGCCACGCCTGCTCGGTGCCATAGTCCGTGATGTACCGCGAGACCAGCTCGGTGTGGGCGACGGCGGCCTGGAATTCTCCTGCGTAGATCAGCGCAGCCAGCGTGTTCGTGACCGCTGAGCCCAGATGCCAGGTCGCCGAGCGGTCCTGTGCCGGGATGGCCGCCGCGAGTGATGCCGCGGCCGAGCGTGCGGATTCCACGTGTCCCGAGCGAGGCGAAGGCCAGCGCGCGGGTGGCGATGCGTCTCCAGCTCGCCGTCCCGTTCGCCAACGAGACGGCACATGCGCATGGCCTCGTCGGCTTCGGCGATCGCGGCGCGGTACGCCCCATGAAGCATCTGGCTGGCGACATGGCCGGCCAGGATGTGCGCCAGATCGACTGACGTCGGCTCACTCGGCATGAGCGTGTACGCTCGATCGGAGGCGCGTCGCTCCTCCTCGAACTCGCCCGCGTCGTTGGCCATGCCGGCGTACTCCGCCCAGCGCATCGCGGACCGGACGGCGTCCGAGCCGTCGTCTTCCGCGATCGCTGCGACGGCCAGCTCGTAGGCGCGCCGCGGATCGCCGCCGAAGTTGGCCATCATCGCCGCCCGCATCCCGAGCTCGGCGCGTTCAAATGGCTCCAGACCCGGGGTACCCGCGGCGGACAGGGACAGCGCCCGCTCGTAGGCGCTCGCGGACTCCTGCCATGCATGCGCGGCGCTCGCGGAACGACCTGCCTCGATCAAGGCCGGCAGCGCGTGGCTCGCATCACCAGCCTCGGCCCAGTGGTGTGCGAGCTCGGCGGCGGCCCCCGCACGGCGACTCGGCCCCGAGCTCAGGCCGCGCCGCGCAGGGTCTCCGCCAGACGGCGGTGCAGGCCGATCCGCTCGGCCGGGAGCAGGTCGTCGCGAACCGCCTCCGCGAGCAGCGCATGGCGGAAGCGGTACCGCCGCCCGTCGGGCGTCGGCTCCAACACATGCTGCTGCACGGCGTCCGCCAGGGCCGCGGTGGTGACGCCTTGCGCGGACCGCGACGATCGACTCGAGGAGCGCCGGGTCCACGTCCCGGCCGATCACAGCGGCGCCGCCGAGGACCTCCAGCGTCGCGTCCGGGAGTCGCGCCAGGCGGGCCGCCAGGAGGTCCCGGAGCGACGGCGGGAGCGCGAGCCGAGCCAGGCTCCAGCGCCGCCAGCTCCTCGACATAGAACGGGTTCCCGTCCGCCAGCTCCACGATCCGCGCAAGGCTCTCGGGTGGCGACCCGCGGCACCGGTGATCGCCTCGAGCTGTCGCGCGACATCCTCCGGGACGAGGGGCTCGAGCCGGAGGTGGGCGAGGCTGCCGGCGTGCTCGAGCTCCACGAGAACCGGCCGCAGCGGATGGCGGCGATGGAGCTCGTCCGTCCGGTACGCGCCGACCAGGAGGACCCGGGCGTCGCCGAGACGCGGCGCAACGAACGTGAGCAGCTCCAGCGTCGATCGGTCCGCCCAGTGCAGGTCGTCAACGATCGAGCACGAGATCGCCGTCGGCCGCGCCTGCGACGACCGCCTCCCGGAACGCAAGGAACGTGCTGGACCGTGTGTCGGGCATCGCTCGGGTCATTGCCGCTGCCCGCGAGGTCGGCCCGGATCCCGCGCGAGCCGCCGTCGCGTCGCCGCCCAGGCTGGCGAGGCCGTCGACCAGGTCGAGGATCGGCAGGTATGGGAGGGAGCCTGCTGCCAGCTCGGAGCACGTTCCCCGGATGAAGCGGACCGGTCGCACCGCCGGCGACTCGCAGCGCGCCGACTGCGGCGAACTCGTCGAGCAGGCGGGTCTTGCCGATGCCCGCTTCGCCGCCCACGAGCACGACGTGACCGTGCTGCTGGCCGACGTCGGCAAGGGCCTGCCGCAGCGCGTCGAGCTGCGCTCGACGACCGATGTACGCCTGGCTGGACGCTCGCCCCGGCACGCGGCCAATGCTGGCAGGTCCACGAGCTGTCGGTCGGATGTCCGCCGCATGCAACGGAACCGTGACCTTCGGCCGCTGGCCGCCTGACGGATGGACGGCTACAATCGCCGAAACCGAATCGCAACCTTGACTGTGGAAGCCGACTCCCGGGCATAGCGCCCGTCACGCGCGGCCGGTCACCGTGTCGCTGCGGGCGCGCGTCGCCCGTGGTCGCAGTCGAGGACACCGATCGTGACGATGACGAGGCCCGCCCCAACGCCGAGGCTCGGCGGCAGCGTCCTGACGAACCTTTCCGTCGCCGAGCTCTACGAGCGCGCCATCGCGGCCGGCGAGGGCGCGATCGCCGCCGACGGCCCGATGGTCGTCGAGACGGCCCCCCACACCGGGCGCTCGCCGCGCGACAAGTTCATCGTGCGCGAGCCGTCGAGCGAGGCCAAGGTCTGGTGGGGCGAGGTCAACCAGCCCATCAGCGAGGCCCACTACGACCGGCTCCGCGCCCGCCTGATGGCGTACCTCGCGGACCGCGAGCTGTACGCCCAGGACCTGTACATCGGCGCCCATCCGACCCATCGCCGGAGCCTGCGCGTGTACACCGAGACCGCGTGGGCCAGCATCTTCGCGCGCAACCTGTTCCGCCGGCCGCCGCGCGCCGAGCTCGCGGCGTTCGCGCCCAACTTCACGATCATCGACGTGCCCAGCTTCGAGGCCGACCCGTCCACCGAGGGCACCCGCACCGGGACCGCGATCCTGGTCCACCTCGAAGCGGATGGAGATCATCGTCGTCGGCACCCGCTACGCGGGCGAGATCAAGAAGTCCGCGTTCACGGTGATGAACTACCTGATGCCCGACGAGGGCGTGCTGCCGATGCACTCCTCGATCAACGTCGGCGAGGCGGGCGACGCGTGCATCTTCTTCGGCCTGTCGGGCACCGGCAAGACGACGCTGTCCGCCGACCCGCTGCGCAGCCTGATCGGCGACGACGAGCACGGCTGGGGCGAGGGCTACACGTTCAACTTCGAGGGCGGCTGCTACGCCAAGACCATCCGCCTCTCGCCCATGTACGAGCCCGACATCTTCGCGACCACGAAGCGCTTCGGGACGATCCTCGAGAACGTCGACATCGACCCCCTCACGCGCGAGCTCGACCTCGACTCCGAGCGGCTGACCGAGAACACCCGCGCCGCGTACCCGCTCGAGTTCATCGGCAACGCCGACGAGACCGGGGTCGCCGGCGGGCCGCGCAACATCGTGTTCCTGACCGCCGACGCGTTCGGGGTGCTGCCGCCGATCAGCCGGCTGACCCGGGAGCAGGCGGCGTACCACTTCATCAGCGGCTACACGGCCAAGCTCGCGGGCACCGAGATCGGGGTCAAGGAGCCCACCGCGACCTTCTCGGCGGGCTTCGGCGCCCCGTTCCTGCCGCGCCACCCGGGCGAGTACGCGGCGATGCTGGTCGAGCGCCTCGAGCGGTTCGACGTCCCGGTGTGGCTGGTGAACACCGGCTGGACCGGCGGGCCGTACGGCACCGGCGAGCGGATGAACATCGTCCACACCCGGAACATGGTCCGCGCGGCCATCGGCGGCGAGCTCGCCGAGGTCGAGACCGTCGAGGACCCGATCTTCCGGGTCGCCGTGCCGGTCCGCGTCCCGGGCGTCCCCGACGAGGTCCTCGTCCCGCGCACCACCTGGGCCGACCCCGAGGCCTACGACGCCGCGGCCCGCAAGCTCGCGACGATGTTCCACGAGAACTTCGCCCGCTACGCCGACGGGGTGGGCGAGGCGGTCCGGGCCGCCGGACCGATCGAGGTCCACGAGGCCCACGGCGACATCGCCGTCTCCGCGCCGGGCGAGGGCTGACCGGCCGGCCCGCACCGGCCTCGACATCCCGGGCACAATCGAACCACGTCCCCGGCAGCTTCCTGGAGGGTCCGCGCCCCATGGCTCGCAACAAGGTCACCGTCATCGGCGCCGGCAACGTCGGCGCCACCACCGCGCAGCGGATCGCCGAGGCGGGCCTCGCGGACGTCGTGCTCGTCGACATCGTCGAGGGGCTGCCCCAGGGCAAGGGCCTCGATCTCGCCGAGGCGGCGCCCGTCGTCGGGCACGACGCGCGCATCGTCGGCACCAACGACTACGCGGACACCGCCGGCTCCGACATCATCGTGGTCACGTCGGGGCTCGCCCGGCAGCCGGGCATGAGCCGCGACGACCTGCTGGCCAAGAACGCCGGGATCGTCGCGAGCGTCGTCGGGCAGGCCGCCGCCGTGTCGCCGGACGCGATCCTGATCGTCGTCACCAACCCGCTCGACGCGATGTGCCACGTCGCGATGCGCGCCTCGGGCTTCCCGCGCGAGCGCGTGCTGGGGATGGCCGGCGTGCTCGACTCGGCGCGCTTCCGGACCTTCATCGCGCAGGAGATGGGCGTCTCCGTCGAGGACGTCCACGCGTTCGTGCTGGGCGGCCACGGCGACACGATGGTGCCGCTCTCCCGATACTCGACCGTCGCGGGCGTGCCGATCACCGAGCTGCTGCCCGCCGACCGCGTCACGGCCCTCGAGCAGCGGACCGCGAACGGCGGCGCCGAGGTCGTGGCGCTCCTGAAGACGGGCTCGGCGTTCTACGCGCCTGCGGCGTCGACGTTCGAGATGGTGGACGCGATCCTGCGCGACCGGAAGCGCGTGCTGCCGTGCGCCGTGCAGCTCAAGGGCGAGTTCGGCGTGGACGGGCTGTTCGTCGGGGTGCCGGTGGTCCTCGGCCGGGACGGCCTCGAGCGGGTCTTCGAGATCACGCTCACGCCCGACGAGCGGGTCGCGTTCGACGCCTCGACGGCGGCCGTCCGCGAGCTGGTCGACAAGCTGCCGGCCTGACGCGGCCGAACGCGGTTGCCGCGTGGCACCACCGGCGACATTGCAACGCGCGGATTCCCGTTGACCCCCGGACGATCCGGGTAGTACGTTCACGTCATAGGGCCGGTCCGCGGGACCGTCCCGGACGCACCGCCGGAGCCGACCCCGCGATCGAGCGGGATCGTGTGATCCATCGGGCTGACCGAGCCCTCCGGCGGCTATCGGTCGAAGCCGCCGCTCCGGGGCAGGTTCGCCGCGGGGCTCGGGGGCCGTCGCGCGACCGTCCGTGGGCGACGGTGCGCGACCTGGGAGGAAAGGGAGCGCATGAAGCGACTCGTCAGCGCCCTCGCCGTCGTGGTCCTGCTGCTGGGCGTCGTGCCCGGCGCGCTGGCCGGCGGCCCAACGCGCCACTTCGGCCAACCGAAGGGCGATCTGAGCAAGATCGACCCGTCGTTCCGGCCGATGCTGGCCGACACGAACCGGAAGGTCACCGTCGTCGTCGAGCTGGCCCCGGCCCCGGCCGTGGCGCCGGGCCTGACGGCCACGCAGCAGCAGGCCCGTGCGCAGCTGCTGCGCTCGAACCAGGGCAAGCTTGACGGGCGGATCAAGGCGCTCGGCGGGCACGTCCTGGCCCGCTACCAGTACGCCTACAACGGGATCAAGGTCCAGACGACGACGGCGCGGCTGACCAAGCTCGCCGCGATGCCAGGCGTCGTCGCGATCCATCCGATCAAGATCCTGAAGCCCGCCAACATCAACGCGGTCCCCTACGTCGGTGCCCCGACGGCCTGGCAGACCAACGGCGCGACGGGCGCCGGCCAGACGATCGCCGTCATCGACTCCGGCATCGACTACACGCACGCGAACTTCGGCGGCGCCGGCACCACGGCGGCCTACGACAGCAACAACCCGGCGATCATCGAGCCCGGCTCGTTCCCGACCTCGAAGGTCATCGCGGGCTACGACTTCGTCGGCAACAACTACGACGACCCGGCCACCGACGTCCCGACGCCGGATCCCGATCCGCTCGACTGCGGCATCGGCCATGGCTCGCACGTCTCCGGCACCGCCGCCGGCGAGGGCGTGCTGGCGAATCACACCACGTACGGCGGGCCCTACGACCCGTCGATCTATACCGACCCTTCCAAGTTCGTCATCGGCCCGGGCGTCGCGCCGCTGGCCAAGCTGATCGCCCTCAAGGTCTTCGGTTGCTCGCAGGAGCCGTCGACGTCGACCGACATCGTCATCTCGGCGCTCGAGTGGGTCGCCGCGTACAACGTCCGCAATCGCGACGGCATCGACGTCGTGAACCTGTCGCTCGGTGGCGACTTCGGCCAGGCGGACGATCCGGACGCCATCGCGATCAACAACCTGGTGTCCATGGGCGTCGTCGTCGTCGCGGCTGACGGCAACGCCAACCACGTCCCGTTCATCGCCGGCGGTCCCGCGACCGCGACCAAGGCGATCAGCGTCGCGGCGCTGGACGCCTTCCCGACCATCCCGATGGCGACCGTGCAGCTTCCGGGCGGCACGAACATCCCGGGCAACAACCAGAGCGCCTCCACGGCGCTGCCGGTCAGCGGGACCCTCCACGTGGTCAGCGACGGGGCCGGCGGCGTGAGCCTCGGCTGCACGGCCGCGGACTACGACGCCGGGACCGCGGGCAAGATCGTCGCGATCAAGCGCGGCGTCTGCGCGTTCGTCGAGAAGGGCGCCGCGGCCCAGGCCGCCGGTGCCACCGGGATCATCATGATCAACCGGGACGACACCGCGCCCGGCGACCTGCCGACCTTCATCGGGTCCGATCCCCAGTACTTCACGATCCCGATGATCGGGGTCGACAAGACGGCACAGCCGATCCTGCTGGCCAACGAGGGCGCGGCGGTCACGCTCGCTCCGGCGCCCAGCGTGGCGAACCCGACCTACCAGCAGATCGCGGACTTCAGCTCCGCCGGTCCGCGCTACGGCGACAACTGGCTCAAGCCCGACGTGGCCGCCCCCGGCGTCAACGTCTTCTCCACGCTCGTCGGCACGGGCTGGGACGGTGCGATGTACTCCGGCACCTCGATGGCCACCCCGATGACCTCGGGCATGGCGGCGCTGGTGCTGTCGGCCCATCCGGGCTGGTCGCCGCTCAAGGTGAAGGCCGCGATCGTGAACACGGCCGACGCGTCCACCGCCAAGATCATCGACTACGACCCGCTGCTCGCCGGCTCGGGCGTCGCCCAGGTCAACCGAGCGGTGGCAACCACCGGGCTCGTCACCACGAGCCAGGGCACGGCGAGCCTCTCGTTCGGCTACGCGCCGTCCGACGGCGCCTACCGTGAGACCAAGACCATCAAGATCTGGAACACGAGCTCGCACGCGGTGCGCTACAACCTGAGCGCGAGCAGCTCGCTCGTCTCGTTCTCGCCGTCCAGCGTCAACGTCGGCGCCCACGACACCCGCGAGGTCAAGGTCACCGCGTCCCTGTCCCGCGCGGCCATCGCCGCGCTGCCGTCCGCCGACCAGTTCCTGACCGGCGCGTTCGGCGAGCTGACCAGCATGTCGGGGGCCATCACGGCGACCCCGGCGTCGACCGGTCCGGGCCTCTACCCGCTCCGCGTCGCCTACCTGCTCGTCCCGCGCGGGCTCTCGGACGTCGAGACGACGTACGTGCGCAAGCCGAACAAGCCGGGCCCGAACCTGAACGCCAAGCTCAAGGTCGCCAACCACGGCGTCCATGACGGCGCCGCCGACACCTACGCGCTGGGCCGGATCGACCCGCGCGGCGACGGCGGTAACGGCACGGACGTCCGTGCGATCGGCGTGCAGTCGCTCCCGGCGTCGGTCCTCACCGGCAACGACGACCCGTCCGATCGCGGGCTCCAGTTCGCGATCAACAGCTACGACCGGTTCTCGACGGAGGCCCCCAACGAGGTCGACGTCGCGGTCGATACGGACGGCGACGGCGATCCCAACTACTTCGTCGTCGGCATCGACGACGGACTGCTCTTCGCCGGCGTCATCGACGGGCTGTACCTCAGCGTCGTCATCGACGCCAAGACGAACGACATCGTGGACGCCTGGCTGGCCGACGCGCCGCTCAACGGCTCGACGCTCATCCTCCCGGCGCTCGCGAGCGACCTCGGCCTGACCGCCGACGCCGGCTCGTTCACCTACTGGGTTGCCGCGTTCGACTACGAAACCGGCATCCCGGATGAGACGGCCGTCTCGCGGCCGTTCGACGTGTTCAACCCCGCCCAGTCGACCGGCGACTTCGTCCCGGTCGCGAGCCACGGTCACGCGACCATCCCGGCGTGGGCCAGCAAGGCCGCGCTCCACGCCGGCGACGTCCGCGGCTGGCTCGTCGTCAGCCTCGACGACGCCAACGGCGGCGCGCAGGCGCAGGTGATCCGGCCCTGACGTCAGGGCGGGCTCGCCCGCCATCCATCCCGACACGCACCGAGACCCCGGCCACCGGCCGGGGTCTCGTGATTCATCGCGGAGGTGCGCCGGGTCTCAGCCGCCGGCCTTCGGGTTCTCGCACAGCTTCACGTCGCCCGACGCGGTGGCGCGGTAGTCCATCTTCTTGCCGTTCGCGTCGAGGATGACCTGGTAGCCCGGGACGAGCGCCTGCGTGTACAGCTGGCCGGGCTGGGGACAGCCGAGCGACCCGTCGTTCCACGTCTTCGGCTCGGCCGACACCACGGTGATCGCCGCGGGGTCGGCGCCGGTGACCTTGGCGGCATCGGCGATCGCGGCGTTGACGACGGCGTCGGGAACGGCCCCGGACGCGACCGGGCCGCTCGGGGAGGGGATGGGCACCTGGAGGCTCGAGGCCCTGGGGCTGGGCGACGGCGCGCTGGTTGGCGACGAGCCCGCGCCACCGGTCGTGCACGCGGCGACGAACAGGGTGGCGACGAGTGCCATCGATCCAACGGAGCGGCGATGTGCGGCGCGAGGCTGGTTCACCATGCCCCACAGACGCGTCGAGGGTGGCGCCCGGTTCCCATGGCCCCAGTGTCGCACGCGTCCGCGCCGGTAGACTGCGCGCGTCGTGCTGCCGCCCTCGTCGATCACCGCCGTCATCGAGTTCACGTTCTCGCCGATCACGCAGGTCGGGCCGTGGAGCGTCAGGCTCGAGACCATCGCGCTCGCCGTGACCGTGTTCCTCGGGCTGCTGATCGCGGCGGGGATCGCGCGCGGGACGTCGATCGACCCGCGCCGGCCCGCCGACGCCGAGCGGCCCGATGGCGACGGGCCCAACCACCTGCGCGCCGACGATCTCCTGTTCATCGCGGTCGCCGCGATCCCTGGCGCGGTCGCGGGCGGCCGTCTCGGCTACTGGCTGCTCCACTACGACTACTACTCGACCCATCCGGGCGCGATCTTCGACATCTCGCAGGGCGGCCTCGAGCTGTCGATGGCCGTCGTCGGCGGCACGCTCACGGGCGCGTTCGTCGCGGCCCTGCTCGGGGCGCCGGTCGGCCGCTGGCTCCACGCGCTCGCCGTCCCGGTCCTGCTCGCGCTCGCGGCGGGCAAGGCGGCGATGGTGCTGGGCGGCGACGGCCAGGGCGTGCCGTGGGACGGCAACCTCGCGACGGCGTACCTCGGGCCGGGGCCGTGGGGCTCGCTCGCGCCGGCGCTGCCGTCGCACCCGGCCCAGGCCTACGAGGCGTTCTCGACGGTCGTCGTGCTGCTCGTCGTGCTCACGATGCTGACGCTCGGCGGGTTCGGTCGCCGGGCGGGCGGCGCGTTCCTCGCGGGCATCGCCCTGTGGGCCGTCGGGCGGGCCATCGTCGCGTCGACCTGGCGAGACCCGGCCGTCATCGGGCGGCTCAACATGGGCCAGGTCCTCGCGATCGGCGTCGCGGCCGGGATGCTGGTGCTGCTGCTGGTGAACGTGCTCGCGACGCGGCGGCGCCCGGAGCCGCCGCCGGAGGACGCCGTCGCCGCGGATGCCGCGCCCGATGCGGCCGGCCAGTGGCCCGACCCGGAGTCTCGACCCCGGTTCTGATCTCGCGATGGCCGGAGCGCCGCCACTCGCCCGCACCCGGCCGGGGCGCTAGAGTGGCGGCCTGACACCGACCTCGATGCCGCCCCGGAGGCCTCCGATGACCCAGCTCGCCGAGCCCGCGGACACCGCGTCCGCCACCCTGCCGTCCGTCGGCCACTGGATCGGCGGTCACCAGGTCGCCGGCACGTCGGGCCGTCGCGGCCCGGTCTTCGACCCCGCCACGGGCACGCAGGCCAAGTGGGTGGACTTCGCCTCGGTCGAGGAGATGGATGCCGCCGTGGCCGCGGCGAAGGCGGCGTTCCCGGCCTGGCGCGCCACGTCGCTCTCGAAGCGCACCGAGATCCTGTTCAAGATCCGGAACCTCGTCGACACGCACCGCCGCGACCTGGCCGCGTTGCTGACCGCCGAGCACGGCAAGGTCCCGTCCGACGCGCTGGGCGAGATCGCGCGCGGCCTCGAGAACCTCGAGTTCGCGTGCGGCGTGCCGCACCTGCTCAAGGGCGGCTTCAGCGAGCAGGCCTCGACCGGCGTGGACGTCTACCAGATCCGCCAGCCGCTGGGCGTCGTCGCGGGCATCACGCCGTTCAACTTCCCGGCGATGGTGCCGATGTGGATGTTCGGCAACGCCATCGCGTGCGGCAACACGTTCATCCTCAAGCCGTCCGAGAAGGACCCCTCGGCCTCGCTGTTCATGGCGGAGCTCATGCGCGAGGCCGGCGTGCCGGAAGGCGTGTTCAACGTCGTCCAGGGCGACAAGGTCGCGGTCGACCGGATCCTCGACCACCCGGACGTCGCCGCGGTGTCGTTCGTCGGCTCGACCCCGATCGCGCGGTACATCTACGAGACCGGCACGCGCAACGGCAAGCGCGTCCAGGCGCTGGGCGGCGCGAAGAACCACATGCTCGTCCTGCCCGACGCCGACGTCGACATGGCGGCCGACGCGGCCGTGTCCGCGGGGTACGGCTCGTCGGGGGAGCGGTGCATGGCGATCGCGACCGTGGTCGCGGTCGGGGACGTGGCGGACCCGCTGGTCGAGGCGATCGCGCAGCGCCTGCCGAAGATCCAGGTCGGCCCCGGCACGGACCCGGGCGCCGAGATGGGGCCGCTCGTCACCCAGCAGCACCGCGACAAGGTCGCCTCGTACCTCGACAGCGCGGCCGAGCAGGGCGCGACGCTCGTCGCCGACGGCCGCGAGCACCCGCTGTACGGCGGCGGCGGCTTCTTCCTCGGGTGTTCCCTGATCGACAACGTCAAGCCCGGGATGGACGCCTACCGCGACGAGATCTTCGGGCCGGTCCTGACGGTCATTCGCGTCGGGACCTACGAGGAGGCCCTGCAGCTCATCAACGACAACCCGTACGGCAACGGCACGGCGATCTTCACCCGCGACGGCGGGGCGGCCCGCCAGTTCCAGTTCGACGTCAACGTGGGCATGGTCGGCATCAACGTCCCGGTCCCGGTGCCGGTCGCCTACTACAGCTTCGGCGGCTGGAAGTCGTCGCTGTTCGGCGACCTGCACATGTACGGGCCCGAGGGCATGCAGTTCTACACGCGCTCCAAGGTCGTCACGTCGCGCTGGCCCGATCCGGGCACCTCCTCGGTCGACCTCGGCTTCCCGCGCACGCGCTGATCGACCCGAACGACGGTTGCGGGCCCCGGGGTGACGTCACCCGCCGATATCATCCGCCGGGTGGGACGCCGCAGGTTCTCGATCGTCTCGGCGGTCTACAACGTCGCCGCCTACCTGCCCGACTACATCGGGTCGATCGAGCGCCAGACCTTCGGGCTCGACGGCGTCGAGGTGATCGCCGTCGACGACGGCTCCACCGACGACTCGGGCGCGATCCTTGAGGGTTGGCGGCGCCGGCGGCCGGACCTCGTCACCGTCCTGTCGCAGGCGAACGCCGGCATCAGCGCAGCACGAAACCTGGGCCTCTCGCGCGCCACCGGCGAGTGGGTCACGTTCACCGACCCGGACGACATGCTCGACGAGCGCTTCCTCGAGGTCGCGGACGCGTTCGCCACGGCGCATCCGGACATCGAGGCGATGGCGAGCAGGATCCTGACGCTCGACGAGGTCCGAGGCGGCCTTCGTGACCACCACCCGAGAAAGGCCCAGTTCCGGTCCGGCGATCGGGTCGCCGACCTCTCCCTCGAGCCCGGGGCATTCATCGGCAAGTCGACCAATTGCCTGTTCCGCCTCGACCGGGTCCGTGCCGGTGGGGTCGAGTTCGACAGGCGTATCCGGCCCACATTCGAAGACAGCCACTTCTCGGCGCGCTTCGTGCTCGGCCTCGAGCCACCCCAGGTCGGCCTGCTGCGCGACGCCCAGTACCTCTATCGGATCCGCCGCACGCTGGACTCGGCGGTGCAGCGTGCCTGGGGTGACCCCGGGCGGTTCAGTGCTGTGCTTGAGCACGGCTACCTCGATCTCATCGAGCGTGCGAAGGCCGCGCAGGGCGAGGTGCCCGCTTGGCTGCAAAACGTGCTGATCTACGAGCTGTCGTACTACCTTGCCGAGGACGCCCGCCCAGGCTCCCGGGCCGTTCTTCCGGCCGACATGGCAGTCGTCGTTCCACGAGCGGTTCGCGACCGTCGCGCGAGCGCTGGACCCGGCCCTGGTCCATGCGTTCGACCTCCGGCCCTTCCGGCCCGCGTTCGAGGACGTGCTGGTTCACGGCTTCCGCGACGAGACCTGGCACGCTCCCTCGCTCCGCCGTGACCGGATCGACACCGTGATGGGGCTGCAGCGGCTCAGCTACCATCTCCGCGGGCCAGCGCCGGCGGAGACGTTCACGCTCGATGGCCGGCGAGTGATGCCCGCTTGGTCCAAGACACGGACGATCACATTCTTCGGGCGGCCGGTCCTGGATGAGCGACTGCTGTGGCTCCCCACCGGCGGGACGCTCGAGGCGGCCGTCGGCGGAGACGGGCTGCCCATCGTCGAGGCTGCGGGCGAGGCCGGGGTCACCGGCCCATCGGTCGCCTCCTTTGGCGCCGCAGTCGCCGGCGCGGGAACCGGCACGTGGTCTCGCGCCCGGGCGACGATGGCGTCGGCCAGGCGGGCGGCCGTGAACGCCTCGGCGCGCCTCGCCGCGCGTTCGCCGCTCGGTACCCGGTACCGGGACGCGTGGGTGCTGATGGACGGTGTCCGCGAAGCGGGCGACAACGGCGAACGCCTGTTCGAGTACCTCCGGCGCCGCCGCCCCGATGTCAACGCGTGGTTCGTGGTCCGCCGCGGCGCGCCGGACTGGAAACGCCTGCGACGGAGCGGCGGGGCGCGCGTCGTCGCGCATGGATCGTTCCGATGGAAGGTCCTCATGCTGCGTTGTGCTTGGCTCCTGGCGTCCCACGCCGGCCCGGCGATCACCTCGCCGCCCGCCCTCCGCGGCGTGGTCACGACGCCCGGCTGGCGGTTTGGCGACCTCGGGCACGGCGTCATCAAGGACGACCTTTCCCGGCAGATGAACGAGGCCGGAATCGACCTGCTGGCGGTCAGCACCGAGCCGGAGCTCGCGTCGATCGTCGCCGACAGGACCGGCTATCGGCTGACGGCGAAGGAGGCCCGCCTCACGGGCATGCCCCGGTTCGATCGGCTGCTCGAGGTCGGACGGGCCGTGCCGGAGGCGGAACGTGACCTCGTGCTCGTTGCGCCGACGTGGCGCGCCTGGCTCCTTGTTCAGGGCGCCGCCGGTGGCCGGCGACGGACACTGCTCGACGGCGCCTGGCAGTCGGACTGGCTCCAGGCGTGGGTGCGGTTGCTGGGTGCTCCCGAGATCGGCGCCGCTGCGGCAGCACGAGGGCTGCACGTCGGCTTCCTTCCGCACCCCGCGATGGAGCCGATCCTCCGTGGGCTGGCGGTCCCACCAAACGTGACGGTGATCACCCACGTGGGGACCGACCTGCAACGCCTGTACGCCCGCTGCGCCCTGCTCGTGACGGACGACTCCTCGGTCGCGTTCGACATCGCCGCCCTGGACCGTCCGGTCGTGTACTACCAGTTCGATCGGGAGCGGGTGATGGCCGGAGGGCACATTGGGCGTCACGGCTACTTCGACGCGGGGCGCGACGGCTTCGGTCCCGTCGCGATCGGCCACGACGAAGTGGTGGCGGCCATCGTCGAGGCGCTCGAGGGCGGCGCTCACCCGTCGCCCCGGTACCAGGCGCGAATTGACCTGACGTTTCCCTTCCGGGATGGTCGCGCCTGCGAGCGGGTCGTTGCCGCGATCGAGGCTCTCGGGCGGCCGGCCGAGGTCGCGCGCGAAGCGGGCTGAAGGCTTGTCCCAACTTCAAGGGCGCCCGCCCGGGGAACGCCGATATCATGCTGCGTGGGGCGCAGCCGCGATCGATCCGGCAAGCCGCCCATCCCCGTCGGGTCGCCGCCCAGGAGTCCTCATCCTTGTCGAACCGCCCTCGGTTCTCGATCGTCAGCGCCGCCTGTGACGTCGCTCAGCACCTGCTGGAGTTCATCGACTCGATCGAGCGCCAGACGATCGGGCTCGAGGCGATCGAGGTCATTGCCGTCGATGACGGTTCGACCGACGCCACCCGTGAGATCCTGGAGGCATGGGCGGCGCGGAGTCGCGCACGGGTGCAGGTGCTCTCACAGCCCAACGCGGGCGCGGCAGCGGCGCGCAACCTCGGCCTCGCGGCGGCGACCGGGGAATGGGTCACGTTCTCCGACCCGGACGACGAGCTGGATCCCGACGCGCTCGCCGTAGCCGATGCGTTCGCTCGCGCTCACCCGGACGTCCAGGTGATGGCCATGCGGCAACAGCTCATCGATGAGGAACGTGGTGTGATCCGCGAGCCGCGCGTACGTAACGCGCCGTTCGAGGCGGGCAATCGCGTGGCCGATCTCGAACTGGAGCCGGCGACGCTGGTCGGAAGCTCATCCGCCAGCCTCTACTGCCTGGACCGCATCCGTAGCACCGGCATCACGTTCGACCCGCGGATCCGCCTCGTCGAGGACGGTCAGTTCGCCATGCGCTTCGTGCTCGAGCTCGACCAGCCGAGGATCGGCCTCTTGGCGGATGCTCGCTATCGCCACCGTCTTCCGCGGGGCCAGACATCCAGCCGGGAGGGCCGCTGGGACCTGCCAGACCGCTACGGATCCACCCTCGAGCTCGGTTTCGTCGACCTGGTCGAGCGAAGCAAGGCGCGCCACGGCACCGTTCCAGCGTGGCTCCAGGCGCAGCTCCTCCACGAGCTGTCGTACTACCTGTTCGAGGATGCGCGGATGGGCTCGCGCTCCCACCTGCCGCCGGAGCTCTCGGATCGGTTCCACGACCTCTTCGGACGACTCGTGCGCGAGCTCGACCCCGAGCTCGTACGACGCTTCGACGTGCCGCCCTATGAGCACCGCTTCGACGACATCGTGATCCATGCCTACTGCGACCGCGCGTGGCGATCCGAGACGGCGTCACGGACGCGGCTCGACGACAAGATGGCACTCGAAAGGATCGAGTACCACTGCGGCGGACCGCCACCGGCCGAGACCATCCGGATCAACGGGCGCCCCGCCGAGCCGGCCTGGACGAAGACGGTGACGGTGACCTGCTTCGGCCGTGAGGTGATGACCGAGCGCCTCCTGTGGCTCCCGGCTGGCGGCGATCTCGAGTTCGCGCTCGACGGCGTCGCGCTTCCGGTCGGGACGCCGGACCCCGGCGCGAACCCGACGAACTCGATCACGCGCCGGCGGGCGACCGCTCGCGCGCGCCGTCGCGTGCGCAACGTGGCGGCCGGGGCCGTGCGTGAGCGTCGAGGGCTGCGCGCTCGGCTCCGTCCCCGCGCCCGGCTTCGCTCGACGATCGCGCGGGCCCGCCGCGCAGCCATTCGCATGGCCGCGTTCAGCCCCATCGGGGGGCGCTACCGGAGCGCCTGGGTGTTCATAGACCGCGTCTATACGGCCAACGACAACGCCGAGCGCCTCTTCGACCACGTGCGCGCCAACCGGCCGGATATCAATGCCTGGTTCGTCGTGGAGCAGGACTCGGATGCGTGGCGCCGGCTCCGCGAGGCCAGGGTGGAGCGGCTCATCGCCTACGGGTCCTGGCGCTGGACGCTGCTCATGCTCCGCAGCGCGTGGGTAGTCTCGTCGCACGTGGATGACGCGATCAGCGCACCGATCCGCCTCGCGAAGCTCCTCGATCGTCCGACGTGGCGGATGGCCTTCCTCCAGCACGGGGTCATCAAGGACGACCTGGCGTCCTGGTTCAACGTGAAGGAGCTGGAGCTGTTCGTCACCAGCACGGACGCCGAGCTCCGGTCGATCGTGAGTGACGGGACACGCTACCGGCTGACGCGCAAGGAGTGTCGCAACATCGGGCTCCCGCGGTGGGACCGCCTCCTCGAGTTGGGGCACGCCGTCGACGAGGCGCGAGCGCGACCTCGTCGTGATCATGCCGACCTGGCGGATGTGGCTCACGCTGCCACGCGACGGGACCAACCAGAAGCGCGGGATCCGCGACAGCATCTGGGAGTCGGAATACCTCACGTCATGGCTCGCGATCCTCCGCTCGGACGAGATCGCGGCGGCTGCAGCACGGAACGGTCGCCGCCTCCTGTACATTCCGCACCCGAACATCAGGCCCATCCTCGACGACCTGCGCCTCCCGGCCCACGTCCGTGCGGTCCCGATCGACGCCGACGACATCCAGTCGCTCTTCGCGCGGACGGCGCTGTTCGTGACGGACTACTCATCCGCGTGCTTCGACGCGGCGATTCTCGACCGGCCGATCGTCTACTACCAGTTCGATCGCGAGCGCACCCGGGAGGGCGGACACATCGGTCGCCATGGCTACTTCGAGTACGAGCGCGACGGGTTCGGCCCGGTCGTGTTCGACCACGCGGCCGCCGTCGCCGCGATCGTCGCGGCCCTCGACGCGGGTCCGAGGGCGGCGCCCGAGTACCAACGTCGGATCGACGCGACTTTTCCCCAGCGCGACGGCCGCGGGTGCGAGCGAGCCGTCGCAACGATCGAGGAGATGAGCCGGCCGTGGCGCCCGCCCTCGTCGCGCGCGGCCGCCGGCAGCGAGTCCTAGGACCGGTTGGTCAGGCCAGGCGCGCGTAGTCGGCGGTCGCGCGCTTCACGAACCGGCCGTGGCCCTTCGCGCCGGCGAACTCGCCGTTGCGGACGACGACCGACCCGCGGCTCAGCACCACGTCGGACGCTCCCTGCACCGCGCGGCCCTCGTAGCACGAGTAGTCCACGTCCATGTGGTGGGTGGCGGCGCTGATCGTGCGCCGGCGGTTCGGGTCGTAGACGACGATGTCCGCGTCGGCGCCGACGGCGATCGCGCCCTTGTGTGGGTACATCCCGAACAGCTTCGCCGGTGCGGTCGAGATGACCTCGACCCACCGCTCGCGGGAGATCCGGCCGCCGACCACCCCGCCGTCGTGGAGCAGGTCGACGCGGTCCTCGACACCCGGCAGGCCGTTGGGGATCTTGCGGAAGTCGCCGCGACCGAGCTCCTTCTGGCCGTGGAAGTCGAACGGGCAGTGGTCGGTCGAGACCACCTGGAGGTCGTCCTTGCGCAGGCCGGTCCAGAGCTGCTCCCAGTGCGGGTCGGCCGGGCGGAGCGGCGGCGAGCACACGAACTTGGCGCCCTCGAAGCCGTTGCCCATGTCGTCGAGCGAGAGGAACAGGTACTGCGGGCAGGTCTCGGCGAACGCCTGGGTGCCGCGGTCGCGCGCGTGCCGGACCTCCTCGAGCGCCTCGAGCGCCGAGAGGTGGACGATGTACACCGGCACGCCGGCCGCCTCGGCCATGCGGATGACGCGGTTGGTCGCCTCGCCCTCGAAGATCGGGTAGCGCGCCACGCCGTGGTAGTACGGGTCGGTCTTGCCCTCGGCGACGAGCTGCGCGGCGACGATGTCGATCGCGGGGCCGTTCTCCGCGTGCATCATGATCAGGCCGCCGTTCCTGTCGGTCTGCTGCATCGCGCGGAAGATCGCGGCGTCGTCGCTGTAGAACACGCCCGGATAGGCCGTGAACAGCTTGAAGTCGGGGATCCCCTCCGCGACCAGCTGGTCCATCTCGGCGAGCGTGTCGTCGTTGACGTCGCTCATGATCATGTGGAAGCCGTAGTCGACGACCGCGTTCCCCTCGGCCTTCGCGTGCCAGGCGTCGAGGCCCGCCCGCAGGCTCTGGCCCTTCGACTGGACCGCGAAGTCCACGACGCACGTCGTGCCGCCGAACGCGGCCGCGCGGGTCCCGGTCTCGAACGTGTCCTTGGCGAAGGTGCCGCCGAAGGGCAGCTCCATGTGGGTGTGGACGTCGATCGCGCCCGGGATCACGTACCTGCCCGCCGCGTCGATGGTCTCGTCCGCGGTCACCCCGCTCGCCGCCAGGTCGCCGCCGATCTGCGCGATCGTCTCGCCGTCAACGAGGACGTCGGCGTCGTACGAGCCTTCGGCGGTCACGACCGTGCCGTTGGCGATCAGGGTGCGCATGCTGCCTCCTCGCGCGTGGCCGGCCGCGTGGCGGCCGGCCGGTGGTGGACCGCTTGGCGGCCATCGTAGCGAGGCGGAGCGGGTGGCGGGGCGGCGAGCGCGAGGGCCGGGGTCCGGGTGTTCCGGACCCCGCGGGTCAGAAGATCCCGAGCTTCGAGTGCAGCAGCGCGCCGGCGCCCACGTGCGTCCACCAGATGAACCCGGCGAGGCCGACCGCGGTCAGCGACGCCAGGAAGGCGATGGCGGAGACGAACCGGTCGCGGCGGCGCTTGGCCCGGGCCGCGGGACCGTCCATCTCCCAGAACGGGTCATGACGACGAAACAGGGACAACGTCGGCATCGAATACCTCCAGCACCTCGCAGTGTGGCGCAGTCGAGGCCGTTGCGGCGAGAGTGACCTCCGGCCCCCGGACCCCCGCCCGGAGCGCCCCGCTCCGCACCCGACCACACCGCTCCGACACGGGCCGGTGTGGCGATTTCGGTGCCTCGTGGTGCTCCGGTGCACCGCCTCCGGGGTCAGCCCGCGGCGGGGACGGGGACGCGCTTCGGGTCGTCCCCCGGCTCGGGGTCGGGCTCGGCCTCCGGGTCCGCGTGACCCGGCTGGACGCGCGGGATCCGGCCGGTGAAGAACAGGGCGACGATCCCGAAGATCACGACCCCCGACAGGGCGATGCGCAGCCCGTCGAGCCTCGCCTGGGCGTTGATCGCGACGGCGGTGTCCGCCGTCTCCGGCGGCACGCCCGCCGCGGCGAGGGAGGCCCGCAGCTGCGTGTCGGACACGAACGGCACGCCGGATTCGAGCTCGACGCTCGCCGTCGTCTTGACCGAATCGGGGATGTCCGGGTTCGCGAGGATCCCGGAGACCACGGAGCTCGCGAGCCCCGCCATCAGGATCGACCCGATGAGCGCCGTGCCGAGCGACGCGCCGAGGTTGGTCGCGGTGTTCTGGATGCCGCCCACCTCGGGCGCCCGGTCGTCGGGCAGGGACGAGACGGTGACCGCGCCCAGCTGCGAGGCCAGCGCGCCGATCCCGGCCCCGATCAGCAGCAGCGGCACCGTCACGATCGCCGCGGTCGCGCCCGGGCTCAGGCCGGCGACGAAGACGGCGGTCCCGGCCACGATCAGGAGCAGGCCGACCCGCGCGACGCGCCGGGGGTCGGCGTCGGGTCGCACCTTGGGGATCCCCACGGCCATCACGAGCAGCGAGATCGACAGCGGCACCAGCCGGATCCCGGTGTCGATCGCCGACAGCTCCAGCACGACGGACAGGAACAGCGGGATCGTGAAGAAGATCCCCGACTGCAGGAAGAACTGGAAGCCGAACAGCGTCAGGCCGCCGGTGAGCTGCCGGACGCGCAGGATCGACGGCGCCAGCAGCGGCTCGCCGCCGTTCTGCTCGAGGCGGTGGCACCACAGCAGGAACGTCCACAGGAGCAGCAGGCCGCCCGAGATCAGCCAGATGACCGGCGACGTCCCCGCGAGGGTCGGCGCGTCCGCCTTGGGCTGGACCAGGCCCCACTCGCCGGCCTTGAGGATTCCGAGCACGAACAGCGCCATGCCGCTCGCGGAGAGCACGGCGCCGACGACGTCGATCCGCGGGCGCTTGGCCGGCGGCGGCGACTCCGCGATCCGGCGGATCGCGATGAGGATGATGACGACGACGATGACCTCGCCCGCGAACACCCAGCGCCAGGACGCGTAGGTCGTGAGCGCCCCGCCGATCAGCGGTCCGACGGCGACGGCGATCGCCCCGGCCGCCGCGACGAGGCCGTACGCGCGCCGAGCGGCCCGACGCCGGCACGTTGGCGGCGACGAGCGCCACGATCGCCGGCAGGATCAGGGCGGCGCCGATGCCCTCGAGCAGGGACCAGCCGAACAGCAGCACCGTGAGGTTCGGCGCGAGCGCGGTCGTGAACGAGCCGGCGCCGTAGACGACGAGGCCGATCGCGAACGCGCGCTTGTAGCCGATGATCGCGCCGATCTTGCCGCCGGTGATCATCAGCGACGCCATGACGAGCGTGTACAGCGTGATCGCCGTCTGGATCCCGGTCACCGTCGTGCCCAGGTCGTTGGCCACGGTCGCGATCGACACGTTCATGACCGAGCTGTCGAGGGTCATGAGGAACTGGCCCGCCGCCAGCGTCGCGAGCACGAGCCCGCCGCCCGTCGCCGCGGCGGCTGCGGCCGTCGTGGTGCCCGTGGCCGTCGTCATCGGTCGGCCGCAGGCTCAGGCCCGCGCGGCCTCCGCCCGGCGCACGGCGGGGATGATCTCGCGTCCCGTAGACCTCGAGGATCCGCTCCTCGTCGCCGTTCATCAGGTAGATGTTGAACTGGTCGACGCCGGCGTCGGCGAGCCTCGCGAGCTTGGCGACGTGGTCCTCGACCGACCCGATGACGCAGAACCGGTCGGTGACGTCGTCGCCGACGAAGCGGGCGTTGGACGAGCCGACCTCGGCGTGGTGCAGGTAGTCGTAGCCCTCGCGATCGTGGACGTAGCCGGTGAGCGCCTCGGGCAGCTGCTCGCGCGGGTACTTGCTCACGAGGTCGACGACGTGGTTGCTGACGAGCGCCGGGAACCAGCGGGTCCGCTCGCGGCAGTCGGCGAGGTCGCCGACGTGGGCCGGCGCCGCGGACTGGACCTTGACCGACCCGGCCGGGCGCCCCGCCGCCGTCTCCGCGTCGCGCAGCTGGCCGACGAACCAGGCGATGAGGTCCGGGTCGGCGAGCTGGAGGATCAGGCCGTCGGCGACCCGCCCCGTCATCGCGAGCGCCATCGGCCCGTAGCCCGCGACCCACACCGGCAGCGTCCAGCCGCTGGTCCACGGGAAGTGGAGGTCGGTGCCCTCGTACGCGATCGTCTCGCCGGCGACGAGCGCCCGGATCACCCGGATCGCCTCCTCGAGCGTGGCCATCGTCGTCGGCGGCTTGCCCAGGACGCGCCGCGCGGAGTCGCCGCGCCCGATGCCCAGGTCCATCCGGCCACCCGAGACCTCGTCGAGCACGGCGAGCGAGGACGCCGTCACCGACGGCTCGCGGGTCGCCGGGTTGGTGACGCACGTCCCGAGCCGGAGCGTCGTGCTCGCCTCCGCCATCAGCGTCAGCAGGGGATACGGATCGCGCCACAGGACGTGGCTGTCGAACAGCCAGCCGTACTCGAAGCCCGCGGCCTCGGCCTGGCGGGTCAGCGCGAGCGTGCGCTCGATCGAGTTCTCGGGCTTGAGCGTGAAACCGAACTGCACGGCCGCGCGATCGCCTCCCTCAGGGTCGAATGAGGCGACAGCCTACACCGGCGAGGACGGTCGGTCGTGGGCCTCCGCGGGCGGTGCGCCGGCCGGAGCGGCGCCGCTCAGGCCGCCGTCACGAGCCGCTCGCGGTCGACGAGCGGCGTCACGATCCGCCGCCACGCGACGACGTCGCCGACCAGCAGCACGACCCCGAACCCGATCGCCAGCGCCCGCGTCGGCTCGATCGCGTTGAAGGCGACCAGCGACGTGATCAGGACGAGCGGCAGGTTCCCGAGCAGGCTCAGCTGCTGCGCGACGCGTACGTCGCTCGACCGCGTCGAGATCGCGATCCCGACCCAGCTCGCCCAGGCCGCGAGGAGCGGCGTGAACACGATCTGGGCGGCGATGTCGGGTCCCTGCAGCAGGGCGGACGAGACGCCGGGCTTCGCGAACACGGCGACGAGCGCGAGGAAGGCCGCGAAGACCACGTAGGCGATCACGATCGACGGCGCCAGCACCGCGAGCATCTTGCCGACCAGGAGCTCCTCGGGCCGGATCGGCGTCGTGAGCACCGGCTCGAGCGTGCCCTGCTGCCGCTCGCCGGCGATCGCGTAGGCGGCGAGCGTCCCCGCCGCGAGCACCGGGAGGCCGAGCATGTACAGCAGCAGGTGCTCGTGGGACAGGCCCTCCGCGGCGTCGCTCGGCGCGAGGAACGCCACGACCAGCGGCTGGAGCAGGAAGACAGCCGGGAAGATCGCCATGGTCACGATCGACGGACCGATGACGCCGGTACTCGCGCAGCTCCTTGCGCAGGATCGCCCGGACGCGCCGCGGCCGCAGGTTCATCAGGCGACGGCCTCGACGTCGGTGTCGATGAGCTGCAGGTACACGTCCTCGAGCGTGTGCTGCGACTCCGCGATCCCGAGCACGTCGGCGCCCGCGGCGACCAGCGCCCGCGTCGTGGCCGGCGCCGCGACGGTCGCGTCGGAGACCGTGAGGACGTAGGTGGCCGGGCCGGTCGGTCGCCAGCCGTCCACGCCGGGGAGCCCGTCGAAGATCCCGCCGGGATCCGCGAGCGGCGCGATCGTCGTGACCGTGAGGGTCCTCGCGAACAGGCTGTCGCGCAGCTCGCCGGGCCGGCCGATCGTGCGCAGGGTCGTGTTGAGGATGGCGACGCGGTCGCACAGCCGCTCGGCCTCCTCGAGGCGGTGGGTCGTCAGGAAGATCGTGGCGCCGCCCTCGCGCAGGCCCGCGATCAGCTCGTGGACCTCGCGGGCGGCGACCGGGTCGAGGCCGGACGTCGGCTCGTCGAGGAACAGCACCTCCGGGTCGCCGAGCAGCGCCCGCGCCAGGGCGACCCGCTGGCGCAGGCCCTTGGACAGCGTCCCGCAGCGGTCCGCGGCCCGGTGCGCGAGGTTGACCGCGGACAGGGCCCGCGCGATCCGCTCCGCGGGCCGGTCCACCTCGTAGAGGTCGGCGAAGCACTCGAGGTTCTCGCGGACGCTCAGGCGCGGATACAGGCCGGGCGACTCGGGCATGACCGCGATCCGCCGGCGGATCTCGACGCCGTTCTCGGGCGTGAGCGGGAGCCCGCAGACCGTCGCGGATCCCGAGCTGGGCGCGAGGAGCGTGGCGAGCGTCCGGACGGTGGTGGTCTTGCCCGCGCCGTTGGGCCCGAGGAACCCGAAGATCTCGCCGCGCTCGATCTCGAACGACACGTCCTCGAAGGCCACGCGGTCGCCGAATCGCTTGCCCAGCCCGATGGCGGAGAGCGCGGGCGCGGGCCGCCCGGCCCCGGCGGGTCGCGCCGCCGACTTGCTCGATCACGCGGCCATCGTAGGCGTCGATGGCGCCGGGCATGAAAAGGGCTCGGCTGTCCTCCTCCTGACAGCCGAGCCGCGCGGGATGATACCCGAACCGGCGCGCGCTACGGGGCGACGAGGTCCCCGTACTGCGTCGGGCCGGCGGTCGCGGTAGAACTGCCACGTCTGGCGGACCTCGGTGATCAGGTCGAGGTCCATGTCCCGGATCAGCAGCTCCTCGTCGTGCGGGCTGCCGACCGCGCCGATGAACTGGCCGCGCGGATCGACGAAGTAGCTCTGGCCGTAGAAGTCGTCGGGACCGATGTCGGACTCGATGCCGACGCGGTTGATCGTGCCGACGAAGTAGCCGTTGGCCAGCGCGTGGCTGACCTGCTCGACGCGCCACAGGTACTCGGACAGGCCGCGGCTCGTGGCCGACGGGATGAACACCATCTCGGCGCCGTTGAGGCCGAGGGCGCGGGCGCCCTCGGGGAAGTGCCGGTCGTAGCAGATGTAGACGCCGACCTTGCCGACGGCCGTCTCGAACACCGGGTAGCCGAGGTTGCCGGGGCGGAAGTAGAACTTCTCCCAGAAGCCCTGGACGTGCGGGATGTGCGTCTTGCGGTACTTGCCGAGGTACTTGCCGTCGGCGTCGATGACCGCCGCGGTGTTGTAGTAGAGGCCCGAGGCCTTCTCGTCCTCCTCGTACATCGGCACCACGAGGACCATGCCGGTCTGCTTGGCGAGGTCCTGCATGCGCTTCGTGGTCGGCCCGTCCGGGATGAGCTCCGTGTAGCTGTAGTACTGCTTGTCCTGCACCTGGCAGAAGTAGGGCCCGTAGAACAGCTCCTGGAACAGCATCACCTGGGCGCCCTGCTTCGCGGCCTCGTGGGCAAAGCCCTCGTGCTTCTGGATCATCGACTCCTTGTCGCCGGTCCAGGTGGCCTGCAGCAGCGCGCCTCGGACGTTTCGAGGCATCGAAGCCCTCCTCGAAGATGCGCGCCGGGTGGCTGCGCGTTCGGTGACCGTTCGGCCGGCGCGAGGCCGGGCGAGAAGGCGAAGGATACGCCGCGCGAACCCGTCAGCGCTCCTTCGCGTAGACCTCGGTGAAGGCGCGGCATCGACCGTCCGCGTCGAGCTCGATCAGGAACACGTTGTGATACTTCCGCTTGCCGGCCGGCCTCGTCGTAGCTGCTGGTGCCCATGGCCACGACCCGCTCGCCCTCGACGGCCCACGCCTCGTAGCTCGCCTCCCAGGTGCCGGGCTCGTCCTTGTTCGACAGCCAGTCGGCGACGATGGCGTCGCGGCCCTCGAGCGGGATCGTCCCACGGGTGGTAGCGGTACCGTGGCGTCGGCCGTGAACAGGGCGCCGATGGCGTCCGGGCTCGTAGCTGCGCCATGCCTCGACGTAGGCTTGGAGCCAGCGGTTGGCGTCGTCGTGCGTCATCGCGAGACCTCAGGCGTGCTGCTGCGAAACGTTGTGTAACCTATCACAAGGCTTAGTCCAGTTACAACCCGGAGGCCCGAACCCGCCATGAAGCGCGCCCCGACCACCACCCCGACCGATGCCGCGCTCGAGCGCGCCGCGGAGATCGCCCGCGAGTACGTCGCCGGCCTGCCGGATCGGACGGTGGCGCCCGACGGTCTCGGTCGACGAGCTGCGCCGGCGGTTCGGCGGGCCGCTGCCGGACAAGGGCGCCGACCCGGTGACGGTCGTCGAGGCGCTGGCGGCGAACGCGGAGGGCGGTCTCGTCGCGAGCGCCGGGCCGCGGTACTTCGGGTTCGTCATCGGCGGGAGCGTGCCGGCGGCGCTGGCGGCCGACTGGCTGACCTCGGCCTGGGACCAGAACGCGGGCCTGTACGTCATCGGGCCGGCGGCCGCGGTGGCCGAGGAGGTGGCGGGCGCCTGGCTGGCGGACCTGTTCGGGCTGCCCGGCCGGCGTCAGCGTCGGGTTCACGACGGGCGCGACGATGGCGTCGTTCACCGGGATCTCGGCCGCGCGGAACGCCCTCCTCGCGCGGGCCGGCTGGGACGTCGAGCGGCTCGGGCTGTTCGGCGCGCCGGAGATCCCGGTCGTCGTCAGCGAGGAGTCGCACGTCACGATCTTCGCGGCGCTCCAGATGCTGGGCATGGGCCGCGACCGCGTGACCCGGGTCCCGACCGACGACCAGGGCCGCATGCGGGCCGACGCGCTGCGCGAGGTCCTCGCCGGCCTCGACCGGCCGGCCCTCGTCGTGCGCCCAGGCCGGCAACGTCAACACCGGCGCGCTTCGACCCGCTGCCGGCGATCGTCGCCGCGGTGCGGGCCAACGGCGGCTGGCTGCACGTGGACGGCGCGTTCGGGCTGTGGGCCGCGGCCGATCCGGCGCGGCGCCACCTCGTCGAGGGGGTGGGGGACGCCGATTCGTGGACGACCGACGCCCACAAGTGGCTCAACGTGCCGTACGACTCGGGGCTCTCGTTCGTCGCCGATCCGGCGGCGCACCACGCGGCGATGACGCTCGGCGCGGCGTACTACGTCGAGACGACCGGCGGGGAGCGGGACAACTACAACTGGGTGCCCGAGTCGTCGCGGCGCGCCCGCGGGTTCGCCGTCTGGGCGGCGCTGCGCAGCCTCGGCCGCGACGGCCTCGCGGCGATGATCGGCGGCTCGCTCCGACCATGCCCGCCGGTTCGCGGCGGGGCTCGAGGGCGCGCCCGGGCGTGCGGATCCTCAACGACGTCGTGCTCAACCAGGTCCTCGTGCGGTTCGAGGATCCCTCGGGCGACGACGCGGCCGGCGACGCCCGCACCGACGCCGTGGTCGCGGCGATCCAGGCCGACGGCACGCTGTGGCTGGGCGGCACCAAGTGGCACGGCCGGCGGGCGATGCGGATCTCGGTCTCGGGCTGGTCGACGACCGAGGCCGACGTCGACGCGTCGGTGGCGGTCATCCGCCGCGTCGCGGCGGAGATCCGCACCGGGTAGGCGCCGCGCCCGCGTCCCGCGCTGAGCGTCGCCCCGCCGGGATGACGCCCGCGACACTGGCGCGGAGTGCCGTCCGGACGCCGGGACATCCGGCGCGGGGCCTCGCATGCGCGCAGTGAACGCTGAGGTTCCAGGCGCGGGGGCGCAGGCCGGGCCTCGATCGGTCGGCCGTGTGCTGTAATGGCCGCCACGGCACTCCCCGCCGGCTCCCAGATCGCGATGGCACGGGCGGACGCCGGAGCCCGCCCGGAACGGAGGACCCATGGGCATCAGCACCTCGCCGGGCCTGACAAGCGAGGAGATCGTCTCGCTGTCCCGCGCGCACACCCTGTTCTCGTGGTCCGTCCAGAACGCCCTCGATCCCGATCGCCATCGACCACGCCGAGGGCATCTACCTCTACACGCCCGAAGGCAAGCGGATCATCGACTTCAACGCGCAGCTGATGTCGGTGAACATCGGCCACGGCGACCGGCGCGTGATCGACGCCATGCACGAGCAGGCGCTCAAGCTCCAGTTCGTCCAGCCCGCGTTCGCGACCGAGGTGCGCGCCCGACTCGGCGCCAAGCTCGCCGAGATCCTGCCGGGCGACATGAACAAGGTGTTCTTCACGCTCGGCGGCGCCGAGGCGATCGAGAACGCGATCAAGCTCGCCCGCCACTACACCGGCCGGTACAAGGTCCTCGCCCGCTACCGCGCCTACCACGGCGCGACCTTCGGGGCGATGACGCTCACCGGCGACCCCCGCCGCTGGGCCAACGAGCCGGGCCTCGTCGGCGTCATCCGCTACCCGGACACGCACCGCTGGGGCGAGGCCGAGCCGCGGCCGGTCGCCGAGTCGCTCCAGGGCCTCGAGGACGTCATCCGCTACGAGGGCCCGAGCTCGATCGCCGCGGTCTTCCTCGAGACCATCGTCGGCACCAACGGCATCCTGATCCCGCCCGACGGCTACATCCAGGGCGTCCGCGAGATCTGCGACCGGCACGGGATCCTGATGGTCGCCGACGAGGTGATGGCCGGCTTCGGGCGCACGGGCCGCTGGTTCGCCGTCGACCACTGGGACACCGTGCCCGACCTCATGACGATGGCCAAGGGCCTGACGTCGAGCTACCTGCCGCTGGGCGCCGTCGCGATGCGCGACACGATCGCCGAGGCGATGGAGAGCAAGATGTTCTTCGGCGGCCTCACCTACAGCAGCCACCCCGTCAGCCTCGCCGCGGCGCTCGCGACGATCGGCGTGTACGAGGAGGACGACCTCATCGGCAACGCCGCGCGGCTCGACGGCGTCATGCGCGGCCACCACGAGGCGCTCGCGGCCAAGCACCCGTCCGTCGGGGCGCACCGGAGCCTCGGCCTGTTCGGGATCATCGACCTCGTCCGCGCCCGCGATCCGTGGACGCCGATGACCGCGTTCAACGGGACCAGCGACGAGATGAAGGCCGTCGGCAAGTTCCTGCGGGACAACGGCCTGTACACGATGATCGCCAACAACTCGATCCACACCAACCCGCCGCTGTGCATCACCGCCGAGCAGCTGGCCGAGGGCTTCGACATCATCGACCGCGCGCTCGACATCGCCGACCAGGCCGTCACCGGCTGACACGCAGGAGCGGACAGCGAGGAGGAACCGGCGCGCGTGAGCGTCCCGGCACAGGGCGGCATCGACGACCTGGAGCGCGGCCTGGAGCTCGAGCTCGAGGCCGCCCAGCCGCGCGTGCCGCGCACCACGGTCCGGCGGCCGCTCGCCATCCTGATCACGATCGTCGTCGTCGCTCCTGATCTGGGAGGGGATCAAGTTCCTCGGCGGCACGCCGTGGCGCGCGCCGGGCGCCCTCCCCGGGTCGCCGGTCTACTGGAACCCGCCGTTCCGCTGGCCGATCGCGAACGACCTCAACCTGCCGCACGTCTGGAACATCGTCTGGGTGATGGGCCAGCCGTTCCAGCGCGGCGCCGACCAGTCCGTCCTCGCAGTACCTGTTCTTCGCGGCGCTCTACACGTGGCGCGAGGCGTTCATCGGGTTCGTGCTCGGGAGCCTGCTCGGCCTCGGGCTCGCGACGGCGTTCGTCCACTCGCGGCTCGCCGAGCGGGCGTTCGTGCCGTACGTCATCGCGAGCCAGACGATCCCGATCATCGCCCTCGCCCCGCTCATCGTGTTCGCGCTCGGGCAGGGCGTCATGTCGGTCGTGGTGATCGCGACCTACCTCACGTTCTTCCCGGTCACGATCGCGATGCTGCGCGGCCTGCGGTCGTTCGATCCCCGCGCGCTCGAGCTCATGCGCTCGTACGGCGCGTCGAAGACCGGGATCTACACCAAGCTGCGGCTGCCGGCGTCGATGCCGTACTTCTTCACCGCGCTCAAGATCGCCGCGACGGCCAGCATCGTCGGCGCCATCATCGCCGAGGACACCGGCGGCATCTCGGAGGGGCTCGGGCGCGTGATCACGACGTTCAACCAGTACTACTCCACCGGGCCCCGAGAAGCTGTGGGCCGCGATCTTCGTGGCCGGCGTGCTCGGGATCGCGTTCTTCCTCGTGATCCGCGTCGCCGAGATCATCGTGCTGCGCGGCCGGCCGGGGGTGGACGCATGACCGAGCCGACGCCGCGCACCCCGGCGCGCGGCGAGCCAGCCCGACGCAGGTCAGGCCGTCGTCCGCATCCGCGGCGTCGACAAGGTGTTCACGACCCGCGAGGGGGCGAGCACCGTCGCGCTCAAGGGCATCGACCTCGACATCCGGCCGGGCGAGTTCATCTCGCTCATCGGGCCGTCGGGCTGCGGCAAGTCGACGCTGCTGCGGGTCATCGGCGACCTCGTCCAGCCGACCCGGGGCGAGGTCGTCGTCAACGGCAAGCCGGCCGCGCGCGCCCGCCTCGACCGCGACTACGGGATGGTGTTCCAGGCGCCGGTGCTGTTCGACTGGCGGAGCGTCGAGGACAACGTCAAGCTGCCGCTCGAGATCCTCGGCAAGCCGCGCGACTGGCGGGCGAAGCGGGCCAGGGAGATGCTCGACCTCGTCGAGCTCGGCGAGTTCACCCGGCACATGCCGTACCAGCTGTCGGGCGGCATGCAGCAGCGGGTCGCGATCGCGCGGGCGCTCTCGTTCGAGCCCCGGATCCTGCTCATGGACGAGCCGTTCGGGGCCCTCGACGAGATGACCCGCGAGCGCATGAACGACGAGGTCCTGCGGATCTGGGAGCAGACCGGCACGACGATCGTGTTCGTGACGCACTCGATCCCCGAGGCCGTGTTCCTGTCCTCGCGCGTCGTCGTGATGAGCGCGCGCCCGGGCCAGATCACGAAGATCGTCGACGTGGACCTGCCCCGCCCGCGCACCGACGACAGCCGGTACACGGAGCGCTACTTCGCGCTGATCACCGAGGTCCGCGAGGCGCTCCGGGCGGGCGGCCACGGAACCGACGACGAGGCCGCGGCCGCCGTCGGCGCGCCGGACCCGGGCGGAGGGCGCCGTCGGGTGAGCGCCGCCACCGGCGCCGTCGGGCGTCCCGCCGCGGATCCCCGGGGAGGCGTCGCGCAGGCGCTCGGCGCGGGCCGTGCGCGAGTACCTGCCCGCGGTCGTGATCGCCGTCGCCGGGCTCGTGCTCTGGGAGGGGATCGTCCGCAGCCTGCAGCTGCGCGCCTTCATCCTGCCGGCGCCGTCGGCGATCCTGACGGCCCTCATCGACAACTGGGACGACGTCCGCTTCCCGCTCTGGGAGTCGGCGCGCCAGACCGTCATCGAGGCGGTGGGCGGGTTCATCATCGGCGTCAGCGCCGGGTGTCGCCGTCGCGTTCATGGCCTCGCGCTGGGCGGGGATGCGGGCCGTCATGCTGCCGCTCGCGGTCGCCGCGGGCGCGATCCCGATCATCGCGTTCGCGCCGCTGTTCAACGCCTGGTTCGGCCTGCTCAACCCGCTGTCGAAGATGATGATGGCCGCCGTCCTGTCGTTCTTCCCGGTGATGGCCAACGTGACCCGCGGCCTGTCGGGCGTGGAGCCGAGCTCGCTCGAGCTGATGCGCTCCTATGCGGCCACCGAGGGCGAGATCCTGCGCAAGGTGCGGGTCCCCAACTCGCTGCCGTACCTCTTCACGGCGCTCAAGCTCGCCTCGACGCTGAGCCTGATCGGGGCGATCGTCGCCGAGTACTTCGGCGGGTCGGGATCGGTCCTCGGCCGGATGATCGTCCAGAGCGCGAGCGCCCTGCGGTTCGACATCACCTGGGCCGCCGTGTCGCTGGCGGCCGTCGCCGGAATCGTGTTCTACGCGATCATCGCGCTCGTCGAGCGGATGGTCATCCCCTGGCACAGCTCGACGCGCAACGACGCCTGACCCGCCGCGCACCGGGCGCCATGTCGCCGAACGGTCGCCGAACCGCCCCTCGAGCGCCACCCGGACGGTTTCCCACGGGGCCCCGGATTCGGTATCGTTCCGCCGACCCGCGGCGCAGCCGCGGTGGAGGAGTGAGGGTGGCCCTGCCGGGTCGGGGCACCCGGAGATGAGGAGAGGCATGAGGAAGCAGACGCGCGTCCTCGGGCTCGTGTCCGCGGCGGCCGTGCTGTTCGCTGCGTGTTCGGGCTCGACGGCGACCCAGGCTCCCGCGAGCCAGGCTGCCAGCCAGGCGGCAAGCCAGCCGGCGGCATCGGCATCGGCGGCGGCCAGCGAGGCCCCGAGCGTCGCGGCATCGCCGGCGGCCGAAGCCGCGAAGGTCCGCCTGCAGCTCCAGTGGGCGCCGCAGGCGCAGTTCGCCGGCTACTTCGCCGCGGACCAGCAGGGCTTCTACAAGGACGAGAACCTCGAGGTCGAGTTCGTCGACGGCGGGCCGACCGTCGTCCCGCAGCAGGTCGGCTCGGCCCCCGACGGCCCCGAGTTCACGATCTCGTGGGTCCCGAAGGTCCTCGAAGCGCGGGAGTCGGGCTCCGACCTCGTCGACATCGCCCAGGTCTTCCAGCGCTCCGGCACCACGTCGGTCTCCTGGAAGGACAGCGGCATCGACGACCCCTGCAAGGCCGCCGGCAAGAAGGTCGGCGTCTGGGACTTCGGCAACGAGTTCGAGGTCACCGCAGGCCTGTCCAAGAACTGCGGCCTGACCCCGGGCCTCGAGAACAAGGGCGATCCGAAGACGCAGTACCAGAAGGTCATCCAGGCCTTCGACATGGTCGCGTTCGTCAACAAGGAGATCGACCTCGCCGAGGCGATGGTCTACAACGAGTACGCGCAGCTCCTGGAGACGACGAACCCGGCGACGGGCGAGCTGTTCAAGCCCGAGGAGCTCAACGTCTTCAACTGGAACGACTACCGCACGTCGATGCTGCAGGACGCGATCTTCGCCCGCGCGGCGTGGCTCGACGGAAGGCACCAACCGCGACGTCGCGGTGCGGTTCGTCCGGGCCTCGCTCAAGGGCTGGATGTACTGCCGTGACAACCCCGCCGACTGCGTGGACTACACGCTCAAGGCGGGCAGCCAGCTCGGCGCCGGCCACCAGGCCTGGCAGATGAACGAGATCAACGGCCTCATCTGGCCGTCCGCCGGCGGTGTCGGCGTGCTCGATCCGGTCTCCTGGAACCAGACGGTCCAGGTCGCCAAGGGTGCCGGGATCATCAAGTCGGACCCGTCGACCACCGCCTACGACACCTCGATCGTCGCCGACGCGACGAAGGGGATCGAGGGCGACACGATTGGCTCGTCGTTCACGAAGGCCGTCGTCCAGGTCACGCCGGGCGGCAACTAGGCCCATCCTCGACCGCAACGCAGACGGCCGGTCCCGCGAGGGGCCGGCCGTCTCGATTCGGGCCGGGTGTAGAGTCGGGTGATCGGGGTCTCACGGTCCCGCGGCGAACGCGGCTCGGAGGGCCATCATGGCGGTCCAGACGAGAACGACGGCTCCCCGGACGGCAGCGCCGCCGGCGGGTCGGCCACCCACGTCTTCCAGGCCCATACCCGCGTCGCGAAGGTCGAGCACTTCACGCCGGCGGAGCGGTCAGCCCGCGGCAAGGCGCAGCGCGCGGAGGTGCCGCGCACGTCCCACGCCGGCTGGGAGGCGCCGCCGACGCGCGCCGACCCGGTCGCGATCCTCGAGGCGCAGGCGACGTCGCGCGTCCAGGATCTCCTCCCGATCCGCTACGGCCGGATGCTCGTCTCGCCGTTCACCTTCTACCGCGGCGCCGCGGCGATCATGGCGGCCGACCTGGCGCCCGGACCGCGCACCGGGCTCCACACCCAGCTCTGCGGCGACGCGCACCTCAGCAACTTCGGCTCGTACGCGGCGCCCGACCGCCGGCTCGTGTTCGGGATCAACGACTTCGACGAGACGCTCCCGGGCCCGTTCGAGTGGGACGTCAAGCGGCTCGTCGCGAGCTTCGCGATCGCCGGGCGCGACCGGGGCTTCAGCACCAAGGTCCGGGCCGGCGATCAACGCCGAGGTGGTCCGCAGCTACCGCGAGGCGATGCACCGCTTCGGCGCGATGCGCAACCTCGACCTCTGGTACGCGCGGCTCGACATCGAGCGCCAGATCATGGACTTCGAGTCCAAGGTCCCGCCCCAGGCGCTCGAGCGCATGCACCGCAACATCGACAAGGCCAAGACCAGGGACGCCCTCAAGGCCTTCGCGAAGCTCACGGAGGTCGTCGACGGCAAGGTCCGGATCAAGAACGACCCGCCGTTGATCGTGCGCCTGGACGACCTCGTCGACGAGGCACGACGAGGGGAGGTGGACGAGGCCGTCGTCAACCTGATCCGCGTCTACCGTCGCTCGCTGCCCGGCGACCGGCGGCGCCTGCTGGAGCGGTTCCAGTTCGTCGACATGGCCCGCAAGGTCGTCGGCGTCGGCAGCGTGGGCACGCGGGCGTGGATCATCCTCATGGTCGGCCGCGACGGGGAGGACCCGCTGTTCCTCCAGGCGAAGGAGGCGCAGAGCTCCGTGCTCGAGCCGTACCTCGGCAAGAGCGTGCACGCGAACCACGGCCAGCGGGTGGTCGAGGGCCAGCGGCTGATGCAGGCCGAGAGCGACATCCTCCTCGGCTGGCTGCGGACCGAGGGCATCGACGGCAACGTCCGCGACTTCTACTTCCGCCAGCTGTGGGACGCGAAGGGCTCAGCCTACGTCGAGCTCATGGAGCCGGCGTCGATGGCCGGCTACGCGAACGTCTGCGGCTGGACGCTGGCGAAGGCGCACGCCCGTTCGGGCGACGCGATCGCGATCGCCGCCTACCTCGGGACCTCGGACGCGTTCGACCGGTCGATGGCCGAGTTCGCCGAGGCGTACGCCGACCAGAACGAGCTCGACTACGCCGCGCTCGTCGAGGCAGCCGCGACCGGTCGCGTCGTCGCGGAGAGCGGGGTCTAGGGCCGGCTCAGTCGTCCGAGAACGTGGCGGTCTTCATCACGAAGCGGATCAAGGTCGCGATGCCGGCCGACAGCAGCGCCGCGATCCAGATGCTCGAGATCGACCCCCACGACGTGAACGAGTTGATCAGCCAGCCCACGATCACGGCGGCGATGACGCCGATGAACAGGCTCGGCATCCAGCCGCGCATCGAGCGCCCACCGACGAGCACGCCCGAGAAGAGGCCCGCGATGAGGCCGACGACGATCCAGCCGATGAATGTGAGGTCCATCGGCGGAGTATGCATGGGCCGACCGGCGATTTTCGGGCTGCGTTGCATCGTCGCAACGGAATCGTGCCGCGACGCGCGGCGCACCGCGTGGCGCGCCGCTCAGCCGGCCTCGACCGCCGAGAGCTTCTCGCGCGTCGATGCCCAGCTGGTCCAGCTCCTCGAGCCGCTGCTCGGACACGGACCCGGGCTCGGCCGCGTAGGTCATCAGCAGCAGGCCGGGGTCGGCTGGGAGCTCCAGCACCTCGAAGTTGAGCGTCAGGTCGCCGACGAGCGGGTGGCGCACCTGCTTGGTCCCGCTGCGGTGGAACTTCACGTCGTGAGCGGCCCAGCGCAGCCGGAACGCGTCGCTGCGGGTCGACAGCTCGCCGACCAGGTCCGAGAGCGCGCGGTCGTACGGGTTGCGGCCCGCCTCGGCACGCAGGATCGCGACGGTGTCGCTCGCGGAGCGCTCCCAGTCGGACCAGAACAGCTGCGCCCGTGGATCGAGGAACGTGAACCGCGCGCTGTTCGCGCCGCGCGGGTCGCGGAACAGCTCCGAGTACAGCGCCCGCCCGAGGTTGTTCGCGTAGACGATGTCGAGGCGGCCGTTCCGCACGGCCGCCGGGATGCCGACGAGGGCGTCCACGATCCGGGCGATCCCCGGTCGGACCTTCTGCGGCGTCGACGTCCGGCGCGGCGGGTGCTCGGCGTTCGCGGTGCGCGCGAGGTCGATCAGGTGGTCGTGCTCGGCCTCGTCGAGCTGGAGGGCCGTGCACACGGCGTCGAGCACGTTCTCCGACACGCCGCGGGCGTTGCCTCGCTCCAGGCGCGTGTAGTACTCGACGCTGATGCCGGCGAGGAGCGCGACCTCCTCGCGACGCAGGCCCGACACCCGGCGCTGGCGGCCGAACGTGGGCAGGCCCGCCCGCTCCGGCGTCACCTTGGCCCGGCGGGTGGTGAGGAACTCGCGGATGTCGTCGGCGTTGCTCATGTCGCGTTCACGGTAGGCGCACGAGGGCGCACGATGGGAGGCACTGGCAATACCCCTAACGACCGTGCCTTCCTCGGCGCGTCCGAGGCTGCTTCCATGGCGCCATGACGAACCAACAGCTTCCTCACTGCGCCGACGCGGTGGACGCGTCGATCCTCTCGATGGTGCACCCGGGCGGCCCCGCCGGCCCGTGAAGATCGTCGAGCACCCCGCGTTCCGCGGGCACCGCCGCGCCGAGGCGATCGATCGCGCCGCAGGACGGTCACGCGCCGCTCCTCGGCCATGGCCTTCCGCGTCGTCTCGCTGAACTGACACGGGAGAGCCGACGAATGATCCCGACGCGAACGCTCGGCGACGACGGCCTCGCAGGTCTCGGCCATCGGCCTCGGCTGCATGGGGATGAGCCAGTCGTATCCGCCGTTCCCGGAACGGAGCGCGATGATCTCGCTCCTGCGGACGGCGGTGGAACGCGGCGTGACCTTCTTCGACACCGCCGAGGTCTACGGCCACTTCGCGAACGAGGAGCTGGTCGGCGAGGCCCTCGAGCCGTTCCGCGGCCAGGTCGTGATCGCGACGAAGTTCGGCTTCAACTCGATGCGCCCGGCGGGCACGCCCGGCGGCCCGGGCCGTCAACAGCCAGCCCCGAGCACATCAAGGACGTGGCCGAGGCGTCGCTGCGGCGGCTCCGGGTCGACACGATCGACCTGTTCTACCAGCATCGGGTCGACCCGGCCGTGCCGATCGAGGACGTGGCCGGCGCGGTGAAGGACCTCATCGCGCGAGGGCAAGGTCCGGCACTTCGGCATGTCCGAGGCCTCGGCGCGAAGACGATCCGTCGCGCCCATGCGGTCCAGCCGCGTCACGGCGGTGCAGAGCGAGTACTCGCTCTGGACGCGGAAGCCGCGAGCGCGAGGTGCTGCCGACGCTCGAGGAGCTGGGGATCGGCTTCGTGCCCTTCAGCCCGCTCGGCAAGGGCTTCCTCACCGGCCAGATCGACGAGACGACCACGTTCGAGCGCACGGACATGCGGACCACGATCCCGCGGTTCGAGGCCGAGGCGCGCGAGGCGAACCAGGCCTTGATCCGCCTGCTCCGCGACGTCGGGCGGCCGGATGGACGCGACGCCGGCCCAGGTCGCCCTCGCGTGGCTGCTGGCCCAGAAGCCGTGGATCGTCCCGATCCCGGGCACGCGGCGGCTCGAGCGGCTCGATGAGAACATCGGCGCCACCCGCCTCGACCTGTCGGCCGACGAGACGCTCCGCGAGATCGACGCAGCGGCCGCGCAGATCACCGTCCAGGGCGCCCGCTACCCGGAGCACATCGAGGCGCTGACCGGGCCTGTGACCCGCACGGCACGACGACGCACGAACGGAGCAGACGATGAGGATCGAGCCAGGGCAGCCCACCACGAAGGCGCCGGCGGAGACCTTCACGGGCGACGCCTGGATCGACGTCGTCGTCCGAGGCGAGGAGCCGTCGCGCGTCCGCGTCGCGCTTCGTGCGCTTCGCGCCCGGCGCCCGGAACGCGTGGCACGTCCACGCCGTCGGCCAGACCGTGCACGTCACCGAGGGCGTCGGCCGCATCCAGGCGCGGGACGGCGAGGTCCTCGAGATCCGCGCCGGGGACACGGTGTACACGCCGCCCGGCGAGTGGCACTGGCACGGCGCCGCGCCCGACCGGTTCATGACCCACCTCGCGATCTTCGAGGCGCCCGCCGAGGGCCCGGAGACCGAATGGGCGTCGAAGATCACCGACGCCGAGTACCTCGCCCCGGTCGCGCAATCGGGGCCGCCCATGACCGCCTGGACGGCCGACGAGATCGCTCGCGTCGGCCGACGCGGACGAGATCCGGGTCGCCTCGCGACGCCCCGACGGCAGCCTGACGCCGTTCATCACGATCTGGGCGGCCCGGCTGGCCGACGACCTCTACGTGCGCTCGGCCCACGGCCCCGACAACGGCTGGTACCGCCGGGCGAAGGCGTCGGGCTCCGGCCGGATCCAGGCCGGCGGCGTCGAGCGCGATGTCGACTTCCTCGAGCCCGATCACGCGATCGACGCCGACCTCAGCCGCGCGTATCACGCGAAGTACGACCGGTATGGCCCGGCGATCGTCGGGACCGTCGTGTCGCCGGACGCCGAGCGATCGACGCTGCGGGTCGTGCCGCGCTAGCGGCTCGCGACGCTTGACGCCCGCCGTGGGCAGGGCCGACAGTGGCCCGGTGGGCGACACCGCTGAGCCGGCCGGCGACCCGGCATCGCGCTGGCGCCTGCGTTTCCTCGTCGTCCCCGCGCTCGACGCGCGCGCCGGCTGGAGCCGCCGACGGCGGGCGATGGGCGACGACGAGATCGCGGCCGATCTCGCGATGCTCGACCGGGTGCCCGCGGCCATCGAGGCCTGGAGCGAGGGCAACGTCCGCGTCGCCGCCGAGCCCGCGATCGTCGCCGACGGCCCGCTGCGCCACCTGGCCCGCGTCGGTGGGGGCTGGTGGGCGGATCCCAGTGGGCTCGCGCCGCTCCTCGAGCCGCACCTCGGGCGCCCCGGCGAGTTCGACTCGGCGATCGTCCTCTGGCCCGCCGACGGCACCCGCGAGCTCGCGCCGGCCTGGGGCTACACGTGGGGCCAGGTCGACTTCCTCGGCGGCACCGGCGTGTCCTCGATCGCCAGCGGCGACTGGCCGCGGTGGCCGACGATGGTCGATGCCGAGCACGGCTTCGTCCACGAGTGGCTCCACCAGGTCGAGAGCGTCTACCGGGGCCTCGGGATCGGCGAGCACGATCTCCCCAGCCTCCACGACGTCGCCGACCGCCGCACCACGAGGCTCGACGCCCCCGACCGATCCGAGACGTACGTCGAGCACGAGCGGCGCACCGGCTCCTGGCGGCCCTGGTATCGGGACCTCATGACCGGGACCGTGGGGCCGAAGTCGGGCGAGGCGCCGCGAGTCCGCGGACTCACCCGCGAACGCTGGCTGCGACGGCGGAACCCGTAGGGGACCCGGCGCTCGCGATCAGAACCGGTAGACGGTCGTCGCCCGGCTCCGGTTGGCCGCGCCGCCGGCCCACGACGTGATGTCGATCGCCAGCGCCGATCGCGAGCCACAGCCAGTCGAAGCCATCGATCCCGCCCGGGAAGACCAGCACATACACGAGCGTCGTCCACGGCAGGAACAGGAACCCGAGCAGCGGCCAGATGAAGGTGTCGAACGCCGCCGCCCACCGGATCTGGTCGAACAGCCACCACACGAGGATCGCGGCGCGCGGCCCGACGAGCACGAGGATGGCGAACAGGCAGCACATGGTCAGGTCTCCCGGAGCTGGTCGCGACGGCGTGTCAGGGCTGCGGTCTCGGCAGTATTGCCCGCCAGATCGATGGCCCGCTCGTACGCGGCGCGCGACTCCTCACGACGACCCAGCCGGCGAAGCAGGTCGGCGCGGGTCGCATGGTAGGCGTGGTAGCCGGTCAGCGTGTCCTCGAGACGGTCGACGGTCGCCAGGGCCACCTGCGGGCCGTCGAGCTCGGCGACCGCGATCGCGCGGTTCATGGCGATGATCGGCGAGGGGTCGATGCGGACGAGCTGGTCGTAGAGGGCGACGACCTGCGACCAATCGGTGTCGCGGATGTCGCGGGCGGAGGTGTGCACGGCGTTGATCGCCGCGAGGATCTGGTAGCGACCCGGCGCCACCCCGGAGGCCAGGCGCTCGCGCACGAGCTGATGGCCCTCCGCGATCAGCGCCGCATCCCAGTCCCGGCGGTCCTGCTCGTCGAGTGCGACCAGCTCGCCGCTCGTCGACACCCGGGCGCTGCCGCGAGCCTCGATGAGGAGCATCAGCGCCAGCAGCCCGGTGACCTCACCGTCTTCGGGCATGAGGGCACGGACAAGGCGGGCGAGCCGGATCGCCTCGGCCGTCAGGTCGTGACGGACGGGGTCGGTGTCGGGGCCGGTCGCGAGATAGCCCTCGTTGAAGACGAGGAACAGGACGGCGAGCACGCCCGAGACGCGGACCGGGAGATCCTCGGCGGACGGCACCCGATACGGGATCCGAGCGACCCTGATCTTGGTCTTCGCGCGCGTGATCCGCCGGCCCATCGCGGCCTCCTGCACCAGGAACGCACGGGCGATCTCGGGCATCGTCAGGCCGCCGACCATGCGGAGGGTCAGCGCCACCCGCGTCTCCATCGCGAGCGCCGGGTGGCAGCAGGTGAAGATCAGCCGGAGCCGCTCGTCGTCGATGGCGCCGAGCGGCTCGGGCGGGCGATCGTCGTACGACATCTGCGCCTCCCGCTGCTTGTCGTCGCGCTTGTGCTCACGCCGGATCCGGTCGATGGCCTTGCGATTGGCGGTGGTGGTCAGCCAGGCGCCCGGGTTCGGGGGCACGCCGTCGCCCGGCCACCGCTCGGCGGCGGTCGCGAAGGCCTCCGCCGCCGCTTCCTCGGCGATGTCGAGGTCGCCGAACCGCCGGGCCAGGCCGGCGACCACCCGCGCCCACTCGTCGCGATGGGCCCGGACGATCGCCTCCCGGGCGTCGACCTCGCTCACCCCGCCAGCAACGGCCGCACCTCGACCTTCCGGTTGCAGGCCTTCGATCCCTCGGCGGCGAGCTTGAGCGCCACGTCGAGATCGGGGGCCTCGATGACCCAGAAGCCGGCGAGGAATTCCTTCGACTCCACGAAGGGCCCGTCGGTGAACACGGCCGTCTCGCCCCGGCCGTCGATGACGGTCGCCGTGTCCGGCCCCCCGACGCCCGCGGCGAAGACCCAGTGGCCCTCGGCCTGGAGGCGCTCGTTGAACACGTCGACGGCAACCATCTCGTTCGGGGTGCCGGACTCGCTCTCGTCGTCGATCACGGATACCAGGTACTGCATGTCGGCGTTGCTCCTGTCATTGATGTGGGTGGTGGCTCACTCCTACTACGAACACCCGGGCCCCGATCGGACAGCCTCCCGGCGGGCAGCAGCGCCGTCAGGCGGTCGCTCGCTCGGCCGCCGGCGCGGCGACCTCGTCCCGGGCCGTGAGCACGAGCGGGCCGTCGGCCGTGATCGCCACCGTGTGCTCGACGTGGACGCCCCGCGACCGGTCCACCGAGCGGATCGTCCAGCCGTCGCGGTCGATGACGATCTTCGGGCTGCCGGCCAGGAACCACGGCTCGATGGCGACGACGAGCCCGGGCTGCATCGCGATGCCGCGCCCCGCGATCCCGTCGTTCGGGACGTCCGGCGGCCCGTGCATCACCCGCCCGACCCCGTGCCCGCCGAACGCGGTGTTGACCCCGTAGCCGGCGGCCCGGATCACGTCGCCGACGGCCGCCGAGACGTCGCCGAGGCGGTTGCCCGGCCGTGCGGCGGCGATCCCCGCGGCGAGCGCCCGCTCCGCGGTCTCGATCTGGCGCAGGTCCTCGTCGCGTGGCGTGCCGACCGGGATCGTGATCGCGGAGTCGGCGACCCAGCCGTCGACCTCCGCCGCGAAGTCGAGGCTGACGAGGTCCCCGTCCCGGAGTCGCCGATCGTGCGGCAGCCCGTGGAGCACCGCGTCGTTGACCGAGACGCACAGCACCTTGCCGAACGGCATCGCGCCGAACGAGGGGTGGTAGTCGACGTAGCAGCTCGTCGCGTCCTGCTCGCGGATCATGGCGTGCGCGATCCGGTCGAGCTCCAGCACGTTGACGCCGACCCGGGTCCGCTCGGCGAGCTCGGTGAGCACCGCCGCGACGAACCGGCCGGCGGGTCGCATCGCCTCGATCTCGTCGCGGCTCCGGAGCTCGATCACACCCAGATCGTAGTGGAGCCGCCGTCGGCTCGAGTCCAGGGTGTGCGCCGGTAGTGCATGGCGACGGCGCCGTTGCGGAGCGGCTTCGCCGAGACCAGCTCGAGCCGTCGCGTGCTGGGCAGCCCGTCCTGGTACAGGGTCGGGCCATGGCCGGCGATCCTCGGGTGGACGAGGAACCTGTACTCGTCGATCAGATCGAGCCGGTCCAGCTCGGTCGCGAGCTTGCCGCTACCGAGGAGCACGCCGGCCGGGGTCTGCGTCCTTGAGCGTCTGCACGCCCGTGCGCAGGTCGCCGGCGATGCGGTGGCTGTTGGTCCACGAGAAGTCCGTTCGCGTCGACGACACCACGTACTTCGGCTTGGCCTCCAGCGTGACCGCCCACTCGCGCAGCGCCGGCGGCGCTTCCTCGTCGCCGCGGGCGACCGCCGGCCAGTAGCTCTCCATCATCTCGTAGGTGACGCGGCCCCACAGCATCGCCCCGACCTCGTCCAGGAGGCGGGTGTAGTAGGCGTGTGTCTCGTCGTCGGCGATCCCTTCCTGGTGGTCGACGCAGCCGTCCAGGGTGACGTTGATGCTGAAGGTCAAGAGTCCCATGCGGCGAGTCTAGGCCACGGCGAGCAGGCTCCCGACGAGGCGCTGGCCCGCAGCGCCCGAGCCAGCGGGTAGCCGTCAGCCCGCGTTGCCGGTCCCGAACTGGCGGTCGCCGGCGTCGCCGAGGCCCGGCATGATGTAGCCCTTGTCGTTGAGCTGGCGGTCGAGCGCCGCGACGTGGATCTCGATGTCGGGATGCGCCGCGAGGACGGCCTCGACGCCCTCGGGGGCCGCGATCAGGTTCACGAGCTTGATCCGCACCGCGCCCCAGCGCTTCAGGACCTCGATCGCCGCCGTCGCCGACCCGCCCGTCGCGAGCATCGGGTCGAGGATCAGGCACAGGTCGACCGTCGCGCTGTCGGGCAGCCGGTTGTAGTACTCGACCGGCCGCAGCGTCCGCTCGTCGCGGAACAGGCCCAGGTGCCAGACCTGCGCCGTCGGCATCAGCTCCAGCATCGCGTCGACCATGCCCAGGCCCGCCCGCAGGATCGGGATCAGGCCGATCCGGTCGGCGAGCTCCTCGCCGGCCATCGTCTCGATCGGCGTCTGCACGTCGAGCGCCTGCATGCGGGCGTCGGCCAGCGCCTCGTAGCCGAGGAGCCACGACAGCTCGCGCACGACCTCGCGGAACTTCTTCGGCTCGGTCCGCTCGTCGCGCAGGATGCCGAGCTTGTGGCGCACCGCGGGGTGCTGCGAGACGTGCAGGTTGGGCCAGGTTGCCACGGGTCCCTCGCGCTGGTCGGGGTCGGAAGGCGTCGGCGGGAGCGGCGGGCGAATGCGGCCCGTTCGCAGCCTAGATCGTAGCGCGCGGCAGCCCGCGGCCACGGGGCTGTCGGCCCGGGCACCGGTCGCGTTATCCTCGGGGTTCCATGGCCGTCCGATCCGCCTCCCGTTCCGCGTCCGCGGCCCACGTGCGGCCGGCGAAGTGGACCGTGCCGCCCGTGCTCGTGCGACAGGTCCGCAACGGCACGGTGGAATCGGTCCATCGCGGCGACATCGTCGAGGTCGACGCCGCCGGCCGGATGCTCCACCTGCTCGGCGACCCGGACCGGATCGTCAACCTGCGCTCGGCGATGAAGCCGTTCGGCCTGATCGCGCTCCTCCGTGCGGGCGGCCGCCGCGAGTTCGACCTCACCACCGAGGAGCTCGCCGTGATGACGTCGAGCCACTCGGGCGAGGACGTCCACGTCCGCACCGTGCAGGCACTGTTCCGGCGGCTGGCGCTCCCGCAGTCGGTGCTCGCGTGCGGGACCGAGGGCATGCCGCTCGACGCCCTCACCGCCGCCCGTCTCGCGCGCGACGGCGAACGCCCGTCGGCGCTGCGGCACATGTGCTCCGGGCAGCACTCGGTGTTCGTGCTGCTCGCCAAGCTCGGCGGCTGGGAGCTCGAGACCTACTGGCAGGACGACCATCCGGCGCAGGCGGCCGTGCGCGACGCGATCGGCGCGGCGTTCGCCGCCGATCCGGCACGGATCAAGACGGGCGTCGACGGCTGCGGGATCCTCACCTACGCCTTCCCGCTGCGCGAGGTGGCCCGCGCGTTCGCGATCCTCGCCGATCCGGAGGGCCTCCCGACGGGCGACCCGCGCACGGCGCTGGCGCCCTACTACGTCGAGATCCGCGACGCGATGCTCGCGTTCCCCGAGCTCGTCGCCGGGACGCGCGACCGCCTCGACACCTCGCTGATGAAGGCGGTCGCCGGCCGGGTCGTGAGCAAGTCCGGGGCCGAGGGCCTGCGCGGGGTCGGGATCCTGCGCGGCGCCCGCGGCGGGTCCGACGCGCCGGCGTCCGGCCTCGCCATCAAGATCGAGGACGGCGACGGCCACGATCGCGGACCCTGGGCGGCGTCGGTCGAGGCGCTGCGCCAGGTCGGGGTCGTCGAAGGGCAGGCGCTGCGCGTCCTCGCCCGCTACCACCGGCCGCCGTTCCTCGATCCGCACGGCCGGCTGGCCGCCGAGGCGATCGCCGACTTCGACCTCGCGCCGGTGGGCGAGCTCGTCGTCTGACCGGGCCATGACCTTCCAGGGCGACCCGTACCGGACCCTCGGCATCGTCGCGGGCGCGTCGCTCAACGAGATCCGGTCCGCGTACCGGCGGCTCGCGAAGCAGTACCACCCGGACGCGGCGGGGGATCGGGCGCTGCCGCGGTTCCTCGCGATCCAGGCGGCGTACGAGCGGCTGGTCGATTCCGAGGGGCGCCTGCGACCGGTCGGCGGCGCGGGCGCCACCGGCCGCCGGGGATCCGAGGCGTGGCGGGCGGATGCCACGCGCGCCCGCGCGTCGCGAGAGGCCTGGCGGGCGCGCCGGGCCGGCGGGACGGCGAGCGGGGGAGCGGCGGGGACGGCCGGCACGGCACCCAAGGGGAGGCCCGCGACGGGCGGCACGGGCGCCAGCGGAGGCTCGACCGGCGGCGCCGGCGCCCCGGGTGACGCGCCGCCGCGGGAGCGCCACGGCCGCAAGGGCTCCCGGAAGGCCACGCCGGGATCGACGACCTACGACGAGGCCAAGGAGACCCCGCTCGATCCGGCGTGGGAGGGCGGGTCGTGGTACGGCCCGTCGTCGAACACGTACTGGACGATCAACCCGCGCGAGTACGCCGACCCCCGCAAGCACGGCCCCGAGTACCTGGCGCGCGCCCGGCGGGCCGTTGGCCTGGATCGACCCGAGGGCGGCGCCGGTCCGGCCGCGGGCGCGGCCGGCGACGCCCGCGGACGCGACCGAGCCGAGCTGGGCGTGGGGTGGCAGCGAGTCCACGACGACCGAGGGTGGCGCGGGCTGGGGCACGCACGGGTGGGCCTACGAGGAGGCCGACGCGACCGCGGCGCCGGCGCCCGGCACGCAACGGCAGGCCCGGTGGTCGCCCGAGGACGGCATCGCCGGCGAGGCCGAGCCGCTGCCCGACCTCGAGGCCGTCGCGCGCAAGGCGTCGTCGCGCAACCTGCTGGCGCTCGCCCGGCGCGCCGGGCTGGCGCTGGCGGCTGGTCATCGCGCTGATCGCCTGGCCGGCGGTCGGGTATGGCGTCGGGACGCTGATCTCGATGATGACCGGCTGCGCGCAGTTCGCCGCGACCTGCGCGGAGCCGCTGCCGCTGCTCCCGCTCGCGGTCCAGCCCCTGATCGTCGGCGCGCTGTTCGCCGTCCCGCCGGCCGCCGCCGTCGGGGCATCGGCCGCCCTGGTCGCGCTGGCCGTCGCGGTGCCGGTCGCCGCCGTGCTGTCGGTGAGCGGCGCGCCGGGATCGCGGGTCGGCGAGGTGCTGCTCGGGATCGCGGTCACGGTCGCGTACCTGGTCGCGCTGGTCGGGGGCGCGATCGCCGTCTGGCGGCCGCGACGGGCGGACGAGGCCGTGGACGACGACGGCGCGCCCGGGGACACGATGGCCTGACCCGCTGCCGGGAGGGCCGGGCGTGCGGGTCGCGCGGCACTACACTCGCAGCCATGCAGCGACGCCACGACCCGGCCGACATCTCCGCCGCCGCCCAGGAGTACCTGCTCGCGCTGCGCGTGATGGGCTCGGACGGGCGGGTCGCGACGACCGCGGAGCTCGGGCGCCACGTCGGGGTCACGACCCAGGCCGCGAGCGAGATGTGCCGCCGGCTCGCGGCGGACGGCCTCGTGGAGCCGGCGACGGGCCGCGGGCTGGCGCTCACGGCGGCCGGCCGCGCCGCCGCCGACGCGATCTTCCGGCGCCACGCGCTGCTCGAGTGGCTGCTGACCTCCGTCGTCGGCCTCACGTGGGCCGAGAGCGACGTCGAGGCGATGCGCCTCCAGGGCGCCCTCTCGCCGCGCGTCGAGGCCAAGCTCGACGAGCTCCTCGGGCACCCCGAGACCTGCCCGCACGGCAACCCGATCGACCTCGAGACCGCCCGCCGCCGGCCCGCGGGCGTCCCGCTCTCGGAGCTCGAGTCGGGGTCGAAGGCGACGGTGCTGCGGATCACCGAGGAGGCCGAGGAGGACGCCGGCCTGCTGTCGTACCTCGAGGCACGGGCGCTGACGCCCGGGGCGCACGTCACGATCCTCGCGAGGAGCGAATCGCTCGACTCCCTCACGCTCGAGGGGCCCCGCGGCCGGGCGACGCTCGGCCTCCGCCCCGCGGCCCTGATCCGGATGCTGCCCGGCACCGCCGATCCCGACCTGTTCCACAAGGTGCCGGCGCCGCTGGCGAGCTGAGGGTCAGCCCGGGAGCCGCGCCGCGCCGCCCTACAATCGAGGCCATGCCCGCCCCGATCCGCGTCCGCATCGCCCCGAGCCCCACCGGGCCGCTCCACATCGGGACCGCGCGGACCGCGCTGTTCAACTACCTGTTCGCCCGGCACACCGGCGGCACGTTCGTGCTCCGGCTCGAGGACACCGATGTCGCGCGGAGCACCGAGGCGTTCGAGCACGACATCCTCGACGGCCTCCACTGGCTCGGGATCGCCTGGGACGAGGGCCCGGGCGTGGCCGGCATCGAGGAGGCCGGGCCGTACGCGCCGTACCGCCAGATGCAGCGCCTGCCCGACTACGCGGCCGCGGCCGACCGGCTCCTGGCCGCCGACCTCGCCTATCCCTGCTACTGCACGCCCGGACGAGCTCGATGCCGACCGCAAGGCGCAGGAGGCCGCGAAGCAGCCGGCCCGCTACGTCGGTCGCTGCGCCGGCCTGACCGCCGAGGAGCGCGCGGCGCGCGAGGCGCGAGGGCCGCCGGCCGGTGACGCGGTTCCGCGTGCGCGAGGGCGTCGTCGGCTGGGACGACATGATCCGCGACCGGATCGAGATCGACACCGCCAACCTCGGCGGCGACTTCGTCATCGTCCGCACCGACGGCACGCCGCTGTACCACTTCACGGTGGTCGTCGACGACGCGGCGATGGCCATCAGCCACGTGATCCGCGGCGAGGACCACGTCAGCAACACGCCCAAGCACATCCTGCTGTTCGAGGCGCTCGGCTTCCCGATCCCGGTCTTCGGCCACCTGCCGCTGATCCTCAACGCCGACGGCACGAAGATGAGCAAGCGCAAGAGCCAGACGGCCGTCGCCGACTACATCGCCCAGGGCTTCATCAAGGAGGCCCTCGTCAACTACTTCGCGTTCCTCGGCTGGTCGCCCGGGACGGAGGAGGACCTGTTCTCGCTGCCCGAGCTCGAGCAGCGGTTCGAGATCGAGAAGGTCCAGAAGGGCGGCGCGCGCTTCGACCGCGAGCGGCTCGAGTGGGTCAACGGGCAGTGGATCCGGCGCCTCGACGACGATGACCTCGTGGAGCGTCTGCTGCCGTTCCTCGAGGCGGCCCAGGTCAACGGCGACATCGACCGGACACCGGCGCCCGACGAGCTCCTCGCCCTGCTGCCGGTCGTGCGCGAGCGGCTGCCGACGCTGGCCGCGATCGTCGACCTGGTCGGCTTCCTGTGGCGCGACGAGCTCGACGTCGACCCGGCGATCCTCGTGCCCAAGCGCTGGGACGCCGCGACCACGGTGGACGGCCTGACGGCGGCGCGCGAGCGGCTCGCCGCCCACGACGGCGTCACCTGGGAGGCCGAGGCGCTCGAGCCGCCGCTCCGCGAGCTCGTCGAGGCGCGCGGCTGGAAGGCCGGCGACCTGTTCATGGCGATCCGCGTCGCGACGACGGGGATGACCGCGACGCCGCCGCTGTTCGACACGCTGGTCGCGCTCGGGCGCGATCGGACGCTCGCCCGCATCGACGCGGCGATCGCGCGGCTCGGCGCCCCCGCCGCGACGTGAACGCATCGTTAACACCGGCCGTCGCGGCGGCGTCCGTGGTGAACACGGCGTTAACGCCGGAGCCGCACGATCCCGAACGAATGGCACGCACGATCCTCGTCGTGGACGACGAGACCACGCTCCGGGAGACCCTGGTCGAGGCGCTGGAGCTCGAGGGGTACCGGGCCCTCGCCGCTGCCGACGGCCGCGAGGCGCTCACGCTGTTCCGCGCCGAGCACCCGGACCTCGTCCTGCTCGACCTGATGCTGCCCGAGCTGTCGGGCGTCGAGGTCTGCCGGATCATCCGCGCCGAATCGGGCGTGCCGATCATCATGCTGACCGCCAAGGACGCCGAGGTGGACAAGGTCGTCGGCCTCGAGCTCGGCGCCGACGACTACGTGACGAAGCCGTTCAGCCTGCGCGAGCTGACGGCGCGGATCCGCGCGATCTTCCGGCGGGCCGAGCAGGTCGCGGGCGCGGACATGCCGCCGCTCGTGGACCTCGGCCGGGTCCAGGTGGACATCGCCGGCCACCGCGTGCTGCGCGACGGCGACGCCGTGCCGCTCAAGCCGAAGGCGTTCGAGCTGCTCGCGTTCCTGCTCCGCCACCCGGGCCAGGTGTTCACCCGCGACCAGCTCCTCGAGCACGTCTGGGGCTACGACTACGGCGGCGAATCGCGGACGGTCGACGTCCACATCCACTGGCTGCGCAGCGAGATCGAGGAGGATCCGGCGTCGCCCGAGTTCCTGCACACCGTGCGCGGCGTGGGCTATGTCTTCCGCCGTCCGGCCTGACGTGGCACCATCGGGCGCATGACCAGAAAGAGCATCGGCCTCCCCGACGACGTCCAGGCCTATGTCGCGCGCTGGGGCGTGAACGAGCCCCCGATCCTCGCGCGGCTCCGCGAGGAGACCGCCAGCCACCCACGCGCCCAGATGCAGATCTCGCCCGGACCAGGGCGGCGTGCTGGGGCTCCTGGTCGAGCTGCTCGATGCGCGCCGATGCCTGGAGATCGGGACGTTCACCGGGTACTCGTCGCTGTCGATGCTGCTGGCGATGCCGCCCGACGGCACCATCGTGTGCTGCGACGTCTCCGACGAGTACACCTCGGTCGCGCGGCGCTACTGGGCCGAGGCCGGCGTGGCGGATCGCGCGGACCTGCGCATCGCCCCGGCGGTGGACACGCTCGACGCCCTGCTCGCCGAGGGGCTCGCCGGCACCTTCGACCTCGCGTTCATCGACGCGGACAAGTCGGGCTACCCCGCCTACTACGAGCGGTGCCTCGCAGCTGGTCCGCCAGGGCGGCCTGATCGCGATCGACAACGTGCTGTGGAGCGGCCGCGTCGCAGACCCCTCGGTCGACGATCTCGACACGAGCACGCTGCGCGCCCTCAACGAGCAGATCGCCGGCGACGCGCGCGTGCGCCACGTCCTGCTCGCCATCTCCGACGGGATGACGCTCGCCCGGAAGCGCTAGCCGCTCAGGCGTTCTTCGCGACGATCCGCTCGATCACCTCGACCGCGTCCTCGGCGGCGTCGATCGTGTTCTCCAGCGCCGTGTAGACGTCGCGCCACTTGATGACCTCGATCGCCTCGATCCCGCCACGGAACAGCCGGGCGACGGCGGCGCGCGAGAGCCCGTCGGCTTCGTTCTCGAGCTCGTGGATCTGGCGGATGTGGGGCTCGATGCCCTTGAGCGACTCGAGCTTCGCGATGGCCTCGCTCAGCTGCATCGACTGCGCCGTGAGGATCCCTGCCAGGCGCCGGGCGTCGTCCGTCGGCGTCTTGACGTCGTAGATCACGAAGGTCTCGGCGACCTCCTGGATGCCGTCGAGGACGTCGTCGATCCGCGACACCAGCTCGTGGATGTCCTCGCGATCGAAGGGCGTGATGAACGCCCGGTCGAGCCGTGCCTCGACCTCCTTGTCGATCTCGTCGCCCTCGTGCTCGAGCGCCCGGATCTCCGACACGCGCTCGTCGAGGCGGTCGTAGACCGAGATCATCTCCTCGAGCTTGCGAGCCGCCTCCAGCAGGATCCGCGCGTCCTCGACGAACAGCTCCTGGAACTTCTCGTCCCTCGGGATCAGTCGAACCATGGTGCGTCCCTTTCGCAGGCTCGCGGACGGCGAGCGCCTCATTGGATCCCGATCGCGTTCAGGATGAACCACGCGAGCGCGCCCGACGAGCATCGGCGGCGGGGATCGTGAAGACCCATGCCATGAGGATGCTGCGAGCGACGCCCCACTGACGCCGCGCCGGCCCTTGCTCGATCCCGACGCCCATGATCGCGCTCGACATCACGTGCGTCGTCGAGACCGGCATCCCGAGCGTGGCGGCGCCGAAGATCACCGTGGCGCCGGTCGTCTCGGCCGCGAACCCGTGGATCGGCTCGAGGTCGACCACCGGTGGCCCATCGTGTGCATGATCCGCCAGCCGCCGACCGCCGTGCCGAGGCTGATGCGCCGTCGCCGACAGGACGATGACCTCCCACGGGATCGTGTTCGCGTTTGGCAGGACGCCGGCCGCGACCAGCGAGAGCGTGATGATGCCCATCGTCTTCTGGGCGTCGTTGGAGCCGTGGGCGAACGCCATGTAGCCCGCCGACAAGACCTGGACGCGCCGGAACCCGGCGGCCAGCGGCCGGCGCTGGTCGCGACGGAAGATCCAGTACAGGGCGACCATCAGCACCAGCGCGAGCCGGAAGCCGATGATCGGCGAGGTCACGAGGGGCACCAGCACCTTGTTCCAGATCCCTGCAGGTTGAGCGCGCCGACGCCGGCGCCGACGATCGTGGCGCCAAGGAGCCCGCCGATGAGCGCGTGGCTGCTGGAGCTCGGCAGGCCGAGCCACCAGGTGAGCAGGTTCCAGACGATCGCGCCGATCAACGCCGCGGCGACGATCGCCTGCGTCGTGGTCGCGTCGTCGACGATCCCGGCGCCGATGGTCTTGGCGACGGCGGTGCCCGCGAACGCCCCGATGAAGTTGAACGCGGTCGCCATCGCGATGGCGTGCGACGGGCGCAGAGCGCCTTCGTGGCAACGGAGGTGGCGATGGCGTTCGCGGTGTCGTGGAACCCGTTGATGTAGTCGAAGAAGACCGCCAGCGCGAGCACGACGACCAGCGTCAACGTGACGTGTTCGATGCGACGACTCCCTCCGGGCCGCGCCTCGGGCGGCGGCCTGTGCCGAGGATAGCCGCTCTCGCCAGGAGTTGTTAACGACCGGTGCGGAGCGCGGCATGTCCGCGTCGGCCGACGGCGGGCCGGTATCCTTCGCGCCATGCGCCTGTCGAAGCTGTTCTTCACCACGCTCCGCGACGACCCGTCCGAGGCGGAGATGCCGTCCCATCGCCTGCTGCTGCGCGCCGGGTACGTGCGCCAGCTCGGAGCCGGGATCTATTCGCTGCTCCCGCTCGGGTTCCGGGTGACCCAGCGAGTCGAGCAGGTCATCCGCGAGGAGATGAACGCGATCGGCTGCCAGGAGCTCGAGATGCCCGTCGTCCACCCCGCCGAGGTGTGGAAGGACAGCGGTCGCTACGACAAGATCGGGCCGGAGCTCGTGCGGTTCAAGGACCGTGGCGACCGGGACATGGTCCTGGCCATGACCCACGAGGAGGTCGTCGCCCTCCTCCTGCGCGACGTCGTCCAGAGCTACCGGCAGCTCCCGGTGCAGCTCTACCACTTCCAGACGAAGTTCCGGGACGAGCCACGCTCGCGCGGCGGCCTCATCCGCGTCCGCGAGTTCGTCATGAAGGACGCCTACAGCTGCGACCTCGACGACGCCGGGCTCGACGTGAGCTATCGGAAGCAATACGGCGCCTACGAGCGGATCTTCAAGCGACTCGGGCTCGACGCGATCGCCGTCGGCGCCGACGTCGGGATCATGGGTGGGTCCGGGGCCCACGAGTTCATGGTCCTCAACGACTACGGCGAAGACACCCTGGTCCTCTGCGACGCCTGCGGGTACGCCGAGAACCAGCAGATCGCCGAGGTCGCGAAGCCCTCGCCGGAGGCCGAGGACGCCCTCCCGATGGAGGACGTCGAGACCCCCGACGCGACGACGATCGATGCTCTCGCCACGTTCCTCGGGATCCCGAAGGCGAGGACCGCCAAGGCCACGTTCTTCGTGACCGGCGACGGGCGCTTCGTCGTGGCCATCGTCCGCGGCGACTTCGACGTCAACGAGACGAAGCTGGTGAACGCGATCAAGGCGACGGGCGGCCTCCGGCCCGCGCAGGTCGAGGAGATCAAGGCGCGGGGCATGGAGCCCGGGTACGGCTCGCCGCTGGGAGCCAGCGACGCGGTCGTCGTCGTCGACGAGCTCATCACCAGGTCGCCGAACCTGGTCGCCGGCGCGAATCGCGCCGGGTGGCACGTGCGCAACGTCAACGTGCCGCGCGACTACACGCCGGACGTCGTCGCGGAGATCACGAACGCTCGCGAGGGCGACGCCTGCGTCCGATGCGGGGCGCCGGTCAGGCTGCGCAAGGGCATCGAGGTCGGGAACATCTTCAAGCTCGGCACGGACTTCACCGTGGCCGCAGGCGCCGAGTACCTGGGCGAGGACGGGGAGCGGCACCCCATCGTCATGGGCTCGTACGGGATCGGGCTCGGTCGCAACGTCGCCTGCGTCGTCGAGGCGCACCACGACGAGAAGGGGATCGTCTGGCCCGCCGAGGTCGCGCCGTACCCGGCCCACCTCGTGGCGCTCGGCGCGAACCGCGACCCGGCGGTGGCCGAGGTCGCCGAGGCGCTCTACGCGGCAGCAGCGGCCGCCGGCACGGACCGCGAGATCCTGTTCGACGATCGCGACGAGTCACCGGGCGTCAAGCTCACCGACGCCGAGATGCTCGGCATGCCGTGGATCCTCACCGTCAGCCCGCGTTCGATCGCGGCGGGCGGGGTCGAGGTCACCGAGCGGGCGACGGGGGAGCGGGCGGTGCGGCCGATCGAGGCCGTGACCGCGTTCCTGGAGGGCCGGGCGGCGACGCCGGCCTGACCGGGCCGGCTCGCGACGGCGTCGACCGATGGCGGGCGCGCTCGTACCGGAGGACGACCTCTACGCCCGGCTCGAGGTCGAGACCGACGCCTCGTCCGAGGCGATCGAGCTCGCGTGGCGGGCGCTGCTCAAGCAGCACCATCCCGATGTCGCCGGCGACGACGCGGCGGCGCTGGAGCGCGCGAAGCGGATCAACGTCGCCCACGACTGGCTGAGCGACCCGTCCCAGCGCGCCCGCTACGACCGCGAGCGCCTGGGTCTCGGCGCCATCCCGGCCGTCCGCGCACGCACCGGCGTCCGGCACGGGCGACCGCCCCGCGCCTGGCCGCCGCAGCCCGCCCCGCGGCCGGCATCGGGCGCGCGTGCCCGGCGCTCCACGCGCCCGGACCTCGTGCGCGGCGAGCCCGCCGAGCGGATGGCCCGGTTCCTGGACCGCGTCGCGAGGCTCACCCCCGACGAGCTGGACCGGCTGGCCGCGGCCGAGCCGCCCCCGATCGCGTTCCTGGCGACGGTCCGCCGGTTCGTCACGCCCGATGCGGCGGCCGCGTTCGAGGCCGCCGAGACGGCGCTGGCGGTGCTCGTGCCGCACGATCGATGGACCGAGGTCGGCCTGCGCGAGGGGCTGCTCGGCGTGGCCGCGGAGCTGGTGCTGTCCGCGTTCCTCGACGACACCCTCGCCGAGCCGTTCCGCGGCCGGGCGCGTGACCGGCTCCTGCGCGCGTGGGAGGCCTCGATCGACCAGCCGCGCTACGGCCCGAACGGCGCCGAGGTGCTCGCCGTGCGCGCCAGGACCGCCCTGATGACGCCTGCCGAGGTGGCGCTGCTGATCCGGGCGTCGGCCGGCGTGCCCGGCGAGGACCGGCCGTGGCCGCCCGCGCTCGATCCCGGACGAGGACGAGGCGCTGCGGATCTCCGCCCTGCTCGCGGAACGCGACGTCGCTGCGGCCCTGCGGCCGGACGGGCTCGCCCCGGCGACCGCCGCCCGGGCCCGGCGGCTGCTGGGGCGCACCGGCCACGTGACCGCCCTGCGCCACGGCTTTCCGGCGACGACCTACGCCGCGCTCGTCGGGCCGTTCCGGCTGGCGACCGGGATCGCGGCCGCCCCGAACGGCGACTGCGCCGCGCACGGAAGCGCCGGGCGTCCGGCGCGCCCGCTGACGAACGGGTCGCGGCGGCCCGGCTGGTAGGCTGCGCGCCGTGTTTCCCGGTCGACGCTGGTCTCGCCGCCCTGCTGACCCTCGCGGTCGCCGCGTGCGCTTCCGCGACCCCGTCCGCCGCACCGGCCACGGTCCATCGTCGCCGTCGCCGCGTCCGCCGCGCCGTCCGCGACGTCGGGTCCGTCGGCAGCCTCGGGCGCCGCGTTCGCGTCCGAGCGCCACGGCTACCGCCTGACGGTCCCACCCGGCTGGACGGTCACCGAGACGCCGGGGAACGGCGGCCTGCACCCCGACGAGCCGGGCGTCGACACGTTCCGGGACACGGTCGGGCCACATCCTCAGCGTCACCCGCGACCCGGCGCCGTCGCTGGCGAAGTGGACCTGCCCGATCGCGCGCCACCTCGAGGGCGACCACGGGCTCGCCGTCGAGTCCACCCAGGACGCCGTCGTCGCCGGGCTGCCGGCCCGCCTCCTCGAGTACCACCTGCACTTCGACCCGTACGTCACCCACTACCTCACGACGGAGCTCGTCGACGGCGGCCGCGGGATGACCCTCTCGCTCGAGTCGACCACCGGCCGCGACGACGAGGACCGGCAGATCCTCGACGAGCTCCTGTCGTCGGTGGAGCTGGTGAAGGCCGGCTAGCCCGACGTCTCGGGCACGCGCGCTGGTTCCCGGAGTCGGGCGTAGAGGATCGCCGCCGCGATCGCGCCGATCGGCGGCGCGAGGACATAGATCCAGAGGCTCGAGAGGTCGCCGGCGACGATCGCGGGCCCGATCGAGCGGGCGGGGTTCATGGATGCGCCGCTGACCGGCCCGCCGACCAGCGATCCCAGTGCGACCATGCCGCCGATCGCCAGCGCGGCGGCTTCACCGACCGCCTTGACGTCCGTCGCGACCGACGTGATCACCAGCATCAGGAAGAACGTCAGGACCACCTCCCAGGCGAACGACTGCAGGTCGGAGCCGGCCGGCTGCGTCACGCCGAGATTCGCGCCCGGCCCGAGCGTCGCCCGCAGCGCGAGCGCCCCGAGCGTGGCCCCGAGGACCTGCGCGCCCGCGTAGACGGCGACCCGGGACCACGGCAGGTGTCGTCCGGTCGCGAAGCCGATGGAGACGGCCGGGTTGAAGTGCGCGCCCGAGATGTGGCCGAGGGCGTAGATCATCACGGCGATGACGAGCCCGAAGGCGACCGAGACCGCGGTCGGCGAAAGGCCGTTGGCGATCGCGCCGCAGCCGAAGAAGACGAGGGCGAAGGTCCCGATGAGCTCGGCCGCGAACGGCCTCAAGCCACGATCGACCGCACCGGCCGGCCGGCCGCGCGAAGCGCCACCTCGATGAACGGCCGCAGCCGGGCGGCGATCTCGGTCTCGGTGCGCCGGAACGCCGCGAGCTTCTCGTCGTCCGATCCGTCGGCCTCGGACGGGTCGTCGAGGCCCCAGTGCAGCGTGTTCGAGGAACCCGGAAAGACCGGGCAGGTCGCCCGGGCGCGGTCGCAGACGGTGATCACGTAGTCGAACTGGCGGTCGAGGAACTCGGTGATCGACTTGCTCCGTGCCGCCGCTCCAGTCGATGCCCGGCCTCGGCGAGGACGCGGATCGCGTACGGGTTGACCCGCGTCACCTCCGTGCCGGCGGAGTGCGCCTCGAAGTCGCTGCCGCCGTAGTGGCCGAGCAGGGCCTCGGCGATCTGGCTGCGGGCGGAGTTGTGGGTGCAGACGAACAGGACGCTGATCGGCGCGTCGGACATGCGGTCCTCCTTGCGGGTGGCGCGGCGCGCGGCCTCGATCGTGGATTCGAGATCGACGAGCTCGGCCTCCAGCCGGTCGAGGTCCGCCCGCTGGCGGGCGATCGTGCGGCGTTGCTCGACCAGGAGCGGCGCGAGATCGAGGTCGATGGAGCCGCGCTCGAGGCACAGGCGCGCGAGCCGCCCCGCGTCCTCCGGCCCGAGGCCGAGCCGCCGCAGGGACAGGACGAGGCGGAGCCTCGCGAGATCGACGTCGCGCGTAGTCCCGGTAGCCGTTCGACTGCCTGGGTGGGCGAGGGAGCACGCCCTCCTGCTCGTACCAGCGGACGGCCGACGGGGCCACCCCGGCACGTCGTGCGAGCTCGGCGATCCTCATGGGCGCGAGCGTAGACCTTCGAGTCACTCGAAGGTCAAGCGTCGCGAGAACGGGTGCGAGATCGAGGTCGATGGAGCCTCGCTCGAGGCACAGTCGCGCGAGCCGCCCGGCATCCTCGGGCCCGAGGCCCAGCCGGCGGAGGGACAGGACGAGGCGGAGCCTTGCGAGATCGACGTCCGCGTAGTCCCGGTAGCCGTTCGAGTGCCTGGGCGGGCGAGGGAGCACGCCCACCTGCTCGTACCAGCGAACGGCCGACGGGGCGACCCCGGCACGTCGTGCGAGCTCGGCGATCTTCATGGCCTCAGCGTAGACCTTCGAGTTGCTCGAGGGTCAAGCCCAGCCGGCGCCTTGCAGGTTGCATGCGCCCCCGGACACTGCTAACTTCGGCATGTTCCTTTTCCCGTCGGATGTGCAAATGACCACAGTTGGTCCTGCTCGCGCGGCAACCCTGCCCATCGCCGAGCATCGGCTGTGCGCGCGGGTCGCGAGGCTCTACTACGAGTCTGAGCTGACGCAGGAACAGATCGGCGAGTTCTTGGGCCTGTCGCGGATGAAGGTGAACCGCCTCCTCCGACTGGCCTCGACGTCCGGCGTCGTGCAAATCCAGATCATTGGTCCGGATGAGCCACACGCCGAGCTGCTCCACCAGCTGCAACTGCGGTTCCGCCTCCGAGATGCCCGCATCGTGTCTGCGCCTCCGCCCGAGCAGCCCCTTCGCGTGGTGCTGGCAGCGGCAGCAGCCGAGTGGCTCGCCGATCAGCTCGAGGACGACCTGGTTGTCGGGCTCGGACTCGGTCGAACGGTTGCTCTCATGCCAGACACATTCTCAGTAGCGCGTCCCATTGCCTGCCGCTTCGTGACCCTCGAGGGCGTCGGCGTTTCCCCGAACGCGGGCTTCGCCGCATACGACGTGACGAGCCGGTTGGCCGAGGCTGCCGGAGGCTCAGCCGGGATCATCTCGGCACCGACGTTCGTGTCGACTGCCGCGATGCGTAGCGCGCTCATTGCCGAACCGTCGGTCCGCGACTCCCTCGACGTCGCTCGTGGAGCCGGCCTGATTCTGCAGAGCGTCGGCTCGATCACCACTGATGCGCTCCTGTTTCGCCACGGGACCCTGAGTTCGGATGACCTCGTCGAGTTGGGGAGGCGAGGGGCCGTCGGCGACGCTCTCGGACACTTCTTCGACGCGAACGGCGACCACGTGCCGTGGGCTACCGACGAACTGCATGTCGGCCTCACCCTGGACGAGATGAAGGCGTGCCCGACGAGTGCTCTTGTGGCCGGCGGCGAAGACAAGGTGGCGGCGATCCGCGCCGCGATTCGCGGCGGTTTCGCCAATGCGCTGGTCACGGACGCGGCAACCGCCGAGCATCTGCTGGAGATCGGTGCATGACCGGGGCGATAGACCGACGGTTGTCGTCGCCCACATCCGATCCTCGCGGACGGGACTCTCGATGAGCCGTCCCGTTGGGATCGAAGTCTTCTACTGGCTAGATCACTGGTCCGATGACCAGTCTTCGGTGTTCGATCGGGTTGCGGCGGCGGGCTACGACGGAGCTGAGATCTCACTGGTAGCGGATGCCGAGACGGACATCAAGAAGATCGCACGCGCGGCCGCGGCAGCCAACATCGACGTTGTCTGCAGTACCGGCCTGACGCCGCAACTCGACATTTCCAGTGTCGATCGCGACGTGCGCGAAGCCGGCAAGCGCCATCTCCGACGGAGTCTGGAACAGGCTGCGGAGTTGGGCAGTCCGATTCTCGGTGGCGTCACGTACGCACCGTGGATGGTGCTCCGTGAGCAGGGCCTGGGCGAGTCCCGAAAGCGATCTGCCGAGGCCCTCGGCGAGGTCGCCGAGGTCGCTTCACAGTTGCACGTCGACCTCTGCCTCGAAGTTCTCAATCGATTCGAGACGTCGATGTTCAACACGGTCGCCGAGTGCTTGACGTTCATCGACTCGATCGGCCAACCGTCTGTTCTCGTCGAAATCGACACGTTTCACATGAACATCGAAGAGGACGATCTGGGGGCCGCAGTGCGCCTCGCCGGGGACCGTTTGGGTCACGTGCAAGTCGCCGCAAATAATCGTCGGCCACCCCAATTCGGCCATATCGACTGGCCAGCGTTCCGCACTGCCCTTGACGCCACGGGCTACGACCGCTGGATCGTTTTCGAGACCTTTCCGAACCCCGACGTCGAAACCGGCCGGTCCACCCGCGCATGGCGTGCGCTGGTGACGGACCCGGACCTCGAAGCGAAGAACGCGGCCACCTTCATCCAACGGCACATCGCGTGAGCACCCGAACGCGTCGCCTGATCAACGGACGTGACGATCTGGTTGCCGAGATGCTCGAGGGCTACGTGCGCGCAAACGCGGACGTGATCGCGCTGTCGGATGGCCTGGTCATTCGAACTCGACCGAAGCCGCAAGGGCTGGTGGGTCTAGTCGTCGCGAATGGTTCGGGTCACGAGCCCGCAATGATCGGCTGGGTCGGGCACGGATTGCTCGACGTGAATGTTCCGGGGCCCGTGTTCTCCTCGCCCGGCGCTGCGCGGATCCTGAGCGGCATTCGTGCGGCCGATCGCGGCGCAGGGGTACTTCTGCTGGTGTCGAGCCACCCCGGCGACATCATGAACGCGTCGATGGCGCTGGCCGACGCAGAGGAGCTCGGGTTGAACGTCGCGATGGAGGTTCTCTATGACGATGTGGCGTCCGCCCCCAGGGACCACCCGGAAGATCGACGCGGCGGAGCCGGACTGTTCTTCGTCTGGAAAATCGTCGGCGCCCTCGCCGAGCGCGGAGCACCACTCGCCCAATGTGCTGCGATGGCGCGAAAGGTCAGGGATGGCACCCGGTCCATCTCCGCGGCAATCGGGACGGTCGCGCATCCGGTCAGCGGCGAGCCAATCGGTGCGACGGGAGAAGCTGAGCTCGCCGTCGGGATGGGCGTCCACGGAGAGGCCGGGTCGCTGGTCGGCGAAGAAGTAACGGCGGATCAAGTCTCGGGGATGCTTGTTCAAAGGCTGGCCGATGATGCCGGCATCGCTCCCGGTTCGCGAGTTGGCCTGCTCGTAAACAACGCGGGTTCGTTGACCCTGATGGAACTCTCGATCCTTTACCGGGGTGCCGCGAACGCCCTCGAGGCCCGAGGGATCCACGCGGTGCGGTCATGGATCGGCAGCTATGCAACGACGCTTGATCAGGCTGGCTTCGCGTTCGCGATCACTGTCCTCGACACGGAGCTTGAGGACCTGTACGACGCGGCCGCTCATGGAGCGGCCTTCGTGCGGATTGCAGTCGACGGATGATCCACCTGACCGCATCACTCGCGATCGAAATGGTCAGGGTCACGGCCCAGCGGCTGGAGGAATCGGCCGCCGAACTCTCGCGAATGGACGCCGTGGCGGGCGACGGCGACCACGGCGTAAACATGGCGACGGCCTTCCACAACGCCGACGCCAAGCTCGCCGACTCCCGACCTACGAGCGCGGGTGACGCCTTCGTCGTCGTCGGGCGGTCTTTCAGCGAAGCGGCCGGCGGATCCGCGGGCGCCCTCTTCGGCGCGCTCTTTGCCACGCTGGGTGCCCGAGTTCTCAGATCTGCTGAACCAAGCGGCACCGATTTCGTCGAGGGACTCGAACTCGCCTCGAGGCGTGTCGCCCTCATCGGCCGCACCGCCGTCGGCTCGAAAACGATGCTGGACGCTCTCGTGCCCGCCGTCGAGGCCGCGCGCGGAACAGTGACTTCGGGCGGCGATTTGACCGACGTTCTGGCGGCGGCCGCGGCAGCTTCCGCCCGGGGCGCGGCCGCGACGGCCGACATGCGGGCCGCGGCAGGCCGGGCTCGGCATGCGCAGAACGGCGCGATCGGGACGAGGGACCCAGGCGCCGTGACCGTTTCGATCATGTTCGCCGCCTGGGCAGACGTCGTGACTGCGAGCGTGGCGTCGTGAGCCTCACAGATCCGAACACCCAAGACTCCGCGTTGCCGGCCTCCGTGCCCAGTGATACGAGTGTCGCCGGACCGGATCGGAGCCCTCGCGCCGACCGCCTGGACCGGCTTGCCACGGCATCAGGGCAGTTCGCCATCCTGGCTCTGGACCACGTGCGTTCATTCGCAACGACGGTGCGACCCGATAACCCTGACTCTCTCTCGGCGGATGACATCCTGGCGTCCAAGGAAGGGCTGGTTCGGGGGCTGGCGCCAGATGCGAGCGCGATCCTGATCGACCCCGTTCTTGCCTCGCGCCAGTTCGGCTCCTCGCCGCCTCTGTCGGCTGGCATCCTCGTCGGCATTGAGGACGGTGACTATGAGTCCGCCGCCTCGGCGCCCCGGCTCCTTCCTGGCTGGAGCGTCGACCGCGCAGCTCGCTTGGGCGCCGACGGAATCAAGATCTCGGTCTACTTCGATCCCGACGGCGACATGTCGGCATCGGTCGGTTTCGTCCGCGAAGTCGCCCACCAGTGCGACCTTGTCGATCTCCCGCTGTTCTGCGAGCCGCTGGTGCGGCAGCCCGGGGCCGGCGACATGCGGCGTCAGGTTCTTGAGGGGATCCGGCGTTTTGGCGACCTCGGCGTGGACGTTCTCAAGATCCAGTTTCCCTGCGATACGCAGAACGAGCGCTCACGCGCGAGCTGGGCAGACGCCTGCGCCGAGGCGAACGAACTAAGTTCCACGCCATGGGCGCTCCTGTCCGAGGGACGTGAACTGGCGGAGTTCAGTGAACTCCTCGCGATCGCGTGCAGGGCTGGCGCCTCCGGCTTCCTTGCGGGGCGCGTCATCTGGGGCGGCATCCCCGTGGATGGAGATGGCATCACGGCCGCGGCAACCCGCCTATCCGAGCTGCGATCCATCGCGGTGGCCGCCGGCCGACCGTGGAGAGATTGGTATGAGGCGCCCGCAAGTCACGAACACGCAAACCGAGAGACCACTCGCGAGGAGTCCCGGGGTGCTGGAGGTGCCCGGGACGCTAGGAGGTGACGCGCTATAGCCGCGACGACCTTTGACTCAGCCTGGCGAATCGGAGGGGCGGACCGCGCCAGTCGACCACAAGGGGCGCATTCACTCAATTGCGAGCAGTCAACAAAAAGGAGGACCAGTGCGAATGCTTCAGGCTAGGGCCCCGTTCGGACCCTTGTTGCTCGCGCTCACGCTCGTCGCCGCCGCGTGTTCTAGCGGGACTCCGGCGGGCACCACTCCGGCAAGCGCACCGGCGGCCAGTTCGGTGGCCGCGAGCCCGTCATCCGGTGGCACATCCGCTGAGCCGTCTGCGGCAGCGGGCGCGTGGGACGACATCCTGGCGGCCGCGAAGGGCAAGACCGTCAACTGGTACATGTGGGGCGGCGACGAGACCATCAACAAGCTCGTTACCGGGTATTTGAACGACGAGGCTCAGAAGCTTCGGCGTCACGATCAATCAGGTCCCCGTCGCTGACACCGTCGACGCCGTCAACAAGGTGCTCGGCGAGAAGTCGGCCGGCAAGGATACCGACGGCTCCGTTGACCTGATCTGGATCAATGGCGAGAACTTCGCGACGATGAAGCAGGGAAACCTGCTTCAGTGCGGTTGGACTCGTAATCTGCCGAATGCAAAATACATCAATTGGGACGACCCGATTGTAAATACCGACTTCGGCCTTCCGATCGGGGACTGCGAATCGCCGTGGTCTCTGGCGCAGATGGCCATGATTTACGACTCCGCCAAGGTCCCGACGCCGCCGACGGACGTTCCCGGGCTGATCGCGTGGATCAAGGCGAATCCGGCAAGTTCACGTATCCGGCCATCCCGGACTTCACTGGATCGGCCTTTGTCCGGCAGCTGCTCTACTACGTCAATGGCGGCTATGACTCCCTGTTGGGCGAGTTCGATCAAGCAAAGTACGACGCGGTGACGCCCGCGCTCTGGGCGCTCCTCAACGATCTCAAGCCCGAGCCTTTGGCGCCAGGGCACCACGTATCCGCAGTCGAGCACCGCTCGCTAGATCAGCTGTTCGCCAATGGTGAGGTCGACTACGACATCACCTATGCGCCAACCCTGACTGGTGACGTTCGTCCAACAGGGCACCTGGCCTGACACGACCGCGCGAGCTCGTCTTCCAGCCCTCAGGGATGATCGGCGACGTCAGCTACGTCGGCCATCCCGTACAACTCGCCCCACAAGGATGCCGCCCAGGTCGTCGCCAACCTCCTGTTGTCGGCTCGACGCCCAGTACAACGCGATCGCCGCCGGCGTGCCTCGGCTACCCGGCGATCGACGTGACGCCGGCTACCGGCCGACCAGCAGGCGCGGTTCACGAACTATCCGACCCCGCCAGAGGAGCTCCCGCTGGCCGACCTGATCGAAGAACAGCAACCCTGAGCTCGAGGCCGGCTGGTCGAACGCGCTCGAGGCCGGCTGGAAGAAGAACGTCCTCCAGCACTGAGTTGCAGGCCTGGGTGAAGAACCACCGCATGAGCGCATCTCGACGATCGGTTGGAGGCAGGCGCCACGCCTGTCTCCAACGGTCCGCACCTGGTTGCTCCTGAGTCCGGCCCTGGCCGTGATCGTCGTCCTGTTCCTGGGCGGCGTCCTGTTCGGTGCGATCCAGAGCCTGAACTATCTCCCCCTGATCGGGCAGTACGACCTCAACCTCGACGCCTACGCCCAGATGCTGTCCGGATCCGGCGTTCGTCCCGTCGCTGGTCCTGAGCCTGTGGATCGCCTTTGCCGCGACGGTCATCTCGGCCGTCCTGGCGATCGCCGTGTCGCTGTTCCTGCGTCAGACGAGCGTCGGTCGGCAGCCTTCGGAACGTTCCTGTTCCAGTTGAACCTCGCGATCCCGCACATCGTCGGGCGCGGTCGCGATGCTCGCCCTCCTGTCGCAGAGCGGGCTGCTCTCGCGGCTCACCCACTTCGTGGGCCTGACCGCCGATCCGAGCAGCTTTCCGATCCTGACCAACGACACCTTGGGACGTGTCGATCATCGCTGAGTACGTCTGGAAGGAGGTGCCGTTCATCGGTGTCGTGGTGCTCGCGGCGCTGGCCGGTGGGACGCGCGACTACGAAGACCTGGCTCGGAGCCTCGGCGCGGGCTGGTGGCAGCGCCTCCGGCACGTGATCCTGCCGCACATCGCGCCGGGCGTCCTGTCGACGTCGATCATCGTCTTTGCCTTCAGCTTCGGTGCCTACGAGGTCCCGTTCCTCCTTGGGCAGCCGTATCCATCGACCCTGTCTGTCCTGGCCTACCTGAACTACACGGACGTCGACCTCGGCGCGCGATCTGAAGCCCAGGCCATCAACATGGTCATTGCCGCGATCGTGGTCGTTCTTGCCCTCATCTACCTGCGCTTGAGCAGCCGCTACGTGAGGTCTGAGCGATGACCGCCGGTTGGCGCAACCAGAGCTCCCGAAGCCAGGGCGAGTTGGCCGCCGCCTGCGCGATGGGATCGGCGTCTACGCGCTCATCGTCGCGATCGCGATTCCGCTCGTCCCGGTGGCCTTGTGGTCGCTGAGCGGATCATGGTTCTTCCCGGCAGTGTTCCCGACGCACGTTCTCGACCCGGGCCTGGGAGTTCGTCCTGTCGCCGGACACGAAGGTCATCTCGGCGTTCCTGACGTCGGTCACGATCTCGTCGATCGTCGCAGTGATCGCGGGACTGATCGGCCTGTCCGCCGGCCGCGCCCTGGGACTGCACTCGTTCAGGGGCAAGCGGCTCGTCTACTTCCTCGTCCTTGCCCCGGAGATCGTGCCGCCGCTCACCGTCGCGATGGGCAACCAGGTTGCGTTCATCAAGCTCGGCCTGGCTGACACCATCCTCGGCGTCATCCTCGTCCAGCTGGTCCCAACGATCCCGTACGTGACCCTGGTCATGAGCGCCGTCTATTCGAACTACGACCTGAACTACGAGCACCAGGCTCGCGTGCTTGGGGCGTCGCCACTGCGTGCGTTCTGGCACGTCACGCTCCCCGCGATCTTCCCCGGCCTCGTCGTCGCGGCGCTCTTTGGCTTCCTCATTTCGTGGAGCGAATACATCATGACCTTGCTGATCGGAGGCGGCGTTGTCCAGACGCTGCCGCTGATGCTCTTCTCGTTTGCCGGCTCAGATCTCGGGATTGCATCGGCCCTGTGCGTCCTGTGCGTCGTTCCGGCGATCGTGATCCTGATCGTGTCGTCCCGGTACCTCTCGGGAGACAAGACAACCCTCGGAGGCTTCGGTCGACTATGAGCGTTCAAGTGCGGCTCGCGGAGCTCAGCAAGGTCTACCCGAAGAGCGAAGCCCCAAGTGTCGATCGGGTGAACCTGGCGATCGAAGCCGGCTCGCTGTTCGCGCTCCTCGGACCTTCGGGCTGCGGGAAGACGACAACGCTCAAGATGATCGCCGGGCTCCTTGAACCGACCGACGGGGCGATCATGTTCGACGATCGACCCGTTGTCGGAGTTCCTGCCGAACGACGGAATGCGGCCATGGTGTTCCAGAAGCCGCTGCTCTTCCCGAGCATGACGATCGGCGAAAACGTCGGCTTTGGGCTCCGCATGCGGCACGTGAAGCCGAGCGTCATCCGCGATCAAGTCACCCGGATGCTTGCCCTGGTTCACCTGCCTGGCGTCGAGAATCGGCGCCCCGGAGAGCTCTCGGGTGGCCAGGAGCAGCGGATCTCCCTGGCCCGCGCGCTCGTCACCAATCCGGATGTCCTCCTGCTCGACGAACCCCTGAGCCAGCTCGACGCCAATCTCCGGATCGAGATGCGCGACCTGGTCCGGCAGATCCAGCAGGAGCTCGGCGTGACGACGATCTTCGTCACCCATGATCAGGAAGAGGCCGTGATGCTCGCGGACCGGATCGCCCTATGCTCGATGGGCAGCTCCTTCAAGTCGACAGCCCGGCGAGCTTCTACGAGCGGCCGGAATCCGTCGCCGTCGCCCGGTTCTTCGGGGCCCGCAACTTCGTGCCAGGCCACGTCGTCGGCGGGCGCTTCGAATCGGCGTTGGCGACCTTCGAGCTCGGGCATCCCGCACCGCCGGACGGCAGCGTGCTCACGATCCGTCAGGAAGCGATCGAGCGCGGGCCCGGGCCGAACTCCTTCACGGCGCGCGTGAAACGCTCGATGTACCTCGGGACGATGCTCCGTGTGTGGGTCGAGGCAGCGGGTGCCGAGATCGAGTTCACCACGGCTCCGGGCGAGCAGTTTCCCGAGGGAAGTGACGTGATCCTTCGGTTTCCGCCGGAGCACGTGTGGGTCATTCCAACGAACGGAGCAGCCGCATGAGCAGCGGAGTCGCCCAACGGGCCGGCCTGGATCACGAAACCAGCCTGGCTCTCTACCGATCCATGTCCCGGATCCGACGTTTCGAGGACCGGGTCCACGGCGACGTCATCGCCGACAAGTTCGAGGGCTATGTCCACTGCTACGCCGGCGAGGAGGCGGTGGGCGTCGGCGTGATCGCCCAGCTGCGCAGCGATGACTGGCTCACCTCCACCTATCGCAACCACGGCCACGCCATCGCGCGCGGCGTGCCCCTCGAGGCGATCGCTGGAGAGCTGATGGGCCGGGCTTCGGGTGTCGACGGCGGCAAGGGCGGTTCGATGCATGTGGCCGACCAGGACCTCGGGATGATCGGCGGGATGGGGATCGTTGCCGCCGGGCTGCCGATCGCCGCCGGGGCGGCATTCGCGGCGAAGTACCGCGGCGAGGATCGCGTCGCCGTTGCGTTCTTTGGCGATGGCGCGGTCCACCAGGGCGCGTTCCACGAGGCCCTCGAGTTCGCGAGCCTGTTCGGGGTACCCGTCGTCTTCGTCTGCGAGAACAACCTGTATGCCGAGACGACCGCCGTCGACTACCACCTGTTGACCGACACGGTTGCAGCGATGGCGGTCAACTACCGGATGCCCGGCATCCGCGTCGACGGCATGGATGTCTTCGCCGTCCGCGAGGTGGCCGCCGAGGCAATCGCCCGTGCCCGCGCCGGCGGGGGCCCGACCCTGATCGAGGCGATGACCTACCGCTACTACGGCCAATACGAGGGCGACACCCAGACCTACAAGCCGCCCCAGGAGGTCGCCCAGTATTCCGCCGGCGATCCGCTCGTCCGGTTCCGCGCGACGACCTCCGGGCACATCGAGCCGAGCGCCCTCGACCGAGATCGATCGCGAGATGGCGGCCGACGTCGAAGCCGCGTTCATCGCCGCCGCGGCCGCTCCCTGGCCCGACCCGCCGCGGTCACGGCCGACGTCTACAGCTCGTGGAAGGACTGACGCCGATGCGCGAGCTGACGATCAAGGACGCGATCAACGAGGCACTCGCCCAGGAGATGGCCGCCGATGATCGGGTCGTCCTCTTCGGCGAGGACATCGCCGGAGGCGCCGGCCGCGACGAGGCGTACCCGGATGCGGCCGATGCGTGGGGTGGTCCGTTCGGCGTCACGAAAGGACTGCTCGGCAAGTTCGGGCGACGCCGGGTCGTCGACACGGCGATCGCCGAGACGGGGTTCATCGGCGCGTCGGTTGGCGCCGCGATCGCGGGCCTGCGGCCGGTCGCCGAGATCATGTACGTGGACTTCATCGGCACGTCCTTCGACCAGCTGCTGAACCAGGCGGCCAAGCTTCGCTACGTCTACGGCGGCAAGGTGTCGGTGCCGATGGTCGTCCGGACCGTCGTCGGCGCGGGCTTCCGGGCGGGTGCCGAGCACTCCCAGACGTTGTACTCGCTGTACACCCACATCCCCGGGCTCAAGGTCGTGGCTCCGGCGACGGCCTATGACGCCAAAGGCCTGCTGATCAGCGCGATCCGGGACCCCGATCCGGTCATCTTCATGGAGCACAAGCGGCTGTACATGCGCACGAGCGACGTGCCCGAGGAGCCGTACGCGATCCCATTCGGGGTGGCCCGGGTCGTCCGCGAAGGCACCGACGTCACGATCGTCGGAATCCAGAAGATGATGCACACCGCGCTCGATGCCGCCGACATCCTCGCCGCCGAGGGGATCAGCTGCGAGGTCATCGACCCGCGCACCTACTCGCCCCTCGACACCGACACGATTCTCGCGATCCGTGGAGAAGACCGGTCGCCTCGTGGTCGTCGATGAGTCGTACCCGCGTTGTTCGCTCGCGACCGACATCGCCGCGGTGGTCGCGGATCAGGGCTTTGACAGCCTGCGCGCGCCGATCCGCCGGGTGACGGCGCCGCACGCGCCCGTTCCTTTCAGCCCGCCACTCGAAGACCTGTACATCCCGAGCGCCGAGCGAGTGGCCGACGAGTGCCGATCGCTCGTCCGCTACGCCGCACATCAGTCGATGATCACGCGTCGCGTTGGATCGGAGAACGCAATGACGATCCGAGTCGGGTATGTCGGAGTCCATATCGCCACCTACTACGCCGAGGAGCACGGGCAGTTCGAACGGGCCCGGACGAGGCCTGGCCGAACTGGCCGACGAGCTCGGCTTCGAGTTCGTACCGGGCAAGGGCGGCGTCATGGACGCCGCCGAAGCGGCCGCGACGGCCCGCGAGCTCGCCGACCAGCACCTGGACTTCCTGATCGTTCAGACCGCGGCGTGCTCGATGGGCGATGTGCTCCTGCCGTTCGCCGAGCTCGGAGTTCCACTCGGGATCTGGGCGACCCCCGAGCCGGGCGACGACGGCGACATGCAGCTCAACTCGTTCGTGAGCGCCGGGATCTTCGCCTCCACGCTCCGCCGGTACTATCGCGAGCCCAAGCCGTTCAAGTGGTTCTACGGCCACGTCGAGGAAGCCTCGTTCAAGCGCCGCCTGGCGGTCACGGTCGGCGCTCTGCAGGGTCGACGTTCCCTCGCCACGGCCCGGGTCTCGTGGATCGGCGGTCTCGCGCCGGGCTTCGAGAACCTGCGGTTCGACCAGCGCGACCTCGATCACCGGCTCCACGGTGCGAGGGTGATTCCGCGCGAGCTGCGCGACCTCGTCGAGATCGCCCGTCAATTCAGCGACGCCGACGCGCAATCAGTCGCCGGAGCCATGGTCGCTGCGGCGCGAGCCGTCCACGTTCCGGCTGAGTTCATCGAGCGCAACGCCCGGCTCTACCTCGCCCTGCGAGAGATCTGTCGCCAGGACGGTGCCAACGCCGTGGCGTTGCAGGACTGGCCGGACATGCAGGACGTCTACGACGTTTCGCCGTTGCTGGCCCTGTGCTGGCTCGCCGAGCACGATGGCATCCCGAGCGCCCATGAGGGCGATGTCCTCGGCGCCCTGACGATGCGCATGCTCGCAGCCGTGTCGCGGTCGCCAGCCGACGATCATGGACATCGCCGTCGTCGACGTCGACCGCGGGGCGTCGTTGCTGTGGCACTGCGGCGGATCCCCGCACGGCCTCGCCGACGCCGCCGGGGTCACCTACGAGTTCCACTCGACCCTCGGCCGGAAGCAGGCACGAGGTCCGTGGGGCGCCGTCGTCAATCAGGTCCTCGCGCCGGGCGAATGCACGATCGCGTACCTCTCCGACGACGTGCGCTCGCTCTGGAATTTCCGCGCCGAAGTGTTCGCCGACCCGGCGCGCTCGGGCTTCGACGGGGACCGCGGATGGATCCGCGGCTTCCGACACGACAGCGCCGAGATCCCGACCGCGGACCTCCTTGAAACGCTGATGACGACCGGCCAGGAACACCACCACGGCTTCGTTCACGGCGACGTGACCGAGGAGCTCAGCGAGCTCGCCGCGTGGATGGCCTGCGAGAGATCGAGCCACTCCACTACCGAGATGCGATGCAGCGCCCGAGCCAATCGAAACGCGTGGACTGAGAAACGCGAGGAACCGTGGCTGACCAGGCGATCCCCGAGTCGCTCCGGCCAGTGGGCGCGGAGCGACGACGACGGCGACACGAAGATGAAGGAGTTGATGCGGCTCTACGCGGAGGCGCTCGATTGCCAGCGCTGCGTCCTCTATTGCCGCGAACCCGACCTGCGGCGCGCCACCACCACCCACGCCTGGTGGAGCGACGCGAAGGAGGAGTACGCGGTCCCGTGGGAGTCGTGGTTCTCGGATGAGTGGGTCGACGAGGGCCCGCCAAACGCCCCGGACCCGCTGTTCGACCTCGCGCTTGTCGATCCCCAGGCGGTGTACATCGACGACATCGAGAACGACCCGACCGGCCTGGTCAACCTCGAGTTCGAGGCGCCGACGTTCAAGCACCGCGCGTTGATCCATGCTCCGATCTACTACGCCGGCAAGTGCTACGGGATCCTCGAACCCTCGGTGTTCGACGATCCGCGTCACTGGAGTGCCAGGGACAAGGAGATCACCGCCTGGGTCCAGGAGCAGCTCGGGCCGATCGTCGCCGAGTACGTCGCGACCCACGGTCCGAAGTGACCACTCCGCGGACCGGACGACCGCCGGTCGAGCGTGGCGATCGCCGAGTGGCGCATCGCCACGCTGACTCGTCCCCGGCTACGTCGACTTCCTGGCGGCCGACGGACGCGGCGGTCTGGGCGACGAATACCGATCGCGTCGAGAAGTTCGAAGTCGACCGACCCGACCCGGTCGCGACGGTCGGCGATGCCGGGCCCCTGCGGTGCGATGGTCGTCGCCGTCGGTTCGCTCTGGGTTGCCGAGCTGCAAGGATCTCGTCGATCTATCGGATCGATCGCGAGACGCAGGACCGTCGTTGCCCGCATCCCCACCGGACTCGCCGACCCGACCGGCGAGCTGAGCCTCGCGGCCGGCGCCGATTCCATCTGGGTGCTCAGTCCGAGGCAAGGGACGTCCTGACGCGCATCGATGCCGCGACGAATGAGATCTGTGGCTCGGATCGACGTCCTGCCCGCAGTCGTATTCGCGCCGCCTTTGGCTGCGGACGCCGTGTGGATCACGAACACGGCGCTCGGTCGATCGTCTCTCGCCGGGCTCGGTCCAGCGGATCGATCCCGCTGACGAATCGCGTCGCCGCGACGGTGCGAACCGGGTCCCGACCCGCGTTTCCTCGCCGCCGGCGAGGGGGCGGTCTGGACACTCAACTGGGCGGACGGCTCCGTCACGAGGGTCGATCCCGGCGACAACCGACCGCAGATCACCGTCCCGCTCGGGATGCGTGGCGGCGGCGGCGACATCGCGACCGGCGCGGTCGCGTCTGGGTCCGCGGGGCCGAAGGCCTGCTGGCCGCGATCGACCCCGTCGACCAACCAGGTCGACGAGCCGTCTACGGGCCGCCCGCAGGCAGCGGCGCCGTCCGCGTCGCCGAGGATCTCGTCTGGGTGACCGCGCACCGGTCTTCGCGACAAAGTTGGGCCCCGCCTCCGTGAGCTCTGGGCCTATCCGAGGGTGTCGAACCCGGTTTTTCGTATCGGGTCGAGCACCTTCAGCGTGCGGACTGATGGGCTCCAGGAGCAGCCCATCCTGTTCGTGACGACTCAGGGACCGCCTCCCGTCTCCAAGGCCCTCGTGGACCCGAACGAGATCGCGGCGGACGGATCCGTGGCCTTGACCGGATGGGCTGTCAGACCCGAAGGCTCGTCTGTTGTCGTACGCGTTGTCGCTGGCCGGCAGCGACCGGCAAGAGATCAGGATCCCGAGATATCGAATCGGGCTTCGACTACCCAGAGGTGATCCGCTGGGTCAAGTCTGAGGAGGACCTGCCGTTTCCGAACGTCGCCTGGGCGCCAGATGGATCGGGCTTCTACTACAACCGGCTCCCCGTGCCGAAATCGGTCGATATCGCTGCCGACGCCTACCGGCCACAGCCAGGTCTTCTGGCACGACATCGGCAGCAGCCAGGATGCTGATGTCCTCATCTTCGAGCGGCCAGATGATCCTGATCTGAACTTTGTGCCGATCGTCACGGCAGATGGCGCGTATCTCGTTCTCCATGCCTGGAAGGGCCTCTCAGGCAAGCACCAGGTTTACGTCCGAGCCCTGAACAGCGGCGGGGGTTTCGCCGCTCTCCTTCGGGATGCGTACGCAGCAGCTTCGATCTCCTGGGGAACGATGGTGCTCGGTTCTACTTCCACACGAATGCCGCTGCGCGGCGCGGCCGCGTGATCGGGATCGACCTGGATCGACCGGACGAGGCTGCTTGGGTCGAGGTCATCCCTGAGCAGCAGGACCCGATTGATCGTGCCTACCGGTTCGACCGAGTCACTGCCATCGTTACTGTCCGGGACTCGCACCACAGGATTTCCGTCTTCGCGGGCGAAGGCGATCCAGGTGTCGCGCTGGAGTTGCCCGGACCGGGCACGGTCACTGACGTCGAGTTCGACAGTTCGTCGAACCAGGTTCTCGTGGAGTTCGAGTCTTTCTTGCGTCCGAGCGCCATGCTCCGGTTCGACGTCGGGACCGGGGCACTGCTCGAGAACGCAGGCATTTTGAGCGGCCTCGACCCGTCTCTGTATGTCACTGAGCAACAGTTCGCCCCAGCGTCTGATGGGACGGGCATCCCGGTCCTCGTCATCCACCGTGCTGACTTCAGGCGGGATGGGCGAAGTCCACTCCTGCTCTATGGATACGGTGGGTTCGACGTCAGCACGACGCCCGTCTTCGACCCTTCGGTGCTGGTTTGGCTGGAGTGCGGCGGCGTCTATGCAATCGCCAACCCACGCGGCGGCGGTGAGTACGGCGAGTCGTGGCGCGACGCCGGTCGCCGGCAGTACAAGCAGACCTGCTTCGACGACTTCCAGGCTGTCGCCGATTGGCTGGTCGCCAGCGACTACACAACGAGCCGTCGGCTGGCTATCCGTGGGGATAGCAACGGGGGTTTGCTCGTCGCCGCGTGCATGCTTCAGCGACCAGGACCTCTTCGGCGCCGTGGTGTGCAACATCCCGGTCACCGACATGCTCCGTTTTGCCCGATACACCATCGGTCACTACTGGACCCACGAGTACGGTGACGCGTTCGACTGACCGCGAGGACTTCCAGACATTGCGACGCTACTCGCCAATGGAGAACATTCGGGCGGATGTCGACTATCCACCAATCCTCGTGACGACTGGCAATAGCGATGACCGGGTGGTGCCTTGGCACGCGATGAAACTTGTCGCTGCCCTGCAGCATGCGTCCAATGCGCAGTCGCAGCCACGGCTGCTACGCCTCCAACGCGGCGTGGGCCACGGCTTGGGCAAGCCAACCTCGAAGGTCATTGAGCTGGAGACGAACGTCCTTAGCTTCTTGCTGGCTGCGATGGGCGTGGACTTCCCGTCGGCATAGAGGCCCGGATCGCCCGCCGCACGAACCAGTCAGAACAGCGACAGTTCATTGGCGCTAGTCGCAGCCGAAACAGGCTCAGGCGAGCGGCTGCACCACCGGGAGGCGCCTGGGCGCCTGGAGCGAGCCGCCGATCGTCGGCCCGAAGCCGCCGGCGAGCTCGCCGGAAGCGGGCGACCGCCTCGGGACGGAGCGAGTACCAGACCCAGGTCCCGCGGCGATCACCGGTGATCCAGCCGGCGTCGCGGAGGACCTTGAGGTGATGCGACACCGTCGGCTGGCTGACGTCGCAGCACCCGGTGAAGTCGCACGCGCAGACCTCGGGGAGGTCGCTCAGCTGGCGCAGGATCGCGAGCCGGGTCGGGTCCGCGGCGGCCTGGAGCAGCAGGACGTCGGGATCGGTCTGGCGCTTCATCGACATCGACTGTATTGACATCCATCTATATCGTCAAGTATCAATACAGCGACACGCGGACCGGCAAGCCAGAGGAGCAGCGGCAATGACGATCGAGTCCATCCACGAGACGGTGCGCGAGCACTACGCCGACGCCGCGATCCGGGCCACGCAGGGCGCGTCGTGTTGCAGCGATCCCGAGGTGATCGGCGCCGAGCTGTACTCGGCGCTCGAGCGCGACGAGCTGCCCGACGCCGCCGTCCTGGCGTCGCTCGGCTGCGGCAATCCGACCGCGGTCGCCGACCTCCACGAGGGCGAGCGCGTCCTCGACCTCGGGTCCGGCGGCGGCATCGACGTCCTGCTCTCGGCGAAGCGCGTCGGGCCGACCGGCCGGGCCTTCGGCGCTCGACATGACCGACGAGATGCTGGCGCTGGCCCAGAGGAACGCGGCCGAGGCCGGCGCGACCAACGTCGAGTTCCTCAAGGGCCACATCGAGGCGATCCCGCTGCCGGCCGAATCGATCGACGTCGTGATCAGCAACTGCGTCGTCAACCTCGCGGCCGACAAGCCGGCCGTCTTCGCCGAGATCGCGCGCGTGCTCCGGCCCGGGCGGGCGGATCGGCATCAGCGACATCGTGGCCGAGGATCACCTCACGGCCGACCAGCGCGCGGAGCGCGGCTCGTACGCCGGCTGCATCGCGGGTGCCCTGTCGGTCTCCGAGTTCCGCGACGGCCTCGAGGCGGTCGGGCTGACCGGCGTCTCCATCACGCCATCGCACACCGTCACCGACGGGATGATCAGCGCCATCATCAAGGCGACCAAGCCCGCCGACGCCAAGCCGCTGATCGACCTTGTCGGCGCCGCGCGAGCTCCCCGTCGCCGACGGCGGGTTGCTGCGGCGGCAGCGGCTGCTGCTGATGGACGCGACACGCGCGACGGCCGCGGACTGGCCCGCCATCGAGCGCCTCCTGGCGTCATCGGGCCTCACGCTCGACGGGGCCCGCGACGCCTTCGCCTCGGGCGGCGTGGTCGTCGACGACGGCGCCGTCGTCGGTTGCGCGGCGGTCGAGCCATACGGCACGGCCGCGCTCCTGCGCTCGGTCGCCGTGGCGGCCGACCGGCGCGGGGAGGGGATCGGCACGGCGGCTGGTCGACGCGGCCGAGGCCGTCGCCAGGTCTGGCGGGGCGACCGAGCTGATCCTGCTCACCGAGACCGCCGAGGCGTGGTTCGAGCGGCTCGGGTACACGACGATCGATCGCGCGGCGGTGCCCGGAGCGGTCACACGGTCGATCGAGTTCGGGACGGCCTGTTCGGCGACCGCGATCGCGATGCGCCGCAGCATCGGATAGCCGTCGCACGGCCCACCCCGCGTATGCGATCCTCCGGGCATGGACGGCGTGCTCGCGATCGCGGTGGCGGGGCTGGCGATCGCGCTCGCCGCGGCGCTGTACGTCATCCAGAAGCGCACCGACGACATCGCGGCGCTCCGCTTCGACGCAGCGTCCCGGGCGCGGAGCCAGGCGCGGACCGAGGCCGAGCGGATCGCCGACGAGACCGACCGCGCGGTCGGCACCCTCGAGGCGCTGCTGCCGGTCGGGATCCTGCACCTCGACAGCCGGCCGACGCATCGAGCGCGCCAATGACCGCGCGCACGCGCTGCTCGGCGCGAAGCCCGGACGTCTCGTCGGGCCGCTCGGTCATGGAGGCCTTCCTGGACCCGCGGGCGGAGGAGCTGATCGACGGCGTCCCGGTCGGTGGCGCGGCGACCGGCGAGCTCCGCGTCGGCGACGGAGAGCCGCGCATCCTCGTCGTGCAGTGCCCACCGGCCCGACGCTGGGCGGTCCCTCGTCATCCTCGAGGACGCCACGGAGCTCCGCCGCCTCCAGCAGATCCGGTACCGAGTTCATCGACAACGTGAGCCACGAGCTCCGGACGCCGCTGTCGACGGTCAGCCTCCTCGCCGAGACGCTCGCGCGCGAGGCCGCCTCGAGCGACGTACCGGCCCGGATGCGGGAACGGATCGCCAAGATCGAGGTCGAGACCGGCCACCTCGTCCAGATGGTCAGCGAGCTCCTCGACCTCGCCCGCATCGAGGGCGGCGGCCAGCTCGCGCTCGCGGACGACGTCGACGTCGGCCGGCTGGCCGAGAGCTCCATCGAGCGGCTGCGGCTGTTCGCCGAGCGCAACGGGGTCACGCTGCTCGTGGACGCGGAGCCGGGCCTGCCGACGATCCGCGCCGACGAGGCGCGCCTCGGCCAGGTCTTCGTCAACCTCGTCCACAACGCGATCAAGTTCAGCCCCGACGGCGGCGAGGTGCGCGTCTCCGTGCGGGCCGAGGGCGGCGAGATCGTGGTCCACGTCGTCGATCACGGGACCGGCATCGCGAAGGCCGACCAGAAGCGGATCTTCGAGCGCTTCTACAAGGCCGACCGGGCGCGCGTTCGCGGCGGCGGGACCGGCCTCGGCCTCTCGATCACGCGGCACGTCGTCGAGGGCCACGGCGGCCGGGTCTGGGTCGAGTCCGAGGAGGGTCGCGGCTCGACGTTCTCGTTCGCGATCCCGATCGCGCCGGCGACCGCGCGAGCCCGTCGAGCCCAGCCCGGCACCCCGGTCCGGGCCTGAGGCGAGGAGCCGATGGACCGCCTGCTCGTCGCCACGCTGAACATCCTCAACCTCGCGGACCGCTGGTCGGAGCGGCTGCCGCTGCTGCTCGCCGACATGGCCGCCCTCCAGCCCGACCTGATCGGGCTCCAGGAGGTCGTCTACCCGATGCAGCAGGATCGGCTGCTGGGCGCCGCGGGCGAGGGCCGGTACGAGGCGTTCCGTGGCTGGGCCGGGCGTCCGGAGTACGGCAACAGCCTGCTCGTGAAGGCGCCGCTGGTCGCGACGGACCACGATCGGATCGACCTCGATCTCGGGCGATCCGCCCATCGCGTGCGCCTGGCGCTCCCCGGCGGCTCGACGCTCGTGTTCGCGGTCACGCACCTGCACCACCCGCCCGACGCGCACGCGGACCGCGTGACGCAGGTGGAGGCGCTCCTGCCATGGCTGGACGCCTCGCCCGCGCACGACGCCCTGATCGTCGTCGGCGACTTCAACGCCGATCCGCGCGAGCCCGCCTACGACTGCATGCTCGACGCCGGGTTCCGGTCCGCGTCCGTCGAGGCGAACGGCGCGGAGCCCGCCGTGACCTGGCCGAGCGGCCTGCAGGCCGAGGCGATGGACACGGACGGCGACCCCGACTGCCTCGACTACGTCTGGCTGCGCGGCGCCGCGGCGGCCGAGTCCGCGCGCCTCGCCTTCGACCGCCCGGCCCCCGGCGACCCGACGCTGTACCCGTCGGACCACCTCGGGATCGCCGCCACGGTGCGGATCGGATGAGCGCCGCGGCCGCCGCCCCGATGCTCCGGCTCGCCCACCGCGGGGACTGGCGCCTCGCGCCGGAGAACTCGCTCGAGGCGCTGGTCCTCGCCGCGGGCTCGGACGGGATCGACGGCGTCGAGTTCGACGTCCGGCTGAGCCGCGACGGCGTCCCGGTCCTGCTCCACGACGACACGCTGGCCCGCGTCCAGGGCCGCGACGAGGCGGTGTCGGACCTCACGGCCACCGAGCTTGCGCGGCGCGGGGATCCCGTCCCTCGCCGAGGTGCTCGCCGCGCTGCCCAAGGACGTGTTCCTCGACGTCGAGCTCAAGGGCGACGGCGCACGGCGACGCGACCGCCGACGTCCTCCGCGCCGGCCGCGGCAAGGCCCCGAAGCGCGCCGTGATCTCGTCCTTCGACACCGACGCGCTCGCGGCGATGGGCGAGCGCCTGCCGTCGTGGCCCCGCTGGCTGAACGCGAGGGACCTCGGCCCCGAGACGATCGCCACGGCCACGACCCTCGGCTGCCGGGCCATCGCGGTGCTGTGGGGCGCGATCACGCCGGCGAAGCTCAAGGCGGCGCGCACGGCCGGGCTGGAGGTCGTCGGCCTGGACGGTCACCCGGCCGCCGACGGTCGCTGCGGCTCGAGAAGCTCGGCGTCATCGCCTGCTGCGTCGAGGGGGCCGCGTTCGATGGCTAGGCCCTCGTGCTCGAGGCGGGCGACGTCCGCGCGACGATCCTGCCGGAGCAGGGCGGGCGCGTGGGCTCGCTGGTGATCGCCGGCCACGAGGTCGTCGTCACCGGCCACGACGACCCGATGCGCTGGGGCAGCTACCCGATGGCGCCGTTCGCCGGGCGCATCCGCGACGGCCGGTTCACGTTCCGGGGCGTCGAGCACCGCCTCGAGCAGGGGATGCCGCCGCACGCGATCCACGGCGTCGGGTACGACCGGCCGTGGCGGATCGTCGACGACCGCACGCTCGCGATCGACCTCGACGAGCGGTGGCCGTTCCGCGGCCGGACTCGTCCAGCGGTTCGCGCTCGACCGAGGCGTCGATGTCGTTCGAGCTGACGCTCGAGGCCGACGAGCCGATGCCGGCGACGATCGGCTGGCACCCGTGGTTCCGGCGCGTGCTCGAGCCCGGCGACGCGCCGGTCGAGCTCGCGTTCGCGGCGGACACGATGCTCGTCCGCGACGCCGTCGGGCATGCCGAGCGGGCGCGTCGTGTCGCCGCCCCCGCCGCCGCCCTGGGACGACGCGTTCACCGGCGTCCACGCCGACCCCGTGCTCACGTGGCCCGGGCGCCTGCGCCTGACCATCGGGTCGAGCTGCTCGTGGTGGGTCGTGTACACGGAGCCCGAGCTGGCGATCTGCGTCGAGCCGCAGAGCGGGCCGCCCGACGCGGTCAACGGGACCCCCGAGGTCGTCGAGCCCGGCACGCCCTTGGCGCACACGATGCGCTGGACCTGGGAGCGCCTCTAGCCGGGCAGGAGGTCCGGCGGCAGCAGGTAGCGCAGCTGCCCCGTGCCCGCGACGACGTCCGGGCCGCTCGACGTCGACGCGGGCGATGGCGCCCTTGCGCATCGGGATCGCGTCCGCGCCGACGAGCTCGCCGAGCAGCTCCGAGAAGTCCGGGTCGTGGCCGACGAGGCACGGCCGCTCGGCCTTGTCCTGGGAGCGGAGGATCTCGGTCACGACGCCGGCGTCGAGCGGGCCGGCGAGGCGCTCGTCCACGACGACGCGCTTGCCGAGCGCCTCGGCCACGATCTCCGCCGTCTGGCTCGCGCGGAGCCGCGGCGACGTGATGAACAGGTCCGGGTGGTCGTCGAGGTGCGCGAGCACCCGCCCCAGGCGCTCGGCCTGGCGGACGCCCTTCTCGGACAGCGGCCGCTCGTCGTCGTCACCCGGCCAGCGGGTCGCGTCGCCGGCGTGGGCGTGGCGGAGGAGGTGCAGGGCGATCATCCGGTCCCGATCATACGGGGCGCGGATCAGGCGAGCTCGACGGGCCGGCGCTCCGCGGCGAAGCGCTCCGCGATCGGCAGGAACTGGTGGATCCGCTGGCCGAGCTCCGTGAACACGAGCCGGAACGCCGCCAGGCGCTGCTCCTCGGTGCCCTCGGCCTTGGCCGGGTCCGGGTAGCCCCAGTGCAGCGACTCGTGGACGCCCGGGAACACCGGGCAGACGCCGCGGGCGTCGTCGCACACGCGTGATCACGTAGTCGAACCGCTGCCCGAGGTACTCGTTGACCGACTTCGATGCCAGCCCGTCCGTCGGCAGCCCGGCCTCCTGGAGCACCCGGATCGTCAGCGGGTTGACGCCCTTCGGCTCGATCCCCGCGGAGTAGGCGTCGATGCGGTCGCCGCCGAGCTGGCGGAACAGCGCCTCGCCGAAGATCGAGCGGGCGCTGTTGCCCCAGCAGACGACGAGGACCCGGACCGGCGCGATGGTCGCTCATGGGTTGAGGTCCTCGACCTCGCCCGAGCCCAGGAACACGATGTCCTCGGCGATGTTCGTGACCCGGTCGCCGATCCGCTCGAGGTAGTGCGACGCGAACAGGATCCGCGTGCCGCGGCTCGACGTTGGTCGGGTCCTCGCGCATCAGGCGCAGGACCTCGTCGAAGATCGCGTGGTAGAGGTCGTCGACGTCGTCGTCGAGCGCCGCGACCTCGCGGGCCCTGACCTCGTCCACGTCGACGAGCGCGCGGATGATGCCGCGGACCTGGTCCGCGACGAGCTCGCCCAGCCGCGGCAGCTCGACGTAGTCCTTGAGCGGCGCGTGCGGCGCGAGCTTGCGCGCCTGCTTCGCGACGGAGCTCGCGTGGTCGCCCATCCGCTCGAGCTCGTACGAGACGTGGTCGAGGGTCGAGCAGGTAGCGCAGGTCGCGCGCGACCGGCTGCTGCGTCGCGATGGTCGCCGCGATCATCGCCGTCGCCTTGCGCTGCACCTCGTTGATCTGCGCGTCGCCGATGATCACCTCGAGCGCCGCGTCGGCGTCGTGGGTCACGAGCGCGTTGATCGCCGCGTGGATCTGGGTCTCGACCATCGCGCCCATCCGGAGCACGTTGTCCTTGACCTCGGCGCACGTCGCGGTCGTAGTTCGGGCGCATCGGGTGGAGGACGCTGGCGCGGAGCGGCTCGCCGGCGTCGCGCGACGCCGCCGCGATCTCGGCGATCGCGCGCTCGACGCTGGTCGCGACGCTGTTCTGGTCCTTGTCGGTCATCGTCGGCTCCGATCTCAGCCGAACCGGCCGGACACGTAGTCCTCGGTCAGCTGGTTCGTCGGGTTGGTGAAGATCGTGCGCGGTGTCGGCCCATCCTCGACGAGGTAGCCGGCGCGGTCCTCGCCCAGCGTGAAGAACGCCGTCTGGTCGCTGACCCGCGCCGCCTGCTGCATGTTGTGGGTCACGATCACGATCGTGTAGTCGTCGCGCAGCTCGGTGCATCAGCTCCTCGATCTCGCAGCGTCGCGATCGGGATCGAGGGCCGAGCACGGCTCGTCCATCAGGATGACCTCGGGGTCGGTCGCCAGCGTTCGCGCGATGCACAGCCGCTGCTGCTGGCCGCCGGACAGCGACAGGCCGCGACTTCTTGCGGAAGTCGTCCTTGACCTCGTCCCACAGCGCCGCGCGCTTGAGGCGACCGCTCGACGATCTCGTCGAGCTGCGCCTTGCTCGCGGATCGCCGTGCCGGCGCGGGCCGTAGGCGACGTTGTCGTAGATCGACATCGGGAACGGGTTCGGGCGCTGGAAGACCAGGCCGACCTTGCGCCGGAGCGTCGACCGGTCTGACGTCGGTCGGCGTAGCAGCTCGGTCGCCGTCGAGCTGGATGCTGCCCGTCGACGACCGGCGCCCGGGATCAGGTCGTTCATGCGGTCGAAGCAGCGCAGGATCGTGCTCTTGCCGCAGCCCGACGGGCCGATGAAGGCCGTCACGGAGTGCGCGGCGACGTCGAGGGTGACGTCGCGGACGGCGACCTTCTCGCCGTACCTGATGCTCGACGTCGCGGGCGCGCAGCTTGATCGCGACCTCGCCGCGCCGCCTCCTTGGCGCTCGGTTGCGCCTGGGCGAGGGCGGCGATGGGCTGCCGGGGGCGGTGATCGTCATCGGCTGGGCTCCATCGGGGTCGTCATCGGGTCACATGCCGGTGATGCGGCGCTGGAGGAATCGCGCGAGCGCCGCGCGAGCTGACGTTGAACACCAGGACCATGACGACCAGCACCGCCGAGCTCATGTCGGCGACCTCGCGGGCGTACGTCCCGAGGCCCTCCGAGTTGAGCTTCCAGATGTACACCGAGAGCGTCGTCGCGGGGTGGAACGGGCTCCACGGCGACTGCGGGTCGGTCAGGTTGAAGTTCGTGAAGTTGTAGTTGACGGGCGTCGCCTGGCCGGCGGTGAACAGCAGCGCGGCCGCCTCGCCGAAGATGCGGCCGGAGGTGAGGATGATGCCCGGTGACGATGCCCGGGATCGCGATCGGCAGGACCACGTGGCGGATGGTCTGCCACTTCGTCGACCCGAGCGCCAGGCTCGCGTTCCGCTCGTCCGGGGGCACCGCGCGGATCGCCTGCTCGACGAGGCGCGCCATGAGCGGCAGGTTGAAGACGGTCAGGGTCAGCGCGCCGCCGAGCGCCGTGAAGCCCCAGTGGGTCGCGTTCACGAAGAGCGCGAACCCGAAGAGGCCGACGACGATCGACGGGACCGAGCTGATCAGCTCCTGCGACGTGCGGATCATGTTGGTGATCCGGCCGACGCCGGCGTACTCGGCCAGGTAGATGCCGGCGAGCAGGCCGAGCGGGACCGTGATCAGCATCGTCAGCACGAGGATGTAGAGCGAGTTCCAGAGGACGCGGCCCGATGCCGCCGACCTCGGTGTCGCTCGGGTCCGAGAACAGGAACGACAGGCTGAAGGTCGGGACGGAGACGATCACGAAGTGGGCGATGATCGCGAACAGGACCGCGATCACGAAGATCGCGATGGCCCACAGGACCGCCGTCGCCGCGCCGATCGGCCCACAGGACCCTGGTCACGGCAGCTCCCGCCGGCCGCGCGAGCCGCCGGACGATGAACACGAACAGGAACGAGATCCCGAGGAGGATCAGGCCCATCGTCCACAGCGCCTGGTTCCAGGGCTCGCCCTGCACGGTGTTGCCCATGTCGAGCGTGATCTGGCTGGTCAGGGTCGTGACCGGCTGCGTCAGGCGACGTGGGGATCACCGGCCGGTTGCCGATGACCATCTGGACCGCGAGCGCCTCACCGGCGGCCCGCATCATGCCCAGCACGACGCCGGTCACGATGCCCGCCGTCGCCGACGGCAGGAGCACGTGGCGGATCGTCTGCCAGCGGGTCGTGCCGAGGGCCAGCGAGCGCGGTGCGCATCTCGTCCGGGACCGTGTGGAAGGCGTCGAACGACGACGCTCGTGATCGTCGGCAGGATCATCAGCGACAGGACGACGGAGCCCGCGAACCAGCTGAAGCCGAGCGTGAAGCCGATGCTGGCGAAGTTGTCGCGGAGGTACGGGACGAGGATCGTGATCCCGAGCCAGCCGTAGACGACGCTCGGGATGCCGACGAAGACCTCCATCGCCGGCTGCGCGATCCGGCGCGCCCAGTTCGGGGCGATCTCGGACATGAACAGCGCAAGGCCGACGGACAGCGGCGTCGAGATGATCGCCGCGACGACCATCACGCCGAGGGTCCCGAAGATGAACGGCAGCATGCCGTAGTTCGTGTCGGCGCTCTGCGGGTCCGGCTGCCAGGACGCCGTGAAGATCTCGGCTGATGGGGACGCCGGACACGGTGAACAGCTGGACGCCGTTGTAGGCGATGAAGCCGAGCAGCAGGACGACCAGCAGGATGACCAGCATCGCCGCCGCCAACGTGAAGTTGCGCGCCCAGTCGAAGCGCGCCTTGATGCCGGTCGCCGGTGTGGTGAGGTTGGACGCGGATGCGGCCAAGGGACCTCCTGAGGAGGTTAGCGGGAGTATGACCCGGCGCCGGCCGTCGGGCCGGTGCCGGGTCGAGAGGATCAGGGGATCAGGAGCCTGCCGGAGCGTAGAACAGGCTCGGGATGAGCGTGTCCTGCACGTCCGGCGAGAGCATGTAGTCGAGGAACGCCTTCGTCAGGTCGGTCGGGTCGCCCTTCGAGTACATGTGGCCGTCGGCCTGGAGCTTGTAGGTGCCGTTCGTCATGTTGTCCACCGAGGCATCGACGCCGTCGAGCTGGAGGCCCGTCAGCTGCGCCTTGTTCGCCTGGTAGTACGCGAACCCGATGACGCTGGTGGCGCCCGGCGTCCCGACGACCGCCTGGGTCACCGCGCCGTTCGAGTCCTCGGTCAGGGCCGTGCCGTTGGCCTCGTTGGCGCCGCCGAGCACGATCTTCTTGAACGTGGCCCGCGTGCCGGACGAAGCCGGGCGGAGCACGAGGACGATCGCCTGGTCGTTGCCGCCGACCTGGCTCCAGTTGGTCGTCTTGCCGGTCCAGATGTCCGTCGCCTGCTGCGTCGTCAGGTTGGTGACGCCGGTGACGCCCGGGTTGACGACCATGATCCAGCCCTGCTTGGCGACGATGTGGTCGACGAGCTGGGTGGCCTCTTCGGGCTTGAGCTTCGAATCAGCGGTGACGTCGCTGTTGCCGATCTGCACGGCGCCCTGGAGGACCTGGGTCAGGCCGGTGCCCGAGCCGCCGCCCTGGACGCTGATCGCGGAGCCGGCGCACTGGCCGATGTACTGCTTGCTCGCGGCGTCGACGAGCGGCTGGAGGGCGGTCGAGCCGGACGCGGTGATCGTCCCCTGGACGCAGGCGGCGCCGCTTCCGGCCGGGACCGACCCTGCCGCGCTCGCGGCTGGGGCGCTGGCGGCCGACGCGGCCGGCGCGGTGGTGGCGCCTGAGCTTGAACAGGCCGAGAGCGCGAGGACCGCGACGAGGGCGAATGGCGCGAATCGCCTGGGGTACCCGGTCATTGACGAACTCCTCCGTGGATTTCCTGGCCATGCAGGGACTGATGTCGATCGCGCTTGACGTGGTCGATGGTTCGACCGGCGCATCAACCGGCTATTCCCGGGGCGTTAAGAAGGTGTTAACGGGCTGGACTCCCGAAGCCGAAACGGGCCGTGCCTCCGAGTTGGCACGACCCGTTCCGGGAGGGAGGAGGAGATGCAGGGATGGGTCACTTGGCGAGGTCGAGCCGGTAGCCGACGCCACGCACGGTGACGAGCAGGGCGGGGCTCGAGGGCCGGGCCTCGATCTTCGAGCGCAGCCAGCGCACGTGGACGTCGACCGTCCGCGGTCCGCCGATGTGGGCCGGGCCCCAGACGACGTGGAGGAGCTCGCGTCGCGTGTAGGCGCGGCCCGGATGGGCGGCGAGGAGCGCAAGGAGCCCGAACTCCTTGGGTCGAAGGTGGATGACGTGCGTCCCCCGTCGCAGCTCGTGGGCCGCGAGGTCGAGCTGGAGGTCCTCACCGATGGCCAGCACCGCGGCCGGGCCCTCGCGGGTCCGCGATCGCGTGTCGAGCCAGGCGAGGCGGCCGGCGAGCTCGGCCGCGGCCGTGTTCGTGGCGAGGGCATCGTCGAAGCCAAGCGCCAGGGCGGCGAGGCGGTCCTCGACGGCGTCGGGCGGTGCGAGGTGCACGGCCCGCATCCCGGATCGTCGACGCCGTTCGGCGGCGACGAGCGCGAGTGCCTCCGCGTCAGCCGGCGGTTGCGCGCAGACGACGATCCGCGGGCGTTCCGCGAGCAGCACGTCGCGAAAGCGCCGCGGGTCGGCGACGACGCGCACGACCGTCGACTGGACGCGGTCCACAAGTTCCGTGGCCGGGCCGTCGGCGGCCAGGATCAGCCAGGCGGCACGCCCGGTACGCATCGGGGCGATGCCGTCGACTGGTCCAAGATCCGGCTGGACGACGACGACCACGTCCCGAGGGTCCGGCTGGGCGGTGAACGCCCTGTTCCGGGGTCGTTAACGTTGCGTCAACGGCTGTTCGAGTCCGTTCGGCGGGCCCAGCGCCTGTCGGTCGCCTGCGTCAGACTGGGTCGAGGCGCGGGCGGCGGGACGCGTGGCAGGCGAGCGAGGAGCGGTCATGGCGAAGGACGGGAAGGGCGGCAAGCGCGCGACACCCGCGGACGATGCCGCCGCGTCCGACGCGACCGCGCCGGCACCCGACCCGAGCGACGCCGACCGCAAGGCCGCGAAGCGGGCGGCCAAGGCGGAGCGCAAGGCCGCCAAGGCCGCCCAGAAGGCCGAGAAGCAAGGCGGCGGAGGCAGCCCGCAAGGCGGACAAGCAGGCGGCGAAGGCCGCTCGCAAGGCCGAGAAGGCCACCGCGAAGGCCGCCGGCAAGTCGGATGCGCTCCTGGGGCAGGGTGTCGACGCCACGCACGCGGGCCCTGCCGAGGACGCCGCCCCGGAGCCTCCGGAGGCTGTGGCCGAGTCGCCGGCATCGGGCTCGCTCGAAGAGGCGGCCGGGCCTCGATCCGACGGACCCGCGAACCGGCGGCGTCACGGATCGTCGAGCGCGTCGACGCGAAGCGGCCGAGGACCCGTCGCCGCCGCCGAAGCCGAAGCCCGCGCCCGAGCCGCGAGCCGGAGCCGGTCGGCGCTGCCGAGCCCGAACCGGTCCTGGCGCCCGAGACAGCAGGCTGCGCCGCCGGCGAGGCCGCGATCGTGCCGGCCGCATCTAGCCCGAGCCCGAGCCCGAGCCGGAGCCCGAGCCTGAGCCGACGCCCGAGCCCGAACCCGAGCCGGAACCCGAACCGAGCCCGAGCCCGAGCCGGAGCCCGAACCCGACGCCCGAGCCCGAGCCCGAACCCGAGCCGACGCCCGAGCCCGAGCCCGAACCCGAGCCCGAGCCCGAGCCGGAGCCCGAACCCGAGCCCGAGCCCGAGCCCGAGCCGGAACCCGAACCCGAGCCCGAGCCGGAGCCGGAACCCGAACCGAGCCCGAGCCCGAGCCGGAGCCGGAACCCGAACCGACGCCCGAGCCCGAGCCGGAGCCGGAGCCCGAACCGGCGCCCGAGCCCGAGCCGGAACCCGAACCGACGCCCGAGCCGACCCGAGCCCGAGCCGAACCCGAGCCCGAACGCCGAGCCCGAGGCGGCTCCGGAGCCGCGGCCGGCGCTCGCGCCGACGATCGAGACCGCTCCGCGACGACGGGGCGATCATCGGCGCCGCCATCGACATCGGCGCGAACAGCATCCACCTGCTCGTCGCCGCGGTCGCCGGCCACCGCCTCGAACCGCTGGTCGACGAGTCCGTGTTCCTCGGGCTGGGCGACCGCGTCGCGCGCGACGGACGCATCGGGCCGGGCGCCCGCCTCGACGTCATCAACGCCCTCGCGAGCTACGCCGCCACGGCGCGGCGCCTCGGGGCCAGCAGCCTCACGATCGTCGGCACCGAGCCGATCCGCCGCGCCTTCGACGCCATGGCGCTCGTGACCGAGGCCGAGGCGCGCGCCGACATCGCCCTCCACGTCGTCGACCAGGAGGAGGAGGCGATGCTCACGCTCCTGGGCGTGACCAAGGGCCGGCGCGTGCGATCGGAGATGCTCGTCGTCGACATCGGCGGCGGCAGCAGCGAGTTCGTCATCGCGGGCCCGGGCGGCCGGTGCGGTCCGTCGGCATCAGCCTCGGGTCGGCGCGCCTCACCCAGGACCACATCCCCTCGGATCCGCCGACGCCGGCACAGATCGACGCGGCGCGCGAGATCGCCCGCGCGACGCTGGCCGATGCCCCGGACGCCACGCCCCAGGATCTCGTCGCGGTCGGCGGCACGGCCTCGAACCTGCTGCGCCTCCTGCCCGCGACCGCCATCGACCGCGTCCTGACGCGACGGCGCATCGCCGTGGCGCTCGCGATGCTGACGGTCGAGCGCAGCGCCGAGGCCGCCGAGCGCCACGCCCTGCGGCCGCAGCGGGCGCGGATCCTGCCCGCGGGCGCGGTGATCGTGGACGCGATCCTCGAGCGCTACGCCGTCGACCGCCTCCAGGTCTCGGAGGAGGGGATCCGCGAGGGCGCGGTCCTCGCGGCGTCGGTCGCCGGACCGGCGTGGCGGGATCGGCTGCCGTTCCTCGTGGCCGGCTGGGAGCAGCGGCCGGAGGACGCCGACTAGCGGCATGGCGACCGAGGACACGCACGCGCTCGGGTACCACCGGGTCGACGACGACCCGAACGTCGACGTGCTCATCGCCACGATGGACGGGACCGCGGCATGGGACGCGACGCTCCGGCTGCGGTCGTGGGAGCGAGCGCATCTCGGCCTGGCGCACGGTCAACGACTGCTCGACGTCGGCTGCGGCCTCGGGGAGGCGGCGCTCGTGCTCGCCGAGGATCTCGGCGACAGCGGGGAGGTCGTCGGCGTCGACGCGTCCGAGCGGATGCTGCGCGTCGCCCGTTCCAACGCGGAGAGCCGCGCGTTGTCGCGTGCGCTTCACCGTCGGCGACGCAGGCTCCCTCGACGAGCCCGACGATTCCTTCGACGCAGCGCGGTCCGAACGCACGCTCCAGTGGCTCGCCGACCCGGCAGCCGCGGTCGCCGAGATGGTGCGGGTGGTGCGGCCCGGCGGCCGCGTCTCGCTGATCGACACGGACTGGTCGACGCTCACGATCGATGTCGGCGACGACGCACTCGCTGCGCTGGTCCGCGACGGGATGCGGACGGAGCGCAATCGACCCTCCAACGTCGGCCGACGGCTGCACGACCTCGTCGGCGCCGCTGGTTGCGTCCCGCTCGCGAGGACCGAGGCGACGCAGACCTGGACGGCCTGGGACCCCGACGAGTCCCCGGCCCCGCCCGGTTGCTTCTCGATGGAGAGCCTCGCCGACGACCTCGTCGCCACCGGCCGGCTGGCGACCGCCGACCGCGGGCGGTTCGTGTCGACGATCCACGACGCCGCGCGGCGAGGTCAGTTCCGGATGCGCCTCACGATGTTCGGGGTCGTGGCCGCGACCCCGTAGGGAGACGGCCGCGGGACGCCGAGGCGCCCGAGCGCGGGGCTACAGCCCGGCGACGAGCCGCCCGAGCGAGCGACGGAACGCGAGGCTGGACACGCCGCGCCACGGCACGCCGACCGTCCGGCGCAGCTTCGCGAGCGTGCGCTCCCGGTCGACGAGGTAGCGGCCGATCGCCGCGCTCTCGAGCTCGGTCAGGTCGCCCGCATGCTCGACGAGGAAGGCCCGCGCGAGGCCGGCCGCGACGTCTGCATCGTGCAGCCAGCCGAGGTGATCCTGGAGCGCGACGACCTTCTCGATGACGGGCCCGGCGTCGCGGCCCAGGGCCTCGCGGACGAACTCGAGCGTGTAGCGCAGCCACTTGGCCGCGATCCGGAGCTCGTGCAGCGTCGGAACGTCGGCCCAGCGCATGACGGACTCGTACGCGCGAACCGACTCGTAGGCGCTCCACACCCGCGAGGGCATCGTGTCGCGCACGCGGTGCGGCTCCGTCGGCCCGACGGCGTGGACGCCCTGGCCCTCGGACTGGACGAAGGCGAGGTAGCCGTCGAGCCAGCGGGTGTAGCGCTCGGCGTCGAGCTCGCGGACGAGCACGCCACGGGCCGCGTCCCGGCGCACGCGCCACGACCGCACGAGCGGCTCGAGGCCCGCGGCCTCGTCCTCGGTCTGGCGGCCCTGGTAGGCCTCGATGGACTCGATCAGGACGTCGAGGTCGCGGACCGCGCCGAGGTCGGCGGCGACCAGGCGCAGACGGCGGCGATGCCTGGCGGTGCGCTTGGGGTCGAAGGCGTCGCCGAACACGCGCCACGCCGCCCGCTGCCGGCGAGTCGCGACGCGCATCGCGTGCAGCTCCTCGGCGTCCTTGCCCTCGCGGGTGCCCGCCTCGCGCGCGACCATCCGGGCGAGGTGGAACCGCAGGACCTTGCGCCCGGCCTCGGCCAGGTGGTCGTCGGCGAGGACGCCGGGCGACTTCGGGACGAGGATCCGCGGCGCCTCGACCGGAGCCTCCGAGGTCTCCGTCTCCGCCGCCGGCTCGGCAGCCTCCACCGGCGCTTCGTCGCCGGCGTCCGGCTCGATCGGGATCGCGACGAGCTCGACCGGCGCTGGTCAGCGCGGCCTTGCGGCGCTTCCGTCGTTGCGCGCCGGACCGGCCGTGCGACGGCGCCGGCTCGACCACGCTGAGCGCCGCGCCGTTCTCGGACGGGCCATCTGCGTCGTCCGCCTCGGGCTCACGCGGCTCGCGGCGGACCACCTCGAGCGCGCGCTCGAACTTCGAGCTGTCGACCGCGACCAGCTCCTCGATCTCACCCAGCATGTCGGCCAGCGGCTCCAGGTCCACCTCCTGGCCGTCGCGCAGCTCGAGCTCGAGCTCGGCGAAGCGCTCGGCGACCTGCAGCGCCGACCATGACCTCGACGTCGTCGACCGACACCTCGACGACCGTGCCGTTGCGCGCGTAGTTCCGCTTGCGGCGAACCTGGCGGAGCGAGACGAGGTCGCGCAGGGTGCGATCGCCGACGATCTCCACCACCGCGTCGCGCGCGATGGACGGCGGCCAGAGCGCCGGCGGCATCGCGGCGTCCGCGGGGCCCTCGAGCTCCTCGCGCCGGTGCGTCGCGCCGCCATCGTCCTGGCGCTCCAGGCCCTTGAGCGTGATGATCGTGCCGCGGCCCGTCGACCGCAGCCGGCCCGAATAGCCCGCCGCCTCGAGCGCGCCGTCGTCGGTGTCGAGGTAGCGGTCCTCGTGGCGGACGGTCTCCGCCGGACCCGTCGCGGCAAACCCGGCGAGGTCGTCGGTCGCCAGCAACCGCTCGCCGGTCGCGACGTCGGTCATGCGGTACTTGAGCTCGACCTCCAACGAATTCGGCCTCCAGCAGGTCGGTCATGCGCGAGGATCCATCGAGCCGGCGGCCGCCCCGGGCCGGATCGGGAGCGCGACGGCCCCGACGGTTCGCCGCGGCGTCCTCCTTGAGCACCGCGAACGTGTCGATGGTCCCCTCGATCGATTCGATGGTCTCGGTCCGGCGCCAGCGGCCGTCCGATCCGAGCTGCCACGAGCGCCGGTCGTCGGCCAGCATCACGTCGACGATCCGGAGCAGGCGCGCCTGCGCCTCGCCGTCCTCGACGGGCGTCACGACCTCGACGCGGCGGTCGAGGTTGCGCTCCATGAGGTCCGCGGACCCGATGTACCACTCGGGGCGGCCGCCGTTGGCGAACATCCAGATCCGCGAGTGCTCGAGGAACTCGCCGATGACGGACCGGACCCGGATGTGCTCGGACATGCCCTCGACGCCGGGCACGAGGCAGCACGCGCCGCGGATGATGCAGTCGATCTCCACGCCCGCACTCGACGCCTCGTACAGGGCCTCGATCATCGGCGGTGTCCACGAGCGAGTTGATCTTGATCACGATCCTGGCCGGCGTGCCGGCGCGGGCGTTCAGGGCCTCGCGCTCGACGAGCTCGAGGAAGCGCGACCGCAGCGACGTCGGCGCGACGATCAGGCGTCGGAAGACGCGCTGGCGCGACAGGCCGGTCAGCGAGTTGAACAGGTCGGTGACGTCGGCGCCGAGCTCCTCGCGACACGACAGGAGCCCGAGGTCGACGTACGAGCGGGCCGTCTTCGAGTTGTAGTTGCCCGGTGCCGATGTGGACGTAGCGGCGAAGGCCGCCGCCCTCGCGGCGGACGACCAGCGCGACCTTGGAGTGCGTCTTGAGGCCGACGAGGCCGTACACGACGTGGGCGCCGGCCTGCTCGAGGCGGCGGGCCCAGACGATGTTCGCCTCCTCGTCGAAGCGCGCCTTGATCTCGACCAGCACGACGACCTGCTTGCCGCGCTCCGCCGCGCGGATCAGGTTCTGCACGATCGGGGAGTCGCCCGACGTCCGGTACAGGGTCTGCTTGATCGTGAGGACCTCGGGATCGTCCGCCGCCTGGGCGATGAACCGCTCGACCGACGCCGTGAACGACTCGTACGGGTGGTGCACGAGCAGGTCGCCCGCGCGGATCTGCGCGAACACGTCCACCCGCTCGTCCTCGTCCGGCGGCAGCAGGCGGGGCGGGACGACCGGCACGTACGGCGTCGCCTTGAGGTCGGGCCGGTCGAGGTCGACGAGCTGCCACAGGGCGGTGAGGTCGAGCATCCCCGCGACCTCGTAGACGTCGTCGTCGCGGACGCCGATGCCCTTGCTCAGGATCCGTCGCGTGACGTCGGGCATCGAACGCTCGACCTCGAGCCGCACGGCCTCGCCGAAGCGGCGCCGGCGGACCTCCTCCTCGATGGCGAGCAGCAGGTCGTCCGCCTCGTCCTCCTCGATCGCGATGTCGGCGTCGCGCGTGACCCGGAACAGGTGGGTCTCGAGGATCTCCATGCCCCGGAACAGCTCGTCGAGGTTCGCCTCGATCACCTGGTCGAGCAGGACGAACCGGCCGGGCTGGACCTCCATGAGGCGCGGCAGCAGCGGCGGGATCTTGACGCGCGCGAAGCGCTGCTCGCCGGTCTGCGGGTCGCGCAGCCCGACCGCGATCGAGAGCGTGAGCGTGCTGATGTAGGGGAACGGGTGCCCGGGGTCGACCGCGAGCGGCGTGAGCACCGGGTAGATCTCGTCGTGGAAGCGGCGGCGGAGCGCGTCGTGGTGGTCGGGCACCTCGTCGTAGTCGAGGATCTCGATGCCCTCGGCGGCGAGCTCCCGGCGGAGGTCGCCGAAGATCGCGCCCTGCTCGGCCATGAGGTCGAGCACCCGGGCGCGGATCGCGTCCAGCTGCTCCGCCGCGGTCCGGCCGTCGGCGGACAGCGCCTGCGAGCCGCTCAGCTCCTGGCGCCGCAGCCCGGACACGCGCACCTGGAAGAACTCGTCGAGATTGTTGACGAAGAAGAACAGCGACCGGACGCGGTCGAGGAGCGGGTTGCGCTCGTCGCCCGCCTCGTGGAGCACCCGCGCGTTGTACTCGAGCCACGACAGCTCGCGGTTGAGGATCGGGATCCGTTGGTCCCGCGTCGCCCGTCGTCGACCGCGGCTGGCAGCGCGCGGACCGGGTGCTGGGCGAACGGCGGTCATGGTCCTCTCAACGATCGGACCGGTCCGGGGCGCGGGCGCGACGACACCAGCGACCCGATCCCGGTCGGGCCGCCGAGGATACCACGCCGCCGTTCGGGAGCCCCCTCGGACACCCCCCGTTCGTGGGGGGTTCCGGTGACGCCCGGCACCGCGCCTAGCGCTCCGCGACGTACCGCCGGTCGCCGGTTCGCGGATCGACGTAGACGCGCATCCTGACGCCCGTCGTCGGGTCGACGAAGCGCTCGTCCGTCGGGCGGAACGGGGGACCCGGCTCGTCGAACTCGCCGCCCCCGGGACCGTGGCTCTCGCCGATGCCCTCGGACGCGAGCGAGCGGTAGCGCAGGCGCTCGACGAGGGCCGCGACGACCATCAGCGCGCCCGGGACGATCAGGAACAGCAGGGCGAACAGCGTGCCGCCCGGTCCCGCGGCCGCGACGACCAGCAGGCCGCAGACGAGGAGGACGACGCCGATCCCGCCGATCAGCCCGCGGGCGATCGAGACGCCCATCGGCCTACTCCTGGGCCTGGGCCGCGCCGGCGTCGGGGACGAGCACCACGGCGGTGCCGTAGGCGACGATCTCGGACATCGTGCCGGCCAGCTCGGAGCTGTCGAAGCGCATCGAGATGACGGCGTTCCCGCCGATCAGCGTGGCGTTCTGGACCATCCGGTCGATCGCCTGGCGTCGGGTGTCCTCGAGCAGGCTCGTGTACTCGTGGATCTCCCCGCCGCCGATGGACCGCAGGCCCGCCATCAGGTTGCCGCCGAGCCCGCGGCTGCGGACGACGACCCCGAAGATCTGGCCCTTCGTCTCGGCAACGCGGTACCCCGCGACGAACGGGGCGGTGGCGATGATCATCGAGATCCTCCGGCGTGCGTGGCGTGGGCCTGGGCGCGGTCCCGCGTGCAGTCTGCACACGGGCAGTGGTCACGGAGCAGGTTGAAGCTGTGGTAGCCGGTGTGATGGCCGTCGCCCCAGGTCGGCTGGATCGCGTAGGCGCCGACGAGCGACAGGTCCACGAGCCTGGTCTGGTCCGGCGTCAGCTGCGGCGACGTGTCGAGCCAGCCCGGGCATGCCGGCCTCGCCGCGGCAGTAGGCGCACGGGCACAGCCATCGGAGCGTGACGGCGTCGTACGTGGTCACGTGGTCGTCGGCCCAGGTCAGGGTCACCCGTCCCGCCGCGCGGTCGGCGTCGATCGCGACGGCCGTGGTCCTGCGCTTGTCCTGCACGTCGCGATCGTATCGCCCGCGGGCCCGGACCATCATCGCCATCAGGGGCAGGACCTTCCCCCCGATGGCGCGATCGACGATGCCCGGTATGCTCGGGCCCCAATGTCGTCCCCGGCCTGCCCATGACCCTCGTCGTCGACCACCTGTCCAAGCGGTTCGGCACCGTCGTCGCGCTCGACGACCTGGCGTTCGAGGTCGCCCCGGGCCAGGTCTTCGGGTTCCTCGGCGCGAACGGGGCCGGCAAGACGACGACGATGCGGATCGCGCTCGGCGTCCTCGAGCCCGACGCCGGCCGGATCACGTGGCGGGGCACCGAGAGCCAGCTGCTGCCGCGCTCGACCTGGGGCTATCTCCCCGAGGAGCGCGGGCTCTACCCGCGGATGAAGGTGCTCGACCAGCTCGTGTTCTTCGCGGGCCTCCAGGGCGTCCCCTCGGACCGCGCCCGGCGCGACGCGCTGGGCTGGCTGCGCCGGTTCCGCGCCGAGGACCTCGCGGACCGCCGCGCCGAGCAGCTGTCCAAGGGCAACCAGCAGAAGATCCAGTTCATCGCGGCCGTGCTCCACGATCCGCAGGTCCTGCTGATGGACGAGCCGTTCACGGGCCTCGACCCGGTCAACGTGATGCTCCTGCGCGAGGCGTTCCTCGAGCTCCGCGACCGCGGCCGCACCGTCGTCTTCTCGACGCACCAGATGGAGGTCGCCGAGGCCCTGTGCGAGTCGGTCGCGATCGTCGATCGCGGCCGCATGGTGGTCGGCGGCACGCTGCGCGAGGTCCGTCGCTCGACCGGGCGGCAGATGGTCCGGATCTCGGTCGAGGGCGACCATCGGCTGGCGTGGCTCGCGGCGGTGCCCGGGCACCCGGATCATCCAGGTCGGGATGGACCGCTCGACGATCGAGCTCGAGCAGGGCGTCGAGCCGGACGTCGTCCTCGCGGCGGCGGTCGGCGCCGGCGCGCGCGTCACGCACTTCGAGCTCGCCGATCCGAGCCTCGAGCAGGTGTTCGTCGACTTCGTCGGGCGGCCCGTGGACGAGGTGACGCACCTCCTGCCGGCGGACGGCCGGGGGACCGCGGCGGGCGCGACGGGCGGCGCCGCCGAGCCGGCGCGCGCCGGCGGTCACGGCGTCCGGCGAGGACGCGGCGTGAGCCCCACGTCGGTCAACATCGGGCTCATCGCGCGCCGCGAGTACGTCGAGCGCGTGAAGTCCCGCGCCTTCCTGTTCTCGACGCTGCTGCTGGTGGGCCTCGCGGTCGTCGTGTCGCTGATCCCGCTCGGCGTGCGGCTGCTCGACCGGGCGACCGTGACGCGGATCGGGGTCGCGGCGCCGGACGCGGCCCTCGCCGAGCGCGCCGTCCAGACCTTCGACACCTTCCTCAACGCGCCGCTGACCGCGGACGCCACCCCCGAGCGGCACGTTCACGTTCGAGGTGGTCGCCGACGCGCAGACCGCGACCGAGAACGTGAGCAACGGGACGCTGGCCGGCGCGATCATCATCGAGCGCAAGCCCGACGCCGGCCTCGACTTCAAGGTCGTGAGCGCGGGCGCCCTCAGCCCCGACCGGGCCCAGCTCCTGCAGATCGGCGCGTTCGGCGTGGGCGTCATCGACTGGACGTCCGTCGCAGCCGCCCGGCGGCACGCAGTTCGTGCACGCCGACGTTCGCCGTCGTCGACGCCGCGGCGACCACCGGCACCGGCGGCGGCGTCACCGTCGACACGGCGGAGTACGCGAGCCGGCGGATCGTCGGCATCGTGTTCGTGGTGCTGTCGTTCCTGACCCTCGTGTTCTACGGCCTGTGGGTCGCGTCCGGCGTCGTCGCCGAGAAGGCGAACCGCGTGATGGAGCTGCTGATCTCCGCGGCGACCGCGCCGCAGCTCGTCATCGGCAAGATCGGCGGCATCGGCCTCGCCGGGCTCACCCAGGTGAGCCTCGTGCTCGCGCCCGCGGTCGTCGCGCTGCTGCTGTCGGGACGGATCGGCAACGCGGTCCTCAACATCGAGGACGCGGCGCCGTCGCTCGGCGGGCTGTCGCCCGGCCTGCTGGTCGCGTTCCTCGTGTTCTTCACGCTCGGGTTCGCGCTCTACGCGGCGCTCTACGCCGGGGCGGGCTCGCTGCATCAGCCGGCCCGAGGACCTCCAGATCATCGCCCTGCCGCTCTCGATCCCCGCGATCATGGGCTACTTCCCCGCGGTCCTCGCGCTGTCGGGCGGCACGTCGCCGCTGATCCGCTTCGCGTCCTACGTGCCGCTGTGGAGCCCGTTCGTGATGATGGCGCGCCTCTCGGTGGGGTCGGTGCAGCCGTGGGAGCTGGCCCTCTCGGTCGGGCTGCTGCTGATCACCGTCCCGCTGGTGACCTGGCTCGCGATCCGCGTGTACCGCGCCGGCGTGCTGCTCTACGGGCAGCCGCCGACGGTCAGGACGTTCGTGCGGGCGGTGCGCGGCTAGGCTTCGGCCGCCGGGCGTCAGTCGGCGGGATCGTCGTCGAACGGGAGCCGGCGGAAGAGCGCGAGCACGGGCGCGGTGCCCGTCGAGTCGCCGTCGTCGTCCGCATCGGGCGGCTGATCGGCCGGATCCGCGCCGGGCGCGGGCTCCGGGGCCGGTCCCGCGGCGATCGAGCGCCACAGCCCGCTGTGGACGCCCGGCAGGTACGGGCTCGTCCGCCGCCTGGCGAGCACGCCGGCGATGCCCTGCGCCGTCACCGCCGCGTGGAGCGCGCGCCCCTCGCCGGCGATCGCCGGGACCACGACCACCTCGTCGCCCGGTCGCAGCACGCGACGCAGGGTCTGGCGGCGCTTCTCGAGCGGGGTGGTCAGCAGCCACTGGCCGTCGAGGTGGAGGATGTCGAACACGAGGTAGGCGACCGGCCGGCCCGGCTTGCCGTTGAGCCGGTCGCGGAGCGCGTCGTCGTCGGCCCGGCCGCGGGCGTCGACCACGACCAGCTCGCCATCGAGGACCGCCGACCGCGCGGCGACCCGGACGGCGAGGCCCGACAGCTCCGGCAGGCGGTCGGAGAGGTCGCGTCCGGCGGGGTCGACGATGCGCACCTCGCCGTCGCCCGCGCGCTCCGAGGGACCGACGAAGGCCAGCACGCGATGCCCGCCCCAGGTCGGCTCGAACAGGTGATCGACGGAATCGAACGGCTCCGGGCGCGGCGTCGGCCACATCGGGGCCACGTCGCCCGGGCGCGGGAGCGCCGGCTCGAGCCGGAGGTTCAGCTGCTCGGCCATCGCGCGCCGATGGTACCCGTCGGCCGTCAGCCCGGCGGCGATAGACTCCATCGCAAGACAAGCGACCCCGGCCCCCGGAGCCCGCGGACGGCGGTCCATACGCGCACTCGCGTCATCGGAGGAGCCCGTGCCTCGTCCCGCGCGCCCGGACGACCTGTTCCGCCTCGCCGTCCCCTTCGACCCCGTGCTCTCGCCCGACGGCGCGGCACGTCGCGTTCAGCGTCAAGCGCACGTCGGTGGGCCACGACGGCTACCGCCACTCGGTGTGGATGGCCCCGACCGACGGCTCGGCGCCCGCCCGCCAGGTCACCATCGGCGGCCGCACGGACCGCTACCCGCGCTTCTCGCCCGACGGGCGCACGCTCGCCTTCATCTCCGACCGCCGGCTGCTGGTCGAGGAGGAGCCCGACCGGCCGAAGGAGGCGAAGGACCGCCTCGACTGCGACCAGGTCTTCCTGCTGCCGCTCGACGGTGGCGAGGCGCGGCGGCTGACCGACCTGCCGCGCGGCGCGAACGAGTTCGCGTGGTCGCCCGACGGGCGCTGGCTGGCGGTCGTCTCGAGCTCGCTCGGGGCGACGATCGCGGAGGAGTCGAAGAAGCGCGGCCGGCCCGCCGCGCCGAAGCCCGGCGAGATGCCGCTGTCCGACTACCGCTACATCGACCGGCTCGGCTACCAGTTCAACGGCGCGGGCTTCGTCGACGACCGCGACGCGCACCTGTGGCTCGTCGATGCCGGCGACCGGCGAGGCACGATCGCTGGTGAGCGGCCCGACGCCCGAGGGCGAGCCCGCCTGGAGCCCGGACGGCACGCGGATCGCCTTCACGGCCAACCGCCGCGCCACATCCGGACCTCGACCTGCGGTCGTCGGTCTTCACCGTCGACGTCGCGAGCGGCGCGATCACGACGATCGCCGACGGCCCGGACGCCGCCTTCATGCGGCCCGTCTGGACCCGCGACGGCCGCTCGATCGTGGCGATCGGCGACCGGTTCCCGCGCGTCGGCTACCGGTGCGGGATCTGGCGGTTCGCGGCGGACGGGTCGGACGCGGGCCGCCGCGGCGGCACGGACCTGCTGGCGACGAGCGAGCTGAAGCCGGATTCGGCGCTGAACAGCGACGTGACCCTGGGCGAGGGCGCGCACGTCGTCCCGGCCGCCGACGGCACGACGCTCCTGTTCACGGCACCGGTGGACGGCAGCTTCGAGCTCTGGCGGGTGCCGCTCGACGGGTCCGGGGAGCCCGTGCGCCTCACCTCGGATCAGCCACTACCTCTCGGGCTGGGACGCCGTGCCGGCGGGGGATCGCGACCTCGTCGTCGCCATCCACTCCGCGGCGGCGACGCTGCCCGAGGTGGTGGCGTTCGAGGCCGGCGCGACGGCCCGTTCCACGAAGGCGCCGCGACCGCTGAGCGCGCTCAACGCCGCGCTCGCCGACGAGATCGCGTGGATCGAGCCGGTCGATCGCCACTGGCAGAGCGACGGCAGCGAGATCCAGGGCTGGCTGTATCCGGCGGGCGCCGGGCGGCAGCCGCTCGTGCTCGAGATCCACGGCGGGCCCGCACACGCTGTACGGCTGCGCGCCGATGCTCGAGTGGCAGGTCCTCGCCGGCACCGGCGTGTCGGTGCTGGCCTCGAACCCGCGCGGGTCCGAGGGCTACGGCGAGGCGTTCAACCGCGCGAACCTCGGCGACTGGGGCGACGGCCCGATGGCCGACGTCCTCGCCGGCGTCGACCAGGCGATCGAGGACGGCCTCGCCGACCCGGACCGGCTCGGCGTCACGGGCGGCTCGTACGGCGGCTACCTGACCAACTGGATCGTCGGCAAGACGGACCGGTTCAAGGCCGCGATCACGTGCCGCTCGGTCGTCGACATGCGGACCCTGTTCCTCACCGGCGACATCTCGGGCGGCGAATGGGCCCGCATCGAGTTCGGGCGCGACCCGTGGGAGGACGCGCCGTACTTCGACTCGATCTCGCCGCTGTCGTTCGCGAAGGACATCCACACGCCGCTGCTGATCCAGCACTCGGAGCGCGACCTGCGGACGACGGTCGGGCAGGCCGAGGCGCTGTTCACGGTCCTGCGCTCGCTCAAGCGACCGGTCCGGTTCATGCGCGTGCCCGACGAGAGCCACGAGCTCACGCGCAGCGGCGCCCCGTACCGGCGCGCGGAGAACCTGGTCCAGGTGCGCGACTGGTTCGCCCACTACCTGGTCCGCGGCGAGCGCCGGCTGCCGGCACCGCCGAGGAACCGCGCCGGCCGCTAGCCCCGCGGTTCGTCCGCGTCGCGCCGACCTGCCGTCAGGTTGCGGTGCGGTTTCGGACCGGTCGCGACCGCTACCGAAACGCCAGCGGCAACGCCGACGACTTCGCTACCGATCGAGTACCGATGCCGCGCGCGACGTCGAGGACTACGTTCCGCGCTGTCGATCCCACCTGTGTCGGACCGGCCGTGGAGTGCGCATTGGCCGACTTCGTCCTGCCCCTCGCCCTCATCCTCCTCGCGGCCGAGCTCGGCGCCGCCCTCGCGCATGCCGCGCACCTCCCGCGCGTCGTCGGCCAGATCGGCGCCGGCCTGGTCATCGGGCCCGAGCCTCCTCGGCCTCGTGACCGACGGCGCGGCCATCAGCTCCGTCGCGGAGCTCGGCGCGCTCGCCATCCTCGGCACCGCCGGCCTCGAGACGAACGTGGCGGCGATGCGGCGCGTCGGTACGCCCGGCGCTGCTCGCGGCCATCGGCGGCGTGATCATCCCGTTCATCCTCGGCTTCGCGGTCGCGCTCGCCTTCGGCCTCGACCAGTCGGCCGCCCTGTTCTGCGGCGCGATCCTGACCGCCACGAGCGTCGGCATCACCGCCGCGACCCTTCAGTCGCTGGGCCTCGTCAATGGCCGCGCCGGGCTCACGATCCTTGGCGCGGCCGTCATCGACGACGTGCTCGGGCTCGTCGTGCTGGCCCTGGTCGTCGCGGACGTCGGCACCGGTTCCGCACCGGCCGCGGTCCTGCTCCCGATGGCGGCGACGGTCGTCATCGCGATGGTCGCGCTGCGCTACCTGCCGCAGGCACCTCCATCGCGGCCTCGACGTGCTGCATCTCCACGGCGGAGGCGGCGGCCTCGCCGCCGCGCTCGGGTTCGTCCTCCTGGTCGCCTGGGCGTTCGAGTCGCTCGGCGGCCTCGCCGGGATCACCGGCGCCTACGTCGCCGGCCTCGCGCTTGCCGGCTCGCCGCTGTCGGAGCACATCAAGGACGGCCTCGTCCGCGCGGGCGACGCCCTGTGCGTGCCCGTGTTCTTCGTCGCGATCGGGCTCGCCGCCAACCTGCACGACGTGCCGCCGGTGCTGCCGCTGGCGCTCGCGCTGCTCGCCGTGGCGATCATCGGCAAGCTCATCGGGTGCTCGCTCGGGGCGCGGATCGGCGGCCTCGACGGCGCCGACTCGGCGCTCGTCGGGGTCGGCATGATCGGACGGGGCGAGGTCGCCCTGGTCGCCGCGACAGTCGGGCTCCAGAGCGGCGTCATCGACAGCGGCGTCTACGCCGCGGTCGTGCTGATGGCCATCGTCACGACGATCCTTGCGCCGATCGGGATCAGCTTCCTCGCCAACGGCATCCGGATCCCGTCCGTCACGAGCGCCGCGCTCGTGCCGGTTCGCATCCCCAGCATCGACTCCGAATGACCGCGCTGTCGTCCGCGCTCCGGTCGCTGGCTCGCGAGGAGTGGTCCGATGGGCGCGACGGGCTGCTGGCCCTCGTCGCCAGCGAGCCCGACAACGCGGACGCGTGGGCCTATCTGTCGGGCGCCCACCTCGCGCTCGCGGACGTCGACGGCGCCCAGAGACGCCTCGGCGCGGGCCCTCGAGCTGGCCCCGGACTCGTTCGCGCCGCTCATGAAAGCGGGCGAGCTGCTCGTTCCGCCTCGGCGACCTGCAGACCGCCGAGGATCGGTTCCTCGCGGCCATGCGTTCCGTCGAGCCGGGCACGCCCGAGGCCGACGCCGCCAAGCACGCGCTCGTCGTCGTGCGCACGCGGTTGCGCAGCTCCATCGCGCATGGGGCACGAGCTCCCGTCGCTTCGGATGCCGCGCGTCGTTCGATCGCCGCTGCGCCGGCTCAAGAGCTGGCGGCAGCCGCTGGAGGGAACCCGCTAGGGCGGGTCATCGTTGCCGTCTCGGCCGGCCTTGGGAGGGATCCCGGCCTGGACGGCGAGCAAGGAGGCAGGATCGATGGACATGCCCAGCACGGCTACTGCTGTGCCCGTCGCACGACCGGCGAGGCCGCCCCGACGACGAGGCTCGTTCGCGCGTCGCGCCGCCCTCGTTGCGGGCCTGCTCGGCATCCTCGCCGTCGCGGCAGGATGCCCCGCGATGGTCGTGCCGCCGCCCGGCGACCCGTCGGGCCTCACGACCGGCAGCGCGTCGCAGCTGGTCGGGCTCGCGCCCGGCACGATCACCCAGGCGGACCTTGACGAGGCGACGACCGCTGAGCCGTTCGCCACCAAGCTCGCGGACCTCGTCGACCAGAACCGGCTCGGCGTGAACTTCACCTGGCTGCTGGTCGCCGGCTTCCTGGTCATGTTCATGCAGGCGGGCTTCGCGCTCGTCGAGACCGGCTTCACCCGGGCCAAGAACGCCATGCACACGATGACCATGAACTTCATGGTCTACGCGCTCGGCATCATCGGCTTCTTCGTGGTCGGCTTCGGGCTCGCCTTCGGCGGCCTCGGCACGATCGGCGTCGTCCAACCTCGGCGGCCTCGCGCCGCTCAACGGGATGGCGTCGGTCACGATCGGCGACCACACGTGGAACCTGTTCGGCGACGACCGGCTTCGCGCTGCAGGGCTCCTCGTACGACGTCGGCGTCATCGCGTTCTTCCTGTTCCAGCTCGTGTTCATGGACACCGACGGCGACGATCCCGACCGGCGTCGATGGCCGAGCGCTGGCGCTGGAAGTCGTTCGTCGTGTACGGCCTGTTCGTGTCCGCGCTGCTGTACCCGATGTACGCGGCCTGGGCCTGGGGCGGCGGCTGGCTCAGCCAGCTCGGCCAGATCGGCCTCGGCAGTCGGCTACGCCGACTTCGCCGGCTCGGGCGTCGTCCACAGCGTCGGCGGCTGGTGCGCCCTCGCCGGCGCGATCGTGCTCGGGCCGCGCCTCGGCCGGTACGGCAAGGACGGGTCGGTCACGCCGATCCTCGGGCACAACCAGATCCTGGCCATGCTCGGGCACGTTCATCCTGGCGTTCGGCTGGTTCGGGTTCAACCCGGGCTCGACGTTCGGCGCCTCGGGCAACGGCGCGCTGCGGATCGGCATCGTCGCCGTCGTGACGATGCTGGCGTCGGGCTTCGGCGCGGCCGCCGCGATGGTCTACACCTGGGTGGACCGAGGGCAAGCCGAACCCCGGCATGATGGCCAACGGCATGCTCGCCGGCCTGGTCGCGATCACGGCGCCGTCGGGCTTCGTCGGCCCGCTCGCCGGCTCGTTCATCGGGCTCGTCGCCGGCGTCCTCGTCTGCCTGTCCGTCGCGTTCTTCGACCGGCATCAAGATCGACGATCCGGTCGGCGCGATCTCGGTCCACGGCGTCAACGGCCTGTGGGGCGTGCTCGCCTCGGCATCTTCGCCGACGGCACGGCCAACTACGGGGGCTACACGGTCACCGGCCTGCTCTACGGCAACGTCGGTCAGTTCGTCGCCCAGGTGATCGGCGCGGCCACCGGCCTTCGTCTGGGCCTTCGGCGCGTCCTACATCTTCTTCAAGGTGCTCAACCGGGTCACCAAGCTCCGCGTCAGCCCCGAGGTGGAGCTCGGCGGCCTCGACATCCCGGAGATGGGCCGCGCGGGCTACATCCCCGACGACGTACCACATCCGCCCGCGACGCTCCGTGGCGCGGATGGAGGGATGCCCGCACCGGCTTGACCGGCGTGGCGCATCCACACGGCCCCCTGCCGCGAGGCGGGGGGCCGTTCCATGTCCCCGACACCCGCGCCCTCGTCGGGCGGCCGATTGCCTCGGCCGCCACCGATGACACTCCGCGCATCGATGTCGCGAGCGTCATCACCGATGGGGGAGCGGTCGCGTCACCGAGTGCGGCCGTTGTAGACTCGCGGCCATGACCACGTCCGTCGCGCGCGACACCGCCACCCGCGAGCGCGCCCAGGAGCTGATCCGCGCGTTCGACAGCCGCGCCGGGAGCCTCGGCAGCCTGCTCGGGCGGGTCACGCCGGTCGACGCCGTCGGGATCAACGAGCGCGTGACGTCGCTGACCCGCCGCTCGATCAAGAAGGCGTCGAAGGTCTGGGCCCTCGACCTCGCGATCCGGATGATGGATCTCACGACCCTCGAGGGGAAGGACACGCCGGGCAAGATCCGCGCGCTGTGCGCGAAGGGCATGCGGCCGCAGCCCGGGCGACGCGTCGATCCCGCACGTCGCCGCGATCTGCGTCTACCCGACGTTCGTGGCGGAGGCGAAGGAGGCGCTCGGCGCATCCGGCGTCAAGGTCGCGTCCGTCGCGACGGCGTTCCCGTCGGGCCAGTCGTTCCTCGACATCAAGCTCGCCGAGACGCGTGCCGCCGTCGCGGCCGGTGCCGACGAGATCGACATGGTCATCGACCGCGGCGCGTTCCTCGCCGGCGACTACGCCGACGGTGTTCGAGGAGATCGTCGCGATCCGCGAGGCGTGCGGCGCGGCGCACCTCAAGGTGATCCTCGAGACCGGCGAGCTCGGCACGTTCGACAACGTGCGCCGGGCGTCGGTGCTGGCGATGGCGGCCGGGGCGGACTTCATCAAGACCTCGACCGGGAAGATCGTCCCGGCCGCGACGATCCCCGTGACCCTGGTGATGCTCGAGGCGATCCGCGACTTCGAGCGGGTCACCGGGCGGGCCGTCGGCATGAAGCCCGCGGGCGGCATCCGGACGGCGAAGGAGTCGATCCAGTACCTCGTCGTCCTGTACGAGACCCTCGGGCCCGCGCTGGATGACGCCGGAGAAGTTCCGGTTCGGCGCGTCGTCGCTGCTCAACGACGTGCTGATGCAGCTCGAGAAGGAGCGGACGGGCGTCTACCAGCGCCCCGACCACTTCACGATCGACTAGGCGAGCGGCCCGTCAGGCCGCGGCGACCCCGGCGGCCGCGAGATGCGCGTCGAGGCCGTCGAGCCGCGTGACGCCGGGCACGGTCCGGGCCAGGAAGTCCAGCACGATCGCCGTCTGGCGGACCCGCTCCTCGACGTCGAACGACGCGTGGCCCGTGGCGTACGTGTAGACCTCGGGCTCGAGGCCGCGCCCCCGGAGCCGGCCGACGTAGTTCCACACCTGGCGGATCGGGCAGCGCGAGTCGTTCTCGCCGGCCATGATCAGGACGGGCACCCGGACGGCGTCCGCGTAGGTGATCGGGTTGCGCTCGTGGAACAGCGCGGGCGCGGTCTCGGGCGAGCCGCCGAACAGCGCCCGGTCGAGCGCCTGGAGGATCGGTGCCTCGTCCTCGTACGCGGCGACGTAGTCCGCGACCGGCACGCCGCCGATCCCCGAGATCCAGCGGTCCGGATGCCGGCCGAGGCCGAGCAGCGTCACGTAGCCGCCCCACGACCAGCCCGCGAGGACGACCCGCGCCGGATCGGCGAGGCCTCGCGCGACGAGGTCGTCGAGCCCGGCGAGCACGTCCTCGAGCTCGAGGAACCCGACGTTCCCGGTGAGCTCGTCGCGCCACGCCTGCCCGTAGCCGACCGACCCGCGGTAGTTGACCATCGCGACGAGGAAGCCCGCGTCGACGTGCGCCTGGATGTCGGGCACCCAGCGGTCCATGTCGAGCGAATGGGGCCCGCCGTGCACGCGCATGATCACCGGGTGCGGGCCGTCGCCCTCGGGGCGGACGAGGAACCCGTGGACGCGCTGGCCGTTGGCGTTCTCGAACCACCACGACTCGAACGGCCGGCCGGCGGGGCCGTCCCGCCCGCGGGCTCGAGCAGCGGCGTGGTCGAGCCGACCGCGAGCAGCGTCGCCGGGTGCAGCCCGTTGTGGACGCGGTACCAGACCTCGCCGTCGGGCCGGACGGCGGCCGCGGTGATCGAGCCCGGCTCCGTGTCGAGCGTCGTGAGCGTGCCGCTCGCGAGGTCGTAGCGGTGCAGGCGATGGCGGCCGTCGACGAGCTGGAGCAGCAGCAGCGCCGATCCGTCGGGCCACCAGTCGACCGGCTCCACCGGGCCCGCGAGATCCAGCGGCAGGTCGACGAGCTCGCCGCTCCGCGCATCCCACAGGGCCGGGCGCTCCTCGCCGGTCCGCTCGTGGGCGATGGCGATCCGCGTGTCGCCGGGGAGCGGCGAGAAGGCGTAGCCCGACAGCTGAAGACCCTCGTCGCGCAGCTCGCGCGACGGTCTCGCCGGTCCGGGCGTCGATCGACCGCAGCGACGGATGGAGCACGTCGCCGTCCTCCATGACCTCGAGCACGACGATCGACTCGTCGCCCGAGAGCGCCCGGCGGTCGACGGCGCTCGTCAGCCCCCAGCCGCCGGCGAGGCGAACCGGCTCGTGGTGCTCGTGGATCTTGCGCGCGACCCCGCCGCGCTCCGACGTCCACACCGAGAACCCCTCCTCGGTGCTCAGCCCGGCCACCGTGCGCGTCGGCCCGATCGCCAGCCCCTCCGTCCAGCCCTCGGGCAGGCCCTCGATCAGCGGCTCCGGCGCGACGTGCTCGTCGTAGGGGGCGATGACGTAGCTGCCGGACTCGGCGCCGGTCGCGTCGTGGAACCAGATCACGCCGGTGCCGTCGCGGGTCGGCCGGCCCTCGAGCACGCCGACCGGGTCGTCGGTGACCTGCCGCCGCTCGCCCGTCGCGCGGTCCCACGTGTGGAGCTGGTAGCTCCCGCTCTCGGTCGACGCCATGACGAGCCGGTCGGGTGCGTCGGTCGCCCAGGCCGGGAAGGCGAGGAGGGGAGCCCGGAACCGGCGCTCCCAGGTCGGAAAGTCGGACATGGCCCGATCCTACCGCGCCCCGCTCAGCGCCGGTGCATCGCCGGGGTCATGCGCCGTCGACGGCGCCGAACACGAGCGCCGCGTTGAGCCCGCCGAAGCCGAACGACGTCGACAGCAGGCGCTCGCAGCGAACGTCGCGGCCGTCCGGCGAGAGGCCGGGCAGCAGGGCCGCGAGCTCCGGCTCGGGCGCCTCGAGGTTCGCGGTTCCCGGCACCCAGCCGTCGCGCACGGCGAGCGCCGCCATCACCGCCTCGATCGCCCCGGTCGCGCCGAGCGGATGCCCGGTCAGGCCCTTGGTCGCGCTCACCGGGACGGTGGCGGCACGGTCGCCCAGCGCGGCGGCGATGGCCCGCGCCTCCGCGATGTCGCCGATGGGCGTCGACGACGCGTGGGCGCTGACCCAGTCGACCTCGTCCGCCGTGACGCTCGCGTCCGCGAGGGCGATCCGGACCGCGCGGGCCGCCTCCCGGCCGTCGGCCCGCGGCTGGACCATGTGGTGGGCGTCCGAGGTCGCGCCGTAGCCCATGACGACGGCGTAGGGCCGGGCGCCACGCCGCCGGGCGACGTCCGCGGCCTCGAGCACGAGCAGCCCGGCGCCCTCGCCCATGACGAAGCCGTCCCGCCCGGCATCCATCGGCCGCGACGCGTGCGCCGGGTCGTCGTTCCGCCCGTGGCTCAGGGCCCGGATGATGTCGAACGCGCCGAACGCGAGCGGCGAGAGCGGGCACTCGACGCCGCCCGCCACCGCGGCGTCGATCTCGCCGGCCCGGATCGCGCCCAGCGCCTCGCCGATCGCCACGGCCCCCGAGGCGCACGAGTTCGCCGTCGAGAGGATCGGCCCCCGGACGTCGAGCGCGATGCCGAGGTTCGCCGGCGCCGCCCCGCCGAACACGGCGAGCGCCAGGTTGGGGGACACGGCGCGGATCCCGCGTTCGAGGTAGACCTCGTGCTGGCCCTCGGCGTACGCGATGCCGCCGAGCGCGGAGCCGAGGTAGATCCCGATGCGCTCGGGGTCCGCTGCGCCGCCTTCGCCCGGCACCATGGCGGCATCGGCCATCGCCATGCGCCCGGTCGCCAGCCCGAACTGGGAGAACCGCTCGAGCCCGCGCACCGCCCGCGCGTCCATGTGGTCGGCGGGCACGAAGTCGTCGACCTGGGCCGCCACCTGCGACCGGAACGGCGAGGGGTCGAAGCGGTCGATGCGCTTGACCGGTGACGCGCCGCGCCGCAGGCCGTCGCGGAACGCCGGCAGCCCGGTCCCGATCGCCGAGATCACCCCGAGCCCGGTGATCCAGACCTCGCGACGGGCGTCCACCTCAGGCGCCCGCCGTCCGGCTCGGCGGTCGGCGCGGGCTCGCCGGCTCGCCGCCTCGCCGCTCTCGCCGGCGTCGGTCGCCAGGGCCTCCGCGAGCGCCTTCATCGTCGCCAGCGTCCGCCCGGCGATCGGGGCCGTGAACGCCCGGTCGACGAAGGCCGCGAACGCCGCGACGCGCGGCCGGAAGTCGTGCTCGATCTCGACGCGCGTGACCCCGGCGCCGGACGGCTCGATCGTCCAGGTGACGTCCATGCCCCGGGTCGCGCCCGCCACGTGGTGGAAGTGCAGCCGCCGGGTCGCCGGCTCGTGCCAGGTCCGGCTGCGCCACGCGACCGGGATCCCGAACCCGAGCCACGGGACGACGACCCGCCGCGCGACGAAGTCGCACACCAGCGCGCCGTCGGGCTCGTGGCGGATCGCCCGGGACCGCGCGTAGTGGGGGAGCAGCCGCTCCCAGCGGGTCACGTCGCGCGCGAGCCGGTAGACGAGCTCGGGCGGCGCGGCGACGTCGATCCCGATGGTCGAGCGCACTCAGCGGCCCGTCCGTTCGCGGGCCCAGGACACGAGGTCGACGTGCGGGATCGTCGCGAGCTGGTCGACCGGGATCCACGCGGCACGGTCGGTGGAGCCGCCGACCTCGTCGCGCAGGGCGCCGCCGGTGATCGTCGCGCGATAGACGACGCCGACGACGTGGATCCGGTGGCCGCTCGAGGTCTCGTGGGGTTCGAGCACCTCCGACCGGACGCCGACGAGGGCGCCCAGCGCGGCCTCGAGGCCGGTCTCCTCGGCGAGCTCGCGCAGGACGCCGTCCGCCGGGTCCTCCCCGAACTCGAGGCCGCCGCCGGGGAGCGTCCACGCGCCGGGCTCGGGCGTGTCCGCCGCGAGCCGGCAGAGCAGGACGGCATCGTCGGCCTCGCACCACGCGTAGGCGGCGAGCCGGGTCCGCTGGATGACGCCGTCGGGGTCCGTCGGGGCGTCCGTCACGGACCGAGGAGCCCGGCGAGGAACCTCGGGCCGAGGGCGCGGGACGCGGGGACGAGGTCGCCCATCACGAGGCCCATCGTCGCACGGATGTCATCCCGTTCCGCGAGGTGCCGCGCGGCCCGCTCGAACAGCGGCGGCTGGGCGAGGAACGAGAGCACGAGGCGCGAGACCATGTCCTTGCTCGCGAACCGGCGGCGCATCGCGCGCTCGTAGGACAGGAGCTCGTTGGCCGACGAGCCGCCGAGCAGGTGGGCGTCGATGGCCGATGCCGCGAGGCGGGCGGAGACCAGCGCCCGATGCAGGCCCTCCCCGGTGAACGGGTCGAGGAACCCGGCGGCGTCGCCGACCACCAGCCAGCCGGATCCGGCCCGGCGCGACGACGCGGCTGCCGAGCGGGCTCGCGCCCGAGATCGCGTCGGTGGCCGTGCCCGTTCGCCACGCCTCCCGCACGCCGGGGAGTGGCGGGACCGACTCCAGCAGCGCCGCGGCCGTCGACGCCGCGCCGTCCGCCGCGAGGCGCCGCCGCCACGCCGGCCCGGCCAGCACGATCCCGATGTTCACGCGCCCGCCGGGCACCGGCGCGATCCCGCAGTAGGCGCCGTCGCCGAGCACGACCATCCGGGCCTCGGTCGGCGGGTCGCCGGCGACGTCCGCGATGTGCCAGGTCAGGCCGATCCGGTCGGCCAGCGCCGGGTCCCGGACGACGCCCGCCGCCGTCGACACGATCGACTTCGGCCCGTCCGCGCCGACGACGACCCGCGCCTCGATCGGCGCAGGGTCGCCGGCGACCGAGACCCGCGCGGGCCCGTCCCCGCCGTCGCCGAACGAGACGCCGCGGACGGCCGCGCCTCGCCGGACGGTCGCGCCCGCGGCCTCCGCGAGGTCGAGCAGGGCCGGGTCCAGGGCGGACCGGTCGAAGCCGACCGCGGTCGGGCCGCCCGCCTCGGCGCCGTACGTCAGCCGGAACGCGGTCCCGCGCGGCGACTCGACCCGCATCGCCGGGATCGACCGGGCGACGCGCGCGATGACGGCGGCGTCCAGCCCGGCCCGGCGCAGCTCCCGCACCGCGGCCGGCGACGCGAACACGCCCCCGGCACGCCAGTGCCACGCCGGTGAACGCTCCACGACCAGCACCTCGTGACCGGCCCGCGCGAGGTACGCGGCCGTCACGGCGCCGGCGGGTCCGCCGCCGACCACGACGGCGTCGACCGGGCCGGGCCTCACGGCCGGTCCACCGCGGGCGCCTGCCGGATCGCGGGCTCCCGGATCGGCACGGCGGCGATCGCGACCCGGTGGCCGAACGGCGCCCGGAACTCGCCGATCGGCTGGAGGTTCGCGCCGGCCAGCAGCGCCCGCAGCTCCATCCGCGTGTAGGCGCGCTGCACGGACATCGGGCCATCGTGGCGCGTGTACCGGTTGCGCGTGATCACGGCGACGAGGAGGCGGGCGCCGACGTAGTGGCGGCGCGCCCGGACGAGGTCGTTGACGACGACGCCGAGCCGGGCGACCCGTCCGGCCTCCCGCAGGAACGCGATGGCGTCGCGCGGCTCCAGGTGATGGACGAGGAGCGAGCAATGGACGACGTCGAACGACCCGTCGGGCCAGGCGAGCGACCGCCCGTCGGTCAGCGCGAGCTCGAGGCCGTCCGTCGTCGCCAGCCGCGGGTCGAGGGCGAGCGCGGCGTCGACCACCTCCTGGCGCGAATCCGTCGCGGTCACGCGCAGCGGCCGCCCGCGCTTCGCGCCGTCGGCGATGAGGGCGAGCGGGATGTCGGCGGCGCCGGTGCCCACGTCGAGCAGCGTGTGCGGCACGGTCCGGCGCCCGAGCAGGCGCTCCAGCGCCCGCCTCGAGCCGGCGACTCCGCCCAGCCAGCGGTTGATGCGCGCGAGGTCGCGCAGGTTGCCGCGCAGGACGACCGGGTCGTCCAGCGGCCCGTCGAGGTACTCGTGCACGCCAGCCAGCCGTCGCATCGGCGCAGCGTAGCCGAGCGGGACCGGCGGAATCGCGATCGGGCGATGCCATAATGGCCTCGTGAGCACCGATCGGGCCGTCACGCGCCGCGAGGTCCCGGCGCCGTCCTCGTGGGGCATGGGCGACGGCCAGGCGATCCCCTGGGAGTACGCGCCGGCGCCCGAGGCGCGCGACATCGTCAAGCTCCGGGAGCGGTACGGCCTGTTCATCGACGGCCGCGACGTCGAGGCATCGGACGGCGGCACGTTCACCAGCGTCGACCCGTCGACGGAGCTCCCGCTGGCCCTGGTCTCGAAGGCCACCGCCGCAGGACGTCGATCGCGCCGTCCGCGCCGCGAAGCGGGCCGGCCGTCGCGCCTGGACGGACCTGCCCGGCCGCGAGCGCGCGAAGTACCTGTTCCGGATCGCCCGCATCCTGCAGGAGCGGAGCCGCGAGTTCGCGGTCCTCGAGTCGATGGACTCGGGCAAGCCGATCAAGGAGAGCCGCGACGTCGACGTGCCGCTCGCCGCGGCGCACTTCTGGTACTACGCGGGCTGGGCGGACAAGCTCGAGTACGCGTTCCCCGGTCGCGTCGCGCGCCCGCTGGGCGTCGCCGCCCAGGTCATCCCGTGGAACTTCCCGCTGCTGATGCTCTCGTGGAAGATCGCGCCGGCGCTGGCCGCCGGCAACACGGTCGTCCTCAAGCCCGCGTCGACGACCCCGCTGACGGCGCTCCTGTTCGCCGAGGTGTGCCGGCAGGCCGACCTGCCGCCGGGCGTCGTGAACATCGTCCCGGGACCGGGCGAGATCGGCATGGCGCTGGTCACCCACAAGGACGTCGCCAAGGTCGCCTTCACCGGCTCGACCGAGATCGGCAAGAAGATCCATCGCGCGATCGCCGGCACCGACAAGGCGATCACCCTCGAGCTCGGCGGCAAGGCCGCGAACATCGTGTTCGAGGACGCGGCGCTCGACCAGGCCGTCGAGGGGATCGTCAACGGCATCTACTTCAACCAGGGCGAGGTCTGCTGCGCGGGCTCGAGGCTGCTGGTGCAGGAGTCGGTGGCCGACGAGCTCGTCGACCGGCTGAAGACGCGCCTCTCGACGCTGCGGGTGGGCGACCCGCTCGACAAGAACACCGACGTCGGCGCGATCAACTCGAAGAGCCAGCTCGAGAAGATCACCGAGCTCGTGGCGTCGGGCGTGGCCGAGGGCGCCGAGCTCTACCAGCCCGCCTGCGACCTGCCGGAGCGCGGCTGGTTCTTCCGCCCGACGCTGTTCACCAACGTCGCGCAGAGCCACCGGGTCGCGAAGGAGGAGATCTTCGGGCCCGTGCTCTCGGTGCTGACGTTCCGGACGCCCGACGAGGCCGTCGAGAAGGCGAACAACACGGCGTACGGGCTGTCGGCCGGGCATCTGGACCGAGAAGGCGTCGAAGGTGTTCGCGATGGTCCAGGCGATGAAGGCGGGCGTGGTCTGGGCGAACACGTTCAACCGCTTCGACCCGACGTCGCCGTTCGGCGGCTACAAGGAGTCGGGCTTCGGGCGCGAGGGCGGCATGCACGGGCTGCACGCGTACGTGCGCCTGGAGGACCGCTGATGGCGGACCGCGCGCTGACCAAGGCGCCGGCCGTGGCGGCGACCCCCGATCGGCTGCCCGTCCTCAAGACGTACAAGCTCTACCTCGGCGGCCAGTTCCCGAGGACCGAGTCGGGGCGCTCGTACCTCGTGTCGTCGGCCGATGGCGCGCCCCTCGCCAACGCGTGCCGGGCCTCGCGCAAGGACGTCCGGGACGCGGTGCGCTCGTCCCGCGGCGCGGCCGGCGGCTGGGCGTCGCGCACGGCGATGAACCGGGGCCAGATCCTGTACCGGGTCGCCGAGCTCATGGAGGGCCGGTTCGACCAGTTCACCGCGGAGGTCGCGACGGCCGAGGGGGTCTCGGTGGCGGCGGCGCGGACGGCTGTCGGGCGGTCGATCGATCGATGGGTCTGGTACGCCGGCTGGGCGGACAAGATCGCGCAGATCCTCGGGTCGGCGAACCCGGTCGGGGCGCCGTACTTCAACTTCACGATCCCGGAGCCGACCGGCATCGTCGGGCTCGTCGCGCCCGAGCGGTCGTCGCTGCTGGGCCTCGTGTCCCGGCTCGGGCCGGTCCTCGCCGGGGGCAACGTCGCCGTCGTCCTGGCATCCGAGGCGCGGCCGCTGCCCGCGATCACGCTGGCCGAGGTCCTCGCCACGTCCGACGTCCCGGGCGGCGTCGTCAACATCCTCACCGGGTACCGCAAGGAGCTCGTGCCGGTGCTCGCCGCGCACGTCGACGTCGACGGCCTCGACGGGTTCGGGATCCCCGACGACCTCCGGGTCGCGGCCGAGGTGGCGGCGGCCGACTCGGTCAAGCGGGTCGCGCGGCGCCCGCGCGGGACGACCGACGCGCGGTTCGACTGGCTCGACGATCGAGCGGCCGAGCGGCCGGAGTGGATCGCCGCGTTCCTCGAGATGAAGACCGTCTGGCACCCGATCGGGGTCTGAGGGCGGCGTGATCGTCGTCGCCGGTGAGGCGCTCGTCGACGTCATCGCCCGGCGTGACGAGTCGATCGACTCGGTGCCGGGCGGCGGACCCTTCAACACCGCGCGGGCCATCGGACGGCTCGGCGTTCCCGTCGCGTTCGCCGGCGCCCTGTCCTTCGACGAGCACGGCGACGCGATGGCTCGGTCGCTCGCCGCCGATGGCGTGTCGCTCGATCTCGTGCAGCGCACCGACCTGCCGACGACCCGGGCGTTCGCGGAGGTCGACGAGCACGGCGAGGCGCGCTACCACTTCGACGTCGTGGCGACATCGGCACCGGCGCTCGACGCGGACGCCCTGCTCGCGGCGCTCCCGCTCCGGACCTCGCGGCCCTGCACGTCGGGACGCTGGGCCTGGTGTTCGAGCCGATCGCGAGCACGATCGACGCGCTGGTCGCGGGGCTCGACGACGACGCGATCCTGGTCGTCGACCCGAACTGCCGGCCGTCGGCGATCGCGGACCCCGCCGCCTACCGCGAGCGGCTCGGCCGGATCCTGGCGCGCGCCGACGTCGTCAAGGTCTCGACGGCCGATCTCGCGTACCTGGCGTCGCTCGAGATCGACGTGGAGGCTCCCGTCGTCGTCGTGACCGATGGGCCACGCCCGGCGGTCGTGCGGCTCGGCGAGGCGACCCACACGATCGAGGTCCCGTCCGTGACGGTCGTCGACACCGTCGGAGCGGGGGACACGTTCGGCGGCGCGACGCTCGCGTGGCTGGTCAACGCCGGCGTGGCGCGAACGTCCGTGGCGGATCCGGACGTCATCCTCGCGGCGGTCCGGTTCGGGCTGCGCGCCGCGTCGATCGTCGTGCGAGCGCCCCGGCGCGGACCCGCCGACCCTCGCCGAGCTCGGCGGCTGGTAAGCCCAGGCGAACGTCCGACTGCTTTCCGTCATCCGCTCACCGACCCGGGAGCTGGTCGGCAACTTGTCGACAGATGCGTCACGTGATGGGCCGCTGTCGCCGGATGTGCCGTCCGGGCTGCCTCGAGGGTTCGTCTCGGCGGACGAGCACCCGCGTGGGGCGCATCTGCCGGAAAGGGCAGATCCCGCGCCGTGCGAGCCCGGCCTCGCGGCCGCATCTGTCACGAAGTTTCAGTATTGACTGAATGTTCTGAACGGGACTAGCATCAGGCATGAACGAGCGTGAAAGCGCCTTCGTCGAGGAGATGGGCCAGTACCTGGCGTCGCTGAGCATGACGCCGATGGCGGGACGGATGCTCGCCTGGCTGCTCATCTGCGACCCGGCCGAGCAGTCGGCCGCCGACCTCGCCGCTGACCTCCGGGCGAGCCGCGGCGCGATCAGCGGCGCGGCGCAGGCCCTCGAGTCCGCCGGGTTCATCCGGCGCTCGCGGCGGCGCGGCGACCGGCGCGAGTACTTCAGCATCCCGGCCGGCGCGATGCGCACCCTGGTCTCCGGCGCGGGGGCGATGTACCACCGGATGGCGGTGATCGCCTCGCACGGGATCGGCGTCGTGGCGGACCTGCCGCCGCCCAAGCGCGAGCGCATCGAGGAGTTCCACGACTTCGTCGCGTTCGTGGAGCGGGTGTTCCCGACGCTCATCGAGTCAATACGTCGCCCAGCGGGACGCGGAACGGGCGGCGACCGACGGCGACGCCGGGCTCCAGGTTCCCGCATAGGAAGGACCGCATGACCAGCATCATCCGAACCGAGCGCCTGACCAAGGCGTACGGCCCCCACCGGGGGATCGTCGACGTCGACCTCGACGTCGAGCAGAACGAGATCTTCGGGTTCCTCGGGCCCAACGGTGCCGGCAAGACCACGACGATCCGGACGCTGCTCGACCTGATCCGGCCGACCTCCGGGCGAGCGTTCGTGTTCGAGATCGAGAGCAGCGTCGATCCGGTGGCCATCCACCGTCGCGTCGGGTACATCCCCGGCGAGTTCGCGCTGTACGACCGCCTCACCGGCGCCCAGACGATCCAGTACTTCGCCAACCTGCGCGGCAACGTCGACCCGGCGTACCAGGCGCACCTGATCGAACGCCTCGACATCGACCCCAGCCGCAAGTTCAAGGAGCTCTCGAAGGGCAACAAGCAGAAGATCGGGCTCGTGATCGCGCTCCAGCACCGGCCGGACCTGCTGATCCTCGACGAGCCGACGTCCGGCCTCGACCCCCTCGTCCAGCAGACCTTCTACGCGATCGTCCGCGAGGCGAAGGCCGAGGGCCGCTCCGTCTTCCTCTCGAGCCACATCCTGTCCGAGGTCGAGCGCACCTGCGACCGCGTCGCGATCATCCGCGACGGCCAGCTCGTCAAGGTCGACCGCGTCGAGGCCCTTCGCGACCTCGCCCATCACCAGGTCGAGCTGCGCTTCGTGGACACGGTGCCCGCCGGCGAGTTCGAGGCCCTGCCGGGCGTCAGCGACGTCAGCGTCGAGGACCACACGCTCCGCCTCCGCGTCAGCGGCCCGATCACGCCGGTCGTCCAGGCGGCGGCCCGCTACGAGCTGCTCGACTTCGTCAGCCGCGAGCCCAGCCTCGAGGAGACGTTCCTCGCCCAGTACGGCGGCCAGCCCACCGACGGCGCCGAGGTTCCCGCGGCGGTGGCGTCATGAGCGCCGCCAGCCCGACCGCCACCTTCGTCCCGCCCAAGAGCCGGCCGTGGAGCCGGATCTACGGCCTTGGAACCGTCTACGGCAAGACGCTCCGCGACTCGCGGCTCGCGATCATCATCGTCGGCGGCATGCTCGCCGCCCTGCTGCTCTCGAGCGGCGCCGCGTTCGGCGAGGCCTACAACACGGCCGAGTCCCGCAAGGAGCTGGCCAGCCTCGTCGCCAGCCTGCCGCCCGTGCTGTCGGGCGTGTACGGCAACCCGTTCCCCGTCAACATCGAGACCCTGGGCGGGTCGATCGCCTGGAAGTCCGGCGCGTCGATGGCACTGATCGTCGCCCTCTGGTCCGTGTTCGCGATGGCCGGCACGCTCGCGTCCGAGGCTCGCCGCGGCAGCCTCGAGTTCGTCGCGACCACGCCGCTCGGCATGCGGCGCATCGCGGTCGAGAAGGTCACCGCCCACCTCACCGGGATGGCGATCGTCGTCCTGGTCACCGCCATCAGCGCGTGGGTCGCCGGATCCGCGTTCGCCACGCTCCCGGGCGACGCGATCTCGCCCGCAGTCGGCGATCGGGTTCGCCCTCTGGATCGGCGCTGTCGCGCTGGCATCGGGGGCGCTCGCCTTCGCGCTCGCGCAGGTCGTCGGGCGCGGGGCGGCCGCGGGCATCGCCGGCGCCATCACGCTCGATCGGCTACTTCGTCAACGGCTACCAGGCGGCGGTGCCGGCGTTCAGCGGCATCGCGAACCTCACCTGGTGGGGCTGGACGGCCCACCACCAGCCGCTCGCGGCCCAGTTCGACTGGGCGACGCTGATCCCCGTCGCGATCGTCGCGATCGTCCTGTTCGTCGCCGGCGTCGAGCTGTTCGCCCGTCGCGACCTCGGCATGACCTCCCGCGTCCCCTGGCCGTCGATCCCCACGTCGCTGATGGGCCTCGGTGGCCCCGGCACGCGTTCGCTCGGCGAGCGCTGGCCGCTGGCGGTGTCGTGGGGGATCGGGATCGGCCTGATGGGCTTCATCTTCGGTGCGGCATCGCTGTCGCTCTCGAGCGCCCTCGACAGCCTGTCGCCGGACACGCAGGCGATCTACCGGCAGATCTTCCCCAACCTCGACCTCAACGGCGCCGGCGCGTTCCTCCAGCTGGCGTTCATCACGTTCGGGATCATCCTCGTCGGGTTCGCGGTCGCGACGCTGGTGAAGGGCTGGGCCTCGGACGAGGCGGGCGGCCGGCTGGAGACGCTGCTGTCGACGCCGATGTCGCGCGCCCGCTGGGCGCTCGCAGGTGGCCTCGGCCTGTTCGCGGCCATCGGCGTCATGACGCTGGTGATCATGGTCGGCATCGGGATCGGCTCGACGCTGGCCGGTGGCGACGTCGCCACGCCGATCCTCGGCACCGTCGTGTTCGCGCTGTACGGCATCGCCCTGGCCGGGATCGGCATGGCCGTCGGCGGCCTCGTGAGCACGTCGATCGCCGGCGAGGTCGTCGCGGCCATCGTGATCCTGACGTTCCTCATCGACCTCATCGCGCCGGCGCTCAAGTGGCCCGACTGGGTCCACCAGCTCGCGCTGACCTCGCACCTCGGCCAGCCGATGATCGGCAACTGGGACTGGGTCGGCATGGCGGGCTGCGTCGTGATCGCCGTCGGTGGCCTGCTGCTCGCGTCCTGGGGCATCTCGAGGCGCGACATCGAGCGCTAGCGCCCGCCGCGGCGACTGCCGCATCGAAGGCGCTCCGACGCCGACGATGCCGCCGGGCGACTGCGCGCCGACGTCGGCCGGTAGCGATCGCGCGTCGATCGGACCCGGTCGCCATCGGACTCATCGCGCTCGCGGCCGTCCTCCACGCCGCGTGGAACATCCTGCTCAAGGGGTCCGACGATCCGCTGAGCACGGCGGCCGTCGGGGTCGCGGCCGCGTCGATCGTGCTCGTGCCCGTCGTCGTCGTCGGCTGGTTCGCGTTCGGCCGTCCGGGCGTCCCGCCGCAGGCCTGGGCGCTCGGGATCGCGTCGGGCGGGGTCGAGGTGCTGTACTTCGCGTTCCTCGCCGCGGCGTTCCGGCGCGGCGACCTGTCGGTCGTCTACCCGCTGGCCCGCGGGACCGCGCCGCTGCTGGCGATCGCGATCGGCATCGGCATCCTCGGGGAGCGCCTCGTCCCGGCGGCGTGGCTCGGGGTCGGGCTCCTGCTCGCCGGGCTGCTGCTCGTCCAGCGGCCGTGGCGCCTGCTCCGCTCGGCGGCGAGCGCCAACGACCGGGCCGCGGCCGGCTTCGCGCTCCTGACCGGCGCGACGATCGCCGTCTACTCGGCGCTCGACACCGTGGGCGTCTCGCTCACGCCGGTCTGGGTCTATGCCGCCATCCTGTGGCCGACGTGCATGGTCGGGCTCGGCGTCCTCGTCTTCGCCCGACAGCGGGTCGGCGGGGGACGGTACGCCCCACCCGAGGCGCCATTCGACCGGCGCACGGCGATCGTCGGCGGCTTCCTCACGTTCTCGGCCTACGCCCTCGTGCTCGCGGCGCTCAGCCGGGCGCCGCTCGCGGTCGTCGCCCCGCTGCGCGAGTCGGCGATCGTCCTGACGTCGCTGTGGGGCGTCCTGCGGCTGCGCGAGGCGACGGGCAGGCGGGAGGTCACGATCCGCATCGCGGGATCGGTGCTCGTGCTCGCCGGGGCCGTGGTGCTCGCGCTCGCGCACTGATGCAACAATCGAAGGCATGCAGCCCACGACCGCCAAACCCCGCCTGACCCTCGGCTACAAGGCCTCCGCCGAGCAGTTCCACCCGCGCCGCCTGCTCGATCTCGCCATCGCGGCCGAGCGCGCCGGCTACGACTCCGTCTGGACGAGCGACCACTTCCAGCCCTGGCGCCACACGGACGGCCACGCCCCGAACGCGCTGGTGTGGCTCGGCGCGGCCGCGGCCTCGACCACGCGGGTCACCCTCGGCACGAGCGTCCTGACGCCGTCGTTCCGCTACAACCCGGCGATCGTGGCCCAGGCGTTCGCGACGCTCAGCTGCCTCGCCGAGAACCGGATCATCCTGGGCGTCGGCACCGGCGAGTCGATGAACGAGGTCCCGGTCGGCATCGACTGGCCCGACCAGTCCGAGCGGTTCGGGCGGCTCCGCGAGGCGATCACGCTGATCAAGCAGCTGTGGGCCGAGGAGTTCGTCACGTTCGACGGCGAGTACTTCAAGACCCACGACGCGACCGTCTACGACCGCCCGACCTACCCGGTGCCGATCTACGTCGCCGCCTCCGGGCCCGCCGCCGCCCGCCTCGCCGGCCGGATCGGCGACGGGTTCATCTGCACCAGCGGCAAGGGCGAGGAGCTGTACACCAAGACGCTCCTGCCGAGCCTCGCCGAAGGCGCGGAGAAGGCCGGCCGCGACGTGTCGACGATGGACCGCATGATCGAGATGAAGGTCAGCTTCGACACCGACTACGCGCGGGCGAAGGAGGACACGAAGGTGTGGGCGGCGCTCGCCCTCCCGAGCGACAAGAAGCTGGGGGTCCACGACCCGCGCGAGATGGAGGTGCTCGCCAAGGAGGCGGAGCCCTACGCGCACACGCGCTGGCTCGTCTCGTCCGACCCCGACGAGCACGTCGAGCAGATCGCCCCGTACATCGGCTGGGGCTTCAACCACCTCGTGTTCCACTTCCCGGGCGAGGCCCAGGTCGAGGCGATCGACCGCTACGCCGAGACGATCCTGCCGAGGCTGCGCAGCCGCTTCGGCTGACGGCGCGGCCCGTCGCCGCGCGACCCCGCCCGGCGGGACCCAGCCCTGCCCTACGATCACCGGATGGCCCGCATCCGGCTGCTGTTCGTGCTCAACGGCATCGCCGTGGCCGCGTTCGGGCCGTTCGCCGCGGTCATCCTCTCGAGCCGCGGGTTCGGGACCGAGCAGATCGGCCTGCTGATCGCGATGACGTCGGTGGCCGCCGTCCTGTCGATCACCGTCTGGGGCCATGTCGGCGACGTCGTCCTCGGCCGGGCGCGGACGCTGCGGATCGCGATCCTGGGCGCCGCGGCGCTGCTGGCGCTGTTCATGCTGCCGTTCCCGCTCGCGCTGGTGGCCGCGCTGTACGTCGGCTACGCCGCCTTCAACGGGGCGGTGGGACCGCTGTCGGACGCGCTGGCGGTCAACGCCCTGCGCGATCCGGCCCGGCAGTACGGCAAGGTCCGCGCGCTGGCCAGCGCGTCGTTCACGGTCGCCGCCGTGATCTTCGGCCTGCTCTACGGCCAGACCGGCTACTGGCCGTCGGGCCTGCTCTTCGTCGCCGTCGCGATCGCGATCGCCGTCAACGCCGGCGGCCTCCCGGACCTCGGTCGCGCGACCCTGACCAGCAGCCGTCGTGGCGGCGCCATCCGGGAGGTGCTCACGCTCCAGCCGGTCCTGCCGCGCGTGCTGCTGGCGGTCGGCCTCGCCCACGTCGGCGTGTTCGCCGGGTTCACGTTCCTCTCGCTGCGGATCGTCGCGCTCGGCGGCGGGGCGCCGGAGGTCGCGCTGTCGTCCGCGGTGGCCGCGGCGGCCGAGGTCGGCGCGATGATCGTCGCCAGCCGGCTCGTGCCGCGGATCGGCCTGCGGACGCTGTTCGCCCTGTCGTCGCTGCTGTACACGGTGGCGTTCCTGCTGTGGGCGGTGCTCGCCTCGCCGGCCGCGATCATCGCGTCGCGGCTGATCTCGGGCACCGGGTACGCCGGCCTGTGGATCTCGAGCGTGATGGCGATCCAGCTGCTGCTGCCGTCGCGCCTCCAGGGGTCCGGCCAGGCGCTGATCTCGATGACGACGGCCGGCCTCGCGGCGTTCACCGCGAACGTCGTCGGCGGGCTCGTCTACGCGAGCCAGGGCCCGGAGGTGCTGTTCGGGATCTCCGCGCTGTTCGGGGTCGCGGGCGCGATCGCCGGCTGGCTGACGTTCCCGCGCCGGGGCACGAAGCGCTACGCGGAGCCCGCGCCGAGCCGGCCCCGCGTCGGCCTGAGGGCGCGACGTCACGAGCCGGCGGAGGGCCGGGCCGCTGTTGACGAGGGCGATGCCGGCGATGATCAGCAGCGTGCCGCCGATGCGGTTGCCGGTGATCGGGTCGCCGAGCACGACGGCGCCGAGGACGATCCCGACGACCGGCAGCAGGTAGGCCGAGGTCGAGGTCCGGGTCGCGCCCCACGCCCGCAGGATCGTGAAGTAGCAGAGGTAGGCGAGGCCCGAGCCGAGCAGCCCGAGCCACAGGACGGCCGCGACCGCCTCGGGCGTGAGGGTCACCGTCGCGAACGGCCGGTCGACGACCAGCGCGATCGGGATGACGATCATCGCCGCGAACGCCACCTGGAACAGGGCCGGGATCATCGGCGACGAGGCCGCGGACGTTGCGTCGCGCGTAGACGTTGCCGACGGCGTAGGACAGGCTCGAGCCGAGCATCAGCAGCTCGCCGGTCGGGTCGCCATCGCCGACGTTGACGAGGTCGGGGGCGACGAGCAGCACGACGCCGGCGAACCCGATCGCGAGGCCGGCCACGCGGGCCAGCGTGATGCGCTCGTCCGGCAGGAACAGCGGCGCGATGATGATCACGGCGAGCGGGACGGTGGCGTTGAGGATCGCCGCGAGCGCCGAGTCGATCGACTGCTCGCCGTAGCTGATGAGCGTGAACGGGATCACGATGTTCACGACGGCCATCACCAGCAGGTGGCCGTACATCCGCGGCTCCCGGGGCAGCGGCTGGCGGGTGGCGGCGACCACCGCCGCGAGGAACAGGCCGCCGACCGCGAGGCGTCCGCCGATCAGCGTGAACGGGGGCAGCGACCCCAGGCCGATCTTGATCCACAGGTAGGACGAGCCCCACAGGAACCCGAGCGAGAGGAACAGGAGCCAGATCGTCCGCTGCCGCATCGACGAAGGATACGGCGCGCTTGGCTTATCCGACTAAGCCAATTTCGCGCGGCACCGGCGCCGACCGGCGGGGACCCGGCGCGCTCGCTAGGCTCATCGGTGCATGCCGACCGACCACGCCGCCGACGCCGCCCTCGCCCGGGACCCGGACGCGCTCCGCGACGCCCTCGCCGCTCGCGAGCCGCTGGCAGCGGCGGATCCGCGCGCCGTCCACGTCGTCCACGCCCCGGGTCGCGTGAACCTGATCGGCGAGCACACGGACTACAACGAGGGCTTCGTCCTGCCCGTGGCCATCGACCTCGGGATCTCGATCGCCCTCGTGCCCACCGACGACGGTCGCGCGGAGCTGACGCTGGCGGCGACGGGGGAGACGGGCGTCTTCGACGTCGACGACGTCGGCCCGAGGCGCGGGTCATGGCTCGACTACGTGGCCGGGATGGCGTGGGCGCTGGCGGCGACGGGCGTGGCGCCGCGCGGGTTCCGCGGGCTGCTGGCGTCCGACCTGCCGCAGGGCGCCGGCCTGTCGTCGTCGGCGGCGATCGAGGTGGTGTCCGCCTGGGCGCTGGCCGGGGGCGACCGGCCGCCGGTGGACCCGATGGACCTCGTCCACGTCGTCAAGCGCTCGGAGAACGGCTACATCGGGCTCAACAACGGGATCATGGACCAGTTCGCGTCGATCTTCGGGGAGCCGGACCGGGCGCTGCTGCTGGACTGCCGGTCCCTCGAGCACCGCTCGATCCCGCTGCCGCTGGCGGACGTGACGCTCGTCGCCTGCCACTCGGGGTCCGCGCGCAAGCTCGAGACGTCCGCGTACAACGAGCGGCGCGCGCAGTGCGAGGCGGCGGTGGCCGCGATCGCGGCGATCCACCCGGAGGTCCGCTCGCTGCGCGACGTCACGCCGGCGATGCTGGCGGCCGTCCGCGACCGCCTGGACGACGTCCCGGCGCGCCGCGCCGAGCACATCGTCGAGGAGAACGCGCGGGTGCTGGCGACGATCGACGCCTTCGAGGCCGGCGACCTCGACGAGGTCGGGCGCCTGTTCTACGCGAGCCACGACTCCCTGCGCGACCTGTACGAGGTGAGCAGCCCGGAGCTCGACGCGCTGGTCGAGATCGCGAAGGCGACGCCGGGCGTCATCGGGGCCCGCCTGACCGGGGCCGGGTTCGGCGGCTGCACGATCAACCTCGTGCGACGGGACGCGGTCGGGGCGTTCCGCGAGGCGGTCATGCGCGACTACCCGGCGCGGACGGGCCTCACGCCACGCGTGTTCCCGGTCGAGGCGTCAGCCGGGGCCGGGCGCCTCGCCTGATCGGCGCCCGCTAGCCCGCGTCGGCAGGCGCGTCGGCGTGCTCGTGGTCGTGGGTGACGATGCCGTGGAGGCGTCCCACCAGGCCGTAGACCATCGGCACGGCCATCACGGGATACTCGGCGAGCAGGTCGCGGAACTCCCACGCCGAGAGCATGACGCACCGTGACCTCGGTCCCGGCCGTCACCGTCGCCGTTCGCGCGTGCCGCTCGACGAGCCCGAGCTCGCCGAAGAAGTCGCCCGGACCCAGGTTGCGACGATGGCCCTCCTCCGCCGTGGCGACCTCGGCGGTGCCGCTCACGATGAAGAACAGGTTCATCGACGTCTCGCCTTCCTTGACGAGCGTCGCCCCGGGCGCGTAGGTCCGCTGGATCGCGCTGCCGAGGACCTTGTCGCGGTCCTTGGGGCTGAGCGCCGCGAAGATCGGGATGCGCGCGGCCTCGGATGAGCTCATCGGTCCTCCACGGTTCTAGTTGCGGCGCGGTGGCCGCCGGGCGGTCACGGTGTGAGCATCCTAGTGCACCGGCGGTGCCGGCCTAGCGGCGCTTCAGCTCGAACAGGCGGGCCTGGAAGTCGCCCCGGACGATCCGCGTGCCGTCGGACGACTCCCCGCGCGGGAACGGCATGTCCGGGGGCTCGATGCCGAGGCCGATCGCCATCAGCACGTCGCCCGCGCGGTCGGCGGTCGCGACGGGCGCCTCGAACGAGTCCATCCACGTCGTGACGCGGTAGGTCGCGGCCGGATCGAGGCCGCGCAGCCGGATCCGCTTGCGCACGGGGAGGGGACGCGCGAGCTCGCGGTAGAAGCCGACGATCGCGTGCGACCCGTCCTCGTCGACCGCCATCCAGGCCGTCTCGTTGCCGTCGCCCTCGAACGGGCTGCGCAGGCGCAGGAAGCGGCCGTACTGGAGCACCTGGCGCCGGTCGCGGTACCAGGCGATCTGGCGCGCGACCTCGGCCTGCTCGTCGGCCGGCATGGTCGTGGGGTCGAGCTCGTAGCCGAACGCCCCGAACATCGCCACCGCGGCGCGGGTGAACAGCGGCGTGATCCGCCCCGTCTGGTGGTTCGGCACCGCGGACACGTGCGCCGCCATCGACGACAGCGGGAACGCGAGCGACGTGCCCCACTGGATCGTCAGGCGCTCGACCGCGTCGGTGTCGTCGCTCGTCCAGGCCTGGGGCGCCCAGGCCAGCAGCCCCGCGTCGAAGCGCGCGCCGCCGCTCGCGCACGACTCGAACAGGATGTCCGGGAAGCGCTCGACCAGGCGCCGGTACAGCTCGTACACGCCGAGGATGTAGCGGTGGAAGAACTCGCCCTGCCGGTCGGCGGGACCGCGGCGGTCCACGGCTCGGTGATGAACCGGTTCATGTCCCACTTGACGTAGTCGATCGTCGCGCCCGAGAACACCGCGGTCAGCGCGTCGGCGATGTGGTCGACGACCTCCGGCCGCCCGAAGTCGAGGACGAGCTGCTGGCGGCTCTCCGTCCGTTCGCGTCCGGGGACGCCGATCGCCCACTCGGGGTGGGCACGGAACAGGTCGCTGTCCGCGTTGACCATCTCGGGCTCGATCCACAGGCCGAAGTCGATGCCGAGCGCGTGGACGTCGCGCGAGAGGGCCTCGAGGCCATCCGGGAGCTTGCGCCGGTCGACGACCCAGTCGCCCAGCGACGAGTTGTCCTTGTCGCGCCGCCCGAACCAGCCGTCGTCGAGCACGAACAGCTCGACGCCGAGGTCCTTCGCCTTGGTCGCGATCCCGACGATCCGCTCGTGGTCGAAGTCGAAGTAGGTCGCCTCCCAGTTGTTGAGCACGATCGGGCGCTGGCGATCGCGCCACGGGCCGCGCGCCATCCGCTCCCGGTACAGGCCGTGGAACGCCTCGGACAGGCCGCCGAGGCCCTCGCCGGACCAGGCGATGACGGCCTCCGGCGTGGTGAACGCCGCGCCCGGCTCGAGGCGCCAGGCGAAGGCCTCCGGGTGGATGCCGATGCGCAGGCGCGTGGTCCCGAACGAGTTCGACCTCCGCCTCGGCCAGGAAGTTGCCGGAGTAGACGAGGCTGAGGCCGTAGGCCTCGCCGGCGTCCTCGGTCGTCGTTGCGCGGCGCAGGGCGAGGAACGGGCTGTGCTCGGCGCCGCTCACGCCGCGCAGGCTCCCGACCGACTGGCGGCCGTGGACGAGGGGCCGGTCGTAGACGTGCCGCTCCCGGGCCCACGTCCCGCTGAGGGTCACGAGGTTCCAGTCGGCGTCGGGCAGGTCGAGGACGGCCGACATCGCGCATCGCACGACGAGCGGCGCCGCGCCGCCGTTGACGAGCGTGAGCGAGCGCGCGACGACCGCGCGGTCCGCGAACAGCGTCGTCCGCACGGTGACCCGCAGGCCCGTCGGCGCATCGACCAGGTCGACCTCGAGCGTCTCGGCCTCGTCGTCCGCCTCGGCGTAGGTCGAGGGCAGGTCGGGCAGGTCCGGCTTGCCGGCGAGGATCCGATGGTCGGCGTATCGCAGGTCCAGCACGGTCGAGCCGTCCGGGCCCTCCACGATCAGCGCCGGGACGCGGAAGTCGCCGACGCCGGGCACGGGGACCTCGAGCCCGACGGGCTCGCCGACCCGGTTCGTGTAGCCCGTGAAGTCAGCCGGTCCGAGATGCCGCAGGGAGCCGCCGGGTCGCACGGGCGCCCCGGCGTGGAGGTGGCCCAGCCAGCCGTTCTCGAGCACGCGCATCGCGAAGCTGACGCGGCCGTTCTCCAGGTGCCACTCGCGGGTGGCGGCGTCCCAGTGGACGGTCACGCCCCGGCCGCCTCGTCGCTCAGCGTCCACGCCCAGCGGTAGGTGCCGCCGCCGTGCACGTATGGCGCGAGCGTGTCCGGGCCGCAGCTGGCCGTGCCCAGCCCACGGTGGGCGGCGTCGAGGTGGACGATGGTCTCCGCCCGGGGGTGCAGCTCCACGTCGTGCGTCGCCGCGTCGAGGTCGGCGCGGTCGAGTGGGTCGCGGAGACCTGGCGAGGGGCATCGAGCTCGACGCGGATCCCGCCGCCGGGCGATCCGACGCGGAACCAGCGGGTGTCGGCGTGGCCGCCGTTCTCCTGCGGGCGGACGTACGGCACCAGCTGCTCGGCGACCGTCGAGCGCCACAGCCCGACGCGGCCGCCACGGCGCCGGTCCGGGTACGTCTCGTGGGCTCCGCGCCCGAACCACTCGAACGCCTCGTGGCCCGCGGCGAGCTCGAGCACCGTGCCGACCCGCGGCAGGTCCTCGATGGTCGCGGGGATGTCAACGGTCTCCTCGACGCGGACCCGTCCGCCGGCGGTCGAGAGCCGCTGGGTGTGCGCGATCTCGATGCCCGCGCCGGTCGTCCACGTCGCGCGGACCGTGACCGCGTCGGCGGCCCGGTCGATGCCGTCCAGGCGCCGGGTCAGCGACGCGAGGCCCCACGCCGCCCAGCGGCCGCCCATCCCGCCGATGACGTCGTTGTCCGTGGGGGCGCGGAAGAGGGACAGGGCCGGCGGCGCCGCGAACGAGGGGTGGAGGAGGAACCCCTGGTCGTCGATCGCGACGTCGCCGGTCCAGCCCTGATGTGGTGCGGCGGACGTGGTGCCCGGCTCGACCGCGTCGTCGAGCGGGACCTGCGCCCAGCCGATCTCGTAGCCCGCGTCCGCCCAGTCGGACGGCGCGGCCGTGAGGAAGCGGATGGTCAGCCAGCGCTCGCCGGCGCCGGCCTCGGGGAGGGCGAAGCCCGGGATCGCGACCTCCGCCGAGGCGCCCGGGGCGATGGCGGGCAGCGGCAGGTCGCCGGTCGCCGTCGGGGCGCCGTCGACCGTCACCTCCCACGTCGCGCGCAGCCAGCCGGTGTCGCGGAAGTCGCCGCGGTTCTCGAGCGTGACCCGGCCCTCGCGCGCGGCCGCGATCGCCGCGGCGTCCGATGCCGCGCGCACCGGCGACGCGAGCGCCATGTGCTCGAACATCGCGGGCTTGGGCGAGCGGTCGGGGAACGTGATGCCGTCGATGCAGAACACGCCGTCGTTGGGCTGGTCGCCGAAGTCGCCGCCGTAGGCGTGGCGGATCGACCCGTCGGGGAGCCGCTGCTCGAGCCCGTGGTCGCGCCACTCCCAGATGAACCCGCCCTGGAGCCCGTGGTTCGACTCGATCGCGTCCCAGTACTCGGCGAGCGTGCCGTTGCTGTTGCCCATCGCGTGCGAGAACTCGCACATGATCAGCGGGTGCCGCTGCTGGCCGCCCTGCGCGTGGGCGACGATCGCCGGGATCGGCGGGTACATCGGGCACAGCAGGTCGCTCGCCGTCTGGCCGCTCGACCAGTCGAACTTGATCGCGCCCTCGTAGTGGAGCGGCCGCGACGGGTCGGCGACGCGCGCCCAGCCCGCCGCCGCGTCGTGGTTGAGGCCGTAGCCCGACTCGTTGCCCAGCGACCAGACGATGATCGACGGGTGGTGACGGTCGCGCTCGATCATCCGCGCGACCCGCTCCACGAACTGGTCGCGGTAGCGGGGGTCGCTGCACACGTCCTCGTACCAGCCGTGCGACTCGATGTCGGCCTCGTCGATGACGTACAGGCCGAGCTCGTCGCACGCGTCGAGCAGGACGGGGTCGTTGGGGTAGTGCGAGGTCCGCAGCGCGTTGAAGCCCCAGCGCTTCATCGCGACGCACGTCCGCCCGCATGTCCTCGGCGGCGACGACGCGCCCGGTCCGGGGATCGAAGTCGTGGCGGTTGACGCCGCGGATGAGCACCGCGCGTCCGTTGACCAGCAGCTCGACGCCGCGGATCTCGACTCGCCGGAACCCGATCCGCCGCTCGACCCGCTCCGACGACCTCGCCACCGGGCGAGACCAGCGACACCTCGAGCCGGTAGAGCCTCGGGATCTCCGCCGACCAGGGCTCGATCCCGGGCACGCGCGTCGCCAATCGGACGCGGCCGACGCGGCCCGGGCGGACCTCGGGCTCGGCCTCGCGCCAGCGGTCGACGTCGTCGGGCGCGGTCAGGGCGCCGGCGGCGCTGAGGCTCTGGAGGTCGACGACGCCGCGGCGCGGCGGCCCGGGGACGGTCCAGTCGCCCGACGTGCCGGGCGGCGGCGGCGCGTGGCGGACGACCGCGCGCAGCGACTCCGCGAGTCCCTCGACGGTCGCCTCGACCCGCCAGCCGGCGGCCGGCCGGTCGCCGGACCAGCCGAGCCCGACCTCGATCGACAGCGTGCCCGTCGTCCCGTCGGCGTCGAGGCCGGTGTCGATCGCGAGGTCCGCGAGGTACGTCTCGCCGGTCGCGTACAGGTACACCGGGCGGGTGATGCCGCCGTGCCACCACTGGTCCTGGTCCTCGATGAACGAGGCGTCGGACCACTTCACGACCGTCAGCCGCAGGTCGTTGGCGCCGGGCCGCAGGAGCGAGGTCACGTCGAACTCGGCCGCGAGGTGCGAGTCCTTGCTGATGCCGACGTCCTGGCCGTTGAGCTCGACGAGCAGCACGCTCTCGGCGGCGCCCACGTGGAGCACGACGCGGCGCTTGGCCCACGCCGCGGGAACCTCGAACGACCGCTCGAAGACGCCGGTCGGGTTCTCGTCCGGGGTTGCCGGCGGACGGTGGGGGAACGGCATCTGGACGTTCGTGTAGATCGGGTGGTCCCACGTGTCCTGCATCGTCCAGACGCCGGGGACCGCGATGTCGCGCCACGCCGCCCCGTCGACGTGCGTCCGTCGGGTGGTGGAGCAGCTGGAAGCGCCACGTGCCGTCGAGCGGGACGCGGTCGTCGTGCGGGACCGCGTGCATCGGGAGCCTGCCCCGGGACGTGAGCTCAGGGTCGGCCCAGGGTCGAGGGGTCATGTGTCGGATTCTCCTGGGCGAAAGCGCGGGGATGGATCGGGGCGGCGTCGGGCCGGATCTACCCCTTGGTCGAGCCGAGGGTCAGGCCGCGGACGAACTGCTTGGACAGCACGAGGTACACGACGACCGTCGGCACGACCACGATGAACGACATCGCGGCGAGCACGTTCTGGTCGGTGAAGAAGGCGCCCTGGAAGTTGTTGAGGGCCGAGGTGATCGGGCGCTTGGACCCCGTCACCATCAGCACGACCGCCCAGAAGAAGTCGTTGTAGATGAACGTGAACTCGAGCGACCGCGAGCGCCGCGAGCGCCGGCCGGCACAACGGCAGCACGACCTTGCGGTAGATCATCCACAGCGACGCGCCGTCGACGAGCGCGGCCTCGGTCAGGTCCTTGGACAGCGTCTTCATGTAGTTGCTGAGCACGAACGTGCAGAAGCCCGTCTGGAACACGATGTGGATCAGCGCGATCCCGAAGTACGAGTCGTACAGGTTCTTCGCGTCGCCGACGAACTGCAGCGGGTTCGGCAGCAGGAGGTACAGGCGGTACAGCGGGACGATGATCACCTGCGCCGGCAGCAGGTTGCCCGCCGTGAACATCATCAGCAGCAGGATGTTCGCCCGGAAGCTGAACCGCGAGAACGACGAACCCGAGCATCGACGAGATCCACAGCGTGAACAGCACCGCCGGCACGGCGATGATGATCGTGTTGACGAAGTACTTGGCGAGGTCGCCCTGCTGCCAGGCCGCCACGAAGTTGTCGAAGTTGAGGTGCGTCGGCCAGGAGACGTAGCCGTCGTGGATCGTGTCGCCGTACGGGCGCAGCGCCTGGATGAAGGTCCACAGGATCGGGAACAGCCAGATCAGCGACAGCACGATCAGGAAGACGTGGAGCAGCACGCGCTGCCAGCGGATCCTGGACCGACGGGTCCGGGTGCGCGGTCGCCGTCGTGGTGGTGGCGGCGGTCGCGGTCATCCGGCGTCCTCCCGGAGCTGCCGGTTGAGGAAGATGATGATCGGCACGAGCGAGATCACCAGCAGCACGACCGCGATGGCGGAACCGAAGCCGAGCAGGTTCGCCTCGCTGATGCTGTTGTTGGTGATCAGCGTCGACAGCAGCTCGAGGCCGTTCTTGCCCTTGTTGATGATGTAGACGATGTCGAACGCCCGGAGCGACTCGATGACCGTCACGACGACGATCACGACGTTGATCGGCCGCATCACGGGGAAGATCACCCGGAAGAACGTCTGGCGCTGGTTCGCGCCGTCGATCGCGGCGGCCTCACGCAGCGTCGGGTCGACGCTCTTCAGCCCGGACAGGTACAGCACCATGATGTAGCCGACGTGCCGCCAGCTGGCCGCGACGAGCACCGCCCAGATGTTGAGGTTCGGGTTGCCGAGCCAGTCGATGACGTTGTTCTGGGCGGTCCGGCCGAGCAGCGAGTTGATGACCCCCTGCGAGGTGTACATCTGCTCCCAGATGAACCCGACGACGGCGAGGGACAGCACGACCGGGATGAAGAAGGCGCTCTGGTAGACGCGCGACCCGCGCATCTCCCGATCGAGCAGGACCGCCAGGAAGATCCCGATCGGCGTGGCGATGAAGGTCAGCGTCAGCAGCCACAGGAGGTTGTGGGAGATCGCCGGCCAGAAGAACGGGTACTTCGTGAACAGCGTGACGTAGTTCTGGAGGCCGACGACGTTGTTCCACGTCAGTCCGGTGATCCCGCGCCAGTTCGTGAACGACAGCCCGACGGACGCGATCGTCGGCAGCCAGACGAGGGCGAGGCACAGGAAGGTCGGGATCCCGACCATCAGGCCGAGCGTGAGCTTGTCGCGCCGGGTCAGGCGGTCGAGGGTGATCCGATCGCCAGCCGACTTCGAGCCGCGCTCTTGCGACGGCGTGGGCGTGCGACCGCCCCGCCGGTCACGGGACCTGGCGGGGCGGAAACCGCGTCGACCGCGGGGTCAGACATGCGGTCAGGATAGGACGATGCGGGTCGGTCCGACCGATCCGGTTAGGACAGCGGCGGGAGGGAGTCCCAGAAGTCCTGGATGGTCTTCTGGTAGGCCGCGAGGTCCTGGGTCGGGTTCGAGAGGAACGTCTGCAGGAACGCCTGCATGCCGTTCGCGCCCGCGAAGTCCGGACGGGTGTCGCGGTCGAGGAACTGGGTGATCTTCTGCGCCTTCGAGACGATCTCGACGGCCTTCTTCTGGAGGTCGCTGTAGGTGCTGGTGTCGGTGTCCGTCGCCGTCGGGATCAGGCCCGGCTGGTTCTGGAACATCAGCAGCTGCGTGGCGCCCTTGGCCCAGTGCTCGAGGTACGCCTTGTAGGCGTCGGTCTCGGCGGCGAGGTTGGGGGACTTGGCCGCGATCTGCCAGGTGTCGATCGGGGCGTCGAGCGCGTTCTCGCGTGTCGAACGCGGTCCCGAGCGTCGGGAACGGGAAGAAGTCGAGGTCGGCGATGTCCGCCGGGTCCTTCGTCGCGGCGAACTGCGCCGAGACGAACAGGCCGAGCAGGTACATGCCCGCCTTCTTCTGGACGAGCGTGTCCGCGGCCTGCTGCCAGGTGAGGCCCGCGTAGTCCTTCGCGTGGAACGGAACGATCTCCGCCCACTTCTTGAACACGTCGGTGACCTTCGAGTCCGTCCACTTCTCCTTGCCAGCCATCAGGTCGACGTGGAAGTCGTAGCCGTTCTGGCGCAGGTTCAGGATGTCGAACGTGCCCATGGCGGGCCAGCCGTCCTTGTCGCCGAAGGCGATCGGGGTCAGGCCGTCGGCCTGCATCTTGGTCGGCGAGCGTCTTGAGCTCGTCCCAGGTCGTCGGGATGGTGTAGCCCTTGTCCGCGAAGACGCTCTTCCGGTAGAAGACCGCCCACGGGTAGTAGTCGACCGGGATGCCGTAGACCTTGCCGTCGTTGCCGACGACCGAGCCCGCGAAGCCCGCGGTGAAGTTGTCCTTGACGGTGGCCCACACGTCGTCGATGGGGACGTTGAGGCCCTGGTCCGCGAAGAACTTCATGCGGAAGCCGGAGAACCACGTGTACGCGGTGTCCGGGGTGCCGCCGAGGTAGTTCGTGATCTGGTCCTGGAACGTGCCGTGATCGACCGTGTTCATCACGACGTCGATCCCGGTGGCCGTCTTGAACGCCGCGTTGATGGCGTCCATGCCGGCCTTCTCGCCGGGATCGGAGTGGTTGCTGCCGATGTGCAGCGAGCCGCCAAGTGCGGCCGACGCTGCCGGTGCGGACGCCGCCGGTGCGGACGCCGCCGGGGCCGAGGCGGCCGGTGCCGACGCGGGGGCCGCCGTTGCGGCGGACGACGAGCAAGCCGCGAGGAACGCCGAGACGCCGCCGAGTGCCGCGATCGCCGCGCCACCCTTGAGCACCTGGCGACGCGTGACGGACTGGATGCCGTCGTGATCAGCCATTCGTGAACCTCCTGCAGGCCCACCCGCGACACTGTCGCGGCGCCGAGCCACTGTTGGATTGTTGCGAGATGGCGACACGATGTCAAGCGAGTCACTCGTAATCGCACGCGCGTTCTTGTGCGACTTCGTTGACTTGCCAACCGATCGAGGTCAAGATGCTGGTGGCGCCGGACCAGCGGCGGCGGGGTCACCGCTGGATACTTGACGACATCCGGTGCAAGAGAGTGGGAGCGGAGTCGATGCTCGCCCGCCAACGCCAGGCGATGATCCTCGATCGGGTCCGCGAGTCGGGCGCCGTCCGGGTCGCCGACCTTGCGCGAGACCTCGGGGTCTCCGACATGACGGTCCGGCGCGACCTCGAGATCCTCCACGAGCACGGCCTCCTCGAGAAGGTCCACGGCGGCGCGACGCTGATCTCGGGCTTCGCGTCCTACGAGCCCGGGTTCGTCGCCAAGTCCGCGCTCCAGCAGGACGAGAAGCAGGCGATCGCGGCGGCCGCCGCGGCGCTCGTCGAGCCCGGCATGGCGATCGCGATCTCCGCCGGCACGACCACCCATGCGCTGGCCGCGCGCGTCGCGGAGATCCCCGGGGTGACGGTCGTGACCAACTCGCTGCGGGTCGCGGACGTCCTCTATCGCTCCGGGCGGCGGGACCAGACGGTCATCCTCACCGGCGGCGTGCGGACGCCGTCCGAGGCGCTCGTCGGCTCGTTCGCCGTCGCCCAGCTCCGGTCGGTCCACCTCGACCTCGTGTTCATGGGCGTGCACGGCATGGACGCGAAGGCGGGCTTCACCTGCCCGAACCTCTCCGAAGCGGAGACGGACCGGGCGCTCATCGAGGCGGGCCGGCGCCTGGTCGTCATCGCCGACCACAGCAAGTGGGGCGTCGTCGGGATCGCCTCCATCGCGCGCCTCGACCAGGCCGACGTGCTGGTCTCGGATCGCAACCTCGATCCGGCGGGTCAGCAGCTCCTGGGCGAGACCGTGCGCGAGCTCATCCTCGTGGACGTGGAGGACGCCGAGGTCATCGACGAGCCCGAGGTCGCCGTGCCGATCCGGCGCGTCGCCGCTGCGGGGACGGGGTCGCGTGCCCACTGACCACACGCACGCGCCCGCTAGACGCCACCGTCGCCGCCCTCGAGCCGGAGCCGCACCGACGCTTCAACGCCCTGACGGGCGAATGGGTGCTGGTGTCCGCCGGGCGCACCGAGCGGCCGTGGCTCGGTGCCGAGGAGCCCGAGCCGCCCGAGGACCGCCCGGCCTACGACCCCGACTGCTACCTGTGCCCCGGCAACGTCCGCGTGAACGGGGCCGTGAACCCGTCCTACGACGCGACCTTCGTGTTCACGAACGACTTCGCCGCCCTGCGCCCGGACACGTCCGACGCCCGGATCGCCGAGGGCCTGTTCCGCGCCGAGGGGACCCGGGGGACGTGTCGCGTCGTGTGCTTCTCGCCGCGCCACGACCTCACGCTCGCGGGCATGACCGAGCCCGAGATCCGCCGGATCGTCGACGTCTGGGCGGAGCAGACGACGGAGCTCGGCGAGCGCTACCGCTGGGTGCAGGTGTTCGAGAACCGTGGCGAGGCGATGGGCGCCTCCAACCCGCACCCGCACGGCCAGATCTGGTCGGGGGACGCGCTGCCCGTCGAGGCGCAGCACGAGGACGCGACGCAGGCGCGCTACCTCGCCGAGACCGGGCGCGGCCTGCTGGTCGACTACGCCGCGGCGGAGCTCGACGGCCCGCGGATGGTGTCGACGGCGCCGGGCTGGCTCACCGTCGTGCCGTTCTGGGCGGCGTGGCCGTTCGAGACGCTCCTCGTCCCGCTGCAGCCGGCGGCGCGCCTGGCCGACCTCGACGACGCCGCGCGCGACGGGCTCGCGACCGCCCTCCGCGACCTCACCCACCGGTATGACGCCCTGTTCGGGCGGCCGTTCCCGTACTCGATGGGCTGGCACCAGGCGCCGTTCGGCGGGGACGAGACCGGCCACTGGCAGGTGCACGCGCACTTCTACCCGCCGCTGCTCCGCGCGAGCATCCGCAAGTTCATGGTCGGCTACGAGCTGCTCGCGGAACCCCAGCGGGACCTCACGCCCGAGCAGGCCGCCAAGCGGCTGCGCGCGACGGTCCCGGCCCGCACCGCGGACGTGCCCGCCCGCTGACGTACGATGACCCGCACCTGGCAGCGGAGGGCGCATGCGGTTGTGGGGCGGCCGGTTCGACGACGAGCCGGATGCGCGGATGGCGGACTTCACCCGGTCGATCGACGTCGACGCCGAGCTGGCGCTCGATGACATCGCGGGGTCGATCGCCCACGTGCGCGGCCTCGGCCGCGCGGGGCTGCTGACCGACGAGGAGGTCGCGACGCTCGAGGGCGGTCTCGCCGCCCTGCGGCTCGACGTCGAGGGCGGCGCGATCGCCTGGGACCCCTCGCTCGAGGACGTCCACCTCAACCTCGAGACGCTGCTCACGGCCCGCGTCGGCGCGGTCGGCGGCAAGCTCCACACCGGGCGCTCCCGCAACGACCAGGTGGCGACGGACCTGCGCCTCTGGTCCCGGCGCGCGGTCGACCGCCTCGACGACGCCGTCGTGGGGATGGAGCGGGCGCTGGTCGGCCTGGCCGAGCGCGAAGGCGACGCGGTCCTCCCGGGGTCGACCCACATCCAGCCGGCCCAGCCCGTGCTCTTCGCCCACCACCTCCTCGCGTACGTCGAGATGCTGGAGCGAGACCGCGGCCGGCTCGCCGACGCGCGCCGCCGGCTCAACGTCTCGCCGCTGGGCGCCGGGGCGCTGGCGGGCGCCGGCTACCCGCTCGACCGCGAGACGACGGCGGGGGAGCTCGGCTTCGACGGCGTCACCGCCAACTCGCTGGACGCCGTCGCGGACCGCGACTTCGTCGTCGAGCTGCTGGCCGCGACCGCGCTGGCGATGGTGCACCTGAGCCGCCTCGCGGAGGAGGTGACCTGGTGGTCGAACCCGCGGTTCGGGTTCGTGCGGGTCGCGGACGCCTTCTCGACCGGGTCGTCGATGATGCCGAACAAGAAGAACCCCGACCCGGCCGAGCTCGTCCGCGGCCGGACGGCCGCCGTGATCGGCGCCCTGACGACGATGCTCGTGCTGCTCAAGGGCCTGCCGCTCGCGTACCAGCGCGACCTCCAGGAGGACAAGCCCGGGCTGTTCGCGGCGGTCGGCACGCTCGACGCCTCGCTGCGGGTCATGGCCGGGCTCGTCGACACGCTCGCGGTCGACGGCGCGCGGATGCGCCGCGCGGCCGAAGAGGGCTACACGACGGCGACCGCCCTCGCCGATGCCCTGGTCCGGCGGGGCGTGCCGTTCCGCGCCGCCCACCACATCGTCGGCGGGCTCGTCGGCGGCGCGGAGGCGGAGCGGATCCCGTCGCTCGCGGCGCTCCCCGACGAGGCGTACCGCGCCGCGCTCGACGGCAGCGACGACCCGATCGCGCGCGGGCTGGCCAAGGAGAAGGGGATCGCGGCGGCGCTCCGCGAGTCGGCGAGCATCGAGGGGGCGCTGGCGGCCGCCGACGTGACCGGCGGCACGGCGCCGGCGCGCGTGCAGGCCGCGCTGGTCGCGGCGAGGGCGCGCCTCGGCGACTGAGCCGACGGCCTGACCCGGGGCGCCGGGGCTGGCTTGGCGGCATCGCGCGCGATTTTCGCACCGCTCATCGGTCGTTTCACCGATGCCGCACCCTCCGGCCCCGCGCGAGGATCGACGCACGACGCGGCGCTGGCCGCGCAGATCCGGAGGCTACTGGCATGGGCAAGTTCATGGACGTCCACAGCGGGTTCGTCGGCGTCACCGCGGACCAGCTGCGCGAGGCGCACGACCGCGACCTCGCGGTCGAGAAGGACGAGGGCGTGCACTTCGAGCGCGCGTGGATGGATCCCGAGCTGGGCAAGGTCTTCTGCCTGGCGACCGGCCCGTCCAAGGAAGCGGTGATGCGGATCCACGAGCGCGCCGGGCACCCGACGCCCGAGGTCTACGAGCTGACGGTCGAGGTCTAGGGACCCGATCGACGGCGCCGGGACGTGGCGGCGGTCAGCGACGACCGCCGGCCACGGGCTCGGCGATCCGGATCCCGGCGACCCACGCACCCACCTCGGCCCGGCGCATCGCGCCGAGCTTCGCGAGGATGTGCTCGAGGTGCGCGCTGACGGTCTTGGGCGACAGCCCGAGCTCGTCGGCGATCTCGGCGTTGGTCATGCCCGCGGCGACCAGCCGCGCGACCTCGAACTCCCGGACGGTCAGCGGCCGCCACGGCTCGTCGATCGTGCCCCGGCTCTTGACGACCTGGCCGAGCTCGTCCGCACGGCGGAGCAGGGGAACGCTGCCCAGGCGATCGGCGACCGCCCGCGCCTCCGCGAGGACCGGCGCCGCCTCGGCATGACGGCTCGCCCGCAGCAGGGCGGTGACGAGGTCGAGGCGGGCGGAGGTCGCCTCCCAGGTCCGCGGCAGCGCCGCCCAGCCGGGTCGCGGCCTCCTCGAGCTCCGTCCGCGCCATGACGGTCGAGCCCGTCGCGAGGTGGAGCAGGCCGGCCGCGTGGAGCCGTGCGATGTCGGCGGGCCCTGCCCAGTCGCCGAGCACCTCGTTGACCCGCGCCGACCAGCGCTCCGCATCGTCCGGGCGGTGCGCGGCGAGGTAGGCCCGCACGCCCGTGACCACGAACGGCACGAGGAAGGCGCGCATGCCGGACGAGCGGCCGATCGCCAGGGCGTCCTCGCAGATGACGATGGCCGCCGCGGCGTCGCCGGCGACCAGGGCGGTCTCCGCCAGGCCCCACATCGGCGGCAGCAGGAGCTCGACCTGCTCGGCCCGCCGGCCGATCTCGAGCGAGGCCTCGAGGAGGCTGCGCGCGCGCTCGACCTCGCCCCGCCCGAACGCCACGTAGCCGAGGGCGTCGCGCGATCCGAGCGTCCCGCGCCGGCTCCCACGCTCGACCAGCTCGATCTCGGCGACGGCGATCGCCTCGTCCCAGCGTCCCTCGGCCCAGGCGACATGCGCGGACACCGCGGCCATCACGTGGCGGCAGTAGGACTGCTCGATCTCGCCCGCATACCGCAGGCCCTCGCGGAGGCCGATCGCGGCGGTGCCGTAGTCCATCACGTGCGAAGCGATCGCGGCCGCAGTCCGGTACGCCGTCACGCCGGTGCTCTCGAGCCGGGCATCGCGCGACGCTCGCGCGGTCTCGAGCATCGTTTCGAGGCCGGCATCGACGTGACCCCGGTAGACCTCGATCTGCGCCATGACGAAGTCGATGTCGCCGCAGTCCTGGTCGTCTGACGCCAGGCGGAGCTGGCGCGCCACCACCAGCAGGGCGGCCGCCGCATCGAGCCGGCCCGTGTCGATCTCGAGCACCGCCAGGCTGACCTTGGCGTCCGACAGCCAGACGTTGCGATCGGGTGAGGCCGGGAGCGCCTCGAGCTCGGCGTCGGCCTGCGCGACGATCAGCCGGTCCTCGCGTGAGCGCACGTCGCGCCGGGCCAGGTTGGCGAGGCTGATGAGGGCGCCGGCGGCCTCGATCGGCATGCCCGCCTCGAGGGCATAGCGTCGGAGGAGCATGGCGCTCTCCTCGGCGACGGGGACGTCGTCCACCGCGAACGCCGCGTCGCAGTACGCCTGGTAGAGCTCGATGCGCTCGGTGGTCGGGAGGTCGTCGGGGGCGTTGGCCGCGGCCCGGGCGTACAGCTCGAACGCCTCGTTGCGGCTGGACATCGCGGCCGCTGCTTCGGCGCCCGCCAGCGCCGCGCGGTACGCCTCTGCCCGCAGGCCGGCCCGCTCGAAGTGGACCGAGGCATGGATCTCGTTGTTGCCGACGAGGTGGCCCCCGAACTCGGCCGCGCGGGCATGGAATCCGCGCAGCTCCGCGGTCGGGACGCTCTCGTACAGGGCGTCGCGGAGGAGCTGGTGGCGGAAGTCGAAGTAGCCCTGGTCCACGAACTGGAAGGGGTACAGCACCGAGTTCGCGACCAGCTCGTCGAGGGCCGCCTCCAGGTCGCCGACCTGGCGGTCCATGACGCCGGCGAGCACGTCGGGCACGAAGCAACGCCCGACGACCGCGCCCGCCCGCGCGACCGCCTGCGCGTCCTCGGACATCCGGGAGACGCGGGCGAGGATCGCGTCCTCGATCGTGTCGGGGACGTCCGCGTTGCGGATCGCGCGCCCGTCGGCGCGGGCGGCGTCGCCGAGCGCGCCCAGCAGCTCCTCGACGTGGAGCGGGATCCCGTCCGTCCGTTCGTAGACGGCGCTGACGACCTCCCGCGGCGCGGGCAGCCCGGTCGCGAGGATCAGCGTGGTGACGAGCGCGGTCTGCTCGTAGGTCAGCGGCGCGAGCCTCGCCTCCTCCGCCAGCCGCTGGCTGAGCAGGCGGGCCCGCCACTCGCGATGGACCGAGTCGACCGGCAGCTCGTCGATCCGGTAGGACCCGACGAGCAGCACCGGCCGTTCGCGCACCAGCCGCGCGAGCTCGCCGATCACCTCGAGGCTGACCTCGTCCGCCCACTGCAGATCCTCGAAGGCGAGCAGGGTCGGCCGATCGGCGGAGGCGACGATCGCGTCCGCGAGATCCCGGACCAGCATGCGTCGCGCGCCGAGCGTGTCGCCGCCATCGCGCCGGCGCATCTCGAGGAGCTCCTCGCCCAGCGATCCGAACCCGGTCGACTCGCGCATGGTCCGGGCGAGGTCGAGGATCGACGCCAGCGGCACGAGGCGGTCCTGCGGCGACAGGTCGCCCTGGGCGATCCGGAACCCGGCGGCCTCGGCCTTGCGCAGGATCGAGCGCATCAGCCGGGTCTTGCCGATGCCGGCCTCGCCGGCGAGCAGGATCAGCTGCCCGCGGCCGCTCGCGGCCTCCGCGATGCGCCGCTCGGCGAGGTCGAGCAGGTCGTCGCGGCCGACGAGCAGGGGACTGAGGAGCGGCCCGAGCTGTGCCATGGCCGGGAGTGTAGGGCCGCGCGTGTCGGACGGCATCGGTAGATCGACCGACCTCCCCTCCGTCGATTGACCGTGCGGCGGGGTGCCCACGACGCCCGTGGTCGGGTACGCTCCAGCCGGTGCGTGTCGGGGTGATCGGAGCGGGCCTGATGGCGCGGGGCCACCTGCGGGAGATGGTGGGCCGCGACGACACCGTCGATCGCCGCGATCTGCGAGCCCGCGCCCGAGGCCTACGAGGCCGCCGCGGCGCAGGTCGAGGCGGCCGGCGCGCCGCGCCCGCCCAACGAGCCCGACTGGCAGCGGTTCCTCGACGGTCACGGCGCGCGACCTCGCGCTCGACGCGGTGATGATCGTCACGCCCCACGCGCTGCACTTCGCGCAGGCCGCGGCCGCGCTCGACGCCGGCCTCGACGTGCTGCTCGAGAAGCCGATGGTGATGAACGCGACCGAGGCCGTCGACCTGATCCGCACGCGCGACCGGACGGGCCGGCTGCTCGTCGTCGGCTTCCAGGGGAGCCTCTCGCCGAACGTCCGCGCCGCGGCGGCGCTGCTGCGCTCGGGCGAGCTCGGCGCGATCCTCAACGTCAACGCGCTCGTCTGGCAGGACTGGCACTTCTGGTCCGCCGGCACCTGGCGCGAGCGGCCCGAGCTGTCGGGCGGCGGCTTCATGTTCGACACGGGGGCCCACATGCTCAACACGGTCGCCGACCTGGCCGGCGAGGACATCGCGGAGCGTCGCCGCGTGGCTCGAGGACGACGGCAACCCGGTCGACGTCCGCGGCGCCGTCATCGCGCGGCTCGCCTCGGGCGCGCTGATCACGATGAACGGCTGCGGCCGCGCGATCCCGTCGCTGGGCTCGGACATCCGCCTGTACTGCGAGCGCGGCACCCTGCGGACCGGGATCTGGGGCGAGCGCCTGGAGCTCCAGCGCTACGGCGCGAAGACGCTGCGGCCGGTGCGCTCGGTGCGGCCCAAGACCGTGTGGCAGCAGTTCGTCGACGTGCGCGCGGGGGTCGAGCCCAACCCGAGCCCGCCCGAGGTCGGCCTGCGCATGGCGCGGCTGTGGGACGCGATCCGCGAGTCCTCGGCGCGCGGCGGCGCCGTCGTCAGCCCGGTCCGGGCGGCGGACGCGGCATGACCATCCGGGTCACGGTCTGGAGCGAGTTCCGCCAGGAGCGGTCGGACGCGCCCGTCGCAGGCGGTCTACCCCGACGGCATCCACGCCGCGATCGCCGCCGGGCTGCGCGCCGGCGGCGACGGACCTCGAGGTCCGGACCGCGACGCTGGACGAGCCGGAGCACGGCCTCACCGAGGCGGTGCTCGCCGAGACCGACGTCCTCACCTGGTGGGGCCACGTCGCCCACGACGAGGTGAGCGACGCCGTCGTCGACCGGGTGCACGCCCGCGTCCTCGACGGGATGGGGCTCGTCGTCCTCCACTCGGGCCACTTCTCGCGGATCTTCCGCCGCCTGATGGGCACGTCGTGCGACCTCAAGTGGCGCGAGGACGGCCGCCGCGAGCGCCTCTGGGTCGTCGACCCGTCGCACCCGATCGCGGAAGGCCTCGGGCGAGTCGTTCGTGATCGGGGAGGAGGAGATGTACGGGGAGCACTTCGACATCCCGGCCCCCGACGAGCTCGTGCTGGTGAGCTGGTTCGAGGGCGGCGAGGTGTTCCGCTCGGGCTGCACCTGGCGCCGGGGGCGCGGCCGCGTCGTGTACCTGCGGCCCGGGCACGAGACGCACCCGACCTACTTCGACCCCAACGTCCGGCGGCTGATCGCGAACGCGGTCCGCTGGTCGGCCGGCGCCCACGGCGAGCGGCCGACGTACGGGAACGCGCAGCCCGTCGAGCCGCCCGGCCAGCAGGAGGCCGCCGATGCTCGCGGCTGACACGATCCGGGCCGCGCCCAAGGCGATGCTCCACGACCACCTCGACGGCGGCCTGCGCCCCGAGACGATCGTGGACCTGGCGCGCGAGTTCGGCTACCGCGACCTGCCCACGGAGGACGTGCCCGAGCTCGCGGCGTGGTTCCGGCGCGGCGCCGACCGCAAGAGCCTCGAGCTCTACCTCGAGACCTTCGTCCACACCATCGGCGTGATGCAGGAGCGCGACGCGATCGCGCGGGTCGCGTCCGAGTGCGCGCAGGACCTCGCCGCGGACGGCCTCGTCTACGCCGAGGTCCGGATGGCCCCGGAGCTGTGCACGGCGAAGGGCCTGACGCTCGACGAGGCGGTCGAGGCGATGCTCGACGGGTTCCGCGACGGGTCCGCGCGCGCCGCCGCCGCGGGCCGCCCGATCGTGATGAAGCTGCTCGTCACCGCCATGCGCCAGGCCGCCCGCTCGGTCGAGGTCGCGGAGTGCGCGATCCGCTGGCGCGACGCCGGGGTCGTCGGCTTCGACATCGCCGGCCCGGAGGCCGGGTACCGGCCGACCATGCACCTCGACGCCTTCGACCGCGTCAGGCGCGAGAACTTCCACATCACGATCCACGCGGGCGAGTCGTTCGGGCTGCCGTCGATCTGGGAGGCGCTCCAGTTCTGCGGCGCCGAGCGCCTGGGCCACGGCGTCCGGATCGTCGACGACATCACGGTCGCCGACGACGGGTCGGTGGCGCTCGGGCGCCTGGCCGCGTTCGTCCGCGACCGCCGGGTGCCGCTCGAGATGTGCCCGTCGTCGAACGTGCACAGCGGCGCGGCGCCGTCCATCGCGGAGCACCCCATCGACCTCCTGCGCCGGCTCCGCTTCCGCGTGACCCTGAACACCGACAACCGCCTGATGAGCGGCGTCTCGCTGTCGAGCGAGTTCGCGGCGCTCGACGCGACCTTCGGGATCGGCCTCGGCGAGATGGAGTGGCTGACGATCAACGCGATGAAGAGCGCGTTCGCCCCGTTCGACGAGCGGATCCGGATCATCAACGAGGTCGTGAAGCCGGGCTACGCGCGCCTCCGCGCGGGCGAGGTCAGGGTCGTCGCGCCGGGCTGAGCGACGACTGGCGAGCCTCAGGCGACCGGCAGCGCGATCACGAAGCGCGACCCGCCGTAGCCGTTGGGCTCGATCCAGACCCGGCCGCCCATCGCCTCCATCAGGCGCCGCGCCGCGAACAGCCCGATCCCGGAGCCACGCGACCGGGCCCGGTCCACGCGCACGTACGGCTGGAACACGGCCTCCCAGTCGTCGATCGGCACGCCGGGCCCGTCGTCGGTGATGTAGACGAGCACCTCGTCGCCGTGCCGCCACGCGCCGAGCGACACCGCGAGCTCCGGTGGCGCGTACTTGGCCTCGTTGTCGAGCAGGTGCTCGAGGACCTGGCGGAAGCGCGCGTCGTCGCCCCGCGCCACGAGCGAGTGCGGGGGCGGATCCCAGCGCACGGGCCGCGTGCGCAGCAGCAGGGCCAGCGTCCCGACGGTGTTGCCGATCGCCCCGACCACGTCGAACGGGTCGCGGCGGAGCCCGGTCAGCCCCTCGCCCCGCACCGACGCCAGGATCGAGTCCACCAGCCGGTCGAGACGCGTCACCTGGTCGGCGGCCCCGGCCCGCCACGTCTCGACGAGGTCCGTCGGCGTGTCCTCGCCACCACCTGCCGCATCCGCCAGCAGGTCGACGTAGGCGCGCACGACCGCGAGGGGCGTGCGCAGCTCGTGCGTCACCACGGCGAGCAGCTCCGCGCGCGCGGCGTCGAGCTGGCTCAGGCGGTCGAGCTGCGCCTCGGCCTCGGCCTGGAGGCGGCCCTTCTCGACGACGCCCGCGAGCAGCGCCGCGATCGTGACCAGGAACTCGACCTCGTCGTCGTCGAACTCGCGCGCCTCGGTCGTCTGCGCGTTGAGGACGCCCACCACCGACTCGTTCCAGACCAGCGGCACGGACAGCATCGCGTGGAGGTCGGCGATGTCGAAGCCGCGCACCCAGCTGAACCGCGGGTCGGTCGTGACGTCCGCCGAGGCGACCGGCGCGCGGTCGGCCGCCGCACGACCCGTGATGCCCTCCCCGACGCCGAGGCTGACGCGGCCGACCTGGTGCACGTCGAGCCCGTTGGTCGCCGCGAGGGTCAGCCGCTCGCCGGTCCGGTCGAGCAGGTAGAACGAGCAGACCTCGACGCCCATCGCCACCGTCGTGCGGTCGACGAGCGTGCGCATGAGCTCGTCCCAGTCGCGCGCCTGGGTCAGCAGCTGGGCGAACTCCTGGAGGAACGCGAGCTGGCGCAGGCGGTCGGTGGCGCTGCGGCTGTGCGTCAGCCGGCTCGGCGGGACGGACGGCCGGGGCGCGCGGGATCGTGCGGTCACGGGCATCACCGTACGGCATCCGGGCCGCGCCGCGCGGCGGCGACACGATGGGGCGGTCCGACGGGCCGCCCCATCGCCATGTTCAGCCCGCGGCGACCCCCGCGCCCTCGGTCACCGAGGCCGGCAGGTCGGCGAGCAGCGGCTGCGTCCACGTCCAGGCCGCGCCGTGGTGCTTGCCCACCGCGCCGTGGCGGGCCGCCTCGACGCGGAGCGGCAGGCCGAAGATCTCGATGAAGCCGACGGCCGCGGCGTGGTCGAAGGCGTCGCCCTCGTCGTACGTCGCGAGGTCCTTGTCGTACAGGCTGAGCGGCGAGCGCCGCCCGGTGACGACCGCGGTCCCGTGGTCGAGGCGGACGCGCACGTCGCCCGAGACGACCCGCTGCGAGGACATCGCGTAGGTCCGCAGGTCGCGCGACAGGGCGCTGAACCACAGGCCGTCGTAGATGATCTGGGCCAGCTCGTCGGCGACCAGGCGATTGAACCGCAGCTGGTCCTTCGACAGCACGAGCCCCTCGAGCGCGTGATGCGCCGCGTGCAGGATGACCGCCGCCGGCGCCTCGTAGATCTCGCGGCTCTTGATCCCGACCAGGCGGTCCTCGACGTGGTCGATCCGCCCGACGCCGTGCTTGCCGCCGAGGTCGTGCAGGCGCTGGACCAGCTCGACCGAGCCGAGCCGCTCGCCGTCGATCGAGACGGGGATGCCGCCCTCGAAGCCGATGACGAGCTCGACCGGTTCGGGCGCGTCGCCCGCCGCGACCGTCCACTCGTAGGCGTCGGGCGGCGGCGTGACCCACGGATCCTCGAGCACGCCGGTCTCGCACGAGCGGCCCCAGAGGTTGACGTCGATGGAGTAGGGGGACGCCTTCGTGATCGGGATCTCGATGCCGCGCTCCTGCGCGTAGTCGATCTCCTGGTCGCGCGACAGGCCCATGCCCGACGCGCATCGGCGCGACGACCTCGAGCCCGGGGTCGAGGGCGTGGACGGCGACGTCGAAGCGGACCTGGTCGTTGCCCTTGCCGGTGCAGCCGTGCGCGACCGCGTCGGCGCCCTCCTTCTGGGCGACCTCGACGAGCAGCTGGGCGATCAGCGGGCGGGCGAGCGCCGTGGCCAGCGGGTAGACGCCCTGGTAGAGCGCGTTGGCCTGCAGCGAGCGCCAGACGTACTGCGAGAGGAAGGTCTCGCGCGCGTCCACGACGTAGGCCTTGGCCGCCCCGGCCGACATCGCGCGCCGCTCCACGCCCTCGCGCAGCGAGCCGCCGCCGACGTCGACGGTGAGCGTGACGACGTCGACGCCGTACTGCTCGCGCAGCCACGCGACGGCAACGGACGTGTCGAGGCCGCCGGAGTAGGCGAGGACGACCTTGTTCATCGGGGAGTGGCCTCCATGGCCGCCGCGACCGGCGGCTGCAGTGACTTCGAACCGCTCGAGCCAGCGCTCGAGCGAGGGCTGGTCGGGGAACAGGACGATGAGCGTATTGTCGCCCGCCACGGTGCCGACCTGGTCGGTGAGCGTGGACTCGTCGATGGCCTGGGCGATGGCGTTGGCCGTGCCCGGCTGCCCGGTGAGCACGAGGATCAGCCCGCTCCGCCCGACGACGACCGGGATGTCGGCCAGGATCCGCCGCAGGCGCTCGTCCGACGCCGGGCGCGTCGCGGGCCCGAGCGCCTCGGGGTTCACGTAGACCGAGTGGTCGCCGCGCATGACCTTGGCGAGGCCGAGCTCCGCGATGTCCCGGCTGACCGTGGCCTGGGTCACGTCGAAGCCCGAGCTCCGAGAGCCCGGCGACGAGCTCGCCCTGGCTGCCGATGGCGCGCGCGCCGACGAGCCGGCGGATCGCGGCATGGCGGTCGCGCTTGAGCATGAGGACCGTCACGCGGCGCCGGCGCGTGCGCGCGCGGAGACGCGGGTGCCGAACGTGGGGTCGTCGAGGGCGCGCGCGAGGGCGTCGGGGGCGGCCGAGTCCGCGATGATCGCCTCGGCGTCGTCCCACGCGAGGGCGGCCAGCGCGGCGCGGACCTTGGGGACCATGCCGCCCGCGATCGTGCCGTCGGCGATCATCGCCTCGGCCTCGTCGGCGGTGATGGAGTCGAGCTTGTTCCCGTTGGCGTCCCGGACCCCGTCGACGTCGGTCATCAGCACCAGCTGGCGGGCGCCGAGGCCGGCCGCGAGGCCCGCGGCGGCGTCGTCGGCGTTCACGTTGCACACGACGCCCTCCTCGTCGCGCGCGAGCGGGGCGACGACCGGGACCTGGTCGGCGACGAGCAGCGAGTCGATGAGGTCGCGGCGGATCCCGACGACCGTCGCGACGAGCCCGACGTTGGGCAGGCGCTGGCCGATGAGCAGGCCGCCGTCCACGCCCGAGAGCCCGACCGCGTCGCACCCGACGTCCCGCAGCGCGGCGACGAGCTCGCTGTTGACCACGCCCCGCAGCACCGCCGCCGCGACCTCGAGCGCGGCCGGATCGGTGACCCGCAGCCCGCCCTCGAAGTGGGTCGGGACGCCGAGGCGCTCGAGCCACTCGGTCATCCGCTTGCCGCCGCCGTGCACCAGCACGACCGGCCGCTTGCGGGCGACCGCGGCGACCTCCGCCAGCACCTGGCGCTGGTCCGCGAGCGTCGTCCCGCCGAGCTTGACGACGACGATCTCGCTCACGTCGTGTACTCGCTGTTCTCGCGGACGTACTCCTCGGTGAGGTCGCAGCCGAAGGCCTCGCCGGTGCCGTCGCCGAGCCCGAGGTCGAGGCGGATCAGGACCTCCTCGCCGGCCATCGCCGCGCTCGCCGCGGCCTTGTCGACCTCGACCGGCCCGCCGCGCCGGCCGTCGTAGACGAGATGGCCCGCGATCGCGATCCGCAGCGTCGACGGGTCGAGCGGGGCCGCCGTGCCGCCGCGCGACGTCGACTCGCCGGCGGCCAGCCCCGAGGCCTCGAGCACCGCGGCGTCGGCGAGGCGCGCGTTGCCCGCCGCCCCGGCGATGCGGCCCCAGTTCGGGTCGCGCCCGTGGACGGCGGCCTTGACGAGCGACGACGAGACCACGGCGCGGGCCACCGCCCGTGCGCCGGCGTCGTCGGTCGCCCCGCTCACCTGGCACGTCAGCAGCGCCGTCGCACCCTCGCCGTCGGCCGCCTGCTGGCGCGCGAGGTCGCGCCCGACGGCTTCGATCGCGCCCGCCGAGCGCACGCCGTGCGCCGGCGTCGTCGCCGGCCCCGATGGCGCCCGGCCCGGCCCGATGCGAGCACGAACACCGTGTCGTTGGTGCTGGTGTCGCCGTCGACCGACAGCTGGTCCCAGGTGCGGGCCGCCGCCGCGCGCAGCAGCGCGTGGAGCGTGGCCGGATCGGCGCGTGGCGTCGGTCAGGACGATCGACAGCATCGTCGCCATGTTGGGATGCATCATCCCGACGCCCTTGCAGATGCCGGTCACCGTCACCTCGACCGTGCCGCCGCCGGTCGCGGGCACGGCGACGGTCGTCGTGGCGACCTTGGTGGTGGTGTCGGTCGTGCGCAGCGCCTCGGCCGCCTGCGCCGAGCGCCGTCGTCCGTGCTCGCGAGCCCGCCGGCGACCACGCGGCTCGACCGCGGTCGTCACGAGGTCGACCGGCAGCCGGGTCCCGATGATCCCGGTCGAGAGGTGGAGCACCTCGCGACTCGGCGGCCCCGATCGCGGCCGCCACCGCGGCGCCGATGCGCGCCTGGTCCGCGTCGCCGTCGGGTCCCGTCGCGGCGTTGGCGCTGCCCGAGGTCGAGACGACCGCCCGGGCGAAGCCGGCGGCCGCGGCGCCGCCGCCCGTCGCCTGCAGGTTCGCGCGGGAGAGCCGGACGGGCGCCGCCGCGAACCGGTTGGGCGTGAACACGGCCGCCGCGGGCACGGGCCCGTCCTCGGCGACGATCAGCACGAGGTCCGGTCGCCCCGAGGCCTTGATCCCGGCCGTCGCGCCCGCGGCCAGGAAGCCGCGAGGGAGGCGGGCGACGCGCTCGACCGGCGGCAGGGCGGCGGGGAGCGGCTCGAGCGCCGCGTCGGTCGCGAGCGTCATGGCGCGAGCGGCAGCTGGAGCAGGCCGGCGGTCTCGGGCAGGCCGTGCACGACGTTGAACGCCTGGATCGCCTGGCCCGCCGCGCCCTTCACGAGGTTGTCGAGGACGCCGATCGCGAGCACCCGTCCGTTCCGCTCGTCGAGGCGGCACCAGACGCGGGCCTCGTTGCTGCCGAGGACGTGCTTGGTCGCCGGGGCGGCCTCGGTCACCGTCACGAACGGCTCGTCGCCGTAGGCGTCGTGGTAGAGGTCGTCGAGCTCGGCCTGGGTCACGGCGCGGGTCGTGCGCACGTGGCCGGCCGAGAGGATGCCGCGGGTCATCGGGATGAGGTGGGGCAGGAAGTCGACGCCGCGCACGCCCGGATTGGCCGCCAGGCCGCCGCCCAGCGCACCCAGCTCCTGCTCGATCTCGCCGATGTGGCGGTGGGTGAAGATCCCGTACGCCTTGACGCTCTCGTTGACCTCGCCGAACTGGAGGTCCGCCTTGGGCATCGCGGCCGGCGCCCGAGACGCCGCTCTTCGCGTCGACCACGAGGTCGCCGATGAGGCCGGCGCGTGCCAGCGGGGCGAGCGCCAGGATCGTGGTCGTCGCGTAGCAGCCGGGCGCGCCGACGATCGCGTTGGGCTTGCCGGCCGGCCGCGGCCAGCTCCGCGCGATGCAGCTCGGGCAGGCCGTAGACCGCCGTCGCGAGGAGCTCGGGCCGCGGGATGGTCGAGGTGGTACCAGCGCGGGTAGTCCTCGGGGTCGCGGAGGCGGAAGTCGGGCCCGAGGTCGATGACGGTCAGGCCGCGCGCCTGGAACTCGTCGATCCGCGCCGCCGCGGCGCCGTGGGGGAGGGCGAGGAAGACGGCCTCGGCGTCGTCGGGGACGGCGTCGAAGACGCGCAGGCCCTCGGTCGCGAGGTGCGGATGGATGCCGGCCAGCGGGTCGCCGTGCCGTTCCCGCCCGACGAGCCCGACGATCGCTGGCGTTGGGGTGCCGCGCCAGCAGCCGGACCAGCTCCGCGCCGACGTACCCGGTCGCGCCGACGATCGCGACGCGGACCGGGTCGCCGTCGAGGGCGCGCCGCCCGACGGCCGCCGCCGTGCCAGGCAGGGGCGTGGAGTCGAGAGGACGGTCCGCCGCGATCGCCGCGCCCGTCGAGTCCGCGCTCACCGGCGCGCGAAGCCGCTCACCGGCGGCAGGCTCAGGGGCTCGAAGATCGGGCGGCACGTCATCTCCTCATGACTATACAGGCGGATGCATAGTCATGCAAGCTGGGCACGCCACTCGTCCTCGAGGATCGCGCAGATGATCTCCCCGGCCCATTCGCCCTTGAACGAGCGTCGTAGTCGATGAACTCGGCCTCGCGGCGCATCCCGAGGCGCTCCATGACGCGCAGGGACGCGACATTCCGCGAGTCGCACCCGGCCCATGATCCGGTGGAGCCCGAGCTCGTCGAACCCGAGCCGCAGGACCTCGCGGGCGCCCTCCGTCGCGAGGCCTCGTCCCTGCGACATCCGGGTGGAAGCTCCAGCCGATCTCACCCTGCCGGCTGGTGGCGCTGACGAGGCGGAGCATGAGCTCGCCGACCATCCTGCCCGTCGCGATCTCCACGGCGGCCAGCAACAGGGCGTCGTCATCGGCGTCGATGTGGGTCTGTCCGAGTCGCTGCTCGATCTTGGCGCGCGCCTGGTCCAGGTCCATCGGCTCCCACGGGCAGGTATCGGCACACGTCCTCCCGGCCGAACATGTCGTGGAGGGCGGCGAGGTCGCCGGGCTCGTACGGTCGGAGCAACAGGCGGGTCGTCGTCAGCGGGAGCGCGGTCGATGGACATCCGCGCACGATACGCGGCGGCGCGCGCCGCGCGCGGGCGCTACGCGAGCTCGGCCAGGTTCGCGGCCTCGGCCTCGAACTGCTCGTCGTACAGCCGGGCGTAGAGGCCGCCGCGCGCGATCAGCTGGCGGTGCGTGCCGCGCTCCACGATCCGGCCGCGGTCGAACACGAGGATCCGGTCGGCGCGCAGGATCGTCGAGAGGCGGTGGGCGATCGCGATCGTCGTGCGGCCCTCGGTCAGGCGGCCGAGCGCGGCCTGGATCAGCCGCTCGCTGACGGTGTCGAGCGACGACGTCGCCTCGTCGAGGATCAGGATCTTCGGGTTCTTCAACAGCACGCGCGCGATGGCGACGCGCTGCTTCTCGCCGCCGGACAGCTTGTAGCCGCGCTCGCCGACGACCGTGTCGTAGCCATCGGGCATCTCGGTGATCCGGTCGTGCATCGCGGCGGCGCTCGCGGCCGCGATCAGCTCCTCCTCGGTCGCGTCCGGCTTCGCGAACAGCAGGTTGTCGCGGATCGACGCGTGGAACAGGTACGTCTCCTGGGTCACGAACCCGATGACCCGGCCCAGCGACTCGAGCTTGAGCTGGCGGACGTCGATCCCGTCGATCGTCACCCGCCCGTCGTCGACGTCGTACAGGCGCGGGATCAGGTAGGTCGTCGTCGTCTTGCCGGCGCCCGACGGGCCCGACGAGCGCGACCAGCTCGCCCGGGCTTCGCCTCGAACGAGACGTCCTCGAGGCCGAACCGCGGCGGCGGCTCGTCGGCGCGCCCGCCGTCGACGACCTCGAACCCCGCCGGCTCGGCGCCGGCGCCCGGCGACTCCATGACGGCCTCCATGAGCGCCGGGTTCGCCTCGAGGTCGACCGCGGCGGCCGCATCGCCGACCGTCGACGGCGCGCCGGGCTCGACCGCGTAGTGGAACGACACGCCCTCGAGCGCGACCGAGCCGCGGACCGTCGCCGGCTCGAGCGCCACGGCGTCGGGGGCGTCGGTGATCTCGGGGTCGAGGTCGAGGTACTCGAAGATCCGGTCGAACAGCGCGAGCGAGCCCTGGATCTCGACCTGGATGTTGAGCAGCTGGCCGAGCGGGAAGAACAGCCGGCTCTGGAGCGTCGTGAACGCCACGATGTCGCCGGCCGTCGGGGCGCTCGGGGAGCCGTTGGCGGCCATCGTGCCCGCGAGCCAGTACACGAACGCGGGCATGATCGAGAAGATCGTCCCGATGATCATGAAGAACCAGCGGCCGACCATCGCCTGGCGGATCTGGAGCCGCGCGAGCTCCTTGTTCAGGTCCCGGAACCGCTCGACCGAGCGGTCCTGCGCGGAGAACGTCTTGCCCAGCAGGATCCCCGAGACCGAGAGCGTCTCCTCGGTCACGGCCGTCATCTCGGCGAGGCGCTTCTGGGTCTCGCCGCTGACCTCCCGCCGGACCTTGCCCACGCGGTAGGTGAGGTACATGAAGAACGGCGTGATGCCCAGCGAGAGCAGCGGTGAGCTGCCAGCTCAGCAGCAGCATCGCGATGATCGTGCTGACCGTGATCGCGACGTTGGACGTGATCGACGCCGCCGTGTCCGTCACGACCGACTGCACGCCGCCCACGTCGTTCGCCAGGCGGCTCTGGATCTCGCCGGTCCGCGTGGCGGTGAAGAACCGCAGCGGCAGGCGCTGGAGGTGGGCGTACAGCGCGTTCCGCAGGTCCTGCATCACGCTCTGGCCGATGACGTTGTTGAGGTAGCTCTGCCCGACGCCGATCAGCCCGGACACGATCGGGATGACGATCATCAGCCCGACGTACAGGTTCAGGTTCTGGTACTGCCCGCCGACGATGACGTTGTCGATCAGCAGCTTGAGCAGCAACGGGTTGACGATGCCGAGGAGGCTGGTCGCGATGATCGCGACGAGCACCACCGCCACCTGGGCGCGGTAGGGACCGAAGAAGGCCACGATCCGGCGGACCGTCGCCGCCGCGCCGCTCGGGCGGCACGCGATCGAAGTCGCGGGACGGGGGCGTGAGGCGGCCGGGCGATGGGCTGCCGCGCGCCATGGAGCGGACGCCGCCGCCGCGAAGGGTCATGGTGAGGCGGTCCCCGCTACCAGGCGGTGGCCGTCGACGCCTCCGCGATGCCCTCGGACTCGAGCCAGCGCTCGGCGTCGATCGCCGCCTTGCAGCCGTCGCCGGCCGCGGTGACCGCCTGGCGATACCGGTGATCGTGGACGTCGCCGGCGATGAACACGCCGTCGATCTTGCTGTGCGTGTGGTCGTGGGCGACGAGGTAGCCCTTGGCGTCGACCTCGAGCCAGTCGCGGAACACGTCGGTGTTCGGCTTGTGCCCGATGGCGATGAACAGGCCCTCCATCGGGAGGTCGCGCTCCTCGCCCGACGTCGTGTCGCGGATCCGCAGGCCCTCGACCTTGGCGTCGCCCAGGACCTCCGCGACCTCGGTGTTGGTGTGCACCTCGATCTTGGGGTGGGCGTAGGTGCGGTCGATCATGATCTTCGAGGCGCGGAAGGCCTCGCGGCGGTGCAGGAGGTGGACCTTGCTCGCGTACTTCGTGAGGTAGTTCGCCTCCTCCATCGCGGAGTCGCCGCCGCCGACCACGGCGATCTCGCGGTCCCGGAAGAAGAAGCCGTCGCACGTGGCGCACGCCGACACGCCGCGCCCGCGGAGGCGCTGCTCGCTCTCGATGTCCAGCCACAGGGCTGACGCGCCGGTCGCGATGATCACCGACTCGCCGCTGTACTCGACGCCGCGCGCCCAGACGCGGAACGGGCGGCTGGAGAAGTCGACGCGGTCGATGTCGACGTCGACCAGCGTGGTGCCGAAGCGCGCGGCCTGCTCGCGGAACCGGTTCATCAGGTCGGGGCCGTCGATGCCCTCGGGGAAGCCCGGGTAGTTCTCGACCTCGCTCGTGAGCATCAGCTGGCCGCCGGCCGCCGAGCCGGCGATGACGATGGGCTCGAGGTTGGCGCGGGCCGCGTAGATGGCGGCCGTCAGGCCGGCCGGACCGCTGCCGATGACCAGGACCTTCGAGTGCGTGCGGCCGGGGCTGCGCGGCGCCGTCGTTCGGACCGCCGGGGGCGGGAACGGCCGCCGCGTCGCCGGCGTCGCCGATGATCGAGATCGCGCCGCCGAACGGGGCCGAGAGCGGCTGCGCCGTGGCCAGCGGGCTCGCGCCGTCGTCGGCGCCGAAGTTGATCTTGACGCCGCCGAAGGGGCTCGCCGTGCCGTTGGGGGATGCCGGAGCGGTGTCGCCGCGCGGCTGGGTCGGATCGGTCATCGGGGAAATTGTCGTCGGTCTCGCGGATGCATGCTGACCTCCAATGTAGCACGGGCCACGCATACCCCCCGGGGGTATTTGTCGGCCCGACCTCGACCGTGCCGGGTGAACGGTACCCTCGAGCCGTGACGACGACACAGGAGCGCTCCGAGCCGGGCGAGGTGATCCCGGGGCCGACCGGCCCCGAGGAGGTCCCGGTCCACCTGGCGCCCGCCGCCGACCGTCCCGCCGGTCCCGCCGGCGCTCGCCTGCGCGACAACCGTGACTTCCTCACCGTGCTGTTCGGCCAGGGGATCAGCTCGTTCGGCGATTCGATCACCAACACGGCGATGCCGCTGCTCGTCCTGGCGCTGACCGGGTCCGGGCTCGCGATGGGGGTCGTGGGCGTGCTGACGACCCTGCCCGACCTCATCGTCGGCCTGCCGGCCGGGGCGTATGCCGACCGCTGGGACCGTCGCCGGATGATGTTCTGGGCCGACCTCGGGCGGTTCTTCCTCACCGCCCTCGTGCCGATCTCGGTGGCCCTCGGCGGACCGACGCTCGCGGTGATCTTCGCCGTGACCTTCCCGATGAACGTCCTGCGCGTGCTGTGGCTCGCCGCCTACACGGCGTCGGTGCCCGGGCTCGTCGGTCGGGCCGAGGTCCCGCGGGCGAACGCGATCTTCGAGGCCGTGTTCAACGTCGGCTGGATCATCGGACCGGCGCTGGCCGGGTTCCTGGCCGCGATCATCGGCCCCGGGGCGACGATCGCCATCGACGCCGTCACGTTCCTGATCTCCGCCGGCGCGATGCTGCTCGTCCGGCGCCCGCTGCGCGCCGAGGCCCGCAGCGTCGAGACGCACATCCTGACCGACATCCGGGAGGGCGTCGCGTACGTCGTCCGCCAGCCGATGCTCCGGGCCTGCATCGCGTTGTGGACCACGACCTCGGTGATCTCGGCAGGCCTCACGACGGCGATCATCTACTACGTCACCATCAGCCAGGGGCACGGCTCGGCGGTCGTGGGGACGGTGCTGTCCGGGTGGGCGCTCGGCTCGCTCGGCGGGTCGATCGTCGCGGCCCGCCTCGCCTTCCGCTCGACCGGGGTCGTGATGCTCGTCGGCGCGGTCGTCTTCGGCGCCTGCCTGCTCGTCATCGCGTCCGGCGTGGCGGTCCCCGTGATGATCGCGGTCGCGTTCATCGCGGGCGCCGTGAACTCGAACATCCTCGTGGCCTACATCACGATGCGGACGCTGCTCTCGCCCGACGCGATGCTCGGGCGCGTCGGTGCGACCGCGCGAACGGTCTCGGTCGGGCTCACGCCGATCGGCGCGCTGGCGACCGGCGTCCTGCTCGACAGCATCGGCGGGGCGGCGACGCTCGCGATCATGGGCGTCGCGCTCGCGATCACGGGGGTCGCGTTCGCGTTCGTCCGTACCGTGCGCACGGCGCAGGATCCCGGCGGCGCCCCGGCCTGCCTAGCGGCGCGGCCGGCTAGAGCTTCGCGACCTCCGGGAGCACGTCCCGGCGCAGCGCCTCGATCGTCCGCGGGTCCCAGACGTCGTGGACCCCGAAGATCACGTGCTGGCAGCCGGCGTCCGCGAGCTCGCCGAACCGGTCGATGACCTGCTGCGCGCTCTCGCCGTCGCCCCCGTCGACCGCGATCCGCACCGACTGCAGGGTCGAGCGCTCGATCTCGTCGGGGTCGCGCCCGATCGCCTCGCAGTGGCGGCGCAGGACCTCGTACTTGTGGTGGATCGTCTCGGGGCCGCCGAAGACGTTGGTGGCGTCCGCGTACTGCGCGACCAGGCGCAGCGTCTTCTGCTCGCCGCCGCCCCCGATCATGATCGGCGGACGCGGCCGGCTGATCGACTGGGGCGAGTTCAGCAGGTGCATCGCGCTGACATGGCGGCCCTCGAACGCCGCCTCCGTGCCCCGCTCGCCCGACCACATGTCGTGGGCGTAGCGCAGGGTGTCCTCGAGCATCTCGAACCGCTCGCCGAGCGGCGGGAACGGGAACCCGAGCCCGTTCGACTCCTGCTGGTTCCAGGCGGCGCCGATGCCCAGCCAGGCGCGGCCGCCGGACAGCACGTCGAGCGTCGTCGTGGCCTTGACCCAGAGCGGGGCCTGGCGGTAGTGGACGCCGCCGACCATCAGGCCGATCCGCGCCCGGCTCGAGTGGGCGGCCATGAACCCGAGCGCGGTCATGCCCTCGAGCATCGGCTCCTCGGCGCGGCCCACGCTCCGGATCTGGAAGAAGTGGTCCATGACCCAGATGGAGTCGAAGCCGGCCTCGTCGGCGTCGTGGACGATGCGGCCGAGCGTCGGTCCGATGGCGTCGGTGCCGCCCGGCCAGGTGAACGAGGAGATCTGCAGGCCCGTCTTCATGGCGCGAGCGTAGCGCGAGTCGCGCTCAGCGGAAGAGGTCGTTCTCCGACGGCATCAGGAGCTCGGCGATCCGGCCCTCGCCCGGCGTGGGGCGCGCGCCCCGGACGAGGGCCACGGGCCGGCCGGCGGTCTTGCCGAGGGCGAGCTCCGCGGCCGAGGCGATCTCGTCGGCGACGGCCCGGACGGTGGTCCGCATCACGCGGCCGTCGGCGTCGGGCTGGCCGCGCAGGTCGTCGAGCGGGAGCAGGCCCGAGACGCCGAGCGCGACGTCGACGATGCCCCAGCGCCACGGGCGCCCGAAGCTGTCGGACACGATGACCGCGACGTCGGTGCCGAAGCGCGCGCGGAGCGCGGCGCGGATCCGGTCGGCCGAGGCGTCCGGGTCGCGGGGGAGCAGCGTGACCACGTCGCCCGAGTCCGGCCCGACGTTGGAGGCGTCCACGCCGCCGTTCGCGCACACGAAGCCGTGCTCGGTCTCGGTGATCAGCACGCCGTTCTCCATGCGCACGATGCGGCGCGCCTCGCGCAGCACGACCTCGATCTGGCGGGCGTCGCGGCCCCAGGCCTCGGCCCAGGCGACCGCCTCGGGCCTGGGCGTGACCTCGCGCAGGTCGGCGACGGCGCCCTCGGCCTTGGACACGACCTTCTGCGTCACGACCAGGACGTCGCCGTCCCGGAAGGGGAGCGCGTCCGGCGTCGCCGCCAGCGCGTCGCCGATCATCGCCTCGAGGTCGTCGCCGATCGCGGACCTCGGGCAGCCCGGCGAGCGCGAGGATCTCGACCCGCCCCTCGGGCAGCTCAGTCGACACCGACGGCCTCGGCCTCGGCGAGGAGCAGGTCGTCGGGCGTGTCGACGTCGAGGGCGAGCACGTCGGGGACCTCGTCGAACGCGGCGTCGGCCGACGACGCGAGCCACGCGTGGCCGGCGCGGCTGTCGCCGCCGAACGCCGGGTCGATGACGTCCGGGGGGTCGAGGAGCAGCGCGTTCGTGCCACGGCCGTGGCGATCGGGAGCGAGCACGACGCTCGGACGGCCCGCCCGGTCGCCGGTCGCCAGGACCTGCGCGAGGGCGGTCGCCGTCACGGCCGGCAGGTCGGCCGGGATGATCAGCAGGCGGTCCGCGGTGACGGCGTCACGCGCCTCCTGCAGCGCCGGGTTGAGGCCGCGCGACTGCTGCACGACGGGGCGAGCGCCCGCCGACGCCGCGATCGCGAGCACCTCGGGATCCGGCGACACGACGACGACCTCGACGACGCCGTCCGTCGCGAGCGCCGCGGCCACGCCACGCCGGAGCAGCCGCTCCACGAGGTCGCGGCGCTCCTCGGCGTCGAGCACGGCGCCCAGGCGCGACTTCGCGCCCTCGAACGCGCGGACCGGGATGACGACCGCCGTGGTGTGCACGGATCGATCGTAGCGGGTGATGGCCGGCGGGCCCCCGATCAGGTCGTGAGCGTGACCTTGCTGATGTTCCGGGGCGCATTCGGGTCGAGGCCGCGGGCGATCGTCAGGTGGTACGCGAACAGCTGGCCCGCGACGATCGAGACGATCGGCGCGAGGTGGTCGGGGACACCCGACGGGACCGCGATCGAGCGCTGGCCGAGGGCGCGGACGTCCTCGCGGTCCGAGACGACGACGAGGTCCGCCCCGAAGTCCTCGCGGATCTCGCGCAGGAGGCCCATGAGGTCCGCGGCGACGGCGCCCGACGTCGCCACGGCGAGCACGGGATAGCCGCGCTCGACCAGGGCGAGCGGGCCGTGGCGGAAGTCGGCGGCGGAGTACGGGTCGGCGACGACGTGGGCGAGCTCCTTGAGCTTGAGCGACCACTCGCGGGCGGTCGCGTACTCGAACCCGCGCCCGAGCACGGTGCAGGTGCGCATCGCCGCGTGGGCCTGGCCGGCCTCGCGGGCGGCGTCCTCGGCGCCCAGCGCCGCCTCGACGGCCGCGGGCAGCGGCGCGAGCTCGTCCCGGGCGCCCGTGTCGCCGCCCAGCGCCGCGACGAGCAGGGCGATCGCCGTCAGCTCCGCGGTGTACGTCTTGGTGGCGGCGATGGCGCGCTCGGGGCCGGCGCCCAGGTCCAGCACGTGCTCCGCGGTCGTCGCCAGCGCCGAGCCCGGCTCGTTGGTGATCGCGATCGTCGGGCGGCCCTGGCGGCGCGCCGCGTCCACGACCCCGACGACATCGGGCGACGCACCGGACTGGCTGATCCCGATCACCAGCGACCGCGAGAACACTGGCTCGACGTGGTACAGCGACACGATCGACGGGGCCGCCAGGGCGACCGGCAGCCGCATCCGGATCCCGAACAGGTACTGGGCGTAGATCGCGGCGTGGTCCGAGGTGCCGCGGGCGGCGATGACGACGTGCTCGATCTCGCGGTCCCGGACGGCGCGCGCGATCGCCTCGATCTCCGCCGACCGCCCGATCAGGCGCGCGACGACGTCCGGCTGCTCCCCGATCTCGTCGCGCAGGCCCATCGCTCTAGTGCTCCCTCGCGGGCCTGCTCCGTCAGCCCGTCCGCGACAGCGTAGGGCACGCCGGCCGCGTCGAGCACGGTCGCCGCGAGTCGGGCGCGCGACGCGTCGTCGGTCATGATCGTGTCGGCGACGACCGCGCGGAGCCCGAGGGCCTCGACCTCCGCGGCGAGCGCCGCGTCGACCGTGTCGAGCACGAACACGTCCGATCAGGTCCGCGTAGAGCCGGGCGACGCCCAGCGCCGTCGCCTCGTGGCCCAGCGACGCGAGCATCCGGTCGGCGGGGCCCTTGAGGGCGCGGCCGCCGATGATCGGGCTCACGGCGACGACCGGCACGCCGCGCGCCCGGGCCGCCGCGATGGCCTCGCGCATCCCCGGCACGGCGAGGATCGGTCCGACCGACACCAGCGGGTTCGACGGGCAGATGACGATCACGTCGGCCGCAGCCAGGGCCGCCGCGACCTCCGGCGCAGGCCGCGACCGCCTCGACGCCCGCGAACCGGATCTCGAGCACGTCGGGCGCCTGGCGCCGGTGGACGAAGTACTCCTGGAACTCGAGCCAGCCCTCGTCGACGCGGACCTCGGTCCGCACCGGCTCGTCGGCCATCGGCAGGATCCGCGAGCGGACGCCGAGGGCGGCCTGGAGCTCCAGGCACACCGATGTCAGCCGCCCGCCGGCACGCACGCGGGCCGTCCGGGCGATGTGCAGCGCGAGGTCGCGGTCGCCCAGCGAGAACCAGCCCTCCTCGCCGTACTCGACCAGCTGCGCCATCGTCGCGTGGGTGTCGCCCTCGATGCCCCAGCCCCACTCGACCTGCTCGATGCCGGCGAGGTTGTACAGGACCGTGTCGTGGTCGGGCATGACGAGCAGGCCGTGGCGCTCGCAGTCGTCCCCGGTGTTGACGACGACGGACAGCCGATCGCCCAGGTGGGCGGCGAGGCCGTCGGCCAGCTTCGCGCCCCCCACGCCGCCGGCGAGGGCGACGACCGACGCGGCGCCGTCACGCGTTCAGCAGCTCGACGAGCTCGCCGATCCGCCCGATCGTCTCCGTGTCGTACGGCGCCGGCATGTCGACGAGGACGTGGCGGAACCCGAGCTCGAGGATCGGCTGCAGCGCCTCGGCGATCTCCGCCGGCGGCCCGACGAAGAAGTTCCAGTCCGGATCGAACTCCTCGCCGTTGGCCGCGAGCCGGGCCTTGTAGTACGTCGAGCGCCGGCCTCGTGCGTGTCGCGGATGACGATGTCGACGGTCGTGGTCCGCTCGATCGCCGACTCGTCCCGGCCGACGGCCGCGCAGTGCTCGCGGAGGATCGCGTCGCGCTCGGTGAGCTTCGCGAGCTCGCCCATCGACGTTCCACTGGTCGCGCGTACGTGGCCACCGTCTTGAGCGTCTTCTTGCGGCCCGGAGCCGCCGATCATGATCGGCAGCCGGACCTGGACCGGCGGCGGCGCGCAGATGGCCTCGCGCATCGGGTAGACCGGGCCGTCGTGGGTGACCGTCTCCCCGTCGAGCAGGCGGCGGACGAGCATCACGGCCTCGTCGAGGCGGTCGAGGCGCTCGCCGAACCCGCTGCCGAAGTCGATCCCGAACCCGTCGTGCTCGCGCTCGAACCAGGCGCCGCCGAGGCCGAGGACCGCGCGGCCGCCCGACAGGTGGTCGAGCGTCGTCGCGAGCTTGGCGGTCAGGCCCGGATTGCGGAACGTGTTGGCGGCGACCATCAGCCCGAGGGTGGCGCGCTCGGTGACCTGCGACCAGCCGGCGAGCGTGGTCCAGCCCTCGAAGATCGGTCCCTCCGACGGCCCGACGATCGAGTTCAGGTGATCCCACGTCCAGAGGCTCGCGGCGCCCGACCGATCGGCGAGCGCGGCGGCGTCGCGGAGCTCGGGCCAGCTCGCGGTCTGGGGCCAGAGCAGGAAGCCGATCTTGACCGAGGCCACCGTCAGTCCTCGAGGTGCTCGTGGACGCCGGTGATCCGCACCAGGAACGTGACCCGCGGCTGCGTCCGGAACCCGGCGATCGATCGTTCCGTGGGACCCTCGGGGTGGTAGCGGTGGGCGAGGGCGACGATGTCGTCCCGGGCGCGCTCGACGTCGTCGATCGACCTCCTCGACGAGCCCGGTCAGCCCGATCCAGCGGTACGGGTCGTCGAGGTCGATCACCGACAGCGCGACGCGCGGGTCGCGGACGAGGTTCGCGCACCAGCGGCGCGGCGTGCGCGAGTTGAGCAGGATCCGCTCGTCGGGCTCGAGCCGGTACCAGACGACGGCCTGGCGCGGCTGGCCGTCCTCGTCGGTGGACGCGACCGACGCGACGTGGGGCTGCTCGAGGAAGGCGCGGACGACGTCCGACAGGACGGCGGTGGTGGGCATCGACCCATGGTATGTCGGGCCCGACGCCGTCGTCGGCTCCCCGCCGGCTCAGCGCAGGCGCTCGCCGGCCTCGATCCGCGCCGCGAGCCGGTTCTCGGGCGGCGCCAGCGGGCACGCCCACTTGGGGTCGAACGCGCACGACGGCTGGAAGGCGAAGTTGAGGTCGACGACGAGCGTGCCGGCGTCCGGGTCGCCGCCGAGGTCCGCGCCCTTGCCCGTGTCGAGGACGTACCGCCCGGCGCCGTACGTCTCCTCGCCGCTCGTCGCGTCGCGGAACGGCAGGAACAGCCCGCCCGTGTAGCCGCGCATCCAGAACAGCGCGAGCGTGCCCGCCCCGTCGGGCAGCGGCAGCGTCACGCGACCCACGCGGTCGAAGGCGAGCGCCTCGTTGCCGCTGTTGGGCAGGGACGAGCCCCCCGAGCCCGCCGAGCGCCGTGGCCGGTTCGTCCGCGACGGCCTCGACCGCGACCTCGAACCGGAGGCGATCGTCGTACGGCCAGTGCTGCGCCGCGAACGTCGCCCGCTCGGCGGGCAGCACCGGCGACGACGGATGCCCGCGGTACATCGACTCGCGCTCGGCCACCCAACGCGCCCTGGCGGCCGGCGGGTCCGTCGCCGCGACGGCGCGCACCTCCGCGTACAGCTCGGCCACGCGCCGGCGCCAGTCGGCCAGCCAGAGGCGTTCGGAAGGGCTCGGGTCGGACATGCGCTCCATCCTAGGTCGCGTCGGCCCATGCGAGAATGCCCCGGCACAGAAGGAGGTGGCTGGTGGCGGATCTCGCGGAGATCGGCGTCTTCGGCGGTTCCGGGTTCTACACGTTGCTCGAGGACGTCCGCGAGGCGAAGATCGACACGCCCTACGGCCAGCCATCGGACAGCGTGTTCCTGGCGACGATCAGCGGCCGCAAGGTCGCGTTCCTGCCCCGGCACGGCCGGCGGCACACGATCCCGCCCCACAAGATCAACTACCGGGCCAACGTCTGGGCGATGCGGTCGCTCGGGGTGAAGGCGATCATCAGCCCCTGCGCGGCGGGATCGCTCCAGCTGGCGGTCGAGCCCGGCCACTTCGTGGTCAGCGACCAGTTCGTCGACCGGACGAACGGGCGCGACGGACACCTTCTTCGACGGCCCGATCGTCTCCCACGTCTCCTCGGCCGAGATCTACGACCCGGTCCTGCGGCAGGTCGCGCTCGAGGTGATCCGCGAGCACGGGATCACGGTCCACGACGGCGGCACGGTCGTGGTCATCCAGGGCCCGCGGTTCTCGACGAAGTCCGAGTCGAAGTGGTTCACCGACGCCGGCTGGGAGGTCATCAACATGACCCAGTACCCCGAGGCGTACCTGTGCCGCGAGCTCGGGATGGCGGTCGTCAACATCGCGCTCATCACCGACTACGACGCCGGCGTGCTCGAGGGCACCCACGCCGTCACGGCGCACGACGTGCTGGCGGTGTTCGAGCAGAACGCCGAGCGGATCCGCAAGGTCGTCCTCGACATGGTCGGGCGGTTCCCCGAGGACCTCGATTCGCTCGGCGCCCGCGACGCCCTCGCCCACACGCGCGGCGACGGCCACGCCGCGCGGCGCGTCGGACATCCGGATCTTCGAGACGGGGCTCTAGCGCGACCGATCCCATGAGCTCGATGCCGACGACACCGTCGCCTGCCGCTCCCGCCCCCAGCGAGCCGATGCACGGCTGCGTCCGGTGCGGCGCCCGGATCCCGATCGGGGAGTCGATGTGCGAGCGGTGCAACCCGCTCGGCCTCAAGGCCCCGGCGGCGTCGCAGGCGCACGGGACCGCGGCCCTGGGCGTCGTCATCGCCGTCGTCGTCCTCGCCGTCGTCGCCCGCCTGGCGATGAGCGGCGTCGGGCCGTTCACCTCGTCGATCGCCGGGGTGACGGCGGACCCGGCGGGCCTGAAGGTGACGATCACGATCACGAACACGGGCTCGAGCGCGGGCAGCACGACGTGCCGGGTCAGCGACCCGAAGATCCCGGGGATCGGGCCCGAGGCGGCCTTCGTGACCAGCCCCGACGGTCCAGCCCGGGGCCAGCGTGTCCTTCGACCGCGTCGTGACCAGCCTCGGGACGACGCCGCGGCCGCTCAACGTGGACTGCGACACGTGACGGCGGACGCCGCCGCGCACGCCGTCGCCGGGGACCTGGCCTTCGCCCGCGAGACCGCCGAGCGGGCTGGTCGCATCCTGTTCGAGCGCTACGAGCGGGTCGGGCGCGTCGACGCCAAGGGGTCGCGGGACGTCGTGACCGAGATCGACCACCTGTCCGAGGCGCTCGTCATCGACGCGATCCGGGCCCGCTTCCCGACGGACGGGATCCTGGCCGAGGAGTCCGGGGCGCATCGCACGGACGCCGCGGGGACCACGCGCGGGCTCGCGGTCGGCCGGACCTGGGTCATCGACCCCCTCGACGGCACCATCAACTACGCCAACGGCATCCCGTTCTTCTGCGTCGCCATCGGCCTCGTCGTGGACGGCGTCCCGACGGTGGGCGTCGTGCACGACCCGATGCGGAGCGAGACGTTCTCCGCCGCCGTCGGCGGCCCGGCGTGCCTCGACGACGTCGCGGTCCACGCGTCCGACAAGGCGTGCCCTGGGCGACTGCGTCCTGTCGCTCGCGCTCGGCGGACGGGCCGTCGCGACCCGCGTCCGGTCGATCCGCAAGGCGATCCGCGTGTCGCGCAACATGGGCTCGGCCGCGCTCGCGCTCGCGTACGTCGCGAACGGCCGGTTCGACGCGTTCCTGCAGTCGGCCGGCATGTCCGCGTGGGACGTGGCCGGCGCGGGCCTCATCGCCGAGCGCGCCGGCGCCACGGTCACGGACATGAAGGGCGGCACCTGGTTCGACGTCGACGGCGCGACCCGGACGTTCGGCATCGTCGCCGCGCCGGCGGCGCACCACGCGGAGCTGCTGCGCCTGGCCTCAGAGCCCACCTGAGCACCGCCGGCGCCGACGGTCGGCGTCGACGCGCGCAGTAGACTCGCGGTCGATGCGGACGATGCGGTCGCGCCGCGACCCATCGGGGAGCAGCGGGAGGCCTGGGTGAACATCACCGACGTCGAGGGAATCGGTCCCGACTACGCGGCGAAGCTGGTCGCGGCCGGCATCACGAACACCGACACGCTGCTGGAGCGAGGGGCGACGTCCCACGGCCGGACGGGGATCGAGTCGGCCACGGGGATCTCGGCCAAGCTGATCCTCGAGTGGGTGAACCACGCCGACCTCATGCGGCTCAACGGCGTCGGCTCCGAGTACGCGGACCTGCTCGAGGCGGCCGGCGTCGACTCGCCCGCGGAGCTCGCGCACCGCAACCCGGCGAACCTCGCGCAGACCTTCCAGGAGCTCGTCGCCGCGCGGCCGGAGACGGTGCGCCGCATCCCGTCGGAGGAGACCGTGGCGGCCTGGATCGCGGAGGCGAAGACGCTCGACAAGGTGGTCACGCATGGCGGCGGAGCGGACCGCGGCCGCGCCCGCGTCATCGCCCGCACCCGCCCCGGCTCCGCCGCCGCCGCGTCCTCGGCGGCCGCGCACGACCACGACCATGGCCATGACCATGACCACGACCACGCGCACGACCATGCGCCGGCGTCGTCGGCCGGCTCCGGCGCCGCTCCGGCACCCGCGCCGCGGCGAAGGCGCTCCCGCGGCCGCGTCGGCCCCGAAGGCAGGGTCCGCCCCCAAGGAGCCCGCGAAGCCCACGGGCCTGTGGGCGCGGATCAAGGGGATGTTCGGGGGCGGCTGACCGTCCTCGCCGCTAGCGCCAGCGGTGGGGCCGGCTCCGCAGCCGGGCCAGGCCCCATTCGTCGCAGAACGCCTGCCACCGGGCGCGGTCGGCCCCGGGCCATTCGAGCTCGTCGACGTCGCGCTGCGGGATCGGCACGCCGTCGGCGACGGTCCGCAGCCGGGCGAGGTCCCGGTAGAGCAGCGCATCGTCCATGTGGTCGCGCAGCGTCGTCGCGAGGCCGACCGGGTTGCGCAGCCCCTTGACGTCCCACTCGCTCCCGTTGGCCGGGATCGTCTCGAAGTGGAGGTAGCGCGCGAGCACGGCTGAGGCCGACTTGTCGCCCCAGCCCGGGAGGCCGGGATAGCCGTCCGCCGCGTCGCCGACGAGCGCCAGCCGGTCGGGCACGCTCTCGGGCGCGACGCCCCACTTCGCCCGGACGCCGGCATCGTCGTAGACGAGGTCGCGCCGCCGGTCCCACAGGACGACCCGCTCGTCGCGGACGCACTGGGCCATGTCCTTGTCGGGCGTGCAGATCACGATCCGCTCGACGCGCGGGTCCGCCGCGTACAGCTCGGCGGCCGCCCCGATCGCGTCGTCGGCCTCGTACTCGACCATCGCCCACGAGACGAGGCCGAGCGCCTCGATGGCCTGCTCGGCGATCGGGAACTGGTCGAGGAGCTCGGGCGGCATCCCGGCCTCGGTCTTGTAGCCGGCGTAGAGGTCGTTGCGGAACGAGCGGATCACGCGGTCCGTGGCGCAGCCGACGTGCGTCGCGCCCTGCTCGCGGAGCAGGAACAGCAGCTGGTCGACGAGGCCGCTGACGCCCGAGAGCGGGATGTCGTCGCGCCCGAGGACCGGCGGCCGCGGCGCGAAGTGCGCGCGGAACAGCTCGTAGGTCGCGTCGACGAGGTGGACCTGCATCGGCTCCCGCGTCCCTCGTCAGCCGTCCGCCGAGCCGGTCTCGACGAGCCGCTTCATGCGCTCGAGGTCGGCCTGGAAGACCGCCCGCAGGATCGGGGCCTGGAGCAGGGCGCCGAGGTCCGGCAGCACCGGCGGCTCGAGTCGCTCCTCCCAGCGCACGATCGTGGTCGTCCCGTCCGCGCCGGGCTCGAGCGTGAACACCCCGTCCCCCTCGAACAGGCCCAGGTGCCGGATCGCGTACCGGGTGGGCGGCTCGAACGCGACGATCACGACCGGGTCGGCGACCGGGATCCCGAGGACGCGGACGGTCGCCTCCGCGCGCGTGCCGACGCCGATCGCGCCCGGGCGTGTCGATGCGCAGCGACTTCATGTCGCGCATCCACTCGAGCTGCCGGGGGACGTCCGCGACGACGGCCCAGACGGCCTCGATCGGCGCGTCGACGACCGCGAGCATCTCGATCGGCGGGAGCGGCGCGTCGCCGCGACGGCCGGCGAGCCAGCGGTCGGCGAGCCAGGCGCCCGACGGTGCGAGGCCGCGGCGAGGACGAGGAGTCGGCGGAGCATCGCCGGCTCAGCGCGTCCGGGTCGAGCGGAGGAGCACGCCGGCCGCCGCGCACTCCCCGAGCGAGCGCTCGCCGTCGCCGGGCTGCAGGTCGACCGCCGCGACGGCGTCGGTGAGCACGGTCGTGGCGTAGCCGAGCCGGACCGCGTCGAGCGCCGTCGCCTTCATGCAGTAGTCGGTGGCGAGGCCGGTGACGACGACCTCGGTGACGCCGGCCGCCCGCAGGAGGCCGTCGAGCTCGGTCGGGATCGTCTCGCCGGTCGTCGGGTCGCGCATCGAGAAGCCGGAGTAGCCGTCCTCGCCGTTGGCGCCCTTGTGCACGATCGGGGCGCCGGCGGGCACCTCGAGCGCCGGGTAGAACTCGGCGCCCCACGTGTCGGCGATGCAGTGGTCCGGCCAGATGCCGCCGTCCTTCGCGAAGTGCGGCGTGTGCTCCGGGTGCCAGTCCTGCGTGTAGACGACGATGCCGCCGTTGTTCGCGGCGAGCGACGCCTCGCGGTTGATCACCGGCACCAGGTCCGCCCCGCCGCGGACGCTGAGGCTGCCCTTTGGATCGGCGAAGTCGTTCTGGACGTCGACGACGATGAGCGCGACGCCGGGTCGATAGCGCAGCATGGCCAGAGGGTAGCGCGCCGGCGCCGGCTCGACCGTCGATGAACGCCGGCGTTCACTCAGCGGCTCGAGGACTGAGCTGAACGTCGGGCGAGCGGTGGCAGCGGCCTTGGCGCCAAGGCCGCGACGCGCTGTGCCGTTCAGTCGAGCGGGCAGCCGCTGCACGTGAACGCCTCGATGCGTTCGGAGGACGCCGCGGTTGTGCGCGGTGTCGGCAACGACGAGGATCAGCACGTCGACACCGCCTCGCGCAGCCGGTTCTGCGCGAAGGCGGCGCTCGAGCGTCTCGACCGTCGCAAGCGGGAGTCATCGGCCTGCAGCGCTGCTCGCGCTCGCCACCGACGCCGCGATTGATCGCCGTGTCCGCGCCCGACGAGGATCGATCCGGTCGACGTCGCGCATCGCGCAGCCTCAGCGTGAGCCGACGCTCCAGCGCCTGGTGCGGCGAGTCGCGTCTCGGCCTCGCATCCGGCGCGACGCCCGCCAAGCCGGGCGACGCCGTCCCTGACCGCGGTCGCCATCGACGACCATCGGGACCTCGCGTCCGCACAGTTGCGGCCGACTGCCGAGCCCGAGCGCAGCAGACCTGATCGATGCGCTGAGGCCGTCGCGAACTCGGCGCGCTCGATCACGGCTGAGCGCCGTGCGGGACAGGCCGCGGCCGCGCCGACCGGCAGTCTGGTCAGACCGCTCGACGACAGGGCGCTCGCGTTCGATCCTCGCCGAACTGGCGTGCGACAGTCCGCGTCGCGCACCGGCGGTGCCCTGGCTCAAGCCGCTGGCGATCCGGCTGCCCGAGTCGTCCTCGCCGATCTGGACTGCCGAGATGCCGCCGCGACAGCGCTCGGCCGACCCTGCGCGACGGCCGTGCACTCGGCGTGCCATCGCGATCATGCTGCGCGGCCGCGCGACTCAGCGCCGGTGCTTATCGAGCGACCGGATCCGGCGGTCTGCACGGGCGAGCGCGCAAGCGTTCACGCGCGGTCGAACCGTCCCTGAACGTGGCACGTTCGAGGCGCCGGTGAACGCGAGGGGTCTGGCCGACGCGCCGAGCCCGAGCGCGTTCAGTGCGCGGGCGCGGACGTCGCGTGAACGCATGCGGCGCTCGGCGCCGGACGACGCCGGCGACTCACCCCGCGTCGAGCAGGTACCCGATCCCCTGGAACGTGCGGATGCGGCCGGCCTCGCCGGGCGGCGTCCCGAGCTTGCGGCGGACGCGCGACACCCAGACGCGCAGGTACCCGACGTCCTCGCGGTACTCGGGTCCCCAGACCTTGGTCAGCAGCTCGCCGTGGAGGACGACCCGGCCCGCGTTCTCGGCCAGGTGGCTCAGGAGCAGCCACTCGGTCCGCGAGAGGTGGACCAGCTCCCCGTCTCGGCGCACCAGGCGGCGCCCGAGGTCGATCTCGACGTCGTCGAAGCCCAGCACGACCTGCGCGCCCTCGAGGTCCATCGTCCGGCGGAGGATCGCCCGGACGCGGGCGGCCAGCTCGTCGGGCTGGAACGGCTTCGCGAGGTAGTCGTCCGCACCGAGATCGAGGCCGCGCGCCTTGTCGGCGGTGGATCCGCGGGTGCTGAGGAGGATGACCGGGATCCGGCGGCGCTCGCGGAGCAGCCGCATGACCTCGATCCCGTCGAGGTCGGCCACCGAGAGCCCGATGACCGCGATGTCGGGTCGCAGCTCCTCGTCGACGGCCAGCGCGGACTCGCCGCTGTTGGCGGTGACGACGCGAAAGCCCTCCTGCGACAGCGTCACGTTGACGAGACGTGTGATCGACGGCTCGTCGTCCGCCACGAGGACGAGCGGTGGTGTGCTCATGCCGGAGCCCCCCTTCCGTGCCCAGTGTGCCCTCTGCGTCGCCGGAAGCCAAACGACCAACCGGACGGCCACGAGCAATTCGATGCCCGTCGGGCCGTCGCATCCCAACCGAAACCCACGGAACCGGCGCGCAACGGCCGCACACGGGCTACCCTGTACGCCGTTTCCCGGGTGATCGTCGCCCACGGCCCACGGAGCCCTGATGTACTTCGACGAGTTCAAGCACCAGCTGCCCGACATCGACGAGGCCGAGACCCAGGAGTGGCTCGATTCGCTCGATCAGGTGGTGGACCAGGAGGGCGAGAACCGGGCCCGATTCCTGATGTTCAAGCTGCTCAAGCGGGCGAGGCAGCGCCACGTCGGGCTGCCCAGCCTCACGAGCACGCGCTACATCAACACGATCAGCCCCGAGCAGGAGCCGAACTTCCCCGGCGACGAGGAGCTCGAGCGCCGGATCCGGCGCCTGATCCGCTGGAACGCGGTCGCGATGGTGCTGCGGGCGAACAGCCGGTTCCCGGGCCTCGGCGGCCACCTCGCGACGTACGCCTCGGCGGCGACCCTGTACGAGGTCGGGTTCAACCACTTCTTCAAGGGCAAGGACGACGCGGGCGGCGGCGACCAGGTCTTCTTCCAGGGCCACGCGGCGCCCGGGATCTACGCGCGGGCCTTCCTCGAGGGCCGCCTGTCGGAGGACCAGCTCGACCACTTCCGGCGCGAGGTCGAAGGCAAGGGCCTGAGCTCGTACCCGCATCCCCGGCTGATGCCCGACTTCTGGGAGTTCCCGACGGTCTCGATGGGCCTCGGGCCGCTGTCGGCCGTCTACCAGGCGCGGTTCAACCGGTACCTCGCCAACCGCGGCATCCGCGACACGAGCCAGCAGCGCGTGTGGGCCTTCCTCGGCGACGGCGAGATGGACGAGCCCGAGTCGATCTCCGGCATCTCGCTCGCCGCCCGCGACGGGCTCGACAACCTCACCTTCGTCATCAACTGCAACCTCCAGCGGCTCGACGGCCCCGTCCGGGGCAACGGCAAGGTCATCCAGGAGCTCGAGGGCCTGTTCCGCGGCGCCGGCTGGAACGTGATCAAGGTCGTGTGGGGTCGCGAGTGGGACGAGCTCCTGGCCCGCGACGTCGACGGCGTCCTCGTCGAGAAGATGAACGAGACCCTCGACGGGGAGTTCCAGAAGTACTCGGTCTCGAGCGGCGACTACGTCCGGGACCACTTCTTCGGGCCCGACCCGCGGCTCCGCCGGATCGTCGAGCACCTGAGCGACGACGACATCCTCAAGCTCCGCCGTGGCGGCCACGACTACCGCAAGGTCTACGCCGCCTACAAGGCGGCGACGGAGTACGTCGGCGCGCCGACGGTGATCCTGGCGAAGACCGTCAAGGGCTGGACCCTCGGCGCGGGCGTCGAGGCGCGCAACATCACCCACCAGGCGAAGAAGCTCAGCGAGACCGAGCTCAAGGTCTTCCGCGACCGCCTCGAGCTGCCGATCCCCGACGCCCAGCTGAAGGACGCGCCGTACTTCCATCCCGGGCCAGACTCGGAGGAGGTGCGCTACATGCTCGAGCGGCGGGCGGCCCTCGGCGGCCCGCTCCCGCGGCGGGTCGTGCGCGCCGCAGCCGCTCCCGGCGCCCGGCGACGCGGTGGACAAGGAGTTCGCGACGGGCAGCACCACGGAAGTCTCGACGACGATGGTGTTCACGCGCCTGCTCCGCAACCTGATGCGCGACCCGGAGATCGGCAAGCGGATCGTCCCGATCATCCCCGACGAGGCGCGCACCTTCGGCATGGACCCCCTGTTCAAGGAGGTCGGCATCTACGCCGCCAACGGCCAGCGCTACGACCCGGTGGACTCCGAGCTCGTGCTCTCGTATCGCGAGAGCCAGGACGGCCAGGTGCTGGAAGAGGGGATCAACGAGGCGGGCTCGATGGCCTCGTTCCAGGCCGCCGGGACGTCGTACGCGACGCACGGCGAGCCGATGGTCCCGTTCTACATCTTCTATTCGATGTTCGGCTTCCAGCGGACGGGCGACCAGACGTGGGCGTTCGGTGACCAGCGCGGACGCGGGTTCATGCTCGGCGCCACGGCCGGCCGCACCACGCTGGCCGGCGAGGGCCTCCAGCACGACGACGGCCACACCCACGTGCTCGCGTCCACGAACCCCGTCGTGCGGGCCTACGACCCGACGTTCGCCTACGAGCTCGCCGCGATCATTCGCGACGGCGTCCAGCGGATGTACGGCGACGGCGAGGACGTCTACTACTACGTCACGCTCTACAACGAGAACTACGCGCAGCCGGCGAAGCCCGACGACGTCGACGAGGGCATCATCCGCGGCATCTACCGGTTCGCGGCCGCGCCCGACGTCGCCGATCCCAAGGGCCACGTCCGGCTGGTCGGGTCGGGCTCGATCCTGCAGCAGGTGCTCGCGGCCCGCGACCTGCTCGCGAGCGAGCTCGGCATCGCCGCCGAGGTGTACTCGGCGACCTCGTTCCAGCAGCTCCGCCACGACGCGCTGCAGGTCGAGCGCTGGAACCGGCTCCACCCGGACAAGCCGGCCCGCGTCCCGTACGTGAGCCAGGTGCTCGGGCCCGACGGCGGGCCGATCGTCGTCGCGACGGACTGGATCCGGACGCTGCCCGACCTCGTCGCCCCGTGGGTCCCGGACCCGTACATCGTGCTGGGCACGGACGGCTACGGCCGCAGCGACACCCGCGAGAACCTGCGGGCGCACTTCGAGATCGACCCGCCGCACATCGCCGCGGCGGCCCTCGCCGGCCTCGCGCGCTGCGGCAGCATCGACGCGCGGCAGGCGGCGAAGTCGATCCGCGCGCTGGGCATCGACCCGGAGACGTCCGACCCGCTCGTCCGCTGACAGGCTCGCGACGGACGATCCCGACGCGCACCCACGGCGACCCGAGGACCCGCCCGGGGGCCAGTCTCCCGACGAGCACGCGTGGCTCGGCGGTCGAGGTGTTCCTCGCGACCCTTCGCCTCGGCCTGACCTCGTTCGGCGGGCCCATCGCGCACATCGAGTACCAGCGACGGGCGTTCGTCGTCGATCGCGGCTGGCTGTCCGAGCCGGCCTTCGCCGAGCTCGTGGCGCTGTGCCAGACGCTTCCCGGGCCGGCGAGCAGCCAGCTCACGATCGCGGTCGGCCGGCTGCGGGCCGGCTGGGCCGGCGCGCTGGCCGCCTGGCTCGGGTTCACGCTCCCGAGCGCCCTGATCATGACGGCGATCGGGCTCGCGGCCGCCCAGGCGCGCATCCCCGAGACCGGCCCGCTCGCCGGTGCGATCCGCGGGCTCGAGGTCGCGGCGGTCGCGATCGTCGCGAACGCGCTCCTGACGATGCGCAGCCGGCTCGCGCCGGACGCGCCGCGGCTCGCTGCTCGCCGCCGGCGGCCACCGTCGTGCTGCTGATCCTCCCCGCGCCGATCGCGCAGCTGTCCGTGATCGCCGCCGGGGCGGTCCTCGGGCGCCTGTTCCTCGGCGGCGTCGCGGAGCCGCCACGCAGCGACACGTTCGCGGAGCCGGGCGGTGCCGACCCCCAACGTGCTGGACCGGGGCGTCGTTCCGAGGCGGTCGTGCTCGCGGCGGCGTTCGTCGTCGTCGTCGTCGGCAGCCAGGTGCTCGCCTCGGTCACCGGCCGCCCCGACCTCGGGCTCGTCGCCGCCTTCGTCCGCGCCGGCGCGCTGGTCTTCGGCGGCGGGCACGTCGTCCTGCCGCTGCTCAACGCGGGCGTGGTCCGGCCGGGCTGGGTGACGCCGGACCAGTTCATCGCCGGCTACGGCGCGGCGCAGGCGATGCCGGGGCCGCTGTTCTCGTTCGCCGCCTACCTGGGCGCGGTCGCCTCGGTCGGCCCGGGCGGCGTCGCAGGCTCCGCGATCGCCACGGTCGCGATCTTCCTGCCCGGCGCCCTGCTCGTCCTCGCCGCCGTGCCCGTCCTGGGCTGGCTCCGCGGCCGGCCGGCGATCGCGTCGGCGCTGGTCGGCGTGAACGCGACGGTCGTCGGGGTGCTGGCCGCAGCCCTGATCACGCCCGTGGCGACGTCCGCCCTCACGTCGCCGCTCGCGGTCGTGGTCGCGGCGGTGGCCACGGCGATGCTGGTCGTCGCGAGGGTGCCGCCGCTCGCGGCCGTGGCCGGGTGCGCGGTGGTCATGGCCGTCGCCGGCTGAGCGCGCGCCGGACACAAGTACGCCGCACGACCCGGGAGGGGACCGGACCGTGCGGCGTGAGGCCCGCGGCAGGCCCCGTCACAGGCGCTGCCGCGGCGTGAATTGCAAGTTCCCACTGATTATCGGGTGGGCCCGCCAGTGTAAGGCGCCCGGAACCTTGCACACGCATTACAGCGGCATAACACCATCGTGTGCCGGTGCGCCGGGCCACCGCGGCGGGACAAGGAAAACCGGACGGCCGGGGGAGGGGGACCCCGGCCGTCCGGAGAGGAGTGGGAACGCCCCGTCACAAGCGTCCCCGAGGCTGAAGGTTCGCGGGAAGTCGTCTCCCCAGATCCTAGGAAGGCGCTTCCTGCGCTCGCGTGACAGATGGCGGCGACGGCATCAACTCCGCATTGCGATCGTGCGGGCGGGCCGGCGACGCGGCCTCGGCCCGGCGGCCGGGCTGGCAGGCGGCTGTCCGGGTCCACCCGGCGGCCCCTGTCCGGGCGGCCCGTGACCGTGGCCATGGCCGTGCCCATGCCCGTTGCCATTCCCGTTGCCGTGGCCCGGCGAGGGAGCGAAGCAGGCGCCGATGAGCGGCCCGCCCCAGCCGGTGCGGCCCCAGAAGAACGCGGTCCGCGAGCCGAGGGCACCGCCGACCCCGACGCCGGACCGCGCGCGGGCGAGCCAGCTGGCGACGTCGGAGTCCCACGATCGCGGGCCGAGCTCCGCCTTGAGCGGGTCGACGGCCCACGTCCCGCACGACGGGCTGTAGAGGAGGCCCGGGGGATCGATGGCGTTGCGCGAGCCCGGCTGCGTCCCGACCCGGAACAGCTCGGTGCGGGTCTGCCGCGTCCAGGGTCCGGGGGCGCCGCCGGACCACGCGTCGATCCGCGAGCGGACGAGGCCGCCGGGTTGGACGAAGTCCGTCACCGGCTGGCCGGCGGTGAGCTGGCGCACGACCGATCGCCACAGCGGCGCGGCGGCGGTGAGCGAGATCGCCGGGTTCGACGAGCGCGGCATGGAATGGTCGCTGTTGCCCAGCCACACGCCGATGGCCAGCGCCGGCGCCTTCGGGTTCGCCGGCGGCGCGAGATAGCCGTAGGTGGACAGGTCGCGCGCGTCGGTGGCCGTCCCGGTCTTGACCGCGGCGGGGCGGCGCGTGCCGTGCGGCCCGTTGCGGATCGCGAGCTTGGCCGCCCAGATCGGGTTCACGGACGGGTTCGTGTTGCCCTTGAGGATGTCCGTCACCTGGTAGGCGGCGGCCGCGGACATGGCCCGCTGCCCGGCGTCGGGCGCCCGCCAGACGACCTTGCCCGTCCCGGTCCTGGATCTCGAGGATCATCCTCGTCGGCTCGTGGACGCCGCCGTTCGCGATCGTCCCGTAGGCGGCGACGAGGTCGAGCGGCCGGACCTCGACCGTCCCGAGCGCGCCCGCGAGCCCGGCCGCCATGAAGGCCGGCTTGCCGCCCAGGAAGGAGAGGCCCATCTTCGCCGCCTGGTCGGCGACCGCCGCGTTGCCGACGCGCTGGAGGGCCCGGATCGCCGGGATGTTGAGCGACATCTGCAGCGCCTGGCGCACGAGGACGGGGCCACGCTCGAGGCCGTCCGCGTCCTTGGGCGCCCAGTGCTCCGCGCGGTTGAAGTGCGTGGTGATGTCGAGCAGCAGCGATCCCGGGTCCAGCACCTTGCGCTCGAACGCCGTCGAGTAGAGCACGGGCTTGAACGCCGAGCCCGGCTGCCGGAAGCCGACGCCCGCGGCGTCGAACTTGGGCTCGAACCGGCGGCTCCGGAGGCCGTCGAGGTAGTAGCCCGCGCTGCCGACATAGGCGCGCACGTCGCCGGTCCGGTAGTCCATGACGACGAGCGCCCCGTTGTGCAGGTCCTTGCCGCGCAGGCGGTTGATCCACCCCCGGTCCTGGCGGGGGATGCCGAGGCGCTTGAGCAGGCGCGCGGCGCGAACGGGCGACAGGTTCGGCGCGACGGCCGCGGCCTCCAGCTGGTGCTCGGCGATCTGCTGGGCGTGCCAGTCGAGCGTCGTGATGACGCGGTAGCCGCCGGTCTCGACGGCATCGGCCGAGCCCAGGATCTGCTCGAGCTCGCCGCGCACCTGCCACACGAACTGCGGCGCCTTGTAGATCAGCGGCCGGTCGCCGCGCAGGATCACGGGCTCGGTCAGGGCCGCCGTCAGCTGCTGTGGCGTCAGGTGCGTCCAGCGCGAGTCGCCGAGGTTCTGGAGGATCCAGTCGCGGCGGACCATCGGCGGCGCGCTCTGCGGGACCACGAGCTGGCCCTTCTTGTTGCGCACGGCGTAGCGGTACGGGTCGAGGCTCGTCGGCGACTTGGGGAGGGCGGCGAGCAGCGCGGCCTGGGCCGGCGTCAGCTGGGACAGCTTCGAGATGCCGAAGTAGATCTGGGCCGCGGCCGCGATGCCGTACGCGTCGTGCCCGTAGAACACCTGGTTCAGGTACGCCGTGATGATCTGCTGCTTGCCGGTCTGGCCGGGGAACGCCTGGGTCAGGCGGGCCGCCTGGATGATCTCCTTCGCCTTGCGCACCACGAGGTCGGCGCCGGGCGCGATGTCGTCGGCCGGGAGCAGCCGGGCCCGGACGAGCTGCTGGGTGATCGTCGAGGCGCCGCGCCCGTCGCCCTGGATCGTCTCGATCGCCGCCGCGACCATCGCCTGGACGTCGTAGCCGTCGTTGGCCCAGAACGTGCGGTCCTCGGCCGTCGTCGTCGCGTCGAGCACGAGCTCGGGGATGTCGCGGTAGTCGACGACCTGGCGCGAGGCGCGCTCGAAGCGGGCGAGCTGCACCTTCCCGGTCCGGTCGTAGACGAGCGTCGGCTCGTCGAAGGAGAGCGTCGAGAGGGCCTGGGGGTCGGGCAGGTCCTGCGACAGCGCCGCGATCGAGCTCACCGCGACGAGGCCGGTGGCCCCGACGCCGGCCACGACGAGGACCACGACGAGCAGCCCCAGCAGCAGCAGGCCGCGGATGACCAGCGACGGGCCCGATCGTCCCCTGGCGCGCGCCGCGGCGCGGCGGAGAGGCTGATGGCTCGCCGACCAGCGGTGGGGCCCGGCCCCACGGGGGCGTCGGTTCACCTCGATGGAAGGCATGCGCGTTCCAGCCGGTTGGTCGCTCACCGGCACATGGTGAGCGGCCAACGATCATGCGCCGGTCAAGGGAATCTGTCGCGCGCTTGCATCCGGGTGACGCGCCGGAGCGGCGCCGGCGGCGGCGGTGGTCCCGTCGGCTCAGGAGGCGGCGACCAGCTTCACCAGCTCGCCGCCGGAGAGGTCCGTCATGACGACCTCGCCCTGGTCGTCGACCCCGATCGCGCTGATCGCGCGATGCGTCTCGAGGAGCGTGATCGGGACCTGCTCGGGCGCGTCGAGCCCGGCGTCGATCGCCCACAGGGTCCCGGAGCAGTTGTCCGAGAACAGGTACGCGCCGCGCAGCGCCGGGATGGCCGACCCGTGGTAGACGACGCCGCCGATGATCGCGCAGCCGAGGTCGTGGGAGTACTCCGTGACCGGCATCGTCACGCCGGTCGGATCGCAGCCCTGCGGCGGGTCGTAGCAGTGGCGGCCCTCCCAGCGGCGCCAGCCGAAGTCGAGGCCGCGGGCGCTCGGCCGGGGCGACGTCGACCTCCTCCCACGCGTTCTGCCCGACGTCGCCGATCCACAGGTTCCCGGTCGCGGGATCGATGCTGTCGCGGAACGGGTTGCGCAGCCCGTAGTGGAGGATCTCCGGGTCGGGCGTCCGACCGGCCGACGAACGGGTTGTCCGCCGGGATCCCGTACGGCTGGCCGGCGGGCGCGCCGAGGACGTCGATCCGGAGCATCTTGCCGAGGATCGTGCCCAGGTTCGAGGCCCGGTTCTCCGGGTCGCCGCCGCTGCCGCCGTCGCCCAGGGCGATCAGCAGCATCCCGGTGGGGTCGAAGCCGATCCAGCCGCCGTTGTGGTTGGCATAGGGCTGGGCCTCGTGGAGGATGAGCTGCTCGGTCGACGCGTCGATGCTCGTCGCGCCCGCCGGGGCGTCGTAGGACACGATCGTGGTGTCGCCGTTGTGGTCCGAGTAGTGGACGAAGAGCCGCTGGTGCTCCGTCCCGAAGCCGGGCGGGAAGGCGACGCCGAGCAGGCCGCGCTCGCCACCCGCGGCGATCCGGTCCGAGATGTCGAGGTAGGGCGTCGCCTGGAGCTGGCCGTCCTTGACCATCCGCAGCGTGCCGCCCTGCTCGGCGACCACGACGCGACCGCTGCCGTCGGGCACGGGGCCGACCCACAGCGGCGACGAGAGGCCGCCGACGACGACCTGGGTGTCGACCTTGACCGCGGCGAGGTCGGGGCGGTCCAGCGCGGGCTGCGCTCCCGGTCGGCGAGGCCGCGGGCGACGAGGCGGGCGGACGTGGCCGGTGAGACGGTCGGCGCTGCCGGAGTCGACGACGGGCTCGCGACGGCCGATGGCGTCGGCGACCCGCCGCCGCAGGCGACGACCGCGAGCGCGACGAAGCCGACGACGGCGAGCGGGGCGCGTGACCGGGCGGGGCTGACGGGGCGCATCGTTGCCGGTAGGGTAGCGGCATGGACGCCTTCCCTCTCGCGGCGCTGTCCGGGCGCCAGGCCGCCTCCGGCGAGCCGTACCTCGAGTTCCTCCGGGTCCCGGACCTCTCGCTCGGCATCTACGTGCTCGAGGCCGGGGCCGTCGGACCGCCAGCAGCCCCACACCGAGGACGAGGCCTACGTCGTGCTCGAGGGGCGGTCGCGGTTCACCGCGGGTGCCGAGACCAGCGACGTCGGGCCCGGGCGACACGCTGTTCGTCGCCGCCGGCGTCCCGCACCGGTTCCACGACATCACCGAGACGCTGCGCCTGATCGTCGTGTTCGGGCCGGCCGAGGGATCGCGCGCCGGGTCCTGACGGTCAGCCGGCGGCGCGGGCCCGCGCGACGCGGTCCCCGAACTCGACCGCGTGGATCGCGCTCGTGCCGTCCTCGTCGTGGCGGAACAGGACGTACGCGTCGAGGCCGTCGTCCACGAACGGCGCGACGCGCCGCGCCCAGGCGTCGAGCGCCGCGTCGTCGTAGGTCGTGCGCCGCAGCCGCAGGTAGAGGAACGGGCCGGTGCGCCGGATGTCCGGCGGCGTCTCGGCGTCGTCGAGATCGGTCGTGCACAGGACCACGCCCGCCGCGCGCAGCGCCTCGAAGGTCTCGTCGACGTGCCACGACTCGTGCTGCGCCTCGAGGACCAGCGGCAGCGACCGCGGCCAGGCCGCGAGCAGCCCGGCGAGCTTGTCGTCCTGGCGCTTGACCTCGCCCGGGACCCGGAACAGCACGGCGCCGAGCCGCTCCCCGAACGCCGGGCAGCGTCTCGGTCAGCCACGGGACGGACGTCGCGGGATCCGCGTACAGCGCCCGGATGCTGGCCCCGCGCTGGGCCTTGACGACGAACCGGAACTCGGGCGGCGTCGCGGCGCACCAGCCGGCGATCTTCTCGGCCGTCGGGCGGGCGTAGAACGTGTTGTTGAGCTCGCAGGCGCGCGAGGCGCGACGCGTAGTGGGGGAGGAGGTCGCGCGAGCGCGACCCCGCCGGGTAGAACCGCGGCGCCCAGGAGGCGTAGGAGAAGCCGCTCGTCCCGGCGAGCACCCGGCCGTGCGCCGTTCCGGGGCGGCCGCGATCCGTCGTCAGCCGCCCGTCGTCCCGTCGGCGGTCGAGGTCGCGCCCGCATCGTCGAGGCCGTCGATCACGCGGCCGAGGCCGCGCTCGATCGCGTGCTGGTCCGCCGGCGTCGATCGCCTCGAGGAAGTAGCGCCGGACGCCGTCGAGGTGCGTGGCCGAGGCGCCGCGCAGCCGGTCGAGGCCGGCCCGGGTGAGGGCCGCCTCGGCGCCGCGCGCATCGGTGACACAGGTCGAGCGCTCGACCATCCCGTCGGCCACGAGGCGGTCGACGAGCCGCGTGATGCCGCTCCGCGACAGCAGCACGCGGTCGGCCAGGACGCTCATCCGCAGTCGACGGCTGGGTGCCGCCGCGAGCTGGATCGAGGGCGTCGTACTCGCCGAGCGACAGGCCGTGCGCCGCGCGCAGCTCGTCGTCGAGGCGGCGCGTCAGCCGCGCGTGCGCCTGGAGGAAGGCGCGCCACGACGCCATGCGCGGGTCGGCGGCCCGGGCGGCGATGCTGGGTGCGATCTCGGTCGGCATCGGCGGAATCCTACCCTGATCCGAGATCGTTGACAATACAACTACTGTGCCCGCGCTAGCATCGGGCGACGATCACCACTGAGGTCCGGCATGCCCGAGTTCGACGTCGACGCGCTGCGCGCGCGGTTCCCCGCCCTCGCCATCGAGCAGGACGGCCGGCCGGTCGCGCTGTTCGACGGTCCCGGCGGCACCCAGGTCCCGGACACCGTGATCGAGGCCGTCAGCCGCTACTACCGCGAGTCGAACGCGAACCACGACGGGCCGTTCCTGACCTCGGAGCGCAGCGACGCCGTCCTCGACGACGCGCATGCGGCCCTGGCCGACCTGCTCAACGCCGGCGACCCGTCCGAGATCAAGTTCGGCGCGAACATGACGACGCTGACGATGCACGTCGCCCGCTCGATCACGGCGACGCTCCAGCCCGGCGACGAGATCGTCGTCACGAGCCTCGACCACGAGGCGAACGTCGGTCCGTGGCGGTCGCGCCGCCGCGGATCGCGGGATCACCGTCCGGACCGTCGACATCCGGCCGGACGACGTGACGCTCGACGTCGAGGCGTTCGACGCGGCCCTCCACGACCGCCCGAAGCTCGTCGCGTTCGGCTGGGCGTCCAACGCCGTCGGCTCGATCAACCCGGTCGCCGAGCTCGTCCGGCGCGCCCACGAGGCGGGGGCGCTGACCTACGTCGACGCCGTCCACGCCGCGCCCCACCTCCCGATCGACGTCCAGGCCGTCGGCACCGACTTCCTCGCCTGCTCGGTCTACAAGTTCTTCGGGCCGCACGTCGGCGTGCTCTACGGCCGCGCCGAGGTCCTCGACGCGCTGCCGACGTACAAGCTGATCCCGGCCTACGACCGGTTCGAGACCGGGACGCTCAACCACGAGGGGATCGCCGGGTCGCTGGCGGCGGTCGAGTACATCGCCGAGGTCGGGCGGCGCTTCGGGGCGTCGTTCGCCGGCGCAGTTCCCGGGCATGAGCGGGCGGCGGCTCGAGGCGCATGCCGGGATGGCGGCGATCCGCGCGTACGAGATGCCGCTGTTCGGCCGCCTCCTCGACGGCCTCGAGGCGATCCCGGGCCTGCGGCTCTGGGGCATCGCGGATCGTTCGCGATTCGCGGAACGAACGCCGACCGCGGCGATCACGCTCGACGGCGTCTCCGCGGAGGCCGCCTCGGTGGCGCTCGGCAAGCGGGGGATCGCGACCTGGTGGGGCGACTTCTACGCCGTCGGGCCGATCGGGCGCCTCGGCCTCGAGCCCGAGGGCGTGCTGCGGATCGGCCTGACCCACTACAACACGGCGGCCGAGGTCGACCGGCTGGTCGGCGAGCTGCGCGAGATCGCCGCGCGGCGCATGAGCGCGCGACCGGCGCCGGACGTCGCGATCATCGGCGCGCGGGATCGTCGGGACGGCGCTCGCGGCCGAGCTGGCGGGTCGCGGCGCGCGGGTCGACGCTCTACGAGCGCGGGACGGTCGCGGCCGGCGCCTCGGGCCGCAACTCGGGCGTCGTGTGGTACCCGGCGGACCCGGTCCTCGGTGCGCTCTATCGCGAGACGCTCGCGCGCTATCGGACGCTCGTCGACGAGGTCGCCGCCGAGCTGCCGGCGGACGCGCCCGGCCGCGACTTCCGGCTCGGCGCCGAGCCGGCGGGGATCCTGACCCTCGGCTCGGACGAGGACGCGCTCCGCGGCGCAGGCCGCCGCGATCGCCGTCGGCAACCCCGACTTCCGGCGCCGCGTATCGTCGGACCCGACGACCTGCGCCGCCTCGAGCCCGGCCTCGCCGACGGCCTCGCGGCCGTGCGCCTCGACATCGGGTTCCCGGTCGCCCCGGCGTCCGCGAGCCGCGCGTTCGCCGGCGCTCGCGCAGCGGCGTGGCGCCCGGATCCGTGAGGGCGTCGACGGCCAGGGTCGCGCGCTCGGGCGCGAGGGCGATCGGCGTCGTCACGTCGGATGGCCTCGTCGAGGCCGGGCGCGGTCGTGGTCACCGCCGGCCCGTGGTCGCCCGAGGTCGTGGACCCGACCGGGCGCCTGGCGCCCGATCCTGCCGTTCTGGGGCGTGATCGTCGAGCTGGAGCTCGAGGCGCCGCCGCGCCACGTCCTCGAGGAGGCGGACATCGACGCCGCGATCGAGCCCGACGGCGGCCTGGCCGAGGACGAGGGCGGGGCCACCGGCTTCAGCCTCGTGACGGCGGACGGCCGGACGTCGCTCGGCTCGACGTTCCTCCCGTTCGAGCCCGACCCGCGCGACTACGAGCCGCGGATCCGGGCCGGCGGCGCCCGCTACCTGCCGGCGATCGACGGCTCGCCGACGCGCGGGCTGCGCGCCTGCGCCCGGCCGCTCGCGCTCGACGGGCGTCCGCTGGTCGGCGCCGTGCCCGGCATCGATCGCCTGTTCATCGCCGCCGGCCACGGGCCGTGGGGGATCTCGACCGGTCCGGCGTCCGCGCGCCACGTCGCCGCGCTGGTCCTGGGCGAGGCGGATCCCGCGCTCGGCGGACGTCGCCGCGGCCACCGACGCCGCGCGGTTCGGCGCCCCGCTCGGCTGAGGCGTCAGCGCCAGCTGTCGGGGTCGAACAGGTAGAACGTCGTCATCGCCCACGCCTCGCGCAGCCGCGACGAGCCGCGCGACGAGGCCGTCGGGCCGGGCGATGGGCCGCGATGCCCCGTCATCGATCTGCGCGGACTCGACGAACGTGGCGTCCGCGTCCCACGGCGACCAGCGGATCCGGTTCGCGCATCCGGCCTCGTTCGACGCGTCCGAACGCCGCGTAGCCCGTCATGCGCGGATCGTAGACCCGCGATCAGGCGTGGTCGATCCGGTAGATCGTGCCGCCGAGGTCGACCACGTACAGCTCGCCGCCGGCGCTCTCGCCGAACGAGCTGATCTGGAAGCTCGTGTTGCGCAGGAGCGTCTTCGATGCGTGCGCGCCCGCGGTCGACGGGATCGCCCAGATCTCGCCGCTGCAGTAGTCGCCGAAGACGTACCAGCCCCTCAGCGCGGGGATGTTGCTGCCGCGATACACGTAGCCGCCCGTGACCGCGCAGCGGCCGCTCGACGTGCGTGTAGTTCAGCACCGGCAGCGCCTTGCCCGATCGTGCTGCAGCCCGACGACGGGTTGTAGCAGTGGTAGCCCTCCATCTGGCGCCAGCCCCAGTTGGTGCCGGCGCGGCCGCCGCGGTCGATCTCCTCCCAGCCGCCCTGGCCGACGTCGCCGATCCACAGCCGGCCGGTCGCCCGGTCGAACGAGAAGCGCCACGGGTTGCGCAGGCCGCGCTGGTAGATCTCGTTGCGCCCGGGCTTGCCGACGTACGGGTTCGACTTCGGGATCGCGTAGGCCTTGGATGCCGGTCCGGCCGTTGACGTTGATCCGGAGCATCTTGCCCAGCAGCGTGTTCTTGCTCTGGGCCCGGTTGCCGGGGTCGCCGGCATCGAGCCGCCGTCGCCCATCCCGATGTACAGGCAGGTGGTCGGGGCCGAACACGAGGTTGCCGCCGTTGTGGTTGGAGAACGGCTGGTTGACGTGGAGCAGGTTGCGGCCCGAGCCCGCGGCCACGCGGTTGGGGTTCGAGGTCGACGTCCGGTACTCGCGGACGACCGTGTTGCCGCTCGTGTTCGTGAAGTCGACGTAGAACTTGTGGTTGCTCTTGAAGTTCGGGTGGAACGCGAGGCCCAGGAGGCCCTGCTCGCCGCCCTTCGACACCGAGCCGCTGATGTCGAGCAGCGGCGTCGACAGGACGGTGCCGTTGTCGAGCACGAGGATCCTGCCGGTCTGCTCGACGATGAACATGCGGCCGGTGCCGTCGCGCGCGCTCGTGATGAGCACGGGGCTGGACAGCCCGCTCGCGACCGGGGTGAGCTTGATCGAGCTCGAGGAGACGGCGGGCGCCACCGTTCCGTCGACGAGCGGCACGGGCCGGACGATGGCGGACGCGGCCGTCGGCATGACGGCGGCGAGGACGGTGCCGGCGAGCATCGCGCCTGCGAGCACGGTGCGGCGGAGCCGGCGGGGCGCGATCGCGGTCGTCATCAAATCGGTCTTCCCTGCGCTGCGTCGTTGGGTGCCGGAGCCGCCCGGCGGTCCCCATCCTGCCGTGAATCGGCGCGGAGCGTCGACCCGGAGCCGTATTCTCGCCTCCATGACCGACGTCTCCAGCCGTACCTTCGGCGCCCAGAGCATGACCGCGCCGCTGCGCGAGGTGCTGGTCAAGGCGCCCGGTCCCGCGTTCGGACAGGCGTTCGACGACCCCGCGCACGGCTTCCTGCGGCCCGTCGACCTCGACCTCGCGCGGCGCCAGCACGACGGCCTCGTGTCGGCGCTCGACGGCCTCGGCGTGCAGGTGCGCGTCCTCGACGCCGAGACCGACGACCCCGACCTCGTCTACGTGTTCGATCCGCTCCTGGTCGCCGACGGCGGCGCGATCCCGCTGCGGCCCGGCAAGCCGAACCGGGCCGGGGAGCCCGAGGTCCTCGAACGGTGGACGCTCGCGGCCGGGCATCCCGACCCTCGGCCGGATCGAGGGTCCGGGCACCCTCGAGGGCGGCGACACCTTCTGGCTCCGCCCGGACCTGCTGTGCATCGGGCGGACCCTGCGGACCAACGACGACGGTGCGCGCCAGCTCGCCGCGATCGTCGGCGGCGACGCCCGCATCTTCGACGTCCCGTACTGGAAGGGCCCGGCGGAGCTCGTCCACCTGCTGTCGGTGATCTCGCCGGTCGCGGACGACATCGCGGTCGTGTTCCTCCCGCTGCTCCCGGCGGGCCTCCACGCGCTGCTCGCCGAGCTCGGCATCCGGCTGGTCGAGGTGCCCGAGGCCGAGTACGCGACGCTCGGCTGCAACGTCCTCGCGGTCAGGCCCGGGGTCGTGATCGTGGCCGAGGGCAACGACGGCACGCGGCGCGGCCTCGAGGCGGCGGGCTGCGAGGTCCACGCGATCCCGCTGGGCGAGGTCGGGGAGAACGGCTCGGGCGGCGTGACCTGCCTGACGCGCCCGATCCTGCGCGGGTGACCGCGGGATGACCGCGCGATGACCGCCGCGCGGGCGGCCGATCGCGTGGACGCGGCGACGCTGCGCGCCGACCTCGAGGCGCTCGTCCGGATGCCGAGCGTGACCGGAGACGAGGGCAGGGTCGCCGCGGTGCTCGCGGACCGGCTCGAAGCGCTCGGGCTCACGGTGGAGGTCTTCCACCCGGATCCCGCGGCCATCCGCGACGATCCGGCGTGGCCCGGCGAGGAGGTGCCGCGCTCGACGCTGCCGGTGGTCATCGGCCGGGTCGGGCGAGCGGGCGGCCGGCGGCTCGTGCTGTCGGGACACGTCGACGTCGTGCCGCCCGGCGATCTCGGCGACGTGGACGGTCGACCCGTGGGGCGCGCGAGGTCCGCGACGGGCCGGCTCTACGGGCGCGGCGCCTGCGACATGAAGGGCGGCGTGGCGGCGATCCTGGCTGCGCTGCGCGCCCTGCGCGACGCCGGGACGCTCGCGGCCCTCGACGGCGAGCTGATCGTGGCGTTCGTCCCGTCCGAGGAGGACGGCGGCCAGGGGACGCTCGCGGCGATCCGTGCCGGCGCGACCGGCGACATGGCCGTGATCGCCGAGCCGTCGGGCCTCGACGTCGTCGTCGCGCATGCGGGCGCGATCACGTTCCGGCTCACCGTGCCCGGCCGGGCGGCCCACGCGAGCCGGCGAACGGAGGGTGTCTCCGCCCTGGCGAACCTCCAGACGCTTGCTGGGTGCCCTCGAGGTCGACGAGGCGCGACGAAACGCCGCCGAGACGCAGCCGCTGATGACGGCGCTCGGGCTCCCGTACCCGACGATCGTCGGGATCGTCGCGGGCGGCGAGTGGGCCTCGACCGTCATGGACCGGGTCACCGCCGACGGCCGCTACGGCGTCCGCCTCGGGCAGTCGCCGGCCGATGCCGAGGCCGAGCTCCGGGCGTGCATCGAGGCCGCCTGTGCGGCCGACGATTTCCTGCGCGACCATCCGGCCACGGTGGAGATCACCGGGGCGCGGTTCGCGTCATCGTCCGTTCCGGCCGGGCACCCGCTGGTCGCGAGCCTCGCGGCGGCCTCGGTGGCGGCGACGGGCCGGGAGCCGCGCGCCATCGGCGTCCCGTACGGCTGCGACATGCGCCTGTTCATCGGCGTCGGCGACACGCCGTGCGTCGTGTTCGGGCCGGGCGACGTGCGCGTGGCGCACTGCGGCCGACGAATCCGTCCCGCTCGACGAGGTCGAGGCCTGCGCCCGGATCTTCGCCGAGTGGGTGACCCGGGAGCTGGGCGGCGGGCTGACCGCCCGGTCGTCAGCCCGGCGCGGCCGCGTCGCCCAGGTGCGGGAAACAGGACCAGTGGCGGTGCCTCGGCGGCGGGGCGGACCCGTCGGTGCCCCTGACCGTCGTCGTCGCGTGCCGCCTCGACGGCGAGGCACAGGCCGTTGGCGAGGCGCATCTGGCGGGGCGTGTGGCAGGCGACGCGGACGAGGGCGGGTGACATCACGATCGTCGCGACGCACCTGGCCCGCGACGTGGCCACGTTCAGCCGGTTGAGCGAGTAGAGGAACTCCATCCCGCGCGGGGCGTCCTCGGGCGCCGACGTGCCGAGCGCGTAGATGCTGATCGGCGCCTCCTGGCCCTGGAACTTGTCCACGGTCCCGGCGAAGACCCGCGGCAGGCCGACGGCCGCGCACGCCCGCTCGATGGCCCCGACGTGGGCGTTGTACGGCGCGACGATGACGATGTCGTCCACGGTGACCGGGTGCGCGACGCCGTGGCGGTCGATCCACTGCGTCCCGCCGGTAACGAGGTCCGAGACGATCGCGGCGATCGCCTGCGCCTCCTCGTCGGAGTCGGTCGTGTTGCCCGCGTGGGCCACCGGGAGGTACCGCAGGCCCGTGCCTCCGGCGATCGCCCCGGGTGTGCGGTCCGACTCCGCCGACGATGACCCGCTGCTGCTCGAGCCCCTCGACCGATCGCAGGCGGCCCGCGTAGAAGGCGTCCGACGTGAACTCGCAGACGTCGGGGTGGAGCCGCCAGGTCTGCTCGAGGAACAGGCCCTCCTCGGGCTTGATCGTGGGCCGGTCCGGTCGCAGGTACGCGGGATCCGCGAGCAGGTGCGACAGCGCGCTCTGCTCCGCGCCCGGCGGGTGCGACGCCCTGGGTCGGCTGGTCCAGCTGCTGCGGATCGCCGAGGAGCACGATCATCCGCGCGGCGGGTGCGCAGGCGACGACGTTGGCCAGGCTCATCTGCCCCGCCTCGTCGACGACCAGCACGTCGAGGGCGGGCTCGGGCTGCGCGAACTCCGCTCGCGACCACGTCCACGCGACGGCGCCGACGACGTCGACCGTGTGCGCCCGCAGCGCCTGGCCGATGTCGGCGTTGTCCTTGAGCACCGTGGCGGCCGCGTGGGTCGGCGGCTCACCGCCCTTCGGCTTCTGGCCGATGCGCACGGTCAGCACGCGGTCCGGGTCCTCGATGGCCGCCGCTCGCCACCTCGTCGAGCACCTTGCCGATGACCTTGTGGCTGTTCGCGACGACGCCGACCCGCTTGCCGCGCCGCACCAGGTCGACGATCACCCGGGCGCCGGTGTACGTCTTGCCGGAGCCCGGCGGCCCCTGGATCGGCAGGATGCCGACGCCGGCCTCGGCCACGATCCGCGTCGCGGCGTCGAGCGCCGACTCGCCCGGCTCGCCGCAGCGGTGCGGCCGGTGCCTGCCCGGCGTCGGGCGGCCGGCGCAGGAGCAGCGCGCGGACCGCGGCCATGCCCGCGACACTCGGGTCGTCCGGGTCGACCTCGCCCAGCCCGTGCTCGGCGACCCAGTGGCCCGTCCGCAGGAGGCTCTCGGCGAGCTCCTTGCTCGGCACGATCCCCTGCGGGACGATCGAACGCGGGAGGGGATCGCCGGCTCGGGCCAGGCCCCGGGAGATCGTGATCGTCCTCGCCGCGTCGTCGACCGCCACGACGGAGCCCGCCGACGCGCCGGTCACCGGATCCTTGATCGAGCTGTCCTCGCCGATCCGGTGGTCCTGCGGCGGGAACGGTGAGCTTGTAGTGGATCGAGCTCTTGACCTGCCACGAATCGACCAGCTGCAGGCCGCCGATCGGCTCCCGCTCGGCGATCAGCTCATCGTCGGTCTTGCCCATCAGCTCGTAGAACCGCCACCAGGCCGACTTGTCCTCGCGCCGGTGCCAGGTGAGGAGCTGGGCGAGGAGCCAGCGTCCGGCGGCCTCCGGCCGTTGCGCGCGGAGAACCGGGTCGTCCGGGTCGTCGACCGTGAGGACGCGCCGACAGCTCCGCGATCTCCCGCTCGCGATCGGTGAGCTCCTTCGTGGCGGCGCCGTCGTCGAGCGCCGGCCGCGCGAGCGGGCCCTCGCGGGCCTCGAGGTCCCGCCGGCGCTCCTCCAGCCAGTCGCGGAGGCGCCAGTTGCTCACGACGTCGTCGCGGTTGTAGTCCTCGATGCCGGCCAGGATCGCCGCGGCGTCCGCGACCGGCGCGTCGGGGCCCATCTCGAGCCACGTCTCGAACGCCACGATGCTGCTGCCGGCGTCCTTGAGGTCGATCTCGCGCTTGAGCGCGTACAGCGGCTCGATCCGCTTGATCGAGTAGCTCTCGACGCCGGCCAGGATGCCCTGGCGGACGGCGCGGAACAGGTCGACCAGCACCCGGCCGCGGAGCAGGCGGTCGACCTCCTCCTCGCGCGTGCCGTGGCGCTGGGAGAGCCGGCCGAGCGCGGTCCGCTCGTACGCCGCGTAGTGGTAGACGTGCATCGCCGGGTCGGCCGCCCAGCGCTCCATGATCAGGTCGATCGTCCGCTCGAAGGCGGCCTTCTCGGACGCCCAGGTGACGAGCCCGTCGCGTCGAGGCTCCAGATCGCGTGGAACTTCGGACCGGGGTCGCCGCCGGCGGCGGCCCATCGGCCGTCTTCCTCCAGGCGCGGCTCGAGGATGCCGAACAGGTAGTCGACGCCGTCGTCGAGCGCGAACGGGTCGCCCTCGAGGTCGAGGAACAGGTCGCCCGGGCTCGGCTCCGGCAGGACGAGCAGGCCGCGGTCGGCGACCGGCGCGCCGGCGGCGTCACGATCGAGCGGCAGGAGCTCCCAGAGGACCTCGTGCGCGTCCTCGGACTCGACCTGGATCCTGGCCTGCTCGCGGATCCGGGCCAGCGCGGCGCCGCCGACGCCATCGAGCGGCTCCGCCATCGGCAGCTCGAGGCCGGCGAGCCCGCGTCGCGTCGGGATCCCGCGCGCCTTGAGCGCGCGCCGCGGCCGGCTGCCCGCGCCCGCCACCAGGCTCAGGTCGTCGTCGTCGCGCCGCCGGATCCGGCACATCGCGCTCCAGCGGCAGACGTCGCAGTGCTCCACCGGCTCGGGGTACGTGCCGACGGGCGGGTAGGCGACCGGCCTGGCCGATTCCCCGTCCAGGCCGACCGCCGCCTCGAACTCCGCCTTCACGCGGCGGTAGTACGCCATGTAGTCGTCGACCCGGAGCTGGTCCGTCGGCCGTTCGCGACCGCCGAGGACGACGTAGAGGTACTCCGGCTGCTGGCCCTGGACGGCCGTCGAGCTGCTCGACGTAGGAGCAGATCTGGAGGATCGCCGACGCCTTGACGTGGCGGGCGAGCTTGGTGTCCGCGACCTCGTAGTGCCACGGCCCGAGCGCGGAGTCCGGCTCGCCGGCGTCGTGGCTGCGCCGGAGCAGGAAGTCCGCGTGGCCGCGCCAGGTCCCGTCGAAGAAGGTCGCCTGGTACACGACGTCCGCCCCGCCGCGCATCGCCGCGATCGTCTCCTCGGCCGCGGCTCGCAGCTCGGCGCCGGCGTCGCGAGGCACCGGCTCGCCCAGCGACGTCGAGCGGCGCGACGGCCGAGCCGTCCTTGTCGATCTCGACGACGCGCCGGCCCTGCTCGCGCAGGTCCTCGAGGTACCGGAGCTCGTGCTCGATGCCGCGCTTGGCCACGAGGTCGATCGAGGGGTCGTTCCGGATCGGCTTCGCCACGAGGCCCGCGAGGGCGGCGCGCTCCAGCTCGAGCCGGTGGTCGCAGGCGAGGAACCCGACGAGGTCGGTGGCGGCGTAGACGGGTCGTCCGTCGATCAGTTGCATCTCCGCCCATCCTACGGGGCGGTCGTGCCAGCTCGCGTGTCACGGCGCTCAGGCCGGCCGGAGCGACCTCCACAGGCCGACGGCCCACTGCCAGTCGTCGGGGCTCGCGAACGCGACCCGGATCGCCGCGCCGCTCCCGGTCACCGCGGAGAACCCCTCGAGCACGGCCACCTCGAGCCCGGAGCTCGCGTCCGACGTCACCCGCGCCCGCCCGACGAGCCCGCCGTCCTCGTGGCGCAGCACGCCCTCCCCGAGGTCGCCGACGACGCTCGACATGAACCACTCGGCCGACATCGGCATCCCGTTCGTCGTCCGCGTCTCCGTCGCCGCGAGCGTCACCTGCCGGCCGCGCTCCTCGCCCCGCCACTCGTCGGCCGTCCGCTGCTCGCCGAACGATCCCGGGACCTGGAGCGTCCAGCCCTCGTGGGTGATCGTCACGGGTCGCCGCCGGTACCCGATGAGCGGCAACCCCCGATCGACCTTCTCCGCCTGGCGGAAGACCCGCTCGCCGATCGGATCGGGGATGCCGCGCAGCGTGATCAGCTCGGCCCACTCGCGCCACGGGTAGGCGAGCGACGCGTCGCTCGGCAGCGCCTTGCGCAGGAGCGATGAGCGCCTCGTCGATGGCGGCCTTCTCGGCGTCGTCGCCAGCCGGTCGCCAGCGGATCTCGGTCCACAGGATCACGAGCGCGCGCTGGAGCAGGTACCGGGCGTCGGTCGCGTCGAACCACCAGGGCCGGATGTCGGCCGCGGCCCACGCGTCGCGCTCGGCGCGGGCCAGCCAGGCGTCGTCGCGCGGGCCGAGCGGCGTCGCGATCGGGCCGTCGAACTCGAACCTGGCGTTGGGCTGGAGGCCGATCTGGATGCCGCTGACGCCGCGCCGGCGCTGTTCCCCGGCGCGGGCGATGACGTGGCCGAGCAGCGCCACGTGGTCCTTCTCCGCGTCGGCCCGGTTGGCGAGCGGCTCCTTGCTGCCGACCCACGCGGCCTTGCGCGCCGACGGGTCGCGGCACGTGGTCGTGCGACCACATGATCCCGAGCTCGTCGCCGACGCGGTCGAGCACGCGGCCCATGAACGTGTGGTAGCCGGGCCCGGCGTTCGACGAGTCGGCGGTCGCGACGACGCGGCCCTCGGCGTCGGCGGTGAGCACGATCGGGTCGGCGGCCGGGTGGAGGTCGAGGTGGAGCTCGGGTCCGGTCTCGGGCGTGAGGACGCGTGCCGAGCGGACGTACGGCTCGTACTCGGTCGAGACCCAGTCGCGGATGTCGCCCAGCAGCTTGTCGGGCGCCGGCAGGCGCGGAATCACGCCGCGCCTCGACGCCTGGCCCACGACCTTGATGGCGACTGCCAACCGCGCTCCTTCGGACCGCCCCCGACACGGCGACCATAGCCGCGTCGCGCCGCCGGAAGCGAGCGTTTCGCATGCCGCGTTCGTACCCCCGCGGGCAGCCGACGGTCCCGTTTTCGCTATCGTTTGGCCCATGGTGCAGCCCGGTCGCCCGTCCGATCGCCGTCCCGCGAGCCGCCTCGACGCCGAAGGTCGCCGCCAGGTCGGCCCGACGTGGGAGAGCCTCGTCGAGCGGCAGCTGCGCGAGGCGATGGAGGAGGGCGCGTTCGACGAGCTGCCGTACCAGGGCGAGCGCCTGCCGATGGAGGACGACTCGGCCGCCGGCGACTGGGCGCTGGCCTACCGCATGCTCCGCAACGCCGGCGCCGCGCCGCCGTGGATCGAGGCCGACAAGGAGGTCCGGCGGCTGTTCGATCGTCGGGACACGATCCTGGCGCGTGCCGCCCGCTCGCGAGTGCCAGCCAGCGCGACCGGGCCGCGCTCGAAGCCGTGGTCATCGAGATCAACGCCGCGATCGCCCGCCTCAATGCCGAGGCCCCGACCGATCGCCAGCATCGCCGCCCGCTCGACGTCGTCGAGGAGCTCGCCCGCCTCGACGCATCGCGACGCCCGGTGACCGGCCGCGCGACCGACGCCCGAGCCGGAGATCCGCGTGCGCCGCGCGACGGCCTCGGACGCGCCGGCCATCCGGCGGATCGCGCACGACGCGTGGTGGGCGACGTACCGGGGCCTGCTGCGCGACGAGACGATCGAATGGTTCCTGGAGCGCGCCTACTCCGAGGATCGCGTCGACCTCCGCATCGAGCGCCACGAGACGTGGATCGGGGAGGCGGACGGCGTCGCGGCGCTGTTCGCGGAGACCGCGATCGAGCCCGACCGGGTGACGCTCGTCGCGATCTACGCGGACCCGGGGCGACGCGGGCTGGGTCTCGGGACGGCGGCGCTGGCCGCGATCACGGCGGCCCATCCGGACCTGCCGATCGTCGCGGACGTGCTCATCGGGAACGACGCGGGCGAGACGTTCTACGCGGCACGCGGCTTCGTGCCCCGCGAGTCGATCGACGAGCAGCTGGGCGACGAGCTCGTCCGCGAGCGCCGCTGGTGGCTCGGCAGCCGCGGCTGCGGCCCGAGCCTGCCCGCGTCTGGACCGAGCCGACTGATCGCCTGGGCCCTTCGGCGCAATCGCGAGCGTCGACCCTCGAGCGGCTTTCCGTGCGCGGCCCTCGCCCTGGTCGATGATCGAGGCCCACGGGGCCATGGCGAGGATCGCGGCGAACGCGAGCACGATCGGCGAGAAGCCGTTCGCGAGCGCGACCAGCGCGACGACGATCACGACGACATCGAGCACGATCGCCAGCACGACGGCGGGCCGCAGCCGCTTCCGCGGCAGGGGATCGTCGGCCATCACGCCGGCCCGAACAGGGCCTCCACGGCCTCGCGGAAGACCGCGGTGTGGCGGTCGACGTCGGCGGCCGTCGTCGCGGGCGACATCAGCGCCATGTTGTGGAACGGCGTCATCAGCACGCCGCGGTTCATCGCCCAGAGGTGGAGGAACCGCTCGAGGTCGGGGTCCATGTTCGCCCACTGCTCGGAGCCGTTGCGCGGCGGCGCGGGCATGAAGTGGTACTCGGCGCGGGCGCCGAGCCGGGCCACGTGCCACGGGAGGTCCCAGTGGCGGATGACGCCGTCGACGCCCGCCGCCCATCGCTCGCCGAGCGGGAGCATGCGCGCGAACGCCTCGTCGGTCAGGACCTCGGTCAGCGTGGCGCGGATGGCGGCCGTGCGACAGCGCGTTGCCGGCCAGCGTGCCGCCGACGCCGCCGACGTCCGCGTCCTCCTCGGGGATGCTCGCGGCGATCCGCTCGCCGAGCTCCTCGGTGAAGCGCGTAGGCGCCGGCCGGGATCCCGCCGCCGATCGTCTTGCCGATCGTGAGGATGTCGGGCTCGAGGCCGTAGGCCGCCGTGTAGCCGCCCGGACCGGCGCAGATCGTGTGGGTCTCGTCGATGATCAGGAGCGTGCCGTGCTTGCGCGTCAGCTCGCGGACGCGCGGCGTGGTAGCCGGGGTCGGGGAGGACGATGCCGACGTTGGTGAGGGCCGGCTCGATGAGCGCGACGGCGACGTCGCCGTGGCGCGAGCTCGCGGTCGAGGGCGTCGAGGTCGTTGATCTCGACGACGCGCGTGGTCTCGGACGGCGGCACGGGCGCGCCGAGGTTGCCGCGCGCGGGCGACGACGCCGCCGTCGGGCGCGATCCAGGCGAACGTCTCGTCGACCGAGCCGTGGTAGTTGTGGTTGTGGACGAGGATCTTCGACCGGCCGGTGACGTGCCGGGCGAGCCGGATCGCGAACCGGTTGGCGTCGGTGGCCGTGAGCGTGAACTGCCAGTACCGCAGCCCGAACCGGCGCCGGAGCTCGTCGGCCGCGACGATCGCGTCCTCGGTCGGGAGCATGTGGGTGATCCCGCGGCGGAGCTGGCGCTCGACGGCGGCGATCGTGGGGGAGGGGCCGTGGCCGGCCATCGCCCCGGTGTCACCGAGGCAGAAGTCGACGTACTCGTGGCCGTCGACGTCGCGGAACCGGGCGCCGGTGGCCTCGTCCACGAAGAGCGGGAACGGGCCGGCCCAGCGGATCATCCAGTTCATCGGGACGCCGTCGAGGAGCGAGCCCTTGGCCCGCTCGAACAGCTCGCGGGACCGGGGGTTCGCCTGCTCGAAGGCCGCGGTCTCGTCCGCCATCAGGCGGTCGAGCCGGGATCGGTCCAGGGTCCTGCCCGTCATCGACGCCTCCGTTACCGGCGGCCCCGCCATGGAGGTCGCGCTGTGGAGGTCGATGATGCGGCGTCGATGGCGACCGTGGGTCGTCGTCGCGCCGCCCGGGCCGCGGACGGATCTAGTTGAGTCGGCGGGTGTAGCCGCAGATCTCGCAGTAGGCGACGCCGCCGAGCTCATCGACGACGAGATAGCTCGTGCAGCCGTTCGTGGCGCAGTAGAGCTTGTTGGACGCGACGGCCCGGCGACGCATGCGTCGCATCGAGCTGGCGCGGTACGCCACGGCATTCGTGGTGGCGCGTGAAAGCATGAACAGAGATTCCTTTCCGGGCGCGCGTCGGGTTGGGACTTGCGCCTTGCCGCTCCAACGGCCGGTCTCATACGGAGGCCGGAGCGGCGATCAAGTTGGGCCCGGCGCGGCGATCGTTTCGCGTGTTCGGCGACGACCAGGTGGCCGCGTGGCATCGGGCGATGCAGGAATCATCGTCTGGATCGGCGTTCCTGTCAACTCACCCGATCGGGGCAGGACCCTTGCGGCCCGGCGCCCGGCGGGCCGGATCAGACGGGCGGCCACGGGAGCGCGGGGCGCCGCGGGTCCGGCTGCGGGAACACGCCGGTCTCGATCAGGCGATCGATTCGGCGGATGGTGGCCGAGACCTCGACCGGCGCGAGGAGCCGGCGCAGCCGCTCCCCGAGGTCGTCGTCCAGGCACGCGCGCAGGCGCCGGAGCGACTCGAGCTCGTCGGGGCGGAACGGCTCGCCGCGCCACGCCCAGAGCACCGTCCGGAGCTTCGGCACGGGCGAGAACGTGACGCCGTGATCGACGCCGTAGACGTGCCCGCCGGGCACCGGCAGCAGGTGGCCGGCCTTGCGGTCGGTGTTGTTGACCGCGGCGTCGAAGACGGCGATCGACCGCAGCCGCTGGTCCTCGTCGATCACGAGGGCCACGGGATCGACCGTGTCGTCGGTCCTGATCCACAGCTGGACCATGCCCTCGCCGAACGGCCCGTCCCGGAGCACGGTCGGCGGGACGATCCCGAAGCCGCCGGCGCGCGACGTCTCGAAGGCGGCGACCTCACGGCGTGCCAGCGTCCCGTCGGGGAAGTCGTCCAGCGGCCGCTCGCCCATGACCGGCTTGTAGATGCACGCGGCGACGAGGTCCGGCGCCGGATCGGGGCACGGACGCGTCACCAGGCACAGCAGCGCGTTGTTGCTCGACGCCCAGAGCCGGCCAACGACCGAGAGCTCGCCTTCGGCGAGGAGCTCGAGCGCGACGTCCTCGGGCAGCACCGGCATCGGCAGGCCGAGGTCCTCGACGGAGCTCGACCCACCGGCGTCGTCATCGTCGTCGGCCGCGTCGTCGTCGCCGCGCCTCGCGCCCTCGGCGTCCTCGGCCTCGCCGGCGGGCAGCCAGCCGCTCCACGCCCGCGCGAGCGCCTCGAGGTCGTCCGGATCGTCCACGGCCGGCGCCAGCTCCGTCCCTAGTTCAGCCGGTGGCCGTTGCGGCGCGGGCAGAGGTGCCCCTGCGGGTCGAGCGGCTGCCCGCACAGGGGGCACGGCGGCCGGCCCGCCGCGAGCACGCGCAGCGCCCGTCCGACGAACGCGCGTGCCGCGAGCGCCGTGATCCGGACCCGCATGAGGTCCGGCCCCTCGTCGGCGTCGTCGTCGACCTCTTCCTCGTCGTCGTCGCCTTCGTCCCCGGTCTGCTCACGGGCCTCGAGGAGCACGAGGTCGTCGGAGGTGTCCCAGCCGAGCGACAGCGTCCCGGCGCGGAAGGCCTCGTTGATGGGCTCGTCGAGCGGCGCCGGGTCCCCGTCGAACGCCTCGAGCGTGCCGGCGCCCTCGATGCCCCGCCGCTCGAGCTCGTCGAGCAGCTCGTCCAGGCGCTGGATCAAGGCGGCGATCTGGACCTTCTCGAGGGCGACCGAGATCACGCGCGATCCGTCGCGCGCCTGCAGGAAGAAGGTGCGATTCCCGGGTTCGCCCACGGTGCCCGCGACGAATCGGTCGGGCGTGTCGAAGAGGTAGCGGCGTCGTGTCATCGGCGTCGAGCGTACCGGATGCGTGCGGATGGCTCGAACGCTGGCTCAGCTGACCTGGACGGCGATCTGGTGGTGGCCGCGGGCCCCGTCGGGCGGGGGCGGCGAGACCAGCGCCGTCTGCACCTCGCCGGTGCCGTCGGTCGCCCGGACCTCGATGACGTGCTGGCCGGTCGTCGCCTGCCACGGCACCTTCCACTGCACCCACGTCTGCGGCCCGATCTCGGTCGCGAGGGTGGCCGCCTGCCAGTCGCCGCCATCGACCGAGATCTCGACCTTGGAGATCCCGCGATCCGGCGCCCACGCGACGCCGGCGACCGGCACGATGCCGGCCTTCACGGTCGATCCGGACGGCGGCACGTCGATCCGCGACTGCGTGAGGATCGGGCCCAGCTTCGCCCAGCCGCGCGGCACCCAGTAGGCGTCGAACGACTCGAGGGTCGTGAGCTCGATCTCGGCCAGCCACTTGGTCGCCGACACGTAGCCGTACAGGCCGGGGACGATCAGGCGAGCGGGGAACCCGTGCTCGGCGGGCAGCGGCACGCCGTCCATCTCGACGGCGATCATCGCCTCGCGCGGGTGGCTCGGGTCGTTGATCCAGGCGGTCGGAAAGCCGGCCGTCCAGCCGTCGACCGAACGGGGGACGATCTGCGTCGCGCCGGGCTGGACGCCAGCCATCTCGAGCACGTCCGCGAGGCGGACGCCCGTCCACTTCGTGTTGCCGACGAGGTTGCCGCCCACCTCGTTGCTCACGCACGCGATCGTCACGTATTGCTCGACGAGCGGCAGCTGCACCAGGTCGGCGAACGTGAGCGAGATCTCCTTGTCGACCATCCCGAACACGCGCAACGTCCAGCCGTCGAGCCCGACCGCCGGGGTGATCAGCGCCGTGTCGATCCGGTAGAACTCGTCGTTGGGCACGATCAGTGGCGTCAGGCCGTCGATCGCGAACGAGGCGTCCGGGCCCGGGATCGCGGCGGGGACCGTCGGCGGCGGGATCTCGGTGACCGCGGCCGTCACCTGGGCCGCGCGCCCCTCGAGCATGCTTCGCCCGAACCAGCCGCCGAAGACCGCCAGGGCGCCGAGGGCGCCGGCACGGACGAGGAACGAGCGACGCGCCGTGTTGGGACCGGCGATCCGATCGTCGTCGCGACCGGCGGCACGGGCAGCGGTGAGCAGCGCGTCCAGGACGAAGATCGCCACGCCGGCCTGGAGCGCGGCCGAGACCAGCACGAGCGTCATCGAGTTGCCGGCGACGCGCAGCGACGCGAGCAGCCCGACCCCGACGAACCCGAGGATCACGGCCAGCGCGAGGCCGTAGGACCGCCGCGCGAGCAGCCCGACCAGCGCCCCGACCAGCACGACGACGGCGACCACGACCACGGTGAGGGCCGTCTTGTCGTTGGTGCCGAACAGCGACACCATGAAGTCCTTGGACCCGGGCGGCGCGAAGTCGATGACCGCGGACCCGACGGCCGCGATCGGCGAGGGGACCCCGGCGATCAGGCCGGCGAACAGCTCCCCGACGCCGAGCGCCGCGACGGCGGCGACGATGCCCGAGATCGCCGCGAGCCCGCGCGGCAGGGTGCCCGGGCCGCGCGTCGCCGGTGTCTCAGCCCGTTCGGGCTGGACCATCCTGACCGGCGGGACCTCGCTCATGCCCGCAGTATCGGTCCAAGTGACGATTTCGGCCCGCGAGCTGCTCCCGCCGCGCGCTATGCACGGACCTCCTGGCGCAGGAACAGCACGTAGGCGAGGGCGAACATCGCGACCGTCAGGGCCGTGAGGATCACGATCTGCGGCCAGACGATGAGGATGCTCTGGTCGAGGGTCAGCAGCGTCGGCAGCTGCTCCTGGGAGCTCACGTACTGCCCGAGGTTGCCGACGCCGAGCACGCTCTTGGTGCTCGGGTTCATGAGCGCGGTCACGATGTCCTGGTACAGCGTCGCGGGCGAGATCCGGAGGAACGCCTGCTGGGCCGTCGTCGAGGCGAAGTAGTCGTTGGCCGTGCCCGACGTGTTGGACGGGAACAGCGTGTTGGCGACGATCGGCAGCAGGAACTGGCCGAACAGGATCAGCGCGAGCCAGCTGCCGAAGCCGACCAGGGCGGCCGAGGCGGCGCCACGGATCACGACGGACAGCAGCAGGGCGAAGGCCAGCCAGAACGACGCGTAGAGGACGGTCGCCAGGAGCCACGCGAAGACGCGGGCGAGCTCCTCGGGGTCCGGGATGATCCCGAGCCGGACGATGCCGAGCGCGGTGACGAGCACCACGAGGGCGCCGAGCATCACGGCGATCACCGCGATGCCCGCGGCGAACTTGCCGTTGACGACGTCGTCGCGATGGATCGGCTGGGCGAGCAGCCGCGAGAGCGTGCCCTGGCTGCGCTCGCTGTTGATGCCGTCGAAGCCGAAGGCGATCCCGACGAGCGGGACGAGCATGGCCGCGAACGCGACGGTGGTCACGCCGCCCACGCTCTGGGACCCGACGACGAACAGCGCCAGGAACACGGCCGGCGAGCCGGCGAGCTGCGGCGCCGAGTTGCTGATGTCGGTGGAGATGAAGTACAGCGGCACGATCGCGGCGATCGCGATCACGACGAGCAGGACGAAGAACCGGACGCTGCCCAGGTGGTCGGCGAACTCCTTGCCGGCGATCGTGCGCCAGCCGCCCGAGGGCGCGCGCTCCGAGCGGCGGGCCGAGCGCGACGCGTTCGCGCGGGACTCAGCGGATGTGGCCATCGGAGGCCTCCGGCACGTATCGGCGATACAGCTCGAGCAGGTCCGAGCCGCGTCGCCGCAGGTGGACGATGGACAGGCCGGCGGCCCCGAGGGCCGTCGCGAGGGCCGCCGCGACGTCGCTCTGCGCCGTCACGATCCGCAGCCGCTCGTCGCGCGGGTCGGGCTCCACGGCACGCACGCCGGGGACGGCGCGCGCGACCGGGTCGATGGCGGCCGGATCGCCGTCGATCGCGACCTCGAGGTCGATCCGCTGGTCCGTGCCCCGCGCCAGCTCGTCGAGCGGGCCCGCGGCCACGAGCTTGCCCTGGGCGAAGAACCCGACGCGATCGCACAGGGACTGGACCTGGCCCAGGATGTGCGACGAGAGCAGGACCGTGAGGTTGCGCTCCTTCACGAGCCGGCGGAGCATGCGCGAGCAGCTCCTCCACGCCCGACGGGTCGATGGCGATCGTCGGCTCGTCGAGGATCAGGACCGTGGGCTCCTTGACCAGGGCGTCGGCGATGCCGAGGCGCTGGCGCATGCCGCGGGAGTACGTCTCGGACTTGCGGTCGGCGGCGTCCTCGAGGCGGACCTCGTGGAGCAGCTCATCGATCCGGGCCTCGGCGATGGAGCGGGGGATGCCGTTGAGCTTGGCGGTGTAGCGCAGGTTCTCGCGGCCCGTGAGGCCGCCGTAGAAGCCGACGTTGTCGGGCAGGTACCCGACCTTGCGCTTGATCGCGAGGGGCTCGCGGGTCGGGATCCAGGCCCGACGACGCGGACGATGCCGCGGGTCGGCTCGGTCAGCCCGAGCAGCATCAGCACGGTCGTCGTCTTGCCGGCGCCGTTGGGCCCCAGGAGCCCGAAGACCTCGCCGGCGTGGATCGTCAGGTCGAGCGAGTCGACCGCGGTGAAGTCGCCGTACTGCTTGGTCAGCCGCCGGGCGACGATGACGGCGTCCTCGGGGACCTCGGCGAGGACCTGCGGCCACCGTGCGACGACGGCGCTCGCGCGGCGCGGCGTCCGTTGCGGTGGCGGCGTCCGTTGCGGTCGTGCCGGTGCTGCCGGTCGTGCCGGGCTCGCCGGCCGGCCGCGTCGTCGCGCCGAGGCCCGCGGTGGGCCTCGGGCGGGTCCGGCGCGGCCTGATTCCCCGACCTCCGTCGGACGGGGGCGTCCGCTCGTCGGTCATGTCCCTACCGCCGACCGTACTTCCGGAAGACCCAGTAGAGGCCCGCGAACACGGCCACGATCAGCACCACCCCGACGATCCACCAGAACTGCGGCGTCTCGACGCGCACCCGGATCGACACGTCGTCGCTGGCCTCGGTGGCCTTGCCGGTGATGGTCATCTCGTAGTCGCCGGCGATCGCGTCGCTGGTCGGCGTGATGTGGGCGGTGACGTTGGTCGTCTGGCCCGCGTCGATCGACGGGATCGTGGCCGGATCGAAGTCGACCTTCCAGCTGGTCGGCGCGGTGGCGGACATCGTGACGTTCGTGACCGGCGCGCTGCCGGTGTTCGACACCGTCAGCTGGAAGTCCTTCTCGGATCCCGCGTTGGCCGTCGTCGAGAGGACCTGGTCGGGCGTCGAGAGGGTCATGGTGTACGTGCCGGTGATCACGGCCTCGAGGTCGATGGTCGCGGTCTTGGTGCCGCCGCTGACGCCGGCCTTGATCGGGAAGGACCCGGCCGTGACGTCCGTCGGGGGCGTCGCGGTCACGGTGATCGAGCCGGTGCTGCCGGCGGCCACCGTCGTGCTGGTCGCCTGGGCCTGGCCGGCGGGCTTGGCCGCGACCGTCCAGCCATCGGGCCCGGCGCTGTCCATCGTGAACGTGATCTCGGCCGAGGTCTCGTTGTGCAGCGTCAGGTTGTACGTGAAGGTCGTGGTCGAGGGACCCTTGAGGGACGCGAAGTCGGCCGTGAGCGTCACGTCGCCCGCGGCGGCGTCGGCGACCCGGATCGAGATCGGCAGGACGTCGGTCTGGCCGCCGCCCGTCGCCGTGACGGTGATCGTGTTGCTCGAGGCCGGCGCGCCGGTGGGGATCTCGACGTCGAGGGTGATGGTCGGCGGGGCCTTGGGCTCGACGAAGGCGCCGTCGATGGTGAGGCCGCCTCCGCGGAACCGGGCGGTCCAGCCGTCGGGCACGCCGCCGGTCTTGAGGTCGACGCGCTCGGCGGTGGGGACCGTCAGCGTGAGGTTGAACGACGCCGTGGAGCCCGGCTCGGCCACGACCGCCGGGAACGGCGTCGTGACGGTCAGGCCGCCGGCGGCGGTCGCGCGCTGGCGCGAGCGGCCCGGCGATGGTGCCGATGAGGCCGATGAGCAGGGCGGCCCTGGCCGCCGGGCGAAGCCGGCGGGTGGTGCCGGAAACGCGATACGACACGTGCATCTCCGCGTTGTACGAACGGTGACAGGTCGACGATGGGGCACCCGACCGGTCCCTCCGACCGATCGTGGCCGGCGGATCATAGGCCGGATCCCTGAGAAGATGCTGAGACGCGCGTGTCCGCCGGCGCTACGAAGCGGCCGGTTCGACCGATGGTCCGGGCGTCGGCTCCGGCGTCGGCTCGGGCGTCGGCTCCGGGGTGGGCTCGGGTGTCGGCTCCGGCGTCGGCTCGGCCGTCGGCGGCGGGGTGTCGACGGGCGGCTCGGTCGGCGGGGCCGACGCGGACGGCGAGGGGCAGAGCGCGGGGTCGATCGACGGCAGCAGCGACGGGTCGGCCGACCCGATCGGGAGCGCACACGGATCGATCGACGACGAGGGGCTCGGGCTCGGGGTCGCGCAGCCCGGACCGCCGACGATCGCGCCCCACGACCTGCCGTACGGCGTGTAGAGGCCGTTGTAGAAGTAGGCGGTCCGCGTGTCCTGGGGGCCGCCGCGGGTGCCCGGGCCATGCTGCGCGCGCGTCAGCCAGCCGTGGTCCGCCGCCAGCCAGACGGCGTGCTCGTCCTCGAACCCGGCGTTGCTCAGGACCGCGACGCCGCATCGCTGGTCGGTCGGCAGCACGCTCGTCGGCTTGGTCCCGACGATGAAGATCTCGTCGACCGACGGCCCGCCCGCGCTCGCGAGCGAGCCCCGTCCACGGGTCGACGGACGCGCGCTCGATGTTGTCCGGCGGCCCGCCGAACCCGTTGATCGACCAGCCCTTGGTCGCCTCCTCCATGAACCCCTGCCAGACGTACGTCGTGACGTCGATCGAGAACAGGGGCGACGAGGGCGAGCTGACGAGCGAGTTGTCGGAGTTGCCGTTCCAGGCGCCGACGGCCAGCGCGTACTCGCCGGACTTGCGCTCGCTGGCGTCGGGCGAGCCGATGAAGCCGTAGGCGTTCAGGTCCCGCGCCTCGTTGCTCGTCCCGGTCTTGAGGGTGGCCGGCCGGCGCTTGGCGCCGTCCATGACCGCGAACTGGCCCCAGAACGGGTTCTTCTTGGGGTTCGTGTTGCCGGCGAGGATGTCGGTCGTGATGTACGCGGCGCCCGGGTCGAGGACCGGCGCGGGCTTCGTGGCGCGCGGTCGCGTCGATCACCGGCTCGCCGTTGCTGTCGACGACCGAGATGATCGTCGTCTGCTCGGCCAGCTTGCCCTTGTCGCCGAGCACGCCGTACGCGCGGATCAGGTCGATCGGGTGGACGACCTCGACGCCCAGCGGGAACGCCGCGGTCGCGTCGACCTTCCCGTTCTGGAACTGGATCCCCATCGCCTCGGCCTGCTTCTGGATGTTGTCGTTGCCGATGACGATGCCCGCCTTCACGGCCGGGATGTTGAGCGAGAAGCTCAGCGCGTCGCGCATCCGGACGGGCCCGCGCTCGAGGTTGTCCGCGTCGGTGGGCGTGTAGCCGCCGCCGAAGTTCGTCACGACGTCCATGAACATCGAGGCCGCCGTGATGCTCTTGTTCGCGATGCCGGTCGAGTAGACGACCGGCTTGAACGCCGAGCCCGGCTGCCGCCAGCCGTTCGCCAGGACGTCGAAGTGGGGCTGGAACTTCTTCGTGCCCTTGGTCGCGTTCGGGTTCGCCGACCCGACGTAGGCCACGATGTCGCCGGTCTGGTAGTCCATCGCGATCAGGGCGCCGTTGTGCAGGTCCTTGCTGCGCAGGTTGCTCATCCAGGGCTCGTACTTGAGGCCGAGCGCCGCCGCGGTCGCCTTGGGCGTCTTCGAGTTGGGGACGACCGTCGCCGCCTTCACCCACTTCTCGGCGATGCCCTGGAGGCGCATGTCGAGCGTGGTCGTGATCGTGAACCCGCCCTGCTCGAGCCTGTCGCAGGTCGAGACATCGGGGCCACACAGCTGGGTCGTCAGCTCCTTGCGGACCTGCCACACGAACTGCGACGCCTGCCACTGGCTCGACTGCTGGGCGGCGAGGACGACGGGCTCGTTGCGGGCGGCCTCGTAGTCGGCCGCGGTGTAGGTGTCCCCGGTCAGCGGCGTGCGGCCCTGCTCCATGAGGTCGAGGACCGCGTTGCGGCGCTGGACGATGGCGCTGTCGGCCGGCACGACGAGCTGCGTGTTCTTGCAGGTGTCGCCGGTGTCGGTGGGATCGGAGCCGGGGTCGAGGCACTCCAGGACGGCGTTCTGCACGAGGTCGTACGTCGAGGGCGACTTCGGGAGGGCGGCCAGGATCGCGGCCTGCGCGAGCGTGAGGTCCTTGAGGTCGATCCCGAAGTAGCCCCGCGCCGCCGCGGCCACGCCGTAGGACTCGTTGCCGTAGTAGTTCTGGTTGAGGTAGGCGGCCATGATCCGCTGCTTGCCGGCGACGCCCGGGTACGTCTCGGTCACGCGGATCGACTGGATGATCTCGCGCAGCTTGCGGGTCGCCGACAGGTCGGTCACCGCCGCACCGTTGTCGGACAGCAGGCGCTGGCGGACCAGCTGCTGGGTGATCGTCGAGGCGCCGCGGGGATGGCCGCGCAGCGAGTCGATGCCGGCGGCGACGATGCCCACCGTGTCGAAGCCCGCGTTGTCCCAGAACGAGCCGTCCTCGACGGCCGTCGTCGCGTCCACGAGGACCGGCGGGATCTCGTCGAACGTCACGACCTGGCGGTTGAACTCGCCGAAGCGGGCGAGCTCGATCTTGCCGGTCCGGTCGTAGACGATGGACTGCTGCGGCAGCTCGATCTTCTCGAGCGCGGTCGGGTCGGGGAGGCCGGAGCTCACGGACGCGTAGGTCGCCAGCGCCGCGCCGGCGCCGACGATCCCCGCGACCACGAGCGCTGCGAACAGCACGAGGCCCATCGTCGCGGCGGGACCGATCCCGCGGCGGCGCGTGGCAGGCTTGCCGGTGCCCGCCGGCGTCGGGTACGTCTGATTCATCGGCCGGTAGTCTGCCGTGGCTGGCGACATCGTGCCGCCGAGCGTCCCGCCGGCCCGCACGCGAGGCGCGGCCGTCAGAGGGCCTGGCGCATCACCTCGTACGCCTCGGCATGGCGGCCCTGGGCGGCGAGCGACTCGGCCCAGGCGGCGAAGATCCGTCGGCGCCGGAGCGGGGAGCTGAGGTGTCGCGCAACCGCCGCGGCCTCGGCCCAGGCAGCCTCGGCCTCGGCGTCCCGGCCCGCCGCGGAGAGCGCCTGGGCGCGGGTGATCCGGGCGCCGACCTGCTCGTTCACCGGACCGTGCTCCGCCTCGAGGGCGAGCGACCGGTCCGCGAGCTGGATCGCCGCGCTGTACTCGCCCCGGGCGAGCCGGATCGTCGCCTGCGTGTCGAGGTAGTGCCCGAGGGTCTGGTAGTGGTGGAGCCGCTCGGCGATGGCGACCGCCTCGGCCGCGAGCTCGTCCGCGCGCCCGAGGTTGCCGAGCCGCACGAACGACATCGCCAGCGCGTTCTCGAGCTGGGCCTCCTGGACCTCCTGCTCCGACGCCCGGAACAGCGCCAGGGCCTCGGTCGCCGCGCGGATCGCGCCCTCGGTGTCGCCGGCCTCGAACCGCGCCTTGGACAGGGCGTCGAAGTAGACGCCGCGCTTGCGCAGGTCGAGGCCGGCCGCGAGGTCGCGCGCCTCCTCGAGGTACAGGGAGCCGCGCGCCGGGTCGCCGTGCTCGGTCTCGACCTGGGCCAGGGCGATCCGGACCCGGACCTCGAAGTCGGGATCCTCGACGATCGCCGGATCCGACCCGACGAGCTCGAGCAGCAGCCGGCGCGCCTCCTCGGGATCGTCGAGCGCCATGTGGACGTAGGCGAGCCAGTACTGGGCGCGCTTCTGGTCCGCGGGGCGGCCCGACCCGTCGAGCAGGCGGATGGCCTCGATGAGCAGGGGCGAGGCTTCCTGCGCGTGATGCAGCTTGCACAGCGCCTCGGCGGCGCCCAGCAGCAGCTCGCCGCGGGTGACCTTCTCCGTCGCACCGGCCGCGAGGTCCTGGTAGGCCTCGGCCGCCTCCGCGAGACGCCCGGACGCGAGGTCGAGGTCCGCGTCGATCCGGCTCCAGCGCGTGGCGTGGTCCGCGATCAGGCGGTCCGAGGTGGTGCCGAGCCTCGGGGCGAGATAGTCGAGCGCGGCCATCGACGGCTTCGCATGCCCGAGCTCGAGCGCGCTCACGTAGGCCTTCGTGTACCGGTCGCCCGCGAGCTCCTGCTGGGTCATGCCCATCGGCGATGCGCGCGGCGCGGATCCGGCCGCCGATGGCGCGGGCGAGGGCCCGCTGGTCGACCACGACCCGGCGGCGCTTCCTAGAGGTGACGGTCTCCACGACGCGGATCATACGACGCGGTCAAGTCCTGGTCGACCATGCGCGCCTCGACGTGCGCGAAGAACGCCGACATCGGGACGTCGATGCGCCGGAGCATCAGCTCGAGCGCGGCGAGCGAGGGGACCGTCCGGCCGTGCTCGACCGCCGACACGAAGGCGCGCGTGAGGGGAGCGCCGAGCGCTGCCTGGGTCAATCCCCGGCGGGTCCGCTCGCTCGCGCAGCTCGGAACCGAGCACGTGACGCCATTCCGGCGAGGTCGCTGCAGACCGGCGACGGCGGTCCGCGTGTTGACTAATAGTTGACCCAGCCACACGCGCAGCCTACCATTGCCGGAGCGGCGGAGGCAAGGAACGACCACCCGGCCGGACCTCCGATCCGCGACCATCGAGGTGGATCCATGCGCCGTCTGCACGTCGCACTCTCGATCGCGTTGGCTGCCGGCCTCAGCCTGGCCAGCGCCGCGGTCGCACTCGCCGACGCGGCCGGTGGGAGCTTCCCGCACTGACAAGTCAATAAACCAGTGACAAGTCCGTCCGCCGTCGGCTATGATCCGCGCGGACCGGTACCTCGCGGGGGGAGTACCGGACCCCGACCCGGCGGGTTACCGACCGGATCGCGGGGGGAACGCGAGAGCCGCGCCGCCGTGCAGGTGGGGCGGCTCTCGGCGCGAACGGGCGCGTCAGTCATCGCCATCGCTGGCCGCTGCGGCGAGCCGCGTCAGCAGTCGAACACGAACCAGCACAGCTCGTTGCGCAGCCGCTGGTCGTCGAGCACGAGGTCGCGGATCTCGGGGACCAGCCGGTCGCGTTGCCACCGGCACTCCAGGCGGCCGGCCGCCTCCCGGTCGTCCTCCGGCGCAGCCGCTTTCGCCGCCCTGATCGCATAGGCCGCGCACCCAGCTCGTGGGCCGCCACGTGACCCACCGCGGCGGCCTGGCCGGCCGCGTACGCCGCATGCCGAGGCGCGCCGCGCAGGTCCCGGGCCGCGGCGTTCGCATGGCCGGCCGCGGTGCGAGCCTCCGCCCACGGGATCTCGCCCCGCGCCCAGCACGCCCGAGGTCGATCGCCCGGCGTGGCCGTTCGTCGTCCGGCCGCGCCTGCTCGAAGAAGGGCAGGACGTGCTCCGCGCAGTCGGCCGCCCACAGCGCGAGCCGGCGATGATCGTCGTCCTCGAGCGTCCCGCCGCGACGCACGGTGATGAACCGCGGGTCCCGGACCTTGGGGAGGATCACCGGTTCGAGCGCTCGCGCCCCGCGCGTCAGACCTTGCGGGCGCGGAGCTCGTCGCGGATCTCGGCCAGCAGCTTCGCCTCGTCGGACGGCTCGGGGTCCGCGGGAGCCGGCTCGCGGATCAGCAGCCGGGCGATCCAGAACACGACGAACGCGATGATGACGAACGTGATCACCGTCTGGAGGAACGCGCCCCAGCGGATCGCGACCTCCGTCGCGGGGTCGCCGATGACGGCGGGCTTGAGGACCCACGCGAGGTCGTCGAAGTTGACGCCGCCGAGCAGGTAGCCGATGGGCGGCATGATGATGTCGTTGACCAGCGAGTTGACGACGGCACCGAGGGCGGCGCCGATGATCACGCCGATCGCCAGCGCCAGTGCGTTCGACTTGGTCAGGAAGGCCTTGAACTCACCAAGCATCGGGGGTCGCCTCCTTCGCCGGCCGGCAGGGGTGCCGGCCCGCCCGACGATACATCTCAGCCGTCCCGCGCGAGCACCTGGAGCAGCCGGTCGACGAAGGTGGCCTGCGCCGGATTGAGCCGCCGGCGCGCCTCGCCCGGTCCGACCCACGCCACCCGGTCGATCTCGGGGACGAGCAGCACCTGGCCGCTCCGCGGCGGCCACTCGATCTCGGCCTCCATGCTCCGGAGCCGCTTCGGATCGAGGTCGCCCTCGATCGCCCAGGCGTGGACGACCTTGCCCGAGCGCATGCGCACCTCACCCAGGTCGATGGTCGGGCCGGCCGGGGGCTCGTGGCCGGTCTCCTCCTCGAACTCGCGGCGGGCGGTCTCGAGCAGGTCGAGCTCGGTGTCGAGCGGCGCGCCCTTGGGGAGCGACCAGGCCCCGGTGTCCCGGCGCGCCCAGATCGGTCCGCCCGGGTGCGCGACGAGCACCTCGACACCCTCGCCGGCGCGGCGATAGAGGAGGACGCCTGCGGAGAGCTTGGGCATGACGGGTTCCGGGGTGCGGCGCACACGAAAGCGCCCGAAGGAACCGTACCGTACTGTCACGCCCGCGACCCTGCCGAGCAAGCTCGGCCTTGCCGCAGCGGCCCCGTGCTCCAGCCACCTCGTCAGCCTTGCGGCCATCGTGGCGGCGGTCCGGGGACCCGGTCCGATGATCGCTCATCGACCCGGCGTCAGTACCACCGGCCCCTTCGGGCAGATCGAACGATATCGGCGCGGCCCCGGTCACGACAATCGGCTTGTCCACGAATGTGGTCGGCCCGGCCGGGGAGTTGTCCACGATTCCCGGGCGTCGTGGACAACCTGTGGATGACGCGCCGGCCCCTCAGCCGTCGTTCTCGATGACGCCGCGCGCCGAACCGGCGGGCGAGACCTCGTGGTGGCGGAGGCAGCGCGCCTCGTACGTCTCGATCGCCGGGGAGTCGAAGCCGCCGATGACGATGAGCGGGTCGTCGATCGCCGCGGGCCTGCCGCCCACGAGGCGCTGGGTGCGCGTCGCGGTCTCGCCGCAGACGACGCAGATCGCGCTCAGCATCGTGATCTCGTCCGCGAGCGCCAGGAGCTCCGGCATCGGGCCGAACGGGCGGCCCGCGAAGTCCGTGTTGAGGCCGCTCGCGATGACGTGGCGACCGCTCTGGCGGAGCGTCTCGGCGACCTGGATGAGGCTGTCCTCGAAGAACTGCGCCTCCTCGATGCCGACGAGGTCGACGTCGCGCTCGCGCGCGAGCGACAGGATCCCGACCGGGGCACCGCGCGGGACCTGCACCGACGGGTAGCGCGCCTTGCTGCGGCTCTCGGCGTACTCGCCGGGGGTGCGATCGTCGACGTCGGGGCGGACGAGCAGGATCCGCCGCCGGGCGATCTCGGCACGCCGCAGGAGGCGCAGCAGCTCGTCGGTCTTGCCCGACGACATGCAGCCGGCGATCACGTGGAGCCAGGGGTCGGCGCGGTACAGCATCGGATCGATCGTACCCGGCTCGCGCCGCCGCGTTGACGGCCCGCACGGCGCCCGTCCGGGCCGGCCCGACGTAGCCTTGCGGCATGGCCATCGCCCCGACGGCGCCCGCGATCTCGACGAGCGGGCTGACCAAGCACTACGGCGGCGGGCTGCGGCACCGCGGCGCCGTGATCGCCGCGCTGAACGACGTCACGCTCGACGTCCGCGCCGGCGAGGTGTTCGGGTTCCTGGGACCCAACGGCGCCGGCAAGAGCACGTTCATCCGGCTGCTGCTCGGGTTCCTGCATCCGACGGCCGGCCGAGGCGCAGGTGCTCGGGCGGGACATCGTCACGGAGTCGGTCGCCATCCGCGCCGACGTCGGCTACCTGCCCGGCGGGATCGCGTTCCACGACGGGCTGACGGGCGAGCGCCACCTCGACGACCTCGCCGACCTCGCCGGGCGTCCCTCCGTCAGGCGCGCGGCGCTGTGCGATCGCCTGGAGCTCGATGCCCGGACCCTCCGCCGGCCGATCCGCGACTACTCGCGCGGCATGCGCCAGAAGCTCGGGATCGTCCAGGCGCTCCAGCATGACCCGGCGCTCGCGATCCTCGACGAGCCGTCCGAGGGCCTCGACCCGCTCATGCAGCGCGCGTTCTACGCCATCCTCGAGGACCTCCGGGCGGCCGGCCGGACGGTGCTGTTCTCGTCGCACGTGCTGTCCGAGGTCGAGCGCGTGTGCGATCGCGTGGCCGTCGTGCGAGCGGGCCGGCTCGTCGCCAACGAGGACGTCGCCGCGCTCCTCGCCCGCCGCAAGCGGCGCGTCGAGCTGCAGTTCGAGGGCGACCCGCCCGACCTCGCGGCCGTGCCGGGCGTGTCCGCCATCGCGGTCGACGGGTCGCGCCTCACGTGCGACCTCGAGGGCGACCCGAAGCCGCTCCTGACGGCGATCGCGTCGCACGCGGTCATCGACCTGCTGATCGAGCCCGCCCGGCTCGAGGACGCCTTCCTCGAGCTGTATGCGGACGACGCGGGGCCGGCATGATCAACGGCCCGCTCCTGCGTCAGACGTGGCGTGCCCAGCGCACGCGGGTCGTCGTGATCGCGGTCGCCCTCGCGGCCTGGTCGTCCCTGATGCCGATCATCTACGCGACCTTCGGCCGCCAGATGGAGTCGCTCATCCAGTCGGGGATCGTTCCGCAGTCGTTCCTTCGCCTCCTCGGATCGAGCGTCTTCGGCCTCGACGCGGCGATCGCCCTCGGCGTCGGGCACCCGATCGCCATCGCGCTGCAGGTCGTCTATCCCGTCGGCTTCGCGGCGATCGCGATCGCCGGCGAGCGGCAGGGCGGCACCCTCGAGGTGCTGCTCGCCCGTCCGGTCTCGAGGCGGTCGGTGTTCGTCACCCTGCTCGTCGCCATCCTCGGCATCGCGATCGTCACGTCCGCCGCGGCGCTGGTGGGGACGGTCATCGGCTCGGCGGCCTACGGCCTGACCGGCCAGCTCGATGCCGGCCACGAGGGGTTCCTGTTCCTGAACACGGTCCTGCTGCTCGCCGCGCTGGCCGGCATCTCGCTGGCCGCCTCCGCGTCGTTCGACCGGGTCGGGCCGGCCATCGCGATCGCCCTGGCCGTCGTGCTGCTCGGGTACGTGCTCGAGATCCTCGGACAGCTGTGGCCGGACGCCGAGGTCGTGCAGCCCTACTCGCCCTTCCACTACCTCCGGCCGTTCGCGATCCTCGGCGGGCAGGGGGAGCCCCGGGACCTGATCGTGCTCCTCGGCGTGTTCGCGGTCGCCGTGGCCTACGGCCTGTGGCGCTTCCCGCGCCGGGACCTCGCGGCCCCGCCTGATCCGGCGTCGAGATCCGCGGCGCCCGACGGCGTACCGTCACCCCATGCGATATGCCCTCGACGTCGCCCCGCTGGGCGAGCTGTCCGACCCCCGCGTCCTGGTCCGGCTGGCCGAGCGCGCCGAGGCCGCCGGCTGGGACGGCTTCAGCACCTGGGACACGCTCGGCCTGGCGATGGACACCGTCGCCGCCGATCCCTTCGTCGCGCTCGCGGGCGTGGCCGCCGCGACCGAGCGGCTCGCGCTCCTGGCGTCGGTGATCGTGCTGCCGCGGCGGCGGCCGCAGCTCGTGGCGCAGGCGGCGGCCACGCTCGACCTGCTGAGCAACGGGCGGCTCGTGCTGGGCATCGGGGCCGGCGGCGACGAGCCGGACTACACGGCGTTCGGCGAGGACTGGACGTCCGCCGTCCGGGTGGCCCGGATGGACGAGGCAGCCGTGATCCTCGACGGGTTCCTGCGGGGCGAGACCGTGACCAGCCCGGGCCCCGACTTCCGGGTCGACGGCGTCGGCATCGGGCCGCGACCCGCGCAGCGGCCCCGGCCGCCGATCTGGATGGGCGCCTTCCGGCCGGGCGGGATCCGGCGCGCCGCGCGCTGGGACGGCTGGATCGCGGTCACGGTCGCGGGCGACGGGGTCTCGCTCGGGATGACGCCGGACGAGCTCGCCGGCAAGGTGGAGATGGCCCACGAGGAACGGCGCGCCGCCGGCCTCGAGGGGACCCCGTTCGACGTCGCGGTGTACGGCCAGGCGGGGCTCGGCGGGTTCGGGCCGGCTGACTTCGAGGCCGCCGGGGCCACGTGGTGGCTCGAGAACGTGTCGCCGGCGCGGGGATCGGTCGACGACCTGCTGGCGATCGCGGCGGCGGGGCCGGCCCGCTAGGCCGACGGTCCGCCCAGCCACTCGCGGCCCGGGTCGCTCTTCCGTCGCGCAAGGGGATCGCAAGCCGGGCGGTCGTGCGCGTGAGCGCAACGAAATGATCCAGCACCGACGCTCCAGCACATCGGGGGCTTGCCCCGAACCCGAGCAAGGAGTCAGAACCATGGACGACATCAAGAAGGCCGGCCGCGACGCCGAGGTCGAGACCAAGAAGGCCGTGCGCGGCGTCGACGGCACGGATACCAGCGAGAAGATCGCCAACGCGGGCGACGAGATCCGCAAGGACCTCGGCAACGCCGGCGACGACATCAAGCACGCGGTCGACGACACCGCCGACCAGGTGAAGCAGCCCTCGACGGATCCCGCCCGGACCTACTAGCTCCGGACAACCGCCGACCCTACGGCTGGCGCCCCTTCGTTCTGGGGGCGTCAGCCGTTTTCGGCGTTCCGGCCGTCGCGGATCGTGAGCACGGCCGCCGGATCCCAGCCGGGCGGCGGACGGTGGGTCAGCACGAGCGTCGTCCGGCCGGCCATCACCGGTTCGAGCGATGCCCACAGCCGGGCCTCGGTGGCGGCGTCGAGGTCGGCCGTCGGCTCGTCGAGGACGAGGATCGGGGCGTCGCGGACGATCGCGCGCGCGATCGCCAGCCGGCGTCGCTCGCCGCCGGAGAGACGCAGCCCGTCCTCGCCGATCCGGGTCGCGTCGCCGTCGGGCAGCGAGTCCACGAACGACGCGAGCTGGGCGGCCTCGAGGGCGGCCCGGGCCTGCTCGTCGGTCAGGTCCGCATCGGCGAGCGCCAGGTTGTCGCGGATCGACGCGTCGAACAGGTCGACGCGCTGGAGCGCGACCGCCGAGCATCGCCCGGACGTCGTCCGCGGCGAGCTCCCGCACGTCGCGGCCGCCCAGCCGGATCTCGCCGGCGGCATACGACTCGAACCGGAGCAGCAGCTGGACCAGCGTCGACTTGCCGGCGCCGCTCGGGCCGACGATCGCGAGCCGGCCGCCGGGCGCGATCGGAGAACGACAGGTCGTCGATGACATCCCGCCCGCCGGCGTCGTAGGCGAACCGGAGGTGACGGACGTCCAGGCCGACGGCACCCGATGACGGGGGCGCGGCCGGCGACGCGGGATCGACCACCGCGGGCGCGACGTCGACGAGCTCGAACAGGCGCGCGCCCGCGGCCTCCGTCGCGTCCAGCCGCTGGACGGCGGCCGCGAGCGGCCCGACGGCCTCGAACGCCGCGATCGCGGCGAGCGGGAGCGTCGCGAGGAGCACGGGCGGAACCGACCCGCCGCGCACGGCGGCGATGCCGACCCAGAGCACGACGATCGCGCATCGCGCCGGTCAGCACGCGAGGCAGCGACCGGTCGCGCCCGCCCGGATCGTCGTCAGCCGCGCCGTCACGCCGTCCATCGCGCCGGACGCCCGACAGGAACGCGGCGCGGTGCGCGCCCTCGCGATCGAGCGCCGCCAGGTCGGCGACGCCGCGGACCCCGTCGAGCGCGAGGGCCGTCGCGAGCGACCGGTGGCGATCCGGCTCGCGCGCGGGCGCCGCGAGAGGCGCGCGGACGACCGACGGGACGACGAGGCCGGCCGAACGAGCGCGAACACGAGCAGCAGCACGCCGGCGGTCGGGTCGATCGCGCCGAGGAGGACGGCGGCGAACGCGAGCGCCGCGGCGGCGGCGACCGGCGGCACGGCGACGCCCGCGAACGCCTCCTCGAGCGTGCCGACGTCGGCGGTGATCCGCGCGAGCAGGTCGCCCGAGCGCACGGAGCGCAGGCGCGCGGGCGCGAGCGGCTCGATCGAGGCGAAGAACCACGAGCGCAGGTCCGCGAGCACCCGGAACGTGCCGGCGTGGACCACGATCCGCTCGACGTACCGCGCGACGGAGCGCCCGATCGCCAGCACGCGGACGGCCGTGATCGCCAGGGCGAGGTCGGCGACGTTGGAGGTGGTCTGGGCGCGGCTGATCAGGTACGCGGACACCGCGACGAGCGCCGACGTTGGCGACGACCGCGACGGCTGCGACCGCTCCGCCGAACAGGAGCCACCACGGCCGGCTGGCGGCGAGCCCGAGCACGCGCCGCAGCGTCATCGGACGACCCGCCCGGCGTTCAGCTCGATGACCGTGTCGGCGCCGGCGACCAGCGAGTCCCGATGCGTGATCACGACGACGGTCCTGCCCTCGGCCCAGGCGGTCGATCGCCGCGGCGACCGCGGCCTCCGCGTCGGGGTCGAGGTGGGCGGTGGGCTCGTCGAGGACGACGAGGTCGGCGTCGCGCAGGAAGGCGCGGGCGATGGCGATCCGCTGGCGCTGGCCGCCGCTGAGTCGGACGCCGTCCTCGCCGATCGCGGTCGCGTAGCCGTCGGGCAGGTCGTCGATGAAGGCCGGCGGCGTCGGCCTCGCGCGCGGCCCGCGATCACCTGCTCGTCGGTCGCATCGGGTCGGGCGAGCCGGATGTTGTCGGCGACGGTGCCGTGGAACAGGTGCGGCGCCTGGGGGACGTAGGCGATGCGCGACCGCCACGCCGCCGCGTCGATCGTCGCGAGGTCCCGGCCGCCGACGGTGATCCGCCCGGCGTCTGGGCTCGAGGAACCGGAGCAGGAGCCCGGCGAGGGTCGACTTGCCCGCACCCGAGGCGCCGACGATCGCGGTCCGCCGTCCGCGCCGCGAGCACGAGGTCGACGCCCGCGAGGGCCGGCTCGGGTCGTCCCGGGTAGGCGACGGTGACGCCCTCGAGCACGATGTCGCCGAGCGCCGGATCGGCGGGTCGCCGACGCGCGCGGGGCGCTCGGCCGGCCGCGGCGCCGGCGCGTCGAGGATCGCCATGATCCGGGCCGCCGCCTCGCGACCGGCGGCGCCCTCGTGGTAGTTCGCGGCCAGGCGACGGAGCGGCATGAAGAACTCGGGGGCGAGGATCGAGCACGGCCAGCGTCGGCAGGAACGCGATCCCGCCGGTCATCAGGCGCAGGCTCAGCTCGACGGCGATGAAGCGCGATCGCCACCGCCGCGCCCCACTCGAGCACGAGGCTCGCCTGGAACGCCGTCCGCAGCACGCGCATCGTCGCGTCGCCGTAGCGCAGGCCGATCTCGCGGATCCGGTCGACCTGCTCGCGGCTCCGGCCGTACGCCCGCAGCGTGGCGAGGCCGCGGAGCATGTCGGCGAAGTAGCCCTGCATCCAGCGCAGGTCGGCGGCGCGTGCGGCCGTCGCCGGACCGACCCGCGAGCCGATCAGGCCGAGGAGCAGGACCAGCACCGGTCCCGTGACCAGGAGGACGAGCGCGGACGGCGGGTCGATGATCGCGACGACCACGAAGACGAGGACGGGGACGATGCCGGCGAGCAGCGCCGCCGGCCGGAACGACCGCACCCACGCCTCGATGGCCTCGGTGCCGTCGACGAGCGCCGACGCGACCTCGCCGCTCTGTTCGCCGGTCGCGTAGGCGGGTCCGAGCTCGAGGAGGTGGGCGGTCACCCGCTCCCGGACGGTCCCGACCAGGTGGACGGCCGCCCGCCCCGCCAGGGCCTCGCCCGCGCCGCCGAGCAGGCCGCGGAGCACGACGATCCCCGACGAGGGCGGCCAGCAGCGACGCCGGTGTCGGGCGCCTGGTCCCCGGTCCCCGGGCCGGCGACGCCCGCCGTGCCCGCGATCGCGAGCGCCAGGACGATCGCGAAGGCCATCGACGCGATCGCGGCGCCGACGGCGACGGCCACGCCGGTCGCCAGGAGCCTGCCGGCCGCCCGATCGAGCGCGAGCAGCCGCGTCTCGGGACGCGCCGACACCGCTGCGTGCGAACCGTCGGCCGGATCGGGCGAGCGTCCCCGCGACGGCCTCAGTAGCCGTGCGAGTCGACCGTGGTCTTGCCTCGGAAGAAGTAGTACACGCCGGCGGTGTAGGCCAGGATGAACGGGATCCCGATCACGGCGAAGATCAGGCAGACGACGAGCGTGTTGTCCGCCGACGGCGGCGTTGTAGATCGTCAGGTTGTACGCGCGGTCGGTGGTCGAGACGATGAGGTTCGGGAACATGCCCACCGCGCCCGAGATGACGAGCAGGGCGATCGTCGCGGCCGACCCGAGGAACGCCGCGAACTCGCGTCCCTGGCGCACGAACCGGTAGGCCATCAGGATGGCCACCAGGGCTGCCGCCGGGAAGATGACGGGCCAGATGTCGTCGACGTAGTTGGTCGTGATCTGGTCCCGGGAGAGCAGCATCCCGATCACGACGACCGTGTTGAGCACGAAGAAGGCCGCGATCAGCCGCGGCACCGCCGCGCCGGATCCGGGCCTGGAGATCGCCCTCGGTCTTCTGGACGAGGTACAGGCTCCCGTGCATCGCGAACATCGCGACCGTCGTCGCGCCCGACCAGCAGCGGGACCGGCTTGAGCAGCCCGATCAGCGAGACCGACATGTTGCCGTTCGCGTCCAGCGGCACCCCCGACAGGACGTCGCCGAACGCCACGCCGAGCAGGAACGCCAGCCCCGTCGAGGCGAGCGCGAACACCATGTCCCAGAACGAGCGCCAGCGCGGCGACGGCTCCTTGCTCCGGAACTCCATCGCGACCGTGCGCAGGATCATCACGAACAGCACGAGCATGAACGCGAGGTAGAAGCCCGAGAACAGCGAGGCGTAGACGAGCGGGAACACGCGCGAACAGCACGCCGCCCGCGATCACCAGCCAGACCTCGTTGCCGTCCCAGATCGGGCCGATGCTGTTGAGCATCGTCCGCCGCTCGTCGTCGTTCTTGCCCATCGGGATCATCAGCATCCCGACGCCCATGTCGAAGCCGTCGAGGATCAGGTAGCCGGCGACGATGAGGACGAACAGGGCGAACCAGATCTCAGCTGAGCATCAGCTGCTCTCCGCTCGAGCCCGCGCGATCCCGGCGGGTGAAGATCTCGCGGAACGTGTTGGGCAGGGTCGCGCGGTCGACGGTCTCGACCTCCTCCAGTGGATCCGGCCCATGCTGGATCGCCCGGTTGAGGAGGAACAGGAACAGCGCCAGCAGGATCGCGTAGAGCGCGATGAACATGCCCAGCGAGACCGCCACGTCGAGGCCGCTCAGCGTCGGCGAGACCCCGTCGGCCGTCGCGAGGACGTTGTAGACGACCCACGGCTGGCGCCCGATCTCGGCCGTCCACCAGCCCGCGATGATCGCGGCCTCGACGAAGAACACCGTGATCACGAGGATCCAGAGCATCCAGCGCGTCGTGAGCAGGCGTTGCTTGCGCCAGTACAGCAGCCCGGCGAGCAGGCCGATGGGCACGAACAGCGCCCCGAATCCGAACATGAAGTGGTAGACCTGAAACACCAGGTTGATCGGCGGGGTCGGGTCCGGCGGCGGAGAACGTATTGATGCCCTGGACCGTCGCCTGCGGGTTGAGGTACGCGAGCACGCTCAGCAGGCACGGGATCGAGATCCCGGTGGTCGTCTGCGTCGACTCGTCCACCCAGCCCACGAGGTACAGCGGGGCGCACGAGGTGCTCTCCCACAGCCCCTCCATCGAGGCCAGCTTGAGCGGCTGCTCGTTCGTGACCTCGATCGCCATGTTGCGGCCCCGCCAACCCGAAGTTCGCCGAGGCGAACAGGATGAACGCCGCCAGGGCGACCTTGAGGTTGGGACCGGCGAGCTCGAGGTGCCGCTTCTTGAGCACGTAGAAGGCGCTGACGCTCATCATCAGCGCCGCCCCGACGGTCCACGAGGCGAGGAACACGTGCAGCAGGCGGGGCATGAACGACGGCGTGAACACGACCTGCCAGAAGTCGGTCATCACCGCGCGTGCCGGCGCCGGATCGGTCGCGATCGTGTAGCCCTGCGGGCGTCTGCATCCACGAGTTGGCCATGATGATCCAGAGGGCGCTGAAGTGGGCGCCGAACACCACGATGATCGTGGCGAACAGCCACAGCCGCGGCCCGAGCCGGTTGCCGCCGAACAGCAGCAGGCCGAGGAAGCCGCCCTCGAGGGCGAACGCGAACACGCCCTCGGCGGCGAGCAGGCTGCCGAACACGTTGCCGACGAACCGGGAGTAGTCGGCCCAGTTCATGCCGAACTCGAACTCCTGGACGATGCCGGTGGCGACGCCCATCGCGAAGATCAGGCCGTAGACCTTGACCCAGAAGAACGACAGCCGGCGCCACTTGGGGTCCTTGGTCCGCGCGTAGGCGACGCCGATGACGACCAGCATCAGCCCGAGGCCCATCGAGAGGGGCGGGTACAGGAAATGGAAGCTCGCCGTCAGGGCGAACTGGACCCGAGACAGGAACTCGGGATCCGTGGCGCGTCTCCCTTCCTCAGCGTCGCCGCGCGACGTGTCACGCGGCGTCCCCGTGGCCGACCGTCACGTCGGCGCATCCCGAGTCTACGCGGGGCCCCGATAACGATTCAACCGGGGCCCCGCGTGTGCGGAGCGGCGGGCTAGCGCGCGCCGGAGAGGTGCGTGTGCAGGAAGGCCGTGAACGGCATCGTCACGGCGTGGATGCCGATGGACGCTGACGCCGCGTCGGGTGAGGGCGCTGATCGCCCGGCCGTGGCCGAGGTAGATCCCGATGTGGCGTCCGCCGCCCCAGACCACGAGGTCGCCCGGGCGGCCGTGGTGCCGGCTCGCGCGGTGGTGGCGACGGTAGGTCTGCAGGAACGACCGGGCGGAGCGGTTCCCGGCGTGGAGGATGCGGCGGTTGTGGCTGTGCCGGGCGACGAAGATCACGAGGCCGGAGCAGTCGAACCGGCGAGGGCCGATCGCGCCGTACACGTAGCGGTCGCCGAGCTTGCGGCGGGCTTCGGCGATGAGGCGCTGGGCGGCGGTCTTCCGGTGTCGGCGGACGACCGTTCGCGTCACGGCGGCGGCCGGCGCGGCGACGACCGGGGCGGGCGCCGCGGGGGCCGTCGGCGCCGGATCGGTCGGCGCGGGGGTCTCGGTCGGCGCCGGCAGGGTCGCGGCCGGGTCCGTGATGACGGGGTCGGTCGCGGCGACGGGTGACGGGGTGGCGACCGCGAGGATGGTGATCAGTGCGGCTGCGGGGATGATGGCTCGGGCGAGGCGTCGTCGGAGATCCAACGGGCTCCTTTCTACCAACGCGTCACGCATGGGGCGGACGGCGGCGGGGGAAACCGCTCCGGGGCGCATGGAAGGAGGCGCAGGGGATCGACATCCGGTGACGGACGGATCGGGGTCGACGCAGGGGCGCCGGGGTGCCAGGACGCGAGGACAGTGACCGCGCGAAGGAGCGGTGGCTCTTCGGTTTCAGGGTCCTATCTGCGTGCCGGTGGCTCGGGCGACTGTACCGGAGATCGCCGATCTGCCGTCAGTACCCATTTGGGGGGTGGCCGCCCGGTATGGTTCCGGCATGCCCGACGCCGACTCGAGACCCGTCGTGATCCTGCGGCCGGCGCCGCAGCGCGTCGCTCGGATCTTCGCCCCGCAGGCGCTCGAGCGGCTGCACCGGGACTACGAGGTGGTCGACCTCGAGGACGTCGCGGACGGCACCGACTTCGATGCCGCCTTCGACGCCGCGCTGCCCCGGGCGTTCGCCGTCGTCGGCCAGCCGGACCTGCCGGCCGCGCGCCTCGAGCGGGCGACGGAGCTGCGGGCCGTGCTCAACGTCGAGGGCAACTTCTTTCCCAACGTCGACTACGACGCCTGCTTCCGGCGCGGCATCCACGTGCTCGGCTGCGGCCCGGCCTATGCCCAGGCGGTCGCGGAGTACGCCCTCGGCCTCGCGATCGACCTCGCCCGCGGGATCAGCCGCGAGGATCGTGCGTTCCGCGAGGGCAGGGAGCGATACGTGACCGCGGGCAACGCGGACGCGATCCTGCTGCGCCACGGCCGGATCGGCCTCGTGGGCTACGGCAACCTCGGTCGCGCCGTCCACCGGCTGCTCGTCCCGTTCGAGGCCACGATCCGGGCCTTCGACCCGTGGCTCCCGGCCTCGACCCTCCGCGAGGCCGGCCTCGTCCCGTCGACGCTCGCGGAGGTCATGACGAACAGCGACATCGTCTTCGTCCTGGCCACGGTCACCGCGGAGAGCGAGCGCCTGATCGGGGCGACGGAGCTGGACCTCCTCCCGCCGGCCGCGCGGCTCGTCGTCGTCAGCCGCGCGGCGGTGATCGACCTCGACGCCCTGCTGGAGCGGGTCGCGGCGGGCCGGCTGCTGGCCGCGATCGACGTCTGGCCGGCGGAGCCCGTCCCGGCCGACGACCCCGCGCGGCGGCTCGAGGGCCTCGTCCTCTCGGCCCATCGGGCGGGCGGGATCCCGGCCGCGTTCCTCGAGATCGGCGAGATGGTCCTCGACGATCTCGACCAGGTGCGCGCAGGCCTGCCGCCGGTCCGGATGCAGCCGGCGGCGCGCGAGCTCGTCACGCGCTATCGCAACCGCCCGGTCAGCTGACGCCGGCCATGCGCCTGGCCCCGGACGCGATCGTCTTCGACTGCGACGGCGTGCTCGTCGATTCCGACGACGCCGTGGTTGGCGCCTGGTCCGCGTGGGCCGTCGCGTACGGCTTCGACCCGGCGGCCGTGATCGAGGTGTGCCACGGGCAGCCGGCCCGGGCGACGGTCGCGGCCTTCCTCGCGCCGTCCGACGTCGCGGCGGGCATCGCCGTCATCGACGCGCTGGAGCTCGAGCTGGCGCGCGACGTCCGCGGGCTGCCCGGGCGCGCGCGACCTGCTTGCGTCGCTCCCCGAGGGCCGATGGGGGATCGTGACGTCGGGCATCCGCGTCCTGGCGACGACCCGGCTGGAGGCGTCCGGGATCGCGCTGCCCGACGTCCTCGTCACGGCCGACGACGTCACGGACGGCAAGCCGCACCCGGAGGGCTACGCGCTCGCCGCTCCGGCGACTGGGCGCGGACGCCAGCCGGTCCGTCGTGTTCGAGGACGCGCCGACAGGGATCGCCGCGGCGCGAGCGGCGGGCGTCGGGACCGTGATCGGCGTCGGGCCGCGGGCGGTCGGAGCCGGACGTCGATGCCATCGTCGGCGACCTGCGGGCCGTGCGGTGGGATGGCGATGCACTGGTCGTGGTGCGTCCGCCGGAACCCGGCTGATCCCGCTGGCGACGTTCATGTCCCGAGGCGTATGGTGCATCTCTGGTGATGCGCAACGAGGGTGGTTGGCCATCCTCTAGAGGCATCGGGTGACGTGGCCGCGTGACGGCGGCACGCTGACCCGCCACGGCTGGGGTGCCGGAGGCAGGGGTGGATGACAGACGCGACGGCTGACTTTTTCGACGCTCTCGCAACGCGCGGCACGGAGCCGCTGATGGGCCGGACGCGCGCCACCATGCGCTTCGACATCGGCACGGAGGGAGACGTCGATCACTGGCTCGTCCGGATCGAGGACGGGGTGGTCGCGGTGACCCACGCCGACGGTGACGCGGACAGCGTCATCCGGTCGGAGCGCGCCGCCTTCAACGAGGTCGCGGCCGGTCGGACGAACGCGATGTCCGCGACGCTGCGCGGTGCCCTGGTCCTCGAGGGCGACCCGCGACTGCTCGTCCGCGTCCAACGACTCTTTCCGGCGCCGGTCGGCATGCCCGAATCGAAGGGCGCCCGATCCGTCGGCCGACGCAGGAGCTGATCATGGCCGCCACCCTCGTCCGCATCCTCGACGGCAACACCTTCGTCGTGAGCGACGAGCGGGGCGACATCGAGGCCTCGAAGACCGACCCGACCGGGCTGTTCGCCAACGACACGCGCTTCCTCTCCACGTGGGTCCTCCACGTCGACGGCATCCGGCTCAACGCCCTGTCCACCGACGACCTCCAGTACTTCGAGGCCCGCTTCTTCCTCGTCCCGGCGACCGGCACCGTCTACATCGACCCCAAGCTCTCGGTCATCCGCCAGCGGGCGGTCGGCGGCGGCTTCCACGAGGAGCTCACGGTCATCAGCCACAGCGCCGAGGACGCCGACCTCACGATCCGCGTGGACGCCGACGAGCGACTTCGCCGACCTGTTCGAGGTCAAGGACGCGCTCCCCAAGCTCGGCACCTACGACACGCGGGTCGAGGGCGACACCCTGGTGCTGGGCTACCGGCGCGAGACGTTCGCGCGCGAGACCAGGATCTCCGCCTCCGCCAAGGCCGCCGTCGACGAGCACGGCTTCACGTTCAGCGTCCACCTGCCGGCGCACGGGACGTGGACGACGGACCTCGACGTGGTCGCCGCCGTCGCGGGCCCGGGCGCCCGCACCACGCAGACGAAGTACGGCCGCGCGAACAAGCGCGCCAAGCCGAACATGGCGCACAGCCTCGAGGAGTGGATCGACGAGGCGCCGCACCTCGAGTGCGACTGGGAGCCGCTCAAGGCGACGTACCGGCGCAGCCTCGTGGACCTCGCGGCGCTGCGCTTCTCGCCGCCCATCGCGGGCGGCCACAGCCTCCCCGCCGCGGGCCTGCCGTGGTTCATGACGATGTTCGGCCGCGACAGCATCTTCACCAGCCTCCAGTCGCTCCCGTTCGCGCCCGAGCTCGCCGCGACCACGCTGCGCGTCCTCGGCGAGTGGCAGGGCACCCGCCTCGACGACTTCCGCGACGAGGACCCGGGCCGGATCCTCCACGAGATGCGCTACGGCGAGATGGCGGCGTTCGAGGAGCGGCCGCACACGCCGTACTACGGCTCGGTCGACGCCACGCCGCTGTACGTGATCCTGCTCGACGAGTACGAGCGCTGGACCGGCGACAAGGCCCTGGTCAAGGACCTCGAGCGTGAGGCGCGCGCCGCGATCAACTGGATCGACGAGTACGCCGACCTCATGGGCAACGGCTACATCTCGTACAAGCGGCGCAACGAGCAGACCGGGCTCGAGAACCAGAGCTGGAAGGACTCCTGGAACTCGATCAGCTACGCCGACGGCCGGCTGCCGAGCTTCCCGCGGGCGACCTGCGAGCTGCAGGGCTACGCCTACGACGCGAAGCTGCGCGCCGCGCGCCTCGCCCGGCTGGTGTGGAAGGACGACGCCTGGGCGCAGCAGCTGGAGACCGAGGCGGCGGACCTCAAGCGCCGGTTCAACCGCGACTACTGGCTCGCCGGACCGCGGCTACTACGCGCTCGCCCTCGACGCCGACGGCAGCCAGGTGGACTCGCTCGCGTCGAACAACGGCCTGCTGCTGTGGAGCGGCATCGTCGACGCGAACAAGGCGAAGTCGGTCGTCGACCACCTCATGGGCCCGCGCATGTTCTCGGGCTGGGGCGTCCGCACGCTCGCCGAGGGCGAGGGCCGGTACAACCCGATCGGCTACCACCTCGGCACGGTCTGGCCGTTCGACAACTCGTTCATCGCCTGGGGCCTGCGGCGGTACGGGTTCAAGGAGGAGGCCGCCAGGATCGCGGCCGGCATCCTCGACGCGGCCGAGGTCTTCGAGGGGCGGCTCCCCGAGGCGTTCGGCGGCTACGACCGAGCCCTCACCCGGTACCCGGTTCGCTACCCGACGGCCTGCAGCCCGCAGGCGTGGTCGACCGGCGCCCCGCTGCTGCTGCTCCGCACGATGCTCGGCCTCGAGCCGCTCGGCGATCACCTGGTCGTCGATCCGGCGCTCCCGATGAGCATCGGCCACCTCGAGCTGCTCGACATCCCGGGCCGCTGGGGCCGCCTCGATGCCTTCGGCCGCGGCCGGGTCCACGTCCACGCGGACCATCGCCCGCCCGAGGTCAGGGCCGCAAGCAAGCCGAAGGGTCCGCACGACCATGCGCCCGAAGCCGGCCACCAGGAGAAGACGCGATGACAGAGGACCCCAAGCCGACCAGGGTCGTGATCGTCGGCGGCGGGTTCGCCGGCATCGCCTGCGCGCGTGCCCTGGCGAAGCACGACGACATCCACGTCACGCTGATCGACAAGAACGACTACCACCAGTTCCAGCCGCTGCTGTACCAGGTGGCGACCTCGATGCTGGGCTCCGCCGACATCGCCTATCCCGCTGCGCAAGATCGCGGCCGAGTACGACGGATTCGAGGCGCATCGCCGGGAGGTGGCGTCGGTCGATCCGGCGACGAAGACCGTGACGACCGTCAGCGGGGACACCTACACGGGCGACTACATCGTGCTCGCGGCCGGCTCCCAGCCGAACTTCTTCAAGACCCCGGGCGCCGAGCACGCGTTCCCGCTCTACTCGCTCGACGACGCCGAGCGCCTGCGGACGCGGATCATCCAGGCCTTCGAGGAGGCGGACCGCGACACCGCCCGCGCCGAGGGTGGGGCCATCGACTTCGTCGTGGTCGGCGGCGGACCGACCGGCGTCGAAGTGGCCGGCGCGCTGTCCGAGATGATCAACACCACGATGGTCCACGAGTTCCCGTCGCTGGCGCCGAAGGCCAAGGTCCACCTGGTCGATCACGGCAAGGCCCTGCTCGGGATGTTCGCCGACAAGGCGCCACGCGTACTCGGCCAGGATCCTCGAGAAGGACGGCGTGGACCTTCGGATGGGCATCGGGCGTCGACCGAGATCGGCCCGGGCCACGTGAAGCTGTCCGACGGGTCGACGATCGAGACCCGGTGTGTCGTCTGGGGCGGCGGCCTGATGGCCGCACCCGTCGCGGGCGCGAGCGGCCTCCCGCAGGGCCGCGGCGGCCGCATCGACGTCCGCCCGGATTTCACGGTCGAGGGCTTTCCGGGCGTGCTCGTCGATCGGCGACATCGCGAACATCCCGGCGGGCGAGGGCAAGACCCATCCGCAGCTCGGCTCGGTCGCGCTCCAGAGCGGGTCGTGCGGCCGCGGAGACGATCCTGGCCGACGTCCAGCACAAGGAGGCGAAGCCGTTCTCGTACCACGACAAGGGGACGATGGCGATGATCGGCCGCGGGGCGGCCGTCGCCCAGGTCCACGGCATGGAGCTGCACGGAAAGGCGCGCGTTCGTGGCGTGGCTCGGCGTGCACGCGGCCCTCATGACCGGCGGCAGCAACCGGGTCGATGCGTTCAGGAGATGGGCGGTCGACTACTTCGGCAAGGAGCGCGCGCCCGAGGCGCTGGACCGGAGCGGCACGGCTCGCATGCAGTGGGAAGACGACGACGCGGTCGCGACGGCCGCGTCGGTGGGAGGTGTGGGATGAGCGGCAACGACTTCGACGTCATCATCATCGGCAGCGGGGCCGGCGGCGGCACGCTGGCCCGGCACCTCGCGCCGTCGGGCAAGAAGGTCCTGCTCCTCGAGCGCGGCGGCTGGCTGCCGCGCGAGATCGAGAACTGGGACGCCGACGAGGTCTTCGTCAAGAACCGGTACGTGTCCGCGGACACCTGGTACGACGACAAGGGCAAGGGGTTCCAGCCCGGGATCCACTACTACGTCGGCGGCCAGACCAAGTTCTACGGCGCGGCGCTCTACCGGCTGCGACGCGAGGACTTCGGCGAGCTGACGCCACCACGACGGCATCTCACCGGCGTGGCCGATCACCTACGACGAGCTGGAGCCGTACTACACGAAGGCCGAGCAGCTGTACGAGGTCCACGGGGCCCGTGGCGAGGACCCGACCGATCCGTCGGCCAGCGCGCCGTATCCGTTCCCGGCGATCACCCACGAGCCGCGCATCCAGCAGCTGTCCGACGACCTCGCGCGGGCCGGCTACCACCCGTTCCACGCGCCGTGCGGTGTGCGCCTGCTCGAGAACGACATGGTCAACAGCCCGTGCATCCGGTGCGCGACCTGCGACGGGTTCCCGTCGCTGGTGCAGGCGAAGTCCGACGCCGAGATCTTCGGCGTCCGGCCGGCCATCAAGCACGCCAACGTCACGCTGATCACGAATGCGCGGGCGACCCGGCTCACGACCGATGCGGCCGGCACGCACCGTCACGGGCGTCGAGGTCGAGCACGACGGAACGACGGAGACCTATCGCGCCGACATCGTGGTGGTCTCGGCGGGCGCCGCCAACTCGGCGAAGCTCCTGCTGGCGTCGGCGAACGATCGCCATCCGAACGGGCTCGCGAACGGGTCGGACCAGGTCGGCCGGAACTACATGTACCACAACAGCACGGCCGTGCTGGCGATCTCCAAGGAGCGAGAACCCGACCAGGTTCCAGAAGACGCTGGGCATCAACGACTTCTACTTCGGCATGAAGGACTTCCCGTACCCGATGGGCAACATCCAGATGGTCGGCAAGTCGTCGGCCCCGATGTTCCGCGGCGAGAAGCCGCTCCAGACCAAGCTGGCGCCGCACGTTCTCCCTCGACGAGGTCGCGAAGCACGCGGTCGACTTCTGGCTGTCCACCGAGGACCTCGGGCGACCCGAGAACCGGGTGACGCTGGCGAAGGACGGCAACATCACGCTCAGCTACACGCCCAACAACCAGGAGCCCAAGCAGCGGCTGTACAACCAGCTCAAGTCGATGCTCGGCCACCTCGGGATGCACCCGGACCACCTCATCCCGCGCACGACGTACCTCAAGAACGAGATCCCGATCGCGGGCGTGGCGCACCAGGCCGGGACCGTCCGCTTCGGGACGGATCCGGCGACCTCGGTGCTCGACCCGAACTGCAAGGCCCACGAGCTCGACAACCTGTACGTCGTCGACACGAGCTTCTTCCCGAGCATCGGCGCGGTGAACCCGGCGCTGACGGCGATCGCCAACTCGATCCGGGTCGGCGACCACCTGCTCGACCGGATGGGCGTCCCGGCGTCCGAGCGGGGCGAGCACGCCGACGCGCGGCCGCTCGCCGGTGTCGCCGGCTAGGCCGGCGCGGCGCGTCGATGCCCTGGAGTGATGGCTGGCAGAGCGGAGGTCGCCGCGGTCTATGGCGCGGGCCTCATCCAGGGCGTGGCGCTGGTCACGTTCCCGGCGGCGAGCTCGATCCTGACCAGCCCGTCGTACTACGGGCTGACGAGCACGGCCTACGGGACGCTGTTCCTGCCGCAGGCGCTCGCGGCGATCTCGGCGGCGCTCGCCGGGGCGAGCCTGACGCGCCGCTCGGGCGTCAAGCGGGTGTTCCTGGCCGGCCTGGTCGGCGACCTCGCGGCGATGACCCTGCTCGTGCTGAGCCAGTTCGCGATCGGGGCCGGGCCGCTCCCGTACCTGATGCTGCTCGCGGCGACGACCTCGCTCGGGATCGGGTTCGGGCTGACGGTGCCGGCGCTGAACAACCTGGCCGCGGCGTTCTTCCCCGCGGCGGCCGACCGGGCGGTCCTGTACCTCAACGCGCTGCTCGGCCTGGGCACGGCGCTCGCGCCGGTGCTGGTCGCGGTGTTCCTTGGCATCGGGCTGTGGTGGGGGCTGCCGCTGCTGGTGGCGATCCTGATCGCCGCGCTCCTGGCGGTGAGCGACGGGGCTGCCCCTGCGGATCCCGACGGGCCAGGCGTCCGCGTCGTCGGACGGCTCGCCGCGAACCGGGCTGCCGCCGGCCTTCTGGTTGTTCGCGGGGTTCGCCGTCCTGTACGGGATCGTCGAGACGACCAGCGGCAACTGGGCGACGCTGTACATGACCGGCAGCGTCGGGTCCTCGACGGCGATCGCGTCGCTCGCCCTGACGGTGTTCTGGGCGATGGTGACGCTGGGCCGGGTCGTCTTCGCGGCGATCGAGGCGCGGTTCCCGGAGCGCGAACACCTACCGGCTGCTGCCGTTCGTGGCGGCGGTGGCGCTCGGGCTGGTGGCGCTGCTCCCGGCGGGCGACGTCGGGCTGGGGGTGCTGGTCTTCGGCCTGGCCGGGATCGGGTGCTCGGCGCTGCTGCCGCTCACGATCAGCTTCGGCCAGCGCGATCTCGCCGTGGTCGGCGCGGCGCTGTCGGGCCTGCTCATCGCCTCGTATCAGATGGGCTACGGGATCGCGGCGTTCGGCTTCGGTCCGCTCCAGGACCTGGCGGGCGTCCGCCTGTCGGTCATCTTCGCGCTGGCGGCGGTGATCGCCGTCGGCATGGGCTTCGTCTCGTTCGCGATCGTCCGCCGGCAGACGCCGGCGGCATGACATCAGGCTTGAAGACACAGGAGGGTCGGGGATGCTGACAGGCAAGGTTGCGATCGTCACCGGGGGCGACAGCGGGATCGGCCACGCGATCAGCCTCGAGCTCGCACGCCAGGGCGCGTCGGTCACGGTGAACTTCCACAAGAACGAGGCCGCCGCCGACGCGACGATCAAGGAGATCGAGGCGCTCGGGTCCAAGGGCCAGGCCGTCCAGGCGGACGTGTCGTCCGTGGCCGACATCCAGAAGCTGGTCGACCAGACCGTCAAGGCGTACGGGCGGCTCGACATCATGGTCAACAACGCCGGCATGGAGACGCGGACCTCGACGCTCGACACGACCGAGCACCAGTTCGACCTCGTGATCTCGATCGACCTCAAGAGCGCGTTCTTCGGCGTCCAGCTGGCGGCGAAGCAGATGATCAGCCAGGGCGGCGGCGGGCGGATCATCAACATCAGCTCGATCCACGAGGACTGGCCGATGCCCGGCAACTCGCCGTACTGCCTCGCCAAGGGCGGCGTGCGGATGCTGACCCGGACGGCCGGCGTGGAGCTCGCGCCGCACAACATCACGGTCGTCGGTGTCGCCCCGGGCGCGGTGCACACGCCGATCGACGAGGTGACGCTGGCCGATCCGGTCGCGCGCGCCAAGCTGGAGAGCGCGATCCCGCTCGGCCGCGTGGCGGAGCCCACCGAGATCGCGAACCTCGTCGCGTTCCTCGCGTCCGATGGCGCGTCGTACGGCACCGCGACGACCTACGTCGTCGACGGCGGGATGATGCAGGCGAGCGTCGGACTCTGACGCCTCGACCCTCCAGCCGCCATGCAGGCCGTCGCCGCCCGGACGGGCGTGTTCGCGCCGGGCTCCGAAGGCTCGAGCCATCCCATCGGTGCGACGCTCACGCCCGACGGGCTGAACGTGTCCGTCTACGCGAAGCGCGCGACCGGCGTCGACCTGCTGCTGTTCGACGACGTCGAGGACGACACGCCGGCGCGGGTCATCGACCTCGGCCACGCCGGCGGGCGGACCGGGCCGTACTGGCACGCGTTCGTGCCGGGCATCGTGGCGGGTCAGGCGTACGCCTTCCGCGCCCGCGGGCCGTCGGCGCCGGAGCGTGGCCTGCGGTTCGATCCCGATGCCGTCCTCCTCGACCCGTACGGCCGCGGGCGTCGCCGTGCCGGACGGCTACCGGCGGGGGGCGGCACGGGGCCGTCGATGAAGAGCGTCGTCGTCGACGTCGCCGTCGTACGACTGGGAGGGCGACCGGCCGCTCGGGCGCCCGTTCGGGGAGACCGTGATCTACGAGGCGCACGTCAAGGGCTTCACCGCCCACCCGAGCTCCGGCGTCGACGCGACGCGCCGCGGGACGTACGCCGGCTTCATCGAGCGCATCCCGTACCTCGTCGACCTCGGGATCACGGCGGTCGAGCTGCTGCCGGTGTTCGCGTTCGACGCCCAGGACGCGCCCGGCGGCCGGCCGAACTACTGGGGCTACCAGCCGGTCTCGTTCTTCGCGCCGCACGGGGCGTACGCGAGCCGGCCGGGCGCGCAGGCGGCGCTCGACGAGTTCCGCGACCTCGTCAAGGCGCTCCATCGGGCCGGCATCGAGGTCATCCTCGACGTCGTCTACAACCACACGGCCGAGGGCGGCGCCGACGGCCCGACGTTCTGCTATCGCGGCCTCGCCAACGAGCAGTACTACCTGCTCGACCACGACGACCCGTCCCGCTACGCCGACTTCAGCGGCACCGGCAACACGCTCAACGCCAACGCGTCGATCGTGCGCCGGATGATCCTCGACAGCCTCCGGACCTGGGTCGCGGACATGCACGTCGACGGCTTCCGGTTCGACCTCGCGTCGGTGCTGTCCCGCGACGAGGAGGGCAACCCCGTCCCGCGGCCGCCGATCATCTGGGACATCGAGACGGACCCGGTCCTCGCGGGCACCAAGCTCATCGCCGAGGCGTGGGACGCCGCCGGCCTGTACCAGGTCGGGTCGTTCGCCGGCGACCGATGGGTCGAGTGGAACGGGCGGTTCCGCGACGACGTCCGCTCGTTCGTCAAGAGCGACCCGGGCAAGGCGTGGGCCGTGAGCCAGCGGATCCAGGGCAGCCCCGACATCTACGCCCACCTCGACCGCGAGCCGCAGAAGACCATCAACTTCGTGACCTGCCACGACGGGTTCACGCTCAACGACGTGGTCTCGTACGACGTCAAGCACAACGAGGCGAACGGCGAGGACAACCGCGACGGCAACGACGCCAACCTCTCGCTGGAACGGCGGTGTCGAGGGCCCGACGGACGATCCGGCGATCGAGGCGCTGCGCGATCGGCAGGTCAGGAACCTGCTCACGATGGAGCTGCTCTCGGTCGGCGTGCCGATGATCACGATGGGCGACGAGGTGCGGCGCACGCAGCTCGGCAACAACAACGCCTACTGCCAGGACAGCGAGCTCTCGTGGTTCGACTGGGGCCTGGTCGAGCGCAACGCCGGCCTGCTGCGCTTCACCGGTGGGCTGATCGCCGCCCGGCGCGCGGCGCGCGCGCTGCTCGACGCGCCGACGGACATCACGCTCGCCGAGCTGCTCGAGGAGTCGCGGGTCGAGCTCCACGGGACGCGCCTCGGCCAGCCGGACACGAGCGACGGGTCGCGGTCGATCGCGCTCGCGATGTGGGGCGAGCACCTCGCGTTGTACGTCATCCTGAACGCGTACTGGGAGGCGCTCGACTTCGAGCTGCCGGTGGAGGAGACGGGCATGGGTGGCTGGCACAGGATCGTGGACACGTCGCTGCCGAGCCCGGACGACCTCGTGACCGGCGCCGATCGGCGCCGGCGGCGGACGACAGCTACCGGGCCGGGCCGCGATCCGTGGTCGTGCTGGCGGCCCTGCGGACGGCGGCTGGCGCCGCGATGACCGTCGATGACGTACTCGGCCCGGGGCCGAGCGTCGCTGGCGTGGAACGGCAGCGGATGGAGCACCCGGGCCACCCGGAGGAGGGCCTCGACTCGGCGAGCCCCTGGTACCAGTGGGGTCCGTACGTCTCGGAGCGCGCCTGGGGCTCGGTCCGCGAGGACTACAGCGCCGACGGCGACGCGTGGTCGTCGTTCCCGCACGACCACGCCCGGTCGCGCGCCTACCGCTGGAACGAGGACGGGATGGCCGGCATCTCGGACGTCTTCGGCCGGCTGAACCTCGCGCTCGCCCTGTGGAACGGCCGCGACCCGATCCTCAAGGAGCGGATGTTCGGCCTGACGAACAGCGAGGGCAACCACGGCGAGGACGTCAAGGAGTACTGGTGGTACCTCGACGCGCGTGCCGAGCAGCGCGCGGATGCGCTGGCGCTACCACTACCCGCAGGCGGCCTACCCGTACGAGCGGCCTGCTCGAGGAGAACGGCCGGCGGACCAAGCTCGAGCCGGAGTTCGAGCTGCTCGACACCGGGATCTTCGACGACGACCGCTACTGGATCGTCGAGGTCGAGTACGGCAAGGCGGACCCGACCGACATCCTGGCCCGGATCACCGTCCGCAACGCCGGCCCCGAGGCGGCGGAGCTCCACGTGCTGCCGACGATCTGGTTCCGCAACGAGTGGTCGTTCGACGCCGGCGGGCGCCCGGCCGCGGCTGTCGGCGTCGCCCGACGCGTCGACGATCCTCGCGTCGCACCCGGTCCTCGGCGACTACGACCTCCACGTCGGTCCGGCGCCGGACGGGACGTCGCCCGAGCTCCTGTTCTGCGAGAACGAGACCAACGTCGCGCGGCTCTTCGGCCAGCCGCCGACCACGCCGTGGCCCAAGGACGGCATCAACGACCACGTCGTCGAGCGGCGCGGCGACCGTCAACCCGGACGCACACGGGCTCGAAGGCGTCGGCCTGGTACCGCGTCACCGTCGAGCCGGGCGAGACGGCCGAGATCCGGCTCCGGCTGCGGCCCCGGCCCCCGGGCCTCGCCCCGGCCGAGGGCAGCTCGATCGACCTCCTCGGGCCGTCGTTCGACACCGTCATGGCGGACCGACTCGCCGAGGCGGACGCGTTCTACGCGGACCTCCGCCGGCCCGACGCGACCGACGACGAGGCGATGATCATGCGCCAGGCGTTCGCCGGGATGCTGTGGAGCAAGCAGTACTACGCGTACGACGTCGGCCGCTGGCTGGACGGCGACCCCGTCGGCGAGCCGCCGCCCGCCGGGCGCGCGGCTGGGTCGCAACTCGGGCTGGCGGCACTTCGACGCGGCCGACATCCTCTCGATGCCCGACAAGTGGGAGTACCCGTGGTTCGCCGCCTGGGACCTCGCGTTCCATGCGATCACCCTCGCCCACGTCGACCCGTCGTTCGCGAAGTACCAGCTCCTCGTCATGTGCCGGGAGTGGTTCCAGCACCCCAACGGCGCGCTGCCCGCGTACGAGTGGTCGTTCGACGACGTCAACCCGCCCGTCCACGCGCTGGCCGCGGTCGCGGTGTGGCGGATCGACGGCGCGCGGGACATGGAGTTCCTCGCCCGGATCTTCCACAAGCTGCTGATGAACTTCACGTGGTGGCTGAACCGCCAGGACTCGGAGGGCAACGACCTGTTCTCCGGCGGCTTCCTCGGCCTCGACAACCTGTCGGCCTTCGACCGCTCGCACCTCCCCGTCGCCGGCCACCTCGAGCAGTCGGACGCGACCGCGTGGATGTACGCGTACTGCATGTCGATGCTGGCGATGGCGACGGCGCTCGCGAAGGCGCGATCCCGCCTACACCGACCTCCAGACCACGTTCCTCGAGCGGGCCGTCCGGATCGCGGCGGCGCTCAACATCAGCGGCCTGTGGGACGACGTCGACGGGTTCTTCTACGACGCCCTTCGCCTCCCGGACGGCGAGACGGTGCCGCTCAAGATCCACTCCATGGTCGGCCTGCTGCCGATCCTGCCGGCGGTCGTGCTCCCGCGCCGCGCGGCCGAGCTCGGGGCCAGCCTGGGCAAGCACTTCGCGCGCTTCCTCGCGGGCGCGGGCATGACCGACGACGCGCTCCGGACCCGCGGGTCGCTCATCGACGCACCGGGCGGGCAGTCGATGATCCTGAGCCTGCTGCCGCCGAGGAACCTCGAACGGGTGCTCAAGGAGGCGCTTGTCCGAGGACGCGTTCCTCTCGCCGCACGGCCTGCGCGCACTCTCGCGCCGGCACCTGGCGGCGCCGTTCCAGATCGAGGTCGAGGGCTACCTCGCGTCGATCGACTACGAGCCCGGCGAGTCGACGACGGGCCTGTTCGGCGGCAACTCGAACTGGCGAGGCCCGGTCTGGTTCCCGGTCAACTACCTGTTCATCGAGTCGCTGCTGCGCTGGGACGAGGCGCTCGGCAACGAGTTCACGGTCGAGTACCCGACGGGCTCCGGGAACCGGGTCCGGCTGCGGGAGGTGGCGGCCGACCTGTCGCGCCGCCTCGTCTCGATCTGGATCCCGGACGCCGACGGCCACCGCCCGGTCGCCGGGCTCGATCGCGAAGTTCCGCGACGACCCCGAGTGGCGCGACCTGCTGCTGTTCCACGAGTACTTCCACGGCGACACGGGGGCGGGCATCGGCGCCTCGCACCAGACCGGCTGGACCGGGCTCGTCGCCCACCTGCTCGTCCGCGGCGGCCCGCTCGACCGGAACGCCATCCCCGACGGCGAGGCAGCGCCATGACGACGACCGACGGGATCCTCGACCGGCTCGCGGACGGCGCCCGCGGCGTGCTCGACGCGAACTGGCTCGGCGCGTCCACGCTGCCGTCGCGGACGCTGTACCCGCACCAGTGGAGCTGGGACTCGGCGTTCATCGCCCTCGGCCGCGCGTGGTACGACGAGGCGCGGGCCCAGCAGGAGCTGCGGTCGCTCTTCCGCGCCCAGTGGGCGGACGGCCGCGTGCCGCACATCGTGTTCAACCCGTCGGTGGGGGAGGAGGCCTACTTCCCGGGCCCGGCGTTCTGGCAGTCGTCGAAGCGATCGGCGGCGGCGCCGCGCGACGTCGAGACGTCCGGCATCACCCAGCCGCCGATCCACGCCCGGGCGGCGCTCGAGATGCACCGGCACGCGCGCGACGTCGAGGGATCGAAGGCCTTCCTCGCGTGGCTGTATCCGCGCCTCGTCGCCGAGCACGACTACCTCGACCAGCGCCGCCGCCCCGCGGGCTCGACGCTGCCGGTGTTCATGCATCCGTGGGAGTCCGGGCTCGACAACTCGCCGGCCTGGGACCGCGACCTCGCGCAGATGGTCATCCCGGCGGGCGCGATCCCGCCGTACGTCCGCCACGACCTCGACCACGCGAACCCCGCCGACCGGCCGACGAACGAGGCCTACGACCGGTTCGTCTACCTCGCGGCCGCGTACCGCGAGACCGGCTACGACGACGCCCGCCTCGCCGAGACCGTCCCGTTCCTGATCGCCGGACCGCTGTTCAACGCGATCCACCTGTGGTCCACGCACGCGCTGGCCGAGATCGCGGAGGTCGTCGGCGCCGACCCGACGCCGCACCGCGAGGACGCGCAGCGGATCCACGACGCGCTGCTCAGCGAGCTCTGGGACCCGGCGACCGAGCGCTTCGGGGCGCTCGACGTGGTCGAGCACGAGCTGAGCCTCGAGGACACGATCATCTCGTTCGCGCCGCTGCTCGACCCGGACCTGCCGGCCGAGCAGCTCGCGGCGATCATGGCCGACCTCCGATCCGCGCACTTCCACCCCGAGCGGCCCGACGGGTTCGTCGCGCCCACCTACGACCTCAAGGCCGAGGGCTTCGACGAGCGCCGCTACTGGCGCGGCCCGGTCTGGATCAACACGAACTGGATCCTGTGGGCGGGCCTGACCCAGCACGGCCAGACGGCGGAGGCGGAGGAGATCCTGCTGTCGAGCCTGCGCCTGGTCGACGGTGCCGGCTTCCACGAGTACTTCGACCCGTTCGGCGGCACGGGCTTCGGCACCGCGGGCTTCGGCTGGACGGCGGCGCTGACGCTCGACCTCATCGAGCGCCACCAGGGCGCCGACCGGGAGCGGCTGCTCGCGCGACTCGGCGAGGGCTGACCGCGGCGTCGCCGGCACCCCCGGCTCATCCGAGGGCGAGGGCTTCGCTCGTTCGGACCTCGATCTACGTTGTCGCAGGCATGTCCGACGCCGGGACCGGTCCGTCGTCGGCGCCGAGCAGCCCGGCGAGATGCCCGCCGCGCATCACGAGCAGCAGCACCCAGCCGATCGGGATCACGGCGAACCACTGGGCGATCCGGAACAACACGACCGCCGCGGTGATCTGCTCGGTGTAGCCGGGGCCGGCCACCGTCGAGAGAATGCCGATGTAGGCCACCTCCGCGACCCCGACGGCCCCGGGCGTGATCGGGATCAGCGCCACGATCCCGACGACGGCCATCGCCGCGAGCACCACCGCGGGCGACAGCGCGTCCGGCGTGACACCGGCGGCCACGAGGGAGAGCTCGAGCACGAGGAACCAGGCCAGCTTGGAGACGACGGCAGCCGCGAAGGCGAGGAGGCCGTGTCCGGCGAGGATGTCCTTGGCCCGCACCCGGAACTCCATGACCCCGTCCACGATCCCGGCGGGCGGCGTTCGATGGACCAGCGTCCAGAGGTGGCGGGCGAGCCAGTCCAGCCCATGCCCGACCCGGTGCGCGAGCGACTCCGAACGCACCACGGCGACGAGCACCAGCGTCGCGACGACCAGCACGAGGACCCCGACCCCGGCGAGCAGGATGGCCTGCGGATGGTTGAGGTTCCCGGTCACGATCACGCCGATCACGGCGATCAGGGGCAGGACGAGCGCTGACAGCGGCTCGAACAGTCCCGCGAAGACGATCCCCGCCGTCGCCCGGTCGGCCGGGATGGCCCACTGCCGGTAGAGGACGAACCTGGTCGCGAGATCGGTCGGGCCCGGGATCGTGCTGGCGACGGCACGACCCGCCAGGTCCGCCCCGACCGCGTGCGGCCATGACAGCTCGGGCAACAGGATCTTCGCGGGTGCCGATGCCGCGACGTAGGCGACGAGCGTCGCCGCCGTGAGCAGGGCCAGCTGTGCCGTCGGTCAGCCTGGCGAGCGCGGCGCAACCGCCTGGACGTCGACCACCCGCGGCAGGACCACCAGGAACACGAGCACGAGGATGGCGACGAGCAACAGGATCCGAACCACGACCTGGCGTCGACTCGGCCTGGTCGTGGGGGCTGCCGACGCGTCGCCGTGCGCTCGTGGCGTCGGACATGCACCCCACCATAGCGGCGCCGGCAAACGCCAGGTGATCAGGGCCCGGCTTCGAAGGCCAGCGCGAAGTCCTCGGACGGACCCGAATGGCCGTCCGACTCCTCCGGCGTGTGGGTCCGGGCGAACGCCAGGTGCGCGGCCTCGTGGCGCACGACCCGGCGAAGCTCGTCGATCCGGGTCCAGTTGACGAAGATCCAGATCTGGTTCGGGACGTCGGTCGTGAAGCCGCCCTGGAACCCGTAGCGGAGCCCGAACCGCGGCGGACGGTCGACGGTCTCGACGAAGGCGACGAGCGCCTCGGGCACCCCGAGCTCGAGGCTCGCCTCGGTCAGCGCCGACAGGGCGGCATCGACGTACGCCTGGGGCGGATGCGCGACGCGGACGCGGTCCGACTGCACGTGCACGCCCCTGGCGCGCATCTCCTCGAACTGGGGAAACAGCTCCCGCCCGATCGAGAACGTCCCGTCGGGCGACGACACGTTGACGTGGGCGACGGCGACCCGGGGTTGCACCCGTCAGGGTGCCATGGCCGGCGGGTTGCCCGATCGGGCAAGGATGGCCGGGTCGCGTTGACATCGACGAGGGCGAATCTATCCTCGGGACAGATCGCCGTCGGCCGACCGGGCCCGGCGGCGACGGCCCGTTCCACGGGTCGCGTGGGGGATACCGGTATCGCCAAATTGCCGCCGCAGGTTGCCAACGGGGACTTCGAGAAGGGCCTCGCAGGCTGGCACGTGGTCTCCGGCAAGGCATTCGCGGGTCAACCCGCCCAGGCGGCCAAGATCGGCGCGGCCGACGTCGAGATCGGCGGGCAGCCGGTCGTGCGACTCGGCGGCGACTACTGGCACACGACCGGATACCCACTCGGGCAGAGCGGCAACGTCCCTGATCCGCGTCGTGACGAAGGCGCCGGGGATCCTCGACTCGAACCCGTTCACCATCTCGATGCGCTACCTCACGTTCCTGATCGGTGGCAGCAGCGGCGGTGTGGCCCTGGAGCTGCGCGTGCCGGCGGCCACCGCCAAGGCGAAGAAGCGCAAGGCGCTCGACAAGGCCGACGCAGACGGGTACGTCGCCGTGCGGATCGGGACGCCGCCGGGAGCGGATCCGCTCGTCGAGACTGCGTGGGACCTCTTCGGCAAGGAGGCCAAGACCAGCCTCCAGGGCGAGCCGGCCAAGGTCCGGCTCCGGGTCGACGCCGGGCACCGTGCCTCGCCGCCTGCTCATCGACGACGTCCGCCTCGCGAAGCAGCCGCCGGTGCCGGCCAGGCGCCAGCTGTGGGGCTGGGCGGACATCCACTGCCACCCGATGGCCCAGGCAGGGCTTCGGCGACCTGCTGGCCGGTCACATGCACGGTCCGGTCGAGGACGTCGGGTCGTGCCTCGAGCTCCACGGTCACCATCACGAGAACCCGTTACGCCCGGTCGCGCTCGCGCTCGAGACCGGTCGCCTCAACGACGGATCCCTCGCGACGACCGGCTGGACGACGCGCACGCCGGCGCCCGACGACGAGCTCGGGTTTCGCGGGTGGCCCGCGTTCAACGAGCTCACGCACCTCAAGACGCACCAGGACTGGATCCGGCGAGCGTACGACGGCGGGCAACGGCTGATGGTCGCGCTCATCGTCCACAACCAGATGCTGGCCGTGATCTCGACGGCGACGAAGCTCATGTTCCAGGCGCAGAGCGACCGAGACACGGTCGAGCCGCAGGTCCAGATGCTGCGCGAGTTCGTCGCGCACAACGGCGACTGGTGCGGGCTCGCGGCGACGCCGGCCGACGCCCGGAAGCTCATCGGCCAGAACAAGCTGGCGTTCGTGCTCGGCCTCGAGACGGACTCGATCAACGAGTGGTCGCGCTTCACCGACTTCCCGCAGACGGAGACACCGGCCACCTCCGCCGCGATCCGCAAGGGGATCCACGACGCGATCCACGACTACTTCGACTACCTGCACAAGCTCGGCGTGGTCCAGGTCAACCTCCTCCACCTGAGCAACAACGCCTTCGGCGGGATGGCGCTCTACGACGTGATGTTCCTCGTGAACTCGTGGCACCGAACGGGTCTCTGGCCCGACCCGGAAGACGGCTTCACGGGTCGCGGCCCCGGGGAGGCGATCTCGACGCCCGTCTCGCTCGCGTCGGCCCTGTGGGAGAAGCTCACGCCGAAGGCGCAGGCACTGGGGCTGCCTGCACCGCCGATGCCGGGCGGCGGGGTGTACGGCCATGGCGACCGCAACAAGCTCGGCCTGACGATCGCCGGCGAGGAGGCGCTGCTCGAGGCGATGCGCCTCGGCATGGTCATCGACATGGACCACATGTCGGAGATCGCGACGGGGCAGGCCAACACGATCGCGCGGTCGAAGGTCCCGTCGCCCCCGTATCCGCTGGTCGCTGCCCACAACGGCGCGCGGATGATGGCCATGTCGCCGCCGGTGCAGGTGCCCTCGCCGGGCACGACCCCGGGACCGAACGAGCGACGCGGCGCGCACACGTGGCCGAGCGAGTCGACGAAGTCCGAGACGCAGCTCGGCTACATCATCGAGACGGGCGGGATGTTCGGGCAGGGGATCGCCGGGTCGGACTCAAGGCCCTTCCCGGGCAGCCTGATCGCCAACGACTGTCCCGGCAGCAGCAAGACCGTCGCGCAGGGCCTGCAGTACGTGATGGACAAGCTCAAGATGCCGGTCGCGCTCGGCACGGACTGGAACGCGCTGCTGGGTGGCCCGGGCCCGAGGTTCGGCCCGCAGGCGGTGTCGGGACTCGCCGGGGAGCTCGAGCCCGAGGGCGACGCCTGGTCGGACGCGGTGCGGGCGGAGCGATGGGCGGACGCGAGCATCCAGACCAACGGCGTGGTCTACCGCACGCCGGTCAGCGACTGGCGGTCGTACCGCTTCCCGGACACGGACCTGTTCCACGACCAGCCGTACGGCCCGGAGGGCGCGCTCATCTGGCAGGCCCTCGCGCTGAACGCTGCTGCGGCCGATCTCACGTCGAGTGCCGTCTCCGACGAGCTGAAGGATCAGGTTCTCGGCTACGCGCCCGCGGTCGAGCTCGCGCTCGGGCTCAAGGGCGGCACGAGCGTCACGGGATCGGTGTATTTCAAGGCCGGTTGCCGTGGCCGCGACGGGACCTTCGCCATCACGGGCACGCCCGATGAGATCACGCATGCCATGAACCTGGTCACCGGCATCGCCGTGATCCAGGGGCTCTGGGGCCGGATGACGACCGGCACCGCGCCGCAGCTCGAGCGCTCGACGGCGGGTCCGATGCGCGATTTCGACTACAACCTCGACGGCCTCAGCCACTACGGCCTGCTGCCGGACATGCTCCAGGACATGAAGAACGGGGGCCTCCCGACGCCCGTGTTCACGCTGTTCTTCGGATCGGCCCAGCGCTATGTCGAGGTCTGGGAGCGCAGCGTCGAGGTCGGCGCGGGCATGGTGCACCCATGACGGGGGTCGAACGCTGATGCCCAGCTGGTACGTGCACATCCAGGCCGCCGCCGAGACGATGGAGAAGCTCAAGGCCGGCGTGCCAGCGGGCTCGCCGCTGACCCAGGCAGAGGCCAACGCCCTGTTCACCGCGGCGCATGACCACCGCAACTATCTCGCCGCGGGCGCGCTCGGGCCCGACTTGTTCTTCCTGTTGCCGGACTTCAAGGGCGACGCCGGCAAGGGCCTCCTCGCGCTCGCCGAGTTCGCGCTCACGACGTGGAAGGCCATCGACGAGAACTTCGTCGAGCAGTGGGAAACGTGGATGTCGCCCGTGCAGGACGACAATCGCGCGCTGGCCAACAGCATCTCCGGCGGCATGTTGGGCGAGATCAGCACGGTCCTCGACCTGCTGAGCGGGAGCGTCACGAACCTGGTGCTCGGGGTCGCCGGCCAGATGGTCGACGTGTTCGGCCAGCTCACGAGCGGCACGCAGATGGGCTACGACGACAGCGCGTTCTTCTGGTCGGACATGTTCCACTACCGCAAGACCTACCAGTTCGCGCGGCGGCTGTACGCGAATGCGTTGAATGCCGACGTCGGCCTGCCGGCCGGCGAGCCCAGCCGCGTCCCGAAGCAGCAGGCGTTTGCGCTGGGCTGGATGAGCCATTGCGCGACCGACGTCTCGGCACACCCGTTCACGAACGCCAAATGCGGCGGGCCATACCGGACGCACTGGCAGCGGCACCACGTGATCGAGAACCACATGGACGCGCAGGTCTACCGGCTGCGCCACATGCCGATGACGAACTACGACTCGGTGGACACCGCGGCGCTCCAGTTTCGGCTGGCATTCAACAAGAGCGCGACCTCCCCCGACCCGACGATGCCCGACGACGAGCCGGGACCCGACTTCTTCCCGTCGAGCTGGGCCTATCCCGGCTATCCCGAGGGCAACTCGATCAAGGACATCGCCGATCGGAAGGCGAACTTCGACATGGACACGGAGGCGCTGCCCGAGCACATCTGCGAGCTGCTCCAGATGACGATGCTCGACGTGTATGGCGGGCTGGACGACAACGGCGGCCCCCACGTGCTGCGTTGGGATGCCGGCAAGAGCCTGACGCTGCCGGGTGCGGCGATGCCGGGTGGCCGCCCGACCACGCCGGTCCTCCAGGAGATGTTCGACCTCGCCTTCACCTACGCGAAGTTCAACTCCAGCTCGGGGCTTGCGCCGCGCCAGCCGATGCCGCCGCCGGCCTTCACTGATCTCGACCTGCCGCGCCCGCCGGGCATGCCTTCCTCGGGCGGCGGCGCCGACCCGAGCAGCGCGAAGCCGATGACGGCGCTGGACATCCTGCTCGCGATCCTCGCGTTCGCCATCTACCTCGCCGAGCTGGCGGCGTGGGTCGCCACCGTGCTCCCGTCCCTCCTGACGCAGCTCGCGACGTGGCCGCTCCGCGAGCTCCTCTTCCAGCTCCTGGTCGTTCCTGCCTGGGAGCTGTACCTGGTGTGCCGCAAGCCGCTGGTGGTCGAGGGGTTCCTCAGCCCGAAGACGTCCGAGATCTCGACCGGTCTCGTCATGCTCGGCGCCGACGAGCCCGGCGCGCTGATCCAGCTGCGGGCCGACCTGGACGCCCCGACGGGGTTCGCGACCACGATGAAGTTGGCAGAGCCATCCGGGCTAGACCCGATGCCGATGGCACCGACGGGTGGCTACAGCCTGGACCACGCCTACCCACGCGCGATGCTCACCGACCTCGACCCGCCCTGGTTCGACGGCGCCGGGATCGACTCAGGATCCGTCCCCAGCGAGTACGTCGCGCCGTGGCGCTACCCGGAGCACAACATGGCCGGGATGCGCAACGGCTGGGAGGCGCCGCGCACGCACGTGGGGCCGTACGTCCAGGGCCAGATGGTCGACGTCCTGATGGGCGGGCTGAGCGGTAGCGACGCGGCGCGCCACCAGTACGAGGCTGCGCACACGCCCGCGGAGACCGATGCCGTCTCGGCGCAGCTGCTGGGCATGCCCGGCCAGCACCTCGGCGACCCCCTCGACTACGGCGCCTACCTGATGGGCCAGCTGACCGGCCACTGGACGACCACGAACGGCGTCGCCACGTACGTCGCGAACGACGACGGCGCGCCGCTGCCCGACTTCAACCTCGACTCGGACCGTGGGTACGCGTACCAGTGCTGGGACTACATGCGTCACGCGGAGAGCAAGCCCCCGCCGCGGCCGCAGGCGAAGGCCGACGACATGGAGATGCTGTGGCCGGACCAGTGGGGGTGCGCCCCCCAGATCATGACCCTGCTCTCGGAGCTCGCCGGCACGCCCAAGGCCACCCTCGACGCGAACGTCCGCGACTGGTACGGCTACCCGGAACCCGTCACGGTGCCCCAGCGGTTCGATCCGAAGGACAACCCCCATCATCGGTCGCGCTACGACCCACTCAAGCGCCTCGCCCACCACTACCTGCCCCGGGCGGGCGATCCTGTCGTCCCGCGCGGCTGGGACGGAAGCGACCTCCAGGTGTCCAGGGCCGAGATGCGCGCCGCGGGGATGTCGCCCACCGGCCGGAAGCCCGTGCCATGAGCGATCCGCGCCTTCCCAAGCCCGGTCCCGGACCGATCCGGCCCGGTCCGGGTCCAATCCGGCCGATCCCGTGGACGCCGTTCGGTCCGGGCGACAACAGCGCGACGCCCGACGCGAACGACGTCCAGGCGCGGGCTGCGAAGACGCGCGCCACACTCGAGCGGGCGCAGGTCGAGCTCACCCGCATGCGTCACGGCCCGGGACCCGACAACCAGCCGCCGAAGGTCGTCGAGACCACCCGCGCCGACGGCCTGTGGCCGTACCTGCTCATCCGCTCCTACGCCGGCGACGCGGGCGCGCGCCCGATCCAGCGCCCCGATCCAGCAGCGGCGCACGTTGACCTCGGGTTCAGCCCCGACATCCTCGTGACCCACGCGGGCCTCGCTGGTGAGCCGACGGTCGTGGGCCGCAGTGGCATAGACGGGCTCCAGGCCCGCTCCGTCGGGATGCTGACGCCATCGCAGCCGCACGACATCTGGGTCCATGTCTGGAACCTCGGGCAGATGCCGGCGACGGGGGTCCGCGTCCGGGTGTACCTCGACACGCCGTACGTGTTCCTCGGCGGCGCCAACGTCGACCTCGGCGACCGCCTCAGCGAGACGCCCACCTGGTCGTCAAGGCGGGCACGTATGCGCCTGGCGCGTCGGGCGAAGACGGGTTCCGATGCTCCTCGCCATCGCCGAGTCCATCACGGACGTCGCGTCCGGCGATCGCTCGCCGGGGATGGACCGCCATGTCGGCCACCGCGGGTCTCGGTCCTCATCCCGAGCTCGAACGTCGGATTCGGCCGCGGGCGGGCGGAAGTGGCGGCGGCACCGGGCCTGGTACGTCTCGGTGCCGCCGACGTTCGCGGCGACGAGGTCGTCGGCGCCGGCCGGCGTCGCCACGACCTTCACGTGGAACACCGCCTCCTCGCCGCAGACCGTGCAGATCGCGGTCAGCTTGGACACGTCCTCGGCGAGGGCCATGAGGGAGGGGAGTGGCTCGAACGGCCGGCCGTCGAAGGTCACGTCGAGCCCGGCGACGATCACCACGAGCCCGCGATCCGCGAGCCGCCCGACCACGGGGACCAGGCCCGGGCCGAAGAACTGCGCCTCGTCGATCGCGACGACGTCGACCTCCTCCGGGACCGCCGCCTCGATGTCCTCGGCGGTCGACGCCGCCGCGGACGGGAAGTCGCGCCCGATGTGCGAGGCCACGCGGTCCGCGCCATGCCGCGTGTCCAGCGCATGGGTGAACACGACGACCCGGCGACCGGCGATGACCGCGCGGCGGACGCGGCGCAGCAGCTCCTCGGTCTTGCCCGCGAACATCGGGCCACAGACGACCTCGACCCGACCAACGGCGTCCATGGGCAAAAGCATCGCACCGACGCGCGCGCCGTTCTACGCTTGCCTGACCGCCCGATACAGGAGCCTGAGATGACCGACCGCCCGATCCTCGACCACATCAACCAGCTCGCGAACGAGGAGCAGCGGCTCTGGGAGCGCGCGTCGGCCGGCGGCGGGCTCAGCACGACGGACCAGGAACGGCTCGACACGATCAAGGTCGAGCTCGACCAGTGCTACGACCTGCTGCACCAGCGCGAGGCCCGCCGCGATGCCGGCCTGGACCCGGACGCGGCAGAGCTCCGACCGCCCGAGGTCGTCGAGCGTTACCAGCAGTAGTCAGCGTCCGGATCTCGCGCCCGCGCACTCGCCGCGCGCTCGCCCGCGCGCCGCCTCGCCCGCTGGCGCCTCCTCCCTGACAAATCGCCAATCCGCGACCGCTAGCCAGCCGCACTTGGGCACTCGGTGCTTCGTAAGGCCCAATCGGGCGGCCGTGTGCGCCAGTCCGCGTGCCATTCGCGCTCGCCGGCGATCAGGCTGGCATGCGCACAGCTGCGCATCGCGGTGCTCGGTCCGCCGGCTAACGGTCGCCAGCCTCCGTTTTGGCATCGGACGAGATGCACAGCCGATAAGTCGCGTCGATGAGCGTCGTGCCAGCTTGAATGACGTCGCATGTCGGACGTCCGAATCGGGATCACCTTCCGCGCTGTCGGCGCCGGCTCGGCCTACGGCAGGCTGACGTCGCGCGCCGGGCCCGCGTCTCGCCGTCGCTGATCTCGCGAATCGAGCGGGGACAGATCGGATCGATCGGCTCTGGCGCGAGCGAGGCGGGTCGCCGAGGTGTTGGAGATCCGGCTCGATGTCGTCGCATCATGGCGCGGCGGCGAGCTCGAGCGCGTCCTCAACGCCCGACATGCGTCGCTGGCCGATGTCGCCCTCGCGCTGTTCGAGGCTGCGACGGGCTGGGAGACCGCCTCGGAGGTCTCCTTCGCGATCTATCGGGGAGCACGGCGTCATCGACATCGTCGCCTGGCACGAGGCTTCGCGAACGCTGTTGATCGTGGAGCTCAAGACAGAACTCGTCGATCCTCAGGGACTGATCGGCACGATGGACCGGCGCCGACGGCTGGCGAGCAAGGATCGTGGCTGAACGTGGGTGGCGGCCGGCGCACGTCGGGACCTGGGTCATCCTGGCCGATACCCGCACCAACCGGCGCCACGTCGCGCGGCATCGCTCGACTCCTGCGAGGTGCATTCCCGGCGAACGGGCACGCGATGCGTCGGTTGGCTCGGACACCCCGACGGGCCCATCGCCGCGCTGTCGTTCCTGCCATATCCGAGGGATACGACCGTTAGCCGGGACGCTCGGGCTCCGCGGCGCGTCCGGAGACCCAGGCCGAAGGTGCAGATCCCCGTTGCGCCTGCCAATTCCACGGTCCGCGCGAGATCCTGGCACGGAATCGGGATGGGATGGGGTCCCTGACCCCGGCTAGCGGTCGTCGATTGGCGATTTGGCAGGAACGGTGGAGGCCGTCGCGCGAGGTCCGTGCAACCGCAAGGATCAGAGACCGATGACCCGCGTTGACATCGACGGTGGGATAATTGCCGTCCAAGAAGGACAGGCGATTGGAGGCCTGACATGGCACAGACGATGACCGGCACCACCAACAAGCCGGCATGGGTCGACCTGGCGAGTGCCGACGCCGGGAAGGCGCGCGAGTTCTACGCGAAGCTGTTCGGGTGGAACGTGGAGGTCAACCCGGATCCCCTGTACGGCGGCTACGCGATCGCGAAGATCGGCGGCAAGGACGCGGCGGGGATCGGGCCGAAGATGGACCCGAACGGGCCGACGGTCTGGAACCTGTACATCGGGACCGACGACGTCGCGGCGCTCACCAGCAAGGTCGCCGGGGCCGGTGGGACCGTGATCGTGGCGCCGATGGACGTCGGGGAGCAGGGCAAGATGGCCGTGTTCCAGGACCCGGCGGGCGCGTTCATCTCGGCCTGGCAGGGCACGCGGATGGGCGGCTTCGAGACGGACGCCCCCAACTCGTTCGGCTGGGCAGAGCTCAACGCCCGCGGCGTCGAGAAGGCCTTCCCGTTCTACGAGGCGGTCTTCGGCTGGAGCCCCAAGACGAGCCCGATGGGCGAGGGCATGCCCCCGTACACCGAGTTCGAGCTGGGCGGCAAGCGCGTCGCGGGTGGCACCGAGATGAACCCGATGGTGCCGGCCGGGGTGCCGAGCTACTGGCTCGTCTACTTCGATGTCCCGAACGTCGACGAGTCCTTCCGCAAGGCGATCGACCTCGGGGCGAAGGAGCTGACGCCGCCGATGGACTTCCCGGGCGGCCGGTTCGCGATCGTCTCGGATCCGGACGGCGCGGCCTTCGGCATCCTGAAGTCGATGCCGCCGCAGGCCTAGCGCCAGCCGCAACCACGTACATCCGAGCCGCGACGCTCGCCCAACCGGGGCGGCCGTCGCGGCTTCTTCGTGTCGGCGTTCGCCGCGGCCGGGCACACTACGTCGAGAGATGCTTGCCACCGCCCAGCCCGCCACGTTCCTGATCGCCGACATCTCGGGCTACACCGGCTACCTCGCCGACGTCGAGCTCGACCACGCGCAGGACATCCTCGCCGACCTCATCGGCGCGGTGGTCACGGCCCTGCGACCCGGCTTCCGGCTGGCCAAGCTCGAGGGCGACGCGGCCTTCACCTACGCGATCGGCGAGTCGATCGACGGCTCGCTGCTCCTCGACACCGTCGAGCGCTGCTACTTCGGCTTCCGGCGCCGGCGTCGCGACGTCCGACAGGCCACCTCGTGCGAGTGCAACGCGTGCAGCCGGATCCCGGACCTCGACCTCAAGTTCGTCGTCCACCACGGCGAGACCATCGTCCAGAAGGTCGCGGGGCGGCAGGAGCTGCTCGGGTCGGACGTGATCGTCGTGCATCGGCTGCTCAAGAACGACGTCGTCGAGCAGCTCGGGATCCCGGCCTACGCCCTGTTCAGCCAGGCCAGCCTCGCGGCGGCGGGCCTCGACGGCGCGGCGATCGGCATGCGGCCGCACGTCGAGACCTACGACCGGATCGGCGACGTCCAGCTCTGGGTGCACGACCTCGAGGCGCCGCTGGACCGAGGAGGAGGCCCGCGCGCGGGTCTTCGTCACGCCCGAGGAGGCGACCCTCACCGTGACCGTGTCCACGCCGGTCCCGCCGCAGGTCGCGTGGGAGTTCCTCACGACGCCGGGCCAGCGCATGACGTGGCAGCCGTGGGTGACCGAGGTCAACGTCGAGGGCGCGACCGGCGGGCGCCGCGGGCCGGGATCGGCGAACCACTGCCGCCACGGCAAGGACGCGGTGATCGAGGAGATCCTCGACTGGCGACCGTACGACTACGTCACCGACCGGACGATCCTCGACACGCCGACGGGTCCGATCAAGCTGCTCCACACGATCGAGCTCGAGCCGGTCACGACGGGCACCACCATCCACATGCGGTACGGCGCGCCGAAGACCAAGCGCGAGAAGGAGCTGATGACGCACATCGGCCCGGCGTACGGTGCGGCGCTCGAGTCCGGCGTCCCGAGCCTGCAGGCCCAGCTCGAGGAGCGCCTCGCGACCCGCTCGACGAACGCGGCGCCCGGAGCCGGAGCTCGCGAAGCCCCGCGCGGACGGCCCGCTGGCCGGGATCACGCCGCTGGTGATGATCGACTGAGGGCTCAGCCGCGAAGAACGCGACGATCGCGGACGTGTCGTCCGAGAAGGCCCAGCGCTCGGTGGCCTTGCCATCGCGAATGTGGAAGATCTCGGCGGTCCGATAGATCAGCGTCTTGCCGTTCCGCGTTGCGGTGGCGGTGCCGAGCGCGATCGCATGGTCGTCGTTGGCGACGACGTCGTGGAGCTCGTACTTGATCGTCACGTCGCTCATCGTGGACATCGTCGCGCGCAGCTCGTCCTTGCCGCGGCGCGGCTCATCGCGACCGATCTCGTGCCAGACGATGTCGTCGGCCATGAAGGCCTCGACGATCGCCATCTCCTGGTCGGCCCTCGACATGTCCATCTCGTTCATCGCCTGCATCGCGCGGCGAACCAGCGCCACGTTCGGGTGCTCAGCCATGGCGGACCTCCTCGCGCCATCGGCGATTCGCGTCGGGATCAGCCGGCGCGTGTCCAAGGGTGCGCAGCGTACGCCGATCCCAGTCACGCGGAACGTCGTGCGGAGAGGGAGACACACGGAGGCGCCGGGCATCCCGAGGGACACCCGGCGCCGGTCGCCGGAACGCGGTCGCGGCCTCAGGCCGTGACGCGCTCCTGCTTCGTGGCGGCGTCGGCCTGCGCCTGCTCGACCTCGGCCGGCCAGACGGCCTCGCCCGCGACCGCGGGTGCCTCGCGGAACAGCAGCACGAGGCCGGCCGCCGCGAGCGAGGTCGCGATCCCGATCACGAACGTCGAGGCCGTCGCGATCGAGAACGCCTGGTGGATCGCGTCGACGATCGCCGGGATGAACGGCTCCACGACCCCGCGGACCTCGGCCGGCATCGACGCGAGGATCGCGGCGCCCATGTCGCCGACGCCCGTGATCGCCCCGACGCCGCCGCCCGCTCGCACCCGCGGCCAGCGCACCGCCGACCTCGGGCGGGAGCCCGGCCGACGCGATCGAGGACGGCACCTCGCGCGCCATCGACGTCGCGAACACCGTGCCCGTGATCGCCAGGCCGACCGTGCCGCCGACCTGCTGGAAGAACGACAGGTTGCTGACCGCGGAGCCGATCTGGCGGACCGGCACGCTGTTCTGGACGATGAGCGGGAACACCGCGAACATCGGCCCGACGCCCAGGCCGGTCACCAGCATCGCCAGCCACAGCAGCGGCAGCGGCGTGTCGGCGCGGAGCTGCGTCAGCCCGAGCGAGCCCGACGGCCGTCGTCACGAGCGCCGCGAACGTCATCCACCGGTAGCGACCGGTCCGCGCGACGATCTGCCCCGAGGCGACCGCGCTGAAGATCACGCCGCCGAGGAGCGGCAGCATCTGGTAGCCCGAGATCGTCGCCGAGGCGCCCGCGACGACCTGGAACCAGCGCGGCAGGAACACGATCGCCGCGAAGAACCCGAACGCGGCGAGGAACACCGCCCCGACCGACACGCTGAACGCGCGGTTGCGGAACAGGTCGAGCGGCACGATCGGCTCCTTGGCCCGCGACTCGACCCAGATGAAGGTGCCGAGCACGACGACGCCGAGCGCGATCAGCCCGCCGACGGACAGGTCGGTCCAGTCGGCCGACTGCTTGTTGGTGAGGCCGACGAGGATCGGGACCAGCGCGCCGGTGAACAGCGCCGCGCCGAGGTAGTCGATCTTCGGCCGCGCCCCGGCCGGGTGGTACGCCGGCAGGTAGCGGCGGACGGTCAGCAGGACGACCGCGCCGATCGGCAGGTTGAGGAAGAACACGAACGGCCAGCCGATCGTGTCGGTGATCAGGCCGCCGACCGCGGGCCCGAGCAGGCTCGAGACCCCGAACACCGCCCCGAACAGGCCCTGGTACCGGCCGCGCTCGGACGGCGCGAAGATGTCGGCCATCACGGCCATCGCGATCGGGAACAGCGCGCCCGCGCCGAGGCCCTGGATGCCGCGCGCGACGACGAGCTGCCACATCTCCTGGGACAGGCCGGCGAACAGCGAGCCGACCATGAACACGCTGATCCCGAACAGGAAGACGGGCCGCCGGCCGAACAGGTCGGAGACCTTGCCGTAGAGCGGGCCGCTGATCGTGGACGTCAGGAGATAGGCCGTGAACGCCCACGTGTAGAGGTTGTTGCCGCCGAGGTCGGTGATGATCCGCGGCAGCGCCGTGCCGACCACCGTCTGGTCGAGGGCCGCGAGGAAGACGCCGACCATGACCGCGCCGAGGATGCGCATGCGGACGGGGTGGGGGAGCTCGATGGGCGGCCGATCCGCCGCGCCGCCCCAGGCCTGTGTCGTTGGGCTGGACACTTGGAGCACCTCTCTGCTCGTTGTTCTGGATGCCCCAACCCTATCGACTCATTAGGTCGATATCGTTCCTAATGGTGGTGTAGATTTCGGACGAGATGACGACCTCGTCCCGGCTCCTCCGCCTGCTCTCGCTGCTCCAGACGCCGCGCGACTGGACGGGCTCCGAGCTCGCCTCGCGGCTCGAGGTCAGCCCGCGGACGGTGCGCCACGACATCGAGCGGTTGCGGGACCTCGGCTACCCGGTCGCACGCGACGCGCGGCTCGGTCGGCGGCTATCGACTGGAGGCGGGGACGTCGATGCCGCCGCTGCTGCTCGACGACGACGAGGCGGTCGCGGTCGCGATCGGCCTGCGGACGGCGACGCAGGGGCGCGGTGACCGGGATCGAGGAGACGTCGCTGCGGGCGCTGGCGAAGCTCGAGCAGGTGCTGCCGCCGCGGCTGCGCCGCCAGGTCATCGACGCTCCAGGGCGTCACCGTGCAGGTGCGGCGCGGTCGAGCCGGGCCCGACCGTCGACCCGGCGATGCTCACCGAGATCGCCCGGCTGACCCGCGACCACTTCACGCTCCGGTTCGACTACTCCGACCGGCGACAGGAGGCCTCCCAGCGGCGGGTCGAGCCGTACCGGATCGTCAACGCCGGCCTGCGCTGGTACCTGGTGGCCTGGGACCTCGATCGCGCCGACTGGCGGACGTTCCGCGTGGATCGCATGCGCGAGGGCATGTCACCTGGCCCGCGGTTCTCGCCCCGCGAGCTGTCCGACGCCGACGCCGAGGCCCTCGTCGCCCGCGGCATCCCGCCCGAGGCGCGCCAGCACCAGGCCCGGGTCATCGTCGCACGCGCCGGCGGAGCAGCTGCTCGAGCGGTTCGGCCCGTGGCTCGGCACGCGTGACCCGCATCGACGACGCGAGCTGCGTCATCCACACCGGTGCCGACACCGTGGAGCAGCTGGCCGCCTGGCTCGCGATGCTCGGCGCGGACTTCCAGGTCACCGAGCCGCCGGAGCTCGTCGCGGCGGTCCGGGCGCTGTCCGCTCGCTACGCGGCCGCAACGGGCTGACGCGCGAGTGCGATGTCGCGGAGTATGCGCGTATGAAGCGCACAACAATCAGCCTTGCCCGACGACGTCGCCCACGCGCTCGAGCGCGAGGCCACCCGGCGCCGGATCCCCGTCTCGCAGGTCGCCCGCGAGGCGATCGAGGCGCGCCTGGGGCTGGCGGGAGACGGACCGCGTGCGTTGCCCTTTGCCGGGCTTTTCGACAGCGGCCTACCGCCGATCGCGGATCACGACGAGGACTTCCTTCGCGAGCACTGGCCCGATGCGATCGCTCGCGATCGTTGACACGTCGGCCCTGTACGCGGCCGCGGACCGGTCGGAGCCCGACCACGATCGGTGCGTCGAGGTCCTGGCTCGGGCCGACCTCGACCTGGTGATCCCAACGCTGATCGTCGGCGAGGCGACGTACCTGGTCGCCACGCGGCAAGGATCGGCGCACGAGGCGAGCTTCCTGCGCGGCATCTCGTCGTTCGCCATCGAGCCCCCGACAGTCGAGGATTGGTCGAAGATCGCCGACCTGGTCGAGCGCTACGCGGACGTCGGCCTCGGCACAGCGGACGCCTCGATCGCTGTGCTCGCCGAACGGCTTGGGACGGATCTCGTGGTCACGCTCGACCGGCGCCACTTCGGAGCGATCCGCACGCACGGCGGGCAACCATTCCGCGTCCTGCCCGATTGGCCGTCCGTCCACGAAGACGTCGAGGCGTACGCGACCCCAGGCTGATCGGCGATCACCCTGCCCGGAGCGCCTCGACCTCCTCCAGGAGCTCGCGGGCCTCGCGGAGGTCGGCGGTGTCGAAGCCCTCGGTGAACTGGGCGAAGACCGGGGCGAGGAGCGCCGCGGCTCCGGCGTTGTCGCCGGCGGCGACCCGAAGCCGGGCGAGGCGGGTCGCCGCGCGGAGCTGTGCCATCCGAGCCCCGAACCCGGCCGCCCGGTCGAACGCCTGTCGGAACCACGGCTCCGCGTCGGGCATCGGCGGCCAGCAGGAGATCGCCCTTCACCAGGCAGATCTCGGGCAGGAGCGAAGCGCCCGAGTCCATGCCCACGATGTCGAGGGATCGATCGACCGCTTCGAGACCCGCGGCCGTCCGTCCGGCCGTCGCGCACGCGCGGCGCCTGCACGAACAGCAGGAACGGCCAGAAGATCGGCGGTGACCGGAGCTCGCCGTAGCGGCCGATGCCTGCCTCGATCGCGGCGAGGCCCTCGTCCGCGCGCCCGAGCTCGACGCTGGGCCGCCCCGAGCAGCACGGTGCCCGCGGCCGACCAGATCCGGAACTCGTGCTCGTCGGCGAGCTCGAGGAGGGCCGTCGCGAGGTCGCGCGCCGCTTCGGGCTCGCGCCGCCAGAGCCGCAGCAGGCCGGCGTGGAACCGGGCGTAGGCGGTCGTGAACGGGTGGTCGAGCGCGTCGGCGAGCGCGAGGGCGGCGTTGGCCCGTTCGGCGCGCCTGATCGGGCCTGGCCCATGAGCCACAGCGTGAACGCGGACGTCGTCAGGCACGAGACGCGGGGATCGTTGCCGACGCGCGCGGTCCGGTTCGCGGTCGGGCGCGCGGGGAACAGGGCGATCGCCGTGTCGAGGTGCTCGAGCCCGCCTGCGAGGTCGTCGAAGCTCATCAGCGTCGTGCCGACGAGGAGGTGCCCGTCGATCTGCATGCCCGTGTCGCCCTCGGCACTCGCCGAGCGCGAGGATCTGCTGACCGATCTCGGCGGACTTGTCGAACTGCGCGCGGAACAGGTACAGGCTGGCGAGCCCGCGCAGGACGGAGATACTGCATCCGGACGTCGCACCTCGCCCTCGAACAGCTCGAGGACGCCTGGTGAACGCGTCCTCGACCTCGGGGGTGAACGCCCTTCGTCGTCATCAACGCCCGCGCGACGGTCGTCCGCAGCGCGATCTCCTGGTTGACCCGGTCGGCCGACGATGGCGTGGCGTCGAGCACGGCGAGCATGTCCGTCGCCAGCTTCGCGGTGTCGAGGTACCAGCCGTGGGCGTCGTCGAGCGCCAGCAGCGTCTTCGCGAGCCCGTCCAGGTGCTCGAGGTCACGGGCCTCGACCCAGTAGGTCCACGCGATCCGCAGGTTCCCGACGTCGGCATGGAGCGCTTCCAGGGCCGCCTCGCGCGCGCCCGTCATCAGGTCCGCGCGGAGGCGGCGCGCCAGGTCCGCGTAGTAGAGGGCGTGGGCCCGCCGGACTCGCGACGCGACGTCGGGCCGCTGGTCGAGGCGGTCGGCCGCGAACTCGCGGATCGTCTGGAGCATCGCGACGCGCGGCTCGGCCCCCGGCGTGTCCACGCGGCGCAGGAGGCTCTTCTCGACGAGCCCGGCCAGGCCGTCGAGGACGTCGAGATCGCCGTCGTCTGACCGCTCCGGCGTCATCGATCACCGCCTCGATGGCGGTCACCTCGGCGCTCGCGAATGCCGCCAGCATCTCGAACAGGCGCTGCTCGCCGGGCGAGAGGAGCTCGTAGCTCCAGTCCATCGCCGCCCGCAGCGTCTGCTGGCGCTCGGGCAGGTCGCGCGGACCGCTGCGGAGGAGGGCGAGCCGGTCGTCGAGCCGGTCGCGGAGCACCTCGGGCGAGAACAGGCGGAGGCGGGCCGCCGCGAGCTCGATCGCCAGCGGCAGGCCGTCGAGCCGGCGGCAGATCTCGGCGACCGCCGCGGCGTTGTCGTCGGTCACCTCGAACTCCGGGCGGACGACGTGGGCACGGTCGACGAACAGGCGGACGGCGGCGACGTCGCGGATCGCGGCGGCGGTCACGCGCCCGTGGTCCTCCGGCGGCAGCGCGAGCGGCAGGACGGGGAACAGCTGCTCGGCGCGGACGTGGAGGGGCTCGCGGCTCGTGGCGAGCACCGTCAGGCCCGGGCAGTCGCTCAGGAGCTGGGCCACGGCGGCGGCCGACTTCGGTGACCTGCTCGAGGTTGTCGAGCACGAGCAGCATCCGCCGATCGCGCAGGCGGTCGACGAGCTCGTCCTGCAGCGGCCGGTCGATGATCTCGCCGAGGCCGATGGCGCGCGCGACCGCCACCAGGACGGCGTTCGTGTCGTGGGCGTTGGACAGGTCGACGAACGACGCCCCGTCGCGGAACTGGTTGGCGAGGTCCGTCGCCACCCGGATCGCGAGCGTGGTCTTGCCGGTGCCACCGGGGCCGACGAGCGTCAGCAGCCGGACGGACCCATCGGCGAGGCGCGCGCTGATCTGTGCGATCTCCTCGTTGCGGCCGATCAGCGCCGCAACTCGGGAGGGGAGGTCGGCGCCCGGCTGGCGGGCGGTGACCAGGCGCGGGAAGTCGGCGGGCAGGTCGGGGTGGACGAGCTGGTAGAGGTGCTCGGGCCGGCCGAGGTCCCGGAGATGGTGCTCGCCGAGGTCCCGGAGCCCGGAGCCGGCCGGGAGCAGCTCGATGGCCAGCGAGGCGGCCGATGCCGACAGCAGCACCTGTCCACCGTGCCCCACGGCCATGATCCGGGCGGCGCGATTGACGGTCGTCCCGAAGTAGTCGCCGTCGCGCAGCTCCGCCTCGCCGCAATGGATGCCCATGCGCACGCGGAGCGGGCCGGTCTCGCCCCAGGGCTCGGCGATCAGCGCGCGCTGGGCGTCGAGGCTCGGCCGTCGCGGCACCGATCGCGCCGCCGAACACGGCCATCATCCCGTCGCCGGTCGTCTTGACCACGGTCCCGCCGTTGCCTTCGATCGCGGACCGCAGGATCGCGTCGTGGCGACCGAGCGCGGCCGGCATCGCCTGCGGGAACTGCTCCCAGCGGCGCGTGCTGCCTTCGAGGTCGGTGAACAGGAAGGTGATGGTTCCGGTCAGGGCTGTGTCCACGGGACCATCATCGGGCTTTTGGCGCTGCTCCCGCTGGCACCGTTTCACCCTCGCATCCGCCGTGCGGCATGTCACCCGCAATGACCGAGCAGGCCAGCACTCGCATCGCTAGCATCCGGATCATGGAGGGACGATCAATGCGAGGCGTCTTCACGCTTGCGGCCTTCGGCGTGCTCTTGATCATGCTTCAGACGTGGTGGGCTCCGGACGGCAGCACGGCACCATGGCCCGTCGTGTTCGCCCCGCTGCTGGCGGGGATGGCCTTCCTCGCCACGGCCGCGGTCCTCGGACTCATGACGGGATCGAGGGACCTTCGTCTCGCGGTCCTCTTCGGGATCGCCAGCTTCGTGTTGTTTCTCGTCGCGATCGTCGTGCCGTTCAGCGCGATGGGCATCTACGCCGGGTTTGCGTTCGCGGCATTCGCAATCATCTGGGCCTGGCGGGCCAGCGGAGCTAAAGCGTTGCGATGAGGCCCTATCCGCACGGCATCGATTGGGAGGATCCAGATGAGCAGGCTCCTGGTTCACATTGCGACCGGACCCGAGAACCCGACCCGCGTCGCGCTTGGCCTGCTCGTGGCACGCAGCGCGCTCGACGCCGGCCACGACGTCGACCTGTTCATCGCGGGCGACGGCGTCGCGGTGCTCCGACCGGAGACGCTCGACGCCGGCAACGGGATCGGGACCGGGAGCCTCCGCGAGCACGTCGACGCGCTGGTCGCCGGCAAGGCGCGGTTCTTCGTCTCGGGGCTGTCGAGCAAGGCTCGAGGCGTCACCCCGGAAAGCCTCGGCGGCCTCGAGGTGACGATGGCGCCGCCGACCCGTCTCGTGGAGCTGGCGTTCGAGGCGGATCGGGTCCTCTCGTACTGACTCCCGCGTTGCTACGCTCGCGGCGATGGGGGAATGGCTAGTCAAGTACGACGGCTCCTGTGCCCGATGCGGGATCCCGCTGCCTAAGGGCACGCCCGCGGTATGGGATCGGCCGAGTCGCTCCCTTCGATGCATTGAGTGCCCGCCTCAGCCGCCACCGCCTCCGCCTGTCGTGGCTCCAGTCGACGCTCGGCATGGCAGGTCGGTCAGCGCGAAGGAGACACGAGCAACTTGCCGCCAAGCGCGACGAAGCGATCGCGGACCGCTGGGGGACGAGCGCGATCGCAAAGGTTGCCCGAGCTATCTCCGTTGAACCGCAATCCACGCGCGCTTGGGCCATCGGCGCGGCTGGCGAGGAGAAGCTGGCGGCCGAACTCGACAAGGTGCCCGGTCTTCGCATGCTTCACGATCGTCGGATCCCCGGAACGCGAGGCAACATCGACCACATCGTGATCGGTCCGGCTGGCGTGTTCGTCGTAGATGCCAAGAACCACCAGGGTTCCATCAGGATCCGAGACAGGGGAGGGCTGTTTCGCTCCGACATGCGCCTCACGGTTGCCGGCCGAGACATGTCGAATGCGGTGGATGGCGTCCTGCGGCAGGTCGACGTCGTCGTGTCGGCGCTGGACGACGCCGACATCGCTCAATCGATCTCGGTTACACCTGTCCTCTGCTTCCTCAGGGTCGAGTGGCCGCTTCTGCGCCCGCCTAAGGAGTTCCGTGGCGTGAGGCTCGAAAGCCACCGTTCGATCAAGCGCCTCGTCACGCGCCCGACCGTACTCACGGAGGCCGAGGCCGACCACCTGCTCGCGACGCTCGCCGAACGCCTTCCGCCTCGGTAGCGCACGCGAACCGGTCACGCGCGCCGCCCGCAGAGGAGAGCGCGTCCTTCCGCAGCGTACGATGCGCCTGGCCGAATCCCATCGGGAGATTGCGACTCGCGTCATGCGTGTCTTCGAGCTGTACCGCTACGTGAAGCCGAGCCCCGGGCCCGACGTTGAGTTCATCGACGGCTACCGGAACATCTTCAACGCGACGCGATGGCCCAACTGGCCTGGTCTCGCCAACGCTGGTCGCGTGCAGCTCGATCACGGGATCGACTCGGTCAAGAAGGTCACGGCGATCGATGGTGAGCGACGGCCAGCGATCCTGATCGCATCGAAGCCGCATCGGGCGGGTTCGGACTGGACGCCGTGGCACGACGAGCTCGATGCCGAACGCGGTCACGTGCGGTACTTCGGGGACAACAAGGCCGAGCTCGGGTTCGACCCGCTCGGGCCGCCCGGAAACAGGTCCGTCATCGAGCAATTTGGCCTTCATTCGTCGGCGAGTCGATCAGACCGGCTTCGCGCGGCCCCGCTCTGATCTTCGAAAGCATGGTTCACGAAGGCCGAGCGAAAGGGTTCTGGCGATTCCTCGGTGTTGGACTCGATCGAGCGGGCCGAGCTCGTAGCTCAGGTCGATCGAAAGGGCAGGCCGTTCGTCAACTACGTCTTCGACTGCCTGCTCGTCGATTTGACTGCCGAAGGTCTGGGCATGGCCTGGGAGTGGATCGCCGCGAGGCGAGATCCGACGAAGTCTCTCGAGGAATGCCTCCAGTTAGCGCCGGCCGCGTGGCAACGCTGGGTCGATGGCGGCGCTGCCGTAAAGGACCGGATCCGTCAGCAGATGACACGGGCGTCGACGCTCAGTCCGGCGGATCAGCGCCCGGACGCCGGCACGCCCGCCGAAGACGCTCTTCGCCAGGTGATCGGGCACTACAAGCGACTCGGCGCGTATCAAGGGGTCGGTGAGCATCGCTTCGAAGGGCTGGCGTCCGAAATCACCGGGAGTGTCTTGAGCGAGAGCGGTCAATACAGGCCGGGATGGATCACGAAGCGTGCGGGAGACGGCGGGATCGACTTCGTAAGTCGACTTGACCTTGGCTCCGGCGTTGGTGCCCTGAAGCTCGTGGTTCTCGGGCAGGCCAAGTGCATCGCCGGGGTGGCTCCTGTCACGAGCGGTCTGGACCTGGCGCGGACGGTGGCAAGACTGGATCGAGGCTGGGTTGGATCGTTCGTGACGACCGGGTACTACAGCGAGCAGGCCCAGCGAGAGGTCGTCAGCGACCGATTTCCGCTGTTGATGCTCAACGGTCGGCACGTCGGGGAGACGGTCGTCCGAGAATCGGCACTGCGAGGGATATCAGTGCCGGACTACATCGCCGCAGTCGACGCCGAGTACGACGCGCGTGTCTCGAATAGGCTCCCGGCGGAGATCCTCGGCGACTAGCTACGGCCCGGACTGGGACCCCTGCGGGTCAGCCGAACAGCACCTGCTGGCCGTAGCCGGGCGCGCCCTCGAGCTCGAGCATCCGGCGCTTCGTGTCGAGGCCGCCTGGGGCCGAGAACCCGGTGAGCGCGCCGTTCGCGGCGACGACCCGGTGGCAGGGGACGATGATCGGGTAGCGGTTCCGGCTGAGGGCGACGCCGACGTCGCGCGCCGCGTCGGGCCGGCCGATCGCCCGGGCGATCTCGCCGTAGCTCCGGGTGCTGCCGGGCGGCGATCTCGCGCGTCGCCGCGTACACGGCCCGCCGGAAGTCGTCGAGGCCGGCCTCGTCGAGCGGGACGTCGCCCAGGTCGACGGCCGTGCCGGCCATCACCGCCTGCATGCCCTCGATCGCCACCCGCACGAAGTCGGGAACCGCGATCCCGCTCTCGTACGAAGGACCGTGTAGGTGCGCCGGATCCGGCAGCAGCACCCGGGTGATCCCGGTCTCGCTCCAGCGGACGGCGCAGCGCCCGAGCTCGGTTTCGAAGGTCACCATCGAGGTCGTCATCGTGTTCATCGCAACCTACAACACGCCAGCCGCGCCGGCGGTTGCACGGTGGGGTCGCGACCGCGAATTGCAGCCTTGACAACTTACTTAGTGCTCGCTAAGTTGCCCGCCATGACACCCGCAACCGCCCAGCGCCTCACCGCCGACGAGCGTCGCGACGCCGTGATCGCCGCCGCCACGATCGAGTTCGCGGCACGCGGCTACGCCGGGACCTCGACGATGGCGATCGCGCGCCGGGTCGGCGTCTCGCAGCCGTACCTGTTCCAGCTCTACGCGACGAAGGAAGACCTGTTCGTCGCCACCATCCGGGCCTGCTTCGAGGAGACCCGCTCCGCGTTCGAGGAGAGTGGGCGAGCGGCCCGCGACGCCGGCGCCAGCCCGAACGACATCCTCGACGCGATGGGCCACACCTACATGGCCCTGCTCGCGGACCGCGACAAGCTGCGCCTCCAGCTCCAGGCCTACGCGGCGTGCGGCGACCCGGCGATCCAGGCCGTCGTCCACGAGGAGTGGCAGCGCCTGTACGAGACCGTGACGTCGATCTCGGGCGCCGACGAGCTGCGGATCCACCAGTGGTTCGCCGAGGGGATGCTGCTCAACGTGGCGGCCTCGATCGGCGACCTGGACGAGGCGATCCGGCTCAAGCTCGCCGTGTTCGCGCCCGAGAACAACCGGTGGAGGTAGCGCCGACCAGCGATGACCCGAACCCCTTTTGCGCCTCGACCTTAGCGAATCAGTCACTAAGCAAGGAGAAGACCCACAGCCATGCCCAGACTCCGTTCCTCGACCGGATGGACCTTCGCGATCAGTGCGATCGGCCTGTTCATGGTCGCCCTCGACAACCTCGTCGTCACCACCGCGCTGCCCGTGATCCGCCGCGACCTCGGCGCCTCGCTCCAGCAGCTCGAGTGGATGGTCAACGCCTACACGCTGACGTTCGCGGTCCTGCTGCTCACCGGCGCCGCGCTCGGCGACCGCTTCGGCCGTCGCCGGATGTTCGTCATCGGCCTGATCGTGTTCACCGCCGGCTCGCTCGCGGCGGCGCTCGCGCCGAACAGCGAGGTCCTGATCCTCGCCCGCGCGGTCCAGGGCATCGGTGGCGCGATCGTCACGCCGCTCAGCCTGACGATCCTGTCCGCGGCCGTTCCGCCCGAGCGACGGGCGCTCGCGCTCGGCGCGTGGGGCGGCATCGCCGGCCTCGCGATCGCGATCGGCCCGCTCGTGGGCGGCGCCATCGCCCAGGGCCTCAACTGGCACTGGATCTTCCTGCTCAACGTTCCCATCGGCATCGTCGCGACGGTGTTCGCGTACCTGCGGCTCGACGAGACCTACGGACCCGAAGGCGGCCTGGACATCGCGGGCCTCGGCCTCGCCAGCGCGGGCCTGCTGGGCATCGTGTGGGGCGTGATCAACGGCAACGACCGCGGCTGGACCGATCCGGCGATCCTCGCGGCGATCGGCGTCGGCGCCCTGCTCCTCGTCGGCTTCGTGGTCTGGGAGGCTCGAGCGAAGAACCCGATGCTGCCGATGGACATGTTCCGCAGCCGGGCCTTCGCGGCCGCCAACGCGCTCGTCGCTCCTGATGTACTTCGGGATGTTCGGCTCGGTCTTCCTGCTGTCGCAGTTCTTCCAGGTCGTGCAGGGCTACAACCCGTTCGAGTCGGGCCTGCGGGTGCTGCCGTGGACGGCGATGCCGATCGTCGTCGCGCCACTCGCCGGGTACTTCAGCGGCCGCATCGGCGCCCGCCCGATCCTCGTCGTGGGCCTCGCCCTGATGTCGCTCGGGCTCGCCTGGATCGCGGCCATCGCTTCGCCGACCGCCCCGTACACCGCGTTCGTGGTCCCGTTCATCGTCAGCGGCATCGGCATGGGCATGTTCTTCGCGCCGATCGCCAACCTCGTCCTGTCCGCCGTGCGGCCGGAGGAGGAGGGCAAGGCCTCGGGCGCGAACAACGCGATCCGCGAGGTCGGCGGCGTGTTCGGGGTCGCCGTGCTGGCGTCGGTGTTCTCGGCCAACGGCTCCTACGTGAGCCCGCAGGCCTTCGTCAACGGCATGGTCCCGGCCGTCTGGCTGGGGGCTGCCGTCGTCGGCGTCGCGGCCGTCGTCGCGCTGGCCATCCCGCGCTGGGTGGCCGCAAGCCAGCCGAGCGTCGACGACGGAGCGGCGACCGCGGGGAGGCTCGCCGGCAGCGAGGCCGGCTGAGCCTCACCGCTCACATTCCTGGCGGCCGGCGGCGCGAGAGCCCGCCGGCCGTTTTCGTTGCCGGCGAGACGCGCATGACAAATCGACAGCGATGACCGTTAGCCAGCGCGCGCGCGCGTCCGAGCGCATCGCGCATGCCAATCGGTCGCCGGCGCGCATCGATGACAGGGAATCGCGCGCGATTCCCTTCGTTTGGGGCCCGCCGACGCCGGCAGCTTCCGGCTAACGGTCGCGAGCCTCGGTTTTGTCAGGAAGGGAGGGAGCGAGGCGAGGGGCGAGGGGCGAGCGATCAGCCGCCCTGGAGCACCGACAGGATGTTGCCGGCCGGATCCTTGAACCAGGCGATCGTCGGGCCGTCGCTGTCGCGCGCGATCCCGCGCTCGTCCTGCTCCAGGCCCTCGTAGCGCTCGAACGTGACGCCCTTGCCGGCGAGCTCGTCGACCGCCGCGTTGATGTCGTCCACCTCGAAGTTGAGCACGGTGAACGTCGCCGGCTCGTGGTTCGGCTTCGGGTAGATGAACACCCGCTGGCCGTTCGCGAGGAGGAGCATCAGCGAGCCGTTGCCGTCCTCCACGTTGACGCCCAGGGTGTCCGCGTAGAACGCCCGCTCCGCCTCGATGTCGCCCGCCGAGAAGCCGGAGAACGCTGGTCGTGTCCCGATCATCGGTGCCTCCTTGTCGTCGTACGGCGACCACGGTACGCCCGAGCTCGGCAGCCCTTGCATTCGGTCAGACTATACGTATACTCATGCGTAGCCAATTCGCAGAGGACGAAGGTTACGATGTGGCCGTGCCGAACAAGACCATCTACGTCTCCGATGGAGACCTCAAGCTCTACCAGAAGGCCCAGGAGCTGGCCGGCGGAAACCTCTCCGCGGCGATCGCCGGCGCGCTCAAGCGCTACGTCGACGTCCAGGAGGGCCTCCGCGAGGGCTACGACGACGTCGTCGTCCGCGTCGGCGTCGGCGCCGGACGCAAGGTCCGGTTCACGGCCGTCCTGGTGGGGGAGTGGGTCGACAGCAGCGACCAAGCGCGCCGCTCACTTCCGTGTCTGGCGCGGCCGCGCCGGCAAGTTCGTCCTCCACGTCGAGCGCCAGCCCGAGTGGTGGGCCGTCGACGCCGAAGGCAAGCCGGCCGGCTGGCGCGGCACGTTGGGCATCGGCGACGTCCGCTACGGCGCCGCGCCGAAGGAGTCGACCCTCGAGGTCTTCGAGTCCGTCGACGCCCTCCGCGACAAGGTTCCACCCGAGCTCTTCGACATGGTCTCGCGCGCCGCGCGCCAGCCGACCGTGGAGGAGCTCGACATCTGACCCGCGCCGCCCGGTGCAGGTCCCGGGAGGTGCGCGATGACGGCGCAGGCAACGACAACCACGGCGGCGACGACGACCGCGGCCATCACGACGGCCTCGGCGATCGAGGTCCGCGGCCTCCGCAAGTCGTTCGGCAAGCAGCTGGTCCTCGACGGCATCGACCTCGACGTCGCGCCGGGCACGGTGTTCGCCCTGCTCGGGCCGAACGGCGCCGGCAAGACGACGGTCGTCCACATCCTCTCGACGCTGATCTCGGCCGATGCCGGCGAGGTCCGCATCGGCGGCTTCGACGTCGCGAGCCAGCCCAACGCGGTCCGGGGCCTGATCGGGCTCACCGGCCAGGTCTCGGCGGTCGACGGCCAGTTCACGGGCGAGGAGAACCTTCGCCTGATGGCCGACCTCTACCACCTCGGCAAGGACGCGGGTCGTCGCAAGGTCGCCGAGCTCCTCGAGCGGTTCGACCTCGTGGCCGACGCGACCAAGCCCGCGATGACGTACTCGGGCGGCATGCGCCGGCGCCTGGACCTGGCGATGACGCTGGTCGGCGATCCGAAGATCATCTTCCTCGACGAGCCCACGACCGGCCTCGACCCCCGGAGCCGGCGCGTGATGTGGGAGATCGTCCGCGAGCTCGTCGCATCCGGCGTCACGATCTTCCTGACCACGCAGTACCTCGAGGAGGCCGACCGGCTCGCGAGCCGGATCGCGCTGCTCGACGGCGGCCGGGTCGTGGCGCAGGGCACGCCGGCCGAGCTGAAGCGGCTCGTGCCCGGCGGGAGCGTCCGGCTCGAGTTCGCCGACGAGGCGGCGCTCGACCGCGCGGCCCAGGCGCTCGGCAACGGCACGCGCGACGACCAGGGTCTCGCGCTCGAGCTGCCGAACGACGGCGGCGTCAAGTCGCTGCGGGACCTGCTCGACCGGCTGGACGCGAACGCCATCGAGGTCGATGCGCTCGCGATCCGGTCCGCCGACCTCGACGACGTCTTCCTCTCCCTCACCGGCCGCAGCGACGGCCAGCACGCCGAAAGGGGGCAGTCCGCATGACCGCCTACGTGATCACCGACTCGACAACCATGCTCCGGCGGAGCCTGCGCCGGATGCGCCGCTACCCATCGCTGACGTTCTTCGTTGCCGGGATGCCCGTGGTGTTCCTGCTCCTGTTCGTCTACGTGTTCGGCGGGACGCTCGGCGCGGGGCTCGGCGGCCCGGCGCTCGGCGCCGCGGCCGACGGCTCGACCGGGCGCGATGCCTACCTCGCCTACGTGCTGCCGGGGATCCTGATCGTCACGGTCGCCGGCGCGGCCACCGGGACGGCGATCTCGGTGGCGATGGACATGACCGCGGGGATCATCGCCCGCTTCCGGACGATGGCCGTCGCGCGAGCCTCGGTGCTCGCGGGTCACGTCGTCGGCAGCGTCATCCAGACGCTGATCGCGACGGGGATCGTGTTCCTGGTCGCCGTGCTGATCGGGTTCCGACCGACGACGGGGCCGCTCAGTCTCGTCGCCGCCGCTCGGGCTGCTCGCGCTGACGGCGGTCGCCATCGGCTGGCTGTCCGTGGCGCTCGGCATGGTGACGGACAGCGTCGAGACGGCCAGCAACCTGCCGATGATCCTGATCATCCTGCCGTTCCTGAGCTCGGGCTTCGTGCCGACCGAGTCCCTGCCGGGGCCGCTCGCCTGGTTCGCCGAGCACCAGCCGTTCACGCCGATCATCGAGACCATGCGCGGCCTGCTCGTCGGGACGCCGATCGGCAACGACGGGCTCATCGCCGTCGCGTGGTGCGTGGTGATCTCGATCGCGGCCTACGTGTGGGCGATGCGCCTCTACGAGCGCGTGCCCGCGCGCACGGCGGCAGCCTGAGGTGCCGATAAGCCGTCGATGAGCGGGTCCACGCAGTCTGACGCCGATAAGTGGCGATAAGCGCGGCTCGCTTCAATTGCCCGCATGTCCGACGTCCGAATCGGGATCACGTTCCGCGCCGTCAGGCGCAGGCTCGGGCTCCGACAGACCGACGTGGCGCGTCGGGCCCGGTCTCCCCATCGCTGGTCTCGCGCATCGAGAGCGGACAGATCGGATCGATCGGCCTGGCCCGCGCCAGGCGGGTGTCGGACGTGCTCGAGATCCGGCTCGACGTCGTCGCGTCGTGGCGCGGCGGCGAGCTCGAACGCGTGATCAACGCTCGCCACGCGTCGATGGCCGACGTCGCCCTCGCGCTCTTCGAGGCGGCGACGGGCTGGGAGACCGCTTCGGAGGTCTCGTTCTCGATCTACGGCGAACGAGGGATCATCGACATCATCGCCTGGCACGAGGCGACGCGAACGCTGCTGATCGTCGAGCTCAAGACGGAGCTCGTCGATCCCGCAGGGCCTCATCGGAACAATGGACCGGCGCCGGCGGCTCGCCCACAAGATCGTCGAGGAACGTGGATGGCGGCCGGCACACGTCGCGACCTGGGTGATCCTGGCCGACACACGCACCAATCGACGTCATGTCGCTCAACACGCTCGGCTCCTGCGCGGTGCGTTCCCCGCGAACGGCCACCGGTATGCGACGGTGGCTGCGCAAGCCGGAGAGTGCCGTCGCCGCCCTGTCGTTCCTGCCATTTCCGAAGTCGGCAGACCGCTAGCCGGGATGCACGAGCTCCGCGCCGAGTCCGCACGCCTCGAGCGATGCCAGAGACGCCCTGCCGCGCATGACAATTCAACCGGTCAGAGCTGATCTGGCATGGCATCGATGTCGACTGGCGACCGCGCCTCCCGGCTAACGGTCAGCAGCTGCCGATCTGGCAAGGAGCGGTGCGGCGCGGGCGCATGGGAACCCGCCCGGCACTCAACGGCGGGGAGCAACGAGGGGGATTGGCTGGCGCGCCAGGATTCGAACCTGGAACCCCCTGATCCAGAGTCAGGTGCCATACCGTTAGGCCACGCGCCAGCGAGGCTCTTGCGAGCCACCGGAGTCTACCGCGAGGCGCGAACCGCCTCAACCGGCGTCTGACGACCCGCGAAGTCCCCGGCGATCGCGTGGAAGACCTGCTTCGGCTCCCACGTGACCCCGGTCGGCGTCTCGGTCACGGCCACGGCGCCGTAGGACGCGACGATCGAGGTCGAGGTCCGGCGCATCAGCCCGGTGCGGGAGGGCGAAGCCGGCGAACGTGAACCAGAACGCGGTGTCGACCTGCTCCTGGTCGAAGATCGCCATCAGGTCGCGGAAGTAGCGGACCTGTTCGCCCTCGTCACGCTCGTAGGCACCGTCGAGTCGGGCCCGATCGCCGTCGCGCGCGACAATTCGCCAGCCGCTCCCTCCGCGCTCGGCGGCCCCGGCGTACGTGCAACACCCGAACTCGGTGATCGCGAGCGGTCTGCCGAGATCGCGATAGCGCCGGATCTGGTCTCGATAGTCCGTCGCGTTGCCGGCGTCGCGGTAGCCATCGACCGACACGATGTCGAACAGGTCCCAGTCGATCTGCTCCCACATGCCTGCCGCGTAGGTCAGGCGACCGCCGAAGGCCAGTCGCGCGCCGTCGACGATCGATCGCTGCGCCTCCTGGGCACGAGCGAACCCTTCCGTCATCTGCGCAACGATGTCGGGGTTCGTCCACGTCGCCGGATCGGTCATCGTCGCCATGCGGCCGGTCAGGCCGTCGCCGGGCACGAAGCCGGAGCCGAACAGCGACATCTCGCAGCCGAGCACGGCCACGACCTCGCCACGGCCTCGAAGCTCGTCGGCGCGCGCCGCGCACCGGATCTGAGTAGTCGGTGAACGCGTCGGGCTCCATGTCGTACGTCATGGGCGAGAACCACAGCTCGAGCCCCGCCTCGAGCGCGTACCGGCCGGCGGCCATGAGCCGGTCTGGATCCTCGCCGGACACGCGGATCGCCGTCGCGTGGAGGTCCGACGCGATCGCCCGGATGTCCCGCCGCACGTCGTCCTCGACGAAGGTCGGCCTCGTGCTGCGTCCCTCGACCGTCAGCCCCGTGTCGTAGTTGATCCCGAATGCGCGCATGCGCTCACCTCCTGGCGGAGCAATCCTCTGCCGGCTCGCGCAACAGCGTGGTCAGCTCGCCGTTGAGTGCCAATTCGACGTGGCAAAACCCGGCGTCCATGACACGTCGCACGCTGGCGACCGCTAGCCGGGAACGAATGCCGATGCACGGCATTGGTGTGACAAACGACCGTCGCGGAGACGACCTGTCATGGACGGATGGTCGATTCCGGGCGAACTGGCCCCAGCGTTTCGGCTTGCGGTCACCGATTGCCGATTTGACAGGAAGTTCGCGATCGGGGACGGCGGCGAGCGTCCCGCCGCGGTCAGCCCTTGGCCTGCGCCTTCGCCCAGGAGTCCTTGAGCGTCATCGTCCGGTTGAACACCAGCGCGTCCGGCCGCGAGTCGGCGTCCGGCGTGAAGTAGCCCAGGCGCTCGAACTGGACGGTCTCGCCGAGCGACGCGCCGGCCAGCGCGGGTTCGAGCATCGCGCCCCGGACGATGGTCTCGGACGCCGGGTTGAGGTCCGCGAACAGGTCGCCGTCGGCGCCCGGGTCGGGGCGGACGAACAGGTGGTCGTACAGGCGGACCTCGGCCGGGACGGCGTGCGCGGCCGAGACCCAGTGGAGCGTGGCCTTGACCTTGCGGCCGTCGGGCGAGTCGCCGCCGCGGGTCGCCGGGTCGTACGTGCACCGCAGCTCGACGACCGCGGCCGGCGTCGTCCTTGACGACCTCCTGGCACGTGACGAAGTACGCGGACCGGAGCCTGACCTCGCGCCCGGGCGAGAGGCGGAAGAACTTGGGGACCGGCTCCTCCATGAAGTCCTCGCGCTCGATCCACAGCTCGCGCGAGAACTCGACCTCGCGCGTGCCGGCCGACGGGTCCTCGGGGTTGTTGACGACCTCCATCGACTCGGTCTGCCCCTCGGGGTAGTTGGTGATCACGACCTTGACCGGGTCCAGCACGCCGAACCGCCGCGGCGCCGTGCGGTTGAGCACGGCACGGACGGCGTGCTCGAGCAGCTCGATCTCGTGGACGCTGTCCGCCTTCGAGACCCCGATCTCCGCGGCGAAGTCGCGGATGCCCTCGGCCGGGAAGCCACGCCGGCGCAGGCCCGAGATCGTCGGCATCCGCGGGTCGTCCCAGCCGCGCACGTGGCCCTCGTTCACGAGCCGCAGGAGGACGCGCTTCGACAGCACGGTCCAGGTGAGGCTCAGGCGCGCGAACTCGTACTGGCGCGAGACGTGCGGGACCGGCAGGTGCTCGATCAGCCAGTCGTAGAGCGGCCGGTGGTTCTCGAACTCGAGCGTGCACAGCGAGTGGGTGACGCCCTCGATCGCGTCCGACTGGCCGTGCGCCATGTCGTAGGTGGGGTAGATGCACCAGGCGTCGCCCGTGCGCGGATGCGGCGCGTGCACGATCCGGTACAGCACGGGGTCGCGGAGGTTGATGTTGGGCGAGGCCATGTCGATCTTCGCCCGCAGCACCCGCGCGCCGTTCTCGAACTCGCCCGCGCGCATGCGCGCGAACAGGTCCAGGTTCTCGGCGACCGGCCGGTCCCGGTACGGCGAGTTCACGCCGCCCGAGGTCAGCGTGCCGCGGCTCTCGCGCGTCTCGTCGGCGGACTGGTCGTCGACGTAGGCGAGGCCCTGCTCGATGAGGTGGACGGCCCACGCGTACAGCTGCTCGAAGTAGTCGGACGCGTGGAACAGGTTGTCGCCCCAGTCGAACCCGAGCCAGCGCACGTCGGCCTCGATGGCGTCGATGTACGCCTGCTCCTCCTTCTCGGGGTTCGTGTCGTCGAACCGGAGATGGCAGCGGCCGCCGAACTCGCTGGCGATGCCGAAGTTGAGCGAGATCGACTTCGCGTGGCCGATGTGGAGGTGGCCGTTGGGCTCGGGCGGGAAGCGGGTGACCGGGACGCGTGACGCGGCCGGCGGCGAGGTCCGCCGACACGATCTCGCGGATGAAGTCGCCGCGCTCGGACGGCGATGACGACTCGGTGGTCACGTCGGGGGCATGGCGTGGCGCACCTCCGACCCTACCCGGGGACGGAGGTGACCTGCCGGCTGCTGTAGCCGTGCTCGGCGATCTCGCCGGCGCGCGACGTGTAGGCCTCGGCGGTCGGGGGCGTGTAGGCGCGGAAGCCCTCGACGAGCCGGTTGTACATCGAGAATCCGGCAGCGATCAGCACCGCGAGCTGGACGTCGCCGTCCGTCGCGCCGGCGTCGTGCGCCGCCTGGACGTCGTTCGCGGTCAGGTCGAGGCCGTCGCGACGGACGGTCCGCGCGATGTGGAGCAGCGCCTGCATCTTGTCGCCCAGCCCGTCCGAGGCGCCCTGCTTGATGATGTCGACGACGGGCACGAGCTCCTCGTCGCCGCCCTTCTGGAGCAGCGCGGTCGCGAAGGCGCCGTGCGAGTCCATGCAGTAGAAGCAGTTGTTGCCGGCGGAGACGGCCGTTGCGAGCATCTCGCGCTCGGCGCGGCTGATCGTCGCGCCCGGATGATCGTGGACGAGCAGCTCGTCCGCGAGGCCGCGCAGGTGGACGCCGAGCGCGGGCGTGAGGTTGAGCGCGGTGAGGATCCCGGGGAGCTCGGGCAGCCCACCGACAAGGAGCTCCTGCTGGGAGCGGCTCAGCCGCTCGTCGTCGCGTGCCATGTGTCCCTCTCGCGTGGTTCGTGATCGACCGGCCCCAGTATGCGGTACGTGCCCGCCTTCGATCGGCTCCATCGTTTACCGTGCCGCGCATGAGCATTCCCACCGAACCCATCGGCAGCATCCCTCGCCCCCAGGAGCTCATCGACGCGATGCAGGCGGCGGCCGCCGGCGCGATCTCGTCCGATGCGCTCGAGGCGCGATACGAGGAGGCGGTCGCGGACACGCTCCGGCGCTTCGAGGCCATCGGCTCCACCGTCGTGACGGACGGGGAGCAGCGCAAGCCGAGCTTCGCGACGTACCCGATCGCGGGCCTCTCGACGATCAAGCCGGGTGGCGTCACGATCCCCTTCGAGGATGGCCACACGCGCCAGCTCCCGCTGCTGACGGCCGGGCCGTTCCACTACGCGACGTACGGCTGGTCGTACCTCGACGCTGCCCGGGGCCTGACGAAGGCCCAGCTCAAGCAGGCCGTGATCTCGGCCTCGGCGCTCAGCCTCATGTATCCGCCCGACGGCATCGACGGCTACTCGCGCGACCAGTTCATCGAGGACCTCGTGAACGAGGCGGCATCGGAGATCCGCGGCTGTCTCGACCGCGGCGCGATCGTCCAGATCGACTTCACCGAGGCGCGCCTGTCGCTCAAGCTCGACCCGTCCGGCGGGCTGCTGAACGCCTTCGTCGACCTCAACAACCAGGTCCTCGCGCAGCTCAGCGACGAGGAGCGATGCCCGGGTCGGCGTCCACACCTGCCCGGGCGGCGACCAGGACTCGACGCACAGCGCGGACGTCGACTACGCGGACCTGCTGCCGAGCCTGTTGCGGATGAACGTCGCGAACGTCTACGTCCAGCTCGCGAGCGAGCCGGACCGCGAGCACGTGCTGTCGCACCTCGCCGAGCACGCGACCGGGAGCCGCCGGATCTTCGTGGGGGTCATCGATCCGCTGGACCCGCGCGTCGAGACGGCCGAGGAGGTCCGCGACCGGGTCCTCGAGGCGGCGAAGTTCATCGATCCGGCGCACCTGGGCACGACCGACGACTGCGGCTTCTCGCCGTTCGGCGACGACACGTCGACGTCGCGGGACACGGCGTTCGCGAAGATCAAGGCCCGGATCCAGGGCACCGAGATGGCGGCGATCGCGCTCGGGGTCTGATCGACCGGCTCAGCTCCCGGCGGGCGGCAGCACCGCGACGTTGAGCCAGCGATCGCCGGTCGCGCGGCGGACGACGAACACCTTGTCGAACGGCGCCTCGCGGCTGCCGAGCAGCGTGCCGTTGGCGTCGTAGGTGTCCTCGGTCATCGTCCCCTTCGACGTCGAGGCCGATGCTGAGGCCGTCCTGCTTGCCGAACGGCTTGAGCAGCGACATGTCGACGGTGTCGAAGTCGTAGCGGTTGATCGTGGTCGTGCCCATCGAGATCGCGTCGGCGAGGCGGGCCTGCATCTCGTCGAGCCGGTCGCCGTGGTCGACGGCGGTCAGGATCGTCGGGTCGCGGCGGAGCAGCGCCTGGTTCTCGAGCGCCAGGTTCTCGGCGAGCGTCTGGACGACCTCCTGCGCGCCCGGCCCGACCATCGTGTGGTCGAAGTCGGACACGTCCTGGCCGACGGTGATGGCCGGGAACGTCGACGGGTCGACCTGGTGGGGGACGCGGTCGAGGACCTCGTCCATGTTCACGGCGACCGTCCCGCGGGCGGGCGTGCCGGCGGCGACGATCCCGACGCCCAGGACGAGCACCAGCCCGAGCGTCAGCCCGACGCCGACGATCCCGCGCACGAGCGCCGCCGTTGCCGCCGAGCGCGACCCGCCGCGCGAACCCGCCGATCTCGTCCGACTCGGACCTCGGCGCCGGGAGCAGCCGGTCGAGGATCGGGCGCGCGGCGCAGACCACGACCAGGCCCGCGAGCAGCCCGACCTTGGTCCCGAACTCGTCGGTCTGGGGCGCCATCAGGAGCGTGCTCATCACGGCGACCAGGAACCCGAACGTGACCCGCCCGACGCGCCCGGACGGCGTCGTCTTGGGGTCGGTGATCATGAAGAACAGGAAGATCATGACCTCGGGCGAGGTGACGATGACCCGCCAGAAGTCGAAGCCCGCGACCGGCGCGAAGGCCCAGTTGGCGACCATCGAGTGCCCGGACGCGGCGAGGATCCCGACCCCCACCGCGAGCGTCACCCAGAACGTCGCCGCCAGCGCGAGCAGGTGCAGGCGACGGGTGATCAGCAGCCCGCCGCCGATGATCACGACGTAGGCCAGGATCATCCAGCCGTTGAGCGGCGCCCACCAGAAGTCGAGCGGCTCGATCCGCGAGCTGCCGAGCACGACGAACGCGACGACGAGGCCGATGTTCGACGGGTTGAACACGTGCGTGCCGCGGTACTTGATCACGTACTTCGTGAGCAGCGAGAACGCGGCGACGCCCGCGAACACGTACCAGGCGTAGGTGTTCCAGGGGTCGTCGGGCGGCGTGCCGACCACGCGCAGGATCAGCGCCACGCCGCTGCCGGTGAGCATCGCGCTCGCCGGCCACACGAACGTCTTCGTCGAGCGGAAGGTCAGCGCGATCTCGATGATCGCGGTCGTGATGATCGCGGCCAGGATCTGGGGCACGCTCACGCGGAAGTGCAGGCCCACCTGGCCGAGCACGTGGATCGTGATGATCACGGCGGCGACGTGGAGCCTGGGGTCCCGGATGTTCGGCAGGATGACCGGGTAGCTGGTCCCGCCGAGCGTGACGGCTCGCGCGGTCAAGGCGTCCCTCGTGACGGATCCGGGGCGTGCGCGGGCGCGACCGGGCTGAGCATCGCCGCAGTGTAGCCGCACCTGCCGTCCGTGCTCGCCGGCAGGGCGACGGGCTACCTCTGGGCCTCACCCGGGGCGTACGCAAGGGCCATTGTGCGGATGGTGCGTCTGGGCGACGGTGTGCCGGTCGCTCGAGCGACGAGACGGAACTGAGGACACCATTTGGCCCGGCGATCCATCGTCCTGACCATCTTCATCGCGTTCGCGGTGGCAGCCTGCGGCTCACCGAGCCGACCTTCGGCGGTGCCGTCTTCGGTCGCGCCCGCCGCCGAGGTGGTCACGGCGCCGCCGACCCCGACGCCGTCCCCGACGCCCACCGATCCGCCGCCGACGAAGAAGCCGAAGCCGACCAAGAAGCCCAAGCCCACGCCGACGCCGGTCGCATGGTCCGCGGCCTACCGCGCGCACACGTGCGCCGCCGTGGGCTACCTGTCCGACACGAAGGCGCACGTCGACGCGGCGGCCGCGCGGCTCCAGGCGAGCGACACCCCGCACTCCCGGGCCGAGGCGTTCCAGATCGTGGCGCTGTCCGTGCAGGCGAACGGCGAGATCGCCGCGATCAAGGGCTGGGCCCCGGGCGACGACCTCAAGGGGTTGCTCGCCTCCTCGGCCGGCAGCCTGGGCGATGGCGCGACGCAGTTCCTCGACGGGCTGACGTCGCTCGACTACGACGCGATGGGCAAGGGCCAGGCCCAGATGGCCACCGGCGGCGACCAGCTGGCGCAGGCGGAGGCCACGATCGCGACGCTGTCCGCGACGTACGGCCCCGCCGGCTGCTAGCGCCCGGACGACCACCCGGACAACGAAAAGAGCCGGGCGATCCCGAAGGACCGCCCGGCTCGGAGGGGGAGAGGTCAGGCCGCGGCGGCCACCTCCTTGCCGATGACCACCGGCTTGGGTCGCGCGCCGGCAGTCCCAGCCGGCCGCGGGTCGCCGACGAGGACGATCGCCGCCAGGGCCGCGAAGCCCGCGTAGACCATGACCGGATCGACGCTCGGTGCGAGGACGGGGCAGGAACCCTGCTCCCGACGGCGACGCCCAGGCCGGCGTGGTACAGGCCCGCGATCGGCACGCTTCGGCCGCTCGCGTTGTAGATCCAGGTCAGCGTCATGCGGACCGGGATCGGCAGGACGAACAGCGCGACGAGGTAGAACGGCACGTTCTCGGGCGAGACGCGCCCGTCGTTGACGCCATCGACGATGAACACGAGGGGCAGGTGGAGCGCGGCCTGCATCCAGGTCGTGGCGACGCTGGCGCGGACCGGGCCGATCCGGCCCTGGAGGCGATGGAGCGCGAAGCCGGTCCAGGCGGCCTCCTCCCACCAGTTGACGAGCGCGAAGGCGACGATCGCGCCGATGACGGCGCTGATCGCGATGGACGGATCGGACGCGAGAGCGACCACGGGGCCGGCGCCGGCGAGGACGAAGGCCGTGGCGAGTGCCGCACCGGGGAGCGCGACGAAGGCGATGAGGTACCAGCGCGGGCTGACCCGGAACCGGAACACCCGGCTGCGGAGCTCGCGGACGCCGCTGCGACCGTCGGCGAGGGCCGTGGTGACGAAGGCCGAGGTGACCAGGGACGATCGCGGACAGGAGGATGAACGGAGCGACGCCGGGCAGGTCGAGGTCGATGACCCCGAGGCCGGTGTTGGACAGGAGCGGGATCGCGAAGATCGCCGCGGTGGCCGAGTAGACGATCGCGAGGAAGGTGCGGATGGGGTGACGTCGGGCGAAGGAGCGCATGGCGGATGTTGTTCCCTTGAAGGTGCGGCTCGGTTGAGTCGCGATGGCCACACTGTCCGGCCGCGACCCCCGCCGACGTCGTCCACCGCACGTCGCGATCTGCGCGGGCATCTCGGCGCGCCCGGGGCGTGCCGAACCGATACCGCGGTATTGCCCGGAACCATCCCTGCGATGGATGGCGGGTCACCCTCGTGGCCGTTACCGTTCGGCACGACCATGGAACCCCTCGCCCGGGCGCGCGCCGCCCTCTCCGCCAGCCCGCTCGTCGTGGACACCGCGATCGCGCTGTTCCTCGCGGCCCTCTCGTTCGCGACCTACGCCGGTGGCACGGCGGCCGCCGCCGGTCCGCCGAGCGCCGGTCATCGCGATCCTGCTGCTGCTCGAGAGCCTGCCGCTGATCGTCCGGCGCCGGTACCCGCTCGCCGTCATGGCCGTGGTCTCGGGCGCGACGCTCGTGCATCTCGCGATCCCCTCGGACCTGGCCGTCACGGCGGGGCTGGGCGTCCTCGTGGCGACCTACACGATCGGTGAGCGCCTCGACCGTCGCACGTCGCTCATCGCGACGGCCGCCACCGGGATCGCCATCGCCGTCGTGTTCATCGCGCGCGCGGGCATCGCGGTCGTGTTCGCGTCGCTCGTGCAGACGGAGCTGATCTTCCTCGTGGCCTGGCTGCTCGGTGACGCGTCCCGCATCCGCCGGCTGTACGCGAGCACGCTCGAGGAGCGCGCGCAGCGGGTGGAGCGCGACCGCGACGAGCAGGCCGAACGGGCGGTGCGCGACGAGCGGGAGCGGATCGCCCGCGAGCTGCACGACGTCGTCACCCACCACGTCAGCGTGATCGTGATCCAGGCCGGTGGCGCCCTGCGGGTCATCGAGAAGCGGCCCGACGAGGCGCGCACGGCGCTCGAGGCGATCGCGTCGACGGGCCGCCTGGCGCTCACGGACATGCGCCGGATGCTGGGGATCCTGGGCGACCAGGAGGCCTCGGACCCGACGCCCGGGCTCGACCGCGTGGACGAGCTGCTCGAGCAGCTGCGATCCGCGGGCCTCGAGGTGGAGCTGGTCGTCGAGGGCGAGCCGCGGGCGCTCGATCCGGGCCTCGCGGTCTCGGCGTACCGGATCATCCAGGAGGCGCTCACGAACTCGCTCAAGCACACGGGCGGCGGTCGCGCGCGCGTCGTCGTGCGCTACGGCGAGGAAGCGCTCGAGATCACCGTGGACGACCAGCGCGGCCCGCGCGCGCCGAGCGTCGTCGAGCCGCCGCACGAGGGGCGCGGGCTCATCGGGATGCGGGAACGCGCCGCAATGCTCCGAGGGACCCTCGTTGCCCAGCCCACCGCCACCGGATTCCTCGTGAGCGCCCGCCTGCCGATCGACAGCGCGCAGCCGTCCCCATGAGCATCCGCGTCATGCTCGTCGACGACCAGCAGCTCGTCCGCACCGGGTTCCGGATGATCCTCGCGGACGAGGAGGGGATCGAGGTCGTCGGGGAGGCGGCCGACGGGCGCGAGGCCGTCGCGATTGCCGCCAGGGTGCGACCCGACGTGGTCGTGATGGACATCCGGATGCCGGTCATGGACGGCGTCGAGGCCACCCGCCACCTGACGACCGGGGCCACGCCGGAGGACGGCGTCACGCCGCGGATCCTCGTCCTGACCACGTTCGACACCGACGAGCACGTCGTGGAGGCGCTGCGCGCGGGCGCGAGCGGCTTCCTGCTCAAGGACGTGACGCCGGCCGACTTCGTCGCCGCGATCCGGATCGTCGCGTCGGGCGAGGCGCTCATCGCCCCGTCGGTGACCCGCCGGCTCCTCGAGCGGTTCGCGCAGGTCAACGCGCCGGGCGACCCGGAACGCGACCGCGTGCTCGGCCAGCTGACGGAGCGCGAGCACGAGGTCCTCGTCCTGGTGGCCCAGGGCCTCTCGAACCGGGAGATCGCCGAGACCCTCGTCCTCGCCGAGCCGACGGTGAAGACGCACGTCTCGCACCTGCTGCTCAAGCTCGACCTCCGCGATCGGGCGCAGCTCGTCGTCCTTGCCTACGAATTGGGGATCGTGCGGCCCGGAACGCGCTGATCGCGACCGCCCTTGGTGGCGTCGGTCAGGGTCCCTTGCCGCAATTCGGCAAGGGCCGTTGACACCGGTATGGGACCGACCGTACATTCAGGCGGCCCAACCACCGTTCAGTAGCCCGCCGCGAGGACCCATGACCTTCGAACAGACCGTGCTCCTGTCGGCCATCGCCGGCGCGACGATCTTCCTCGGTCTGCCGATCGGGCGATTGCGCAACCTGTCGACGCGCACGCAGGCGCTGCTCACGACCGGTGCCGCGGGCGTGATCCTGTTCCTCATCTGGGACATCCTCGCCCAGGCGGTCGAGCCGGTTGAGTCGTCGCTCGTGGCCGCAACCCACGGCGAGGGCCCGACCTCGGACTTCGTCGTCAACGTGACCGCCTTCGGCCTGTCGATCGCGTTCGGCCTGCTGTCGCTCGTGTGGTTCGCGAGCCGGATGCGGAAGCGTCGCGGCGAAGGGCTCTCCACGCACGACATCGCGCTCGGCACCGCGATCGGGCTCGGGCTGCACAACCTGTCCGAGGGCCTCGCGATCGGCCAGTCGGCGGCCACCGGCGCGACCGCGTTCGCCCTGATCCTCGTCGTCGGGTTCGCGCTCCACAACGCGACGGAGGGCTTCGGCATCGCGGCACCGCTCACGACCGGGCCGCGGCCCACGTGGGCGTTCCTGGCGGTGCTCGGGATCGTCGGTGGCGGGCCGACGTTCGTCGGCGGCGTGATCGGCTACACGTTCGTCTCGCCGCTGCTCTCGATCATCTTCCTGGGACTCGCCGCGGGCGCCCTGATCTACGTGTTCAACGAGATGATGGCGACCTCCCGCAAGTTCGCCGAGCCCGTGGCCGCGAACGTGGCGCTCCTCGTCGGCCTGCTGGTCGCGTTCGCGACGGACTTCCTGCTGGTCGCCGTCGGCGCCTGACGCGGTCGCGGGGCCGGCGTCCCGACATTCGGCGATCCGCCTGCAATGGTTCCGCTGGCTTCGCCGCTGTGGCCGCAACGCCTGAGGTCGCATTGTTCGGCGCAGGTACGCGTACACAGGAGGTCGACATGCCGACCAAGGTGAAGGAGATCCAGAGCTCCACCCGGATCCAGGCGCCGATCGGCGACGTCTGGAAGGCCGTGACGACGCCCGCGCAGATCAAGCGCTGGTTCTTCGGCGTCGACACGGAGACCGACTGGAAGGTCGGCAGCCCGCTCGTCCATCGCGGCGAGTACCAGGGCAAGCCCTACGTGGACAAGGGCGAGATCCTGGAGTTCAAGCCCCCGCGACGCCTCGTGCACACCCACTGGAGCGAAGGCTCGGGCGAGCCCGATCGTGCGGACGCCTACCAGATCGTGCAGTGGGACCTGGCCGAGCAGGGGATGGGCACCGTGCTCACGATCACCGAGCAGAACCTCCCGTCGGAGGAGGCAGCTGCGACGTCGGAGCAGGCCTGGAAGGGCGCCCTCGCGAGCCTCAAGGAGACGCTCGAGCACTGAGGGGCGTTGGCTGGCGAGCTAGGATTCGAACCTAGAATTCCCTGATCCAGAATCAGGTGCCTTACCGTTTGGCCACTCGCCAGCGACCGGCGGGATGATAGCGCAGGCGTCCCGAACGGCTGGCGTCAGGCCGGCTCGATCACCGGGAAGCCTTCGCGCTCGGCGGCTCGCGCGAGTCGCTCGTCGAGGGTGAGGATCGGGAGCAGGCGCGGCTCGCCATCGGCCGCGACGATCGCCGCGGCGAGCTGCATCGAGTCGGCGGCCCGCAGCGGGTGCGTCCGGCAGAGTCGAGTCGCCATCGTGCGGACCCGAGCGGTGGGCTGGATCTCTGTCCACGAGGCTGCGAGAGCGCCGAGCCGCTCGGTCGCCGCGACGACCTGACGGTCATCGAGCACTGCCGTCTCGGCGCTGGCGCGCGATCGCCGAGACGCACTCGACCTCGGTCGCCCACCAGACGATCACCTGCGGATCCGCCTCGAGCTCGGTCAGCGCCCACGGTCCGCGCGACTCGTCCAGCAGCATGCGGAACGATCGCCGACGTGTCCCAGAACCTCACCGCCCTGACCGCCGCTCCTCGAGCACGATATCGACGATGCTGCTGCCGTCGGTCGTCGCCGGCCGGCGGCGTTCTCAGGAGCTCGATCGGCGGTTTGCCGGTTCCGCGACGGATGAGCCCGGTCCGCTCGAGGCGCGCGAGCCGGTCGTCCACCCCCACCTGGTCGGTCACCGGCTCGAGGACGGCGACCGGCACGCCCCGGTCCGTGACCAGGATCGACTCGCCGGCCTTCACCCGATCGATGTAGGCGCTGAGGCCGTTCTTCACCTGCGTGATCGTCGCCGTCTCCATGATGGCTAGAATGGCCATCCCGGAATGGCCTGTCAAGCCGACACGTGTCCGGGCCGGTGCGGAATGGCCGCATGTGATACCGATTCGGTCAGGCAATCCAGCCCACCCGCGCATGCCGAAGGAGGCTCCCTTGAGCGGTTTCGCTCGCCCGCGACGCACTCGCAAGCTCCTTATCGTGCCCCTCGCGCTCGCACTCAGCTTCGTCCTTGGCGGCGTCGTCGTCGCCGCGGTCGCCCAGCCGCCGATCCAGACCTGGACGCCCAAGTCAGAGAAGCAGATCACCAACCTGGACGTGCTCCGCCAGCAGATCCGCAACTACTACGGCGACCCGCTCGGCAGCGGCACCTTCGCCGACGACAGCAACTACGCGAAGGAGGCCAGCTCGGTCGCCCACGACGGCACCAAGCTGCCTCGACCGCCTCGCCGGCAAGCACTCGTGGAAGTCGTCCAAGCCCAAGGCGATCATCCTCGACGTCGACGACACCAGCCTCGCAACCTGGAACTACGAGATCTTCAGCAACTGGGCGTTCAGCCCGACGACCAACGGCCAGTTCGTCACCGACCAGAAGTTCCCGGCCGTTCCCGGCATGGTCGACCTCGCCAACAAGGCGGCCGCTGAGGGCTACGCGATCATCTTCCTGACCGGACGCCCGCAGGTCCAGGAGGCGGCGACGCTCGGCAACCTGACGGCCGACGGCATCGGCGTCGACGCCGGGTTCCCGCAGCCGACGACGCTCAACGACGGCGAGGACGGGCTGTTCACGAAGCCGGCCATCGTCGACTACCCGGACTACCTGAAGACCGCCTGCGCCGACGAGCTCGCGCAGAACAAGTCGTGCACGACGATCCACTACAAGTCGGCGACCCGCCAGCACATCGAGTCGCTCGGCTACGACATCGTTGCCAACTTCGGCGACCAGTTCAGCGACCTCAAGGGCGGCTTCGCCGACCACACCTTCAAGCTCCCGAACCCGAACTACTTCCTGCCGTAGCCGCAAGCAGGCATTGGCCCTCGGCGACCAGGCTCGAGCCGGTCGTCGGGGGCCGTTCCATGCCATCTCGCCTTGGCTACGGCGCGTCACCTTCCGAGGCGTCAAGGGACCGTTCAATGGTGCCGGTTGCCTTGGACTGGGCATCGCGCCAGGTGATATGGAGCGTCATGGCACGGCTGCCTCGGCCAGTCAGCGGGATCGAACGCACCGATGCTGCCCATTCCGAAGTCGCGCGCCCCGAGCGAGCCCGGGATCCAGTCGTCGACCGTGCTCGGCGTCGACGACGCCCGAGCCGGTGCCCGGCTCGATCGGTGACCCAGCTCTCGATCGACGAGAGCGTGAGCGGCGCTGCGGCTTGGTAGCGCACGACGAGGGTGCCGTCTGACGTCCGATCGACCCACGCGGCCCAGAGGTGGAGTGGGGGTCCGCCGCCGAGGACGATCGCGGCCTCGTGCCTCGGCCGCCGAGCCGTCCATCCTCCCGGCAGCGCGGACGTCCGCGGGCAGAGCAACCTGCGGCGCGAACACTCGCAGCGTCCCGGACCAGCGACCATGTCGTCGACGTCCACGTTGCGCCAACCGAGGACGGCGGCGCCGATCGTGACCGAGACGTGGATGTGGCTGCCTCGCGCGGCCGCTCGGAGCTCCGACGGGGACGAGCCGTCGCTCGTGACACGTTGGCGCTCGGCTGGAGCAGCTCGATCGCCGGTTCGCGGCGAGGCGATCGCGAGCTGGTCGGCGCCCGGCGGCGAGCGATGCCTCGGACCGGACTTGCGTGCGTCGGCGTCCGACGCTCAGTCGATCCCGATGGGGACAAGGTGCCGGCGAACCCGACGCACGCGATCGCGACGATCCCCGCGAGCGCGAGCAGCCAGCGACGGCCGACGGCCGACGGACCGCGATCGGCGCCCCGGACAGCTCCTCGAGCGTCGCGCGCTCGTCGTCGACCGGCGCGGCCGATCACGTCGATGTCCATCGCGCGCCGTCCTAGGGCGCCAGGCGCTGCTGGACCCACGCCCGGAGGCCCGGCGTGGGGATGATCGTCGAGTCGCCCGTTGCCGGGTCGATCTCGATCAGCCGGTCGGCGGTGCCGTCGATCGCGGTCAGGATCCCGATGAGCTGCTTGCCGTCCGCGGACCAGCCGACGCACGGAGCTGCCCGTCGAAGTTGGCCGTCCGCGAGTCGGCGCTCCATCGCGCGGGTACCGCGTGAGGTTGATGCCCGTCGGTGTCGGCGACGTCGTGTTCTGCCGGGTGAGCGTTGAGGTCCGACGTCAGTGGAGCCAGGCGATCCACTGCCGTCGGGTGACCAGGATGGGCGCGCCGACGAAGGTGTCGAGGTCGACCAGGTGCTCGTTCGTCCCGTCGGCATCGATCATCCACAGCCTCGAGTCCCCGTTGCCGCCCTGGAACATGAGCCGGCTGCCATCGGGCGACCAGACGGGCGCGAAGGTGCCCTCGCATGCCGGAGACCGTCGAGATCCGGTGCGTCCCGGTGCCGTCGGAACGCATGAGGTACAGGCCTCGGTCGTCGTCCGTGGCGCCGCCGCTGAAGGCGATCTCCGTCCCGTCCGGCGACCAGGCCGGGGTCATATCCCTTGAGCGCGGGATCGCCGACGGCTTCGACGCCGGACCCGTCCGCTGTGCGCCACGTAGATCTGCGACTGGTTGCCAGGACTCGAGTCGCGTAGGCGACCGACCTGCCGTCCGGCGACCACGACACGGCGTTGCCATCGCCGGGCCCATCCGCCGGAGGTGAACGGCGCCTGCGCGATCGTGCGTCGTCCCGAGCCATCGACGCCGCATGACGCACGAGATCCGAGAGCGGACGACGCCAGGGACGTGGACCAGAAGGCGATCTTCGTCCCGTCGCGCGAGAACACGGGGTTGTCGTCCCAGTCGGCGCCCGAGGTCAGCGGCCGCAGGCCGGTTCCGTCGGGCGCCATCGCCATGATGTCCCCGCCGATGCTCAGCGCGAAGATGCCGGGCCTCGCCGGCCCGAACGGCGGCGGCACCCGGGGCCGGGCTCCGAGGGCGAGCAGGCCCGCGACGGCCAGGAGCAACGCGAGCGACAGCGCCACCAGCGCCCGCACGGGGATCGCGGGGCCGAAGGCAGGGACGCGCCAGCCGTCGAGGACGAGCCAGCCGCGGCCGCCTCGCAACGCTCGCCGTCGCAGCTGGCGATGTCCCGCACGAGACCGTGCGGCGCGGCCTCCGGCGCCGCATCGTCGAACCAGGCCGCGAGGATGCGGTCGATGTCGGTCGAGGCCGTCATGCCAGCGGTCCTTCCGGGAGGAGCGAGGCGCGGGCGTCGGCCTCGAGGGTGGCGCGCATGACGTCCGTCGCGCGGTGGATTCGTGACTTGGCGGTGCCCACCGGGATGCCCATCGTCGCGGCGACCTCGTCCACGGAGAGGCCGAGGTAGTGGTGGAGCACGAGGACGGCGCGCTGGTCCGGCGCGAGCTTGCGGAACCCGCGCTCCAGCAGGTCGCGCTGGGCGATCGCGGCCGTCGAGTCCGGAACGCTCCCGCCCATCGACACCTCCCGGACCTCGACGTGGAGGTGGCGGCGCTGCCGGCCGGCCTCGCGATAGCAGGCGCGGACGACCAGCTTGCGGATCCACGGCTCGAACGCGTCCGGGTCGCGGAGCGACGACAGGTCGCGCCAGGCGTTGACGTAGGCGTCCTGCGTCGCGTCCCGGGCCCATTCCGGGTCGCGCAGGACCAGCGTCGCGACGGCGTAGGAGCGGTCGATCGACTGCCTGACCAGCTCCGTGTACGCCTCGCGATCGCCGGCGATCGCCTGTTCGACGAGGGACCGGTCCACCGGACCTCCCGACGCTGGCGGGCGACCTGCCCGCGCTATCAGCCTATAGGGGTGGGCAGCAGGCCGAAACGTTCCATTTTTCCTTCGGCGATTTCGCGATCAGGACCCGAGCGGCAGCAGGAGCTGTCCCGGAGCCGGGACCTGGGCGCCGATCGGGATCGCCATGGCCGCGTCCGGCGCGAGACGGAGGGACCGGCGGTCCTCGATGCCGTGGCGGGCGGCGAGACGGTCGATGCGCGTCCGGACGCCGCGAACGACGGTCCTGTCGACGTAGGCCCCCTGGGCGTACAGGCGCTCGTAGGTCGGCAGGAGCTCGGGCCAGTCGCGGGCGAGATGGTCGAGGAAGTGCTCGCGCGTCCCGGGCCGCAGGTACAGGACGTTGGCCCAGACCCCGGTCGCGCCCGCGTCGCGCGCCGCCTTCACGACGTCATCCATGAGCTCCGGGCGGTCGGAGAGCCCGGGCAGGATCGGCGCCATGCCGACGCTCGCCTTGATGCCGTGATCGACGAGCTCGCGGAGCGCCCGCAGGCGCTGGCGGGGCGGTGCCGTGCCGGGCTCGGTCAGCCGCCAGATCTCGTGGTCCAGGGTCGGAACGGAGAACGTGACGGACACGTCGGCCATGCGCGCGGCCTCGGACAGCACGTCGAGGTCACGGACGATCATGGGTCCGCGGGTGATGATCCCGAACGGGGTCGCGAACTCGCCGAATGCCTGGATCGCGCCCCGGGTCAGCCGCCAGCGGCCCTCGGCGGGCTGGTACGGATCCGTGGCCGTGCCGACCGCCACCTGCTCGCGACGCCAGGACCGCCGCGCCAGCTCGCGTCGCAGGACCTCGACGACGTTGGTCTTGACGCGGATCGAGGTGCCGTAGCGGTCGTCGGACGGGCGATCGGCGACCCGCTCGAAGGCGCGCACGAAGCAGAACGTGCAGCGGTGCGCGCAGCCCATGTACGGGTTCAGCGACCAGCGGAAGGACATGCCCGTGACGCGATTGAGCGCCGTCCGGCAGGGCTCGTCGCGATACTCGGCGCGCATGGTCGTCACAGAATAGAACATGCGTTCGATCCTGTCGCTTACGCAGCGCCGGCTGCCTCCAGCCTGGACGCGACGCGTCGCTCGGCCCGCTCGACGCCGTCCGCGAGGGCCTCGGCGAGCACCGCGGTGAGCTGGTCCCACTCGATCAGGAACGCGTCGTGGCCCTTGCCCGAGGCGAGCTCGCGGTACGTCGCGTCCACGCCGGCCGCGAGCGCCGCGTCGACCAGCGCGCGGACCTGCGCCGGCCCGTAGAGGATGTCGCCCTCGATGCCGAGGCCGGTGAGCCCGGTGCCCGACGCCGCGAGGGCCGCGAACGCCGCCTCGATGCCGCCGCGACCGCGACCGACGTCGTGGCCGTCCATGACCCGGACCAGCGTCCGGTACGTGTCGCGGTCGAAGCGCTCGACGAGCTTGTCGCCCTGGTGGTCGAGGTAGGAGTTGATCGAGAAGCGGCCGTCGGGCTCGCGGGCGCGGCCGAACCGGCCGTCGAAGTCCGCCTCGGATCGGTAGGTCGTCATCGCCAGCTGGCGGGCGAGGGCGAGGCCCTCGTCGCCGAGCCGGTCGACCAGCTCCAGCTGGATGTGGTTCCAGGCGATGGCCATCGCGCCGGTGGCCGCCGGCGCGGCGATCGGGACGACGTGGCCGACGCTCGACGGCCGCTCGAGCGCCACCTCGAGCGAGATCATGCCGCCGAGCGAGCCGCCGGTGACGACGGCCCAGCGCTCGATCCCGAGGGCGTCGGCGAGCGCCCAGAGCGCCCGGGCCTCGTCGCGGGCCGAGACCTGGGGGAAGGAGGATCCCCAGGTCTGGCCCGTAGCTGGATTCTCGAACGCCGGCCCCGTCGAGCCGTAGTTGCCGCCGAGGAGGTTCGCGCACAGGACGCCCGACGGTGTCGGTGTCGAACGCGAGCCCCGGCCCGATGAGCGGCGTCCACCAGTCGCCGGCCGCGTCGGCCGACCCGGTGAGCGCGTGGATGACGAGCACCTGCGGCGCGTCCGGGCCGGGCCCGTCGTGCCGGTAGGCGATGGTGAGGGGCAGGGGATCGCCGCCGGCCTCGAGGACGAACGCCCCGAGGTCGGCATGGACCACCCGCCCGGCCCCGAACGGGGACCGGGCGTGCTTCGGTTGCGTGGCCTGGGCCGGCATGCGCCGGGCCTCAGGCCGTGACGAGCTCGCGCGGGGCCGACGGGTCGGTCGCGGCGATGAGCGCCTGGTCGAGGTCGGCGAGGAGGTCGTCGATGTGCTCGAGGCCGACGGACAGCCGGACGAGGTCCTCTGTCGTGCCGGTCGATGCCTGCTCCTCGGCGGTGAGCTGCTGATGGGTGGTGCTGGCCGGGTGGATGATCAGGCTCTTCGCGTCGCCGACGTTCGCCAGCAGGCTGAAGATCTTGACGCTGTCGATCAGCCGGCGACCGGCCTCGGCGCCGCCCTTGACGCCGAACGTGAGGACGCCGCCGTAGCCACCCTTGAGGTAGCGGGCCGCGGTCTCATGAGCCGGGTGGGACTTGAGGCCCGGGTAGCTGACCCACTCGACCTCGGGGCGGTCCTCGAGCCAGCGGGCGACCGCGAGGGCGTTCTGGCTGTGGCGCTCGATGCGCAACGGCAGCGTCTCGAGCCCCTGGAGGAACAGGAAGGCGTTGAACGGGCTGAGCGCGGCGCCGACGTCGCGCAGCCACTGGACGCGCAGCTTGAGGATGAACGCGAGGTTGCCGAAGGCCTCGCTGTAGACGACGCCGTGGTACGACGGGTCCGGGTTGGTGAACTCCGGGAACCGGCCCGAGGCGGCCCAGTCGAAGTTGCCGCTGTCGACGACGATCCCGCCGATCGACGTCCCATGGCCGCCGATCCACTTGGTCGCCGAGTGGATCACGATGTCGGCGCCGTGCTCGATCGGCTTCGCGAGCAGCGGGGCGAACGTGTTGTCGACGAGGACCGGCACGCCCTTGGCGTGGGCCACGTCGGCGATCGCCCGGATGTCGTGGACGTCGAGGCGCGGGTTGCCGATGGTCTCGAAGAAGACCGCCTTGGTGTGCTCGTCGATGGCGGGGCCGAAGCTCGACGGATCGAGGCCGTCGACGAACTTCACCGTGATGCCCAGCTTGGGCAGCGTGTAGTGGAACAGGTTGTAGGTGCCGCCGTAGAGGCTGCTCGACGCGACGATGTTGTCGCCGGCGGAGGCGAGGTTGAGGATCGACAGGGTCTCGGCGGCCTGGCCGGACGCCACCGCGAGCGCCCCGACGCCGCCCTCGAGCGCCGCGACGCGCTCCTCGAACACGCCGTTGGTCGGGTTCATGATCCGGGTGTAGATGTTCCCGAACTCCTGGAGCCCGAACAGCCGCGCGGCGTGCGCGGCGTCGTCGAACACGTAGGACGTCGTCGCGTAGATCGGCACGGCGCGCGCGTTCGTCGAGGGGTCCGGCTTCTGGCCGGCGTGGAGGGCCTGGGTCTCGGCGTGGAGGTTCGGGATGCCGCTGGGATCGAAGCTCATGGCCTGTGGTTCTCCGGTCGCTGGGTTTCGCGTGACTACGGTGAGCAAGGTCCCTCGGGTTTCGATCCGGGCGGCTCCCGTCGTGTGTGCCGGAGAAACAAAAGAGCCGCGAACCCATCTGGTTCACGGCCCCGGGACCTCGGCTCCGAGATCCCCGCTGTCACTCGCTGCTTGTCAGCGCGGGAAGTCTCGGCGCCCATCCTCCGCACGGCGGGGCCGCCCACGCATACACATCTTCCAGGACAAGGTCGTGTGTGACATCAGGCTGCCGAGGATGCGGGACGCGGGTCGCGCGCGTCAACCGCTTGCCTGCCGATGCAACCGAACCGCAACCCGATGTTGGCGCTCAGGCGTTCTTCGGCGAGTGCCCGGGCCACCTCGACGATCTCGTCCAGCGTCATGCGTCGAGCCATCGACCGCATCCGCGCTCCGCCTCGAGTCGCCGTGCCCGCTCGGCGAAGGACTGTTCGATCGATTCGAACAGCGCGCCGGATCCGAGCCCGCTCGACGTCACGGAGCGCGGCGACGCCACCGCGGAGCCGAGCTGCATCCGGCGCTCGTGCCGGGTCGGCGGACAGCGCGATCCCGTAAGCCGCGAAGGCGACGTCCGCATGGAGCGCGTTCGGGGAAGCGAGGACGAGCTCGAGCATCTCTGCGAAGTGTCGCGCGGGCATCGAGCGGGCGGTCGAGTCCGAGCGCCGTGTATCCCGAGCCCGAGCAGCCATCGCGTCTCGATGTTGCGATCGTCGACGTCGCGGTTGAGATCCATCGCCCGGACGCAATGCCGACCGGCCGCCTCGTAGTCGCCTTCCTGGAGCTCGAGGTAGCCGAGGTTGAACCAGCTGTACATCTCGCCGACGGCGTGTCCGGCCCTCCTCGACTCGTCCGCCGCACCGCCGGAGCGTCGCTCGGGCCTCCTCGATCTGCCCCGCCATGCCGAGCGCGTCGCCGAGGTCGTGCAGCGCCATGCAGGCTCGGGTCTCGTCGTCGAGCTCGGCCGCCACGTCAGCTGCGCGCCGCGCGATCGCGAACGGCTCTCCTCGAGCGTCGCCTCGTCGACCGGCTGCCAGGGCCACCCACCCGAGCGAATCGACCAGCAGCGGCTCGCGCACCGGCCGCCTCGGCGAGCGCGACGGATTCCGTGGCGGCCGCGTACGTGGCGTCGACGTCGATCGAGCCGGTCCTCGGCGCCAGCGAGGCGGTTGAGCACCATCGCGCGCGATTCGTCGGGGAGGTCGAGCGCGAGGATCGCCGTCAAGTCGCGCCTTGCGCTTCGACGGCGGCGCCAGACCGGATCCAGTAAGGACCGAGGAGGTACGCCGCGCGCGCTGCCTCGACGGGCTCGTACATCGGACAGGCGGTCGAGCATCGTGGCGAGGTGCTCCTCCTCCTGTCGAAACCACTGGATGACCTCGCCGCCGCGGACGGTTCGCAGGAGTGGCTCGCGTGCGTCGAGCATGCGTCGAGGAAGTGGTGAGCGTGGCGGAGGTCGTACTCCCGCGTCTCGCCGGCCTCCTCGAGCCGCTCTCGCGCGAACTCACGCATGGTCTCGAGGAGGAGGCATCGGCCGGTCGGCTGGGCGACGACGAGGCTGTGGTCGACGAGCACCTCGATCTCGTCGAGGGACGCGCCCAGTGACGGCCTCGGCATCCTCGAGGGCGAATGACCCGCGGAAGACCGAAAGTCGCCGGAGCGCCACTTGCTCGGCCTCGTCGAGGAGGTCGTAGCTCCAGGCGATCGTCGCGCGGAGCGTCTGCTGTCGCTCGGGCAGGTCCTGCGCGCCGCCTGACAGCAGCGGTAGGGCCGAATCGAGCCGTTCGAGGAGGGCCGCCGGCGTCAGCAGCCGCGTGCGGGCGGCGGCGAGCTCGATCGCGAGCGGCAGGTTGTCGAGCCGGCGACAGATCGCCGTGACCGTCCGGATCCGCCTCGATCCGGCCGCCGACGGCTGCCGCGCGGCTCAGGAACAGCTCGACGGCGGGACGCGGCATCGAGCGGCGGGACCGCCAGCTCGCGCTCGGCGCTGACGTGCAGCGGGGCGCGCGACGTCGCGAGGACGACGGTGTCGACCGACGAGGAGATCGGCCACGACGATGCCGACGTCGCGCAGCTGCTCGAGGTTGTCGAGGACCAGCAGCACCGGCGACGAGCGAGAGCATCGCGCTCACGTCGTCGTCGGGCCGCAGGCCGAGCGCCTCCGCGACCAGGGTCGGACGCCCGTCGACTCGCGGAGCGCCGCAAGCGGCACGAAGAAGGTCGCCGCCCGGAAAGGCGTCGGAGAGCTCGGCCGCGGCCTGGAGCGCGAGCCGCGTCTTGCCCGTGCCGCCCGGGCCCGTGAGCGTGATCAGCCGGGTCCCGTCGGTGACCAGGTCCCGGAGCGATGCAAGCTCCTCGTCGCGTCCGAGCATCGGCCACGGGGCGATCGGCAGGTTGCTGCGATGCAGCGACTTCAGCGGCGGGAACTCGCGCGGGAGGCCGTCGATGACCAGCTGGTAGAGGTGGATCGGCTCGAGCATGTCCTTGAGCCGGTGCGGACCGAGGTCGACCAGCTCGACGCCGTCGAGCAGTGCCCGCGTCGTGCCGGAGACGAGCACCTGTCCGCCGTGCCCGGCGGCCATGATCCGCGCCGCGCGGTGGACGTCCATGCCGACGTAGTTCGGCGGCACGGCGAGCGGCTCGCCGGAATGGATCCCGACCCGGACCCTGACCTCGACGCCGGGCGGCCAGCTCGCCCGCGCGAGCGCCAGCTGCCCGTCGGCCGCCGCCGCGACCGCATCCTCCGCCCGGGCGAACGCCACGAACAGTGCGTCGCCCTCCTCGTCCACCGGGTAGCCGGCGTGCCGTTCGAACGCCTCCAGCAGCAGCCGACGATGAAGCTGCAGCACGCCGGTGTAGGCGTCCGCACCGAGGCGCTCCAGGAGCTTCGTCGAGCCCTCGATATCGGTGAACAACAGGGTGACGGTCCCGTGGGCTGCGCGATCACCGCGCCACTATGGAGGATCGCTCGGGCAAGAAAATGACCCGCCGTTGCCGGCGGGTCATCTTGCGTGCGAGGAGGCTCGTCAGCCGCCCGTCGCGGGGCTCGGTGCGGGAGAAGCGTCGCTCTTGGGGCCGTGGCCGAAGCCGTGCCCGAAGCCGCCGAAGTGGCCGAACCCGAAGCCGCGCCAGCCGAAGCCGAAGCCCTGGCCGATCGACTTGAGCTCGTCGGTCGTGATCTTGCCGTCCGCCATCAGGTTGGTGAGCTTGCGGATCGGGCTGTCGGCGGGGAGCTGGTTGAGCTCGTCCTGCGTGATCACGCCGTCCGAGAGGAAGCTCTTGAGCTGCTCGCGCCTGGGCCTTGAGGGCGTCCATCTTGGCCTTGCGATCGGCCTGCTGCTTGGCGCGCTCGGCCGTGAGGCCGTCCTTGATCGCCTGCTCCTGGGCGGCCGTGATGGTGCCCTTGGCGACGAGGTCGTCCAGAACGGTGGTCAGCGTCTGGTCCTGCGCCGCCTTGAGCGGGCCGGCCTTGGGGCTCGCCGCGGGGCTCGTGGAGGGCGATTCCGCCGCCGGCGCCACGGACGTCCCGCTGGCCGCTGGCGAAGAAGTGGTGCTTGCGAGCACCGCTCCGGCACCCAGGGCCACGAGGAGGATCGCGACGGGGATGACGAGCGTCTTGCTGAGCTTCACGCGTGTTCTCCGAGGTTGTGGAGCGGTGACGGGTGTGGATGAAACCATGTCACAGGCTGGTCATGTCCGCTGTAGGCGAACCGTGCTCCGGCTGTGAACTTGCTGTGAGCGGGAGCCGCACGACGAAGGTCGCGCCGCCGCCCGGCGTGGGCTCGTGCCAGATCCTCCCGCGGTGCGCCGCGGTGACGGCGGCGGCGATCGACAGCCCCAGCCCGGTGCCCCCGTTGTCGCGCGAGCGCCCTGCGTCGGCGCGGTAGAAGCGGTCGAACACGCTCGAGCCGTCGCTGGGGTCGATGCCCGGACCGTGGTCGACGACCCGCAGCTCCGCCTCGGCGTCATCGACCCGCGTCACGACCTCGATCGGCGACTCGGGCGGCGTGTGGATTCGGACGTTGGCGAGCAGGTTGCCGACGACCTGTCGGATGCGGTCCTCGTCGCCGGTGACGATGACGCCCGGGTCGATCGCGCCCACGATCGGGCGGCCCGGCTCGAGGGCGTGCGCGTCGGCGACGGCGTCGGTGGCGATGCGCGACAGGTCGACAGGGTCCTGGCGGACCGGACGGCCCTGGTCCAGGCGCGCGAGCAGCAGCAGGTCGTCGACGAGGGCGCCCATCCGGCGGCTCTCCGTGCCGATGCGCGTCATCGCGGTGTCGAGCTCGGCCGGGTCGGCGAGGCCGCCCGCCCGGTACAGGTCGGCATAGCCGCGGACCGCGGTCAGCGGCGTGCGCAGCTCGTGCGAGGCGTCGGCGACGAACCGGCGCAGCCGCTCCTCGCTCGCGGCCTTGGCATCGAGCGCCGCCTGCTGCTCGCCGAAGCTCGTCTCGATCTGGTCGAGCATCGCGTCGAACGCCGTCCCGAGCCGGCCGACCTCGGTGTTGTCGTGCGGGACGCCGGTCCGGTGGGTGAGGTCGCCGGCGGCGATGTCCCCGGCCGCCCGCGAGATGCGCTCGAGCGGGAGGAGGTCGTGGCGGACGACGATCCAGGCCACGACGAGCAGCCCGATCAGCGCGAGCCCGCCCGTCAGGAGGAGCGTTCGGACGAGGGTGCCGACGGCGGCATCGACGCCGGCGAGCGGCGCCGCGACCGCGAGCGTCGCGTTGCCGGGCCGCGAGTGCTGGAGGATGAGCCGATAGCTCAGCGACCCGTCGACCGAGGGCCGTTGCTGGATCACGTCGTAGGCGTCCGCCGGGATGCCCGCGCTGTAGTCGGGCAGCGAGGGGAGGGGATCGGGGTCGCCGGCGAACCCGGACGGGAACGAGCGCACGACGTTGCCGTTGCGGTCGAGGCGCAGGACCGCGAGGCGGCGGCCCGCGTCGTTGTCCGACGCCGTGACGCTGGCCAGTCGCTGCAGCTGGCTGCCGGGGCCGCTGAGGGCTCGCAGGTCCGCGTCGACCCGGTCGACGAGGCTCGCCCGCGTCAGCTCGACCAGCAGGAAGCCGGCCGCGAAGAGCGCGACGATCAGCATCACCGCGAGCGACGCGAGCAGCCTGGCGCGGAGGCTCATCGGTCAGTCCCTGGGCGGCCGGCCGTCGGCTCGGAGCACGTAGCCGAACCCGCGGACCGTCCGCAGCATCCGCGGCTCGGCTGACGTCGAGCTTTCGCCGCAGGTAGCTGACGTAGGTCTCGACGACGTTGTCCTCGCCGTTGAAGTCGTACTGCCAGACGTGGTCGAGGATCTGCTGCTTCGAGAGCACCCGCTCCGGGTTGAGCAGGAAGTAGCGGAGCAGCCGGAACTCGGTCGGGGACAGGTCCACCTCCTCGCCGTCGCGCCAGACCTGGTGCCGGTCCTCGTCCATCTCGAGATCGCGGTAGCGCAGGCGGGCGTCGGCGCCGTCGCCGCCCCGGACGCGCCGCAGCAGGGCGCCGATCCGCAGCGTGAGCTCCTCGAGCGAGAACGGCTTCGTGACGTAGTCGTCGCCGCCACGGACGAAGCCCGGTGACGCGGTCGTCCTCGGAGTCGCGCGCGGAGAGGAAGATCACCGGGACGAAGTCGCGCGCGGCGCGCAGCCGGCGGCAGACCTCGAAGCCGTCGATGTCGGGGAGCATCACGTCGAGGACGACGAGGTCGGGGGCGGCGCTCGTCGCGGCGTCGAGGGCATCGCGACCGTTGGCCGCCGTCGAGACGCGGTAGCCCATGTAGCGGAGCGCGGTGGCGAGCAGGTCGGTGATCGCGGGCTCGTCGTCGACGACGAGGATGTGCGCGGGACCCGCGCTGGCGGCGTGCATGGGCGTATCTCACGCTCCGGGACTGAGAGTTTCCTGTGAGCCTGCCAAGAGATCGGCCCGCGGGCCATCGCCCGAAACTCCTACCATCGGGGCATGCCCGAGATCCCCGCGTCGTTCGCCGCCTACGTCGTCGACCGTCCGGAGGGCGGTGCCTTCGCTCGGGGTTTGCGCGAGCTGGAGGCCGCCAGCCTCCCGCCGGGCGAGGTGACGGTGCGCGTCGAGTGGTCCGGCGTGAACTTCAAGGACGGGCTCGCGGCGCGCGAGGACGGGCGGGTGGCGCGCTCGTACCCGCTGGTGCCGGGCATCGACCTCGCGGGGACGGTCGCGGCGTCCGAGGACCCCTCCGTCCCCGTTGGGGGCGCGGTGCTCGCCAACGGGTACGACATCGGGACCGCGCGCCACGGCGGCTACGCGGCGTTCGCGCGGATCCCGGCGGCCTGGGTCGTGCCGATGCCCGACGGCCTGACGCGCGCGAGGCGATGGCGATCGGCACGGCCGGCTTCACGGCGGCGATGAGCGTCGCGGCGCTCGAGGAGCGTGGCCTGCGGCCGGGCGACGGGCCGGTGCTCGTGACCGGCGCGTCGGGCGGCGTGGGATCGGCCGCCATCGCGATCCTCGCCCAACGCGGTCACGAGGTGTGGGCGGCGACCGGCAAGGCGGACGAGCACGACCGGCTGACCGCCCTCGGGGCGGCGGGGTTCCTGGGACGCGACGAGGTCACCGCGCCCGGGCCGGCCGCTCGACTCGGCACGCTGGGCGGGCGCCGTGGACACGGTCGGCTCGGCGACGCTGCCCTACGTCCTCCGGACGCTCCGCAACGGCGCGGCGGTCGCGTCGTCGGGGAACGCGAGCGGCGCGGACCTCACGACGACGGTGTTCCCGTTCATCCTGCGCGGCGTCGCGCTGCTGGGCATGGACTCCGCCAACATGCCGATCGAGGCGCGCCGGGCGCTGTGGGGGCGCCTTGCCACGGACCTGCGGCCACGCGGCATGGAGGACTCCGTCACGGAGGTCACGCTCGAGACGCTCGAGCCGGCGCTCGACGCGATCGTCGAGGGGAACGCCCGCGGCCGCTGGGTCGTGCGGATCCGAGACTAGTGTTCGGGTCGGGATGCCGACGTCCGGCCGGTCGCCGTAGGACAAATCGTCAGATCGGTGATCGCTTAGCCGACGTTGCGGGCGGTCACTCGGCCTCGCTGAGCCCCGATCCGGACGATTCTGCTTGCCAAGCGATGCATCCGCACGACGATGTGACAGGGATGCGCCACGTTGCGGGCGTAGTCGATTGTGGCTAGCGGTCACCAGCCTCCGATTTGGCAGGAGACCGCGCAAACGGGCGTGGCTCGGGCGTCAGCCGTCGAGCTCGCCTCTAAGCTGCGCGACGCCGCGTTCGAGCGCCTCGCGGGCGGCGGCCGGCCGGTACGGCGCCGCCGCGACCGCCGCCTCGAGGTCCAGGCTCGCCCGCGTGGACGCGGGACGAGAGGTCCGCGATCGCGCGGATCTCGCCGAGCGACTGCTCCACGAACGCCCGGCCGGCGTGCGCGCCGTGCCCCGGAACGACGACCGTCCGCTCACCGGTCCGGTCGAGGATCGCCCGCGCCGTCGCCGGCCAGTCCATCGGGTAGCCGTCCCCGAACCAGGGCGGGGCGCCGTTCTCGAGCAGGTCGCCGACGCACAGCACGTCGGCGTCGGCGATCGTGATCACGATGTCGTTGTCGGTGTGCCCGCGCCCGAGATACGCGAGGTCGACGATGCGGCCGTCCAGGTCGAGCGTCGCGCGATCGGTGAACGTGTGGTCGGGCGGGTCGAGCACGACCTCCGCGAGGTCGCCGGCCACGTCCGGTGTCTCCGCGAGGCCCGACAGGCGCTGCTGCTCGCCGGTCAGCCGGATCATCGTCGCGCACCGCTCGTGGCCCCAGATCGGCGCCGGGCGGAAGACCGAGTTCCCGTTGCAGTGGTCGCCGTGGCCATGGGTGTTGACGACGACGCCGACGCGCGGCGATCCGAGCTCGCGCAGGTCGTCGAGCACCTCGCGGGCCTGCGCCGGCGTGTAGCGCGTGTCGACGACGAGGGCGCCGTCGCCACCGAGCACGACCACCACGTCCTGGTCGAAGAACCGGTAGCGGCGGACGAAGACGCGGTCGCCGACCTCGGTCCACAGCTCGCTCATCGCCGCATCGTACCGACGCGGGCTCCGGGCGGCGTCGTCGTCGCGGTGTAGACTCGGGGCAAATCGAAGATCCGCCTCCGGGGAGCGCTCGACGCGCTGAGAGTGTGGCGCAGGCCACAGACCCGCGGAACCTGATCCGGCTCATACCGGTGTAGGAAGCAGGCCCGCAACGAGTCACGCCGTCCCCGGCGCCGGGGGCGGCGTTCGTGCGTTTTGGAGGTCCATGGTTCGATGTCGACGATCGCGTCGAGTTCGGGAGCAGCAGCGCCGTCGACCGCGTGGCGGACGCGGGACATCGTCGTCACGGCGATCATCGGCGTCACCTTCGGCGTCGTGTTCTGGGTCTGGGGCATCGTCTGGAGCGGGCTCGACACGGTGTTCGTCGTCGCGCCCCCGGCAAAGGACCTGCTCTATGCCGTCTGGCTCGTGCCGGCGGTCCTCGCCCCGTACATCGTGCGCAAGCCGGGTGCCGCGGTGTTCGCCGAGATGGTCGCCGCGGGCGTCTCCGCCCTCCTCGGGAGCCAGTGGGGCCCCGACACGCTCCTGTCCGGATTCATCCAGGGGGCCGCGGCGGAGCTCGTCTTCGCGTTTACCCTGTACCGGGTGTGGACCTTCCCGATCCTCGCGACCGCCGCCGTCGCTTCGGCGGCCGGAGCGTGGCTCCATGACTGGGCGCTGTACTACGCGGACGTCTCGCTCGAGGTCCAGCTGGTTCGCGGGGTGATGATGGCGATCTCGGCGGTGATCATCGTGGCGGGCGGGTCCTACGTCCTGACCAAGGCCCTGCGCCAGGCCGGCGTGCTGGAGGGGTTCCCAGCTGACGGCTGAGGCCGCCGCGGGCCGGCCGGGGGCGATCCGCGCCGAGGGCATCGGCTTCCGCTTCGCGATCCGCCTCGAGCCGGCGTTCGCGGATGTCTCGTTCGAGGTCGAGCCGGGGGAGTGCCTGCTCGTCATCGGGCCGTCGGGCTCCGGCAAGAGCACGCTCGCGCTGGCGCTCGCGGGCCTCGTCCCGCGCGAGTTCGCCGGGGAGTGGCGCGGCCGGCTGACCGTCGACGGGATCGACCCGGTGACCGCGCCCGGCGCGGACGTCGCGGCGCGCGTCGGGCTCGTGTTCCAGGACCCCGAGAGCCAGATCGTGATGGAGCGGGTCGAGGACGACGTCGCGTTCGGGCTCGAGAGCCGTGGCTGGCCGCGCGAGGCGATGCTCGCGCGGGTCCCCGAGGCGCTCGTCGATGTCGGGCTCGGCGGGCTCGAACGCCGGCGGACGACCAAGCTCTCGGGTGGCCAGCAGCAGCGCCTCGCGCTTGCCGGTGCGCTCGCACCGCAGCCCGGGATCCTCGTCCTCGACGAGCCGACGGCCAACCTCGACCCGCCGGCCGCCCGCGCGTTCGCCGCCCGCCTCGCGGCGCTGCGCCGGTCGCGGGCCGTGACCATCGTCATCGTGGAGCACCGGGTCGACGTCGCGTGGCCCATCGCCGACCGGGTCCTGGCGCTCGGGTCGGACGGGCGCCCGATCGACTTCGGCCGGCCCGCCGACGTGCTCGCGAGGTCCCGTTCGCGGCTCGTCGCGGCGGGCGCGTGGCTCCCGGACGAGGACGATGCGCCGTCGATCGCGCCGCCGGCCACCCACCACGCCGCGACGGGGCCGGTCATCCTCGCGGCCCACGACCTCTCGTTCTCGTACGACGGTCCGACCGTGATCCGCAACGTCGACTTCGCGCTGACCCCGGGCGAGCGGGTGGCGCTCGTGGGGACGAACGGCTCGGGCAAGTCGACGCTCGCGAAGCTGCTGGTCGGGCTGCTGCGGCCGAGCGACGGCGAGGTCACGCTGGGCGGCGACCCGCCCGCGGACCTCGCGCCCGCCGAGCTGGTGCGCCGCGCGGCGTACGTGTTCCAGGACCCCGAGGCGCAGTTCGCGCGGCTTCGGGTCGACGAGGAGGTGATGCTCGGGCTCGACGAGGCCGGACGCCGCCGGGCCGAGGCGCTCATGGACCACATCGGCCTCCCGCTCGGGTCGTTCGGCGAGCGGAGCCCGTACACGCTCTCCGGCGGCGAGCAGCGGCGCCTGTCGCTCGTCTCGACCCTCGTCCGCAACCCGGCGGTCATCGTCCTCGACGAGCCGACGTTCGGCCAGGACCGGCGCGGCCACGACGCGCTGCTGGAGATCCTCGCCGCGCACGTCGGCAACGGCGCGGCCGTGATCGCGGCGACCCACGACGAGCGGTTCATCGAGGCGTTCGCGAGCCGCATCGTCCGGATCGAGCAGGGGCGCATCGTGCACGTCGAGGTCGCCGAGGGCGGGCTGACGAGCTCGGAGATCGTGGCGTGACCGGGAGACGAGCGATGAGCGCCGTCATCGAGCGCCTCGAGCCCACCGAGCGCCAGCTCGCGAGCATCCTCGGCCGGACGAGCCCGCTGGTGAAGCTCGCGATCGCCCTCGTCTGGCTGATCGGCCTCGCCCTGACGACCAAGCTGCTGCCGCCGGCGTTCATCACGATCGTCGTGCTGATCGCCGGCAATGCGATCGGCGGGATCTCCGGCACGAAGCTCGTCACCGGCGTCGCGCCGCTGTGGTTCGCCGCCCTCGGCATCGGCCTGTTCAACGCCCTGTTCTCGGGCTCCAACTCGGACCCGACGCTCCCCGTGGCGTTCGTCCTCGGCCCGTTCCACGTCACCTGGGCCGCGCTGGCGGCCGGCGCCGGGCTCGCGGCGCGGGTCATCGCGATCGCGTCGGTCGGCGTGGTGTTCGGCCAGACGACGGACTCCACGCGGCTCGTGGACTCGCTCGTGCAGCAGGCGCGCGTCCCGGAGCGGTTCTCCTACGGCGCGCTGGCGGCGTACCAGGCGATCCCGCGCATCTACGACCAGCTCACGACGCTGCGCCAGGCGCGGCGCATCCGCGGCCTCCGGTGGTCGTGGCACCCGCGGCTGCTCGTCGGGCTGCTGGTGCTCGCGATCCGCCACGGGGATCGGCTGGCGCTCGCGATGGATGCGCGGGCGTTCGGCTCGGGGCCGAGGTCGCGCTACCGCGTGGTGCGCTGGTCCTGGCTCGACCTCGCGGTCGCCATCGTCGCCTTCGTGGTGCTCGTGATCGCCCTCCGCCTCGGCTGAGCGGCTCGGCCTGCCGCGGCGCCTCCTGAACGCCCGCCGTTCACTCGGCGGCTCGCCCGGCAGCTCGAACGCCGGGCGTTCAGCGCGGCGGTTGCGAGTCCGGGATCCGGCATCGGAACGCCGGGCGATCCGAACGACCCGTGGTCCGCTGGAGTGAACGCGTGCGTTCAGCGCGCGCGCGGGCCGAGGCGCGGCGTCGTGCCATCATCGCGAGCAGCGACCGACTGAGCGACGGATGAGGTGGCAGCGTGGCCGACGGCCGGACGATCGTGTTCTTCCCCGAGGGCGCCTACGGGCCGACGAACAACTGCGTCGGCATCGGCGACGTGCTGCGCCGGCGCGGCCACCGGGTGGTGTTCATCGTCGAGGAGTCGTTCGCCGGCAACCTCGAGGCCAAGGGGTTCGAGGAGCGGCTGATGCGGCTCGGGCCGCCGCCCGCCGAGCCCGAGGTCCCGGGCCAGTTCTGGATCGACTTCATCCGCGACACGGCGCCCGTGTTCCGCAAGTCGACGCTCGAGCAGATCGCGGAGTTCATGCAGCCGACCTGGCAGGCGCTGATCGACGGCTCGATGTACGTGAACCCGCGCCTCGAGCAGATCATCGGCGAGCTCGAGCCGGACGTGATCGTCGAGGACAACGTCGTGTCGTTCGCCGGCGGTGATCGCCAGCGGGCGGCCGTGGGTCCGCATCGTGTCCTGCAACCCGGCCGAGGTCCGCGACCCGATCGTCGCGCCGTTCACGTCGGGCTATCCGGCCGCCGATCCGAGCCGGTGGGCGATCTTCCGCGCCGAGTACAACCGCGTGCACGCCGACTCGTGGCACCAGTTCGACACCTTCTGCCGCGAGCACGGCGCACCCGGCCTCGCGAACACGCCGCTGGGCGCCGAGTTCATGCACGAGTCGCCGTACATGAACCTCTACGCGTATCCGGCGGAGGCCGACTACCGGCGCGCGAACCCGCTCGGCCCGACGTGGCACCGGCTCGACTCGACGATCCGGGCGACCGACGGCGACTGGGCGCTGCCCGAGCACCTCGCGAGCCGTCCGGGCGCGCTGATCTACCTGTCGCTCGGGAGCCTCGGCTCGGCCGACGTCGAGCTGCTGCAGCGCCTGGTCGACATCCTCGGCCGCACGGACCATCGCGTGATCGTGTCGAAGGGCCCGCTGGCCGACCAGATCCGGCTCCACGACAACATGACCGGCGAGGCGATCCTGCCGCAGCCGGCGGTGCTCGGCCAGGTGGACCTCGTGATCACGCACGGCGGCAACAACACCGTGGTCGAGAGCTTCCACAACGGGAAGCCGATGGTCGTGCTGCCGCTGTTCTGGGACCAGGTCGACAACGCGCAGCGGATCGCACGAGACGGGCTTCGGGCGGCGGCTGCCGGCCTACGCGTTCCGCGACGAGGAGCTCACCGGGGCGATCGATGCGCTGCTCGCCGACGCGGCGCTTCGCGAGCGGATGGCCGGGATCGCGGCACGGATGCAGGCGGCACGCGGGACGGAGCGGGCCGCCGACCTGATCGAGCGCGTCGCGACGACGCACGCGCCGGTGCTGCGCGAGGCCTGACGCCCGCGATTAAGGCAGGCGGGTCGCGCAGGATGCGGTACCTGCCCGATGGCCGGGCGATCCCCGCGACCTAGGTTGTGATCACCCCGAACGGACGTGTCGGGGCCTGATCCGCCCAGGAGCGCGGAGAGGTATCGACCGATGACGTCACGAGAGCGCCGCACCTTCTTCGAGCGGCTGGTACGGGATGCGCGAGGCATACGCGCACCTCGAAGCCCTTGATCGCACGGGAGTCACCCCGATCGACGGAGGCGATGGCCGCCGTCCAGCAGGAGCTCGAGCGAATCGAGAGCGAGGCCGAGGCCGCGGCCGAGGCGCAGGCTTCGGCGGACGCTGCCAAGAGCACCCAAGACGCCGTCTGATGCCGTTCATGCCCGAGGGGTCGTCAGCCTGCGGCTTCGAGCTCCGTCCAGGTGCGGACCGGCATCCGCGGGTCGAAGTACGCGAACGTGCCCTTGCCGATGGCCTTCGCCGCGTACATCGCGGCGTCGGCGCGGATGAGCAGGTCCTTCGCGGCGGCGCGGCCCTCCGTGCCTGGCCCGTGGCGCGTCGCGACGGCGATGCCGATCGATCCGTCGACGATGATCGACTGCCCGCCGAGCTGGATCGGACGGCGCAGCTCCCCGAGGATCCGCTGGGCGGTGGCGGACGCCTCTTCCTCCGCGACCACGTTGACGAGCAGGATCGCGAACTCGTCGCCGCTCTGGCGGCCCACGACGTCGCCCTCGCGGACCGCGCGGGCCAGGCGCTCCGCGACGCGGCACAGGATGTCGTCGCCCACCGCGTGGCCGAAGGTGTCGTTGACCCGCTTGAAGTCGTCGAGGTCCACGAACAGCAGCGCGACGCGGCCCGGCTCACGGCCCTGGCGCCCGAGCGCACGCTCGAGGTGGTCGCGCAGCAGCACGCGGTTGGCGAGGCCGGTCAGTGGATCGTGCAGCGCGTCGTGGATCAGCTGCGACTCCAGGCGCTTGCGGTCGGTCGTGTCGACGAGGAGGCCCTGCGACACGCGAAGGCCGCTGCGGGTGTCGTCCGCCATCGCGAACGCCTCGTCCCGGAGCCAGACCTCGGAGCCGTCGCGCGCGAGCATCCGGTACTCCGCCCGGAGTGGCGCGCCGGTCTGCCAGTGGTCGTCGTAGGCCGCGAGCGCGGCCGCTCGGTCGTCGGGATGGATGAGGCTCGGCCATAGCTCGGGGTCGCTGACGAACTCGTCGGGCTCGTAGCCGAGGATGCCGGCGATCTGCGGGCTCATGTAGGCGAGGCGACCGCCGTCCGAGACGTCGGGATCGGCCATGTCGATGTAGACCGCGGCCGGGACGTGCTCGACGAGCACCTTGAGGCGTGTCGCCGACTCGCTCGCCTCGCGGGTGGTCCGTTCCAGGCTCGTGGCGGCGGAGCGCAGGCGCCGGAGCAGGATCGCCCCGCAGCCGAGGACGAGGGCGAGCGCGCCGACGGCGACGACGACGAGCACGGTGGTCGAGCCGGTCGCCGTCGCGCCGAGGATCGCCGCGAGCCCGACGACCCCGAGGACGATCGCGCCGCCGAACAAGCCGACGACGTGAACGCCGTCGGGCGCGCCAAACCGCTGCGTGGGCTGATCCACGCCGCGACGCTACGCCCGCCCTCTCGCCTCGACCACCACCGAATGGGGGCAGTACTTCGGCCTGGCGCCCGTCGCGCCTCGTCGCGCGGGACGGTCTGCGCTGGTCGCGCGGCGCGTGGAGAGGCACAATCCGCGGATCACCACCCCGATCCGCGGCAAGCGCGCTCGTCGGCGCGCCATGGAGGCCCACGTGACCGACACCCTCGTCCCCGTCAAGGCGTACCAGCAGTTCATCGGCGGCCAGTGGGTCGATGCGGCCTCGGGGCAGACGCTCGACGTCGAGAACCCGGCCACGGGCGAGGTCGTCGCCACCGTCCCGGCGTCGGCCGAGGCGGACGTCAACCGGGCCGTCGAGGCGGCATCGACGGCCTTCGAGTCGTGGTCCCTGACGACGCCCGCAGACGCGCAGCCTCGCGCTGCTCAAGATCGCCGACATCCTCGACGCCAACGCGGACGAGCTCGGGCGCCTCGAGTCCAGCCAGACGGGCAAGCCGACGGGCGCCGCGATCGACGAGATGACGACGTCGTCGGACCTGTTCCGCTTCTTCGCCGGCGCCTGCCGCGTGATGGAGGGCCTCGCGGTCACCGAGTACCTCGAGGGCCACACCTCGATGGTCCGCCGCGACCCGGTCGGCGTGGTCGCGTCGATCGCGCCCTGGAACTACCCGCTGTACATGGCGGCCTGGAAGCTCGGGCCCGCGCTCGCGACCGGCAACACGGTCGTGCTCAAGCCGTCCGTCCGGACGCCGCTCTCGGCGCTCCGGTTCGCCGAGCTCGTGGCGGGCGAGCTCCCCGAGGGCGTCCTGAACGTCCTCTCGGGCTCCGGCAACGCCATCGGCGACCTGCTGGTCGGCCACCCGAAGGTCCGGATGGTCTCGATCACCGGCGACACGGTGACCGGCAAGCACATCGCGGAGATCGCGGCCGGCACCGTCAAGCGCCTCCACCTCGAGCTCGGCGGCAAGGCCCCGGTCATCGTGTTCGACGATGCCGACGTCGAGCTCGCGGCCGAGATCATCAAGTCGGCCGGCTACTGGAACAGCGGCCAGGACTGCACCGCGGCCTGCCGCGTCATCGCCGGCCCGGCCGTCTACGACAGCTTCGTCGCCGCCCTGTCGGACCAGGTCAAGTCGATCAAGTGGGGCAACCCGGCCGATGCCGACGACCTCGACATGGGCTCGCTGATCGCCCAGGCGCAGGCCGACAAGGTCGAGGGCATGGTCGACCGCGCGCTGGAGGCGAAGGCCGAGCTCGTCGTCGGCGGCCACCGTCCGGACCGACCCGGCGCCTACTTCGAGCCCACCGTCATCGCCAACCCCGACCAGGGCAGCGAGATCGTCCAGGACGAGGTCTTCGGCCCCGTCGTCACCGTCCAGCGCTTCTCGGACGAGGAGCAGGCGGTCCAGTGGGCGAACGACGTGAAGTTCGGGCTCGCGTCGTCGGTGTTCACGGGCTCGATCAGCAAGGCCATGCGGACCGCGCGCCGGCTCCAGTTCGGGACCGTGTGGATCAACGAGCACTTCACGCTCGCGTCGGAGACCCCGCACGGCGGCGTCAAGGAGTCGGGCTACGGCAAGGACGGCTCCAAGTACGCGCTCGAGGACTACACGACCGTGAAGCACATCACGATCAACACGGGTATCTGACGCATCGACCGCGCCACGATCGCGGCGGCCGTCCGCGACCTCGACCTCGAGGACCTCGCCGGCCGCCGCTGGTTCGCGTCGAAGGGCGTCGTCGCGTCCTCCGCGCGGCTCGCCCACGCGTTCGCGCTCGCCGACGACGCGGCGCTCGCCCTCGTCGACGTCCGCCTGGGCGAGGCGACCCAGCGCTACCTCGTCCCGTTCACGGCCGCGGGTGACGTCGCCCGCGAGGCGGTCGAGGGGGACGGCACGTGGCGGGCGCTGGCCGCTGCGATCGCGGCTGGACGGACGATCGGGGCGATGCCGCGCGAGGGCGCGTCCGGGTCCCCGGACGCCGCGCTCGTCTGCCGGCCCTCACCCGGGCTTGCCGACCTGTGGGACGGCGGCCGCGGGCTCCCTGGCCACTGCCGCCGAGCGGGCCCTCGGCCGCGACCAGTCGAACACGTCGGTCGTGCTCGGCGAGCGGCTGCTGCTCAAGGCGTACCGGCGGGTCCAGCCGGGCCTCAACCCGGATCTCGAGATGACGGCCTACCTGTCCGAGGAGGCGGCGTTCGGCGGCGTGCCGCGGCTGGCCGGCTGGGCGGAGGTCGTCACGCGGGAGGACGGCGCGTCGACCGTCGCGATGCTCCAGGCGTACGTCGCCGACGCCGGCGACGCGTACGAGGACACGGCCGAGCGCCTGGCGACCGCCGTCGCGGCGCCGATCCCCGCCGACCTCGAGGCGCTCACGGGCATCGCGGAGGACCTGGGCCTGCTGGTCGCCGGCCTCCACGCGGCGCTCGCCTCGGCGCCGGCGGACGCGCCGGACCTCGCCGCGCGGCCGGCGACCCACGACGAGCTGCGAGCATGGCGGATCGAGCGCCGTGCGCCAGCTGAACGCGGCCATCGCCGCGCTCGGCGGTCGTCGATCGCGCGGCGGCGGACGAGCTGCGCGACGCCGCGCCGGAGATCACCGCCCGGTTCTCGCGCTTCGAGGCCGTCGCCACGACCCCGCTGGTCATGCGCATCCACGCCGACCTGCACCTCGGCCAGGTGCTGGTCGCGGAGGATGGGTATCGCGTCATCGACTTCGAGGGCGAGCCCCTGCGCCCGATCGAGGACCGGCGCCGGCCGGACTCGCCGTTGCGCGACGTCGCCTCGATGCTGCGGTCGCTCGACCACGTCGCCCGAAGCGCGCGCCGACGCGCGGACCGGCGCAACGGCGGTCCGATCGCCCGGCCCGGCCTCGACGTGGACGCGTGGATCGGGCGTGCGCGGGAGCGGTTCATCACCGCCTATGCCGCGGGCCTCCGCGGTGCCGGCGCGCCGATCGTCGTCGACCTCGACCTCCTCGACGCGTTCGAGGTCGCCAAGGAGGCCTACGAGTTCGAGTACGCGGCGACCGTGCTGCCGTCCTGGCTCTGGGCGCCGCGCGAGGGGATGCGCTGGCTCCTCGGCGCGGCCGATCAATAAGGGGCAGTCACCCCATTGGCACCGCATCCGGCGCGACGTATGGTCCGCGCGATCGGAGCGTTTGCGTGCATCCATCGAAGCCGGCACATCGTCATGGTCTCGGTCCTCGCGGCGATCGTCGGCGCCTGCGCCGGCACGCCCCCAACGCCGTCCCCGGCGGCAAGCGAGGCGCCCGCCGGAAGCGAGATCGCAGCCTCACCCTCGGTCGAACCCTCCCCGAGCGCCGAGGCGCTGTCATCGCCGTCCGCGAGCCCGTCGTCGACGCCGGAAGCCTCGGCCGCACCGACGCCAGAGGCGACGCCCCGGGCGCCGGGGACGTCCTCGGGATGGACGACCATCACGTGGCGGCAGCTGGCGCGCCGGTGACACCCTCACGTCGTCGCGATCCGTGACGCCGTGGGCGCATGGCTACGTCGCCGTGGGCCGGCCGCTTACAGCGGATCCTGCGGGTCGGAGCGAGGTCTCGACGTCGCCCGACGGCGCGACGTGGTCGATGCCTTCCGGCCGGGCACGTTCGGGCCGTCCACGGCGGTGGTCTCCGTCGCGGCGACCCGCGACGGTGTCGTCGCCCTGACGCTGACGCTCGTTGGCACGTGCGACGACCCGCCGGATGTCCTCGAGTGTCACACCCTGGCCGGACCGCTGCAGTCGTGGACGTCGACCGATGGCGTTGCGTGGACCCCGCATCCGGTCACCGGCGTGAAGCTCCCCGCGGAGATGTCCGGCAACGACGGCGACTATCCCGTGCTCGAGCCGGCCGTCGCGCCGCTGCTGATCGTCCGCGCGGACGGCGGCTGGCCCGCGGTCTCCGACGACGGCATCGCGTGGGGCAGCCCCGCGTCGGGCGGCCTCCCGAAAGGCTGGCGTGCGTCGGGCGCGACGGCCTTCGCGGGCACGTACCTCGGGATCGGGTCGGGGACTGGCGGGGCGTACGTGGTGTCGTCGGCGGACGGCCGGCACTGGACGTCGACCGCGTGGCGGCCACGCTGCGGGACCCCGGACGTCTCGCGATCGATGCTCGAGCCGCTTGCGGCGGGCGCGGGCGGGCTCATCGGCCAGGGGTTCGAGGACCTGGCCGGCGGGAACATCCAGTGGGTGTGGTGCGCGTCGGGCGGACGCGTGTGGCAGCCGCTCGACGGCTACCCGCCGGTCGGGGCGTCGAAGCTGAAGGACGAGTGTCGCGACGTCTGCCCGAACGGGATCCTCGTCGCAGACGGGCAGCGCTTCGTCGCCTATCGCGGGCTCGGCAGGCAGGCGGCCTGGGCATCGGTGGATGGTCGCAACTGGGACCAGCTCGCCGTCGCGGGCACGCCGCCGACGGGCTGGGTGGACGGGACGTATCCGTTCACGATGAACCTGCTCCCGATCGGGCTCCTGGCCCAGGATGGCTCGAGCGGCTCGGCGTGGCTGGGCACCCTCGCCCCCTGACGCTCCGGCGAACGCCGGGCGCCCTCGCCCGTATCGTAGGGTCGTGGCAGCATCGCTCGACCCCGACGCGCTGGTCCCGCCCGCGCTGCGTGACGCGGTCCTGGCGTGGTACGACGAGAACGGCCGCGGACTCGCCTTCCGCGCCACGCGCGACCCCTACGCCGTGCTCGTCTCGGAGCTCATGGCACAGCAGACGCAGGCGGAGCGCGCGGCCGAGGCGTGGACACGCTGGATGCACCGCTTTCCGACGGTCGCGGCGCTCGCGGACGCACCGGTCGCCGACGTGGTCCGCGCGTGGGCCGGCCTCGGCTACAACCGGCGCGCGATCAACCTCCATCGCGCGGCCAAGGCGGTCATGACCGAGCACGGCGGCCGCGTTCCAGACACGGTCGAGGGGCTCATGACGCTGCCCGGGGTCGGGCCGTACACCGCGAGGGCCGTGGCGGCGATCGCGTTCGGGCAGCGGGTCGGGGCGGTCGACACCAACGTCCGGCGCGTCCTCGGGCGCGTGGCCGCGGGCGGCGCGGAGGCGTTCACGTCCAGCGAGATCCAGGCCCTCGCCGACGCCGTGGTGCCGGCGGACCGGGCAGGGGACTGGACCCACGCGCTGATGGACGTCGGTGCGGGGCCGTGTCGTGCCCGCTCGCCGCGATGTGCGGCAGTGCCCGGCCGTGGCGTGGTGCCGATACGCCGCCGGCGAGCGCGCCGAGGTCACCGTCGCCGCGAAGGGGACGACGAAGTCGACCGCGTTCCCGGCGACCACGCGCTGGCTGCGCGGGCGCATCGTGGCCCGGGCCCGCGACGCGAGCGACGGCGCCTGGGTGCCGTTCGTCGCCCCGATCGGCGACCACGACCGCCACGCCGTCCGGGAAGCCGTCGCGGCGCTCGCGTCGGAGGGGCTCCTCGAGGCCCGCGACACGGCAGAAGGCCCCGAGGCGAGGCTCCCGATCGACGCCTGACGCCTCAGTCGAGGGCGTCCTCGGTCATCGGGACGGCGGCGGGATCGACCAGTCCGAGGTGGTAGGCCATCGCGGCCGCCTCGCCGCGCCCGGACACGCCGAACTTGGACAGGATGTTCGACACGTGGACGCCGGCGGTGTTCTCGGTGATGAACAGCGCCTCGCCGATCTGGCGGTTCGTGCGCCCGAGGGCGACCAGCGCGAGGACGTCGCGCTCGCGCGCGGTGAGCCCGAACCGCGCCGCTTCGTCCACCACGGCGGGTCCGGGCTCGCCCGGCGCGATGTCGGGCGCCGTCGGCGACGGTCAACCGCGCCCGCGCCACGAGCGCCGCGGCCTCCCGCTCGAGCGGCAGGGCGCCCAGTGCGGACGCCGTCTCGAGCGTCGTCGCGATCGCCGCCGACGCGCGACGCCGGTCGCCGTCGAGGGCCATGGCCGCCTCCGCCTCGCGCCATCGCGCGTACGCCGCCGGATACGGCCGGCCGGCGTCGGCCCACGCCTGCGCCGCCGTTGCCCAGGCGTCGGGGTCCGGCGACGCCCTCGAGCCGCCGCGCCTCGGCGTCCGCGAGGAGCGTCCAGAGCTCGGCCTGGTCCGCGATCGCCGGCGGAACGCGCTCACCGTGCCGTCGCCGCAGGCCGTCGCGAATGGTGTTGCCGGCCGCGATCGCCACCTCGGCGTCGGACGTCGAACGGCGCGCGCGGGCGAGGTCTGCGAGATCGGCGTACGCCCGGATCCCGAGCGTCCACACCTCGGCGTACCGGATGTCGCTGCTGTGCGCGAGCCCGACGATCCCGGTCTCGATGACCTCGGCCGCCTCGGCGGGCCGGTGCTGCCACAGCGCCAGCTCCGCGAGGCTCGCGTGGACGGGCCCGATGACCTGCCCATCGGCCGCCCGCTCGGCCATCGGCCGCGCCGTCCGCAGCTCCTCCGCCGCCACCTCGAACTGGCCGCGGGCCAGCGCGAGCCTCGCCCGCATCTCACGGACGAGGATCTCGTTCACGCCCGACGCCCCGATCTCGTCCGCCCGCACGATCGCCGCGTCGGCGTCGTCCCAGCGCCCGAGCCGGTACAGGAGGCTGCCGGCGTTGCACAGCAGATGGGTGCCGAAGAACGTGAGCAGCCCGAGCCGGCGCGTGTCCTCGAGGCCCTCGAATGCGGCGGCCACCGCCTCCTCGAGGCGCCCGGACACCTCGAGCACGTCGATGACGTTGGCGTAGGCGCGGCCGATGTCGTCCAGGTTCGCGGTCTCTCGCGCGATGCGCATGGCCTCCGCCATGTCCTCGAGCGCCTCGTCGACCTCGCCCTCGTGCACGCGGTCCTCGGCCCGCGTGTTGAGCGCGTGGCCCTCGATCTGGCGCGTGCCCGTGGACCGTGCCATGGCGATCGCCTCATCCGCGACGACCCGCGACTCCAGGTAGCCCCGCTGGAGCATGAGGATCGCGGCGAGACCGGCGAGCACCCGGGCGCGCGCCGGCGTGGGCGGATCGGCGGGGATGAGGCGCACGGCCGTGCGATGCGCCTCGATCGACTGGGCGCCGAGCCCGGCGATCCACGCGTAGCGGCCGAGGCGCTCGTAGAGCAGGCCCGCCCGGATCGGCTCGGCGTCGGCGTCGACGAGCGCGAGCGCCGCCTTCGCGTTGTGCACCGCCCGGGTCGGGTCGGTGAAGCGCGCGACGCCCGCGGCGGCGGCGTGGAGGTCCACGCGGTCGCGGCCCGCACGCGTCTCGGCCTCGGGGACCTGGTCCCAGAGCTCGAGCGCGCGCTCGTAGTGCGCGAGCGCCTCGGGGAAGGCGTACCGCGCCTCGGCCGCGCCGGCCGCTGCGAGGGACGCGTCGAAGGCGCGCGGCAGGTCGTGGGCCGCGTACCAGTGCCACGCGAGCTCGGCCAGGCGCGTGTCGTCGCCGTTGGCCCGTGCCTGCTCGAGGCTGCGCGCGAAGGCGGCGTGCAGGCGCGTCCGCTCGCCCGGGAGCAGGTCGTCGTAGATCGCCTCCTGGAGCAGCGCGTGGCGGAACGCGTAGTGCTCGTCGCCGGCACCGGCCTCGGGCACCAGGACGTGCTGGCCGACGGCTTCGCGCAGCGCGGCGTACAGGGCCTGGGCGTCGATGCCCGCCGCGTCCACGAGCAGGTCCGGGTCGACGTGCTGGCCCGCGGCGGAGGCCACGCGCAGGACCTCCTGGGTCGCGTCCGTCAGGCGCGCGACGCGGGCGAGCAGGACGTCGCGGAGCGTCGGCGGGAGCTCGGCCGTGCCGGTGTCCCGCGCCGAGCACAGGAGCTCCTCGGCGAAGAACGGGTTCCCGTGTGACCGCGCGTGGATCGACTCGACGAGGCCCGGCTCGACCTCGCGTCCGTTGATCGCCCGGAGCTGGGCGGTGAGCTCGGCTCCGTCGAAGCGATGCAGGTCCAGCCGCTCGACCCGGCCGGAGCGGTCGAGCTCGGCGAGGAACGGCAGCAGCGGGTGGCGGCGGTGCAGCTCGTCCGACCGGTAGGTCATGAGGAGCACGACGCCGGTGTCACGCAGGTTCCGGACGAGGAACGCGAGCAGGTCGCGGGTCGACCGGTCGGACCAGTGCAGGTCCTCGACGACGAGGAGGACCGGCGACCGTTCGGCGAGCCGCTCCAGCAGCGCGAGGATGTGCTCGAACAGCGTCCCCTGGGCCGAGCCCACGTCGAGCGCAGCGGCGGCCGATGCGACGGCGGCCTCCGCCTCGGACCTGCCCTGGCCGTCGCCCGACAGCAGGTCAGGGATCAGGCGGGCGAGGCTGGCTCGCCCGGCGCCGGCGATCCGCTCGAGGTCGTCCGCCGGCATGCCGCGTGCCCAGGTCCGCAGCGCCTCGACGATCGGCCCGAACGCGATCCCGCCGTCGCCGACGTCCACGCATCCGCCCGACAGGACGAGCGCGCCCTCGCGGCGGGCGACATCGGCCAGCTCCGAGGTCAGGCGCGTCTTGCCGACGCCGGCCTCGCCGGACAGGACGAACTTGCTGCTCCGGCCCTGTCCGGCGGCATCGATCGCGGCCCGCAGGCGGGCGAGCTCGTCGGACCGGCCGATGAAGATCGGGCTGGAGACGCGGGCATCCACGTCCGCATTATCGGGATCGGGGACCAGGAGTTCGACCATCGCCACAGGGTGCCGTCGCCGCGATGGGCCGGCATCTGCGATGTTCGATAGCCGAGGGTGGGCCGACCCTTCATTTCGGCGCCCGGGCAGGTCGCGCGCGGTACCCTCTGCGTCGTGCCCACCGAGACGGTTCCGCTCCCGGCGGACGACCCCGACCTCCAGTCCCTCACGCTCGACGAGCTCGAGCTCCGCTGGGCCGACGCCGCCGCCCGCGGCGCCATCTCCGCCGAGACGATGACCGGCCTCGACCGCAAGGCCCAGGCCTCGGGCGTCGCCGGCGCGACCCTCATGGAGCACGCCGGGACGGCGGTCGCGGCGGCCGCGCACGCCCTGGCGCTGCGCAACGGGCGCGAGGACCGCCCGGTGCTGATCCTCGCGGGACCCGGCAACAACGGCGGGGACGGGTTCGTCGCCGCGCGGCGCCTGGCCGCGTGGGGCCTCGCGTCGATCGTCGTGCTCGTCGCCGCCGAGGAGCGGCCCGGGACGCACGACGCGGCCCTCAACTGGAAGCGCCTGGACGGCATCGAGGGCGTGACGCAGGTGCACGCCCCGGTCGCGCGCGACGTGGCCATCCTCGGCCAGGGGATCGAGAAGGCCGGGGTCGTCGTCGACGCCCTGCTGGGCACCGGCGTCCGCGGCCAGCTGCGCGACCCGATCCGGGCCGCCGTCGAGGTGATCGGTCGGGCCCGTGCGGCCGGCGTGCCCGTGCTGGCCGTCGACACGCCCACCGCCGTCGACCTGACCTCGGGCGACCCGTCCGATCCCGTCGTCCGGGCCGACCTCACGGTGACCTTCCATCGGCCCAAGAGCGGGCTGCGGACGAAGATGGGACGGGCGCTCGCGGGCCGCGTGCTCGTCGCCCCGATCGGGATCAGCACTGAGGTGGATCGTGCCTGACGTTCGCCAGCCCGGGATCCGGGACGTGCTGCTGGTGGCGGCCGTCGCGGTCGCCGTCGTCCTGCTCGCGGCGGGGATCACCGCGGTGCTGCCGCGCGAAGGGCAGGCGGTGGTCTTCCACACGCCGCTCCTGATCGCGGTCCTCGTCGGCGGCACGGCGTTCGTGCTCTGGCGCATCCTGCGCGCGCCCAAGGCCTGACCGACAGCTCCGTGGCCTCGGACGTGCCCGTCGGTCCTCCGGTGGTGCCGCCGCTCGACCGGCGGGCGGCCGACCTCCGGCGGCTCGCGGACGAGCCGTGGGACCTGCTCATCGTCGGCGGCGGCATCGTCGGCGTCGGGGCGTTGCTCGACGCGGCGTCGCGCGGGCTGCGGGTCGCGCTCGTCGAGCAGGACGACATCGCATCGGGGACCTCGTCGCGGTCCAGCCGCCTGATCCACGGCGGCCTCCGCTACCTGCAGCAATTCCACGTCGGGCTGGTGCGCGAGGCGCTCGACGAGCGGGCGCGGCTCCTGCGGCTGGCGCCCCACCTCGTCCGGCTCGAGGAGTTCCTGTTCCCGCTCTACGGGCTGCCGATCGTCACGCGGGCCTTCTACGGCACCGGCATGACGATGTACGACGTGCTCGGGTCGGCGAAGTCCGGCGGACGGCATCGGCAGCTCTCGACGGCGTCGACCCTCGAGTACGCGCCGAACCTGCGGCGGAAGGGCCTGCGCGGCGGCCTCGTCTACCACGACGGGATGGAGGACGACGCGCGGTTCGCCGCTCGCGGTCGCCCGGACCGCCGTCGAGCACGCGGCCGGGGCGGCGATCGCGGTGACCCGGGTGCGGGCGACGGCGCGCGATCCGCGATGGCGACCGGGTCGCGGGCGCCGTGCTCCAGGACCTGGTGTCCGGTGCGACCGTCGACGCGCGTGCCTCCGCGGTGCTCGATGCGACGGGCGTCTGGGGGTCGATGCCCGACCGGCCGTTCGGCGCCGGATCGTTCAGCGTCCTGCCATCGCTGGGCAGCCACCTCGTCGTGCCGCGCGAGCGCATCCCGGCTCGTGGCGGCATGACGCTGCGGATCCCGGGCCGCGTCGCGTTCCTGGTGCCGTGGCCGCGCCACTGGCTCATCGGCACGACCGACAAGCCGTACCACGGCCCGGTCGACCGGCCGGCGGCGAGCGCCGAGGACGTCGACGAGCTCCTCGGGACGGTGAACGGGGCGCTGGACATCGAGCTGACGCGGGACGACGTCGTCGGCACGTACGCGGGGCTGCGGCCGCTGATCGCGCCGTCGGACGCGAGCACGACGGTCAAGGTCTCGCGCGAGCACCGCGTCAGCGTCGAGGGCGAGGGCCTCGTCCGCGTGAGCGGCGGCAAGTACACGACCTATCGCCTGATGGCCCGCGACGCGGTCGACGCGGTGCTCGGGGGGACCGAGGCCCGACGTCGTCCGAGCACCACGGCCGAGCTGCCGATCCTCGGCGCCGCCGCTCGCGCGGACCTCGATGCGCTCGCGGCGCGGCTCGCCGCCACGGGAGCCGCCTCGCCGGATGTCGCGACCTCGCTCGTCGACCGGCACGGGACGGAGGCCGAGCGCGTGCTCGCGGGCGGCGCCGACGCCGCCTGGTCGACGGCTTCCCGTTCCTCGAGGCCGAGGTCGCCTGGGCTGCCGAGCACGAGCTCGCCCTGTCGCTCGAGGACGTCCTCGTCCGGCGGATCCGCCTCGCCCCCGAGCTCCGCGACCGTGGCGCCTCGATCGCCCCGTGCGTGGCCGCGCTCCTGGCCCCGATCCTCGGCTGGGACGCGGCGCGCCAGGCGGCGGAGGTGTCGGCCTACCTCGACGCCGCCCACCGCCAGTTCGACGTTCCGGCATGACGCCGCCGTCGACGCCCGTCGTCCTCGCCCTCGACCAGGGCACCACGTCGTCGCGTGCCATCGCCTTCGACCACGCGGGCACGCCGGTCGCCAGCGCGCAGCGCGAGTTCCCGCAGACGTTCACGTCGCCGGGCCACGTGACCCACGACCCGGAGGAGATCTGGTCGAGCCAGCTCGGGGTCGCCCGCGAGGTGGTCGAGCAGGTCGGCGGCGCCGGCAACGTCGTCGCGATCGGCATCACGAACCAGCGCGAGACGACGGTGGTCTGGGAGCGCGCGACCGGCCGGGCCGTCGCGCCCGCCATCGTCTGGCAGAGCCGGATCACCGCCCCGTTCTGCGACCGCCTCCGCGCCGAAGGCCACGAGCCCTTCGTCCGCGAGCGCACCGGGCTCCCGCTCGACGCCTACTTCTCGGGCCCCAAGGTCCGCCACATCCTCGAGGAGGGCGGCCTCCGCGCGCGTGCCGAGCGCGGCGAGCTCGCGTTCGGCACCGTCGACGCCTGGCTGACCTGGCGCCTCACCGGTGGGCGCGTGCACGCAACCGACGTCTCGAACGCCTCGCGGACGCTCCTGTTCGACATCCGGAAGCTCGACTGGGACGACGACCTCCTTCGGCCTGATGGAGGTCCCGCGCCCGATGCTGCCGACGATCCGGCCGTCATCCGCGGTGTGGGCGGAGACCGACGAAGCGATCTTCGGCCGGGCGATCCCGATCGCCGGGGTCGCGGGCGACCAGCAGGCGGCGATGTTCGGCCAGGCGTGCTTCGCGCCCGGCGAGGCGAAGAACACGTACGGGACGGGCGCCTTCCTGCTCGCCAACGTCGGCGACGGCGCCGGTCGCGTCGGGCCACGGGCTGCTGTCGACGGTGCTGTGGCAGCTCGGCGAGGGCGGCGCGGCCGCGTACGCGCTCGAGGGCTCGGTGTTCGTCGCGGGGGCCGCGGTCCAGTGGCTGCGCGACGGGCTGCGTGCGGTCTCGTCGGCGTCCGAGGTCGAGGAGCTGATGCGCGGGGTCGAGGACACGGGCGGCGTCTACCTCGTGCCGGCCTTCGTGGGCCTCGGGGCGCCGTACTGGGATCCGCGGGCGCGCGGCCTGCTGATCGGCCTGACGCGCGGCACCGGCCTGCCCGAGATCGCCCGGGCCACGATCGAGTCGATCGCCTACCAGGTCGCCGACGTCGTCGAGGCGATGGCGCGCCGACCGCGGCGGCCCGCTGAGCGAGCTGCGCGTCGATGGCGGGGCGGCCCGTAACGACGACCTGCTGGCGTTCCAGGCCGACATCCTGGGCGTTCCCGTGGAGCGGCCGCGCAACACCGAGACGACCGCGTGGGGCGCCGCATCGCTGGCCGGCCTGGCGACGGGGTTCTGGGCCTCGCTCGACGAGCTGGCCGCGATCAGGGCCGTCGATCGGCGGTTCGAGCCCGCGATGAGCACGGATCGACGCGAGACGCTGCTCCGCGGGCTGGCACCGGGCGGTCGAGCGCTCGAGGGACTGGGCGGTCGACTAGGCCGATCGTCCTGAGCGTGGCGCATCGAAAAATAGGGTATCGCCACGCTCGATGATTGCTCCTAGACTGCGCGTGGCGCGGAACGCCGCGCCTGCACAGACTCGTTCGCACGTTCGACACTTGGTCTCCTCCGGCATCAGACACTCGAGGACCCGGGCAAGAGGCGGCGACTAACGGAGGAGATCGGCAAGTGGCCGACAAGACCCTGACCTGTTCCGACTGCGGAATGGAGTTCGCATTCACGGAGCGCGAACAGGCCTTCTACGCCGAGAAGGGATTCTCGGAGCCCCGACGCTGCCCCTCGTGCCGCGCCAGCCGCAAGGCAGCGCGCTCGGGTGGCGACAGCGGGTACGGCGGCGGCAGCAGCTCGTATTCGAGCGGCGGCGGCGGCGGTTATGACTCCGGGTACGGCGGTGGCGGCGGCTATTCCGCCGGTGGCTATGGCGGTGGCGGTGGCTACGGCAACCGCAGCAGCGGGCCTCGTGAGATGTTCACGGCGACCTGCTCCAGCTGCGGCAAGGAAGCCCGCGTCCCGTTCCGGCCTACCAATGGCAAGCCGGTCTATTGCTCGGACTGCTTCCGCACGATGCGCGGCGGCTGACCAGCACCTCGCACGGACCGGGCCACGGAAACGCGGCCCGGTCTTCGCGTTTAACGGGGTCAGTCGCGGCTGAGCAGCCCCAGGTCGAAGCGGCGCTCCGTGCCGTGGATCAGGCGGTCCACGTTGTCGGCGTGCGCGAGCCAGACGAGGATCGTGCCGAGCGTCGCGTACACGGGGTAGGCGAACGGGACGGTGCCGTTCGCGGCCAGCCACCAGATGCCGACGAGGATCGCGCCGGCCGTGATCGCGAGCAGCGAGCCGAGCGACACGTAGCGCGTGATCAGGATCACGCCGATGAACACGGGCGCCCCGACCAGGATCGCGGGCGGGAAGATGACCAGCATCGTGCCGACGCTCGTGGCCACGCCCCGGCCGCCCTTGAAGCCCACGAACATCGAGCGGGTGGAGCCGAGGATCGCGGCGATCGCGCACAGGACCTCGACCGCCGCGTTCCCGGTCACGTAGCGAGCGACGAGGACGGGGATGACGCCCTTGAGGACGTCGCCGGTCACGACGACCAGCGCCCGCTTGCGGCCCATCGCGCGGAGCGCATTCGTGCCGCCGGTCCGGCCGCTGCCGAGGGTCCGCGGGTCGGGGGCGTTGGTCAGGCGGGCGACGACGATGCCGAAGGGGATCGAGCCCGCGACGTACGACAACCCGGCAAGCACGATGGCGACGAGGATCTGCTCCGCGCTCACGCCGCGGCACCTCCGGGACGCCGGTCGACGCCGGCAGCTTCTCGCCGGAATCTAGCACCGCGCCTGCACGGGCAACACCGTTCGCTCGCGTAGCACCCTGAGTGCTCAGACGCCGCGATCCGCGCCCGGGCAACCTCGCCAACAGCGCAAATAGCACCGGGAGTGCTGGGAGCGTCGCCAGAGAGGGCTCGCGACGTCTCGAGCGCGGGTCTTTGCTGCCGGATAGCAGTGGGAGTGCTACGCCGGGCGCTGGCCGGTGCCGGTGCCGGCGCGCCCGACCGCCGTCGCCCGCCGCCGATCGGGCCCGGTGTACGATCGACCCGATGCCCCGAACCTCCCACGCCGGCCCGCGCGTGACCCCAGCGGAGACTCCCTGACCGATGGCCGTCGGCTCTTCCAACGACTTCGACCTCGTCGTCCTCGGCGCCGGCACCGGTGGCTATGCCGCCGCCTTCCGCGCATCGCAGCTCGGGCTCAAGGTGGCCCTCGTCGACGAGGACAAGCTCGGCGGCACGTGCCTCCACCGTGGCTGCATCCCGACCAAGGCCCTGCTCGAGTCGGCCGCCTTCGCCGAGCGCATCCGCCACGCCGCCGACTTCGGGATCAACCTGCCGGGCGAGGCCACCATCGACTACGCCCAGATGGCGAAGCGCCGCGACCAGGTCGTCACGCGCATGTGGAAGGGCGTCCAGACGCTCGTCAAGAAGTACGACGTGACGTGGATCCAGGGCCGCGGCAAGCTCGACGGCGCGCACAAGGTGCGGGTCCAGATGGCGGGCGACGACGGCACGCCGGGCGCCGGCGGCGAGCGCGTGCTCAACGCGACCGACATCATCCTCGCGACCGGATCGCGGGTGAAGTCGCTCCCCGGCATCGAGCCCGACGGCAAGCGGATCGTGACCTCGGACGACGTCCTGAAGATGGACACGCTGCCCGCCAGCGTCATCGTGATCGGCGCGGGCGCCGTCGGCGTCGAGTTCGCGTCGATGTACCACGACCTCGGCTCGACCGTGACCGTGCTCGAGTACCTGCCGGCGATCGTGCCGCTCGAGGACCGCGACGTGAGCAAGGAGCTCGAGCGGAGCTTCAGCCGGCGCGGGATCAAGGTCATCACCAACGCCCGCTTCGACGCGAAGTCCGTCAAGGTCGAGGCCGACTGCGTGAAGCTGACGGTGGGCCCCGAGGGCAAGGACGCGAGCGAGATCGAGGCCGAGATCCTGCTCGTCGCCGCGGGCCGCGCCACGAACGTCGAGGACGTCGGCCTGGACACGACGAGCGCCGAGGTCGACCGCGGCATCGTCAAGGTCGACGGCCACATGCGCACGAAGGAGCCGCACCTGTACGCGATCGGCGACATCGTCGGCGGCCTGATGCTCGCGCACACGGCGGCGCACGAGGGGATCACCGCGGCCCACACGATCGCCGGCGACCCCGACGTCCACCCGATGGACTACGTGATGCAGCCGCGGGCCACGTACTGCCGGCCCGAGATCGCGTCGGTCGGCCTCACCGAGCAGCAGTGCGAGGAGCGGGGCCTGCCGATCAAGGTCGCCAAGGTCCCGTTCCAGGCGATCGCCAAGGCGATCATCGGCGGCGAGTACGAGGGCTTCGCCAAGGTCATCGGCAACAAGGAGACCGAGGACACGCTCGGCATCCACATCATCGGCCCGCACGCGACCGACCTCATCGCCGAGGCGTCGCTGGCCCTCTACCTCGACGCGACGCCGTGGGAGATCGGCGCCTCGACCCACGCGCACCCGACGTTCTCGGAGATCCTCGGCGAGACCGCGATGGCGGTCGACGGACGGTCGATCAACTTCTAGCCGGCGGCCGGCGCGCCGGGGACCGGTCCACGGAGGACGCGATGACGGTCACGGATCGCAGCGGGGACGCCGCGACGAGCCCGCTCGCCGCCTCGGTCGGCCTCGCCGACGTCGACCTCGTCGCCATGTACCGCACGGTCGCGCTGGCCAGGGCGGTCGACGAGCGGATGTGGATCCTCAACCGCGCCGGCCGCATCCCGTTCGTGATCAGCGGCCAGGGCCACGAGGGCGCGCAGGTCGGCCTGACCTGGCCCCTGCAGAAGGGCCACGACTGGATCGCCCCGTTCTACCGCTCGATCGCCACGTGCCTCGCCTTCGGCATGAGCGCGCGCGACATCATGACCGCGCAGTACGCCACGGCCAGCGACCCGTCCTCGGGCGGCCGCCAGATGCCCGGCCACTACGGCTACGCCGAGCACCACCTCGTCTCGGTCTCGTCGCCGGTCGCGACCCAGATCCTCCACGCGGTCGGGATCGCGCTGGCGGCGAAGATCCGGCACACCGGCCAGGTCGCGGTCGCGGTGATGGGCGAGGGGAGCTCGAACCAGGGCGACGTCCACGAGGCGCTCAACTTCGCGGCGATCCACAAGCTGCCGTTCGTGTTCGTCGTCGAGAACAACGGCTACGCGATCAGCGTCCCGGCCGAGAAGGAGCTGAGCGTCAAGGACGTGGCCGTGCGGGCGTCCGGGTACGGGATGCCGGGCGTGATCGTGGACGGCACGGACGTGCTCGCCTGCTTCGTCGCGGCCCGCGAGGCGGTCGACCTCGCCCGCAACGGCGGCGGCCCGACCCTGATCGAGGCGAAGGTGACGCGGCTGACCGCGCACTCGTCCGACGACCAGCAGACCAAGTACCGATCGGCCGACGACCTCGAGGCCGGCAAGGCCAACGACCCGGTGCCGATCTTCCGGGCGCAGCTGCGCGACGCGGGCGTGCTGACCGACGAGATCGAGGCCGCGATGACCGCCGAGATCTCCGGCATCGTCGACGACGCCACCGACTACGCCGAGGGCCAGCCGGACCCGGACCCGGCGACGGCGCTCGACTGGGTCTACGGCGAGCACTGGCCGGGCGAGACGCCGCCGCCGTGGCACGGCGGCACGCCGGGGGCGCGCACTGATGCCGGTCCGCACGTTCATCGAGGCGATCCGCGACGGCATGGCCGAGGAGATGCGGCGCGACGAGTCGGTCATCGTCCTGGGCGAGGACGTCGGCAAGAAGGGCGGCGTGTTCCTGGCGACCGACGGGCTGTGGGGCGAGTTCGGCGACGACCGGGTCATCGACACGCCGCTGACCGAGTCGATGATCATCGGCGCCTCGATCGGCGCGGCCATCAACGGCCTGCGCCCGGTCGCCGAGATCCAGTTCGCCGACTTCATCCACCCGGCGTTCAACCAGCTGGTGTCCGAGGCCGCGCGGATGCGCTACCGCTCGAACAACGGCTTCAGCGTCCCGATGGTCGTCCGCGCGCCGTACGGCGGCGGGGTGCACGGCGCGCTGTACCACTCGCAGTCGGTCGAGGCGTTCTTCACGCACGTGCCCGGGCTCAAGGTGGTCATCCCGTCGACGCCGTACGACGCGAAGGGGCTGCTGCGGACGGCGATCCGCGACGACGACCCGGTGCTGTTCTTCGAGCACAAGAAGATGTACCGCAGCGTCCGCGGCGAGGTGCCCGACGGCGACTACGCGGTGCCGCTGGGCTCGCGCGGCGGTGCGCCGGACCGGCAGCCAGGTCACCGTGATCGCCTACGGGCTGATGACGCTGTACGCGCTCGAGGCCGCGGAGCGGGTCGGGAACGAGGACATCGACGTCGAGGTGATCGACGTGCGGTCGCTGCGGCCGCTCGACCGGGACACGATCCTGTCCTCGGTGCGCAAGACCGGCAAGTGCCTGGTGGCGTACGAGGACAACCGGTTCGGCGGCTACGGCGCCGAGATCTGCGCGATGGTCGCCGAGGAGGCGTTCGACTACCTCGACGGCCCGGTGTCGCGGATCGCCGGCCCCGACGTGCCGGGCGTGCCGTACAACCACGCGCTCGAGGACTGGTTCATGCTCAGCCCGGCGAAGATCGCCGACGCGATCCGCAAGCTCGCCGCGTACTGAGGCGTCGGTGATGGCGGACCTGGCCGCCGTCGAGGCCCGCCTGGAGCAGATCCTGGATCCGTACCGCGACCGCCTCGAGTCGGCCACGATCTACAACATCCCGACCCTGCGGCGCACCGGCGCGAAGGCCCACGACTGGTTCGCGTTCGTGAAGCCGGCGTCGAAGCACGTCAGCTTCTTCCTGATGCCGATGGTGACCTGGCCCGACCTGCTCGACGGCTGCTCGCCGGCGCTGCTGGCGCGGCGGCAGGCGAAGACGGCCTTCGCCTTCCCGGCGGTGGACGAGGCGCTGTTCGCGGACCTCGAGGCGCTCGTCGCCCGGGCGTACGAGCGGTACGTCGCCGGCTAGACCGGGTCGCCGATCGTCACGTCCGGCTGCGCGTCCAGGAACGCGCCGATCCTCGCCGCCTCCTCGTCGATCGCGCCGCGCTCGAGCCTCGTCAGGCGCCGCCACGGCGCGACCTCGATCGGCGAGCCGGCCCTTCTTCTGCTCGTGCGTCCACGTCCCGACCACCGCCCCGCCGACGATGACGACCTGGCTGATCCAGCCCGCCGTCCGCGACACGAGCGGTCGTCGGGCCAGCGGCAGCAGCGGCTCGGCCTCCTTCTGCAGCGAGAGCGTGTACGGATCGAAGCCGGGCAGCAGTCGCACCCGCGTCGACGGCGCCACGTTCCGGAGCTCGTCGAGGTCGTCTCGACGGACCAGCACCTTCGTGCCGTCGGCCAGCACCTCGACCACGCGATCGCCGAGACCCGCGATCGGCTTCCGCAGCGGCGCGCCGCCCTGGACGCCCCACCACCGCGCGAGCTCGCCCCTCGAGCTGCCCGGGGAACGCGGCGAGCTGGCGCTCGATGACGGCGCCGATGGCGTCCTCGGAGGGCTCGGGCATCGGGCGCCCGAGCCAGGCGCGGGGATCGACGAACGTCACGTTGCGGCCGTCGTCGGGCCCGAAGCACAGCAGCCCGCGGCTCGCGGCCGGCTTGAGGAACGTGCCCCAGCCCGAGGACACGCGGTCGGCGAACGCCTCGTTGCCGAGGTGCCGCGCCAGGGCCGTCGCCAGCGCGGCCCGGGTCATCGGCGTGTCCGAGAGGACGTCGCCGATCGCGTCCTGCAGCGCGAGCATCTCGTCGGCGGTGACCTCGAAGTAGCGGAGCCAGACCGGCCGCAGCCAGTTGATGCGCGTGCCGAGGGCGCCGACGAGCTCCGGCAGCTCGTCCGACGCGACGAGGTGCAGCGTCCCGCGCATCGCCCACGTCTTGACCAGCGTCCGGTCGCGCCACAGCGCGTCGCGGACGTCGTCCCGTCGCAGGCCGTCGACGCGGGCGTGGATCGCGAGCTCCGCGGAGCCCATGACCTGTGCCTGGACGGCGACGAGGCCACGGACGACGTCGAGCATCTCCCGATCCGGGGCGCGCTCCTCCAGGTGGTGACGCTCCATCCGGAGCGCGGCGATCTGCTCCCAGGTCGTCTCGATCACCGTCCGAGCGTACCGACGCGGTCGTCGAGACGTGTCACGTTCGCGGATTCGCCCGTGTGGCGCGTGTGGACGAAGATGGTCGGGTCGCACACGACCACGCTCACGCGACGAGGAGGCGCTTCATGACGGATCCCACGCCGATCGCCTGGCGGGCCATCGTCTACGGCACGCCCGTCGTCGCCGCCGACGGGACGCGCCTGGGCACCGTGCGCGAGGTGCTGGGATCCGACGCCGACGACATCTTCCACGGCGTGCGCGTCGGCCGGGATGGCGACGCGAAGCACGACGCGATGGTCGCGGCCGAGCGGATCACGACCATCAGCAGCGAGAGCATCGCGACGAACGTCGCCGCGACCGAGGCCCTCCCGGCCTACGACGAGGCGTCGACCTACCACCTCGCGTCGGTCGGCTGGCTCCGCAAGCACCTCGGCTGGGTCAAGGACACGGACCGTGACGAGGAGCCGGGCTGAGGCGGTCGCACGCGCCTGCGGCATGCCCGGCCGTGATGCGCGACACTAGGAACGAAGGGCAGGGCCCTCGCAACGGCGCTTCATCGGAGGACGAGATCCAGTGGCCAAGGTGACGATGCCCCAGCTCGGCGAGAGCGTGGCGGAGGGGACGATCGGACGCTGGCTGAAGCAGCCGGGCGACACGGTGGCCAAGTACGAGCCGCTGCTCGAGGTCATCACCGACAAGGTCAATGCCGAGGTTCCATCGCCCTTCGCGGGCGTGCTCAAGGAGATCCTCGCGCAGGAGGGCGACACCGTCCCCAACAACGCCGAGATCGCGGTCATCGAGACCGAGGACGAGGCGCTCTCGGGCGGGACCGAGGCACCGGCCGCCCCGGCGCCGTCTCCGGCACCGACCCCCGAGCCCGCCCACGGTCCCGCGGGCTCCGACGAGCGACCCGTCGCCGCGACGGCGGTTGCCGCAACCCCGGCTCCGGCGCCCGCCGCACCGGCGCCGGCGCCCGTCTTCCAGGCCGCCGCCACGGCGGCGCCGACGCTCACCGCCGATGGCGACCCGAACGCCCGCATGACCCCGGCCGTCCGCCGCCTGCTCCGCGAGCACGGCCTCGAGGCATCGCAGGTCGTCGGGACCGGCGGTGGCGGGCGGATCACGCGCGAGGACGTCATCGCCGTCGTCGAGGCCCAGCGCACGGGCACCGCTCCGGCGGCGCCCGCGTCGACACCCGCGGCACCGGCGACGCAGGCCCGCCCCGGCCAGCGCCGCGTCCACCGGCGCCGGGATCACGTTCCCCGCCGGCGCGGACGAGGTCCTCGTCCCGATGACCCAGATGCGCAAGGGCATCGCGGCGCAGATGACGCGTGCCCTGGCGGTCCCGCACGCCTACGTGCAGATGGAGATCGACGCGACGCGCCTCGTCGCGCTCCGCGAGCGCACGAAGAAGGCGTACCAGGCCAAGGAAGGCCTCTCGCTCAGCTACGTCCCGTTCGTGGTCAAGGCGGCCGCCGAGGCGCTCAAGCGCAACCCGACGTTCAACGCCCACTGGACCGACGACGGCCTCCTGGCCAAGCGGCGGATCAACATCGGCGTGGCGGTCGCGGTCGACGACGGGCTGATCGTGCCGGTGATCCGGGACGCGGACCAGCTCTCGGTCCACGGCCTCAACGCCGCGATCCTCGACGTCGCGAACCGTGCCCGCGCGAACAAGCTCCGCCTCGACGACTTCGGCGGCGGCACGTTCACCGTCGACAACACCGGGTACCTCGGCACCAACCTCGTGATGCCGATCATCAACGTGCCCGAGGTCGGCATCGTCACGATGGAGGCGATCACGAAGCGCGCGGTCGTCGTCTCGACCGACGACGGCGACGTCATCGCGATCCGCCCGATCATGAACATGGTCCTCGGCGTCGACCACCGGGCCAACGACGGCGCCGGCGGCGCCGCGCTGCTGCGCGACATCAAGGCCTGGCTCGAGGGCGTCGGTCCGGACACGGCCGTCTACTAGGGATGCGGACGCTCGCCGTGAGCGTCGCGTTGACCGCCCTGCTCGCGTCAGGCTGCGGACTGCTGCCGCACCCCCCTGAGGACGCCCCGACCCTCACGACGACGTTCGACCCGCGTGGGGCGACGTTCACGCTCGACCCGTGGCACGACCTCGACTCGGTCGCGTTCCTGTGCCTGCACCGGCCCGGCGCTGAGTTCACGACGAGCCACCCGCTTCCTGCCGTCGGCGCCCAGTGCCAGCCGATCGCGTCGACGATGGGCGGCAGCACCTTCACCGCGCGGTTCGACGTCGACGTCCTTCAACCCGGCCTGCGCGATGCGTTCCTGAGTTCCGGGCCGCCGTGGTTTCTGGCCGTGACCGGTCACCCCGGGGTTTCGGACGTGCTGGTCCAGCCCATCCAGGATTCGCCGATCCCCAGCGACCCGGGCCCGTCCTGATGCGGATCGTCGTCACGGGCGGCGCCGGGTTCATCGGCAGTCGCGTGGTCGCGCGGCTCCGCGATCGAGGCGAGCAGGTCGTGGCGCTCGTGCGTGACCCGGCGAAGGCCGCTGCGCTGGACGGGCTGGGCGCGGAGCTCGTCGCCGACGACCTGTCGGATCCCGCCCGGCTCCGCGAGCATCTCGACGCCGCGGACGCGGTCATCCACGCCGCGGGCTCCTACCGGATCGGGATCACCGCCGACGAGCGGCCGGCGATGTGGGACGCGAACGTCGGCACGACGACGCGGGTCCTCGAGGCGGCCGAGGCGGCGCGCGTGCCGCGGATCGTCTACGTCTCGACGGTGAACGTGTTCGGCAACACGCAGGGCCGGATCGTGGACGAGTCGTATCGCCGCGACCTCACCGGTGGGTTCCTCAGCTACTACGACGAGACCAAGCACCGGGCCCACGAGGTCGCCGAGGCGCGGATCGTGGCCGGCGCGCCGATCGTGATCGCGATGCCCGGCACGGTCGTCGGGCCCGGCGATCACACGGCCATCGGCGAGCAGCTCGTGCAGGCGCACGACGGCCGCCTGCCGTACGTCGCGGCGGCCGACCTGGGCATCGCGCCGGCCCACGTCGACGACGTCGCCGCCGGGATCACGTCCGCCCTGGCCCGCGGCGAGGTCGGCCGTTCGTACGTGATCGCGGGCGACTGCATCCGGTTCGGCGAGGCCCTCGAGATCGCGGCCGAGGCCGGCGGGCACACGCTCCCGCGGATCCGGCTCCGCGACGGGTTCCTGCGCGCGATGGTGCCGTTCGGCCGCCTCGTCGGGCAGCGGAACGCGGGCGAGGTGGTGTCGTCGTCCGCCGGCGTGACGTACTGGGCGTCGTCCCAGCGGGCCAAGGACGAGCTCGGCTACGCGCCGCGGGACGCCGCCACGGCCATCCGCGACACGGTCGCGAAGGCCTGACCTACACTCGACCCATGGCTCGCGAGCTCCCGATGTTCGAACCGGCGGGGGGCCACCATGCGCCGAGCCCGGGCGACATCTCGATCGCGATGGGCGGCGGCCCGTTCGGCCCGGCCGCCGACGGCACGATCCCGCTCCGCCGCCATCCCGACTGGATCAAGGCGCGGATGCCGTCGGGCGACAACTACCACGACCTCAAGGGCCTGCTGCGTGGCCTGAACCTCAACACCGTGTGCGAGGAGGCCCGCTGCCCCAACATCGGGGACTGCTGGGACCAGCGCACCGCCACGGTGATGATCCTGGGCGACACCTGCACCCGGGCCTGCGGCTTCTGTGCGATCAAGACCGGTCGCCCGACCTGGTTCGACGACGACGAGCCGCGTCGGGTCGCCGAAGCCGTGGCGCAGATGCGCCTCGAGCACGTCGTGGTCACCTCGGTCGCCCGCGACGACCTGCCCGACGGCGGCGCCGGGGCCTTCGCCGCGACCATCCGCGAGCTGCGCGACCGAATGCCCGGGCATGGGCGTCGAGGTGCTGATCCCGGACTTCAACGGCGCCGAGGCGCCCCTTCGCGCGGTCATGGAGGCCGGTCCCGACATCCTCAACCACAACCTGGAGACCGTCCGGCGGCTCCAGAAGCCGGTCCGCAAGCGGGCCCGCTGGGACCGCACGCTGGGCGTGCTCGAGCGGGCGAAGTCGTACGCGACCGAGTACGGCCACGCGGCGCACACGAAGAGCTCGCTCATGGTCGGCCTCGGCGAGACCCGCGACGAGATGACCGAGGCGTTCGAGGCGCTGCGCGAGGTCGACGTCGACATCCTCACCATCGGCCAGTACCTGCGCCCGACCGAGCAGCACCTGCCGCTGATCCGCTACTACCACCCCGACGAGTTCGCCGAGATGAAGACCGAGGCGCTCGCGCTCGGCTTCAAGCACGTCGAGTCCGGGCCCGCTCGTCCGCTCGAGCTACCACGCCCGCGACCAGGTCCCGGGCGCCGAGCTCAAGGCGCTCCGCCGCCAGGCGACGATCGACGCGGACGGCCGCGTGGTGCCTGCGGCGGGCTAGGGTCCGCCGGACCGCTCTCGGCTATCCTTGGGTCGATGCCCAAGACCCTGAGTCGCAAGGTCCCGCTCGCGGAGCTCCATTGCCACCTCGGGGCGGCGGTCACCCCGGCGATCATGTGGTCGATCGCCCACGCGCAGGGCATCAAGCTCCCCACCCGGAACTACTGGGACTTCCGTGACCTGATCACGGTCCATCCCGGGCGGACCAAGAGCTTCGACGGCTACCTGCAGCTGTTCCACTGGACCGAGCTCATCCAGTCGAGCCCGATCGCGGTCGAGCGCGCGGTGTACGAGGTCGTCGGCGGGGCGTACCGCAAGAACAACGTCACCACGATGGAGCTGCGCTTCAACCCGATGAAGCGCAACCGGGGCGGCGAGCAGGACCTCGACCACATCATCGCCGCGGCGGTGCGGGGCATGGACCGCGCGACGCTCGAGTACCCGGTGAAGCCGGGCCTGATCTTCTGCCTCGACCGCGCCTTCCCGTACGAGCTCAACGAGATCATCGTCGAGAAGGCGATCCTGTGGCGCGATCGGGGCGTCGTCGGCGTCGACATCGCCGGCCCCGAGTCCGCGACGTTCCGGGTGGCCGACTACAAGCGCCTCCTGCGCCGCGCCCGCCAGTTCGGGCTCGGGATCACGATCCACACCGGCGAGGCCGGGCCCGGTCGAGGAGGTCGCCCGCGTGATCGAGCTGCTGGAGCCCGACCGCATCGGCCACGGCGTGAAGGCGGCCTACGACCCGCGGGCGATGTCGATGCTCCGCGAGCGCGGCATCGTGCTCGAGATCTGCCCGACCTCGAACCTCAACACCGGCGTCGTGTCGGGCTGGGACGAGTTCCGCTGGATCTTCGACCAGCTGCACCGCAACGGCGTGCGATACACGATCAGCACCGACGGCCCGGAGATGCTCAAGACGTACATCCGCGACGAGCTCGCGACGCTCGGGCGGCTCGGCATCCTGTCGCTCGAGCAGCAGGAGCGGATCGCCGCGACCTCGCTCGCCGCATCGTTCGTGCCCAACGTCTCGGACGTGCCGGCGCCGCGCCTCGAGCCCGCGCGCCGCAAGGTCGTGGAGCGCGAAGAGGGCTAGGCCGATGGATCTCGACCTCTCGCCCGACCACGTGCTCCTCCGGGACACCATCCGCGAGTTCATGGAGGCGGAGGTCGCGCCCGTCGTCGACGAGCACGAGCACGCGCGGCGATTCCCGATCGAGATCGTGCGGCGGATCGGCGAGCTCGGCTGGCTCGGGATCAACGTCCCCGAGCGATGGGGCGGCGCCGGGATGGACACGCTCGCCTACGCGATCGCGGTCGAGGAGATCGGCCGCGTGTGGGGCTCGCTCGGGCTCATCGTCGCGGCCCACACGAGCCTCGGCTGCGGCCCGCTGATGATCGCGGGCACCGACGAGCAGCGCGACCGCTGGCTCACCCCGCTCGCCTCGGGCAAGGTGATCGGCGCGTACGGGCTCACGGAGCCGTCCGCGGGCTCGGACGCCGGCGGCACGCGGACGACGGCCCGTCACGAGGACGGCGCCGACGGCGGGACCTGGGTCATCGACGGCCAGAAGCGGTTCATCACGAACGCCGGCCACGCCGGGACGTACGTGATCACGGCCCGCACGGGCACGACCGACGACGGCGCGGCGCGCATCTCCGCGTTCATCGTCCCGGCCGATGCCGACGGGTTCAGCGTCGGCCGGCTCGAGGAGAAGATGGGCCTCCACGCGTCGGCGACCGGCGAGCTGCGCTTCGACGGCGTGCGCGTCCCGGCGGCCAACCTGCTGGGCGAGGAGGGCGCCGGCTTCCGGTCGTTCCTCAAGGTGCTCGACGGCGGCCGGATCTCGATCGGCGCGCTGGCCCTCGGCCTCGCGCAGGCGGCGCTCGACGCCGCGGTCCCGTACGCGAAGGAGCGCGAGCAGTTCGGGCGCCCGATCGGGACCTTCCAGGGGGTCGCGTTCATGATCGCCGACATGGCGACCGAGATCGAGGCGGCGCGAGCCCTCGTCTACCGCTCGGCGTGGCTCAAGGACCAGGGCCGCGACTACGCGCTGGCCTCGGCACAGGCGAAGCTGTTCGCGTCCGAGGTGTCGTCGCGCGTCGACCAACGCGGCGATCCAGGTCCACGGCGGCTACGGCTACACCGAGGACTACAAGGTCGAGCGCTTCCTGCGCGACGCCAAGCTGACCGAGATCGGGGAGGGGACGAGCCAGGTCCAGCGGCTCGTGATCGCGCGCCGGATCCTGGGGCTGCGGATCGTCTGAGCGGTCAGTGGACCGCCGTCAGCCGCACCATCAGCCGGTTCTGGCTCTTCGCCCCGACGCACGTCTGGAGCGTCATCGACCGCGTCGCCTGCGACGCCCACGCCCAGCTCGCGGCCGTCGTCGGCTTCACGACCTTCCACCAGCGCACCGCGTAGGCGGTGACGCGGCCGCTGGAATCGGCGTACCAGACCTTCATGCCGACCTTCAGGCGGCCACTGGTGTACGCGTCATGGAGTGGCTTCATCACGCCCCAGGCGTGGCCGAGCAGGTAGACGTTGTTCGACCCGGCGCAACCCCAGCGGTACACGTAGTTGTCGGGCTCGCGGCTGCGGCTGCAGGCGAACGACGAGATCGACCGGTTCATCCCGAGGGCCGGGATCCACACGTGGTTCCGGCCGGTGAACGAGGCGGGCCTGACCTGCTTGCCCGCGGCGGGCGTTGCGCGGCTGGTGCGATGCGCTGCCGGCTTGATCCGGATCGTCGGCGGGTCGAGGCGCCGGCGCGTGGCCTGCCTTCGATTCCGTGGCGCCGGCTGGTCTCGGCGGCCTTGGGCGCGGTCGCGACCGCCGGCGCGCGGCGACCCGCGGGTGACTGGCTGGCAGGCGACGGCCGCGGTGACGCGCGCCTTGCGGGCGACCGACGCCGTCGCGTGCGCCAGGTTCGCGACCGGAGCGGGAGCCGCGCGAGGCGCGTCCCGGAGCGCCGTCGTCGCGAGGCCCGCGGCCGCGACGGCGGACACCGACTCGATCGCGAGCACGAACGCGAGGGCCGTCGCGAAGACGCGTCGGCGCCGAGGCGTGATCTCCATGTCCGTGAGCATCGGGCGCCGGAGCCTCGGGCTCGACGGCTCCTTGGTCCCGATCGGATCGGGACCGTCCTCCCGGTCCTGGTGCGCTGGAGTGCGGTCTGTGGCGGATACGTGCAGTACCCGCGGCCGAGCCTCCATGGCCATCGATGCTCCCCACCGCGATCACGGTCCGGATCGTGGGCACACGCCGGACAGCGGGATCGCCATGGGGACCTTGGTCTTCAGGATGTCGGGGATGCGACACGAACCCGTCGGACGGGCGTTGCAGACGCGCAACAATTTCGCGCCCGGTCCGGGCCGCTCAGTCCCCGGTGCCGGCCGCCTTCTGCAGGACCTGCTGCACGGCCGTCGTGAAGCCCGGCGCCCATGGCCCCTGGCCCACGAGGACGTACGGCGACTGGGCGACCTGCTCGAACGTCGCCGCGTCCGTGACGAAGGACTTCGCGCACGGGCCGACCTGGCCGAGGTGGCGGTCGAAGGCGTCCTTGGTGGAGAAGATGTACAGGTAGACCTTGACCGGCTGGACCTGATCGAGCCCGCTCGCCGTGAAGCTGATCGCCGACTTGATCAGGTCCGGGTCGGTGCACCCGGCGTCTCCCGACACCCAGTCGCGAACCTTCACCTGGGCCGCGTTGAACCGACCGGTCAGGCCGGGGAAGTCGGTCGGGGTCGCGGGCTCCGGGGTGACGTTGATGGCCCCGCACGCCGCGAGCAGGAGCGGGAGCACGAGCGACGCGACCGTGGCGGCGACGAAGCCGCGGGCGGCGCGGGGGCGGGCGCGCCCGACGGGTGACGGTGCCATCGACGGGAGGCTAGCACCGGCGCCCCGTGGGCGCCCCGGGCGCGGTCGGTCAGCCGCGCGAGCGGCGCTTCGCCTCGCGGAGTCGGGCGAGGGTGTCCTCCGGCCCGGCGGGCGGCGACGCGGTCTTCGCGGGCGTCTGCCCCGGGTCCGGCGCGGGTGTGGGAGCGGGCGCGACGGACGCCGACGGGGCAGGGGCGGGCGACAGGCCGGGGCGCGGGTCGCGGGCGCCGGCGAAGCGGGCGCGGCGCAGTGGCCGGCGCGGTCGACGCAGGCGAGGTCGATGACGCGGTGCTCCCCGGCTCCGGGCGCTCGGCGGCCTCGCGCATGATCGCGGACCGGGCGCTCGACGCGCCGGCCCGCTCCCGAGCCGCGAACAGGCCCTCGGCCTGCTCCGTGCGGGCCGCGACCCGCCGCCCGTGCAGGCGATCGCCGATCCACCGCCGTCCGTCCGCCAGCTCGCGGCGGCCGAGCGACACGCGGCGCAGGGCGATGTCCAGCGGCCACAGCAGCAGCGCGAGCACGAGCAGCCACGGCCACAGCTCGGTGAGCTGGCTGGTGGTCTGGAGATCGTGGATCCAGACGTCGGCGGGTGCGTCGACCTCGCGGCCGCCCGTCGCGGCGCGGATGGCGGCGAGCAGCGCCTCGTTGGCGCCGAGCAGCCGGTACTCGGCCGCCGTCGGCGCGACGAGCCCGAGCGTCCGGGCGAGCGGCGCCTCGCCGGCTCGCTGCTGGGTGACGCGGACCGCGTAGGCGCCGCTCGCGAGGTTCGTCACCGGCGCCTCGTACACGCCCGAGGCGACCTGGTTCAGGTTCACGGTCGTCGGCTCGAGGTCGGGCCCGACCATCGCCACCGTCGTCGAGTAGAAGTCCCGCCCCGAGCCGTCGCTGTTCTGGCTCTCGACGCGCAGGTACGTGCGACCACCGCGGTCCACGAACGAGGCCTCGATGCCGCCGCTCTCCTCGCCCGGGAACGTCCAGCCGACCATCTGGCTGAAGAACTTCGAGAAGCCCTGCCACGGCGACCCAGTTCCTCGCCCAGTGCCCGGTCGAGTCCGAGGTCCACGCGACCGCCCGCCCGAGGCCGTACTGCCACTGGGCGAGCACCGGGTCGTCGCGGTCCGACACGAGCACCGTCTGCGCCGCCGCCTTGGCGGTCGTGCCGTTGTAGCCGAGGAGCTGCGGCAGGCCGTTGTCGATGCCGCGCAGGACCGGCGAGCTCGAGGTCTGGATCGGGAAGAACGGCTCCTCGACGATCTGCTGTCCCGAGACCTGCTGCGTCTCCTTGAGGAAGATGTCCGGGATCGATGCCGGGTTGGTCGCCGCGTAGAACCGGCCGCCGCCCGGCCTTGGCGAGCTGCTCGAGGAACGGGTTGGCGCCGCCGCCCGCCCCGACCGTCGAGAGCGTGATCCCGTCGGCCTTCATCTTGGCGAGGATCGCGTCGTACTGGCCGCTCGTCGACCAGCCGTCGGTCAGCAGGATGATGTGGCGCCGGGTCGCCGAGGCCTTCTCCAGCGACTGGACGGCCTGGTCGAGGCCGGCGTAGATGTTGGTCTGGCCGTTGGGATTGATCCCGGCGATCTGCGCCTGGATGTCCTGGAGGCCGCCGAGCGGCGCGGTCTGGATGACCCAGTGGGCCGCCTCGTCGAACGCGACGACCCCGAGCTCGTCCTTGGCGCTCAGCGCCGAGGCCGCGCGCAGGATGGCCTCCTTGCCGATGTCGACCTTGCGCACGCCGCCGGTCCCGCTCGACCCGCCGCCCATGCCGCCGTTGAAGCTGTTGCAGTGGCAGGCGTCCATCGAGCCCGACTTGTCGATGACGACGACGAGCGCGACGTCCGGCTGCTTCTCCCGGTCGCGGACGCCCATGTCGACCGGGAGCGTCGCCTCGAGCGGCGTGTCGGCGTAGCCGCCGGCGCCGTAGCTGCGCGGCCCGCCGACCATCACGAGCCCCCGCCCGAGGTCGCGCACGTAGGACTGGAGCGCGGCCATCGTCTTGTCGTTGAGGCGCAGCCGCGGGCACGTCGACCAGCACGATCGAGTCGTAGTCGGCGAGGCCGGCGAGGTCGGACGGGACCGCCTCGGGGATGATCGTGTCGACGACCTGCTGCTCGGTCTCGCAGGGCGGTGACGAGCTCGGCGGCCACCTCCTCGTCGCCCTTGACGACCAGCACCTTGGGCTCGCCCTTGATGATCGTGTCGGCCTCGGCCCGGTCGTTCTGGTTGAACGTGTCGCGGCCGGCCTCGACGACCATCCGGAAGCGCTTGAACCCGGGGTCCTTCGGCGTGACGGTGAACTTGACGCGGGTCGTCCCCGCGGGCAGGTCGACGGGCTGGGTGCCCGCGAGCTCGCCGTTGACGAACAGGCGGACGGTCGCGGCCTGGGCGACGGTGGACGTGATGTCGCCCGAGACCTCGATCGACTCGCCGCGGCGGGCCGTCGACGGCGCGGTGAGCCGCTGGACGAGGACCTCGTCGCGACCGGCGAGCCCGGTGAGCACCGTCTCCACCTGGATGCCGCGCGCGGCCGCCAGCGCCGCCTCGGACTGGCCCGAGCCCGTGGTGTCGTTGCCGTCGGACAGCAGGACGATGCGCTTCTGGGCGTCGTCCGGGAACAGCGCTGCCGCGAGGCGCAGCGCGGACCCGATGTCGGTCGCGTCGCGGACGGGCGTCGACGCGATGCGGTCGATCTCGGCGAGGTCCGACGGCAGGCGCTCGACGAGCGCGTCCGACCCGAACGCGACGATCCCGGCGACGTCCTCGTCCTTCTTGGCGGCCAGCGACTCGCGAAGGTAGGCGAGCGCCTCGGACTGCCCGGCCTGCCCGACCGAGTCCGACATGTCGACGACGTAGACGACGGCGAGGCGGTCGACCGGCAGCACGAGCTGGAGACCCGCGAGCGCGCCCACGAGGCAGGCGAGCAGGAGCCCGCGGACGGCGAGCGCCGCGCGCCGCCGGCCCTTGCCGAGCCGTCGCCGCGACGTCAGGTGGAGCGCGATGACGACCGCGAGCAGCGGCGGCAGGAGGAGCAGCGCGACCGGGACGTCGAACGTGATGCCCATCAGGCGCTCCGGCCCGTCGGGCGTGGTCGCCCGAGCCGCGCGGCGACGGCGCGCCGGACCCGCGCGAGCGTGTCGCGCTCGTAGACGAGCCACTCCAGCGTGAGCAGGACGAGCGCCAGCAGCACGATCGGGATCCAGAGCTCGTCGCGGGCGTTGGGCCGCTCGACGGCGCCGCCGGAGCCGGTCCCGGCGCCCGTGCCCGAGCCGCCCGTCGTGGCGCCGAGCGCCGTGAGCCTGGCCGCGTCCCCGGGGGCGATGTTCGACTCGTCGACGTCGAGGAGGTCGACCGCGAACCGGGTCGGTGCGCCCGCCTCGGGCGGCCGGAACGTCGGGCCGGCGGAGGGGTCCGGCGAGGTGACCGCCCCGGCGGCGGCGGACGGGGCGCCCGACGGGGCGTCCGGCGACGCGCCAGACGGCGCCGCGGACGCATCCGGGTCGGCGATGGCGGTGACCGTGTAGATCCCGAGCAGGTCGGTCCGCGCGAACGTCACGCTCGCGGCGCCCTTCGTCGGCGCGACGAGCTCGTCGGCGCTGCCGTCGGGTCGCTCCACGCGGACGCCCGAGCGCGCCCTCGGGGACCGGCAGCGTGACCGGGGCGCCGGGGGCGACGGCGTCGAGCGGGGTGTCGGAGCCGCCCATCAGCTCGCCCGACAGGTTCGCGAGCAGCAGCGGGAACGCGACCTGGAGCGGCAGGTCCGAGTGGCGTGGCTCGAACGCCATGACCGCGGCGGCCCGGCCGTCGAGCGTGCCCGAGTACAGGAGCGGTGAGCCGGACGGCCCGGGGATCACCGAGCGCGCCCACGGCGGCAGGTCGAGCTTCGTCGCCTCGCCGATGTGGACGGTCGAGAGGTCGACGTAGCGCAGGACCGGATCGGACGGGTCGAGCGCGCCGATGCCCGGGTTCGTGAGCGTGCCGGCCGGCGTGCCGAGGGCCGAGGTCGTCGGTGGCGCGATCGCGAGGATCGGCCGCGCGCGGGAGCGTGTCGGGCAGGAAGCGGTTGAAGATGACGAGCTCGAACTGGTCGAGGCCGGTCAGGCTCGACCAGTCCTTCCCGTCGCGGAAGTAGAGCTCGGTGTCCGGGCAGGTAGCTGAGCGCCGTCTCGAGGTACGGATCCGGCTCGCCCGCGAGCAGCACCTGGCGCGTCTGCTTGGGCGGCACGACGGCCCAGGCACGGTCGTCGACGCCGAGCCCGTCGACGGTCGGGGTCGCCGTGCCCTCCGCCTCGACGAGGCGGACCTCGACCACGGACGCCGGGTGGAGCGTGTCGTCGATGTCGTCGATGGAGACGTCGGTGCGGCGCTGGGGGTCGAGGTGCAGGGTGCGTGAGTCGCGCAGCCGCCCGTCGGCGTAGAGCTGCAGCTGGCGGTCCGCCTGCTCGAGGCCGACGTTCGCGACCGAGATGAACGCGCTGTGCGACAGGCCGCTCGGCGCGGTCCGCACGGCGAGCGCGACGATCGCCTGGTTCGCGGCGTCGCGGCCCACGCGCAGGACCCGGACCGGCGCCTCGAGCGAGCCCACCGGCGGGGTCGCCAGCGCGGCATCGGTCGCGACCAGGATCTCCGCGTCGCCCGAGCGGGCGGCGAGGGCGGACGCGAGTCGCAGCGCGTCGGACAGGTTGCCGATGTCCGACGTGGGCGTGACGCTCGCGATCGCCTGCTTGACCCGGCCGATGTCGCCCGTGCCGTTGGCGATCACCTTGGCCGTCCGGCCCGCGGCGATCACGCTGACCTTGCCGCCCGCCGGCAGGTCCTTGAGCGCGTCGATGGCCGCCGACTTCGCCGCCTCGAGGCGGTTCGGCGTCACGTCCGTCGCCTGCATCGAGGCCGACGTGTCGATCACGAGCACGAGGTCGCCCGCCAGGCCGGCCGGCCGCTCGACGAACGGCCGCGCCGCGAGCAGCACGAGGATCAGGACGAGGAGCAGCTGGAGCAGCAGCAGCAGGCTCCGGCGCAGGCGCTGCCACGGCGCGTTCGCCTCGACGTCCGCCACGAGCCGCTGCCACAGCAGCGTCGAGGGCACGACCGCCTCGTCGCGGCGCAGCTTGAGCAGGTACATCGCGACGACCAGCGGCACGAACACGAGCCCGGCGAGCGCCAGCGGCGCGAGGAACGGCATCGCTGCCTACCCGACCACGCGCCGGCGCCGCAGCTCGGCGAACACGAGGTCGGCGAGCGGGACGTCCGTGGACAGCGGCACGTACGAGGCGCGCCGCTTCGTCGCGATCTCGGCGAGCCCGTCCTGCCACGCCGCCAGGCGGGCCTTGTAGTCGTCGAGCGTCGCGAGGTCGACGGTGACGTCGATGCCCTCGCCCGACTCGCTGTCGACGAGCCGCAGGTCGCCCTCGAGCGCCGGGTCGAGCTCGTCGGGCGACAGGAGGTGGAGCACGATCAGGTCCGAACCGGTCGCCGCGAGCTCGCGGATCACGCGGTCGGCGCCCGGGTCGAGGAGGTCCGACAGCAGCACGACGACGCCGCGCCCCGACAGCATCGCCGCGGCGTGCCGCGCGGAGGCGACGAGGTCGGTCGGGCCGTCGGCGGGCTGGATCGACGACAGGTTCGCCAGCAGCCGGAACACGCGCCCCGAGCCGCGCAGCCCGCCCTGGCGCCGGGCCGTGCGCCCGGTGAGCGCCGCGACCACGATCCGGTCCTCCGACGCGAGGCCGATGTACCCGAGCGCCGCCGCGGCCCGCTTGGCGAACAGCAGCTTCTGCGGTCGCCCGAACGCCATCGACGGGCTGGCATCGATGAGGAACGTGATCGTCACGTCCTCCTCCTCGATGAACAGCTTCACGAACAGCTTCTCGAGGCGGGCGAAGCACGTTCCAGTCGAGCTGGCGGAGGTCGTCCCCGAGCGTGTACTCGCGGTAGTCCGCGAACTCGACCGACTGCCCGCGCTTGACGCTCCGCCGGCCGCCCTTGAGCCCGCCGCGGACCGGCTGCTTCATCAGGACGCCGAGGCGCTCGAGCTGCCGCAGGAAGCCCTCGTCGAAGACCGTCGGGTCGAGCTCGTTGGGCAGGAACGCCTTGACGCCTGCCGGGCGCGCGGGGACGGCCGGGGTCGACGCCTCGTCCGGCGTGTCGGCGGGCGGGGTGGGGGAGGCCGTCATGGCGCTGCGTGCCGGATCCGCTACTCGACGGCGGGCGGCTTCACCTCGTCGAGGATGGCGCGGACGACCGACTCGCTCGTGATGCCCTCGGCCTCGCCCTCGAAGTTGAGGATCACGCGGTGGCGCAGGGCGGGCAGCGCGGCCGCCCGGACGTCGTCGATCGAGACGTTGAAGCGGCCGTCCATGAGCGCGAGGATCTTGCCCGCGGTCACCAGCGCCTGCGCGCCGCGCGGCGAGCCGCCGTAGCGGACGTACTGGCGGACCAGGCTCGGCGCGCGCTTGTTGTCGGGGTGGGTGGCCGCGAGCAGCGACACGGCGTACGCCGTGATGTGCGGGGCGATGGGCACCGCGCGGGCGAGGCGCTGCATCTCCACGATCTCGGCCGCCGTCGCGGTCTTCTGCGCGGTCGGGGCGTCCGAGCCCGTCGTCCGGTCGAGGATGTTGACGAGGTCCTCCTCGGACGGGAAGGGGACCATGGCCTTGAGCAGGAACCGGTCGAGCTGCGCCTCGGGGAGGGGATAGGTCCCCTCCATCTCGAGCGGGTTCTGGGTCGCGAGCACGAAGAACGGCGGGTCGAGCGTGTAGCGGTTGCGGGCGACCGTGACCTGGTGCTCCTGCATCGCCTCGAGCAGGCGACGACTGGGTCTTCGGGCGTCGCGCGGTTGATCTCGTCGGCCAGCACGAGGTTGGCGAAGATCGGGCCGGGCTGGAACTTGAAGACGCGGCTGCCGCCCTCCTCGACGAGGATGTTCGTGCCGGTGATGTCGGCCGGCATCAGGTCGGGCGTGAACTGGATCCGGTTGAACGTGCAGTCGATGACGTCGCCGATGGTCCGGATCAGCATCGTCTTGCCCAGGCCGGGGACGCCCTCGAGCAGCACGTGGCTGTTCGCGAGGAGCCCGACGAGGGTGTGGCGGACGAGGTCGCTGCTGGCCGACGATGACCTTGCCGATCTCGGCCTCGATGCGCCGGGCGCGCTCGGCGAACGCCTCGGGGGCGAGCCGTGGTGCCCTCGGTCTCGGCGGCGACGGATGCGTCCATGGGTCCTCCGGGTGGCTGCGCGGCGGCGCTGGGCCGGTCGCTCACGGCTTGGGGTCGAGCGAGCTGAAGTAGTCGCGCACGTAGTCCTTGACCGACAGCGGGACGTACGAGCGGTCGAGGGTCGTCAGCGCGTACTGGTAGAAGTCGCTGTAGACCTGCGAGTAGGGCACGTAGGAGCCGTTGTTCGAGCCCTGGCCCTGCTGGCTGCCCTGCTGCGTCTGGCCGTCGCCGCCGGTGCCGGCGACGTACGACGGGTCGCCCGGCTTGCCGATGCGGTCGAAGGGCGCGAAGACCGACCCGAGGTCGGGCCCGAGGACGCTCGGCCGGTTCGGGCTGCGTCGGGCCGCCCGGGCGCCCGTTCGACGTCCCGCTGCCGAGGTACGCGGCGTTCGAGCCGCCGCCGCCGAGGGAGCCGGTGCCGGCCCTGGCCTTGACCCTGGCCCTGGCCCTGACCCTGACCCTGGCCCTGGCCCTGACCTTGGCCCTGGCCCTGACCCTGGCCCTGCCCCTGGCCCTGACCTTGCCCCTGGCCCTGACCCTGGCCCTGGCCCTGGCCTTGCCCCTGGCCCTGGCCCTGCCCCTGGCCTTGACCTTGGCCCTGACCGGCGCCCGCCGACTGGCCGGGCTGCCCCGACGACTGGCCCTGGCCCGTGCCGCCGCTCGCGCCGGGCGACCCGCCCGGCTGGCCGTTGCCCTGTTGCCCGTTGCCCTGCTGGCCCGTCTGGCCGTTCTGGCTGCCGGGCTGCCCGCCCGCGTTCGCGAGGTTCCGCCGCGCGTCCTGCAGGCTCGAGGCCGCCGCCGCGAGGTCGCGGTTGACCTGCGTCCGCGAGTTGGCCGCGTCGAGCGCCTCGCCCAACCGGTCGAGGGCGCTCTTCGCGCCGGCCGTGTCGCCCTGGCTGATGCTCGCGACCGCGTCCTTGAGCGCCTGGCCGGCGGCCCCGTCGGCCTGGTTCGCGAGGCCCTGCTGCTCGGCGAGGTCGCGAGCGACGGCGTCGCGCTGCTCGGGCGTCATCTGGTCGAGCTTGTCGCCGAGCTCGTGGAGGTCCTGGCGCGCCTGGTGCGGGTCGCCGCCGGCGTTCGCCTGCGGGTTGCTCGTCGCGGCCCGCGACAGGGACCGGGACAGCGACGCGATCGAGGCCGCGCGCTGCTCGTTGGACGGGTCGAGCTGGGCCCGCACCTCGTCCTCGAGCGAGCCCGAGCTGCGAGAGGTTGAGGTCGAGGTCGCCCGGGTTCGCGCGGAGCCGCGCGGCGAGCTGTCGCAGCTCCTCGGAGAGGCGCGTCCGCGGATCCTCGGCGTTGGCGCCCTTGTCGGCGAGGTCCTTGGCGACCTCGTCGATGCGCTGCGCCTGCCGGTTGGCCTCGTCGCGGACCTGCGCGGTTGGCCGCGATGGCGGCGTCCTGCGGGTTCGGGAGCAGCACCGCCGGCACGAGCAGGGCGAGGGCGACGAACGAGACGACGGCCGGGCGCCGCGCCAGTCGCGGCCGGAACAGGCCCGGCTCGATCGTTCGCAGGCGGCGAAGGGCGTCCCGTCGCTGGCGCCGCACGAAGCGGGCCTCCGCGGCGCCGAGCTCGAACCCGTCCCCGACGGCGATGGTGTCGTCGTCCGCGGGGTCGCCGGGACCGGCCGTCGCCGGCTTGGCCTGCGCGAACGCGAGCGCCGAGGCGAGCGCGTCGCCCGAGCCGCCTTCCGCGTCCACCGCGAGCGCGGTCTCGCCGATCGACGGCCGTGCGCGGGCGACGAGCACCAGCAGCACCAGCATCCCGATGGCGGGGATGGCCGCGGCGAGCGCCGGCGCCCACTCGATCGGCCAGATGCGCATCGCGATCGCGAGGCCGAGCTCGATCCCCGCGACGGCCGCCAGCACGTACCACGCGCGGCGGACCGAGCGCCGCAGCCACAGCCGGCGGCGGTGGCTGACGAGGCCGGCGCGCAGGGCGATCAGGTCGGGATCGAGCTCGACGCCCAGGCGCGCGGGATCGGCGGGGATCATCGACGGCGCGGGATGCTCGCCGGCGGCGCGCGACCGGAGGCCGGCGCGCCTTCACGCCGCTTCCTCGACGGGTCGCCGCGGCCGGCGACGGTGGAGACGCCAGCGCGCGTCGGCGCCACGAGCTGCACGGACAGGACCACGAGGACCACCGAGGTCACGAGCATCACCGCGACCGCCGTCGGCCAGAACGAGTCGTGGTCGACCCCGAAGCCCTGCCCGCCGAGGTCGCCGTTGATCGCGGTCTGGTCATCGTTCACGGACGCGATCACGCTGCACGTGCCGCCGAACCCGGTCTCGGTGCCGCAGATGACGTCGAGCTGGGCGAGGAACGGGTTGTAGTAGAGGAGCGCCGCGGGCGGCCGGCGCGTGAGCGTCGCGATCAACGAGGTGTCGCGCACCGCGCCGGGCTGGTTCGGCAGGAGCCCGTTCGCCGTCATCGAGGACCAGAAGACGAAGACGAACGTGGCGCCCGCGGTCAGCACGATCGTCATGACGAGGTTGATCACGGTCGCCGCCTGCGTGCGCTTGACGAACGCGGACACGAACAGGCCCATCGACCCGAACGCGATCGCCGTCGCGAACAGCACCACGTACGCGCGCACGAGGTCCTCGGGCCCGACGCCGCCGAACGTGAACACGAGCGCGGCGACGGGGATCGACGCCAGCAGCAGCAGGAAGACCCAGCTCAGCGCCGACAGCAGCTTGCCCAGGATGATCGCGAGCGACGAGATCGGGGTGGTGGTCAGCAGGTCGAGCGTCTGCTTCTCGCGCTCCAGGCTGATGGCGCCGGCGGTCGATGCGGGTGCGAGCACGAGCACGATCAGCGTCAGCAGCATGATCAGGCCCGTGAACATCGCCCGCCCGATGTCGGCCGAGGCGGACACGCTGCTGTTGAACCCGCTGTTCATCGATCGCTCGGCGATGCTCTCGATCATCCAGGCGAAGCCCGCGACGACGAGCAGGTGGATCGTGAGCACGACGAACGCGCGCCGCCCGCGCATCCGGCCGCGGAGCTCCTTGACGCCGACCGCGGCGATGCCCGAGCCCACGTCCCGCAGCGCCCCGAACCGGCGGACCGGCGGCGTCACGACCGCGCTCACGCGACGGCTCCCGCGGCGACCGGCTCCTGCGCGGTGACCTGCAGGAAGAGCTCCTCGAGGTCGCTCGCGGCGCGCGCGAACGTCGCGATCCGGAGGTCCGCGCGCACGGCCGCGGCGAGCAGGGCGGCGGCGCCGTCGTCGTCGCCGTGGAACCCGATCTCGATCGTGCCGTCGTCGAGGACCTGCGCCGAGACCACGTTCAGCCTGGCCCGAGAACCAGGCCTGCGCGACGGCGATGGCGTCGTCGTCGCCCAGCACGCGGACGCGGTAGCACCGCGCCGACCCGCAGCCGGCGCTCGATGTCGGCGACGCGGCCCTGGGCGAGGACCTGGCCGCGGTCGATGATCGCGACCGACGTGCACAGCTCCTCGAGCTCGGGGAGGATGTGGCGACGAGACCAGGATCGTCTTGCCCAGCGCCCGCAGCTCCCGGAGCAGCTCGCGCAGCTCGACGCGGGCGCGCGGGTCGAGGCCCGACGCCGGCTCGTCGAGCAGCAGCACGCTGCGGGTCGTGGACGAGCGCGTGCGCGAGGCACAGCCGCTGCTGCATGCCGCGCGACAGGCCCTGGACGTACGTGTCGCGCTTGGGTCCGAGGTCCACGAGGTCGAGCAGGTCGCCGATCATCCGCCGCCGGCGGTCGGCCGGGATCCCGTAGCAGCGGGCGAAGAAGTCCAGGTACTCCCAGACCTTCATGTCGTCGTACACCCCGAACGAGTCCGGCATGAAGCCGAGGACGCGGCGGACGTCGTTGGGGTTCCGGCGCAGCGAGAACCCGGCGATCTCGCCGTCGCCCGCGTCGGGGACGAGCAGGGTCGCGAGGATGCGCAGCGTCGTCGTCTTGCCGGCGCCGTTGGGCCCGACCAGCCCGAAGATCTCGCCCTCGCTCGACGTCGAGGTCGAGGCCGGCGACCGCGAGCGTGCGGTCGTAGCGCTTGACGAGGCCCGCGGCGTGGACGATCGCGCTCACTGGACGGTCCCCGTGATCTGGACCTGGAACTGGAAGCCGATGCCGTCCTGCTTCTCGTTGACGAACTTGACCTGCACCTGGCCGCTCGTCGGGTCGACCCAGCGGGCGGCGTTCTCGAGCTCGAAGACCTGCCCGCCGGACATGTGGGCGAACTGGACCCACTTGCCGGTGCGCACGTCGAGCGCCTCGAGGTCCGGGCAGCCCGTCCTGGGGCACGATGCAGCCGTCGGCCGCCGGGTCGCAGCGCGGGGACTCGCGCAGGACCGCCTGCGTCCCGGCGAGGGTCGTGATGTCGCCGCCGAAGCCCATCGCGACGACGACCTGCTCCGGCTTGAGCGAGCCCTCGAACGGCAGGGGCTGGTAGGCCATCGTGACCTGCCCGATCCCGAAGCTGATGTTCCACGGGTCCTTCGAGAAGAAGTTCGCGCTCACGTCGATGGCGCTGCTGCGGAGCAGGTCGCCCGAGAACGTGGTCTTGCCGCGGACCGTGAGCGGGAGCGGGACCTCGTACAGGACGTTGGCCTCGCGCCGGACCTGGGCGCCGTCCAGCTCCGCGGACACGACCGGCTCGTCGCCCCAGGCGAGCAGCGTGGGCGTGTCGCCCGGCGAGACCGGTGTTGATCCCGGTGTTCGGGTCGAACGACAGCTGGTCGACGATCGACCGGCGGACGAAGGCTCGTTGCTGGTCGTCGGTGATCGTGCCGCCGCCCCAGTCGAACGGGCCGACGACCGAGTCGGAGAGCGCGGTCCCGTTGAAGGCATTGCTGCTGAGCACGAGGTCGACCTTGGCCGACTGGCCGGGCGCGATGTCGCCGATCTTCACCGCCGAGACGCCGAGCACGACCGCCGGCGCGATCAGCGTCCGGCTCGAGCCGTTGGTGACCGTGCCCTTGATCCGTCCGCCGTCGAGCCGCAGGTCGGAGGTCACCGTCGGGCCGGTGGCGCTGGCCTCGGCGCGGACGGTGCGCATGGAACCGAAGCCGACGGCGAGGTCGCGGACGCGCGACGGGTCGCCCTGGAGGACGTCGAGGTTGCTGCCGCCGTCGCCCGGACGTCCCCGTTCATCGGCGCGGCGAGGAGGGCGTCGCCCGCGACGCGCAGCTGGTAGGTCGCCCGCGACGGGCTGAAGATGCCGATGTACGACTGCGTGGTCGCGGCGTCGGTCCCGGGGGCGCCGCGGACGATCGCGACCTCGTTGACGATCACGTCCGAGCCGCGCAGCACGGCGCCGATCCCGAACGAGCCCACGGTGAACACGGCGATCAGCACCGGGACCGTGACCCACGCCCACTCGCGGCGGTCGATCGAGCGCAGGACGAGGTAGTTCACCGGACCGACGAGCACGATGTAGCCGAACAGGAGCACGAGCAGGCCGCCGATCGGCGGCAGCGCGAGGCTGGGCAGGTTGGAGACCGCGCTGACGATCGTCTGGTCGTCGACCAGCGACACCGTGCCGCCGGACCGGGGCGGGAGGAGCCGGCGCCACAGCGGGACGTCGACGGTGTCGCCGTCCGCGATCCACTGCGTGGCCGGGTCGAAGCCGAGCAGCGTCACGGAGCCCGAGCCGAACGTCCGGTCCGCCGCGATCACGCGGTCGCCGGACGTCGCGAGCGTCCGTCCGGCGCCGGGATCGCCGGCGAAGGCCGGGACCGCCGTCGCGCCGGCCGGGATCGGGCCGAGCACCGACGCCAGGCTGCTGGGGTCGACGTCGACGAGGCTGGACGGCCGATACGGGAGGAGGTCGTCCGGGAACGCGGTCAGCTCGTCGGCGGGCGAGCTGCCACCCACGATCACGAGGCGCCCGCCGCCGGCGATCCACGTGCGCATGGCGGCGAGCTGGCCGGGCGTCAGCGAGGCGCTGTCCGTGTCCTGCCAGATCAGCCGGTCGAGCGCCGCCCACGCCTGGACGCGCTCCGGGAGATCGGCGGTCGTCATCGGGACGATGACCGGCGCGAGGCCGTTCTGGTTGGGGAGCAGGTCGAGCTGGCCGACGAGCCGGGCCGGGTTCTCCGCCACGAGGCCGACGACGAGCTGGGTCTGGTCGTGGAGCGCGATCGCCACCTTCGAGCTGGCGACGACCTTGCTCGCCGTCGACGAGCTCGACCGTCATGTTGCCGCCGAACGCGGGCGGGAGCGCGTACAGGACGTACTGCTTGCGCGACCCGGTGGCGAGCTCGACCGGCGTCGCGAACCGGGTCCGCGAATCCGTGCCGCCCGAGATCCGCAGCTCGCCGGTGACCGTCGGGCCGTCGTTCTGGAGGTTGACCGCGATCCCGAACCACGAACCGGCCCGAACGTGGCCCTGCAGGAGGACGTGCGCGTCGATCTTCAGCCCGTCGGCGGCCAGCGCCGGGGTCGCCGGAACCAGCAGCGCACACAGGACGAGCGATGCGGCGGCGAGCAGGCGCGCGATGCGCCCCGGGGCGGGCAGACTCGGACGGGTCAAGCGGGCTCCTGGGCCGACGGCTGGGGAGGCGGTCGGAGCATCGACGTGCCAACCCCCTGAAAAGTTGCACCTCGATGATTTCGCCCTGGCTCACCGTCCGCTCCCGGTGGCCGTTGGGCGCGGCCTATCGTACGATGCTTCGGCCCCGGACCCGTCGGTGTCGCCCGCCCAGTCGCGGGGTGCCCGCCGATGTCCCGTCATCGCCCAGAGGGACCCATTGCCCGAGATCCGCCCGTTCCGCGCGCTCCGCTTCGATCCAGAGATCGTCGGCGGGCTGGGGCCGATCGTCGCGCCCCCGTACGACGTCATCGGCGAGGAGCTGCGCGGGTCGCTGCTGGCGCGCAGCCCGCGCAACGCGGTCCGGCTCGACCTCCCGTTCGGCGAGCCGGGCGAGGATCCCGACGAGCGCTACCGGCGGGTCGCGCGGACGTTCGCCGCGTGGCGTTCGGACGGGGCGCTGCGCAAGGATCCCAAGCCCGCGGTCTACGTCTACGAGCAGGTCTACGCGCGTCCCCGGCACCGACGATCGAGCGCACCCAGCGCGGCTTCTTCGCCCGACTGAAGCTCGAGCCGTTCGGGCCCGACGGCGGCGTCCTCCCGCACGAGCGCACGCTCGCGGCCGCGCGCGAGGACCGCTACCGGCTGCTGCGCGCGACCGGCGTCAACACGTCGCCCGTCGTGGTCCTGTACGCGGATCCCGCGCGCTCGGCCGCGGCGGACCTCGCGACGATCGCCGCGACCGCGCCGGCGGTCGACCTCGCCGACGACGACGGCGTGCGCCACCGCCTGTGGGTCGTGACCGACGACGGCCACGGACGGCGCCGCGTCGAGGCTGGTCGCGGTCGCGAGCCGCGGCGCCCGTGTACATCGCCGACGGGCACCACCGCTACGAGACGGCCCTGCGCTACCGCGACGAGCGACGCATGACGCGCTCGTGCGAGCCCGATCCGCCGTTCGACTTCCTGCTGGCCCTGTTCCTCGACGCCGACGACGCGCTGACGGTGCTGCCGACGCACCGGGTCGTGCGCGGCCTCGGCGAGGAGGGGCTCGCGCGGCTCCGCGGCGGGCTGGGCGACCTGTTCGAGGTCGTGCCGACCACCGCCGACGCGCTGGTGGACCGCTTCGGCGCCGCGGGCGGGCTCGCCGGCGGCGAGGGCCGGTTCGGCCTCCTCACGCGGGACGTCGCCTGGCTCCTCACCGCGCGCCGCGCCGCGTTCGAACCGCTGATCACGGCGGGCGGCGACGCGGTCCGCCGGCTGGACGTCTCGCATCCTCGCCGCGACGCTCGAGGCCCTCGCGGGGATCGATGCCGCGGCCGTGGCGGGCGGCGAGCGGATCCGCTATACCAAGTCGGCGGCCGAGGCGGCCGCGCTCGTGGACGCCGGGACGGACGGCGCCGATGCCGCGTTCCTGCTCGAACCGACGCCCGTGGCGTCGATCCTCGATGTCGCCGGCGCCGGCGACGTGATGCCCCAGAAGTCGACCTATTTCTATCCCAAGGCCCTCACCGGGCTCGTGTTCAACCCGCACGAGTGGTAGGCAAGCGACAGGACCGATGACAGACCAGACCACCTCCGAGCGCCTCCTCGCCCGCACCGCGCCGACCAACGGCCGTCCCGTCCGCAAGGACGAGATCGAGATCGTGGACCGCGGCCTGTACATCGAGTCCTGGCTGCCCGAGCGGCGGTCGCGGCGCAAGCCGGTCCTGTTCGTCCACGGCGAGCTGGGCGGGTCCTGGGTGTGGGAGCGCTACCTCCACCACTTCGCGGGCCGCGGCTGGGAGGGCCACGCGCTCAACCTGCGCAACCACTTCTGGTCGCAGACCGCGGACCCGGCGACGCTCGACGTCGGCACCTACACCGAGGACGTCGTCGCGGCGCTGGAGCGCCTCGGGCCGTCGACGGTCGTCGTCGGGCACGGCCTCGGCGGGCTGCTGGTCCTGAAGGCCCTGGAGCGGGTGCCCGCGTCCGCGTACGTGCTGATCGCCCCGGAGCTGCCGCGCGACCTGCGCGACCCGGCGCGGCCCCACGTCGTGCGCGACGTCCCGGACGCCTACGGCCGCGCCGAGCTCGGCTGGGAGACGCTGCCCGAGAAGCTCCTGCGCGAGCACCGCGACCTCACGCTGGGCGACGTCCTGCGGATCCAGCACATGCTGGGCCAGAAGCCGTTCGAGTCCGGGCCGGTCCAAGCGCCAGGTGCTCCAGGGCGTGCCGGTCGACCGTTCCTCGCTCCCGGACGTCCCGCGGCTCGTCATCGGCGCCGGGCTCGACCCGTACGTCCCCGAGCGGGACGTCGAGCGGCTGGCGGAGTGGCTCGACGCGGACTACGAGCCGTTCGGCGCCCACTCGCACTACGGCCTCGTCCTCGGCGAGCAGAGCTACCTGCAGGTCGCCGAGACCCTGCGGATGTTCCTGGAGACGAACCGCCTCTAGGCGCGGCTCGAGGCGCTCGCGGGGTCCCGGCGTGCTTGCCGAAAGCGCGCCGATCGCGATATCCTCCGCCACCGGTCCGGCCCCGCGCCGACCCTGCGCCGCATTCGTCTAGAGGCCCAGGACACCGCCCTCTCAAGGCGGAGATCACCGGTTCGAATCCGGTATGCGGTACCAGCCCCCCGATCGTCGACCGGGCATCGGCGCGCCCGCGTCGGGCTTCGCTACGAGCCTTCCTGGACGATCGACAGTAGGTTCCCGTCGGGGTCGCGGAACCAGGCGACCCGATCGGGCAGCGTGACGCCATCGGCGGCGAAGGTCGCGATCCCCTCGACCGTCACGAGCCCCGGCAGGTCGTAGTCCTCGAACCGCACGCCCTTGGCGCGCAGGCCCGCGACGATGGGCTCGATGTCGTCGACGACGAAGCTGCCGACCGTGTGGGCCGTCTTGCCGGCGTCGTCGACCCGCGAGATCGCGAACCGCGTCGTGCCGGACCGGTACACGACCTCGGACTCGGCGGTCCGGATCGGCTCCATGCCCAGGATCCCTTCGTAGAACGCTCGTGCCCGATCGATGTCTCCGACGAGGACGTTCGCGTACAGCGGCCAGTTGCCAAGCACCGTTCGATCTCCTTCGATGGTTCGGTGAATCAATTGTCCGGAATCGAGATCCGGATCGTCGTCTGGGCAGTCGGACAGATCGAGCCGGCAGATCGGAGGCACGATGCGCTACATCATGTTCGTCTGCGTTGACCCGGAGCACACCGCCGAGGACGCGGCGGCCGCGCCCGACATCGAGACCTGGGGGACGTCGGTCGAGCCCAACTGGGTGATCGGCGACCGCCTGCGGCCCACGGCGGATGCCCGCACCGTGCGCGTGCGCGGCGGCGAGCGACTCGTCACCGACGGGCCGTACACCGAGAGCAAGGAGTGGATCGCCGGGTTCGACGTCCTCGAGTGCGACACGATCGAGCAGGCCATCGACATCGCGGCCGCGCATCCCGATGGCGTACGCCGGGCGGATCGAGGTCCGCGCCTTCTGGCCGCTGGCCGAGGGCGAGGGGGACCAGGCGTGAAGTACGCGATGTTCATCTGCGGCGACCCGGACCACAGCGCCGCCGACGAGGCGGCGGCACCGCCCCTCGAACCGTGGTTCGAGGCGGCGCGCGGCATCTACCAGCAGGGCGTGCGCCTGCAGCCCGTCGAGGACGCCACCGTCGTGCGCGTGCGCGACGGCAAGCTCCTGGTGACGGACGGCCCGTTCACCGAGAGCAAGGAGTGGATCGCCGGGCTTCGCCATCCTCGACGCCCCGGACCTCGACGCGGCGATCGAGCTCGCGGCCCGGAACCCGATGGCGTTCGAAGGACGGATCGAGCTTCGGCCGATCCACTCGATGGGCGGGCCGGAGGACTGATCGAGGCACGCCTCGCCGAGGTCGTCGCCGCCGAGCGCCTGCGGATCGTCGCGGGCCTCGTCCGGCGCACGCGCGACTTCGACCTCGCCGAGGACAGCTACCAGGACGCCGTCGAGCGGGCGCTTCGGCGCTGGCCGATCGACGGCGTCCCGGACAACCCGGCGGCGTGGCTGACGACGGCCGCGCACCGGCGGGCGCTCGACGTGCTCCGCCGGCGGCGGCTCGAGCAGGACAAGGTGCGGGAGCTGGAGGCGATGGTCGAGATCGGTGGCCCGGTGGGGGAGGACGAGGCGTTCGACGACCGGCTGGCCCTGCTGTTCATGTGCTGCCACCCGGCCCTGCCGCTCGCCGGTCGCGTCGCGCTCACGCTCAAGACGGTCACGGGCCTCTCGACGCGCGAGATCGCCCGCGCGTTCGTCGTGACCGAGGCCACGATGAGCAAGCGGCTGCTGCGCACCAAGCAGAAGATCGAGCACGCGGGCATCAGCTTCCGGATGCCGCCGGCGCACCGGCTCGCGGAGCGGACGGGCGGCGTGCTCGCCGTGGTCTACCTGCTGTTCAACGAGGGCTACGCGGCGACCGAAGGCGAGACGCTCCGCCCGGACGTCGCGTCGGAGGCGGTCCGGCTGGCCGGGTTGCTGGCGGCGCTGCTCCCCGATGACGACGAGGTGGCCGGCCTCCACGCGCTGCTCCTGCTGCAGCACTCGCGTCGCGGACGCCCGGGCCGGGGACGACGGCGAGCTGCGGACGATGGAGGAGCAGGACCGGGGCCGATGGGACCGGGCGTCGATCGAGCGCGGCCTCGCGGAGCTGGATCGGGCCCGCGCGCACGCGCGGCCGGCGGGGCCGTACCGGCTCCAGGCCGAGATCGCGGCTCGGCACGCGTCCGCGGCCACCGCCGCCGAGACCGACTGGGCCTCGATCGTCGTCCTGTACGACGCCCTGCTCGAGGCGCCGAACCCGGTCGTCGCCCTGAACCGGGCCGTGGCGATCGGCTTTCGCGACGGCCCCGACGCGGGCCTGGCGGCGCTCGACGAGGTCGACCTCCCCGGCTACCACCTCGTCGAGGCGACGCGTGCGGACTTCCTCCGGCGCGCCGGCCGCCATCGCGAGGCGGCGGCCGCCTATCGACGGGCGCTCGAGCTCGTGGGGACGGATGCGGAACGGCGGCTGCTCGAGCGCCGCCTGGCCGGCGTCGGCGGGTCGGCCGGGCGGGGCGATCTCTGGCCGATGACATAGACTCCCGGTCCTGTGCGGCGCGCGCCGCCGATCCCGCGGGAAGGGCCCATGCCGCCGTCCATCGAGCGCCGCCTCGTGATCCTCGCCGAGGGCAACTTCGGGTTCCACCACGGCAAGACCGCGATGGGCGTGATCCGCTTCGGGCACGACAAGGTCGTCGCGGTCATCGACTCGACGCAGGCCGGGCACAACGTCCGCGAGTGGCTCGGTGACTCGGGTCGCAACGACATCCCGATCGTCGGCTCGCTCAACTCCGCGCTGGGTCTCCTGCCCCGTGCCAACGCGCTGCTGATCGGCATCGCGCCCACCGGCGGCAAGCTGCCCGACGACTGGCGCGTCGTGATCCTCGCCGCGATCAAGTCCGGCCTCGACGTGCTCTCCGGCCTGCACACGTTCCTCGGCGACGACCCCGAGTTCGCCGAGGCCGCGCGCACGTCCGGCGTCCGGCTGATCGACTTCCGCCGGCCGCCGGAGCGCATGGACACGGCCGTCGGGCGCCGGCACCTCCCGGGCAAGCGCGTGATCCTGACGGTGGGCACCGACTGCGCGATCGGCAAGATGTCCGTCGCGCTCGAGCTCCGGCGGGCGGCGCAGGCCGCCGGCCGCTCGGCGGCGTTCGTCGCCACGGGTCAGACCGGGATCATGATCGAGGGCTGGGGCGTGGCCGTCGACCGCGTCATCGCCGACTTCCTCCAGGGGACCGTCGAGTGGCTGGTCGAGGAGGGCGAGTCGCGCGGCGACTGGGTCATCGTCGAGGGCCAGGGCTCGCTCGACCACCCGGCGTACAGCAGCGTCACGCTCGGGCTGATCCACGGCGCGACGCCGCACGCGATGGTCATGGTCCACAAGCCGGGCATGGCCGACCACGACTTCGACCACCTGCCCGACGCCCGGTTCCCGATCGCGCCGCTGGGCCCGTACATCGCCGCGCACGAGACGGTGGCCGCGCTGGTCGCCCCGACGCAAGGTCGTCGCGATCGCGCTCAACACCTCGCTCATCGCCGACGACGAGGAGGCTCGACGCGTGATCGACGCGACGGCGGCCGAGACCGGGCTGCCGTGCGCGGACCCCGTGCGGTTCGGCGGCGATGGCCTGTGGCAGGACATCGAGGCGGGCGTGGACGCCCTGCCCTGGGTCACCCTCGAGGCGCCGGCCGACGCCCCCGAGGCGGAGCGCGCGCCCGCGTGACCTTCTCGGTCACCGCCACCACGCTGGTCCTGGCGCTGCGCGACCCGTTCGTGATCGCGCGGGCGTCGCACGGCTCCGGCCGCACGGCGACCACGGTCCTCGTGGAGCTGCGGGACGACGCCGACGGCGGGGACGGCCCGGTCGGCCTCGGGGAGGGGTTTCCCGGACGCGTTCTACGGGGAGACGCCGGGCACGGTGGCCGCGGTCCTCCCCGTCCTGCTCGAGGCGATCGAACCCGCGGCGGCCGGCCTCCGCGGGGATCGCGCCGAGGCGCTCGCGGCCCTCGAGGACGCGGCCGACCGCATGGCGGCGGCCATCGGCCACAACGGCGCGGCCAAGTGCGCGATCGACATCGCCCTCCACGACCTCGTCGGCAAGCGGCTCGGCCTCCCGGTGGCGACGCTGCTGGGCGTCGACGGCGAGATCCCGCCGACCGACTTCACGCTGGGCATCGACGAGCCGGAGGTCGTCGCGGAGCGCGCGCGGCGGGCGGCGGACTTCCCGGCCCTCAAGGTCAAGGTCGGCGGCCCGACGGACGTCGCGACGGTGCGCGCGGTCCGCTCGGTGTTCGGCGGGCCCGATCCGCGTCGACGCCAACACCGGCTGGTCGCTCGATGAGGCCGCGGACCTGCTGCCGGAGCTGGAGCGGCTCGGCGTCGAGCTGATCGAGCAGCCGTTCCCGGCCCACCGCCTCGACGACCTCCGCGCGCTCCAGGCGCGCTCGCCGCTGCCGCTCGTCGCGGACGAGAGCGCCGTGACGATCGACGACCTCGACGGGCTGGTCGGGGTCGTGGCCGGCGTCAACGTCAAGCTCGCCAAGTGCGGCGGGATCGGCCCGGCGCGGCGGATGCTCGAGCGCGCCCGCGCCCTCGGGTTCCGGACGTTCCTGGGCTGCATGGAGGAGACGTCGGTCGGGATCGCCGCCTCGGCCGTCGTCGCGCCGCTGGCGGACTGGGTCGACCTCGACGGCTGCCTCCTGCTCGCCGACGACCCGGTCACCGGCCTCGAGCTCGGTCCCGACAAGCGCTGGCGGCTCGTCGGACGGCCCGGGGCTCGGCCTGACGTGGACGGGGTCGCGCCCGGGCTGACGGACCGCCCGACAGGCCTCGTGGCCGATGCATCCACAGGTTTCACGGACGGCCCGGAGCCCTGTCCACCGATCGTTGCGGCGTGTGGACAAGTCGGGGTGGAACATGGTGGAGAAGCCCCTACCGACGGCTGCGCCGCTGGGCCTACGATGTGCCGATCGCCGACGGCCGAGGGAGGGCCCGAGGGAGGGAGCGCTCGGCGAGCACGCACTTATCCCCGGCGGCGGGCTGCCCCGGTCCGCCGCCGGATTGTCAACGCACGCCCGAATGGGCGAGGAGACCGTCATCGATGCTGCCTGCCGGCGCCGCCGCCTGCCCATCGCCCGAGGCCGAGGCCTTCGTGCGCTTCTGCTACCAGCGCCGTCGCGTGGGGTGGCCTGAGCTGTACGACGAGATGTGCGCCGTGGCGACGCGAGGCCTGTACCGGGGGATGGGCCACGAGGCGCTGGCGGAGATCGGCGTCGGGTTCAGCCTGTTCGAGACCCCGACGGCTGGCGCAGCTCGTGACCCGGGTCGTGGCCGAGGAGCAGGCCGCGCGGCGGGCGGCGCGCGCCGCGATGATCGATGCGGCCGAGGTGGCGCGAGCGGCCCAGGCGGTCGACGTCGAGACCGGCGAGGCGGTCGAGGTGCGGGTATCCGTGTCGCCGCTGCAGGCGGTGTCGGCGGCCTGAGCGACCGGGCGGGCCGGGGTCAGGCGCGGATCTTGCGCCGGGCCATCTCGCCTTCGATCTGCCGCTCCGCCTCGACGTAGCGGTCGATCTGCTCGCGCAGCTCGTTCGCCTCGGGCGTGTAGAGGTGGACCTGCTGCTGGAGGATGTACGACAGCCGCCGGCTCGTCATGCGCACGTGGTCGAGGTTCTTCATCAGGACCAGCGGGTCCATCGCGGCGAGGTCGGACGGCGGGTACATCTGCTTCATCGCGAGGTCATGCTAGCCGAACCATGACCCCCGGGGCGGGGCCCGAGGGACGTCGCTAGAGCGCGCGGAGCCGCGTCGGCGGCCACTGCCAGTCGATCGGGGTCGACGCGGACGCCAGCGCGCGCCGCCGGCCGGCCTCGGTCGCGCCGAGGACCAGGATCCTGTCGGTCTTGGTCGCCTGGCCGGCCTCCTCGCCCCACAGCCGGGTCATCTTGCGGTTGGCCGCGACCTCGTCGCGCACGAGGCCGGCGAGGCGGAAGCCCGCGGGGAACGCGGCCTGCTCCCAGACGGCCTCGGCCAGCCCGTGCCCGGCGGTCGACGGCTTGCCGCGGTCCGTCTCGACGTCGCCGACGATGATCACCGCGATGCCGTCGTCGGTGAGCGCCGGCCGGAGGTCGGCGAGGACGTCGCGCATGAACGCGAGATAGGGCTTGCGCGTGTGGGCGTCGTCGAGCGTCTCGTCGATCAGCCGGGCGTCGAAGCCGAGCAGCCACGTCCGCAGCCAGTTGTAGTAGCCGTACTTGAGCACGCGCAGGTAGGGCGGCGACGTGACGATCAGGCGGGCCCGGTCCGGCAGGCCGCGGGCGCGGAGCGCCGCCCGGGAGCGCGCCCGGCGGTCCGCGCGTCGCCGAGCAGGCTGATCCCCGTGGTGGCGGGCAACGGCTGGCGGTACAGGCGGTCGAGCTTGGCCGACAGCGCGTCGAAGACGTCCCGCTCCGGCGGCTCGTAGCCGGTGCGGGCCACGAAGTCGAGCACGTAGCGCGGCGCCATGCTGAACGTGTTGGGCATGATCGTGGACAGGTACGACGGCGTCTTCCCGTGGAGGATGCCCGCGAGGGCGCCGGCGAGGAAGCGGTCCGTGCGGTCGTCGAGGCGGAGCTGCGAGCGGACGAGCAGCAGCTGGGCGAGCGTGCGCGCGTGGAACGCGACGCTGACCTCGGTCGGGACGGCCTCCGTGCGGGCGTCGGGGCCGTCGCCGCTGCCCGCCGCGGGGACGAACGCCGAGGGATGGCCGGGCCGCGCCAGCACGCGGTCGGCGAGGTCGAGCCAGTGGCCGGCCTCCCCGGCCCACGCGAGCCGCAGCGCCGCGAGCCGGAGGCGTGCCTCGGCGGGCGTGGCGGGCTCGAGCTTCGCGGCGGTCAGGACGTGCGCGAGGGGGTTGAGGTCGTTGCCGACGCCGATGCGCCCCTCGGCCGCCGCCTGGACCGGCGCGGTGCCGCGGCCGGAGAACGGGTCGAGGACCACGTCGCCGGGCCGGCTGTAGCGGGCGATGAACGCGTGGGCGAGGGCCGCCGGGAAGCTCGCGAGGTACGAGCACATCGGGTGCAGGCTGTGGCCCCACAGCCGCTGCTGCGCCTTCCACTCGGGCTCGAGGCCGAGGGTCGGGAGCGCGGCGGGAAGCTCGAGCGCGAGCTGGCCGGGGTCCTGGCGGATGGTCGGTTCGGGCATGTCCCGCGGTCGTCGGTCGCGCGGGCAATGGGCTCCCGGCGCGAGGGGCGCGGAGCATACCACGCAGGAATTCGGGGCCTGGAACTGCGTCGAACGACGCATCGGCGGGCTCGGACCGGGCCTCTGGGTGACGGGTAGACTCGTCGCCGCGCGCCCCCGTAGCTCAGCGGATAGAGCGAGGGTCTTCTAAACCCGAGGTCGCAGGTTCAATTCCTGCCGGGGGCGCCAATGCCCCGGATGCGCGGAGCGCCTCGAGGACCGGCGCGAAGCGCTCGAGCGCGCGGGCGGTGAGGGCCGGGTACACGTGCCCGTCCTCCTCGTCGCCGATGAAGACGGTCAGGTGCGAGATGCCGGCCTCGTGGATCGCCGCGAGCCGCTCGGCGATCGCCGCCGGCGTGCCAGCGATCGTGTCCTCCCGGTCCGCGTCCAGCCGCCCGTCGGGGGACGGCGCCACGCGCACCCAGCCCGTGAGCGTCGACGGAGGCCGGGTCGCGGCCGGCGGTCGCGCACGCGACCTCGGCGCGCTCGCGGAACGCGGCGACCGCGGCCGCGTCGGGCAGGGCGTTGTGGTCGTTGATCGCGTCGCCCCAGCGCGCCGCGACCTCCATCGTGCGCGGCTTGCCGCCGGCGACCCAGATCGGTGGTCCGCCGGCGGTCGGTCCCGCCGGTCCGATGTCGGGATCGGCGATCGTGTAGAAGCGGCCGTCGAACGTCGTCGGGCCGTCGCGGACCAGCCGCGCGACGATCTCGACCGCCTCGCCGAACCTCGACACGTGGGCCGTGCGCGTCGAAGCCGAACGCCGTCCAGCGACGGTCCGATGGCCCGCTGCCGCTGCCGAGCCCCAGGGTCACGCGCCCGCCGCTCACCTCGTCGAGCGCCCGCACCATCGTCGCGAACAATGCCGGCGACCGATAGCGCGTGCAGGCGATCAGCGGCCCGATCCCGATCGTCGTCGTCGCCTCGGCGAGCGCCGTCAGGATCGTCCAGCACTCCCAGAAGCCGGGCTCGTCGGCGACCCAGAAGGTGTCCACCCCGAGCGCCTCGGCGTCGCGCCCGAGCGCGCGGATCGCGGGCCATCGCGGCGTCGCGCGGTCGGCCCCGGGCCAGGTCGGGGCGTAGAGGCCGATCTGGAGCGTCATCGGGGGGTCACCACGCGGCTGACGGTAACGGCGGCGGGTCGCGCGTGTCCAACTGCCCGCCCGGGACCCGTGTTACGCGTCTGCAAGACCTTTGCGATCTTGGCGTGGCGCCCCGCCGGCGGCAGACTCAGAGGGTCGAGTACGAACCGGTCCTCCCGGGGAGAGACGATGCCCGGGGCCGGCCGTCGCGAACCTGTCGACGCATGGTTGTGCCACCACGCGTCGCCCGCGCGGCGCCGGCCCGGCAGGGCTCCCCTCGAACCCGTCCGGTCGTCGACCCCGGTACCCTGCCCAGAGCGTTTGGTACCACCGGGTAGACGAGAGTACGGCTTGATGGAGCCGCTCTTCACTCCGACACTCCGGACAGGAACGAGCCGGACCACACCGCAGTGCCCCCACGGACCGCCCGGTTCGGGTACACAGACGAGGCAAGACCGCGAATGGCGTCAATGGCGATCACCGACCTCGGCCCCATGCTCACCGCGAGCGAGGTCGCCGAAATGCTCCACCTCCACGTCAATACCGTGAAGCGCCTGGGCGACCGAGGCGAGCTTCCGTACTACCGCGTGTGCAAGCGGGGCGACCGTCGGTTCCGCCTGGACGACGTCATGGCCTTCCTGGCCCGCAATCGATAGCCGACAGCCGATCGACGATCTCCTGATGCGGCCTCGACGCCTCCCGAGCAGCCTCGCTCGCGCCTTCCTCGCGCTCGCCGTCCTGGCGGGCGCGTTCGCGTTCCCGCGGCGCCGGTCAAGGCCTGGGCGAACGGCGACGGCGACGGGTACGGGACGCACGACTGGATCGTCGACCAGGCCGTCAAGGTGCTCAACGGCCGCGTCGACGGCTGGTTCGACGCCAGCATCGCGCGCCTCGCCAGCGACGATCCCGACACCATCGAGGTCAAGAACGACCCGTCGCGCGGCATCGACCACGTCTACAACGGCGTCGGCCGGCGCGGCGGCGCGATCGACCGGATCTCGCTCGAGTTCGACCTCGCCCAGGCCGCCTACGCGCGAGGCGACTACTCGGACGCGAGCTACCACATCGGCCTGCTGTCGCACTTCTACGGCGACATCCTCCAGCCGTTCCACACCGCGTACGCGGCGAGCGGCCACAAGACCCCGCACCTGCACTACGAGCTGCTGGTCAACGCGAAGACCCGTCACCCCGGCGACTCGCCCGGCTGGGCCAACCCGCGCCGGACGGTCTACGGCTTCGCCAACATCCGCACGAAGGCCATCGCCGCGGCCGCGTACTCGCGCAAGTACTTCGCGCCGCTGTACGCGGAGTTCATCAAGAACCAGTCGCGGCTCGACGCCAAGGTCAGCGACATCACCGGCAAGGTCCTGCGACGCGCCACGGGCGACCTCGCGGACGTGATCTGGGCGATCTCGCAGGGCACGGGCGCCGCGCCGAAGGTCGGGTCGCTCAAGCTGTCGGTGAAGTGGGTCGGGGTCCGCTCCGGGCTCGACCGCCGAGGCCGTCTTCGTGACCGCGAAGGACGTGAACGGGAAGCCGATCGAGGGCCTCAAGGTCGACGTGGCCTGGCCGACGGCGACCGGCACGCGCCACGAGTACCTCTACACCGATGCGAGCGGCCGGCAGAAGCGGATCGGCCCGGTGGGGACCTCGCCGCGCCTCCGCCCGATGATCGTGACCGCCACGACCACCGTCCGCGACCAGGTCAAGACCGCGAACGCGTGGTGGGCGATCACGCCCCCGTTGCGCTCGGGCGGCAAGGGGTTCCGCACCGTCGTCAGCGACAAGACCGTCGTCCCGGGCCAGGTCGTCACGGTCACGTCCGTGGCGCACGACACGAAGGGCCGCCCCGTCCCCAACCTGCTCGTGACCTGGACCTGGAACTACAACGGCCACCGGGTGCACACGCACGCGATCACGGACGCCCACGGGCGCGCGACCAGCACCCAGGTGATCACGACGGCGACGACGAAGAAGACGATCACGGTGACCGCGCACACGCAGTCCGCGAGCCGGAACCGCTACGTCTACCTGAGCTTCAAGCGCGTCCGCTGACGCCGGGCCTCGCCTAGCCCGCGAGGGCGCCCTCGAAGATCCGGAGCGCCTCCTCGACCTCCGGCACCGTGACGTCGAGCGGCGCGATCCACCGGATCACCTGGTGGTCGATGCCGCAGGTCAGCAGGATCAGCCCCGCCTCGGTCGCCCGCGCCGTCACCGCCTCGGCCGTCGCGCCGTCCGGCTCGCCGGTCGCGCGGTCCTTCACGAACTCGACGCCGATCATCAGGCCCGGGCCGCGGACGTCGCCGATGCCCGGGTGGTCGGCCATCAGCTCCCGCAGGCCGCCGGTCAGCTCCACGCCCCGTGCACGGGCGTTCTCCACGAGGCCCTCGTCGCGGATGGTCTCGAGGACCGCCAGGCCGGCCGCGCAGGCGACCGGGTTGCCGCCGTACGTCGTGCCGTGGGCGCCGCGGCCCCACCGCCGCGCGAGGTCGGTCCGCGTCACGATCGCCGACAGCGGCAGGCCGTTCGCGATGGCCTTCGCCACGCACACGACGTCGGGGACGATGCCGGCGTGCTCGAAGGCCCACATCTCGCCGGTCCGGCCGTAGCCCGACTGGACCTCGTCGGCGATCAGCAGGATGCCGTGCTCGTCGCACAGGGCGCGCAGGCCCTGCAGGAAGGCCACCGGGGCGGGGTAGTAGCCGCCCTCGCCCTGGACGGGCTCGATCAGGATCGCGGCGACCTGCGACGGGGCGATCACCGTCTTCAGGAGCGAGCCCAGGATGGCGAGGCTCGACGCGGTCGCGGCCGCCTCGTCGCCACCGAACTCCGGGTAGACCGCCGGGAATGGCGCGAAGTAGACCCCGGGCAGCAGCGGCTCGTACCCGGTCCGGTAGTTGATGCTCGACGTGGTCACGCTCGTCGCGCCGAACGTGCGGCCGTGGAACGCCCCGCGGAACGCGATGATCCCGGGCCGCCCGGTGACCCGCCGGGCGAGCTTCAGCGCGCCGTCGATCGCCTCCGAGCCGGAGTTGAGGAACAGGACCGAGTCCAGCGGGTCGGGGAACGTGTCCGCGAGCATCGCCGCGAGCCTGACCGTCGGCTCCGAGAACCCGATCGCGTGGACGGGGCCCATGATCCGGTCGACCTGGGCGTGGACCGCGGCCGTGACCCGCGGGTGCGCGTGCCCGAGCGCCGTGACCGCGATGCCGTTGGCGAAGTCGAGGTACTCGCGGCCGTCGGTGTCCACGAGGCGGTGGCCGACGCCGTGCGACCAGCTGCGGTCCATGTAGCGGCCGATGACCGGCGACATGTTCGGCGCCGCGAGCGCGGCGAGGTCGAGGCCGTGGTCGGGGGCGGCGTTCGTGTCGTCGATGGTGTCCACCGGCCGAGTATAGGGAGGCGCGCCGGGCCGACGCGGGGCGGTAGGATGCGGCACGCGTCCCGCAGCCGAGGCCCGCCACCCGCCGTGATCGACTTCACCCTGACCGACGAGCAGCGCCTCGTGCGCGAGAGCGCCCGCGCGTTCGTCGAGGCCGAGATCCTGCCGCACATCCGCGAGTGGGACGAGCAGGGCGAGGCGCACCCCGAGGTCTTCGCGAAGATGGGCGAGCTCGGGTTCCTGGGCGCGCCGATCCCGGAGCGCTACGGCGGCGCGGGCATGGACTACATCAGCTTCGCGCTGCTGTGCGAGGAGCTCGAGCGCGCCGACACCGCGTACCGCGTCGTCCAGAGCGTCCACGTCGGGCTCAACAGCCTCACGCTGCTCCAGTGGGGGACCGAGGAGCAGCGACAGCGCTGGCTCGTCCCGCAGGCGAAGGGCGAGAAGCTGGCGACGTTCGCGCTGACCGAGCCGGGCGTCGGGACCGACGCCGGCAACCTCGCCTCGACCGCGCGCCGCGACGGCGATTCGTACGTCCTCAACGGCCACAAGATCTGGATCAGCCTCGCCGACCTCGCCGACCACTTCCTGGTCTTCGCGAGCGTCGACCGCGAGAAGAAGCACCGCGGGCATCACGGCGTTCGTCCTCGAGCGCGGGATGCCCGGCCTGACCACCGGCACGCTGCACGGCAAGCTCGGGATCCGCGCCGGCAACACCGGGCTCATCGACATGGAGGACGTCCGCGTCCCGGTCGAGCACCGGATCGGCGAGGAGGGCGAGGGCTTCCTGATCGCGATGAGCGCCATCGACCAGGGCCGGTTCACGGTGGCCGCCGGCGCCGTGGGCCTCGCGCAGGCCTGCCTCGACGCGTCGATCCGGTACGCCCACGAGCGCGAGACGTTCGGCGAGGAGATCGGCCACCACCAGCTCGTCAAGCAGATGATCGCCAACATGGCCAAGGGCACCGAGATCGGGCGGCTGCTCGTGTTCCAGGCGGGCGCGCTCAAGAACCGGGGCGTGCGCAACACGCGCGAGACCTCGCTCGCCAAGTGGCACGCGACCGACCACTCGGTCCAGGCCGCGCTCGACGCGATCCAGATCCACGGCGCCAACGGGTACAGCAACGAGTTCCCGGTCGAGCGCTACCTGCGCAACAGCAAGGCCGCCGTGATCTACGAGGGCACGAGCCAGCTGCACACGCTCATCCAGGCCGACTACGCCCTGGGCTACCGCGAGGACCGGCCGCTGCGCTGCGAGCCGTGGCCGGCGCAGGGGTTCGAGCGCCCGAGCGCGGGATGACGCGCGAGGCGTCGTCGCTGCCCCCGGTCGGCCCGCCCACGCCCGACCCGATGGGCTGGTCGACGGGCGAGATCGACACGCTGACCGCGGTCGCCGACACGTTCGTCTCCGGCGACGCCCCACGCCGCGCACGGCTCGCGGCCGACGCCCTCAACCTCGCCGCCGATCCCGACCAGGTGCTCCAGCTGCGCCTGGTCCTGCGGGCGTTCGACTCGCGGCTCGCGAACCTCCTGCTCACGGGGCACGCGGTCCGGTTCCGCTCGCTCGACCTCCCGGCGCGCGAGGCGTACCTGCTCGGGCTGGGCGAGATCGCGCGTCCCGCAGCGGCGGACCGCGTACCAGGGCCTCAAGCGCCTGCTGACCTTCATCGCCTACGCCGACCCGGGATCCGGCGGCGGGAACCCGCGGCTCGCGTCGACCGGCTACGAGCATCGTCCCGAGCCCGTGACGGACGATCCCGACGCCGATCGTCCCGTTCGACCTGCGCCCGGCCGCGGCCGCGACGTCGCCCGACGACCCGATCGTCCTCGAGGCCGACGTCGTCGTCGTGGGATCGGGAGCCGGTGGCGGCGTCGTCGCCGCGGACCTGGCCCGCGCCGGCCGGTCCGTCATCGTGCTCGAGGCCGGGCCGTTCGTCCCCGAGCCCGAGATGCCGGTCGACGAGCTGGCCGCGTTCGACCGCCTGTACCTGAACCACGGCGCTCAACGCCTCGTGGGACGCCTCGATCCTCACGCTCGTCGGCGGCGCCGTCGGCGGCGGGACGGTCGTGAACTGGACGACGTCGCATCGCGCCGCCCGACCGCGTGCGGCGGCGCTGGGCCGCGCCACCACGGCGTCGAGGGGATGGACGGGCCCGTGGTCGACGCCGACATCGCGGCGATCGAGCGGGAGCTCGGCGTGCGCGAGCCCCCGAACGTGCCGCCGAAGGACGCAGCTGATCCTCCGCGGCGCCGCGGCCCTCGGGCTGGAGGCGGCGCAGACGCGGCGCAACGGGGTCGACTGCGGCGACTGCGGCCGCTGCGGGTTCGGCTGCCGGCGCGGCGCCAAGCAGTCCGGCCTGCGCGTGCACCTCGCCGAGGCGTGGCGCCACGGGGCGCGGATCGTGCCCGACGCGCCGGTCGAACGGGTGCTGATCGAGGACGGGCGGGCCAGCGGCGTCGAGGCGTCGGTCACCGTGGACGGCCGGCCTGCGCCGCCTCGTCGTTCGCGCCGCGTCGGTCGTCGTCGCCGCGGGCACGCTGCGCACGCCCGTCGTCCTCCTCCGGTCGGGCGTCGACCACCCGGCGATGGGCCGCCACCTGCGCCTCCACCCGGTGTCGATCCTCGGCGCCTTCCTCGACGAGGACGTGACGATGTGGCGCGGCACGATGCAGGCGGCGCGCTCGATCGAGCACCTCGCGGACGGACCCCGACGCCGACGGCGGCGGGTTCATCGTGGAGTCGGCGCCCGGCACGCCGGGGTTGATCGGCCTCGTGTTCCCTGGGTCGGGCGCGCCGCGTTCGGCCGCCTGATGGGCGACATCCGCCACGTCGCCCCGCTGCTGGCGATCACCGCCGACCGCGGATCGGGCCGCGTCCGGCATCTCGCGGACCGGCCGGCCGCGCATCGACTACACGGTCGCGAACGGAGGATCGGCGGGCGCTCCAGGAGGGCCTCGCGACGTGCGCCCGCATCGCCTGGGAGGGCGGGTCGCGGCGGATGCTCGCGGTCGGGACGCCGCCGGCGTGGTTCGAGGCCGCCGCGAGCTGGAGCGCGCGCCGACGACGCCGCCGCGTTCGCGGCCTACGAGGCGAGCCTGCGGACGTTCGACTTCCGGCCCAACCGGGGCACGGTCGCGTCGGCCCACCAGATGGGCTCCGCGCGCGCCGGCGCGGCCCGCCGACGACTACCCGTGCGATCCGTGGGGCCGGGTCCGGACGGCCGACGCCCGGCCTGGCCGCGACGCGACGATCCGCGGGCTCTACGTCGGGGACGCCTCGCTGTTCCCGACGGCGCTCGGCGTGAACCCGATGATCACGACGATGGTCTGGGCGCGCCGCGTCGCACGAACGGTGCTCGCCGAGGCGCCGCGCGGCTGATCGGCGCGGCCGATCAGGCCGCGGCCGGCTCCGAGCCTGCTCGCGCTCGGCCGCGGGCTCCGGCGTCACCGCGGCGACCCGCGGCGCGACCCGGCCCCTCGCGGTGACGATCAGCACGACGGCCGCGATGATCACGACGCTCGCGACGATCGTGCGCGGCGTCAGCGGCTCCTGCAGGATGATCGCCCCGAGGATGACGGCGACCACCGGGTTCACGTAGGCGTACGTGGCGACCCGCGGCAGCGGCGCGACCGTCAGCAGCCAGGCGAACGTCGTGTACCCGACGAGGCTGCCGACCACGAGCAGGTACAGCAGGCCGGCCCAGCTCTGCGGCGAGACCGCGGCGACGTCGAACGAGCCGAGCTCGCCGGTCAGCGCGCTGGCGATCAGCAGGGCGATCCCGCCCGCCACCATCTCGGCGCCGGTCGCGAACAGCGCGGGCGCGGGCAGCACGGCCCGGCGCGCCGCGTAGATCGAGCCGAGCGCCCACAGGACGGGCGAGACGAGCAGGGCGAGGAGGCCGGCAGGGTCGAGGTCGTCGACGCCGGCGGTTGGCCAGGCGAGGATCGCGACGCCGAGCAGGCCGACGGCGATGCCGACGACGCCGGCGCGCGGGAGCCGCTCGCCGAAGAACGCCAGGCCGAAGATCGCGAGCCACATCGGCATCAGCGCGACCAGCAGCGCGGCGATGCCCGAGGGGATCGTCTGCTCGCCCCACGCGACGAGGCCCATCCCGCCGAGCAGCAGGCACGTGCCGACGATGGAGGCGTCGACGACCTCGCGGCGGTTCGGCCGCCGGATGGTGCGGCGGTTGACGAGCGCGACGGTGCCCGCGAGCAGGATCCCGGCCGGGACGAAGCGGAGGAAGCCCATCACGAACGCCGGGATCGTCTCCACGGCGACCTTGATGCCGATGTACGTCGAGCCCCAGACGAAGTAGAGGACGACGAGCCCGATCCAGACGGCGATCGGGCTGGCGGACGGTCGCATCGCGATGTGGGCTCCGGCTGCGAGGTTGGCCGGAGTGTAGCGACTCCGACGGCCTTGCGCTAGTCCGCTAGGCCAAGTCGCCGGGGCCGGCGCTCGGAGGCGCGTCAGGCCGCCGCGTCGACCGCCACCGGGCGGCAGATCTTGCACGGCCGGTAGCCGCGCGACCGCGCCTCGCGGAGCGACCGGAACGACACGCGGTAGCGGTCCTGGACGCGGCGCGCGTGGCGGCACGTGGGCCAGCACACGATGTGCGTCGTCGTCGAGCCGGACAGCCGCTCGCCGCCCCGGGCCGCGGCCTCCATGGCCTCGGGATCGAGTCCCTCGGCCGCCAGGACCGTCCGCTTGTTGCCGGGACCGCCGAGGCTGTACTGGCCGATCGTCCCGTCCGTCCGCACCACGCGGTGGCAGGGCACGATCAGCGGCACCGGGTTGTGGCCGAGCGCCGTCCCGACCGCCCGGACCGCCTTCGGCCGGCCGATCTCGGCCGCGATCCACCCGTACGGGCGGACCTCGCCGCGCGGGATCTCGAGCGCCTTCGTCCAGACGGCGACCTCGAACTCGGTGCGGCCACGCAGGTCGAGCGGGATCCGGACCCGCCGCTCCCCGGCGAGGCGACGTGCGATGGCATCGGCCAGGGACGCGGGCAGGGCGTCGGCGACCGACGTCGGCCGGCCGGTGCGCGCCTCGTGGCGGGCGGCGGCCTCGACCCCGTCGGCGCGCGAGCTCCACCTCGGACACGCCGCGCCCGTTCCACGCGACCCACAGCGTGCCGAGCGGCGAGTCCATCGGCGCCATCCGGTCGGCCAGGCCGACCTCGACGAGGGCGCCCTCGCCCACGGACGCGGGCGCCCGGACCCTGAGCGTCGCGAGGCCGCCGGGCGCGTCGTCGGCGAGGGATCGGAGGTAGGTGCGGTTCATGCGGTCAGCTCCTCGAGCTCGGTTCCGGCGGCGGCACGGAGCATCGCGAGGCCCCGGGAGACCTGGGACTTGAGCGTGCCCTCGGGCCGGCCGAGGATCTCGGCCAGCTCGGCATAGGACAGGTCGTCGACGTGGCGCAGCACCACCGGCACGCGGTAGCGGTCGGGGAGCGTCGCCAGCAGCGCCGCGAGGCGCTCGCGATCGGCGGCACGGGCCGCGACGTTCGGGGGCTCGTCCGCGGTCGCGGCGGCGGGTTCGAGCCCGACCTCGACGAGCGGGTCCAGCGCCACGGAGGCCGGCGCGTGCCGGCGGGTGCGGTTGCGGCACAGGTTGACGACGATCGTCGCCAGCCACGGCCGCAGCCGGAGGGCGCGGACCCGGTCGGGGTGGTAGCCGTCGATGGCTCGGTAGGCGCGGACCAGGGCGTCCTGGGCCACCTCCTCGGCGTCGTGGGGGTTCCCGAGCACGCGCAGCGCGATCGAGTAGCAGCGGTCCGCGTGCGCCCGCACGAGCGCCTCGAACGAGGCGTCGAGGTCGCGCGCGAGCGATTCGGTGAGCTCGTCGTCGTCCATCACCACCCAGAACACGCGCGACGCCGGGACGGTTGCATCCCGTCCCCGAATCGTCCCCGGAGGCCCGCAAGCAGCATGTCACAATCCGGCCATGCGACTCGACGACCCGTTCGACGAGCTGGTGGTCAGCCTCGGCGGCTTCTACCGCACGTGGTACGTCTACGTGGGCCTCGAGCTCGGCCTGCTCGAGGCGCTCCACGGGGCGGGCGAGGGCGGTCTCACGGCGGCGGAGCTCGCGGAGCGCACGGGCACGCAGCCCGAGCTCGTCCGGCGCTGGGCGTGGGGCGCCGACGTCCACGACCTCGTCGAGCTCGACGGCGACCGGATCGTCCTGTTCGACGAGGTGGCGGCCGTCCTGCTCGACGCGGACCGGCCCGAGTACCTGGGCGGCCAGTTCCTCCACGCCGCCATCGGCAGCCTCGACTTCGACGTCCTGCCCGACGTCCTGCGGACGGGGTCCGTGCTGCCGACGCGGCCCGACCGCTACCGGATGGCGATCGAGCGGCTGACGGTCCAGGACGTCGCGGTGTTCTTCCAGGAGGTCCTCGCGGCCCTCCCGCAGCTCGTCGTGGACCTCGGCGACGGCGCCGGGATCGTCGACGTGCACTGCGGCGGCGGCCGGTGGCTCATCGCGATGGCCAGGCGGTTCCCGGGCACGCGCCTGATCGGCGTCGAGTTCGAGGCGGATTCCGTCGCCCGGGCCCGCGCGCACGTCGAGGAGAGCGGCCTGGCCGAGCCGGATCACGATCGAGCACGGCGATATCGGGTCCGTCGGCCACGCCGGCGAGATGACGCTCGCCTACTTCCAGTACGCGCTCCACCAGCTGGTGTATCCCACCGTCGCGATCGCGTCCGCGTGGCAGGCGCTCCGGCCGGGCGGCTGGCTCGTCGCGCTCGACTGGTACCTGCCGACGGACCCCGACGAGCTGCGCACCCGGCACGCCGAGCTGATCGCGGGCGTGCAGCTGGACGAGCTCATCCAGGGCACGCGCCTCGTGACGCGGTCCGAGGCGCTCGGCTGGTTCGCGGCGGCGGGCGTCCCGTCGCCCTCGCTGATCGACCTCCCGTCGGGCGCCAGCGCGATCGTCGCCCAGCGCGCCTGACGCCCTCGGGCGACGCGGCCTACTTGACCTCGATCGATCCCCGTCATGCTCGGGTGGATCGAGCAGTGGAAGGCGTGCGTCCCCGGCGTGGTGTAGGTCACCACGACCGTGGCGCCCGCGTCGACGGGCGTGCTGCACGAGCCGTCGTCGAAGGTGACCGTGTGGTTGGCGGTGTCGCCGTTCGTCCACGCGATCGCCTGGCCGGCGGTGACGCTGAGGCCGGTCGGGAAGGCGAAGTTCATGATCTGGGCCGGGGTCCCGTTGCCCTCGGCGGAGGTTGCGCAGGCACCGGCAGCGGCGGGGGAGCCGGCGGCGCTGGCGGCGGGTGCCTGCGACGCCGGGGCCTGTGACGCCGGCGCCGCGGTGGCCGAGCTGCTCGAGCAGGCGGCGAGGACGAGGGCGACGGTCGCGATGAGGACGCCGACGCGGCTGCGACTGGTCACGGTGTGTTCTCCAGGCTCGATTGGGCACTCGACATGGTGCGCCTCGCACCCCTTGCCGTCGATACGCCCGCGTCGACGGGCACGGTTTCGCCAGCCGGATCGCCGTGCCGGCGGCGGCTATCGTTGAGCCGTGATCCGGACGTTCCACATCGACGATGCGACCACGCGGCGGCTCGAGCGTCACGAGACGATGGCCCACGCGATCCCGTCGCGGCGGGTCCGTGACCTCGGCGACAGCCTGGTGCTGTTCGATCCACGCGATCCGGACCCGTTCTGGAACCGCATGGTGAGCGTCCGCTGGCCGTCCGAGCCCGCGGCCTTCGAGCGGCGGCTCGGCGAGGCGATGACGATGTTCGCGCTCGATGCGCGCCAGCCGCACGTCTGGCCGTCGCCCGAGCACAACTCGCCCGCGGACCTCGTCGCGCGCCTCCGGGCCAACGGGTTCGCCGACGTCGGCGGCGGGCACGTGATGGTGCTGGCCGACCCCGCCGCGTGCGGCCCGCTGGCCGATGGCGAGGCCGGCGACGACGTCGTGGTGCAGGGCATCCGCCGGGCGGCAGACGCGGCGGACGGCGACGTGGACGACGTGGCCCTGGTCCTCGCCGAGTCGTTCGGCGCGGCGCCCGGGCGCGCCGAGGAGCTCGCCTCGGACCTGCGGCTCACGCTGGACGATCCGCGGGTCGCCCTGGTCCTCGTCCGCGTCGACGGCGAGCCGGCCGCGGTCGCCAAGGCGACGTCGTTCGACGGGTTCGTCTACCTGTCGTCGATCGGGACGCGCGCGGCGTTCCGCGGTCGCGGCCTCGCGGCGCTGGCGACGCGCCACGCGGTGGCGATCGGCGGCGGGACGGACGACCAGACCGCCTACCTCGGCGTGTTCAGCGGCAACACGTCCGCGCTGCGGCTCTACGAGCGCCTCGGGTTCGCGTCGATCGGCGAAGCACCGGACCTGCTGCTCGAATGACGGTTCGCGCCCGATGACGGTGTGGGCCCGCCTGACCTGGCAGGCCGCCGATCCCGCCGCGCACGCGGCGGAGCTGGCGCGACGGCTGGGCGCCGACCTTGCGGGCACGGCCTTCCACGTCGTGCCCTGGCAGCGCGAGACGGCATCCGACGACCCGCACCCGGGCGGCCGGCTGGTGTTCGAGCCCGCGACCGGCGAGGCCGGATCGGTCATCGCGTCCTCGCCCGGCGACGCCGAACAGGGGCTGCGGCTCGCCGGCGATCGGCTGGGCGACCGTCGAGCTCGATCGCGCGGAGGCGGAGCTCGCCGAGTGGCTCGAGGCCGGAGGTGCCACGCGGCGAAGGACGTTGCCGAGCCGCTGGTCGGCGCGAGGGCGCGGTCGCGGCGCACCGACGGGCTCCCGGGCGGCACGCTCGTCCTGCTCGAGCCCACGACCGAGGGCCGCCTCGCGGCGTCGCTGGTCCGCGACGGCGAGGGGCCGTGCACCCTCTACCTGCGCGCGCCGGCCGGCCTCGACGCGTGGGTCGCGGCCGCCCGCCATCGCGGCGTGACGGTGAGCGCGAAACGGAAGGGCCCGCTCGGCACCGGCGTCCTCGTGCCCGGTCCGGACCGGGCCGGCCCCCACGTCATCGTCGTCGGCTGAGGGCCGTCCGGCCGCCGTCGGCACCCGCCCGCCGGGTACCATCCGCGCATGAACGACGTCGCCCAAATCACGCTCCGTGCCGCCTCCGCCGACGACGCCGAACGGCTCGCGACCCTCCTCACCGACGAGGGCTATCCGGCCGGCCCGAGCGACCTCGCCGCACGGATCGAGCGCTTCTCGACCCCCGACGCCCGCGTGATCGTCGCCGAGGCCGGCGGCACCGTCGTCGGGTTCGTCGCCTTCAACGTCGGCCCCCGGTTCGAGATCGACGAGACCTACATCCGCATCGCGGCGCTCGTCGTCGACCCGCTGGAGCGCGAGCGCGGCGTGGCCCACCGGCTGCTCGCGAGACGTGGAGCGGGTCGCGCGCGAGGAGGGCATCTCGTTCCTCGAGGTCACCGCCGGGCACCATCGTCCGGACGCCCGCCAGCTGTTCGAGTCGCTCGGCTACGACGCCGGCGTGACGGCCTACCTGCGCAAGCGACCCTAGCCGACGCCGGCCCGGGCCCGACCATGACGCTGCCCCGCCTGGTGCTCCGCGACGAGGTCGCGGACCTGCTCGACCTGCCGTGGGAGCGGCCGCTGAGCACGTGGGGCGACACCGGCCACCGGTTCCGCGAGCTGCCGGTCGGCCCGTCGCGGCACCTCGTCCGGTTCCTCGTCTTCGAGGGCTTCGTCTACGCCCTCAAGGAGCTCCCCGACGAGGTCGCCGAACGCGAGTACCGGATCCTGCGCCACCTCGAGAACGCCCGCCTGCCCGCGGTCCGGGCGGTCGGCTTCGCGGCGCGTCCCGAGCGCGGCGACGCGATCCTCGTCACCGAGTACCTCCGCCACTCGATGCAGTACCGGCGCCTGCTGATGCTGCTCCGTCGCGGCACGTCGGACTACCTCGACCGCCTGCTCGACGCCATGGCGCTGCTCCTCGTCGACCTCCACCGGGCGGGCGTCTACTGGGGCGACTGCTCGCTCGCGAACACGCTGTTCCGGCGCGACGGTGACCGGATCCAGGCCTACCTCGTCGACGCCGAGACCGGCGAGGCGTTCCCCTCGCTGTCGGACGGCCAGCGCGACTACGACCTCGAGATCCTGGTCGAGAACGTCGCCTTCGGCCTCGCCGACCTCGCCGCCTACCTCGGCCGGGACGAGATGGACGAGGCGATCGAGGCGGCGCAGTCGGTCCGCGCGCGATACCAGGCCGTGTGGAGCGAGCTCCACGACCAGCCCGAGATGATCCCGGGCGACCGCCAGTCGATCCGGGCCCGGCTGCGGCGCCTCAACGACCTCGGCTTCTCGGTGGACCTCGAGGTCGACCCGGTCGGGCCCGCACGGCTCGGTGCGCCTGCGCACGTCGGTCACGACGCGCCGCTACCACGCGAGCGAGCTCGAGCGCCGGACCCGGCTGCGCACGCTCGAGGGGCAGGCGCGGATCCTGCTCCACGACCTCGCCGAGTGGCAGGCGTGGCTCGAGTTCTACGAGCGCCGGTCCGTCGGGCCCGAGGAGGCCGCCGAGCGCTGGCTGCGCGAGGTGTACCGGCCGACCCTGGCGCGGATCGGCGAGCTCGTCGGTTCCGACCGCGACCTCGTCCAGGCCTACTGCGACGTGCTCGAGCACAAGTGGCTGCTCTCCGAGCAGGCCCACCGCGACGTCGGCCTCGAGGCGGCGATCCAGTCCTACCTGGCCGAGGGCGCCCCTGCGCCCGAGCGCGTCTCGACCGCGCCGCCACGACTCGGCGGAGGCCGCGCTCGACGGGCTCGACATCGACGACGACACGGCGGCCGTCGCGATCATCGACGAGGACGCGCTCGCCCCGGACTGAGCGCTCGTCCGTCGCCGGCCTGCCCGTTGACCTCGCCCGCCGACTCGCGCCGCCGAAGCACCCGCGTGAGCGAGCGGAAGCCGCCCGGCTCCTCGTCGAGCGTCGTGAGGCGCTCGGGGTCGGGGAGGCGCACCGCCGGCACCGCGGCGGCGACGGCAGCCGCCTCGTCGGGCGTGAACGGCCCGCCGAGGCTCTCGGTCAGGAAGCGCGCGATCGCCGCGCGGTACGCCGGGAACTCGTACAGCCACGAGTGGCGGCCGCCCTCGACGAGCAGCGTCTCGGTCACCGCGTCTGGTCGGGCGGTCCGCCGCGCATCGGCGAGGCGCGCCAGGTCCGAGACCGGGACGACCCCGTCGTCGGAGCCATGGACCAGCATCACCGGGCGGTCGATCGACCGGACCGCGGCCGTCGCGCTGACCGATTCGACGGTGTGGCCGCGCGGCTTGAGGTAGACGCGCGTGGTCAGCCACGCCAGCGGCCACGCGATGGGCGCCGGGATCGGGAGGCGCGCGAGCCGGAAGGTCTGGCGCGTGAGCCGGTACGGGTCGGCGGGCGCCGCGACCGCGATGACGGCGTCGACGTCCGCGTCCTCGGCCGCGGCGACCAGCGACCCCGCCGCGCCCATCGAGTGCCCGAGCAGCCCGATGTGCGTGACCTCGGGCCGCCGGCGGAGCTCGGCGACGCCGGCCCGGGCGTCCGCCGCGTACTCGCCGACCGACATCGGGAGCGTCTCGGGCCCGTTCGCCCCGTTGCCGCGCACGTCGAACGTGAGCACGTGGAACCCGGCCGCATGGAGGACCTGGGCGTGGGGGATCGTGCGGTCGCGGGCGGACTCCCAGCCGTGCACGAGGACGACGCCCGGGCGTGCCGCCGGGCCCGCCGGGCATGTACCAGCCGGGCAGTCGCAGCCCGTCGCTCGACGGGATCTCGACCTCCTCGTACGCCAGGCCGACGATGTCGGGCGTCCAGACGGACGGATGCCGGTGCGGGATAGCCGGCCCGGACGCGGTACACGAGCGCGAAGCGGTAGGCCAGGGCGAACGGGCAGCGCCGCGAGCGCGGCCGCGACGCCCGGCGCGACGGGCGCGATCCAGACGTCGGCGGGGAGGCATGCGTACATCGGACCGTGCCCGGGGTGCGGTGTCAAGCACGCGCACGCCCGCGACACACCGCCGAACGGGGATGAGCGGTCGGTACACTCAGGCACGATGCCCGCCAAGGAACCCCATGCCGTCCTGGGCGTCGAGCCCGGCGCCAGCCCCGACGACATCAAGGCGGCCTGGCGCGGGCTCGCGCGCAGGCACCACCCGGACCTGACCGGGGACGACCCCGAGGCCGCGCGCCGCGCGACGCGCCGCATGGCCGAGATCAACGGGGCGTATGCCGCGCTGACCCGCGCCGGCGAGACCATCGAGGCCCGTCGCCGTGGCGCCGGCGCCGCGACCGATGCGGCGGGGGACGGCGCGCACTGGGCCGACGGCGTTCGCGGCTCGCGTCAGCGACCCGGGACGGCACCGGCGCCGATGCGCGCGGCGGCCCGCCGCCCGCCAAGCCCACCCGCCCGATCACGGCCCGTCTCGACCTCAGCGGGACGGTCCCGCCGCGCAACCAGACGACGACGCCGCCCGGCGCCCGCAACCCGCTGACGGGGCAGCCGCCGTTGCGGCCCGACCGCTCGTATCCCGAGCTGCGGGCATCACAGCCCTCGGGCCCGCTCGAGCGCGACGTCCGCGCGGGCCACATCCGGCCCGTGCCGCCGCCCCTCGACGACGCCCTCGATGTCGAGCTCGACTTCGGCAAGTTCCACGGCCACACGCTGGGCGAGGTCGCGGCGTTCGAGCCGTCGTACGTGGACTGGCTCGCGGGCACCGTGACCAGGGATCCCACGCTCGCGATGGCCGCGCGGGTCATCGCCGAGGACCTCGACCGGCGCGGGATCCGGCGAGCGCACCGGCCCCAGCGGCCCGGGTGGCAGTCCAACCCGTTCCGGTAGGGCGATCAGCGGTCCGGCAGCCGATCCGGCGCCCTGACCGGGACATGAATGCGCCCCCGGCAGAAAAAGCCGGAGGCGCAGATGAAGCTCGATATAAGTTCGACCGCCCCGCGACTCGGGCCTGCTGGCCGTCCGATCTGTTACTCGGCTCGTGATCGAGTGCTCGGTGCCCCCGGGCCGTCTAGCGTCCCAGACGGCCGGGTCGTCCGGCTCTATCGATCCGTGGCCGACGCCCCAGGTTTCCCCCGGTGCGTCGCGGGTCGGTGCGTTGCGAACGCGGATCACAACGTATGGCCGCGAGCTCGGGATCACAATGGGCTTCCCGTCCCGGGTCGGCGGCTGGCGATGGTCAGGCGCACGCGGGCACCGCCGGGACCATCGGATCGGGCCTGCCTGCGACCATTTCCGGACTAGGGAATCCGCCCCATGTGCGCCGCCGCGCCATCCGTGCACGGCGGGGGAGCCGTCGACGGCGTCCGAGCGCCAGCCCCGGTACGCTCAGGCCATGACCCGTTGGACGCGGGCCTGGCTCGAGGGGGCCAGGCGCCGCCTCATCCCGTCCCGCTCCGGTTCCCGATCGCCGCGTCGGCGGCCGCGCTCGCGATCGTCCTCGCCGCCTGCGGCAGCACGGACGTCCCGGTCGTCAGCTTCGATCCCGCGTCCGCCTGCACGACCGACGGGCGCCAGCCGGGCGCCTACCCCGAGCTCGAGGCGCTTGCTGCCCAAGGCGTACGACGGGAAGGCGCCCGACGCGCGTGGACTCGGGCCGGAACTGCACGGCCGAGGCCCTCGGCACGCTCGCCGACGACGGCATCACGGGCGTGGAGTTCGCGGGCGCGACGTGGGAGCTGTCGCGGGACCACGGGCCTCACGGCCGCCGTGTTCCAGGGCAAGGGCCTCGACCCGAAGGAGCTGTTCACGTTCTACCGGGACAGCGGCGGCACGGACCGCCACACCGAGAAGATGTCCACGAGCGACGTCACGGTCGCGGGCAAGAGCGCCCGCCGGCTCGACATCCTCGCGAGCGACGGCACCGGCCAGACGGTCGTCGTCTGGCCGTCGGGCCAGCCGGACACCGTGTTCGTCCTGCTCGCCGCCGACGTCGGTGACGCGGCCGTGCTCGACGCCCTGGGCCAGTTCGCCGGGACCTGAATGCTAGAGTCGCGCCCATGAGCGACGGTCCCGACGACTGGGAGGCTCGACGGCGCGCGTGGCGGGTGGAGCGCGTCTCGCCCTCGCTCGACCGCCTCCCGGAGCGACGCCCGCGCTTCACGACGCTCGGGGACCTCCCGGTCGAGGGCCTGTACGGCCCCTGGGACTGGGACGCGACCCCCGACGACGAGGCGCCCGGCCCGGGTGGCCCGACCGCCGTCGACCACCACGGGGACCCGCTGCGCGACGGCGTGGGCCGGTACGCCGACATGGATCCCGTCCGGGACGTGGGCCTCCCGGGCGAGCCGCCGTTCACCCGCGGCATCCACCCCACCGGCTACCGCTCCCGGCCGTGGACGATGCGCATGTTCGCGGGCTTCGGGTCGGCCGAGGACACGAACGCCCGGTTCCGCCAGCTCCTCGACGCCGGCCAGACCGGCCTCTCGATCGCCTACGACATGCCGACGCTGTACGGCTACGACACCGACGACCCGGAGGCCGAGGGCGAGTTCGGCACCTGCGGCGTCGCCGTCAGCAGCCTCGCCGACATGGAGCTGCTGCTCGAGGGCCTGCCGCTCGACCGCGTGAGCACGTCGATGACGATCAACGCCCCGGCGGCCCCGATCTGGGCGATGTACATCGCGGCGGCCGAGCGCAAGGGCGTCCCGCGCGCGGCCCTCGAGGGCACGACCCAGAACGACATCCTCAAGGAGTACGTGGCCCAGAAGGAGTTCCTGTACCCGCCGGAGCCGTCGATGCGGCTCGTCGTGGACACGATCGAGTTCGGCAGCCGCGAGCTGCCGCGCTGGAACACGGTCTCGATCAGCGGCTACCACATCCGCGAGGCGGGCTCGACCGCGGTCCAGGAGCTCGCGTTCACGATCGCCGACGGCATGGCCTACGTGGAGGCGTGCATCGCCCGCGGCCTCCGCGTGGACGACTTCGCGCCGCGGCTCTCGTTCTTCTTCAACAGCCACTCGGACTTCTTCGAGGAGATCGCCAAGTTCCGCGCCTCGCGCCGGATCTGGTGGAAGCTCATGAGCGAGCGCTACCGGGCGGAGAACGAGCGGTCGACGTGGATGCGCTTCCACACGCAGACCGCGGGCGTGTCGCTGACGCCGCAGCAGCCGCTCAACAACCTGACCCGGGTGGCGACGCAGGCGCTCGCCGCGATCCTCGGCGGGACGCAGTCGCTCCACACGGACGCCTACGACGAGGCGCTCGCCGTGCCCACGGCCGCGGCCGCGCTCCTCGCCCTGCGCCAGCAGCAGATCCTGGCCGAGGAGACGGGCGTCGCCTCGACCGTGGACCCGCTCGGCGGCTCGTGGTTCGTGGAGGCGCTGACGAACCGGGTCGAGCGCGACGTCTGGCGCTACCTCGACGAGATCGACCGGCGAGGCGGCATGGTCGCGGCCATCGCCGACGGCTACCCGCAGCGCGAGATCGCCGACGCCGCCTACCGCTTCCAGCGCGAGTTCGACGAGGGCGAGCGGGTGATCGTCGGCGTCAACGGCTATCGCAACGACGAGCCGGTCACGGTGCCGGTGCTCGCCGTGCCCGAGGGCTCGATGGAGCGGCACCTGGCGCGCCTGGCGGCCACGCGGGCGAGCCGCGACGCCGAGGCGGTCGGGGCGGCGCTCGAGGGCCTGCGCGAGGCGGCATCGCGGCCGGGCTCGAGCGAGTCGAACCTGATGCCGCACTTCCTCCGCTGCGCCGAGGCGTACGCGACGCTCGGCGAGCAGACCCGCGTGCTGCGCGAGGTCTTCGGGGAGTACCGGGAGCCCGTCTCGGTCTGAGCGGCAGATTCGGCCTCGCCGGCAGGTCTACGATGCCGGCATGTACCTCGATGCCCTCTCATTCCTCGAGGACGAGCGCGACGGCTTCCGCGCGTACGAGGCGCTCGACGCGCTGACGGACGAGCAGCTCGACCAACCCGTCGAGGCCGCGGGCGGCTGGTCGGGCCGCGACCTCATGGGCCACATCATCCTGTGGCAGGAAGCGGCGCTGACGACGGCCAAGGAGCTCGCGGTCAACGAGACGAGCCCGACGAAGGACTGGCTCGACGCCGAATGGGACAAGCCCGGGGTGGGGGACGGGATGAACGAGGAGGGCCTGGCGCGGTTCCGGGCGCTGCCGATGGCCGAGGTCCGGCGCCTGTTCCACGAGACGGCGGGCGAGCTGCGCGGGTACCTCACGGTCGTGCCCGAGTCACGGTGGATCAAGCACACCGACCATCAGAACTTCTTCTTCAGCGAGACCCTCGAGCACTACGAGGAGCACGAGCCCGAGCTGCGCGCGATCCTCGCGGCGGCCGGCCGATGACGGCCGACGACGCGGGCGAGCGGCCTCGACGACGACGCCCCGCTGGAGCCCGACGAGGCCGCGGACGCCGACGCGATCGCGAGTGCCGACAGCGACGAGACGCTCGACGAGCGGGTGGGCACGGTGCTCGAGGAGCTCGACGACGTGACCCGGGACCGGGACGGCGACGTCGATCGCCTGTCCGTTCGCGGCCGGATGTTCGGCGTGCTGGGCGCCGACCTGCTCGAGGTCGGCCTCGACCCCACGATCTCGAAGGCGGCGCTGCGCACGCCCGACACGCGCCCCTCGCCGCGCGGCGACGGGCTGGATCGCGTTCACGCCGGCCACGATGGACCGCTTCGCGCTCGATCGCGCCGAGGCCTGGGTCCGCCTCGCGTACCGGCGCGCCGCCGGGGGCTGACCGGACCGACCGGAGCCGGCCGGGAATCGAACGACCCCGGTCGATGACCGGGGTCGTGTGGTTGTCGCGGGGTTACGCGTTCGGGGCGGGGGCCTCGATGACCGTGTTGGTCGGCGCCGGGGCCGAGACGGAGCCCAGCGCGAACGCCTGCTCCAGCTGCTCGAGCGGCCGGAAGCCGACGACGCCCTGCGGCTGCGCGCCGGGCTTGAAGTAGGCGATGGTGGGGATGCTCATGATCCCGAACGCCTGCGACAGGCGCGGGTTGGCGTCCACGTCGACCTTGACGACGTCGACCAGGCCGTCGTACTTGGCCGCGAGCTTCTCCATCTCCGGGGCGACCATCTTGCAGGGTCCGCACCACGACGCCCAGAAGTCGACGACGACCGGCTTGTCGTTGTGGAGCACCATCGCCTCGAACGTGTCGTCGGTTGCGTGCTTGATCTCCGCCACGAGGCGGCTCCTTTCTTTCCCGCCGAAGGGCGGGATCTCCCAGTGGCCCGTCAGCGGGCGATGGCCTGGAGTAGCTGGTAGGCCTCGATGACCCGGGGGTCGGTGAGGCTGTAGTAGACCGTGTTGCCGTCGCGACGGGTCGCGACGAGCCCGGCCGAGCGGAGCACCGCGAGGTGCTGGCTCATGTTCGGCACCTGGCAGCTGACCCGGCTGGCCAGCTCGCCCACGGATGCCTCGCCGTCGGCGAGGGACTCGAGGACGCACAGGCGCTTCGGATCGCCGAGGGCGCGTGCGACGGCGGCTGAGCGCTGCCGATCGGCCTCGGTGGTGGGCTGGGTGACGATCACGTCCATAAGTCTCTCACTGATTGCGCAAGAACGCAAGTGTTCGATCGCGCGGGCATCGTCCCGGCGACGAGCGTCGGCGGCATACTCGTCGCCATGCCGGACGCCGTCATCGACCTTGCCGCCATCGAGGCGATGCGCGAGCGTCTCGCCGGCCGGATCCACCACACGCCGATGCTGTCGTCGGCGACCGCGGCGCGCGTGGTCCGTGCCAGGACCGGGGCGGGCGTCGCCGACGGCCGGGTCTACCTCAAGGCCGAGCACCTCCAGAAGACCGGCTCGTTCAAGCCGCGCGCGGCGCTGGCGCGGATCTCGTCGCTCACGGCCGACGAGCGGTCGCGCGGCGCGATCACGATCTCGGCCGGGAACGCGGGCCAGGCCTACGCGTGGGCGGGGTCGCAGGCCGGCGTGCCGGTCACGGTCGTGATGCCGGTCGGCGCCGTGGCGTCCAAGGTCGCCGCGTGTCGCGGCTACGGCGCCGAGGTCGTCCTCCACGGCACGCACGTCGGCGAGTCGCTCGCGCACCTCGAGGTGCTCCGGGCGGAGCGCGGGCTGACGCTCGTGCACCCGTACGACGACCCCGAGGTCCTGATCGGGAACGGCTCGTGCGGGCTCGAGATCCTCGACGACCTGCCCGACGTCGACGTCGTCGTGGCCGGGATCGGCGGCGGCGGCCTGATCGGCGGCGTCGCGACCGCGATCAAGGAGCGCAGGCCGTCGGTGCGCGTCTACGGCGTCGAGCCCGTCGGGTCCGAGGCGATGACCCGGGGCCTCGAGGCGGGCGAGCCCGTGCGGGTCGCGCCGGTGAGCGTCGCCGACGGCCTCGGGGCGCCGTCGGCCGGGCGGTATGCGCTCGACGTCGTCCAGCGCTACGTCGAGGACGTCGTGCTGATCGACGACCCGACGATCCTCGCGGGGCTGCGGTTCGGGGTCGAGCGGCTCAAGCAGGTCCTCGAGCCGGCGGGCTCGGCCGCGCTCGCCGCCGTGCTGACCGGCGCGATCCCGATCCGCGACGGCGACCGGGTCTGCGTGATCCTGTCCGGGGGGAACGTCGCGGTCGAGCGGCTGGGCGAGCTGCTGGCGATGGCGGCGCCGCTCCCGGAGCTCTAGTCGATCCCCAGCTCCGCGAGCCGATCCTCGTCCTCGATGCCCAGGTGGTGGGCGAGCTCGTGGAGGATCGTGATCCGGACCTCGTCCGCGAGGTCGTCCGGGTGCGGGAAGTCCTCCTCGAGCGGCAGCCGGAACAGCAGGATCCGCGTCGGCATGGGGACCGAGTCCGCGCCCCACTCGGATCGGGGCACGCCCTCGTACAGGCCGTAGAGCGTCTCGTCGTCCTCGAGGCCGTTCTCGCGCAGCTGCTCGGGCGAGGGATCGTCGGCGATGACGATCGCGACATCGTCGAGCTCCGCGCGGAAGGGCTGGGGGATGCCGGCGATCGCGCGGTCGACCAGGTGCTCGAACCGCTCGTGGCGCGGGACGCGCGGCCGCGCCGCCGCCGATCGGGAGCCGCGCCTGCGCTTCGCCATCGCGCCCGTATCCTAGCCGCGATGACCGCCACGCCCGAGCCACCGGCCGACCGCGTGGACGGGATCGTCCCGTGGGCGCCCGACGAACGCGTCGCGCCGGCGCCCGATCCCGACGCCGAGCCCGACGGGTTCGTCGTCCTCGCCGACGGCGACGTCCGGCTGCACTTCCACGACTGGGGCGGTCCCTCGGCGGGCCAGGATCCGCCGCCAGCCGGCCCGGCGTGCTGCTGCTGCCCGGGCTCCTCCAGCCCGCGTGGTCGTGGGCGCCCGTCGCGCGGCGGCTCGCGATCGGCGACCGCCACGGTGGTCGCGGACCTGCGCGGCCAGGGCCTCTCCGACGCGCCGATGGCGGGCTACGACGCCGACACGCTCGCGGCCGACGCGATCGCCGTGGCGGAAGGGTCCGGGCTCGCGGCGCGCGGGCCGATCGTCGTCGCGGGCCACGGGTTCGGGGCGATCGTCGCGGCCGTGACGGCCGCGCGTCTCGGCCCGCGGTGTGCCGGCGTCGTGCTCGTCGACGGCGGCTGGGAGCGCCTCGAGGCGACGACCGACCTCGACGTGGACGAGTTCCTGCGCGGCCTCGACGAGCCGCCCGAGGTCCTCCGCTCGATGGACGCCTGGCTCGGCGACCGGCGCGGCTTCGACCCGTCCACCTGGGACGCGGACCAGGACCGCGCGGCGAGGGACGGCGTGGTCGAGACGGCCGCCGGGCACGTCGTCCGCGCGGTGCGGCCACACGTCGTCGAGGCGATCGTGCGGACGATGTTCGCGTACGACCCGGCGCCGGTCCTCGCCGTCGTGGAGGCGCCGGTGACGGCGTTGATCGCGCTGGGATCGGGCGACAACGGCGCGCGCCTCGCGGAGCTGCGCCGGTGCGGGGAGGCGCGGGTCGCGGCGGGACGGTCGCCGATCCGGCTCGCCGGCTATCCGGGCGCCGCGCACAACCTGATGCGCTACCGCCCCTCCGAGGTCACGGCCGCGATCCTCGAGGGCGCCGCGACCGACGGCTGAGTCGCCCGAACCCGCGGCCCGGGCGCCGCTAGGATCGCGGCATGCGCGTCGTCTACTCGCCCGTCCACCTCGGCCACGAGATCCGGACGCAGACCATCTACGGCGTCCAGGTGCCCGCCAGCGAGGTCTCGGAGCGTGCCGAGCGCATCCGCGCCACCCTCGCGGCCGACGACGCCTTCGAGCTGGTCGAGCCGACGGAGCACGGCGAAGACCCGATCACCGCCGTCCACGATCCGGGGCTGCTCGCGTTCCTGCGCGAGGCCTGGCCCGAGACGCGGCGGGCCGGGATCACCCAGGACTTCATGGCCCCGGAGACCATCGCGTCGTTCCTCGCGTTCGAGGGGATGTCGGACGCCGTCCGCCGCGAGCCGGCCCACATCGGCGGCCGGTCCGGCTATCGCGCGCTCGACACCTCGACCCCGATCGTGCCCGGGACGTACGCGGCGGCGCGGTCCGCCGTCGACGTCGCCCTGACCACCGTCGACCTCGTGCTCGGCGGCGAGACCGCGGCCTACGGGCTGTGCCGGCCGCCCGGGCACCACGCCGCGCGGTCGATGTACGGCGGCTACTGCTACTTCAACAACGCGGCGATCGCGGCCGAGGCGATCGTCGGCCGGACCGGCGAGCCCGTCGCGATCCTCGACCTCGACTACCACCACGGCAACGGCACCGAGCAGATCTTCTGGCGCCGCGGCGACGTGCTGTACGTCTCGCTCCACGCGGACCCCGAGCGGCAGTACCCGTACTTCCTCGGTCGCGCCGACGAGACCGGCGAGGGCCCGGGCGCGGGCGCCAACCTCAACCTGCCGCTGCCGGCGGGCCTGACCGACGACGGCGTTCCTCGACGCCCTCGACGTCGGCCTCGAGCGGATCGCCGGTCACGGCGGCTCGGTCGTCGTGGTCTCGCTCGGGTTCGACACCTTCGGCCAGGACCCGATCGGCGACTTCGCCCTCACGACGCCGGTGTACGACGAGGTCGGCCGGCGCGTCGCCGCGCTCGGCCGGCGGCTCGTGATCATCCAGGAGGGCGGCTACTACGTCCCGGCGCTGGGCGACAACGCCCGGACGTGGCTGCGCGGCGCCGAGGGCCTGCCGTACGACCCGCGCCGGCCGGACCTCGGCTGAGCACGCGTTACCATCGAACCGATGAGCGAATCCGCTTCGGGCCGCACGACGAGGGACCTGCCCGACCACGTTCGCGAGCTGGTCGAGGAGATCGAGAGCGAGATCGGCGACGACGTCGACGGGGCGGACGGCGACCGGAACGGTTCGGCGCCCGCCGACGGCATCGAGGCCGCGGTCCGCGAGATCCTGATCGAGATCGGCGAGGACCCCGATCGCGACGGCCTGAAGACGACCCCGAACCGCGTCCACCGGATGTACGCCGAGCTGACGGCGGGCTACCACGTCGACCCGGAGCGGCTGATCAACCGGGCCGTGTTCGAGGTCGGCTACTCGGAGATGGTCGTCGTCAAGGACATCCCGTTCTACTCCCTCTGCGAGCACCACCTGCTCCCGTTCTTCGGCAACGCGCACGTCGCGTACATCCCCGAGGGCCGGGTGATCGGGCTGTCGAAGATCCCGCGGGTCGTCGAGATGTACGCACGCCGGCTCCAGGTCCAGGAGCGCCTGACCCAGCAGATCGCGGACTTCCTGATGGAGCGGCTCGAGCCGAAGGGCGTCGGCGTGGTCGTCGAGGCGACCCACCTGTGCGCGGCGATGCGCGGCGTGCGCAAGCCGGGCACCGTGATGACGACCGCCGCCGTGCTGGGCCTGTTCCGCCGGAACGACAAGACCCGGGCCGAGTTCTTCGCCCACCTCGGACGGCCGGCACCGGGGGCGTGACGTCCCGCTGATGACCCACACGCACGTGACGCCCGCCGCGGCGAGCCGGAACCGGCTCGGCATCGTGTTCGGCATCACGCTCGCGGTCTTCCTGTTCGAGCTCGTCGGCGGGATCGCCGCCAACAGCCTCGCGCTGATCGCCGACGCCGGCCACCTGCTCACGGACCTCGCCGGCATCGGCCTCACGCTCGTCGCGATCTGGTTCGCCGCCCGGCCCGCCAACCGCAACCGGTCGTACGGGCTCATGCGCCTCGAGATCCTCGCCGCGGTCGTGAACGCGATGCTGCTGTTCGCGGTGGCGGCCTACGTGCTGGTCGAGGCGTGGCGACGCTGGAACTCGCCGCCGGAGATCGAGGCGGGGCTGATGCTCGTCGTCGCCGTCGTCGGGCTCGTCGCCAACGGGATCTCGCTCGCGGTCCTGCGCGACGCGCAGCGCGAGAGCCTGCCGATGCGCGGCGCCTACCTCGAGGTGATGGGCGACCTCGTGGGCTCGGCGGCCGTGATCGTGGCCGCGCTCGTGATCGCCGCGACCGGCCAGGTGCGCGCCGACGCCATCGCGTCGGTCCTCATCGGCGTGCTGATCCTGCCCCGCACCTGGACGCTGCTCAAGGACGCCGTCGACGTGCTGCTCGAGGCGTCGCCCAAGGGCATCGACCTCGGCGACGTGCGGGCGCACATCCTCGAGGCGCCCGGGGTCGCCGACGTCCACGACCTCCACGCCTGGACGATCACCTCGGGGATGAACGTCGTCTCGGCGCACGTCGTGCTCGAGGCCGACGCCAGCCCGCCGACGGTCCTCGACTACCTGTGCGGCTGCCTGTCGGGCGATTTCGACATCGAGCACTCGACGTTCCAGCTCGAGTCGTCGGACCGGAGCCGCCTCGAGGCCGCGCACCACGCCTGAGCGCGCGACGGTCCGATCGCGGGATGCGCCCGCCTACAATCGCGCCATGACCGATCGACCGATCAAGGTGCTGATCGCCAAGCCCGGCCTCGACGGGCACGACCGCGGGGCGAAGGTGCTCGCGCGGGGCCTGCGCGACGAGGGCTTCGAGGTCGTCTACACGGGCCTCCGCCAGACGCCCGAGATGATCGTGACCGCGGCGCTCCAGGAGGACGTCGACGTCGTCGGCCTGTCGATCCTGTCGGGCGCGCACATGACGCTCGTGCCGAAGGTCTGCCGCCAGCTGAAGGAGAAGGGGCTCGACGACGTGCTGGTCACCGTCGGCGGGATCATCCCCGACGACGACGTCGCGCCGCTCAAGGCCGAGGGCGTCGCGGCCGTGTTCGGGCCTGGCACCACGATCCGCGAGGTCGCCGACTTCATCCGCGGCAACGCGAAGCCGCGCGAGTAGCCGGGCCGGCGGGGACGTGGCCGAGACCCCGGCGGTGCGTGCCGACGCCCTCGCCGATGCCGCCCGCGCGGGCGATCGACGCGCGCTGGCCCGCCTGCTGACGGCCGTCGAGAACCACACGCCGGTCGCCGAGCACGCGCTGCGCCGCCTGTACCCGGTCGCCGGCCGGGCCCACCTCATCGGGATCACCGGACCGCCGGGCGCCGGCAAGTCCACGCTCGTGGCCGCGCTGATCGCCGCGATGCGGGAGGCCGGGCGCACGGTCGCGGTGATTGCCGTCGATCCCTCGTCGCCGATCACCGGCGGCGCGCTCCTCGGCGACCGCGTGCGGATGCAGTCCTACGCCAGCGACGACGGGGTGTTCATCCGCTCGATGGCGTCGCGCGGGCACGCCGGCGGGCTGGCCGCGACGTCCACGGTGGCGGCGACCGTGCTCGACGCGGCCGGGTTCGACGTGGTGCTGCTCGAGACCGTCGGGACCGGCCAGAGCGAGGTCGAGGTCGCCGCGGCGGCCGACACGACCGTCGTCCTCGAGGCGCCCGAGATGGGCGACGAGGTCCAGGCGATCAAGGCCGGGCTGCTCGAGGTGGCCGACATCGTCGTCGTGAACAAGGGCGACCGGCCGGGCGCGCAACGGACCGCCGCGCAGCTGCGGGCGATGCTCGTGCCGACGGTCGCGCGGCGCGACATGGACCCGTCGCGCCCGCTGCCGAAGCGTCCGGTCGTCCTCGTGACGACGGCGCTCACCGGCGATGGCATCCCGGCGCTCATCGCGGCCCTCGAGCACCACCGCGCGGGCGGCGCCGACGGCGCCGCGTCGCCGTCCCGCCAGGCTCGCGCGACGGCGCAGGTGCGCGCGGTCCTCGTCGAGCGGCTGTGGGCCCGGCTCGAGACGCCGGCGCTCGCCGGGGGCACGGACGCGGCCATCCTCGCGGTCGCGGCGCACGAGAAGGACCCGTACGCGGCCGCGGACGAGCTGCTGGCCGCCATCGCGAGGGAGGGCGAGCGATGAGCGTCGAGCGCGTGTTCGTGGCGGGCGCCGGCCTCATGGGCCACGGGATCGCGCAGGTCCACGCGGCCGTCGGCAAGCGCGTCGCGCTCTACGAGCCGGACCTCGCACGGGCGGTCGCCGGGCGGGACCGGATCGCGGGGAACCTCGAGCGGTCGGTGGCGAAGGGGCGGCTCTCCCCGGAGGACCGCGACGCGACGCTGGCCCGACTGCTGCCGACCGACGACCTCGACGGCTGCCGCGCGACGCCGACCTCGTCGTCGAGGCGGTGTTCGAGGACCTCGACGTCAAGTCGCGGCTCTGGGCCGACATCGACCTCGTCGCGCCGGCGGGCGCGATCTTCGCCTCCAACACCTCGTCGATCGCCATCGACAGCCTCGCGGCCGCCGTCTCCGAGCCGCGACGCGCCCGCTTCGTCGGCATGCACTTCTTCAGCCCGGTGCCCGTGATGCCGCTGATCGAGCTCATCCGCGGCAGCGCCACCGACGACGGCACCGAGGCCGCGATCCGGGCGCTCGCCGCGGAGCTGGGCAAGCAGGTGATCGTCTCGGCCGACCGGCCGGGGTTCATCGTCAACCGCATCCTGATGCCGTTCCTCGCCGAGGCGATGCGCGCCTACCAGGAGGGCCTCGGCACGGCCGACGACATCGACACCGGCGCGAAGGTCGGGCTCAACCACCCGATGGGGCCGCTCGAGCTCGCGGACTTCATCGGGCTCGACGTGTGCCTCGGGATCCTCCACGTGCTGCACGAGGGCTTCGGGCAGCCGCAGTTCGAGCCGCCGGCGGTGCTCGAGGAGCTCGTCGCGGCCGGACACCTCGGACAGAAGACCGGGCGGGGGTTCCACACCTACCCCAGGTAGGGTCGCGATCGGGGCCGGTGTACATTCGGGCCATGGAACCCGTGAGCGGCCCCGACGGCCACGCCTACATCGTCAGTGCCGCGCGCACGCCCATCGGCAAGTTCGGCGGCTCGCTTTCGGGGGTCCCGGCGGTCGAGCTCGGGGCGGTCGCGATCCGCGCGGCCGTCGAGCGGTCCGGCCTTCCGGCGGACGCCCGGGTCGACGAGGTCATCATGGGCCAGGTGCTGCAGGCCGGCGCCGGCCAGGCGCCCGCGCGCCAGGCGCTGCTGCGGGCCGGGCTCGCCGACACGACGCCCGCCACGACGATCAACCGCGTCTGCGGTTCGGGGCTCAAGTCGATCATGTTCGCGGCCGCCGGGATCAGGGCCGGCGACGGCGACGTGTTCGTGGCCGGCGGCATGGAGTCGATGAACCAGGCGCCGTTCCTGCTGCGTCGCGCGCGCTTCGGGTACCGCCTGGGCAACGGCACGCTCGAGGACTCGACGGTGCTCGACGGGCTGTGGTGCAGCGTCGAGGACTGCCACATGGGCACGCACGCCGAGCGGGTGGCGATCAAGGACGGCGTCTCGCGCGAGGACCAGGACGCGTTCGCGCTCGAGAGCCATCGGCGCGCGGTCGCCGCGATCGACGAGGGGCGCTTCGACGCCGAGCTCGCGCCGGTCACGATCCGCGACGCGAAGGGCCGCGAGACGGTCGTGACGGTCGACGAGAGCCCGCGGCGAGACTCCACGGCCGAGGCGCTCGCGCGGCTGGCGCCCGCGTTCGACCTGCCGACGGGCGAGGATCGCGGTTCGGCCACCGTCGGGACGGTCACCGCCGGCAACGCGCCGGGGATCACGGACGGCGCCGCGGCGACGGTCGTGGCCTCCGAGCGGGCCGTCGAGCAGCACGGGCTCAAGCCGCTCGCCCGCATCGTCGGCTACGCCCAGGCCGAGGTGGCGCCGAAGTGGCTGTTCCTCGCGCCGGTGCAGGGCGTGCGCGGGCTCGAGGCGCGGACCGGGCTGCCGGTCGACGCGTACGACCTGATCGAGATCAACGAGGCGTTCGCCGCGCAGACGCTGGCGGACGGGCGAGAGCTCGGGTTCGACTGGTCGAAGGTCAACGTGAACGGCGGGGCGATCGCGCTCGGCCATCCGATCGGGGCGTCCGGGGCGCGGATCGTCGCGACGCTGCTCCACGAGCTCGAGCGGCGCGGCGGCCGCTACGGGATGGCGACCCTGTGCCTCGGCGGCGGCGGCTCCGTCGCGATGGCCTTCGAGCGGGTCTGAGCGCGGCGACGTCAGCCGTCTCGATCCTGCGGGCGTAGCACTCTCACTGCTACGTGTCGCGATTCCGGCGTCGATACCCGCACGTTGGCTCGTGTTGTCGCCCCTCGTAGCACTCGGAGTGCTCGCAGAGCTCGCGAGCGGCCGACGCAGCGACCGAAATGCCTCCAATTCGCCGCGCTTGAGCACTCAGGGTGCTATGGACGCCCAGAGACCGAACGACGCGATCGGCATGATGCACAGCCGTCGCGAAACGACTTGACGGTGCGCGCCGCGGCCCGGAATATCGTCGGGCACCACATGGCCAGCGAGGAGCCCGCATTGACCGAGGTCGCCGCGCCGCCCGCCACGCACCGCCTGTTCATCGCCGGCCGATGGGTCGACTCCGTGTCCGGCGAGACGTTCGAGAGCGTCAACCCCGCCGACACGCGGGACGTCGTCGGGCGCTTCCAGGCGGGCACGGCCGCCGACGTCGCGATGGCCGTTCGCGCCGCGGACATGGCGTTCCCGGCCTGGCGCGCGACCCCGGCGCCCAAGCGCGGCGAGATCCTGTACCGCTTCGGCGCGCTCATGGCCGAGCACAAGGAGCGGCTCGCGCGGGCGATGACCCGCGAGATGGGCAAGGTCATCTCCGAGGCGCGCGGCGACGTCCAGGAGGGCATCGACATCGCCTTCCTGATGGCGGGCGAGGGCCGGCGGATGTTCGGCGACACCGTGCCGTCGGAGCTGCCCGACAAGTGGGCGATGAGCATCCGCCAGCCGATCGGCGTGGCCGGGATCATCACGCCCTGGAACTTCCCGATGGCGATCCCGTGCTGGAAGACCATGCCCGCGCTCGTCGCCGGCAACACCGTCGTGTTCAAGCCCTCGTCGGAGGCGCCGCACTGCGCGACGCTCCTCGTCGAGCTGATGGAGGAGGCGGGCTTCCCGCCGGGCACCGTGAACCTCGTCACCGGGTCGGGCGAGGCGGTGGGGGACGCGATCGTCGACAGCCGCGACGTGCCGGTCATCTCGTTCACGGGCTCCGTCGAGACCGGGCGCGGCATCGCGGAACGGGCCGGCCGGCTGCTCAAGCGGCTCAGCCTCGAGCTCGGCGGCAAGAACGCCGTCGTCGTCCTGCGCGACGCGGACCTCGACCTCGCCGTGGACGGGATCCTCTGGTCGGCGTTCGGGACCACGGGCCAGCGGTGCACGGCGTGCTCCCGCGTGATCGTGGACCGGCCCGTCGCCGACGAGCTCGTCGGCCGCCTCGAGACGCGGGCGAAGGCCCTGCGCCTCGGCGACGGCCTGCTGGACGCGACGGACGTCGGGCCGCTCGTCAACGGCAAGGCCGTGGACAAGGTCGAGCGCTACGTCGACATCGGCCGCCGCGAAGGCGAGCTGGTGACGGGCGGGCGAGCGGGCGGGCGACGGCGACCTCGCGAACGGCCACTTCTTCGCACCGACGATCTTCTCGGGCGTCGAGCCGATGGCGCGGATCGCGCAGGAGGAGATCTTCGGGCCCGTGCTGTCCGTCGTCCCGGTCGACGGCTACGACGCGGCGATGACGGCCGCCAACCAGGTCCGATACGGCCTGTCGGCGTCGATCTTCACCCGCGACGTCAACGCCGCCTTCCGCGCCATGCGCGACTTCGAGACCGGCATCGTCTACGTCAACGCCGGCACCACCGGGGCGGAGACGCATCTCCCGTTCGGTGGCTGGAAGCAGACCGGGAACGGCCACCGCGAGGCCGGCCACGTGGCGCTGGACACGTTCACCGAGTGGAAGGCGGTCTACGTCGACTACAGCGGCCGCCTCCAGCGCGCACAGATCGACAACCAGTGACGGACGCCGGCACGGGGAGGGCCGTGGGGGTCGCGCCCGACGAGCCGCCCATCGGCACCGCCGGCGCCGCGGACGTCGCCGTCTGGGCGGTCGAGCTGCGCAAGACCTTCGACGTGCCCGTCCGCGAGGCGGGGATCCGCGCCGCGACGAAGAGCCTGGTGCGGCGCGAGACCCGCGAGATCGCCGCGGTCGACGGCATCAGCTTCGAGATCCCGCGCGGCGAGGTCGTCGGCTTCCTCGGGCCCAACGGCGCCGGCAAGACGACGACGCTCAAGATGCTGTCGGGGCTGCTGTACCCGACGTCGGGCGAGGCGCGCGTGCTCGGCCACACGCCGTCGAAGCGGGAGCGCGAGTTCCTGCGCCGGATCACGATGGTGATGGGCAACCGGAACCAGCTGCAGTGGGACCTGCCCGCCCTCGACTCGTTCGACCTGCTGCGGGCGATCTACCGGCTGCCGAAGCCGGAGTTCATCGAGATGCGGGACGAGCTGATCGAGCTCCTCGACCTCGGCGACCTGGTCAACAAGCCGGTCCGCAACCTCTCCCTCGGGGAGCGGATGAAGGTCGAGATCTGCGGCGCGCTGCTGCATCGGCCGCAGGTCCTGTTCCTCGACGAGCCGACGATCGGCCTCGACGTCACCGCCCAGAAGCGGATCCGCTCGTTCGTCGCCGAGTACAACCGCCGCACCGGGGCCACCGTCCTGCTGACGAGCCACTACATGGCCGACGTCCAGGCGCTGTGCAAGCGGGTCATCGTGATCCACCACGGGCGGATCCTGTTCGACGGCCAGCTCGCTGCCCTGGCGGACCAGTTCTCGGCGACGAAGACGATCGGCGTCACGCTGCGCGAAGGCTCCGCCGGACCTGTCGAAGTACGGCGAGATCATGAGCAACGAGGACGGCCGGACGATCCTGCGCGTCTCGCGCGCCGACGCCCCGAAGGTCACGACCCGGATGCTCAAGGACCTGCCGGTGGCCGACCTCACGATCGAGGATCCGCCGATCGAGGACGTGATCGAGCACGTGTTCGCCTCGGCGACCGCGTCGCAGCGTGAGGCCGCGGCCGAGCCGGCGAGAGCCGCGGAGCCCGCGGACGCGGAGCCGATCGCGGACCCCGCGCCGTGACGACGATCCGCGTCCCGCCGGACCTCGCCACCGAGGCCCGCGCCTGGATCGACCTCTACGGCACGACCATGCGGATCGCGATCGCGGAGCAGTTCCAGTACCGCACCGCGAACTACTTCTACATGATCGGCATGATCGCCGAGCCGGTCGTCTACCTCGTCGTCTGGACGACGGTCGCGAACCAGCAGGGCGGCTCGGTCGAGGGGATCACGTCCGGCGAGTTCGCCGCGTACTACATCGTCTGGACGCTGGTCCGGAACATGAACGTCGTGTTCACGCCGTTCGGCTGGGAGGAGCGCGTCCGCGAGGGCAACTTCTCGGCCCAGCTGCTGCGGCCCGTGCACCCGATCCACTGGGATCTCGGCTACTTCGCCGGCTGGAAGGTCGTCGTGATCGTCCTGTGGCTGCCGATCGCGTACTTCCTGTCGCTGCTGTTCCATCCCGACGGCGCACATCACGCCGCTCGGCGTGATCGTGTTCCTGATCTCGATCTGGGGCGCCTACCTGATCCGGTCGCTCAACCAGTCCGCCATCGGCATGGTCACGTTCTGGACGACCCGGGTCGGGCCGGTGTTCAGCCTCTACTTCGCCGCCGAGCTGCTGCTGTCCGGGCGCCTCGTCCCGCCGCAGCTGCTGCCCGACTGGGCGCGCCAGCTGGCCGCGATCCTGCCGTTCCAGTACACGTTCGCGTTCCCGATCGAGGCCCTGATCGGCGACCTGCCGCCCGACCGTGCTCCTCGGCGGGCTCGTGATGCAGGGGCTCTGGATCATCATCGGCGCGAGCCTCGCGCAACGGACCTTCAAGATCGCGATCAAGCGGTACTCCGCGGTGGGCGGCTGATGCGCGCGTTCCGGCTGTTCTGGACGTTCGCCCGGGTGGGTGCGCTCAACGAGCTCCAGTACCGCGCCAACCTCCTGATCCAGGTGGTGGAGTCGCTGATCACGCTCGCGACCGGGCTCGTCGTGCTGGCGCTCGTCTTCAACCAGGTCGAGGACCTCAACGGCTGGTCCCACGCGGAGCTGCTCGCGGTCATGGGCGTGTTCACGCTGGTCGGCGGGATCATCGGGACGTTCATCCAGCCGAACATGGAGCGCCTCATCCACGACGTCCGGCAGGGGACGCTCGACTACGTCCTCACGAAGCCCGACGACGGCCAGGTCCTCGTCGAGCGTGCGCGAGATCCGGATCTGGCACCTCGTCGACGTCGTCCTCGGGATCGTGATCCTCGCGATCGCCGCCCGCGAGATCCCGGGAACGCATCGGCGTCGACCGGGATGGCCGCGTTCGTCGCCGCGCTCGTGCTCGGCATCGCGATGGTCTACTGCTTCTGGCTCATCCTCACGATCGCGGCGTTCTGGATCGTGCGCATGGACGAGATCGTGGACCTGTTCACGGGCGTCTACCAGGCCGGGCGATGGCCGGTCTCGATCTACCCGGACTGGCTGCGCATCGGCCTCACGTTCCTCGTCCCGATCGCGTTCGCCGTCACCGTGCCCGCCCAGGCGTTCACCGGCCGGCTGACTCCCGAGATCCTCGGGCTGGCGGCGCTGTTCGCGGTCGGGCTGCTCGTCGTCACCCGCCTGCTCTGGCGGACCGGGCTGCGCCGCTACTCCGGCGCATCGGCGTGACGTCGCCCGCGGCATGCGCCGCGCGCGACCGTTTACGTCGTTGTAATGCGCTGAACCGCACGATCCGGCGATGCGATGGAGCAGGGGACACACGAGCGGCATCGAGGACCGCCGGAGCCAGGGGGCGACGGGCGGCACCTTCGGCGGCGGCATGGGCGGGATCCCGATCCCGATGTCGGTCGGTGGCGGCGGCGGCCTGCTGATCGTCGTCGCGATCATCGTGCTCAACCTGCTGTCGAGCGGCGGCTCGGGCGGCGGTGGCGGCGGTCTCGGCGGGGTGCTCGGCCAGCTGGGTGGTGCCGGCGTGGCCGAGCCCGGCGGGACGGCCGACCTGTCGAACAACGGCGACGAGGTCGAGTTCATGGGCTACGTCCTCGACGACGCCAACAGCCTGTGGGCGGACACGTTCCAGCGGGCGGGCAAGCCCTACCAGCCCACGACGCTCGTCCTGTTCACCGGCGGCACGACATCGGACTGCGGCCCGGCCAGCTCGGAGACGGGGCCGTTCTACTGCCCGACCGACCAGAAGGTCTACCTCGACCTCGACTTCTTCAAGGAGCTCCGGCAGCGCTTCGGCGCCCCGGGGGACTTCGCCGAGGCCTACGTCGTCGCCCACGAGGTCGGGCACCACGTGCAGGAGGAGTCCGGGATCGGGGCGCAGGTGCGCGACGCGGAGGAGCAGGACCCGAGCCAGCGGAACGCGCTGTCGGTCAAGCTCGAGCTCCAGGCCGACTGCCTCGCCGGCGTGTGGGCGCAGTCCGTCTACAAGGAGGGCGACCTCGAGGCCGGCGACATCGACGAGGGGCTGCAGGCCGCGGCGGCCGTCGGCGACGACCGGATCCAGGCCAGCGCCGGAATGGCGGTCAACCCCGAGACCTGGACGCACGGATCGGCCGAGCAGCGCTCGACCTGGCTCAAGAAGGGGTTCTCGACGGGCGACCCGGCGGCCTGCGACACCTTCGCCGGCAGCTGAACGGCCTGGCGCCGGACGGCGCGGCCGTCGCGTGCGGCGAGGCACATGCGCTATCCTTCCGGCCGGTTCCGGGCCGGTAGCTCAACGGTAGAGCAAGTGACTCTTAATCACTAGGTTCAGGGTTCGAATCCCTGCCGGCTCACCAGCCTCCTTCCGAGGAGCGCAATGTCCCTGCGGCTCATCGGCGCTCGCGGCTGTGAGGCGGCTTGCCGCGACCGTGGCGGGCCTGTTGCCCTCGCCGCCGTCAGACGACAGTCCGCCGCCGGACATGGACGGCAAACGGCAGGGCGATCTCGATCCCGAAGCGCTGCGACGCGTGGAGCGCGCCGGCAAGGTCGGGAAGGGCGGGGTCAACTAGCGACCCGAGCACCCTCGAGATCACCCGCTGCTCAGGTGAGCCCCGTGGATCCTCCGCGGCGGGCATCGGATCGTGGATCGTCGGCCGGACGGGGCTGAGGCGGATCTTGAACAGCTCCCCGGGCGCCTCGAAGCCGATCTTCAGGTGCGTGTTGTCGCAGAACGGCTTCCGCTCCGAGCCACCGCAGCGGCACAGCGTGGCCCGCGGAAGCACCTCCTCGGTGCCGTCCTCGAGGCGGACGCGGACCTCGCCCACGACCCGGAGGGGGCCGTTGCGCATCGGCGTCACCGAGGCCGGCCCGTGGGTCTCCGCGCCGCCCCCGTCGAGTCGCCGGTACTGCAGGGCGCCGCTCGGGCACCGCTCGACGGCCGCGGCAACCGCGTCCGGATCGTCGAGATCCGGATCGATCCACGGTCGACGCCGCAGGTCGAAGACCGCCGGCAGGCTCAGCAGGCACTCGCCGACGTGGATGCAGCGGTCGAGGTCGAACGACACCTCGATGGCGTCGCCGCGATAGGTCTTGCGCATCCCGGCTCCCGACGGCGATCGGCCGACCCGCTGGACGGCGGACGTCGATCGTAGCCGCGTCGCCGGCCTACTGGCGCGAGATGGCCACCCGCGCGACGTCCTCGGGATCGATGAGGTGGGTCTGGTCGTCGTCGCCGACGTCGATCTGGACGACGTCGATGCGGCCGTTGAACCGGCTGGACGCCGGCGTAGTCCGCGCTGACCGGCATGCCGAAGTCGTCGCCGATGTCGGTCGTCTCGTCGGCCGAGAAGATCATCGGCTGGGTCAGGTCGACCCGCCCGGTGCCGACGGCGCGGCCGTCGTAGTAGAGGGTGACGGTCGCCGCCCTTGGCGAGCCCGCCGCCGTCGTAGGCGAACTCGGCGCGGACCTGGTGGCTGCCCGCGCGGGATCGGCTCGGTCGCGGCGACTGACGAACTCCTGCATGCCGAGCACGTTGTAGACGAACTTGGCGTGGCCGTCGCTTGACGTACAGCGCCCAGCCGCCGAACCGGCCGCCCTGCGCGATGATCACGCCGTTGGTCGCCGTGCCCGTCGCCGGCGTGTCGAGCGACGCCGGTGACGGTGAACGAGCGGTTCTTGATGTCGATGACGCTGTGCTCGCTGAGGCGCTTCATGCCGGGGAACAGCACCTGGCGGTTGCCGGTGATCAGCTGCGGGCCGCCCGGCGATGCGTCGGCGTTGAGGCGCTCGAAGCGCCGGTCGTCGATCGGCAGCACGTTGTACTTCACCGCCTCGATCAGCCACAGCCGCTGCAGCGCGGCCAGCTTGTCGGGCTGCTCGGCGGCGAGGTCGTTCGCCTGGGTCCAGTCGGTCGATGCCGTCGTAGAGCTCCCACACGTCGTCGTCGAGCGCGCGGCAGCACCTCCGTCGGGCAGCCACGGGGTGCTGTGCCGGGTGACCGCGCTCCAGCCCTTGAAGTAGATGCCGCGGTTGCCGAACATCTCGAAGTACTGCAGGTCGTGCCGCTCGGGCGCGTCGCGCGTCGTCGAAGCTGTAGACCATGCTCGTGCCCTCGATCGGCGCCTGCTGGACGCCGTTGACGAAGGTCGGGCTCGGGCAGCCCGGCGGCCTCGAGGATCGTCGGCGCGACGTCGATGACGTGGGTGAACTGCGAGCGCGATCTCGCCCTTGGCGCGTGATGCCCGCGGGCCAGTGCACGATCGTGCCGTTGCGCGTGCCGCCCCAGTGCGAGGCGACCTGCTTGGTCCACTGGTACGGCGCGCACATCGCCCACGCCCAGCCGACCGAGTAGTGGTTGTACGCGTCGACGGTGCCGAGCTTGTCCTTGACCGAGGCCATGAACTCCGGGGTCTCGATGCGCGGCCATGCCGTTGAAGTTGGCCATCTCGTTGAACGCGCCGTTGACGGTGCCCTCGGCCGAGGCCCCGTTGTCGCCGATGATGTAGTAGACGAGCGTGTTCTCGAGGGCGCCGATCGACTCGATCGCGTCGACGAGGCGGCCGACGTGGAAGTCGGTGTGCTCGAGGAAGCCGGCGTAGACCTCCATCTGCCGCTCCAGGACCGGCTTGAGCGCCGTCGTCCATGTCGTCCCAGGCCGGGATCGCGTCCGGGCGCGGCGTCAGCTCGCGCGTCCGGCGGCGACGACGCCGAGCGCCTTCTGCCGCGCGAAGATCGACTCGCGCTGGGCGTCCCAGCCCGCGGCGAACTTGCCGGCGTACTTGTCCGCCCACTCCAGCGGCACGTGGTGCGGGCGCGTGCGTCGCGCCCGGGGCGAAGTACACGAAGAACGGCTTGTCCGGGCGCCAGCGCCTTCTGGGTGCGCACCCAGTCGATGGCGTGGTCGGTCAGGTCCTCGGTGAGGTGGTAGCCCTCCTCCGGGGTCTTCTCCGGCTCGACCGGGTGCGTGCCCTCGTACAGCGCCGGGTAGTACTGGTTGTTCTCGCCGCCGATGAAGCCGTAGAAGTACTCGAACCCGCCGCCGCCCGACGGCCACGCGTCGAACGGCCCGACCGGCGAGGTCTGCCACGGCGGCACCTCGTGGCACTTGCCGAACTGGGCCGTCGAGTAGCCGTTGAGCTTCAGCGTCGTGGCCAGCGCGGCCTTCGTGTTCGGGCGCACCCCGCTCGAGCCCGGCGCCGACGTCGCCGTCTCGGTGATCGAGCCCATGCCGACCGAGTGGTGGTTGCGCCCGCTGAGCAGCGCGGCCCGGGTCGGCGCGCACAGCGCCGTCGTGTGGAAGCGGTTGTACGTCAGCCCGCCGCCCTGCAGCCGCTCCGCGGTCGGCATGTTCACCGGTCCGCCGAACGCGCTGCTGGCGCCGAAGCCGACGTCGTCGAGCAGCACGATCAGCACGTTCGGTGCGCCGTCGGGCGGCAGGACGCCTCGATCGGCGGGAAGGCCGTGTCCGGATCCTTGGCGTCGTACGTGACCAGCCCGAGATGCTGCCGGTCCGGGATCGGCAGGTTCCCCCGGCGCGCGGCAAGTCGATCCGCCATGGTCAAGTCCCTCCGTTGCGCCCGCTCGAGGCGCGAGTCCGTCCGTCGTTGCGACGATGGTGCGGGCGGAGCCCGGCGTAGCCATCACCCAGGTCGGACGAAACGGGCAGCCCGTGCCTTGGCGGTCGCCGCCGTCTCATGCGACTCTCACGGCCGACGGGTTGCATGGGACACCGAAGCAGCCACGCCAGGGAGATCACCGATGTCCGCCAGCCAGCCCACCCGGTCCCGCGGGCCCGCGATCGTCGTCGGCGTGATCTTCCTCGCGCTCGTCATCGCGGCCGCTGCCGGCCTCTGGTACCTGTTCTTCCGTCCCGCCGGTCCGGCGCCCGTCTCCCTGGCATCGCTCCCGCCGGTCGCCGCGGCATCGGCCGACCCGACGGTCGCGGCCTCGGCGACCCCGCGGGCGCGAGCGCCGATCCCACCGCCTCGGCCGGCGCCGTCGTCGTCGACGTCGTCCTCGGACGGGATCTCCGGGACCTGGAACGTCGACACGTCGGTCGGCTCCGTCAGCGACGGCACCGGCACGTTCGTCGGCTACCGGGTCAAGGAGGAGCTCGCCACGGTCGGTGCCCAGGAGGCCGTCGGGCGGACCGCGGCCGTCACCGGCTCGATGACCATCGACGGCACCACGCATCACCGCCGTCGACATCACCGCCGACCTGACCCAGCTCCAGAGCGACGAGTCGAACCGCGACCGCCAGCTGCAGCGCCAGGGCATCGAGACCGCGACCTATCCGACGGCGACGTTCAAGCTCACCCAGCCGATCGAGCTCGGGTCCGTCCCTGCCGACGGCCAGGTGGTCGACGCCACCGCGACGGGCGACCTGACGCTCCACGGCGTGACCAAGAGCGTGCAGATCCCGCTCCAGGCCCGCATCGACGGCGGCGTGATCAGCGTGGCCGGGTCGCTGCCGATCCAGTTCGCCGACTACGGGATCCAGTCGCCCCAGGGGATGATCGTGCTGTCCGTCGAGGACCACGGCACCCTCGAGCTGCTGGTCCATTTCGCGAAGGCCTGAGCGTTCTCAGGATCCTCTCAGCCCAGAGGCCTTCAATGGACATCGACGCGGCACTCCCGGCGATCTCCTCCCCGCCGAGAGCGCCGCGCTCCCATGTCCGGGACCTGCCGATGAGCGGTCTCAGCCCGCTGCTCAGCGGCCTGAGCGACGATCCCGGCCATGGCGACCCAGCCCGTGCTCACCCCGCTGACGGTGCCCCTGCCGCGCCGCTGGGGCACGCGCGCCGTCGACGTCACCGCGCTCCTCGTCGCCAACGGCGTCTTCATCGTCCTGATGTGGGTGCGCCACGGCGGCCTCGACCAGATCGGCACGCCCGGGCGGCGCGTTCACCGCGGCCGGCCAGGTCACGGCCCTCCTCGGGACCTATCTCGCCCTGATCCAGCTCGTGCTCATGGGCCGCAGCCCGTGGCTCGACGAGGCCTTCGGCATGGACCGCCTGGCGTGGGCCCACCGCTGGCTCGGGTTCGCGACGGTCTGGCTGATCGGCGCCCACGGCGTGCTGACGACGATCGGGTACGCGCAGGGCGACGGCACCGGCGTCGTCGGGGAGTTCGTCAAGCTCCTGACGACCTATCCGTACGTGCTGTGGGCGACCGCCGGGTTCGGCGCTGTTCGTGATGGTCGGCGTGAGCTCGGTGCGCGCCGCCCGTCGCCGGCTGTCGTACGAGACCTGGTACGGGCTCCACCTCTACGCCTACCTGGCCATCGCCCTCGCGTTCCTGCACCAGCTGTTCACGGGCGCGGACTTCATCCACGACCAGCTGGCGGCGATCTACTGGATCTCGCTGTACGTCCTGACCGCCGCGCTCGTGCTGACCTTCCGCGTCGGGCGTGCCCGTGGTGACCTCGGTGCGCCATCGCCTGCGCGTCGCCGGCGTGGTGGACGAGGCTCCGGGCGTCGTGTCGCTGTACCTCGAGGGCCGCGACCTCGACCGCCTCGCCGTCCGCTCGGGCCAGTACTTCATGCTCCGCTTCCTGACCCGCGACGGCTGGTGGCGCGCCCACCCGTACTCGATCTCGTCGGCGCCGAACGGGCGCTGGCTCCGGTTCACCGTCAAGGAGCTGGGCGACGACAGCGCGCGGATCCGTCATCTCGCGGTCGGGACCGCGGGTCTTCGTCGAGGGCCCGTACGGCGTCCTGACCGGCGCCCGGCGCACGCGGCGGGCCGTGACGCTGATCGCCGGCGGCATCGGGATCACGCCGCTCCGCGCCCTGCTCGAGGCCCTGCCGGGCGCACCCGGCGACCTCACGCTCATCTACCGGGCCAGCGGCCCGCACGCCGTCGTGTTCCGCGACGAGCTCGAGACGCTCGCCCGCGTGCGCGGCGCCCGCATCCACTACCTGTTCGGCTCGCGCCACCACGATGGCTACAGCGTGCAGCCGCCGAGCCCGCCGCTCGACCAGGCGACGATCGCGCGCCTCGTGCCCGACATCGCGGAGCAGGACGTCTACCTGTGCGGACCGACGGGGTTCATGCGCAAGGTGGAGGCCGTGCTCGACGAGCTCGGCGTGCCCGGTCGCCCAGGTCCACGCCGAGCGATTCGCTACTGACCAGCCCTCTCACGACCCTCTCAGCGCCTGGACCGAACCTCGGGCCAGCACCCGCGACCCGCTCGCGGACCGTTCGACACCAGCCGCTCCGGAGATCCTGACCAGTGCCGAAACGCGGAGCCTTCGCCCTCGCACTGACCGCCGCCGCACTCGTGCTCCTGCTGAACTTCCAGGCGCCGAGCGACGTCGCGACGCTCGAGCCCGCGACGCGATCGGGCTCGTCCACGAGCGACCCCTCTCCGGGTCGTCGTCGGGCACGGACGCCGGGACGTCGACCAGCTCCCCAGACGACCGCCGGCGCCCGTCACGGGCAGCGGCACGGTGTCCGGCTCGACCGTGAACACGCGCTACGGTCCCGTCCAGGTGTCGGTGACCATCGAGAACGGCAAGCTGACCGCCGTCACCGCGCTCCAGCTGCCCGTCGGGCGGCCGCTCCGGCGCAGATCTCGAACGAGGTCGAGCCGATCCTCAGCAGCCAGGCCCTGTCGGCGCAGAGCGCGAACATCGACGGCGTCTCCGGCGCGACGTTCACGAGCTCGGCGTACGCCCGAGTCGCTGCAGGCGGCGCTCGACGCCGCCGGCTTCAATGGCTGAGCCCGTCCCGGGTTGACCGGATCGGGAGGCACGTCCGGCGACACCGACGCGCCCGGCACGGGCGGCGCCGCAGACCGGATGCTCCGCGTCGAGCCCGTGATGGGGACGACCGTCACGATCGACGTCCGGCCGCCGTTCGTCGACCCGGACGCCGTCGAGCGGGCGGTGGCCTGGTTCCACGACGTCGACCGGCGCTTCAGCCTGTACCGGCCCGACAGCGAGGCGAGCCGCGTGGCCGTCGGCACGCTGCGGCTCGACGACGCGAGCCCGGACGTGCGCGCGATGGCGACCCTCGCCGACGTGGTGCGCGACCGGTCCGACGGCTACTTCGACGCCCGGCGGCACCGGCCGGACGGCCGCCTCGACACCACCGGGATCGTCAAGGGCTGGTCGGTGGACGAGGCCGTCGCGCTCCTGCGCCTCGCCGGTGCGCGTGAACCTCCAGGTCGCCGCGGGCGGCGACCTCTTCGCCGGCCGGAGAGGCCGAGCCCGGGCGTCCGTGGCGGATCGGGATCCGGCACCCGGACGAGCCGCTGAAGCGTCGCGGCCGTCCTCGCCGTCGCGCGACCTCGCCGTGGCGACGTCGGGCCTGTACGAGCGCGGCGGTCACATCCGCGACCCACACACCGGCCGGGTCCCGCTCGAGCTCGCGAGCATGTCGGTGGTCGGTCCCACGCTCGCGCTCGCCGACGCGTACGCGACCGCCGCCTTCGCGATGGGGGAGCGCGGGCTCGCGTGGGTCGCGCGCCAGCCGGGCTACGGGGGCCTGGCGATCACGCGCGCCGGGCGGATGGCGTGGACGCCGATGGTCGACGAGCTGCTCGTCCCGGCGGAGGCAGAGCCGCCCGCCGAGGTCGACCCGCCGGTTCTCAGGCCAATCTCAGGCGCCGGGCGTTGACTGGGCTCAATCGATCCGCATCGCCCCGCAGGAGCGCATCCCTGATGACCGAACCGTTCCCGCCTGCGGACCCGGCGCCCGACACCGATCGGCCCCGGTACGCACCGCCGCCCGCGCCCCTGACGACGCCCGCACCCGCAGCCCAGGGCCCGATGACGCCGCCCGCCGGCCCCGATCGACCCGCCTTCTCGTCCGCCCCGTCGGCCAGCTTCGCCGTGCAGCCCGTGAACGGCGCGCCGGCGTCGGCCCGCAGCCGCAACCGCGGCGTCGGCACCGTGATCGCCGCCGCCGTGCTCAGCGCGGCGCTCGCCACCGGCGGGACGACCGCGATCGTCACCCGGCTCCTGCCGCCGGCCGCCGCGGCGCCCGCCGCCACGACGACGGCCCAGGCCACCAGCACCGGCAGCACGACGGTCACCTCGGACGACCTCACCTCGGTCGTCGCGAACGCCAAGGAGTCCGTCGTGACGATCACCGCCGACGGCATGACGACGGATCGCTTCTCGCCGTTCGGCCAGCCGACCCAGGGCATCGGCTCCGGGATCATCCTGACCGCCGACGGCTACATCCTGACCAACCGCCACGTGACCAACGGCAGCACGAGCCTCAGCGTCGAGCTGTTCGACGGGCACACGTACCCGGCCACGCTCATCGAGCAGGCGACCGACAACGACCTCGCCCTGATCAAGATCGACGCCACGGGCCTCAAGGCCGCGCGGATCGCCGACTCCTCCGGCGTCAAGGTCGGCGAGACCGCCATCGCCATCGGCAGCCCGCTCGGCACGTACACCGAGACCGTCACCAAGGGCATCGTGTCCGGGCTCGGCCGCCAGGTCACCGTCGCCGACGAGCAGACCGGCAAGCCGACGACCCTGACCGGGCTCATCCAGACCGACGCCGCGATCAACCCCGGCAACAGCGGCGGCCCGCTCCTCGACGCCACGGGCGCCGTGATCGGCATCAACACCGCCGTCGCGTCCACGGCCCAGGGGCTGGGCTTCGCGATCCCGATCAACGACGCCGCCGCGCTCATCGCGAAGGCGACGTCGGGCCAGGGCGCCTGAGCGCCACCACCACCGTCCTCGTCGATCGACCCGCAGGGAGGTCCGTCACGCCCATGAAGCTCAAGCTGCTCGTGATCGCCGCGCTCGTCGTGGCCGGCGGCGCGGCCATCTTCGTCTCGGTCGGCGGCGGCCTGCCGTTCGCCGGCAACGCCAACGCGACCCAGTACCTGACCGCCGCCGCGTCGACCGGCGACGTCACCGACAGCGTCGCCGCCACCGGGACGATCGCCGCGAATCGGGGCTACGACCTCGGGTTCGGGGCGGCGCCGGTCCTCACCTCGGACTCCAGCGCGACCGCCGGTTCCGGGACCTGGTCGGTGACCGAGGTTTCGGCCCAGGTCGGCAAGGCGGTCAAGGCGGGCGAGGTGCTCGCGAAGGCCTCGACCGCCGACCTCCAGGGGCAGCTGGCCGTGGCGCAGTCGACGCTCCAGTCGGCGACGATCCAGCTCCGGCAGGCGAACAAGCAGCTCACCGACGCCTCCGGCACGGACGCCATCCGCCAGGCGCAGGATCGGCCGCCTCAACGCCCTCAACGGCAAGCGACAGGCGCAGCAGAGCGTCGACGACCTGCACAAGCAGATCAGCTTCGCCGTGCTGAAGGCCCCGATCGACGGCGTCGTCACCGCCGTCAACATCGCCAAGGGCCTCGACTCGACCGGGACCGCGATCTCGATCGCGTCCTCCGCCTACGAGGTCACGGCCGACGTCGTCGAGACCGACATCAGCTCGATGACGGTCGGGCAGGACGCCACGATCGCCGTCGACGCGATCGGTGCGTCGATCGCGGGCAAGGTGACCGTCGATCGCCCCGACGTCGAGCACGAGCAGCGGCTCGAGCAGCGTCGTGTCCTACCCGGTGACCGTGAGCCTCACGGGCGCGCCGACCACCCTGCGCGCCGGGATGACCGCGGACATCACGATCGTCACGGCGTCGGCGACGAACGTGCTGACGGTCCCGGCCGCGGCCCTCCGCGGGACGACCGGCAACTACCGGGTCCAGGTCATGGGCGCCGACGGCACGCCGACCCTGAAGCCGGTCACCGTCGGCCTCGTCACCAGCACGACGGCGGAGATCAAGTCCGGGCTCGCCGAGGGCGACACCGTGGTCACCGGGACCGCGGCGGACCGCATCGCGAGCAGCAACAGCACGACCAACGGCTTCGGCGGCGGCGGTCGTGGCACGTTCGGCGGCGGCGGCGTCGTCGTCAACGGCGGCGGCGGCGGATCAAGCCGTGATCGCCGAGCCGCCGATCATCAGCCTGCGCGACATCAGCCGCACCTACGACATGGGCCACGTGACCGTGCCGGCGCTGCGCTCCGTCGACCTCGACGTCCACCGCGGGGACTTCCTCGCGATCGTCGGGCCGTCCGGCTCGGGCAAGAGCACGATGATGAACATCGTCGGCTGCCTGGACCGGCCCACCACCGGCACCTACGTGCTCGCGGGGACGTCGGTCGAGGACCTCGACGACGACGGGCTCGCCCGCGTCCGGAGCCGGACGATCGGCTTCGTGTTCCAGTCCTACAACCTGCTGCCGCGGACGAGCGCGCTCGAGAACGTCGCGACGCCGCTGCTCTACCAGGGCGTCGGGCGGGCCGAGCGGACGCGCCGCGCGACGGCGGCCCTCGAGCGCCTCGGCCTCGGCGACCGCATCACCCACGAGCCGTCGGAGCTGTCCGGCGGCCAGCAGCAGCGCGTGGCCGTCGCCCGGGCGCTGGTCACCGATCCCGCGCTCATCCTCGCCGACGAGCCGACCGGCAACCTCGACCAGGCCTCGGGCCACGACGTGCTCGAGCCTGTTCCGCGAGCTCCACCGGCGGGCAGCACGATCGTGATGATCACCCACGACGCCGAGGTGGCCGCCGCGGCCAGCCGCCAGGTGCACATCCGCGACGGGCGGCTCGTGCCGTGAGGATCATCGAGCTGATCCGGCTGGCGTTCTCGCGCCTGCGCACCGGGCCGCCTCCGCGCGGCCCTGACGATGCTCGGCGTGATCATCGGCGTGGCGTCGGTCGTCGCGCTCGTCGGCGTCGGGCAGGGGACGACGTCGAACATCACCCAGCGCCTGTCGAGCCTCGGCACCAACCTGCTGACGATCTCGCCGCCGGCGCGAACGGCGGCGCGAGCTCCACGCTGACCACCGGCGACGCCGACGCGCTGCGCGCGATCGACGGCGTGGCCGGCGTGGCACCCGAGTCCACGACCCAGGCCGTGGTGGACGCCGACGGCGAGACGACCACGACCTCGATCATCGGCACCTCCGCGGACTACGCCCAGGTGCGCGCCTACGACGTCTGGCAGGGGTCGTTCCTGACCGACACCGCGGTCGAGCAGGGCCTCCGGGTCGCGGTGCTGGGCGCCACGACCGCCGACGACCTCAAGCTCGACGCCAGCGCGATCGGCAGCCAGATCACGATCGGCGGCCTGCCGTTCCAGCTGATCGGCATCCTCCAGCCCAAGGGCGGCGCCGGGTTCCAGGACCCCGACGACCAGGTCATGGTGCCGATCGGGATCGTGCACAAGTACTTCGTCTCCGGCGACGGCGTGCGCACGATCGGCGTCAGCGTCGCCGACCAGTCGCAGATGGCCACCGTCCAGGCCGACATCACGGCCCTGCTCCGCGATCGCCACGACCTCGCCCCGACCGACACGGCCGACTTCTCGATCTTCGACCAGTCGCAGCTGCTCCAGACGGCCAACGCGATCAGCGGGACGCTCACCCTGCTGCTCGGCGGGATCGCCTCGATCTCGCTCATCGTCGGCGGCATCGGGATCATGAACATCATGCTGGTCTCGGTCCGCGAGCGGACCCGCGAGATCGGCATCCGCAAGGCCGTCGGCGCGCGGCGCCGCGACATCCTGGCGCAGTTCCTGATCGAGGCGCTGACCCTGTCCGGGCTCGGCGGGCTGATCGGCATCGTCCTCGGCCTCACGATCTCGGCCCTGATCTCGCGCGTCGGCGGGATCACCTTCGCCTTCAGTCCCACCACCCTCGCCGTCGCCTTCCTGTTCAGCCTCGGCGTCGGCATCGTGTTCGGCGTCTGGCCCGCCCGTCAGGCCGCTCGCCTCGACCCCATCAGCGCGCTGCGCTACGAGTAGGAGACCCCGTCCATGACCTCGCCCTTCGATCCGTCGAACCCGAGCGCCGACCGCTCGCCGACCGAGCCGGTGCCGGCGTACCCGCCGGTCCAGCCCGGGCCGCCCGCCGGCATGCCGGCCGCCGCGATGCCGACCTTCGCGCCCGTGATGCCCGAGCCCGCGCCCGTCCCGGCGCCGGTCACGGCCGGCGCCCCGACGCTCGCCCGCCCGGCCAAGACGAGCAAGAAGTCCGGCGGCTCGTCGGTGCTCAACATCGCCCTCGGCGTGGCGGTCCTCGTCGCGACCGCCGGCGTCGCGTTCGCGGTCGGGCGGACCACCGCGCCCGCGACGGCGGCCTCGCAGGGGCGACCGCCAACGGCGGCAACGGCGGCCGCTTCTTCACCGGCGGCAACGGCCCCAACGCGAGCTTCGCGCCCGGGCAACGGCAACGGCGGTCGGCGGCGGCTTCGGTATCGCCGGCGCCGGCGGCCTCTCGATCACCGGCACGGTCGACTCGATCGGCGCCGACTCGGTGACCATCAAGACCGCGACCGGCAACACGATCACCGTCGGGCTCGATTCCTCGACCACGTACCATCAGCAGGCCGACGCGACGTCGTCGGACGTGACCGCGGGCAAGACCGTGATCCTGCAGCTCGCCGGCGGCGGGTTCGGGCGCGGCAACGGCAACGCCGGCAACGGCCCGAACGGCGAGCAACGGCACACGGCGCACGGCAACGGGAACGCGGCAACGGTGGCACCGCGAACGGCGGGCTGACCCTCGGCACGGCGAGCGACGTCACCGTCGTGCCCTGAGCGAGGACCTGAACGAGCCATGCACCTGCTCCTGGTCGAGGACGACGAGCGCCTCGCCCGCGCCCTGACCCGGCTCCTCGAGGAGGACCGCCACGTCGTCGAGCACGCGCCCGACGGACGGACCGGCCTCGAGCTCGCCGGCGGCCATCGACGGGCTCGACGCCGTCATCCTCGACATCGGGCTGCCGGACATGTCCGGCCTCGACGTGGCCCGCCGCCTGCGGCACGACCAGGTCGACGTGAGCATCCTCATGCTCACCGCCCGCGACACCGTCAACGACCGGGTCACCGGCCTCGACGCGGGCGCCGACGACTACGTCGTGAAGCCGTTCGCGTACCAGGAGGTCGCGGCGCGCCTGCGCGCGCTCGCCCGTCGCGCCGAGCCGGGGCCCCGACGCCCCGAGCCCCGGCTCGAGGTCGGCGCGATCACCCTCGACGAGGCCGCGCGACGGGTCACCGTCAACGGCCGCAACGTCGACCTCAGCCCGCGCGAGTTCTCGCTGCTCGAGGCCCTGATGCGGCACCCGGGCCAGACCCTCACCCGCGACCAGCTGCTCGACCACGCGTGGCCGTTCAGCGTCGCGGTCACGCCCAACGCGGTGGACGCCTACGTCCACTACCTGCGCACCAAGCTCGCGGAGGCGGGGTCGCAGGTCGAGACGGTCCGCGGCGTGGGGTACCGCCTCGGCGATGGCTGACGGGCGACGGGTCGACCCCCGCGACGACGACGCGGAGCAGGCGGCCCTCGCCGACGAGGCGAGGCTCATCCGGCGCGTCCGCTGGCGCCTCGTGGCGTGGAGCGGCCTGTCCACGCTCGTCATCCTGGTCGTGCTCGGCGCGGCGCTCTACGCGGCCGTCGCCAACTCGCTCGAGGCGGCGTCCGTCCAGCAGCTCGAGAACCGCGCCCGGCCCCTCGTCGCGGTGCTCGAGGGCCCGACCGGGCGACCCGGGAACGGGCCCGCAGCAGGGGTTCGTGTTCGGCGGCGGCAACACCGTCCTGTTCATCTTCGACGACAAGGGCGCCCCGGTGCAGGTCGGCGACCGGCCGGTGCCCGTGCCCGACGGCCTGCCGATCCAGGGCGGCGTCGACGCGGTCAAGGCCGCACCCGACGTCGACCGACGTCCGGACCGCGACGCTTCAGCTGTCTCCCGGCCGACCCCTGACCGTCCCGGTGCGGGTCCTGACCGTCGGCGTCACGGCCCAGCAGGACGGCAACACCTACTACCTCCAGGTCCTCCAGGACCGCTCGACCGAGGTCGAGACGCTGCAGGCGCTGCTCACGGTCCTGCTCGTCGGCGGCGTGATCGTCGTCGCGGTCGCCGTCGTCTTCGGCTGGCTGTACGCGCAGCGCGCGCTGGTGCCGATCCGCGACTCGTTCGGCGCACAGCGGACGGCCCTGCGCCGCCAGCGCGAGTTCGCGGCCGACGCGTCGCACGAGCTGCGCACGCCGCTGACGGTGATCCGCTCGTCGCTCGAGCACGTCTTCCGCCACGAGGACCGGCCGGTCGCCGAGTCGCGCGAGGCGCTCGACGACATCGACGCGGAGGTCTCGCACCTCACGGCGATGGTCGACGACCTGCTGCTCCTCGCCCGCTCCGACTCCGGCGCCGTGGCGCTCGAGCGGATGCCGATGGACCTCGGCGACGTCGCGTTCGACGCGGCCTCGGCGCTGGGCCGGATGGCCGCGGCGCGCGACGTCCACGTCCAGGTCGACCCGGAGCCGGCGATGCTCGACGGCGACCCGGCCCGCCTGCGCCAGCTCGTGACGATCCTCGTCGACAACGCCGTCCGGCACAGCCCGCGCGGCGGCGTCGGTGACGGTCACCGTGCGGTCGCTCGGGCGCGCTCGCCTGGATCGAGGTGGCCGACGAGGGCCCGGGCCTGCGCGAGGAGGACATGGCGCACGTCTTCGACCGCTTCTGGCGGGCGCCGGGCGCGCCGTCGGGTGGCACGGGCCTCGGCCTCGCGATCGCGCGCTGGATCGTCGAGCGCCACGGCGGCCGGATCGGCGTCGCGAACCGCGAGCCGCACGGCGCGGTGTTCCGCGCCGAGCTCCCGGCGACGCCGCCGGTGGTCGCGCCGGCCCCGTCGCCGGCCACCTGACGCGGCGGCCCGCGGCGACGCTCCGGCCGCGACCGGCGACCCGGTCGCGTGCTACGCTCCGGGCATCCTGATCGCCGGTCCTGAGAGGCCGGTCTTCCGGTCCTGAGAGGCCGGGTAGGAGGCCAGATGCTCGTGCGCATGCCCGCACGCGGCGCCGTCGCGCCGCGACCCAGCGGCGACCCCACGCCGCGGCTCCACGAGATCCCGTGATCGCCCCACCGACCGTTCCGCATCCGCCGCTGCCCCGCGCCGACGCGCTGGTCGACCCCCGGGTCGGCGACGCCGGGCCGGCCCTCCTGGCGCTGGAGGACGGGACCGTCTTTCCCGGCATCGCGTTCGGTGCCCCCGTCTCCGCGGGCGGCGACCTCGTCGTCAACACCTCGCAGACCGGCTACCAGGAGATCGCCACCGATCCCTCGTACGCGGGGCAGGTCGTGGTGATGACGTACCCGCTGATCGGCAACTACGGCCGGCTCCGCGACGACGACCAGAGCGCGCGCCCGTGGCTGCGCGGCCTCGTCGTGGCCCACGCGACGGCCGCGGTGCTCGACGACGCCCGCCAGCTCGCGACGATGCTGCGCGGCGCGGGCATCCCGGCGATCGCCGGCGTCGACACCCGCGCCCTCGCCCGCCACCTGCGGGCCAACGGCTGCCTGCGGGGCGTGATCACCGGCACCCGGCGTGTCCGACCACGCGGTCGCCGTCGTCGCTGGCCCGCGCCGTCCCGCGCTGGGAGGACCAGGACTTCGTGGCCCAGGTCTCGCCGGCGGCCGTCCGCGACGTCGGCGACGACCCGGACCAGCCGCTCGTCGCGATCGTCGACTACGGCCTCAAGGCGAACATCGTCAACTCGCTGCGGCGGCGCGGCGTGCGGGTCCGCGTCCTGCCGCACACGGCGACGGCGGCGCGACGTGCTCGCGGCCGACGTGCGCGGCGTCGTGTTCTCGCCGGGACCCGGCGACCCGGCCCGGCTCGACGGCGCCGGTCGCGCTCGCCCGCGCAGGTCATCGACGACGGCCGCCCGCTGCTCGGCATCTGCCTCGGGCCACCAGATCGTGGCGCGGGCCGCGGGCGCGGAGACCACGCGGCTCCGGTTCGGCCACCACGGCGCCAACCACCCGGTCCAGGACCTCGACACCGGCTACGTCCAGGTCACCGCGCAGAACCACGAGGTCCAGGTCGTCGGCGGGTCGCTGCCGGCGTCGTCGGGCTTCCGCGTCAGCCAGCTCAACCTCAACGACCGCTCCGTCGAGGGGCTGCGGCACGCGGACCGGCCGATCGAGACCGTCCAGTACCACCCCGAGGGCGCCCCGGGCCCGCTCGATGCGCTCGCGGTGTTCGACCGGTTCGTCGCCGCGTGCCGGCGGGGCGCGTGACGGACGCCCCGGTGACCGACGGCCCCGTGGCGGCGCGCGTCCGGCCGCACCGCCCGAAGCCCGAGTCGGTGCTGATCCTCGGCAGCGGGCCCGTCGTCATCGGCCAGGCGGCCGAGTTCGACTACGCGGGCACGCAGGCGTGCCGCGCGCTGCGCGACGAGGGCGTGCGCACGATCCTCGTCAACTCCAACCCGGCGACGATCATGACCGACCCGACCGTCGCCGACGCCGTCTACCTCGAGCCGCTGACGGTCGACGCGATCGAGGCCGTCATCGCCCGCGAGAAGCCGGAGGGCCTGCTCGCCGGCCTCGGCGGCCAGACGGCGCTGAACCTCGCGATGGCGCTCGCGCGAGGCCGGCGTGCTCGAGCGCCACAACGTCCGCCTCCTGGGCACGCCGCTCGAGGCGATCCGGATGGCCGAGGACCGCGAGGCGTTCCGCGACCTGCTCGACCGGATCGACCAGCCGTACGCGCCGTCGTTCATCGTCGAGGGGCCGGACGAGGCGCGCGCGGCACGCCTCGGCGGAGGCGGCGCTCGCCGACGATCGGGCTGCCCGCGATCATCCGGCCGGCGTTCACGCTCGGCGGCACCGGCGGCGGCATCGTCGACACCGAGGAGGCGTACTGGGAGCGGGTGCGGGCGGGCCTCCGGGCGAGCCCGATCAAGCAGGTGATGATCGAGCGCTGCCTCGTCGGCTGGCAGGAGATCGAGTACGAGGTCATGCGCGACGCCGACGACACGTGCATCGCCGTGTGCTCGATGGAGAACGTCGACCCGCTGGGCGTGCACACCGGCGACTCGATCGTCGTGGCGCCGGTCCAGACGCTCACCGACCAGGTCCACCAGCGGCTGCGCTCCGCGGCGCTCGCGATCATCCGCGCGCTCGGCGTCGAGGGCGGCTGCAACGTCCAGTTCGCGCTCTCGCCCGACTCGACCGAGTACGCGGTGATCGAGGTCAACCCGCGCGTGTCGCGGTCGTCCGCGCTCGCGTCCAAGGCGACCGGCTACCCGATCGCGCGGGTCGCCGCGCAGATCGCGGCCGGGCGCACGCTCGCCGAGATCCCCAACGTCGTCACCGGGCACGACGGTCGCGGCCTTCGAGCCCGCGCTCGACTACGTCGTCGTCAAGCTGCCGCGCTTCCCGTTCGACAAGTTCCCGACCGCGGACCGCCGCCTCGGCTCGCAGATGAAGGCGACCGGCGAGGTGATGGCGATCGACCGGACCTTCGGGGCGGCGCTGAACAAGGCGCTCCGCGGCCTCGAGCAGGCCGGGGCCGGGCCGCTCGGCGAGGACCCGTCGTGGCGCCCGACGTTCGACTACCTCGCCGCCGTGTACGCGGGCGCCGGGGCCGACGACGACGATGCGGCCGACGACGTCGTCATCCGCTGGATCGACGAGCGCGGCGACGCCTGCGAGAGCACCCGCTTCGCCCAGCGGTCCGCGGCGCCGATCGTGCTCCGCCAGTTCGTCGAGCCGTCCGACTCGCGGCTGTGGCGGGTGCTCGGGCTGCTGCGGCGCGGCGTCGCCCAGGAGACGATCCGCGAGGCCACCGGGATCTCGCCGTGGTTCCTCGCCGAGATGGGCCGCAACGTCGGGCTGGAGGCGGACGTGCGCGCGGCCGGCGCGCGGATCGCCGACCCCGAGGATGCGGACGGCGCGCAGCTCCTCGCGACCGCCAAGCGGGCGGGCTTCGCCGACCGCGACCTCGCCGTGCTGGCCGGGGTGGGGGAGGGCGAGATCCGCGCGACCCGCGGGACGCTCGGCCTCGAGCCCGGCTACGCGATGGTCGACACCTGCGCGGCGGAGTTCGCGGCGGAGACGCCGTACTTCTACTCGACCTACGCGTCGGCCGGCTCGCCGCCCGAGGCGCCGCCCGTCCAGCGGCCCGCCGCCCTCGTCATCGGCAGCGGCCCGGTGCGGATCGGGCAGGGGATCGAGTTCGACTACTGCGCCGTCCAGGCGGCCGACGTGCTCCGGCGCGAGGGCTGGAGCGCGGTGATGGTCAACTCCAACCCGGAGACCGTCTCGACCGACTTCGACGCCTCGACCCGCCTGTACTTCGAGCCGCTCGACGCGGAGAGCGTGCTGAGCATCGTCACGTTCGAGAACGGGCGGCCGGCAATGGCGCCCCGGATCCCGATGACACCCACGGCATCGATGTCGCGGGTGTCATCGACGGTGGACGGTCGGGTGGAGGGTCGAGCGGGCGCCCGGCCGGGTACGGCTCGCTGCCGGCGGTGGTCGCGTTCGGCGGGCAGACGCCGCTCAACCTGGCCGCGCCGCTGGTCCGGGCGGGCGTGCCGCTGCTCGGCTCGAGCCTCGAGACCATCGACCAGGCCGAGGAGCGGACGCGGTTCTCCGCGCTCCTCGACCGCCTCGGCATCCCGCAGCCCGAGGGCGGCATGGCGGAGTCGATCGAGGAGGCGCTGACGCTCGCCGAGCGGATCGGCTACCCGGTCATCGTGCGCCCGAGCTTCGTCATCGGCGGCCTCGCCATCGACTTCGCGTACTCGCCCGAGGACCTGGCCCGGCACCTGGCCGCCGCCGCGGTCGTCGACCCGGACCGGCCCGTCCGCATCGACCGCTTCCTCGAGGGCATCGAGGTGGACGTCGACGCCGTCTGCGACGGCAAGGGCGTGCTGATCCCGGGCCTGCTCGAGCACGTCGAGCGCGCCGGCGTCCACTCGGGCGACTCGATCGGCGTGTTCCCGCCGCAGCACGTCGCCGAGGGCGACCGCGACCTGATCGTGTGGACGATGGAGCGGATCTGCCTCGCGCTCGGCGCCCGCGGCCTCGTCAACGCGCAGTTCATCGTGCGCGAGGACGGCGTGTACCTGATCGAGGTCAACCCGCGGGCCTCGCGCACCGTGCCGTTCCTCTCGAAGGTGACGGGCGTGCCGATGGTCGAGCTCGCCGTGCGCATCTCGCTCGGCGCGACGCTCGCGGAGCTCGGCTGGGCGACGGGCCTGCGGCCCGACCCGACCTTCGTCGCGGTCAAGGCGCCGGCGTTCTCGACGGCCAAGCTCAAGGGCGTCGACCCGTCGGTCGGGCCGTTCATGCAGTCGACGGGCGAGGTCATCGGCATCGCCGACGACCCGCGCGTGGCGATGGCGAAGGCGCTCACGGGGGCGTCGCTCGTCCCGCCCCGCACCGCCGAGACGGAGGGCGAGGCCCCGCTCGCGCTGCTCTCGATCGCCGACCGCGACAAGTGGGGCCTGCTCGACCTCGCACGGGCGCTCGACGTCGCGGGCTACCGGCTGGCGGCGACGGCCGGGACCCGCACCGCTGCTGCTCGAGGCCGGGTTCGAGGCCGCGCCGGTCGCGAAGCTGGGCGCGGAACCGGCGCCCGGGGAGGCCGGCATCCTCGAGCTCATCGCCGACGGCCACGTGCGGCTCGTGGTCAACACGCCGACGCCGCGCTCGGGCGCCGTGCGCGACGCCGCCGACATCCGCCACGCGGCGATCGCCGAGGGCGTGCTGTGCCTGACCGCGATCGAGACCGCGGTGGCCGCGGCCGAGGCGCTCGCCCCCGACATCGCCGACGAGATCGCCAAGGTCCGCCCGATCACGGACTGGGTGCCGATGGGCGGCGTGCCGGTCGCGGCCGGAGCGTCCGGAACCGCGGGCGCTCGCGGCTGACCCGGCCCTAGCTCGAGCCCGTCTCGCCCGTCAGGCTCGACGGCACCTGCGCCGCCGGCTCCGCCACGATCGACTGGCCGAGCGACCACAGCGTCAGCGTCGTCAGCGCGACCATCACGACCGCCAGGGGCACCTCGCGGCGCCGGACGTTGGGGAGTCGCCGGCTCGGCGTGCTGATCTTGCGATGGCGCATGTCACGCGGCGGCTTCGACGCGGCGAGCGCGGCCATGTCCTGCTGCGCCCGGACGTGACCGGCCCACGCGCCGAGCACGTGTCCGCCGACGACCGCCGCGAGCTGCGCGGTCCAGACCAGCCCGGGTGGCAGGAACGCGTTGCTGGGCAGGAAGAAGGCCGTGCCGAACAGGTCCGAGCCGTTCTGGAGCGGGATCCGAGACCGCGACGACGATCCGCTGGCCGTCGACGAGCAGGTACGTCAGGTAGTGGGCGACGAGGTAGCCGACGGCGATCGGCGTCAGTCCCGCGCCGATGGCGCCCCAGGTCACGGCCCGTCCGACGACGAGCGCCGCGCCGGCGATGATCCACAGGAACACGATCAGGATCACGGTCTTCTGGACGAGCGCCGGGTTCCCGAAGACCGTCGCGAAGGCGACCGTCTGCGACAGGCCGTCGAAGATGATCGACGCGGTGCCGATGGCGACCAGGGCGACGCGCGGGATCTCCCAGACGGCGTCGAGCAGGCCGCTCGCGAACGGCCGGCGGATGACGGCGGCGGCGTCCACGGCGTCGGGATCCTCGTCGTCCGGGTCGACGCCGCGCGCCGCGGCGGTGGTCGCGGCGGGCGCCACGCCGTAGACCGCGAGCCGGTTCAGCGTCCGGAACCAGACCGTGAACGTCTCGCCCTGGGCGCGCCACTGGTCGCGCCCGAACTGGGCCATGAGCGCGAGCGGTGAGCACCGTGTAACCGGCGAGCACCACGGTCAGCGTGCCGGTCCCGGCCACGGCGACGAGCTCGAGCCAGATGAAGAACATGAGGCCGACGACCGCGGGCCAGACGCGGACCGCGGCCGGCAGGTCGGTGATGGCCCAGCCCTGGACGCCGACCTTGCGCAACGCCCAGGCGAGCATGTCGTGGATGGTCGCGAACGGGTCGACCCACTCCCAGACGGGCGCGACCAGCGCCGACAGCATCGCGACGCCGACCCAGCCGTAGACCCACAGGAACAGCGAGGCGACCGACGCCTCCGACGTGCCGCCGGCCGCGCCCTGCACGAGGATCCACGCCCAGCCGACGAGCCCGAGGACGCGCAGCACGATGCGGATCGGCGCGGGAACGTGGACGACGCGACCCTCCGGCGTCGGGGCCGCGCGCATGTCCCGGGCGAGCACGAACACGAACGAGAGCGCGACGGTCGTCGCGGCGCCCGCGAGGTAGACGGCGAGCGGGAGGGGGCTCTGGTAGACCGCCGAGAGGTTGTGCGCGGTGACGGCCGCCGGCGCGCCGAGGATGGCCGCGAGCCCGAGGCTCAGGCCGGTCAGCCGGGCGAGACCCGTCCGCGGCAGGCGCGCCCGGGCGCGCGCCGCGACGACGCCGATCTCGTCGATCACGCCCACCCCGGTCGCGCTACGCCCCGCGGCTTCGGCGCAGGACGAAGGCGCCCACGACGCCGACGAGGATCAGGCCGACGACGATCGGCAGCAGGACGTCGCTGGTCGACGAAGCCGGCGCGCTCGGCGCGGCCGACGGCGCCGGCGTCGGCGCCGGGGTCGCGGCCGCGGGGCTCGACGCCGACGGGCTCGGCGACGGCACGTCGTTCTCCGTCGGGTTCGCGCTGGCGCTCGCCGCCGGCTGGGCGACGGTGAACGTCAGCTCGCCGCGCTCGATGTCGCCGTCGTCGGCCGACGCGGACGTCCACTTGATCTGGTAGGCGCCGGGGGCGAGCTCGAGGTTGTCCAGCGACATCGTCCGGATCGCCGTGGCCCCGCCGGTGCCGACCGTGGACCCGTCGGGCGCGAGGAGCTTGAACGAGCTCTTCGACGGGTCGAGGTCCTCGGTGAAGGTCATGGTGATCGTCGTCGGCGGCGTCTGGAGGACGGCCTTGTCGGCCGGGTCGGCGGTGTCGAGCTCGGCGTGGCCGAGCGCCGGGCCGGCGATGCCGACCACCAGCAGCAGGGCCGCGGCGGCGGCGCCGAACGCGCGAAGGGCGATGCGTGCAGGGCTCACGGTTCCGGAGTCTAGCGGCGCCCTCGATTCGACGCCGGGAACGTCCCTGCCGCGATCCTCGCCGAACGCGAAACGACCGGCCATCCGCGTCACCGGCCGCCTCGAGGAGCAAGGCGTCCGGGGTTCGCGGCATGACCGGCCGCCCCGCTGAATGCCGGGCGCCCGCCCGGCTGGGTGTGGCTGGGTCAGGCGGCGTGGCGGCGGGCGGCCTGCGTGCCGCTCGCCTGGTGGCCGGCAACCGCGCTCCCGAGCGAGATCAGCCGAAGCCCGATCGTCCGCCGGGTGCGCGTGACCAGGCCGGCCTCGTCGTGGACCGCTCCGGCCTCGCGGCTCGCGCGGAGCTCGCTGGATGTCGTGTACAGGTCGTGGATTCGGTCGCCCACCAGCGGGTGGACGTCGGACTGGTGCATGGGCTCGTGCATGGGACGGATCCTCGCGGCTTCCTCTCGGTCGTGATGTGGTCTTACGTGTGTTAGGAGTTCATCTAACTCGCGGTCAGGTCGAAACTCGGCATGAATAGGCATCGGATCTCTAGGACAGGTAGAGCTTGAGCTCGGACGACGCGTCGTCGAGGCGGTCGCGTCGGAGGCTGAAGTAGGACAGCCCGCCCTCCTCGGTCAGCGTCACGAGGCCCGCGGCCCGGAGCTGCGCGAGGTGGTGCTTGATGGTCGGCTTGCTGAGCTCGAGGCGCTCGGCGATCTCGGTGAGGTACCAGTCGCGGTCGCGCAGCAGCCGCAGGATCCGCAGGCGCGTCTCGTCGCCCAGGGCGCGATGCAGGCGGAGCACGCCGACCGGCGGCGCGAGCGGGTCGACCGGCTCGAGCGCGGCGTCGGCGACCGGGTAGACGAAGATCCGCCAGTCGCCGCCGGCGAACGTGAAGTTGTACGGCCGGGCGAGGTAGGACGGCGCCAGGACGACGCGCCGGACGCCGGGCTCGGACAGCCAGCGGATGCCGTTGGTCGTGCGCTCGACGAGGTCGGCGGGGTTGAGTCGCTTGCGGTCGCCGGCGCGCAGCGCCACGTCGCGCTCGATGATCGTGCGCACCCGCGGCTCGATCTCCTGGTACAGCGGCAGCCAGGCGCTCATCAGGTCGGCGACCTCGCCGACCAGCCCGTCCGAGTCGCTGAGGATCCGGCTCAGCCAGCCGTGCTTGTGCTCGGGCCACGAGGCGAGGACCGCGTCGATCGCCGTGCGGTCGCCGTCGAGCGCCGCGGCGATCTCGGCCTCGCGCGCCGGCGTCGCGGAGCTGGTCGGCGAGGACCGCGCTCACGAACTGCGCGCCCGGTGGTCGCGCGGAGGAGGTCGACGAAGGCGGTCGCGTCGGTGATCTCGGGACGGTCGACGATCAGCCCGGACCCGAAGATCGCGAGCTCCGAGTCGACGGCCGGCCGCACGCTCTCGGGGAGGGCCGCGCGGGCGCGCTCCAGCCAGCGGCGGTCCTCGGACGGCAGCTCGTCGTGCTCGCCGACCTCGGTCGCGAGGCTGATCGCGAAGTCGTAGGCCGTGCGGACGTCGAAGCGCGCCGGGAGGGTCGACCCCGCACCCACGTCGCGGACCATGGCGCGGCCACGCTCGGTGGTCGGTGCGGCCGGCTGGGTCTGGCGAGGGGAGGGGGTCATGTGTGTCTCTGTCATCGAACTCGTGTTAGACGGTAATCTAACATCGGCCGCGCGGCTGTCAAGTCCCGGGCCGCCATACAATCGAGACCCAACCCAGCGTCACCCGAGGTCCATCGCGCATGCCCGTCCCCGTCGTCGAGTTCACCGACGAGCGCCTCCCCAACGGCCTGCGCCTGATCGTCGCGGAGGATCACCTCGCGCCCGTGGTGGCCGTGAACATCTGGTACAACGTCGGCTCCAAGCACGAGGTCCCGGGCAAGACCGGGTTCGCGCACCTGTTCGAGCACGTGATGTTCCAGGGCTCGGCCCACGTCGGGAAGGCCGAGCACATGGCGCTCGTCCAGGCCGCCGGCGGCACGCTCAACGGCACGACCTGGCTCGACCGGACCAACTACTACGAGACGATGCCGTCGCACCAGCTCGAGCTCGCGATCTACCTCGAGGCGGACCGGATGGGCTCGCTGCTCGACGCGCTGAGCCAGGAGAACCTCGACAACCAGCGCGAGGTCGTGAAGAACGAGAAGCGCTGGAGCTACGACAACCGGCCGTACGGGACCTGGAACGAGAAGCTGCTCGCCCAGCTGTACCCGGAGGACCATCCGTACCACCACCCGACGATCGGCTCGATGGCGGACCTCGACGCCGCGTCGCTGGACGACGTCAAGGACTTCTTCCGCACGTACTACGCGCCGAACAACGCCGTGCTCTCGGTCGTGGGCGACTGCGACCACGCGCAGGTCAGGGCGTGGGTGGACAAGTACTTCGGCCCGATCCCGGCCAACGACGCCCTGCCGCCGCAGCCGGACCTCTCGATGCCGGCGCTCATCGGCGAGGAGCGTCGCGAGACCGTCGAGGACCGCGTCCCGCTGCCGCGCGTGTACATCGCGTTCCGTGCCCCGGTCTTCGGGGATCGCCGGCTCGACGCGCTGGACATCGCCTCGCAGATCCTCGCGGGCGGGAAGGGGAGCCGGCTCCACAAGCGGCTCGTGCGCGAGGAGCGCCTCGCCCAGGACGTCGCGGTGTTCACGCTGCCGTTCGTCGGCGGCGCCTCGATCAACGTCGGCTGGGTGACCGTCCGGCCGGGCGTCGACATCGCGGTGGCGGAGGCCGCCTACCTCGAGGAGCTCGAGCGACTGGCGTCGGAGCCGCCGAGCGAGGACGAGCTCGAACGCGCGAAGGCGCTCACCGAGGCCGACGAGCTCGGCGCGCTCGCACGGGTCGAGGAGCGCGCGGACCGCCTGTCGACGTACGCGACCCTGTTCGACGATCCGGGCTTCATCAACACGCTGCTGCCGCGCTACCTGTCCGTGACCGCGGAGCAGATCCGCGACGCCGCGCGGGCGGTGTTCCGCGCCGACAACCGGGTGGTGCTGACCTACGTCCCGGCCGCCGCCGCGGGCCCCGCCGACGAGTCCGGGGAGGTGGCGGCATGAGCGCTCCGGAGCTGATCGCGGAGCGCCCGGTTCCCGGCGAGCCGCGCGCCTACGACTTCCCGACGACCGTCCGGACGACGCTCGCGAACGGCCTGCGGGTCATCGTCACGCCGATGCCGGGCCGGGCGCTGATCGCCGCGTCCGTCGTGCTGCGGACCGGCGCCGGCGACGAGCCCGACGACCTCGGCGGCGCGACCGTCCTCGCGGCGCGCGCGCTGACCGAGGGCACCGAGGTGCGCGACGCCGTCGCGCTGACCGAGGCGGGGGAGCGCCTGGGCGCGTCGCTGCACGCGGAGGCCGGCTGGGACGCGACGTACGCCGGGCTCGACGTGCCGGCGAGCCGGCTCACGCCCGCGCTCGAGCTGCTGGCGGAGGTGCTGCGACGGCCGGCGTTCCCGGAGCGGGAGGTCGACCGCCTCCGCGACGAGCGCCTGACCGACCTCCTCCAGGCGAAGGCCGATCCGCGTCGTCGCGCCGAGGAGGCGTTCGTCGCCGCGCTCTACGCCCCGACGAGCCCCTACCGCCGGCCCGCGGGCGGCACGGCGGACACGGTCAAGGGCCTGACGGCCGCGGAGCTCCGCGCGGTCCACGACCGCGCGATCGATCCCGCCCGGAGCGCGATCGTGCTGGCCGGCGAGGTGGACGCCGACGCCGTGATCCGCGATGTCGAGGGCCTGTTCGGCGACTGGGCGGCGGACCCAACGGCGTCGGCGCCCGGCCGCATCGACGACACCTCGGCCGTCAGCGGCCGGTTCGTCAACGTCGTCCATCGCCCGGGGTCCGTGCAGACGGAGATCCGGGTCGGGCATCCGGCCCTGCCGCGGCGGCACCCGGACTTCCACGCCGTGTCGGTGATGAGCGCCATCCTCGGCGGCCTGTTCAACTCCCGGCTCAACATGAACCTGCGCGAGGAGAAGGGCTACACGTACGGCGCGAGCGCAGGCTTCGACATGCGCCGCGCCGCCGGGCCGTTCGCCGCGCGGGCGGCCGTCAACACCGAGGTCACGGTCCCGGCCCTCCTCGAGATGCTGGGCGAGCTCGACCGGATCCGCGAGACGCCGGTGGAGGCGTCCGAGCTGCGCGCGGCTCGCGACTTCCTCATCGGCGTGTTCCCGCTCCGCTTCGAGACCCCCGGCCCCGTGGCGGGAGCGCTCGGCGGGCCTGTTCGTGCACGACCTCCCGGACGACGAGCTCGAGCGCTACCGCTCGGCGATCGAGGCCGTCACGGTCGAGGACGTGCAGCGCGTCGCGCGCGACCACGTCCACCCGGAGGCGTCGGCGATCGTGCTCGTCGGCGACAACGAGCAGTTCGCCGAGCCGCTCGCGGCGGCCGCCCTCGGCCCGCTGACGGTCATCGAGGACGAAGCCCAGGGCTGAGCCCGGCCGGTCCGGCGCCCCGGGCCAGCGAGAGATCGGCCAGCGCCCGTTGAAACCTTTTCGTGCCCGGCATGCCTCGGACAGGGTGAACGCGGCTCTCAGGCGGCCGCGACAACCGGCACGGGAGTCCACGCGGCAATGAAGACCACCAACCGAATGCTCCACTCGATCGGCACCTCGCTCGTGGCGCTGTTCCTCATCGCAGGCGCCGCCTTCGCGACGACCGCCGCCGTCGGGGGCTCGCGCCCGGCCAACGTCGCGCCGGCCGCCGCCGGTGCCGCCACCGACGATCCCGACGCGTCGGACGCGGTCGAGAGCGAGGAGCCGACCGCCAGCGACGAGGCCGAGACGGCCGAGCCCGACGCGAGACGGCCGAGCCCACGGAGACGGCCGAGCCCACGGAGACCGCCGAGCCGACCGAGACCGCCGAGCCGAACGAGACGGCCGAGGCGAGCGCGCACCACCACCACCACCACGGGGCGGTCGACAACAGCGGGCCTGGGAACAAGAACGCGGCCGACGACAACGACCAGGGCGAGAACGAGGCGCCAACGACAACGACCAGGGCGAGAACGACGACGCACGACGACAACGGCGGTCATCACGATGGCAGCTCGTCGGGTCATGGCGGCGACGATTCCGGTGGCGACGACCACGGCGGGAGCTCCGGCCACGACGGCTCGGGCGACGACTGACCGGGTCCGACCGTCCCTGGCGGTCCATGACCTCTGTCCTGGGATGGGAGCCGCGTCGATCCCGGATCATGGTTCCGGGAGCCGGCGCGGCTCAAACCGGTATCCGTCAGGCGGCGTATCGGGATCGAAGCGGGGAGGATGGGCTGACGGAACAGGCACGGACGATGGCCGCCGACGCGGGGGCGGCGCTCGATGAGCGCCAGATCGTCGATTCGGTCCTCGCCGGCGACCGCGAGGCCTTCCGTCGACTCGTCGAGCGGGAGAGTCGCTCCGTGATCGCGGTGTGCACGCGCATCCTCGGTGATCGCGCCGAGGCCGAGGACGTCGCCCAGGAGGCGTTCGTCGCCGCGTACCGGTCGCTGGGCTCGTGGCGGTCCGAAGGGTCGTTCGGCGCCTGGCTGTCGCGGATCGCCGTGCGGCTCGCGATCCGCCGGGCCGCGCAGCGCAAGCAGGTGACGTGGCTGGACCCGGTGGCCGACGTCAATCCGGGCGGTGCCCCGACCGGGGCCGCGGGCGCCGATCCGGCCGACCCGGCCGGCATGGTCATCCGCTCCGAGCGCGACGCCCAGCTGCGAGCCGCCGTGGCCGCGCTCGAGGAGCCGTACCGCGAGGTGGTCGCCCTGCGGTTCTTCGCCGACCGGTCGCTCGCCGAGATCGCCGATGTCACCGAGCGCCCGCTGGGCACCGTGAAGACCCACCTCCACCGCGGCCTGGCTCGACTTCGGCGCACGATCGAGGAGTCGGAACGATGACGGCGCAGCGGCCGTTCGGCCCGGGCGAGCTCGACGGGGCGGAGGGCGCCACGCCCGAGGACGTCGCCGCCGAGTCCCGCATCGCCCGCGACCTCGAGGGCCTCGCTGCCCCGGGCGCATCGCCGGTGCCCGCCGGGTTCATCGACAGCGTGATGACGGCGGTCGGGGCCGAGCCGGTCGCCGCGCCGGCCCGCGCGGCCCAGGTCGCCCTGCGCCGCGGCGCGATCGGGGCGTTCCTCGCGTCGTTCAGCGACGCCTTGCGGGTCATCGCCCGGCCGGGGTTTCCCGCCCTCGTGCGCGCCCAGGCCCTGGCCCTCGTGATCGTCGTCGGGGCGTTCGCGGCAGGGACCGGCGTCGCGGCCGCGGGCGCCGTCGGCCTGATCCGCGATGACGGCGGACGGCCCTCGCCCGCGCCGACGCTCGAGGCGCCGACCCTCCCTGCCCCGAGCCCGAGCCCCGCGATGCCGTCGCCCTCGACGGAGACGCCGTCGCCCGACCCGTCGGCCGTGCCGACGTCGACCGCGACCGACGGCGCGCCCACGAACGAGCCCGCCGGCACGCGCCGACCGACCGCGACGGACGATCACGGCGGCGGCAGTGGTGGCGGCGGGAATGGCAGCGGCGGCAGTGGGAGCGGCGCCGGTGGCGGCGGTAGCGGCGACGACAACGGCGGTCAGCGCACGCCGAGGCCCACCCAGACGGGTGGCGACGATCACAGCGGCCCAGGCGGGGGCGGTGGCGGCGATGACGGCGGCGGGTCCGGCCATGGCGGCTCGGGCTCCGACGACGGCTCGGGCTCCGGCTCCGGCGGCGGGGACGACGGGGGCTGATCGCGGCCCCGGCCGGCGGGTAGGCTTGCGACGTGATCGTCGTGGTTGGTGGGCTCGCGTGGCGGGACGGCGTGCCGCCCGGACCCGGTGGCCGAGCGTGCGAGGTCGCGCTGGCCGCGGCAGGCGCCGGGGCAGCCGTGGAGGTGGTCGGCCGTGCCGGTGACGACCCGGCCGGCGACGCCCTGATGCTCGCGCTGGCCTCCGCCGGGATCGGGCACGTCGCCGTGCTGCGCGACGTGGCGGCGACGCCGGTCCTGTCACCGCTCGCCGTGCCGGACGACGAGGCCGCGGAGGACATCGACGCCGCGGTCGCCGGGGAGACGACCGAGGCCGATCGCCGACCGCTCACGCCGACAGCGGCACGGGTCCCAGGCTCGACGCGGGCGACGTCTCGCTCGCCCTGCGCTACCTGTCCGCCTTCGGCGTGCTCGTGGTGACGGACGACGTCCCCGAGGCGGCCGTCCCCGTCGCGATCGAGGCCGCCGGGTTCGCGGGCGCCCGGCTCGTGCTGCTGGTCGCCGGCGACCCTGACCCGGTCCCGTCCGTGCTCCCGCCCGACGCCACCGTGCTCCGCGTCCCGGACGCCGACGACGGCTCGTTCGCCCGGATGGTCGGCGCCTACGCGGCCGGGCTCGACCAGGGCGTCGATCCCGCCCAGGCGTTCCGGTCCGCCGTCGCGACCGTGGGCGGCGAGGCGCTGGCGCCGGCGCCCTGACCTAGCGCGAGCGGCAGCTGCTGCTCGCCCGAGGGCGCGTGCGCGATCAGCTCGGGCCCGTTGTTGCGGACGTTGTTCACGAGCGGCGGGACCGCGTAGGCGGCCAGCTCGACGTCGTCGCGGGGCTCGAGGAGCGCGCGGAGCTCGCCCGGCTCCCGCGGGGTCGGATCGAGCCACGCCGCCCACGACGCCTCCGGCACGATGACGGGCATCCGATCGTGGATCCCGGCCATGAACGCGTTGGGCCGGGTCGTGACGATCGTGAACGTCCGGTGCCAGATGCCCGACTCGGCGTCCTGGCGGCCGGTCCACAGGCCCGCGAGGACGAGCGGCCGCTCCGGCGGGATCGTGGATGCGCATCGGCCGGCGCGTCGGTCCGTCCCGCAGCCACTCGTAGAAGCCGTCCACGGGCACGAGACAGCGCCGCCGACGGAACGCGTCGCGGAACAGCGGGCTCGTCGCGACGGACTCCGCGCGGGCGTTGAAGGAGCGCGACGCGATCCGCGGATCGTCGGCCCAGCCCGGGATCAGGCCCCAGCGGTAGCCGACGACGGCCCGGCGGTCGTCGCGCTGGACGACGACCGCGGCCTCGTCGGTCGGGGCCACGTTGAACCGCCCGCCGGGGTCGTCGAACAGGTCCTCGGCCTCGAAGATCGCCGCGATCTCCGACGTCGGCCGCTGCTGCGTGAACCGCCCGCACATGGCCGGGGAGCATAGCCGGTTCGGGTCAGGGCCCGGCCCGTCCGCCTCCTGTACAGTCGCGATCGTGACCGCGCCGCCGCCGCCGTTCGACCTCCGCGCCACGCTCGCGCACGACGGGCCGCTGTCCCGCGATGCCGCCGTGGCCGCGCTCGACCACGCCGCGCAGCTGATGACCACCGCCGACTTCGTCGACGCGGCCAGGCTCTACCAGCGGGTCATCGGCTTCGACGATCCGTCCGTGACCGGGGCCGCGCTCGTCGGCCTCGGCGAGGCGCTCCACCGGCTCGACGACGACGTCCAGGCGCTGCTGACGTGGGAGGAGGCGACCCGCCTCCCCGACAACCCGGCCACCTACCCGGCGTGGCGCAACGTCGCGGCCGCGAAGGTGCGCGCGAGCGACCTCAGTGGCGCGATCGTCGCCTACCGCGAGGCGGAGAAGCGGGCGCCCGCGGCGGACAAGCCCGAGATCGCGTCGCGGCTCGGCTGGCTCTCGAAGGAGGTCGGCGACCAGGGCGCGGCATCGAGGTACTTCGCCCGGGCTCGCGGCGACCAGGGCTTCTCGTTCACGATCGCCATCGTCGCCGTCACCGCGATCGTGTCGCTCGTCATCGACTTCGCGGGTCAGCCCGGCACCGAGCTCGGCAACCTGCTGATGATGAACAAGCCGCTCCTCGCGCAGGGCGAGCTGTGGCGGCTGTGGACGGTGACGCTGGTCCATGCGCCGCTCAACGAGATGCCGCTGCATCTCCTGTTCAACCTGTACTTCCTGTGGATCGCGGGGCCGTTCGTCGAACGGCTGTACGGGCGTGGCCCGTTCCTCGCGTTCTATCTCATCTTCGCGGCCGGGGCGTCGCTGATGACGTTCGCCTTCAGCCCGGCGCCGCTCGGAGTCGGCGCGTCGGGGGCGATCTTCGGCCTGTTCGGCCTGCTCGTCGCGGCGGACCGCATCCACCGCCCGATCCTCGACCGCCAGACGCGCGGGTTCCTGGGCCAGCTCACGGCGCTCGTCGTGTTCAACCTGTTCCTCGGCTTCATCCTCCCCGACGTCGACAACATGGCCCACATCGGCGGCCTGCTGACGGGCCTGGTGTTCGGCCTGCTGTTCGTGCCCAGCCGCGTCCCGACGATGCGCTCGCTCTGGATGCGCCCGGGCCCGACGCCCGGGACGACCGTTCCGGTCTTCGGCTCGGGCGGCACGATCGTCATCCGCGTCTCGGGACTGCTGCTGGTCGCCGCCGGGTTCGCCGCGCTGTGGACGATCGGCGAAGGCGTCTGGGGCTAGCGTGTTCTCGATGCTGGTCGGCCGCTGGCCGAGGGTCACCGCGGACGGCGTGCCGCTCGACGACGCTGCAGGCCGAGGTCCCGAGCGGGTTCGACGCCGTCGAGCGCGTGGGCGCGGCGGTCGAGGGCGTCGTCGCCGACGTGGTGCGCTCGCAGGCCGAGGCCGGCCTCGACCTGGTGACCGACGGCGACGTCCGCTGGGCCGACCCCGAGGCGACGCTGCTGCGGGCGCTGGCCTCCGGGGACATGGGTTCCCGCGGCCATCTCGTTCGCGGATGGCTGGCGACCTCGGCGATGACCGATCGCGTGGTCGCGCAGGTCCTGCCCGGGCCGTACTCGGTCGGGCGGCGCGTCCAGGCGGGTGCCGACGCGGCGGAGCGCCGGGAGTTCACGCTCGACCTCGCGAGCCGGCTGAACGTCGAGCTGCTCGGCCTGGCGGAGAACGGCTGCCCGATGGCCGTGGTCGAAGAGCCCGACGCCGTGACGATCGGCGACGACGATGCCGAGCGCGAGCTGTTCGCCGCCGCCCAGTCGGGCCTGCTCCGCGACGCGCCGGCCCTGCACGCGATGCTGGCGATCACCGGTGGCTCGGCCTGGGAGGCCGGCGCCGAGACGATCCTCGGGGCGCCGTACCAGTCGTGGCTGTTCGACCTCGTCGCCGGCCCGGACAACTGGCACCTCGTGCGGGCGGTCCCGGGCGACCGTGGCGTGGTGTGCGGGGCGCTGCGCGCCGACAGCGCCGCCGACCAGGCGCCGGAGCTCGTCTGGGCCGCGCGCTACGCGGCCTCGTCGAACGGCCGCGGGCTGGAGCGCGTGGGCATCGCGAACGCGGGTTCGCTCGACGGCCTGTCCACCGACGACCTCCGGCGCGCCGCCGCGGCGCTCTCGCGCGCCGCCTACCTCGCGACGCTGCCGCTGGAGCAGGCCGTGGCCGAGGGCCTCGACCCCCGAACCATCGAGCAACCCTCCGACCCCCCGAAGCGCCGCCGCCGCTCGCCCGCGACCTGACATCCGGGCGCTCGGTACCCGCCGCGCGAAACGCGGTTGCACGCGCGGCGCCACGGTGGGACCATCCAATCTCCGCGGGCCCGGTCGACACCCGGTGCCCCGCGCACCCCGCACATCCCGCTTCACGCGTCGCGACCCCGCCGGACGACGGGGTAAAGGAGGTCTCCCTGGTGGGTGAGCTGCACGTCGCGCTCGAGGTCAACGGCGAGAGCAGGGAGGTCGACGTCGAGCCGAGACGGCTCCTCGTCCAGGTCATCAGGGAAGAGCTCGGCCTGACCGGGACGCACGTCGGGTGCGACACGAGCCAGTGCGGCGCGTGCACGGTCCACGTCGACGGCAGGGCGGTCAAGAGCTGCACGATGCTCGCGGCGCAGGCCGACGGGTCGAGCGTCACCACGATCGAGGGCATGGCCGCCGGCGACGGCGCCCTGCACCCGCTCCAGAACGCGTTCTGGGAGAAGCACGGCCTCCAGTGCGGCTTCTGCACCCCCGGGATGATCATGGTCGCCGCCGACCTGCTGAAGCAGAACCACGATCCGAGCGACGACGAGATCCGGCATGCCCTCGACGGCAACATCTGCCGGTGCACGGGCTACCACAACATCGTGGCGGCCATCCGCGAGGCGGCCCGCGTCACGCGCGAGGGTGCCGGCGCACCCGTCGCCGCGAACGCGTAGGAGGTCGAGATGGTCGCAGACGTCCTCGGCGCACCGGTCAAGCGGGTCGAGGACCCGCGCTTCATCACCGGCAAGGGCCGCTATCTCGACGACATCGTCCTGCAGGGGATGGTCCACATCGCCATCCTGCGCAGCCCGTATGCCCACGCCAACATCCGCTCCATCGACACCTCCGCCGCGAAGGCCGCCCCGGGCGTGCTCGCGGTGATCGTCGGCGCGGACATCCCGTACAACCCGCTCCCGATGGCCTGGCCGGCCGGCGGCGCCAGCGGGCTCCAGAACAACGTCAACGTCCCGCGCGTGCTCGCCACCGACTCGGTCAAGTGGACGGGCGAGGGCGTCGCGGCCGTCGTCGCCGAGACGCCCGCCCAGTGCCAGGACGCCCTCGAGCTGATCCAGGTCGACTGGGAGCCGCTGCCCGCCGTCGTCGACGCCGAGAAGGCCACCCAGCCGGGCGCCCCGCAGCTCCACGAGAACGCGCCCAACAACGTCGTGTTCGTGTGGCCGGTCGGCGACAAGGACGGCACCGACGCCGCGTTCGACAACGCCGAGGTCGTCGTCAGGCAGCGCATCGTCAACAACCGGCTCATCCCCAACCCGATGGAGGTCCGCGGGGACATCGGCTGGTACAACCCGGGCACCGAGGAGTACACGGTCTGGATGTCGAGCCAGACCCCGCACATCCAGCGCCTGCTGCTGACCGCGTTCGTGACCGGGATCCCCGAGCACAAGGTCCGCTGCATCAGCCCGGACGTCGGCGGCGCCTTCGGCACGAAGATCTTCTGCTACGCCGACATGGCGCTCGTGATGTTCGCGAGCAAGCTCGTCGGCGGGCACCCGGTGAAGTGGGTCGAGGGCCGGCGCGAGAGCTACGGCAGCACGATCCACGGCCGCGACCACATCTCGTACATCGAGATCGCCGCGACGAAGGCGGGCGACGTCACGGGCCTGCGCGTGAAGACGTTCGCCAACCTCGGCGGACGCCTCTCGACGATCGGCCCAGGCATCCCGACCACGCTCTACGGGCGGATCCTCGCGGGGCCGTACAAGTTCCCCAACGTCTACTGCGAGGTCACCGGGGTCTACACGAACACGACCTTCGTGGACGCGTACCGCGGCGCCGGCCGGCCCGAGGCGACCTACGTCGTCGAGCGGGCGATGGACCTGCTCGCCGACGAGCTCGACATGGACCCCGCCGAGCTCCGGCGGCGGAACTTCCTGCCGCCCGACAGCTTCCCGTACGACAACCCGTCCGGGCTCCTGACCGCGGTCAACGGCTCGAAGCTGTTCATCGACTCGGGCAACTACGAGCCGGCGATGGACAAGGCGCTGGCGATGGCCGGCTACGCGAACATCGCGGCGAAGAAGACCGAGGCGAAGGCCCGCGGCAAGCTGCTCGGGATCGGGCTCTCGACGTACATCGAGGTCTGCGGCGTCGCGCCGTCGAAGTGGATCGGCGCCGTCGGCGAGGGCTGGGGCGCCGCGATGTGGGAGAGCTCCAACATCAAGGTCCACCTCACGGGCAAGACCGTCGTCACGATGGGCACCCAGCCGCAGGGCCAGGGCCACGAGACGACCTACGCGCAGATCATCAGCCACGAGCTGGGCATCCCGATGGACGACATCGTCGTCCAGCACTCGGACACCCAGGGCACGCCGTTCGGCTACGGGTCGTACGGCTCGCGGACGTCCAACGTCGGCACCGGCGCCGCCCTCAAGGCCGCGGCCAAGATCCGCGACAAGGCGAAGCGCTACGCGGCCCACATGCTCGAGGCCAACGTCGAGGACATCGAGGTCGACGGCGCCGAGTACCGGGTCAAGGGCTCGCCCGAGAAGAAGAAGACCATCCAGGAGATCGCGTTCGCCCTCGACCTCGCGTTCGACACGCCCGAGGGCATGGAGCCGTACCTCGACGAGACGGCCTACCACGACACGCCGAACTGCACGTTCCCGTTCGGGACCCACATCTCGATCGTCGAGATCGACGAGGAGACCGGCCACGTCGACCTCGTCCGGTACATCGCGGTCGACGACGTGGGCAAGAAGATCAACCCGATGATCGTCGACGGCCAGCTCCACGGCGGCATCGCCCAGGGGGTCGGCCAGGCGCTGTGGGAGGAGGCCGTCTACAGCGACGACGGCCAGCTGCTCTCGGGATCGATGCTCGACTACGCGCTGCCGCGGGCCTCGTGGCTGCCGAGCTTCGAGCTCGACGAGACCGTGACGCCGTCGCCCGTCAACCCGCTCGGCGTCAAGGGCGTCGGCGAGGCCGGCTGCATCGCGAGCACGGCGGCGGTGGCCAACTCGGTCATCGACGCGCTCAGCCCGCTGGGCATCCGGCACCTCGACATGCCGTACACCGCGCAGAAGGTGTGGGGCGCCATCCAGAGCGCGAAGGGAGGCCAGGCATGATCCCGTCCGCGTTCGGCTACACCCGGGCCGCGAGCATCGACGAGGCGCTCAGCCGGCTCGCCGGCGACGACGGCGCCAAGGTGATCGCGGGCGGCCAGAGCCTGCTCCCGCTGCTCAAGCTCCGCCTCGCCAACGTGGAGTCGCTGCTCGACATCGGGCGGCTGTCCGAGCTGCGCGGGATCGAGCGGCTCGACGACGGGCGCCTGTCCGTCGGCGCGCTCACGACGTACGCGGAGCTGATGGACTCGCCGGCGATCCACTACGGGCTGCTGGCCGACGTCCTGCCGACCATCGGCGACGTCCAGGTCCGCAACCGCGGCACCGTCGGTGGCTCGGTGTCCCACGCCGACCCGGCCTCGGACCTCCCGGCCGTGCTGCTCGCGCTCGACGCGGAGCTCGTGCTCCAGTCGTCGGGCGGGACGCGGACCGTCAAGGCGGACGGCTTCTTCGAGGGGCCGTTCCAGACCGCGATGCGCCACGACGAGCTGCTCACGCACATCCTGCTGCCGGCCCCGCTCGACAACGCAGGATCCGCGTATGCCTCGCTCGAGCAGCCCGCCTCGGGCTACGCGATGGTCGGCGTGGCCGCGGTGATCGTCGTCGGTCCAGGCGACGTCATCGAGCGCGCCGGGATCGGCGTGACCGGCGTCGCCGACCACCCCTACCGCGCGAACGACGTCGAGGACGCGCTCGCCGGGACGAAGGGCTCGGCCGAGGACATCGCCGCGGCGGCCGCCAAGGCGGTCGGGAAGCGCGAGGTCAACGGCGACATCCATGCCTCCGCCGAGTACCGCTCGGCGATGGCGGCCGTCTACACGCGGCGGGCGATCGAGGCGGCGCTGGCCCGCGTGGGCTGAGCGGGCGTCCGAGACCCCGGACCGGAGGCGTGCGGCTCGAGCGAATCGTGCCGGGCCGCCGCCCGGCGTCCGACCTGAGCGGCGCGGTCCTCGCGCGCGACCTGCGCGTCGGCGGCGCCCGATGGTCGAAGGGCCGGCGGCTCGATGCCGCCGACCTCGACGCCCTCGCGACCAGCGATCCGGCCGAGCTTGGCGTGGACGCCATCACGGTCCTCGTCATGGAGCCCGGCGACCTCCACGAGGACGAGGCCGCGCTCCGGCTCGCCGCTGCCGTGCGTGGCCCGGGCCTCGAGCAGCGCGGCCCCAACGAGAGTCGCGTCGACCTCGTGGCCGCGCACGCGGGCGTGCTCCACGTCCGCGTCGCGCGAGGTCGAGCTGCTCGACCGGATCGATCCGCTGGAGGTCTTCACGGCCCTCGACGGGTCCGTCGTGGCGGCGGGGCAGCTGGTCGCGTCCGTCAAGGTCGCCCCGCACGTCGTGCCGGCGGCGATCGTGGAGCGGGGCGTGGCGATCGCGGCGGGCGGCCGCCGGCCGCTGGTCTCGGTGGCGCCGTTCGTGCCGATGCGGGTCGGCGTGCTGGTCAAGGAATCGCTCCGGGCGGCCGATCGCGAGCGGTTCGAGCGCAGCGTCCGGGACAAGGTGGAGTCGCTTGGGCTCCACGGTCGTGCGCTTCGACTACCTGCCGGACGAGACCGCGGCCGTCGAGACCGCGCTGGCGGCGATGACACGCGGGCCGGCGGCCGATGCGGTCGACGTCGTGCTCACCGCGGGCGGGCGCTCGACCGATCCGTCGGACCCGTTCTTCGTCGCGCTCGAGGGCGTCGGTGGCCGCCTCATCCGTCGCGGCGTGCCGGCCCACCCGGGATCGATGCTCTGGCTCGGCCGGGTGGGGAAGGCGGCGGTGCTCGGTCTCCCGACGTGCGGCGCCTACTCGAAGGCGACCGCCGCCGACCTGCTGCTCCCGCGCCTGCTCACCGGGGAGCCGCCGAGCCTCCGGACCGTCTCGCGCCTCGGCCACGGCGGCATCCTGACCCGCGACATGCGCTTCAGGTTTCCGTCGTATGCCCGCCAGCTGGACGCGCCCGACGGCTGATCGCCTGGCTGCTCGTCGGGGGCGTGCGCCGCGATCGTATTCTCGGGACCCGATGCAGCCGCCGATCACGCCCCTGTCGCCAGCCGCCGCGCCGTCGGCCCAGCCCGATCCCGCGACGGTCGAGCCGTGCTGGCCGGGCGCCGTGCCCGAGGTTCCCGACGCCCCGCTGATCGGGCGCGAGGCCGACGTCGCGACCGTCCGGCGCCTCGCGCTGGGCCGCGACCGCACGTTCATCACCCTCGCGGGCATCGGCGGCGTGGGCAAGAGCCGGCTGGCCGTCGAGCTGACGCGCCGGGCGATGCCGCGGCGGGACGGGCGTGTCGCGTTCGTGCCGCTCGACGGCGTGAGCGACCCATCGCTGGTCCTGCCGGCGATCGCCGGTGCCATGGGCGTCGCCGAGGAACCCGGCCGGCCCATCGTGGAGAGCCTCGCGGAGGCGCTCGGACGCGCGCCCAGCGTCCTGGTCCTCGACACCGTCGAGCACGTGCGCGCGGCCGCGCCGGCCCTCACCGACCTCCTCGCCCGGACGCCCGGCCTGACGATCCTCGCGACGAGCAGGATCGCGATCGGTGTCCCGCGCGAGCGCGTCGTCTGGGTCGAGCCGCTGCCGGTGCCCGCCGAAGACGAGACCGACCCGGACGTCCTGACCCGCAACCCGGCCGTCGAGCTGTTCCTCGCCCGCGCCCGCGTCAGCCGCCCGGAGATCGAGGCCACGCCGACGAACGCGATCCTCGCGGCGACGATCTGCCGCCGCCTCGACGGGATCCCGCTGGCCATCGAGCTCGCCGCCGCCGCGCTGCGGGTGCTCGCGCCGCACCAGCTCATCGACCAGCTCGAGGATCGCCTGTCCGACGATCCGTCGGCCGGGGTCGCGGGCACCGGCGCGGCGGACGAGGCGGGCACGGAGCCGGTCGTCGCCGGTCCGGCACGGCAGCGCAGCCTGCGCGCCGCGATGGACTGGAGCATCGGCCTCCTGCCCGAGACGGTCCTGCGGCTGTACCGCCGGATCTCGGTCATCTCCGGATCGTTCGGGATCCCGACGGCGGTCGCGATCCTCGATGGCGGGGAGCGGCGCGGCCTCGCCCCGCTCGGCATCGACGTCGACGCCGGCCTCCAGCAGCTGGCGGCGGCGTCGCTGCTCCGGCACGAGGGGGAGGGGCCGTCGTTCGCGATGCTCACGACCGTGCGCGCCGACGCCCAGGACCGGCTCGCGGCGAGCGGCGAGGCCGTGGCCATGCGCTGGGCGCACGCCTACCAGGTGCTCGCGGTCGCCGAGGAGGCCGAGCAGCTGCTCCCGACCGACCGCGAGATCGAGGCCCTGGACCGCCTCGACGAGGCCCACGACGACATCCGCGAGGCGCTCGAGTGGGCGATGGACCAGGGCGACGGCACCTTCGCGCTGCGCCTGGCCGGTGCGCTGGCCGAGTTCTGGCGGACCCGCGGCCACCACACCGAAGGTCGCCTGCGCCTGGCGGCCGCGCTGTCGATGGCCGTCGACCCGCCGCCCGGCGTCCGGCGCAAGGCGTTGAGCGGCGCCGGGCTCCTCGCGTCGTTCCAGGGCGACTCGAGGCTCGGCGAGGCGTACCTGCGCGAGGCGCTGGCGATCGCGCGCGAGCAGGGGGACGAGGAGGCCGAGGCGATCGTCCTCAACTGGCTGGGCACCAACGCCTACGGCGCCGGGGACCTCAACGCGGCCGAGGCGTTCGCGTCCGAGAGCCTGGCGATGCGACGGCGGATCGGGGACCCGATCGGCATCGCGCTCGCGCTCAACGCGCTCGGCGGCGTGTACCACTTCCGCGGCGACCTCGACAGCGCCCGCGAGATGTTCATCGAGAGCCTCGCGCTCAAGGAGGCGCAGCCGAACGTCAACGCGAACGGCATCGCCGTCTCGCTGACGAACCTCGGACTCCTGGAGCGCGACGCCGGCCATCCCGAGGCCGCCGAGGCCGCGTTCCGGGAGGCGCTCGAGATCTGGGAGCGCACCGGCGACAAGCAGCGGGTCGCGGTCGGCGTGCACAACGCGGCGCTGCTCGCGCTCGACCAGGGCCGGCTCGACGAGGCGGCGACGATGCTCGTCCGCGCCAACGACATCTCGCGCGACATCGGCGACCGGATGGAGATGGCGTACGCGATGGCCGACCTCGTGCGCGTGGACGTCGAGCGCGGCGACCTCGACGGGGCGACCGACGCGCTCGCCGCCTCGCTGCCGCGGGCCCACACGATGATGGCGCGGATCATCGTCCTGCTCGCCCTCGAGGGCGCGGCCGGGCTCGCCGCCGCGCGCGGTGACGACGCGCTGGGTATCCGGCTGTGGGCCGCGGCCTCGGCGGACCGGGAGGTGAGCGGGTTCGCGAACATGCCCGCCGACCAGCGGCTGCTCGACGCCCGGATGGCCGAGGCTCGCGAGCGGCTCCAGCCGGAGACCGTCGCCGCGGCGTGGGCCGATGGCCGGGCGATGAGCGTGGACGCGGCGATCGAGGCCGCGATGACGCTCGTCCAGGCGCCGGCGGAGGCCACGGCCTTCGCCGGCTGACGCGACGAACCGCGGTGCAGGTGTAATCGCCGGGCGAGCTCGGCGTTGTCAGGTGCGTCAACCCCCAACGGAGGATGGTCTCGATGCACCGATCACGCATGGTCACGCTCCTGGGCGGCGCGTTGCTCGCCGCGTTCCTGCTGCCCTCGGTCGCGCTTGCGAGCGCACCCGCGCGCGACAACCGTGACCCCGACCGCGCCCAACATCACGCTGCACTGCGCGCGGGTGATCCCGGCCGGCCATCCCGCCCGCGACCGGTTCGTCTGCCGGTGGACCGCCGTCACCGGCGTCGCCGTCCGTGCCTACCGCCTGTACCGCTTCGTGGACGCGCCGCTCGGCCGCCCGCGCCAGCTCGTTGCCCGCGTCACCCCGGACAAGCCCCTGCGCGCCGTCGACTGGCGGATCTCCGACGGCCACCGCTACAGCTACAAGGTCGTCGCCATCGGCACCGACGGGTCCCGCGTCGGTCACAGCAACGTCGTCGGACTGCGCGTCGGCCGCCCGGCCCAGGCGCTCGCGATGAACTGCGTGTTCCTCGTCGACGGCGCCACGCAGGGCGTCTCGTGCCACTGGAACGCCGCCACCAACCGGCCCGGCGTCGTGAAGTACGTCCTGTACCGCTCGGTCGACGGCGCCCCCCGGCAGTGGCTCTACCGCACCGGCAAGCACGGCGCGCGGCACTTCCTCGACACGCACGTCACCGCCGGCCAGACGATCCGCTACAAGGTGATCGCCGTGACCGCCGACGGCCGGGTCGTGGGCATCGGGCGCGACAGCATCGTCGTCCCGACCGTCGTCACCCCCACCGCGAGCTAGCCATCATCCGCGCCGTCGACATCGGCACACTTGCCGGAGTGGACGATCGTGCGGATCTCGATGGCGATGAACGAGTGCTGGTGGAGCGCGCGAGGGCCGATCCTTCGGCCTTCGCGGAGCTCTACCGGCGCTACCTTCCTCGTGTCCATGGCTTCGCCTACCGCCGCACCGGGACCGTCGAGGTCGCCGAGGACATCACCTCGGCGGCCTTCGAGCGCGCCCTGCGGAACCTCGCCTCGTTCAAGTGGCAGCCAGGCGGCTTCGGCCCCTGGCTGTTCCGCATCGTCTCGAACGAGCTCGTCGACCACTACCGGCGGACCGGTCGGGCGGCATCGCCACGGTCGGTCGACGCCGCGCTCGGGCTCCTGCCCGACGCGGCGCCCGACCCGGCGGACGCGATCGACGAGCGCGACACCGTCGCGGAGGTCCTGGCGGCGATGGAGCGCCTGACCCCCCGCTACCAGGAGGCGCTCTCCCTGCGCTACCTCGCGGGCCTGAGCCCCGACGAGGCCGCCCGGGCGATGGGCGTGTCCAAGCCGACGATGGCGGTGGTCCTCCATCGGGCCACGCGTGCCCTCCGGCGCGCCCTCGCCGAGGAGGAGCGGTCGTGAGCGACGATCCGCGCCGGGCGCTCGAGGAGGCCGGGCGCCGTGCCGCGCCGGCCCCGGACCCCGAGTTCGCGGATCGCCTCGAGGCGCGGCTGCTCGCCGTCGCCGCGTCGAGCGTGCCGCCGCCGGTCCCGGGCGGCTCGCGGCCGCCCGACCGGGCGCCGTCGCGGCATCGTGCTGGCCGGCGCGGCCGCGAGCGTCGTCGCGCTCGTCGCGCTGTTCGCGCTGCGCTGGCCGGGTTCCGCGCCGGTGCCCGCCCCGGAGCTCGCGCAGCAGGTCAACGTCCAGGTCGCGCTCAGCGACGGGACCGTCCTCGACAACCCCGTGGGCGTCCCGCTGCCCGACGGCGCCACGATCACGGTCGGCGAAGGCGGCTACGCCCTCATCGCCGGCACGGTGCTGCACCCGGGCGACGTGGCGATCATCCAGCAGGGCCGGGTCCAGGTCGAGGACAACCAGCAGGCCGTCGCCTCGGGCACGGCCGCGCCGTCGTCCCGCCCGAACCCGACGAAGCCGCCGGCCACGCCGCGCCACACGTCGCAGCCCGGGGGCGCCACGCACTCGCCGACCGGCACGTCGCGCCCCTCGGGCGGCCCGCGCGTGACGCCGTCCCCGAAGCCCACGCCCAAGCCGACCCCGACGCCACCGCCGCCCACGCCCGAGCCGACGCCGAAGCCCACGCCGACGCCGACGGCGACCCCCACCCCGACGCCGACACCGACGCCCGTCCACCTGACCGCGCGCCCGCGCGTCCACGCGCGCCTCGTCGCGGGCGGGACGAAGATCGCGGTGCGCTGGACGGCGACGCGCCGGGCGCACAGCTACCTGCTGATCGTGACCCGCTCGCGGGTCGCGCCGGCGCCGGACCCGGTCTACCCGGGCGGCAAGGTCCTCCGCCGCTTCGCGCATCCGCCGCTCGTCGCGTTCCGGTTCGGCATCCTGCCCCGCGTCGAAGAGGTGCGGGTCCTCGTGATCGCCCTTGGCAAGTACGGCCACGAGGTGTCACGGAGCGTCATCGTGGTGATCCCGACCCCGAACGAGTGACCTCGCGCGGGTGCCGGAGTCTGCCCGGCGCGGGTCACCCGGTGTAGGATCGCCGCCCATGGAACCCGATCAGCCGACGACCTCGCCCGCCACCCGGCCGGCCTCGCCCCCGCGTCCCGAGTCGACCCGCTCCATCGAGGGCATCGCCGACGCGTTCCGCGGTGAGGGCTACATCGCCGAGCGATCGCTCGCGACGACCGTGTTCCTCGCGCTGGAGCTCGGCCGTCCGCTGCTGCTCGAGGGCGAGGCGGGGGTCGGCAAGACCGAGCTCGCCAAGGTCCTCGCCACCACGCTCGGGTCGCGCCTCATCCGGCTCCAGTGCTACGAGGGCCTGGACGTCAACACCGCGGTCTACGAGTGGAACTACCCGCGCCAGATGCTCGAGATCCGGCTGCTCGAGGCGCGCGGCGAGATCGACAAGGCGTCGGCCCACGACATCTTCGGGCCCGAGTTCCTGCTCAAGCGCCCGCTGCTCCAGGCGCTCGAGTCCACCGACGGCAACGCGCCGGTCCTGCTGATCGACGAGATCGACCGCGCGGACGAGGAGTTCGAGGCGTACCTGCTCGAGATCCTGTCCGACTTCCAGGTGACCGTGCCGGAGATCGGCACGATCCGCGCCGCGCAGGCGCCCCGCGTGGTGCTGACGTCGAACCGGACCCGCGAGGTCCACGACGCCCTCAAGCGCCGCTGCCTGTACCACTGGATCGACTACCCGACGGCTTCCAAGGAGTTCGAGATCGTCTCGACCCGCGTCCCGGAGGCGCCGGCGCAGCTCGCCCGCGAGGTCGTCGGCTTCGTCCACCGGCTCCGCGCCGCCGACCTGACCAAGGTGCCGGGCGTGGCCGAGACCCTCGACTGGGCGGCCGCGCTCCTCTCGCTCGGCGCCGTCGAGCTGTCGCCGGACGTCGTCGACGAGACGCTGGGCGTGGTCCTCAAGTACGAGGAGGACATCCGGCAGGTGCGGGGAGCCGTGGCGCGCCAGTACCTCGCCGAGGCGACCGCCCAGGCCTGATCCCGGGAGGCGACCGATGGCGGCGACCAGCGCATCCCGACCCAGGCGATCGGCGATCCGGCTGATCCTGCTCGTCGTCGGCGCGTTGCTGGTCGCCGGGCTCCTCGTCATCCTGCCGATGGCGGTCTACGCCCTCACCTCGCCGTACACCAGCGTCGCGGTGCCGGGCGCCTGCGACGGTCCGGACCTGCCTGCGCCGGCCGCGCACCGGGTGACCGTGCCAGCACTCGGCGATGGCGTCCTGCTCGCGAGCGACGGTGAGACACGCGTCGTCGTCTTCCCGGCCGCCGACGGGGGCACCGCCGGGGCCAATGCCGCGGTCCTGGTGGGCGACACCGGGATCGCCCGCGTGCCGGATCGCGAGCCGCGCGGTCGCCGCAGGCATCGCGGACGGGGTCGTGTACCTGTTCGACGACAAGATCGGCTACTTCATGGATGCCACCACCGGGATGCGCGAGCCCCGCCTGTTCACGGCCGACAACTACCGCGGCATCTACAGCTCGGGTGGCGTCGAGTTCGTGCAGACGAGCATGCAGGTCGCGGGCGTCGGTCTGGCGGGGCGGCCGTTCATGGCCCAGGCGCTCCCGTTCGGCGCCGATCGTCGACGGTTGCCTGCTCGCCTCGGCCGTCTCGGGCTGACGGGCGCTTCGATGAACGAGTCGCCGATCCTGGAGGCCCCGACGGGCGAGCTGATCGACGGGCGCCGGCTGCTCGCCGAGTCGGTCGGGTTCGGGCGCGCGCTGCGGGCCGCCGGGCTGCCGGTCGACATGGCGGCGTCGATCGACTTCGCCCGCGCCCTGGGCCTCGTCGACATCGGCAACAAGGGGATCGTCCGCGACGCCGGCGCCGCGCTGTTCGTGCGCCGGCGCGACGACCGCGAGGTCTACGACCGCGTGTTCGCCCAGTTCTGGCGGCGGCGCGGCCGCAAGCTGCCGCCGAACCGCATGCAGGGCCTCACGCCCGACGCCGAGCGCGACGAGGAAGGCGAGCCCGGCGCCTCGGACGAGCCGGGCGAGGGCCGGGAGACGTCGATGTCGGAGCTGGCGTCGATGGGCATCCAGGTCGCGAGCGACGCGGACGACGACGTCGAGATCGAGGGCGTGACGATCTCGCCCGACGCCTACTCGATGAGCGAGGTGCTCCGCCATCGTGACTTCGACCGCATGACCGCCGCGGAGCTGCGCGATGCCGAGCGGTTCGTCGACCTGCTCCGTCCGCGCCTCGAGCGCCGGCGCACCCGGCGGTTCGAGCTCCACCCGCACGGCCGGCGCGTGGCCCAGCGGGCGATGTTCCGCCAGAACCTCGCGACCGGCGAGCTCACCGAGTGGGTCTGGCGGCGGCAGGTCCGCGAGCCGCGCCAGCTCGTCGTGCTGTGCGACATCTCGGGCTCGATGGAGCGGCACTCGCGGCTGCTGCTGCGCTTCGTGCAGGCGCTCGCCCGCACGAACGAGGTGCGCACGGAGTCGTTCGTGTTCGGGACGCGCCTCACGCGGGTGACCCGGATCATGAAGGACCGCGACCGCGACCGCGCGCTGGCCCGCGTCGCCGACACCGTCACCGACTGGGCCGGCGGGACGCGGATCGGGGAGTCGTTCCGGGACTTCAACCACAAGTGGGCGCGGCGGACGCTGCGGACGTCCGGGATCGTGATCGTGGTGTCGGACGGCTGGGACCGCGGCGACCCGGCGCTGGTCGCCGCCGAGACCGCCCGGCTGCGACGCAACTGCCACCGCCTGGTGTGGCTCAACCCGCTGGCGTCGGCGCCCGGCTACCAGCCGCTCGCCGCCGGCATGAAGGCCGCGTTCCCGTACATCGACGACTTCCTCCCCGCGGGCACGCTCGCGTCGCTGGAGCGCCTCGGCGAGGTGCTGAGCGGGTCGACGCAGGGGACGGCCCGTCGCGGCTCCGCGGTCACCCACGCCACGACCGTCGCGCCGTCGCTCGGGCCTGACCGCCCCCGCGGCGGCCGCTCCACGCGCCCTGGAGGTCGAGCCCGCGGACGCCGGACGGGCGCGGCCGCTCACGTGATCCGCAAGCGCTGAATCGACGAATCGGAGAGCACGATGCAGGAGCTGCTCGAGACGATGGACGGCTGGCGCGCCGAGGGCGCCGGGATCGGGCGCGCCGTGGTCGTGCGCACGTTCGGCTCCGCGCCACGGCCCGAGGGCGCCGTCCTGCTCCGCGCCGACGACGGCCGGATCGCGGGCTCCGTGAGCGGCGGCTGCGTCGAGGGGGCGGCGGCCGAGGAGATCGAGTCGGGCCCGGAAGGACGGCAACAGCCGGGTCATCCGCTACGGGATCAGCGACGAGGAGGCGTGGGACGTGGGCCTCGCGTGCGGCGGGACGATCGACGTGCTCGTGGAGCCGGCGCTCGACGACGCCACGGTCGCCGGCGCCCACGCGCGCGGACGCGCCGTCGCGACGATCCTCCCGGCGGACGCGCCGCCGCCGGCGTTCGGGCGCCACGAGCCGGGCGACGGGTCGCCGCCCGTCGACCGCATCGTGGTCGGCGCGGACGGGTCGATGGACGGGTCGCTGGGCAGCACGGCGGACGACGACGCGCTTCGGGCCGCCGCCGCGGACGCGCTGCTGCGCGGGACCTCGCGGACGGTCACCGTCGGCGATCGCCAGGTCTTCGTCGAGGCGTTCCCGGTCAGGCCGCGGCTCGTGATCGTGGGCGCGGTCGAGGTCGCGCGGTCGCTCGCGGTGTTCGCGAAGGAGCTCGGCTACACGGTGGTCGTCGTGGACGGTCGGGCGTCGTTCGCCACCCCCGAGCGGTTCCCAGCGGACCGCGTGGACCGCCTCGTCGTCGGCTGGCCCGACGAGGTCGCGGACGAGATCGGCCTCGGGCGGGACGACGCCGTCGCGGTGCTGACCCACGACGTGAAGTTCGACGAGCCCGCGATCGTCGAGGCGCTCCGCCGCGGCTGCCGGTACGTCGGGGCGGTCGGGTCGAAGAAGACGCAGGGCGACCGCCGCGAGCGGCTGCGCGAGGCCGGCGTGACCGACGCCGAGCTCGCACGCCTCCGCGGCCCCGTCGGGCTCGACCTGGGCGGCCGGAACCCGTCCGAGACGGCGCTCGCGATCATGGCCGAGGTCGTCGCCGAGCGGTACGGGGGCAGCGGCACCCCGCTCGTGGATCGGGCGAGGGCCGTCGAGGCGGCGGCGGTCGGATGAGCGGCCACCCGTGAACGTCGGGGGGCTGGTGCTCGCGGCCGGCGCGGGATCACGGTTCGGCGGCGACAAGCTCCGCGCCGTCCTCGAGGGACGGCCGATCGTGCGCCACGTGATCGATGCCGCCGTCGCGGCCGGCCTCGACCCGATCGTGATCGTGGTCCCGCCGCACGACGCGTTCGAGGGCCTCGATCTCGCGCCGGCGATCCCCGTGATCAACCCCGATCCGCAGGAGGGTCTGTCGAGCTCGGTCCGGATCGGGCTGCGCGCGCTGGACGCCGACGCCGATCATCCCGTCGACGCGGCCGTCATCCTGCCCGGCGACCAGCCGCGCGTCCGGGCCGCGGTCATCGAGGCCCTCGTGGCCGCCGCGGCGGACGCGCCCGACACGCCGTTCATCGTCCCGCGCTACGACGACGACGCGGCGCCCAACCCGATCCTCGCGCGGCGACCGATCTGGCGGCTCGCGGACGAGCTGGCGGGCGATCGCGGGTTCGGCCCGGTGCTGGCCGCGCATCCCGAGCTCGTCGGCCACATCCCGGTCGACGGCGCGAACCCGGACGTCGACACCGTCGAGGACCTCCGTCGACTCGAGGGCGTATCGTGACCCGCGATGTCGCGTAGGAGCCCCGCCCCCGCCGATCGCCTCGAGGCCGAGTGGGCCCAGCGCGTCCGGGACAACCGCGACCAGGCGGAGCGGTTCCGCGAGACCCAGACCCCGGACTTCTACGCCCCGGTCTCGTCGCTGTTCGTCGCCGACCCGCGCCGCACCGACGAGCCCGCGCTCGCCGTCCTGCTCGCGACCGCCACCGACGAGCAGACCTGGCTCGACATCGGCGCGGGCGCGGGGCGGTACGCGCTGCCGCTGGCCCTCGTCGTGCGCGAGGTCATCGCGGTCGAGCCGTCGGCCGGGATGCGCGGCGCCCTGCGGACCGGCATGGGAGAGCACGGGATCTCGAACGTCCGCGTGGTCGCGGGCGCGTGGCCGGACTCGCTCGAGCGGCTCGGCGAGCTGCCGGCGGCCGACGTCTCGATGATCGCGCACGTCGGCTACGACATCGAGAACATCGGCCCCTTCCTCGACGCGATGGAGGCCGCGACCCGCGGCCAGTGCGTCGCGGTGCTGACGGACCGGAGCCCGGCGTCGGTCGCCGACCCGTTCTGGCCGCTGGTCCACGGCGAGGACCGGGTCCCGCTGCCGGCCCTGCCGGACCTCCTCGAGATCCTCCACTCGCGCGATCGCGACACCGAGGTCATCCGCGTCGAGCGCCCGCCACGCACGTTCGACTCCGTGCCGGCGCTGACCGCGTTCCTCCGCCGCCAGCTGTTCATCTCCGAGGGCGGCGAGAAGGACCTCCACTTCCGCGCCGTGCTGCCGGACCGGATCGTCAACCGCGACGGCGGCTGGACGCTCCTCGACCCGCCCACGGGCTCGATCGGCATCGTGACCTGGTCGCCCCGCTGAGGCGCGAGGTTCGCGGATAGCCGCCGGCGACCCTCCTTCGTGTGGTCGATGAAGCGCCGTCGGAGCCCGGCGTGTGCAGTGGCAGTGAACTCGCGGAGCAGCCGATTCGGGAACGCGCGCACAATCACGTTGACGCCGCAATCCCGCGACGGGGATACTCGAAGCAGCGCTCCTCGCAACCCGCACGCAACCTGGCCGGGGGGTCACCGCAATCCGCGCGTGATCGGCCGCCGAATGTCCTGTCAGCGCCGGAACTCGTCCATGCGTGGCGACGGGCCCGGCACCGCTCCCGTGCAGCCGCACGGGAAGGAGGTAAGGCAGCGCATGATCCCGGGTCAGTTCGACTACGTGCGTCCAGCCACGCTGGACGAGGCGCTGCGGATCCTGCGGGACCGCGAGGGGGAGGCCAAGATCCTGTCGGGCGGGTACAGCCTGATCCCGCTCATCAAGCTGCGGCTCGCCCAGCCCGCGCTGCTCGTCGACATCCAGGCCCTGACCGGCCTCGACGGCATCACCGAGGACGCGGCCGGCCTGCACATCGGCTCGCGCGCGACCCACCGCCAGATCCACGAGAACGAGCTGGTGGTCGACCACTACCCGCTCATCCACGACGTGTCGGGCGGCATCGGCGACCCGCAGGTCCGCAACTGGGGCACGATCGGCGGCTCGGTCGCTCACGCGGATCCCGCGTCGGACTGGCCGGCGGCCCTGCTCGCCGTGAACGCCACGGTCGTCTGCCGCGGCGCCAGCGGCGACCGCGAGATCGCGGCCCGCGACTTCTTCCTCGACACGTTCACGACGGCGATCGAGCCCACCGAGGTCCTCGTCGAGGTCCGGTTCGGGATCCGGCCCAGGCTGTTCGGCGGGGCGTACACGAAGCTCGAGCGGCGGGTCGGCGACTTCGCCACGGCCGGCGTCGCCGCGATCGTCCAGCTCGGCGCAGATGGTTCGATCACCCGGGCCGGGATCGGCGTGACCGGGTGTCTCGGCCTCGCCGTTCGCGGCCACCGACGCCGAGGCGACGCTCACCGGCAAGCAGCCGGACGACGACGCGTTCCGCGCCGCGGGTGCGGCCGCCGCGGCCGCGAGCGACCCGGTCTCCGACGTCCGGGGTCCCGCCGACTACAAGCGCGCGATGGTCTCGGAGCTGACCCTGCGGTCGCTCCGGTCGGCCGTCGAGCGCGCCCGCGCGTACGCATAGGAGCAGGCGATGACGACGCAGCACGTCTCGGTCACCGTCAACGGCCAGGTCCGCGAGGCCGATGTCGAGCCTCGCCTCCTCCTCGTCCACCTCCTGCGCGACGTGTTCGGGCTCACCGGCACGCACACCGGGTGCGACACCAGCAACTGCGGCGCCTGCACGGTCCACGTGAACGGCCGGAGCGCGAAGTCGTGCACGATCCTCGCGGTCCAGGCCGACGGCGCCGAGGTCGCGACCATCGAGGGCATGGAGCAGGGCGGCAAGCTCCATCCGCTCCAGCAGGCCTTCTGGGACCAGCACGGCCTCCAGTGCGGCTTCTGCACCCCCGGGATGATCATGGAATCGGCCTGGCTCCTGGGCGAGAACCCGGATCCCACCGAGGCCGAGATCCGCGAGGGGATCTCCGGGAACCTGTGCCGGTGCACGGGCTACGTGAACATCGTGAAGGCGGTCCAGCAGGCGGCGGCGGAGCTCAGGGCGGCGGAAGCCGAGCCCGAGACCGCCGCAGCGTCCGCCTGAGCCCCGGAGGAGACGACGATGACCGAGGCACAGGCACCGACGACCACCGCTGAGGTCAGCGGCATGGGCCATTCGATGAAGCGCAAGGAGGACCCGCGCTTCATCCGGGGCAAGGGGCAGTACATCGAGGACGTCATCCTCCCGAACATGGTCTGGATGGACATCGTCCGGAGCCCGTACGCCCACGCCACGATCAAGTCCATCGACGCGAGCGAGGCCCTGGCGATGCCCGGCGTGCTCGCCGTGATCACGGGCAAGGACCTCGAGGCCGCCGGCCTCCACTGGATGCCGACGCTGGCCGGCGACAAGCAGATGGTGCTGCCGGTCGACACCGTCATGTACCAGAGCCAGGAGGTCGCCGCGGTCATCGCGCTGACCCGCTACCAGGCGGCGGACGCGATCACGGCGGTGAACGTCGACTACGAGCCGCTCGAGGTGGTCGTCGACCCGTTCAAGTCCCTCGAGCCGGGCGCACCGGTGCTGCGGCCCGACCGCGGCCCGGACAAGGCGAACAACCACATCTGGCACTGGGAGTCGGGCGATCGGGCCGCCGCGGACGCCGCCCTGGCGGCGTCGGACCGCATCATCCCGATCGACGTCTACATCCCGCGCATCCACGTGGCGTCGATCGAGACCTGCGGCTGCATCGCGGACTACGACGCCGTCAACGGCCACCTCGACTTCCACGTCACGAGCCAGGCGCCGCACGCGTACCGCACGGTGATCAGCCTCGTGTCGGGGATCCCCGAGTCGTCGATCCGCGTGAAGACGCACGACATCGGCGGCGGGTTCGGCGGCAAGGTGCCGGTCTACCCGGGCTACGTGATCGCGATCGTCGCCTCGCTGACGCTGGGCCGGCCGGTCAAGTGGATCGAGGACCGGTCGGAGAACCTGCAGGCCGACTCGTTCGCTCGCGACTACCACGTCCACGCCGAGCTCGGCCTCCAGAACGACGGCAAGATGACCGGCCTGCGCGTCAAGACGCTGGCCGACCACGGCTATGCCGACGCGGCGGCCGACCCGAGCAAGTACCCGGCCGGGCTGTTCAACGTCATCACCGGCAGCTACGACATGCCGGCGGCCTTCGTCGAGGTCGACGCGGCCTACACCAACAAGCCGCCCGGCGGCGTCGCGTACCGCTGCTCGTTCCGCGTCACCGAGGCGGTGCACACGATCGAGCGGCTCGTCGACAAGGCGGCCGACGCGATCGGCATGGACCCGGCCGAGTTCCGGATGAAGAACTTCATCCGGAAGGACCAGTTCCCGTACACCAGCGCCACCGGCTGGGAGTACGACTCGGGCGACTACCACCAGGCCCTGCAGAAGGCGCTCGACCAGATCGGCTACGGCGACCTGCTCAAGGAGCAGGCCGAGAAGCGGGCCAAGGGCGAGCTCATGGGCATCGGCATCAGCTCGTTCACCGAGATCGTCGGGGCCGGGCCGTCGAAGGACTTCGACATCATCGGCATCAAGATGTTCGACTCGGCCGAGCTCCGCGTGCACCCCACCGGCTCGGCGATCCTGCGCCTCGGCGTCCAGAGCCAGGGCCAGGGCCACGAGACGACGTTCGCCCAGATCGTGGCCGAGGAGCTGGGCATCCCGGCGTCCAAGGTCAAGGTCGAGGAGGGCGACACCGACACGGCGCCGTACGGCCTGGGCACGTACGCCTCGCGCTCGACGCCGGTCGCCGGCGCCGCGACCGCGATGGTGTCGCGCAAGATCAAGGAGAAGACCCGCCACCTGGCCGCGCACCTGCTCGAGGCATCGCCCGACGACCTCGAGTGGAGCCCGGGCCAGTGGAGCGTCAAGGGCTCGCCCGACCGGGTGAAGACCATCGCCGAGCTCGCGTTCGCCGCCTACACCAACCACCCCGAGGGGATGGAGGCCGGGCTCGAGGCGGTCGACTACTACGACCCGCCCAACCTCACGTTCCCGTTCGGCAGCTACATCTGCGTCGTCGACATCGACAAGGGCACCGGACAGGTGCACGTGCGCCGGTTCGTGGCCGTCGACGACTGCGGCAACATCATCAACCCGATGATCGTGGACGGGCAGATCCACGGCGGCCTGACGATGGGCCTCGCCCCCTCGCTGTACGAGGAGATCACGTACGACGAGCAGGGCAACAACCTCGCCGGGACGTTCATGGACTACCTGCTCCCGACCGCGATGGAGACGCCCGCCTGGGAGACCGGCAAGACCATCACCCCCTCGCCGCACCACCCGCTGGGCGCGAAGGGCGTGGGGGAGTCGGCGACCGTCGGCGCCCCGCCGGCCATCGCCAACGCCGTCGTCGACGCGCTGTCGCACCTCGGCGTGGAGCACATCGACATCCCGATCACGCCCCAGAAGGTCTGGGCGATCCTGCACGAGAAGGGCGTCGCCTGACGCCATGTCCAGGCCGAGCCTGTTTCCCCGCGTCGCCGAGCTCGAGGCAGCACGCGGGACGTTCGCGGTCGCCACGGTCGTGGCGGTCCAGCGTCCCACCTCGGCCCGGCCCGGGGCGATGGGCATCGTCCACCCGGACGGCACGATCGAGGGCTGGGTCGGCGGCAGCTGCGCCCAGCCCGTCGTCGTGCGCGAGGCGCTCCGATCGCTCGTCGACGGCCATCCCCGCCTGCTCCGCCTCTCGAAGACGGCGCCCGCGGAGGGCCGGCGCGGCGACGGCGTCGTCGAGCTCGTCATGACCTGCCATTCGGGGGGCACGCTGGAGATCTACGTGGAGCCGCACCTTCCCGCGCCGTCGCTCTGGATCGCCGGCACGACGCCGATCGTCGGAGCGCTCACGACCCTCGCCGCGGCGACCGGCTGGCGGGTGACGGTGATCGACCCGATCGCCGACGCCGACGCCTTCCCCGATGCCGAGCGCGTCTCGACGGTCACCGCCCTCGGGCGGATCGATCCCGAGCTGTCCCCGTACGTCGTCGTGGCCACGCAGGGGATCTGGGACGAGGAGGCGCTCGCGGCCGCGCTCCGGCGCGACGTGTCGTACGTCGGCCTCGTCGCCTCGCCGACGCGTTCCGGCGTGGTCCGCTCGTGGCTGCGCGACGAGGCGAACGTGCCCGAGGAGCGGCTCGCCGCGCTCCGGGCGCCCGCCGGGATCGACCTCGGGGCCGAGACGCCGGAGGAGATCGCCGTCTCGATCATGGCCGAGCTCGTCCAGGTCCGGCGCGGCCGGGCGCCGTTCGTCGCCAAGCCCGGACCGGCGACGCTGGCGGGCGAGGGGTCGGCGGCCGGGCTCGAGGCGATGTCCCTCGCCCCGGTCGTCGACGACATCGTGCTGCTCGACCCGGTCTGCGGCATGACCGTCGACCGCGAGCATGCCCGGCACCTCGCGGAGCACGACGGCGTCGTCTACGCCTTCTGCTCGATGGGCTGCCGCACCGCGTTCATCAAGGAGCCCGGCGCGTACGTCGCCGGCTCGACCACGGCAGACGCCTGATCGCCCCGCACCGGAGGGCCTGATGCAGTTCAAGGGCACCGTCGACATCGCCGCGCCGCGCGACCGCGTGTGGGCCTTCCTCATGGACCCGAACCAGGTCGGCAGCTGCGGCCCGGGCGTCGAGTCCATCGACGTGATCGACGAGGACCACTTCAAGGCGAAGGCGAAGGTCGGCGTCGGGTTCATCTCCGCCAAGTTCGTCGTCGACATGACGGTCGCGGAGAAGAACGAGCCGGACCTCGCGATCCTCAAGGCCCACGGCCAGGCGCCGGGATCCGCGGTCGACGCGACCGCCAACATGGCCCTCTCCGGTCCGGCCGAAGGCCCGACGACCATGGACTGGTCGGCCGACGTCCTGATCGCGGGCACGCTCGCGTCGGTCGGCGCGCGGATGATCGAGGGGACCGCGAACAAGATGATCGGCCAGACCTTCGACTGCATCAAGAGCAAGCTCGAGGCTGGCTGAGCGCGCCTCGCGGCGCCGCCGCGACTCGAGAACTCACGGCCTGAGTCAGGACGCTCCTTCCCTGCTGCGATGGGCCCGGAACCGCGAGTTCATGCCGCCTTGCGTGCGGCCGGGCGTTTCTCGTGACTCGCCGGCTGGGTTTGTCGCCTGGCCATGGCCGCCCTAGGCCCATCGACATGCTCTGGCCTCGTCGTCCGCAGCTCGACGAGTGCGTCCGAGGACGCGTCGAACGCACCGGGCGGCGACAACCAGCCGTGCGACTGACAGCCATGCGATGCTGTCCGCCATGACGGACCCGGAGGCGAGCATCGCGGCACGCATCGCCGACCACTTCGAGGCCATCGGCAAGGACAACGTCCGCGCGGCGGAGATCTACGCGGATTCCATCGTCGCTGGAGTACGCCAACAGCGGCGAACGGATCCGCGGCAAGGCTGACATCATCGCGTCGCGACAGGCCTACCCGGGGCGACCTGCGTTCTTCGAGATCCGCCGGTCCGGTGGAACGTCCGAACTGCAGGTCGTCGAACTGACGTATCACATCGAGGGCGACGTGCCGCATCCGGTCGTGGCCGTCCTGGACTTCGAGGCCGGGCAGTGTGTCCGCGAGCGCCTGTACACCGTCGAGCCAATTGCGACCCGCCGAATATCGCTCGCAATGGGCCGAACCGGGCCCCTAGAGAGCCGCGAACTCGGAGCGGTCCGATCTTGACCGTGCATCAGAGCAAGTCGAGGCCGGCACTGGCCATCGGTCCGTCGGTCCGCCGCGCCCGTGCGACACTCGGCCCATGGAGCGGATCCACGCCGTCGTCGGGCCCGTCGCGACGAACGTCCACGTGCTCGCGGACGCGTCGTCGCGCGAGGCCATCGCCATCGACACCGCGACGCCGTCGCTCGCCTGGATCGCCGGCGCCCTCGAGGAGCGCGGCTGGACCCTCAAGCTCATCGTCAGCACCCATGGCCACTGGGACCACATCGGGGACAACGCGGCCGTGGCCGAGCACACCGGTGCGGAGATCGCGGTCCACCCCGCCGATCGCCACTACCTCGAGACGCCGAGCCCGGTGATCCCGCCGCCGTTCGAGATCGTGCCCTCGGTGCCGGCCGTCGAGCTGGCGGAGGGCGGCGAGATCCGTTTCGGCGAGATCCGCCTGCAGGTGCTCCACACGCCCGGGCCACACGCCCGGGTCGGTCTGCCTCCTGTCCGCGGACGACGGCCTGCTGTTCAGCGGCGACACGCTGTTCGCCGGCGGCTGGGGCCGCACCGACCTGCCCGGCGGCGACGAGGACGTGATCGCGGCGTCGCTCGGACGACTCGCCGACCTCGAGGATCGGGTCCACGTGTTCCCGGGGCACGGCCGCGACACGACGATCGGCCGCGAGCGTGCCTGGATGGACGCCGTTCGCCGCTCGGGCCGCCTCCCGATCTGAGCCCGGGTCGGCCGAGCGTCAGCCGCCGCGGCGATACGTGCCGGTGAGCGTGGTCTTGCCGAGCACATCCGCCTTCGCGAGGGCCTTCTTGACCTCCGCGCCGTCGGGCTGGCCGGCGCAGGGCGAGCGGCGCCGCGGTCGCGTACAGCGTGAACGCGTAGTGGTGCGTGCCGGACGGTGGACACGGCCCGCCCCAGCCGACCTTGCCGAACCCGTTGCGACCCTGGGCCGGGGCATCCGGCGAGACCCCGACGCCATGCGCCAGGGCTCCGGTCGCCGAGCCCGCCATGTCGAGCACGATCCAGTGGACGAACCCGTTCGCGTCCGGGTCGTCGACCAGGAGCGTGAGCGCGGCGGTGCCATCGGGCGCGCCGGACCACGAGAGCTCGGGCGAGACGTCCTCCCCGTCACACGTGAACCGCTTCGGGATCGACCCGCCGGGATCGAAGGAGGTCGAGGTCAGGGCGAAGTCGGGCATGGTCGCCTCCGGGGTGGGGGACTGGGCGGTTGCCGATGCGCTCGGTGCGACCGACGAGCTCGCGACTGCCGACGGCGCGGGAGCCGACGACGGCGGGCCGGACGGTACCGATGACGCCGACGATGGCGCCGACGGCGAAGCCCCGGACGACGCCGTGGCCGCCGGCGCGCCCGGCGCGGCCGAGCACGCGCCGACCGCCGACGCGGCGGCGAGCGCGAGGAGCGACGCGACGATCGACCGGCGCATGGACGGAATCGTCCACCCTGGCGTCGAATCGCGCACCCGTGGCGCGCGGGCGACTACTCGTCCGGCTGCCAGCCCTCGGGCGCCGGCCCGTCCAACGGCCGCGCGTACGCGAACCAGCGCTGGGCGACCTCGAACCCGAGACCCTCGTACAGCTGGAGCGCGCCGGTCGGGTTCGACGCGTCGACCCCGAGCCACGCCTCCGCGATCCCGCGCTCCGCGAGCGCCCGGAACGAGGCCGTGCACAGCGCCTTGGCCACGCCGAGACCGCGCCACCGGCGCCGGACGGACACGTGATCGAGCCATCCGCGGCTGACCCCGAGGCGCTCGTTGTCGAGGCGGTAGATCGCGTTGAGCACGGATCCGACGACCTCGTCGCCGTCCCAGGCCACGCGCCACAGCCCGATGTCGCAGTCCGGGTCGTCGAGCCTGGCCATGCGTTCGCGCTCGGTCGTCTCGCGGTGGCCCCAGTGGTCGCGGAAGGCCTCGTTGTCGGCCTCGAGGATGGCCGGGACCTGGTCCCGGGTCACCGGCCGGAGCTCGAGGCCGTCGGGCAGCGGCGCCTCGGGCAGGTCGCCGGCGATGCTGGCGACGCATCTCGAAGCCGAAGCGGATGGGCGCGAAGCCCTCGGCGAGGAGCAGCGCGATGTCGCCGCGCTCCAGCTCGTTGGCGAAGGTCTGCAGGCGCCGTGGCCCCGGTCGCGGATCGGCGTCGGCCTCGGCGATGAGGCGCGCCCGCGCCGTGCGATGCAGGGCCGTCCCGATCCCGCGGCGCCGATGCTCGGGGACCACCGCGCCCCACAGGTCGAGCACGAGCGTGGCACCACGGAGGTTGAGCTGCCCGAGGGAGATCGCCGATCGGGGCGCCATCGAGCTCCGCGACCAGGAGGTCGCGGTCCATCCGGAACCCCTCGAGCGCCCCGTACTCGGCGGCCATGCCCTCGGCGGTGAGGATCTCCTCGATCCCGTCGGAGAGTCGGACGCGGTTGACGACGTCGGCCACCATCGGCCAGTCGCCGTCGCGGCCCGGCCGGAACGTGAGGCCGGGGATCGCCGGCGCGTCGACGACGGCGATGTCCGCCGTCGCCGGCTGCGTGCTGGTCGTCATCGGCTGTCCTCCTCGCCCGCGAAGGGCTTGCGGTACTGCGTGCTGCTGGTGACGACCTCGAACCCGCACGACCGGTACAGCTCGATGGCGCGGTTGTGGTTGTCCGTGTCGACGCCGAGGAAGGCGGCGGTCGCCCCCTCGTCGCGGAGCAGCGGAAGGCTCGCGGCGATGCAGGCCCGGGCGAGCCCGAGGCGCCGATGGCCGGGATGCGTGCACACCCCGTTCAGCAGGCCCATGACCGACCCGTCGTCCCGTGTCTCGATCACGTTGGACACGAGCGCGACGGGCTCGTCGCCCTTCCAGGCGACGACCTGGAGGTCGCGACGGAATCGCGGGTCGTCGGCCCAATCCTCGTATCGCTGCTCGTCGGCCTCCGACTGGCCCCAGTGCTCCGAGAAGGCGAGCACGCTCATCTCGAACACGGCGGGCAGCTCGGCCTCGGTCGGGATGCGGATCTCGTAGCCGTCGGCGAGGTCGGCCTCTGGGAGGTTGTCCATGTCGGGCCGGAGCATCTCCGCGTCCCAGCGGACCTTGGCGTAGCCGCGGTCGGTCAGGACGCCGTCGAGCTCCGCGTCCCCGTCGAAGGCGAAGTTCGAGAACCAGGTCCGCCGGTCGGTCGGGTTCCCGGCCGCGACCTCCCGACAGCGTCGCTCGCCCCAGTCGACGAGGGCCGCGGCGATGCCGAGGCCCCACGCGTCCGGCTCGACGACCACCGTCGTGTCGTAGATCCGGTCGCCGTCGACGAGGTCGTGCCATTCGACCCGCGCGTAGCCGACGGTCGCGCCATGGCGCTCGACGACGACGCAGTCGACCAGCGGGTCCGAGTTCACGAGGTGCGTGTAGCGGTGCCGCATGGCCTCGGTATCGATGGGATCGAGGATGCCGGCGAAGGTGCGCAGGCGCGCGTTCGCCGCGCCCATGCCGTTGATGTCGTCGAGGCCGGCAAACCGCCGGTAGGTGATGCCCGATCCGGCCGGGGCCTCGGGCAGGTTGGCGAGCGTCGTGGTCATTGGTCGCTCCCGTACTTGTGCCGCATGTGCACGGCCACGGAGGCCGAGATGGTCTTCCAGCGACGGCGTTCCGCCGCACGGGCGATCGGGTCGGAGGCGCGGGCGACGTGCGCCGCCTCGCGCTCGAGCTTGCGATGGCTGGCGAGCCGCGCCGGATCGAGGCGGCCGTCCTCCATCGCCGCGCGAACGTTGCAGCCGGGCTCGCCCTCGTGGCGGCAGTCCCGGAACTTGCAGCCGTCGGCGAGCTCGGCGATGTCCGCGAAGGTCGTCTCGAGGCCGTCGGTGGCGCCGGCGACGCCGAGCGAGCGGATGCCTGGGGTGTCGATGAGGAGCGCGCCGGCCGGGCAGCCGGACGAGCTCGCGGTGGGTCGTCGTGTGGCGGCCGCGCGAGTCGTCGTCGCGGACGTCGCCGGTGCGCTGGCGGTCGTGGCCGAGCAGCGCGTTGACGAGCGTGGACTTGCCCACGCCCGACGAGCCGAGCACGACGGCCGTCCGGCCCGGGGGCAGGTGGTCGTCGGCGAGGTCGGCGACGCCGGCGCCGGTGAGCGCCGAGATGATCCGCACCTCGACGCCGGGCGCGACCGCCTCGGCGGCGATGCGCAGGCCGTCGGGATCGTCGGCCACGTCGGCCTTGTTGAGCACGATGACGGGCGTCGCGCCGCCGGTCCACGCGACCGCGAGGTAGCGCTCGAGGCGACGCAGGTTGAAGTCGCCGTCGAGGCTCGTGACGACGAGCGCGACGTCGACGTTGGCGGCCAGGACCTGCTCGCCGGCGAGGTTGCCGGCATACCCGTCGGCGCTGGTGTTGCGCCCGAAGGCGGTCCGGCGGGGCAGGACGGCCTGGATCACGACGGTGTCCCGACCGTCGAGCCCGGCCACGGCGACCCAGTCGCCAACGGCCGGCAGGTCGCCGGCACCGACCGCCTCGTGGCGCAGGCGGCCGGCGATGACGGCATCTCGATCGCCGGTCTGCGTCGCGATGGTCCATGCGTCACGGTGGGCGGCGACGACCCGGGCCGGCCGCCAGCCCGCCGCGTCGAACGGCAGGAAGGCCGTGGCCCAGCCCGGGTCCCAGCCGAGGTCGGAGAGCGTGTGGGAGACGGGAGCAGCCGTCGGCTGGTCCATGTCAGCCCACCCGCTTCAGCTTGCCGGTGCGCTTCGCGTACCGTTCGGCTCGCCCGAAGGCCCAGAGGCCGGTCGGGATCAGGACGATGCCCATGATCACCAGGGGCACGACGTCGTACATGAGCGCCGAGACCGGGGTGCCGTCGAGCAACCCGGCGCGGACGCCGTCGAGGACGTACGTGGCCGGCGAGAGCTTCGAGAGCACCTGCATCCACTCGGGCAGCACGCTGACCGGGTAGTACACGCCCGACACGAGCAGCAGGCACGACTGGAGGACGAACGTCATCTGGGCTCCGCGCTCCACGTAGAGGAGCGGGAGGATGGCGGCCATCATCCCGATGCCGACGATGCTGAACGAGCCGAGCAGGACGAAGACGAGCGCCGTCGGGACGTTCATCACGGACAGCTCGAGCTGCCGGAAGAACACCAGCATCACGATCAGGATCACGCTCGTGTGCACCAGGCCGAAGACCATGGCGTACAGGCATGAGCCAAGGAGCTGCGTCCAGCGACGGACGGGCGCCATGAACGTGTACTCGAGGGTGCCCTCCCATCGCTCGACGGCGATGGTCTCGGCGATCCACGAGAAGACCACCGAGAGGTAGTTCCAGAAGATGGCGCCGATCATGAGCATCAGGAGCAGGCGGTCGTCGCCCGCCGCGGCGCCGATCAGCGAGATCGAGAGCGCGCCGGCGACGGAGTAGACGAGGAACGCGATCTCCCACGGCCAGTAGCGGCGGCTGAGGTTGAAGTTGCGCTCGACGAAGGCGTATGAGGCCCTCAGCTCGTGCGTCAGGAGCGTCAAGGAAGTGTCCCTTTCGGAGGAGTGGGGCCCCTGCCCGCCGGCATCAGCCGGTGAGGGCAGGGGAGCCGAGGCTCTCCCCGGCCACGCGACGGCCGAGCCGGATGATCGACTCGCCGAGGTGTGACCGGATCGAGCGCGCCTGCCCGAAGGCAGCGCGGTCGGCGTCGCGGATCGATCGCTCGAGCGACTGGCGCTCGTTGATCGACGCGAGCCGGAGCTCGTATCCAAACATTCGATGGTCCTTTCGAGAGGTGATGGGATGGCGGCTGGCCTGTTCGCTATGGGTGGCGGTCATCGCGGCACCTCCTTTCTGTCGTTTCAGTCGTCGGCGTCGTCCGTCTCGACGTCCTCGTCGAGCGAGCGGCCGGTGTAGGTCATGAACACGGATTCGAGGGTCGGCGGCTGCCCGTGGACCTCGGCGACGAGTCGCTTGAGCCCCTCGGGCGTGTCCTCGGCGACCACGCGACCCCCGTCGAGGATCGTGATGCGGCCGCAGAGGCGCTCCGCCTCGGCCAGGTCGTGGGTCGTGAGGACGATCGTGGCGCCGTTCTCGGCGTTGACCTCCTCGACGAACGCCTGGACGTCGAGCTTGCTGCGCGGGTCGAGGCCCGTCGTCGGCTCGTCGAGCAGGAGGAGCGTCGGGCTCGTCAGCAGGGCTCGCGCGATCGCGACCTTCTGCTGCATCCCCCGGCTCATCTGCTCCACCGGGCGTCCGAGGCGGCTCTCCGCGATGCCCAGCCGGGCGAGGATCGCCGTCGCCCGCTGCTTCGCGTCCCGGCCGTCGAGGCCGTAGAGGCGGGCGGCGAACATCAGGTTCTCCATCGGGCTGAGCTTCTTGAAGAAGGCCGCATCGACCGACACCCGGTTGATGAGCCGCTTCACGGCGAGCTCGTCGCGCTCGATGTCGTAGCCGAAGACCTCGACCCGGCCCTCGTCCAGGGTCAGCAACCCCGAGACGAGGCGGATGAGCGTCGACTTGCCGGAGCCGTTGGCGCCGAGGATCCCGTGGATCGCGCCCCGCTCCAGGCGGAGCGAGACGTCGTCGATCGCGAGGACCGGAGGCTTGCCCCGGTTGACGTTGAAGCGCTTGGTGACGTGCTCGACGAGGAGTGCCGGCGGGCCCGCCGGTGTCGGGAGCGGGAGGACGTTGGCGTCCCCCGCGTCCGGACCGGCCGGGATCCGCGCGGCGGGCTCGAGGCCGGTCTCGATGGCCGGCAGCGGGCTCGACGTCGGATGAGTCGTCTTCGGTTCGGGTACGAGGGTGGTTGCCACGTGGCTCTCCCTGGATTGACTGGCCTGACTCGAGTGAGTGAGCCGGTCCGCGGGAGGTCCCAGGCATGGGACGAGCCGCGGGTCCGGTTTCCGGGGGACCTGCGGCTCGTTCGTCTGGCGATGGAATCGCCGTTAGAAAACGGAAGAGCCGCGGGCCCGGTGGCCCACGGCTCGGTGGTCGCTCTTGGGGCTTACGCCCCGCGTCCTACCTGCTGGTGGGCACACTTCTCCCGCCGACGGCGCCACTATCGGGCGCGATCGTGCGCGGGTAGGAGATGCTCATCGACACCATCTGGCGTAACGCCTCCGGTAAGAGAAGCCGAGCGACCTGCTCGACCGCCGCGCAGTCTACGCGCGCCGTCGCGGCCGCGTCAACCCTTCCGGGCTGGGACAAACGACGTAGCCGCGGTCGCCGCACGAGCCCTGGCGTCAGCCTTGCCGGGGAGCCAGTCGGGCGCGTGCGCGCAGCCGGCGCGCGACTCGCTTCCACGCGGGACGCCTTCGTTTCGGCTTTGGTCCCGATCGGAGGTCGGTGCCGCCGCGGCAGCCGTGCTGACGGCCGGGACGGCGTCAATTGGCGCCGGACGGGCAACGGTCGAGTTGAGCATCTCGATGAGATAGGGCTCCCGATCCGCGAGCACCGAGCGGAGGTGGATGGCGTTCAGCGACCGGAGGAAGTCGGCGTAGTAGTCCATCGTGTAGTGGACGTAGTACGGGCCCCACGGATGCCCGTCGTAGGTCGGGTATTCGTGCTTCGTCAGGTCGATCGACTGCCAGCCGGTGCTCGAGGTCGCGTAGTCGTCGAGGCGCGCCAGAGCGCGTTGATCCGCGGGAGGTCCATCGGCGTGACTCGTCGGTGCTCCTCGAAGGCAACGGTCGACGCGTCGGGTAGCCGGAGCCGGCTCGTGTCCCGGCCGCGGTGGACGACGACCGTCGGTCCAGGACCACGCGCTTGACGTCGTCGACGAACCGATCGAATGCCTCGGTCCATCGCTCGAAGTAGGCCTCGGGGTCACGGTCGATGCGGAAGACGTTGAGATCACCGCTGGCCTTGAGCGCCTTGTAGTAGGGCGTCGGCCAGAGCTTCCAGCGGTTGTTCGTGACGATTCGGCCGCCGCCAAGGTCGAGGCACCCGAAGTGCATGTCGCCGAGGAAGTCGAGGATCAGGTAGTCGGGTCGCACCGAGGGAAGGTCGTGGAGGAACGACTTCGAGAAGTCGGTCCGGACGTTCCAGCGGTCGTAGTCGTTGGCGTCGCCGATCTCGTCGTCCGTGATCCGGAGGCCTTCGCCATCAGGCTGATCGCGAGGACTGGTTCCGCCATGCCAGCCGGTTGCGGTACCAGGCCTTGTACGCCGGGGTTGAACAGCCGGTCGAAGTTGTCCCGGGTGAGACAGCTCCCCATGACGGCGACGCTGACGGGCGACGGTCTCGTCGTCGGTGGGCGTGGTCGCGCTGGGCGTCTGCGATCAACGGCTATCGATCCTCCCTCGCCGGGGCGGCCGGCGTGCCGTCAGGCCGACGATCGCGAGCGCCGACATGACCTTGCCCGGTGGTTCCGGCGATCAGGGGTCGTCTGACACACTGCCCAGCAGGTCCGCGGCGGCGGACCAGGTGGCCGCCGTCAGGGGGACGATCTCCACGACCACGATTGTGGCCCCATCACCGGTCAGGTCGTGTCATGGTTTCGTCGATAGACCGATCCGCATTGGGTCACATTGGACGGTGACGGGGCCGCTGTCGCGGAGGAGGCCGAGGCCCAGCCAGTCGGTCGGGCGCGTGCTTAGCCGGGGCGCCTGCGCGAGACCGCCCCCTATGCGTGAAGGTCGTGGTCTCGTCGCCCCACCACCTTGGCCGCCTGCTTCGCTCGCGTTGACGCCGACCACGCACGAGCGCACGCTTCTCGGTTAGGCAACCGGCGACAGGGGTGTGCCGTGACGAACGGCCCGCCTCCTTTCCCACAGGAACGTACCGAGATCGGCAAGGAGGCAAGCGATGCCCCAGGACCCGCTGGCGATCGGCGTGGCCATCGTGCTGCTTGTGGCCTTCGTCCTTATCTTGTCGCGCATCTTTCCGGAGAACTTGAACTTCATCCCGTGGCGCAAGGCCGACCGTCCGCCGACCGTCCGGGAGGACGATGACGCTCGTTTCAAGTGGCCCTCTGACAAGCGCGAAGACGACGACGAACCCTGACCGTCCCGCTCCGATCCGGACTCTCGATCCCGCGTCGCCCGCGCCGGGGCGGGGTTGCGGCGGGGCGTGGGTTGCGGCGCGGCGTGGTTGCGGCGCGGCGTAGCCTGACGCGGTGGGCGAAGCGTTCGTCGGACGCGCGGACGAGGTGGCGGCGATCGGCCGGCTGGTCGCTGCATCGAGGCGTGAACGACGGGTCGGCGCCATGCTCCTCGTCGGCGATCCCGGGATCGGGAAGACGAGGCTCCTCGACGAGGCGGAGCGGTCGCTGGCTGGCGAACCGCTGCTCCGGATCGCCGGCTACGAGCCCGAGCCGAGCGTGCCGCTGGCCGCAGCCTCCCCGTTGCTCCGTCGGCTCGCGGCGAGGAGCGAGGACCGGACGTTCCACGGCCTGCTCGACCCGGGCGCCGAGGTGGGCGGGCTCGACGCGATCCGGATCTTCGAGTCGGTCCACCGACAGGTCGCGCGGCAGGGGTACCCGGCGCTGCTTGTCGATGACCTCCAATGGGTCGACCCGTTGTCCATCGCGCTCTGCCACTTCATCGCCCGTGCGATGGCCGGATCAGGGCGCGGGTTCGCGCTCGTCGTCGCGTCCCGGCCGTCGCCCGTCGCGGATCGGTTCGCCGCGTCGCTGTCGACCGTGATCGACGAGCGGTCACCCGCCGTGACGCTGCATCTCGCGCCGCTCGACCGGGACGACGGCGTGCGCTTCATCGCGAGCCGCGTGGGCCGCATGGACAGGCCTGACGCCATCGCGCTGTGGGAGCGTGCCGGTGGATCGCCGTTCTGGCTCGACGTGCTCACCCATGCCGACGGCGACGAGCGCGATGTCAACGAGGTCGTCGTTGCCAGGACGCGTGGGCTCGGAGCCGACCCCACGATGCTGCTCGGCATGCTGGCGATCCTCGGCCGGCCGGTCGACGTCCTCGAGCTCGACGGCCTCACCGGTTGGTCGCCGGAACGCACGGCACGCGCCACGACCGAGCTCGTCGAACGGGGACTCGCAATCGACGAGGATGGGGCGACGCGGCTGGCTCACGACCTCATCCGCGACGTCGTCGTGAGCCGGGTCCCCGCGACCACGCGCCGCGAGCTCGAGGGGAGGATCGCCGATGCGCTCGAGCGCCGCGCGGGTGGCGAGGTGTCGGCGATGCTGGCCGCGCTCGAGCATCGAGTGGCCGCCGGGTCGTTCGACGCCGACCTCGCGCTCCGCATCCTGCGTGCGCCGCAGCGTCGGCTGATCGGGCCGGACGGCGTCCGACGCGTGGCCGAGCTTTCCGTTGGCGCCGACGAGCCGGCCGCCGTGGTCGCCGTGGACGAGGCGATGGCGTCGCTCGCGGCGGAGCTCGGCGACCAGTCGTTCGCGCTCGAACGGTGGACCCGGCTCGCTGCCGCGACGAAGGACCGTGACCTGACCGCTCGCGCCCACCTGGGCGCGGCGCTCGCCGCCTACGATCTTGGGCGCGACGCGGAGGCGCGACGCTGGCTCGACGCGTCTCGCGCTGCCGGGGACGCCCCGGAGGTGCTGATCGCGGCCGACGCGCTCGAGGCGAGGATCCTCCTCTGGCTGGAGCGCCGGACGGATGCCGGCCGCACCGCGGCCATGCGAGGCGTGGAGCGCGGTCGGGCGGCATGTGCCGATCTGGAGCCTGGCGCGGTGAACCCGCGCGTGCGAGCGGCGTACGTCGACGCGCTGAGTGCGGCATGGGAGGCGGCGATCCAGGCCGAGGACGTCGACGCCATCGTGTCGCTGGCCGACGAGTCGCTCGAGGCGTCGCGCGACATGGGCCTCCGCGAGGTCCTTGCCGCACGGGCGATGGTCGGCATGGCACTCGAATACGCCGCGCATCAGGAGGCGGCGGCCGACATGTACCGCCGGGTCTGGGACGAGGCTTGGCGCGCGGTCCTGCCGATCGAGGCCGTCGACGCCGGCTACCGGCTCGCCGCCGTCCTCTTCGACGGCCTCCGGCTCGATGACGCGGACCGGATCGCGTCGGAGGCCGAGCAGCTGGCCGCCCGGGCCGGGGACCACGGTCGGGTTCGAGACCGGACCCGGCTGGTGAAGTACCAGGTCGCCATGGCCACCTCGGACTGGCGAGCTGCGATCGCGGCGCTCCTGACGGCCGCAGAGGACGAGCCCGACCCCCACTATCGCTTCGTCCACCACCAGCTTGCGGCAACGTGGCTGGCGCGGGTCGGCGTCGACGAAGACGACGCGATCCAGGAGACGGAGACGGCCCGCGCGCTGGTCGCCGCTGCCGGATGCCCGGGCTGCGGCCGTGACATGGAGATCGCCGCCGCCGAGGTCTATGCCCGCTTCGATCGACGCGCGGAGGCACGGCAGGCGCTTGTCAATTGGGATGGGGCGCATCGTCGGACGTATGTCGAGGCGGAGTGGCTGCGTCGCCGCGTCGATCTTCTCCTGGCCGTGAGGGATGGGATCGGCGAGGACGGGCTGGCCGGGCTCTCGGAGCTGCGGGACGATGCCGACACCATGGGATTGGCGTTCCATGCCCTGTGGACCGACGTCGACCTGGCGCGCAGTCTCGCCAGATCGGATCCTCGCGCGGCCGCCGCCGCCTATCGCCGGGTCGCGGAACGCGCGGGGAACGCTGGCGCGCAGACCGTCGGACGCCTTGCGGACCAGGGGCTGCGCGCGCTCGGCCAGCGGCCATGGCGGCGTGGGCCGTCCGCCGTGCCATCTGGCGGCATTGGCGCGCTCTCGGAACGTGAACGAGAGGTCGCCGAGCTGGTCGCGCTCGGGGCATCCAACCCCGAGATTGCGTCGCGCCTGTTCCTCTCGCGCAAGACGGTCGAGCACCACGTCTCGAATGCTCTCGCCAAGCTCGGGCTCCATTCGCGAGCCGAGCTCGCGGCCCAGGTCGGACGCACGACGCGCGGGACGGGCGGACAGGATGGGGCACCTCCCCCATGATCGGCTGACCCGCGCGCCACAGGCTGCCTCCATTGGTCCCAGAGCGGACGAAGGAGGCAGCGATGGACACCCAGACCGCCGGAACGACATTCCACAGCCGGCGCGCAGGCGAACCGGGCTCCCATGCAATGGACGACGCGTGGACGGTGGACGACATGGTCCAGGCAATCCGTGCCGTCGACACGCGTCGGCACCCCGCGCGTCGAGCGGCCCTTGCCGGCGGTGTGATCGCCGTCGCCCTCGCCGCGGTTGCGGTCCTGGGCTCCGCGGATCGCAACGCCGTCACCACGACGGCCGCGCGCGTCGCGGTGCCGGCGCGCATCGCCGCGACCAGCCCGCTCGACGCGAGCGCCGCGCCCGCTCTCGTGCCCGCGACCGCCCTACGCCCGGTCGCGTCACGGGGCCGGTCGGTCGTCATCGTCATGCCGGCCGACCACGACTTCATCCTCACCTCGAGCATTCCGGTCGCCGGGCTCGCCTACAGCCGGCCCCACGGACCGCGCGTCCGGTCCGTCCACGTCGAGGTTCGCGTCGGCGGACGGCTCGTGAGCAGCGCCGACCTCCCTGTGTACGGCGGCCGCTTCGCCGGCGTGCTCGCGCTCGATGCGCCGATCGATCAGGCGGTTGCCGAGCTCCGGGTCAGCGACCCCGTCAACCCGTCGACCCCGGCCGGTATTCGGCTGTTGACCATCCAGGCACCGGCAATCACGACCGCGCCGTGATCGTTGCCGACGTGCCGGGGGCAGCCTGCGACGCTCCGGCGTCGCGGGCTAGCCCGAGTGCAATGCCTCGATGGGCGCCGTCGCGACGATGCCTTCGACGGCCTTCGCGAGGTCCGCATCGAGCGTGACGAGCGCGTCGGCCTGGAGCAGCGTGAGCGCGACGTACTCGGCGTCGTACGTCGAGGCCCAGCCCAGCGTCGTCGCCACGTCCCACGCGCGTCGGCGGAGGACGCCGTCGCCCAGCAGCCGGATCGGCATCCGGCCGATGCGGGCCAGGCGGTCCCGGGCAATCGGGGGCGTGACCTCGCCGCGCTGGACGGCTTCGTGCAGCTTCGACAGCACCTGGGAGCGCAGCAGGGTCGGGGCGAGCAGCTCGTGCTCGGCGGCGACCTCGATCCCCTCCGTCACCAGGTGGATGACGACGCCCGCGTCGACCACGAACTTGGTCACCGGAGACTCCTTCAGCGAGCGGCGATGACCGCGATCTCGACCTTGTAGTCCGGTCGAGGCCAGCCGTGCCTCGACGGTCGCGCGGGCCGGGAGGTTGGCCGGATCGACCCACTCGTCCCAGGCGCGGTTCATCTCGTCGAAGGTCGCGATGTCCGGAAGCCAGATGGACGCTGACAGCAGCTTCGATTTGTTGGTCCCGGCGGTCGCGAGGTGCCCGTCAATGGCGGCGAGAATCTCGCGGGTCTGCTCGTAGACACCCGCATCAGGGTGGCTCGACGTGTGACCGGCGAGGTAGACCGTGTCGCCGTGGACGACTGCCTGGGCGAACCGGCGCCCCGGGTCGATGCGTTCGATGGGCATGGAGTCCTCCGTTCGAATCGTTGTCATCTCATGGGCCTCTACCGCAGGTGTAGGTGCCCTCGACGAGCAGATGCTTCGCTGGATCGGCGGGGTCGAAGCACACCTTCGGTGCGTGCGAGTCGACGTTGAGCCACCGGCGGAAGTCGATCCCGAGGTACGTCGCGCCGTTCACGACGTAGGTGTAGCGGATGGTCGAGCCTGCCGGCGACTGGTCGTACGACGATCCGACCCTGATCTCCGAGGACACGACCTGGACGGCCGCCGTCCCGGACAGGCGCATGACCTCCATCCGTCCTTCCACGACCAGCGCGACCAGCGCGATGGCAACGACCGCGATGACGACGACGAGGCCACGACCCCCATACCGATAGAGGCGCTGGTTTCGATGACGATGATGGCGTATCCGGTCGACGACTCCTCGGACCGAGCGGCAATCACGCGCTAATTGTGGTCGATGTGGCGACCGAAGCGTCACGTATCGTGGCTCGATGAGCCCAACGTCCGGTGCGCCGAGCCAGATCGCCGCGTGGGTCGTGTCGGGGACGATCGACGCCGAGCTCGGCGGGCTCCTGTGGCTCCTCGTCGAGGCGCGGGTGCCGGTCGTCGTCGCCGGGTCCCCGGGGACCGATCGACGGGGACTCCGGGATGCGATGACCGCCTTCCTACCGCCGCAGACCGCGACGATCGCGCTCGCCGGCGACCAAGAGGACTTCGCCTGGATGCCCGAGGCGGTCGAGCTCGGCTGGCGACGCGAGGATCGGGCCACCGTGCGGCGCAACCGGGCTTCGGCGAGCCAGACCGTGCTCGTCGGCGAGCTCGAGGACGGACCGGGCGGCACGTGGGGCGAGCGCGCCCGCATCGCCATCCGGTCGCTGTCGGTTGGGTACGGGCTGCTGGCGACGGCCGTTGGCACGAGGCTCGAGGACGTGTTCGATGGGCTGACGGCCGCGCCGGTCGGGGCGACGGAGGACGAGCTCTCGCGCCTGGGCCTCGTGCTGATCCTCGGCGACGACGGGCGACGGGTCTCGGCGGCCCACTACCTGCGGCCCGTCGCCCGCGACCCGCACGGGCACGTCCAGCGGATGCCGCCCGCCGTGATCGCGACGTGGGACTCCGCGAGCAACCGCTTCGAGCACTTCGCCTGGGGCATCACGGCCGAGCTGGCGGATCGCATCGGCATGCGCCCGGTCGACCTCGAGCGCGAGCAGGCCCGGCGGGCCGAGACGCTGGCGGGTGCGGCCCGCAACGTTTGACGCCCCGAGCACGAGGTGACACGCTGGCCTCCCGAGCCGCAAACGCAATTCCCGGAGCCTGCCGTGGTTCGCTCGACCACCGATCCAGCCTCGCCGTCCGATCCCCGCCCCGCCACCCTCGGCGAGCTGCGAGCCTCCGGCTGGCGCCCGCGCACCGTCAAGCAGGAGCTGCGCGCCAACCTCGTCGCGCGGCTCGCGGCCGGGACGCCGATCTTCCCGGGCATCGTCGGCTATGACGACACCGTCATCCCGTCGATCGAGAACGCGATCCTCGCCGGCCAGGACATCGTCTTCCTCGGCGAGCGTGGCCAGGCGAAGACGCGCCTCGCCCGCCTGCTCGTCGGCCTCCTCGACGAGTGGCTCCCGGTCGTGCGAGGCGGCGAGCTCAACGACGACCCGTTCGCGCCGATCAGCGCCGCCGCGAAGGCCATCGTGGCCGGGCAGGGCGACGAGACGCCGATCGACTGGCTGCCGCGCGACCGCCGCTACGCCGAGAAGCTCGCCACGCCGGACATCACGATCGCGGACCTCATCGGCGAGGTCGACCCGATCCGCGTCGCCGAGGGCCGCTACCTGTCCGACGAGCTGACGCTCCACTTCGGCCTGATCCCGCGCGCCAATCGCGGCATCTTCGCCCTCAACGAGCTGCCGGACCTCGCCGAGCGGATCCAGGTCGGCCTCCTCAACGTCCTCGAGGAGCGCGACGTCCAGGTCCGCGGCTTCACGATCCGGCTGCCGCTGGACCTGCTCGTCGTGGCGTCGGCCAACCCCGAGGACTACACGTCGCGCGGCCGGATCATCACGCCGCTCAAGGACCGCCTCGGCTCGCAGATCCGGACCCACTACCCGCACACGCTCGAGCACGAGATCGAGATCGTCCGCCAGGAGAAGCAGGTCTTCCCCGAGCGGGACGACGTCCCGCCGGTGGTCGTGCCCCGGTTCATGGAGGAGCTGGTCGTCGAGCTCACGCACCTCGCCCGCCGGTCGCCCGAGATCAGCCAGCGCAGCGGCGTGTCGGTCCGCGTGTCGGTCGCCAACACCGAGGTCCTCGAGGCCGCCGCGATCAAGCGCGCCGTCCGGCTGCGGGAGCCGATGGCCGCGCCGCGCATCTCCGACCTGGGCGCGGTCCTGGCGACGACGACGGGCAAGGTCGAGGTCGAGACGGTGGGCGAGGACACGCCCGAGGAGCGGATCGTCGAGCGGCTGGTGACGAAGGCCGTGTTCGCCACGTTCAACCGCCGGGCGTCGGTGGACCGGCTGGCCCCCGTGATCGAGGCGTTCGAGGACGGGCTGATCATCGAGACCGGCGAACGGGTCCCGTCCCGCGAGTACGTCCGCTGGATGGGCGAGGTCCCGGGCCTGCACGACGCGGTCGTGCGCCTCGGGACGTTCGACGTGACCGACGGCGCCGAGGATCCGGCGCTGGTCGCCTCGGCGGTCGAGTTCCTGCTCGAGGGCCTGCACCTGCCCGTGTACGTCATCTGCCGGGTCGCGGCTGACGCCATGGCAACGGAAGCTGCAGTCTGGAGCGTTCGCGTTTCGGGCTGGGGTGCCGGCCCGGCACAGGCGCTGACGGAGCTTGCTGATTTCATTGCCGTACCTGACCGGGCATTCGACGGCGCGGCACTGCTGATATCCTTGCCAAAAGAAGCCAGCCTTCAATCGATCCGCACGGCTTTGGTTAAGGCCGGAGCCACAGTACGCTCGGCGGCACTCGTCGGAAGCCACGCAACCCGCTATACGGTTGCCGCCGAAAAGGCCTGATCGTTCGGAAAACCGTTAATGACTACGAACCGCCCGCAACCGCGCCCCGGCGTGCTCGACATTGCCCCCTAGGTATTCCGGGCAAGAGCACCGCGCCTGGTATCGCCAGAGTGTTCAAGCTCTCCTCCAACAGAACTTCATTGGGGCCGAGCCCGAACGCGATTGCCGCGTACCGCGCGGTAGGCGAGCATCTCGAGGATTATCCTGACGGCTCGGCGTCGGCGCTGCGCGAAGCGATCGGCACCGCTTTCGGCCTTGATCCCGACCGGATCGTCTGCGGGGCGGGCTCCGATGACTTGCTCAATCTGCTCGCACGCGCCTACCTCGGCGATGGCGACGAGGCGATCTACACGACGCACGGTTTTCTGGTTTACCCGATCGCAGCGATGGGCACCGGCGCGAAAGCAATTGCCGTTCCGCGAAACGAAATCCACGGCCAATGTGGACGCGATTCTCAAATCGGTAACGCCTAAGACGAGGGTCATCTTCCTCGCCAATCCGAACAATCCGACCGGGACCTATCTCCCATTTGATGAGGTGAAGCGCCTGCACAGCGGATTGCCCGCACATGTCCTGCTTGTGCTCGATGCCGCATACGCCGAATACGTTCAGCGTAACGACTATGGGTTCGGCATCGAACTGGTTGCCACGACGGATAACGTGGTCATGACCCGTACCTTCTCAAAAATCTACGGGCTCGCGGCGCTCCGACTTGGCTGGATGTATGGGCCTGCACACGTCATCGACGCGATCAATCGCATCCGCGTTGGCCGTTCAACGTCAATGCTCCTGCGATCGCCGCAGGCGTAGCCGCAATCCGCGACGCGGCGCACGTGGATCGTGCGCGGTCACACAACAGCCGCTGGCTTGCCTGGCTGACCGGAGAAATCGGAAAGCTCGGTCTCACCGTGACGCCGAGTGCGGCGAATTTCGTTTTGATCCACTTCCCGGAAACGAAAGGCAAAACAGCAAAAGAGGCGGATGCCTTCCTCACCAGGCGCGGGCTTATCCTGCGCCAGGTCGCCGCCTACAAGTTGCCGAACGCCTTGCGAATGAGCGTCGGCACCGAAGAGGCCAATCGCCTCGTCGTCCAGGCGCTCAAGGAATTCTTGGGAAGTCGGAGATGAGCAAGCCGGAGCCTTTGTTCAATCGCCTGGCTCTGATCGGTGTCGGCCTTATCGGCTCATCGATTGCACGTGCTGTCCGCGCCCAGGGTGTGGCGCGCACAATCGTGGCGACTGCGCGCTCACCGAAGACGCGCCGGCGGGTTGCTGAACTTGGCATTGCGGATCAGGTAGTCGAGACGAATGCCGCTGCAGTCGATGGCGCCGACCTGGTAGTTATCGTCTGCATTCCGGTTGGCGCGTGCGGCGAAGTGGCCAGGGAGATCGGGCCGCATCTTTCTGCAGGGGCCATCGTGTCCGATGTCGGCTCGGTAAAAGGCGCAGTCGTGCGCGATATGGCGCCGCATCTGCCGAAGACCGTGCACTTCATTCCGGCACATCCTGTCGCCGGCACCGAGTATTCCGGCCCTGATGCCGGCTTTGCCGAACTTTTTGTCAACCGGTGGTGCATCCTCACCCCCCCGGACGGAACGAACGCGGATGCGGTTGAGAAACTCGCGGCATTTTGGCGCCTGCTCGGCGCCAACGTGGAGACAATGGCGCCAGATCACCACGATCTGGTGCTCGCCATCACCAGCCATCTGCCGCACCTGATTGCCTACACGATTGTCGGGACCGCAGACGAACTGCAAACGGTGACCCGCTCGGAAGTGCTGAATTCTCCCGCCGGTGCGCTTTCGCGACTTCACCCGCATCGCCTGGTCTCCGACCCAACCATGTGGCGTGACGTGTTCCTTGCCAACAAGGACGCCGTTCTCGAAATGCTTGGCCGCTTCAACGAAGACGTTTCGGCGCTGACAAAAGCTATCAGGAAAGGCGACGGCGACGCGCTGTTCGAGCACTTCGAGCGCACGCGCGCCATCCGCAAGGGCATTGTCGAAATTGGTCCAGGATTCACCGACTCCCGATTTCGGACGCCCACACCCGGACCTGCCGCACGAGCCCTTGCCGAAGCCTTACGCGTCGGAGAAGGGCTAAAACAAAGCCGGCGTATTGCCGATGGGGATCGGCCCAACATAGACCGCACCGTCGTTGAAACGCAGCGGCAGTGTCACCGCGCGTTTGCCTTCGAGCGTCGTCTGCTCGCCAAGCAGATTGATGCCGACCGAAATATTCGCACCAGCCTGCTGCCGTGCCACACCGCCCAAACCGGGCGCCAGGCGATCAAGCGCGCCGGCGAGCCGGTCCATGTTTGGCGAAGTCTGGATCCGCTGCTGCGCGCCGATGGCCGTCAGAAATTGTTCGAGACCCGCCATCGTGATGCGTAGTTCACCCTCCAGCCGCCCATCAGCATTGAGAGACAGAGCGCCACCGCCGATGGCAAGAATTTCGCCCTGATGCAGCCGCGCCTTGGTGATGTCGATGCGACCGCCTGCAGCCTGCATCTCTCGAAAGCGCACCGGCCAGGGCTTGGGTGAGAAATCGTTCAATCCCCGCAGAACTGCCGTGACGTCAGCGTCAATTGGCGTTGCCGCGGCCGGGTGCAAATTTGGCGCCATGCCCTGATCAATCTGCAGTGTGACTTCGATCGCCGGTTTGTTGGCGGCTGAGCCTTCTGCCATGCGACCGTGAAGTTCGGCGTGCTTTGCGCGCACTGCGCTTTCTCGCGCCTCGCCGTTCACGCGCTCGACCGAAAGCAGGTCGAACACCAGCGAGCCGCGCTCAGGAGCGCTTGGCGTTCCGCGGACGCTTGATCGGGCCAGTTTCCAGTCGGCGACGAATTCCGGAGCTTTTCCCGGCTCACCGACGGCCAATGGCCCAAGCGGAACTCACTGATGAGCAAACCAGGCTGATAGACCTGCGCGACCATCACCAGGCTCGTGGTCCTGAGTTCAATTGGGGGCTGGTTGGTGCGCAACAGCGCGGCTGCCTGATCGCAATTCACTTCGATACGAAATGGAAAACCGCCGACATCCTGCGACCCACAGGTGTAGATACGTCCCGACTTGGCCTCGCGCGCGCGCCAGCCTTCGATAGCCGTTTCGGCCTTGCCGGCGGCAAACTTCCAGAAGGCGGCCCATCCGGCTATCAGGGCGAACACGACAAAGAGAAGGATCGTGTAGCGAAGCCCGGTCCGACGCCGCGATTGAATGCTCGTTGGATCACGCATCATCTGGATCAAAACCTGCGGAATGCGGCGTTTCTGCGCCCACTTCGATAGCCCGATTGCAAGGGAAACCCGGCCCTGGTAGGTCGACACAGATCGCCAACCCCTAACGCCGTGGTCTGCCTCCCCCGCCACGATGAATGCTCGTTCTAATCAAAGCAACGAGGACTTCTGGGTCTTCGCCTACGGATCGCTGATGTGGCGGCCCGGCTTCGATTTTCTCGAGCGGCGAAATGCCCGCTTGGTTGGAGCGCACCGCGCACTTTGCGTCTACTCGTTTGTCCATCGGGAAACACCTCAGAAACCAGGCCTGGTTCTCGGTCTCGATCGCGGCGGCAACTGTCGCGGCATTGCCTACCGGGTGGCCTCAGATCTGCGCGCAAAGACGATCGATTATTTGCGCAGCCGCGAGCAGGTCACCCGCGTCTACCGCGAGGCCTGGCGGAGGGTTTGGATTGACGATGACCCTCAGCACGGCGTGCATGCGATTTGTTACGTCGTTGATCGCGGCCATCGCCAATACGCCGGTCAGCTGAGTTCTTGCCGACCAGTTGCACTATGCCCGGCAGGGACACGGTCGCTCGGGTGCGTGCCGCGATTATGTGCTGGCGGCGGTGAAAGAGTTGCAAACACTCGGAATCAAGGACATCGAGTTGCAAATGCTGGCTGAGCGACTTAAGGGCGCGCACGAAACGTCATCTGGCTGAAATCGCCCCGACGTTTCGTTCACCAAGTCATTTTCACGCGACCCTCGGCAATCAGACGCGCCGTTGCGCCTTCAATATCATTCTGTAGGCGCTCAAAAAATTCATCCTTACTGAGGCCGGGAGGGATCGGGTCGAGGATTTCCGCTATCACCGTGCCTGGAAAGCGTCTCAACGATCGGCGTGGCCAGAACAGCCCGGAGTTAAGAGCAATCGGAACGCACGGCACACCTTCGGCCGCGTAGAGATGCGCTACACCGATCTTATAGCGGGGCTCGGCGCCTGCTGGCCGACGCGTGCCCTCCGGAAAGATGATCAGTTGCCGGCTGTCGGCCAATTCGATGCGCGCGCGCTCGATCATGTCGGTCAGCGATTGGGAACCGCCGCCGCGCCGGACCGGAACCATTCGGCCCTTGATGGTCAGCCAGCCGAAGATCGGAATCCACTGCAGCTCGCGCTTGAGGATAAAAACCGGATTGTCCAGCAGCGGGAGGAGCGCGAACGTTTCCCATGCTGACTGATGTTTGGAGGCGACGATGAGTGGCACCCCCCTTGGGATTTTCTCGCGGCCACGGATCTCGCAATCAATTCCGGCTACGACACGCAACAACACGAGATTGGTGCGGCCCCAAGATTTGGCCACTGCGACAATAGCGCGATACGGCATGAAGAATGTCGGCAGCGCGGCGATCAGGTAAATAATCGTATTGAGATAGAACAGCGCATTGAATGTGATTGACCGTAAAATGAGCACGGACGCCGTCCCCTCACACTGCACTGTCGGTATCAAGGTGCATGCGCGCAAGCGCGAGCACATATTTTAGATATTCTGCGAAAAGAAAGCGTGCCGTATCCAGAATTCGACCACCACGGCTCCGTTTTCACCTTCTCAGAAATCACCGGATAGGCAATCAGCGCGACGTCCGGAAGCTGATGCGCCAACTCGGCTATGGCGCGCGGCATGTGCCAATTCGAAGTCACCACAATCAGGGAATTAAAGTTGTGCGCGCGGGCCCAACGTTTGGTTTCGAGCGCGTTCCCGAATGTATTGAGCGCAGACCGATCGAGATCGATGCAACAATTGAAGTATCTTGAATAGAGCGGCGTCAACCGCGCAATTTCCTTCGAACTGGTCGCGCGGTGAACTCCGGTGATCAGGAGTCGCTTGCCGCGATCAGTTGCCAGCAACTCGATCGCGTCGGGAATGCGTGCCGCAGCACCGGTTAGGGCCACGATGCCATCTGCCTTGGTATCGAGTGTTACTTCATCGCTCGCAATGCTGAAGACGAACCATGCGAAATCCCCCCGCAAGCAAGATGATCCCGGTCGCACCGGCAGCCATAGTCAGGAAACCGATCCAGCGGGCGAGCCCGGCAAACATGTCAGTCGATCATTTCAAGGGTGTTGTTGACGGTTTGACGCGACGTCAAAGCAGTGACCGCAGCGATCAGGCCGATCTGGACGAGCAAAAAAACATAGCCCAGAAAACCAATGGAGAATGTGCCGAAAAAGACCGATGTCTGATCCCCGGCCGCCGTTCCGGCGAACCAACGGCTGATGAGCCCGGCAAGGACAAACAGGATGATCGCCGCGCCGCCGCCGATGGCGCCTCCTTGCAGGCCGAGCATCAAAAAATGGTGCTGGAAGTGTTGCGCGATAAACCCGTTCTTTGCGCCGACGAAATGCAGCACCTCGATCACGGATTTGTTGGTCGCCATCGCCCCCCGGGTGGCGAAGGTGACGGACAACATCGTGGCGATGAACATCAAGATTAGAATTCCTATGCTCGCACCAACGGCAGTCCGCGCCATTGTGCGCATGCGGTCCATCCAGCCACGATGATCGTCGAGAACGGCGCCCGCAGCCTGGTCGCTCAGAACACGCCTTAGTTGCGCAAAATCGGGCGCGGCACCCGGCGCGATCTTGAGCACGATCAGACGCGGCACAGGCAGTTCGTCAAGCGAGAGTCCGCTGCCCAGCCAAGGCTCGAGCAATTTACCGGATTCCTCCTTCGAAAACGGCGTGACCTCAGCAATTCCGGGAAAAGCGCGCGCGACCGAAACGGCTTTGTCAACTGTGGCGTCGACGTCGCGGCCGGACGCCGGAGACACCTGAATGGTCACTTCACGCGAGATGTCCGATTGCCACTCGCCTGCGGCCCTGCTCACGAGCACCGTGGCTCCCGTGGTCAGCGACGCAAGGAACGTCATGATGGCAACGACCGCGACGAGCGCGCGACCGGAAATCGAGTTGCGCGGCACCAGTGGCGTTTCGAAGCGCGGCAATGAGTCTCCCGGCATTCGCAACGGCGTGGAGAATCTGCCCTGATCAGTTTCCGTCATTCCAGTCCTCAATCGTAAATGTGCAGCCGGCCGTCATGCAGCACCAATCGCCGTGCATCGTACTGATCCATGAGTGCGATGTCGTGGGTCGCAATGACGACTGAGGTTCCTGACTTGTTAAGCTCGATGAACAATCGCAGCAGTCGCTGCGCCAATGTTGGATCGACGTTTCCGGTGGGCTCGTCCGCCAGCAAGAGTTGCGGTCGCGCGATCACCGCGCGTGCAATCGCGGCTCGCTGCTTTTCACCGCCCGAGAGTACTGGGGGCAGCGCCCACATCCGCTCGCCGAGGCCAACCCAGTTGAGCAACTCAACCACCTCATCGCGATAGCTCTCCTCCGGCCTCCCCATCACCCGCAGCGGCAGGGCGACGTTCTCGTAGGTGGTCATGTGGTCTAGCAGGCGGAAGTCCTGGAACACGATCCCGATGCGACGGCGCAACGTTGCGACCGCATCGCGCGAAAGCGTAGCCACGTCATGGCCGAACTGGGTAATCAACCCCCGCGTTGGCTTCATCGACAAAAACAGAAGACGCAGCAGTGAGGTCTTGCCGGCGCCCGAAGGGCCGGTGAGAAACTGAAAGGAATGCGGATCAATGCGGAACGAGAGGTCGCGTAAAACCTCCGGTCCCAGACCGTAGCGCAAGCCAACGTTCTCGAATCGGACCACCCACCCCTCTCCGACAAATTCTAAATAAGGCGGCCGAATCACTATGCGGCCGTGGCCCTCGACACGTACGGAAACCCATCCCCCGCTCGCATCCCCGTCCAGAACTGTGCTGTTTTTTTACAGGATTATGGCAACCCCGCCATAGCAGTTGGGGCAGATTCAGTAATTCCTCCCATGTTTCCGGGGGTTGTCATGGTTTCCGATCCATTAACGGACGGCTGGTACCTTGGCACCCGAACACTTAGTGCCTCCATGCTCATAGTCTGCCCGAATTGCTCAACGTCGTATGCGGTCGAAGAAGCCTCGCTGGGCGCGGGCGGCCGCACGGTTCGCTGCGCCCGCTGCAAAACCACTTGGTTCGCAAATGGCGAGCAAGCCGTCCCAGAGATGGCCACTGCGGAGGCCGCGAGCGAAGCCGAGGAGGCTTTCAGGGGGGTGATTCGCCCCGACCACCGGGCGAGTACGGCGGGGGAAGCAGCCGATCCGTCGCCTGCCGAGACCGATCACGCCGCCGCAGAGACCGAACAGGGCGAAACGGCGCCCGTCGCCGAGATGCCGGTCGCATTTGATGCACCTTCGCTCGTGCCGTCCATGGAGTCGCCTGCACATCCGGACGCCGCATCTGAACCAGATGAGATCGAAAGCTTTGCCGCCCGGCGCAAGCGGCTACAGGCCCGGCGCAAGCAGGCCCGCCGCTCGTCGCGCTGGACGGCGCTCATTCTGGTACTGTTCGCTTTCAATGTTGCGCTGGTTGGAGCTCGCAGTGAGGTCGTGCGATTTTTCCCGCAGACAGCTTCGCTCTTTGCTGCCGTCGGGCTGCCGGTCAATTTGCGCAATCTGAAATTTGAAAATGTGCGGATTTCGAAGGAGGTTCAGGAAGGCCTGTCTTCCCTCGTCGTAGAAGGCACCGTCTTCAGTATCACCAATAGACCATCTGAGGTGCCACGCCTGCGCTTTGCGGCACGCGATGCCGCCGGACAGGAAGTTTACACCTGGACCGCAATGCCGGGTCGCAGCATCCTTGGCCCCGGAGAAAAACTCGATTTCCGCACCCGCTTTGTCTCGCCGCCCGACAATGCGGTGGATGTGATGGTGCGCTTCGTCAACGCCCAGGATGCGGCACCCGCGGCGAAGTAACCTCCGCGGCAATCCGCGCGAGGCACCGTTCCGAGATTTGGATCTAGCTCAGAAGTCCTTGAGCAACCGCTCGATGTAGTCGAGCTCAAGTTGCGGCCGGAAGCCTTCGCCGAAGCGCTTCCGCAATTCCTCGAGAATGCGCCGCGCCCTTTGCGCGTCGATTTCGCCCGGCACTTTCACCGTAAGGTCGTCACCGTAGTCGCGGCCGCGCATAGGTCGGCCCAGCGGATCGGTGTCCTGTTGGGCGCGCGCTTGCCCGCGGCCGGGTCGTCCGTTGGGGCCGGGGCCCATGCCTTGTTGCTGCATCGATTGCGCCAATCCTTGGGCTCCCTTGCGCATGGCATCGAGCGCGCGGCCCTGACTGTCCACCGCGCTGTCGGCATCGCCCTCCCCGAGTTGGCCTTCGGCCTGACCCATGGCCTCCCCGGCTTCGCCGAGTTGACCCATTTCGTTGCCTTCGCCCTGTTGCCCCGGCTGGCCAAGGCCGCGCTGGCGCAGTTGCTCCAGCAGCTTGTTCAGTCGATCTTTCAGCCCTTGCTGGTCCTGACGCAGATCGCCCATCTGACGATCGCCCTGGCCGGGCTGCTGTCCCCGTTGACGATCGCGCCGGCTGTCCTGACCCTGACGGAAGGTCTTGTCGCGCAGCTGCTGTTGCTTGCGAATGACGTCGCCCAATTCGTCAAGCGCCGACATCATGTCGTCGTCGCCGTCATCGCCGCCGGAGGCGCCGGGCCGCGCCGTCTGCAGGTTTTCGAGCATCGACTGCAGTTCTTCAAGCAGCCGTCGTGCAGCATCCTTGTTGCCGGAGCGAGCGAGGTTCTCGAGCCGATCCAGCATGCTTTTGAGATCCTGCTGGCTGAGCGTACGCGTATTGCGGTCGAGCGGCCGTGAAAGCTGTTGCGGATTCTTGCGCATCTCTTCGGCGAGCGCCTGCAGGAATTTGTCCATGGCCGCGCGCAGCTGTTCCATGAGCTTCTTGATTTCTTCGTCGCTCGCACCGCGCTCAAGTGCCTGGCGTAATGCTTCCTGCGCCTGGCGTAACGCCTGCTCAGCCTGCGAGACGTTCCCGTCTTCGAGCTGCACCGCCATGTCCCACAGCCGCGCAACGACCTCGCGCAGTGCATCGTCGCTCTTTGCGTGCTCAAGATCGTGATAGATCGAACGCAATCCGAGATAGACGCCAGATTCGGGCGTAAACCGCTCCGGTGCGATGGACAGCGTATCGAGCGCGGTCAGCACCAGCGGTTTCGACTCCGCATCGAGCGCGAGAATGCGCCGTTGCTCGATCAGGGCGCGGGCGAGCGGCTTCACAAAGATACGCTGGGGCAGTTGCAGCTCGTGCGGCTGACTGCGGCCCTGGTTGCCCGCTTCGTCTTTTGCCGTAAGCGTCAAGGTCACGTCAGCCCCGGCCCACGGGTGCTCGGTGAGGTCGTGCGTGGTTTGCGCCGTACCGGCCTTGGTGCGAGCCTGCGGCAGCGTGAGTCCGTATTCAGGCGCAGCGAAAAGCGGGCGAGGCGGCTTCTCGGATGATTGCGCTTCCTTCAGCGCAAACGTGGCCTTGGCTTCCACGACGCCGTAATCGTCATCCATTTTGTAGTCGATGCGCAGCGCGCCCCGCGCCTGGCGTTCAGGATCCCTGATCAACTCGATATTCGGTGGACGATCGGGAATGGCGGTGAAATTCCACACCAAGTCGGTGCCGAGAACGCCATGGACCGCAGCGGACCCGTCGCCTTTGATCACCAGCCGTCGTTCCTCGGTTCCGGCCGGCAAAGGTGCACGGGCCTCCGCTGGCGCGGCCTCGATGCCACCCGTATTGAGAATATCGAAACGCACTTGACCGGTCGCTCGGATGACCAATTGACTGCCAACTGGCACCGCCACGGGCGACGTCGCTTGCGCGGTTTCGCCCGGACGCAGGCCCGGGAGCATCACGGGAGCGCGACCGGTATAGACCGGCGGTGTCACCCAGGCATCGATGCGAAAATTCGCCGGCGCGACAACGCCGTGCCAATCGAATGCCGCGACAATTCGTTTTGTTCGCTCGCCACTGGCGGCAAAGAAACTCGCCCCCACAAGAATGAGGACCAGTGCGCGGAACGCCATCGGGTCGCGCAGGGACAGCCGCGGCGCAGGCCACCCGGTTTTGAATTTGCGCGCCGAAAGCAGGGCGCGCTCAACATGCGCCTGCCAAAGCGCCTGCGCGACAGGATCGTGCCTATTCGCAGCAATGCGATCTGCAACCGTAGTCGCGGGACGATGTGTTTCACCAGTGCTGCGATCGAGCCGGCGCAAACCGTCATGGACGCTTGGCAGTCGCACGATGAGTAAGGGCAACGCCGACACGACAAGCACGACCGCAAAGACGAACAGTCCGATGGCGCGAGCGAGAGGCGGCAAGACCAGCCACAGGCCCGCCCACGAAAAAGCGAGAAAAAGTCCAAGCACGGTCGCCAGCGCTGCAAGCGCCGGCCACAGCCGTTCCCACAGCAGACTGCCGCGCGCACGCTGAAGCGCCCGCGTGAGCAAAAATTTCGCGGACCGTTCGCGTTCGTGAGACCGGTTTTCTGCCTCGTCCAAAAGTCGCTCCGACTCTCAGGGTCAGGGAGAATCTGCCCGTCAAGGTACCACGCACCAGCCCGACCGGCCATGCGCGTATGAATGGCTCATAGCCAATCCGGCATGCCGATCGAGAGCAATCAATTGGTCAACTTCAAGGCGCGGACGTATCAGCGCCCATTCGTCGCCCTTAACCAGCACTTCCGGCACAAGGGCCCGCGTGTTGTAGGTGCCGGCCTGGACCGCGCCGTAGGCGCCTGCCGACATTACGGCAAGCAACGCACCATCTGCCGGTTCCATTATTTCCCGGTTGACGGCGATGAAGTCGCCGCTTTCACACACCGGCCCGACTACGTCGGCGCGAATGCGCCGTCCCGACGACCGCCTCTTTCGCAATCGGCCAAATCTCATGGTGCGCGTCATATAACGTTGGACGAATAAGATCGTTCATGGCCGCGTCGACAACAACGAAGTTCTTCGCTTCGCCATGCTTCACGACAACACGCGGTCACCAAGATACCGGCATTGCCCACGAGCAGGCGACCAGGCTCAAAGATCAACCTGCAGTCGAGATCGCGCGTCGCTCGTTTGACAACCTCGGCATAGGCCTCGGGGTGCGGTGGCGGCTCGTTGTCGTCGCGATACGGAATTCCCAAACCGCCGCCAAGATCGACATGCGATATCTTGTGGCCCTCGGTGCGCAGGACCCGGACAAATTCGGCAAGCAACGTGAAAGCATTTCCGAACGGGTCGAGTTCGGTGATCTGACTGCCGATGTGCATGTCGACCCCGGTGACCTCAAGACCCTTTAACTTCGCAGCCCGCGCGTAAATCTCGCGAGCGCGGCTGATCGGAATGCCGAACTTGTTCTCGGCCTTGCCGGTCGCAATCTTGTGGTGCGTCTTGGCGTCGATGTCGGGATTGACGCGGATCGATACACGCGCGCTGCGCCCCTTCGCCAACGCAATTGATGACAGCAGTTCGAGTTCTGCCTCCGATTCAACATTGACGCAGAGAATTCCTTCGTCGACCGCCAACGCGAGCTCGGAGGCCGTTTTCCCGATGCCGGAAAACATAATCTTTTCGGGCGCAATACCGGCAAGGCGCGCGCGCTTGAGTTCGCCGCCCGACACGACATCGGCTCCGGCACCGAGCCTCGCGAGTGTCGTGACGATCGCCTGATTGGAGTTGGCCTTCATGGCGTAGCAGACGAGCGCGCGCACGTCGGCAAACGCATCCGCAAAAACCTGGTAGTGACGCGTGAGGGTCGCGGTCGAGTAACAATAAAATGGCGTGGCGACCGCGGCGGCGAGCGTATCGAGGTTCACCGCCTCGGCGTGCAACACGCCGTCGCGATAGGCAAAGTGGTGCATGACACGCTCAGTTGAGCAAAACGTCGAGAGGAATTGGCTTTCTGGTGCCCGCTGGCACGAGCACTCTTCCGTC
>CAVZFY010000002.1:0-193130 GCA_963774695.1 uncultured Chloroflexia bacterium | reverse complement strand
GCAGCATCTGGATCTCCTGGATCACCTCGGCGAACGAGCCGTAGCCCAGCGTCCCGAACGACAGCGTGAGCGCGTTCGGCAGCGCCCGCTCCCAGAACGCGACGTACTCGTCCACCTGGTGGATCCGCTTCGCCTGCTGGGTGGGGGAGCGACGGAGCTCGTCGCGCAGGTGCCGCAGCTCGGCGCGCTCGGCGGCGCCGCGGCCCGTGGGATCGAGCTCGGGGACGAAGTCGATGAACAGCGGCCGATCGGCCAGCTCGTCGCTCGTCGGCCGGCGCCGCTCCACGAAGCCCGCCGGCACCGTCCGCGAGAGCCCGCGGAGGATCTCCGCGACGGCCTCGGTGTCCGAGACGTAGCGCTGCGAGATCTCGCGCAGGTACGCGTCGGCGAGCGGCGCGAGGTGGTTGGCGAACGGCATGTCGTCGAGGCTGATGTGCAGCTGCGGCGCGTCGGGCGCCCCGAACTTCACGGTCAGCGTGCCGAAGCCGCCGGTCTGGCCGTTCGACGGGACCCGCTCCGCCGTGAGCTCGCCGTTCCACGCCGCCGCCAGCAGGCGCTGGAGCAGCTCGGCGCGGGCGTCCTCGTCGATGAAGTCGATGGGGTCGCGGTAGCCGTCGCGCTGGCGCCAGGCCAGCCGGTCGGTGGGATCGGGCCGGAAGGCGCTCTCGACCCAGGTGTTGAGGCCCTCCGCGCCGTCGGGCACGTCCATGACGCCCTGGCCGACGAGCGCGACCGAGATCACGAGCGCCGTGTCCGCGGAGCGGGGGACGAAGGTGGGGGAGGCCTGCTGCAGGAACCGCGACAGCGCGGGGTGCGTGGCCAGCGTCTCCGCCAGCCGCGCCTCGACGCCCGAGTTCTGCTCGCCCGGGTACGCGATGGCGACGATCGCCTCGATCTCGCGATCCGTCGCCGGCGGCACCACCGAGTCCGTGATCGACGTGAGCATCTTGGTCCGGAACTGCCGGACGTCGGGCGACAGCGCGCCCTCCTCCTGCTCGGCCCACTCGCGGAGGATCTCGGAGATCCCGGCATAGACGCCGGGCTGGCCGAAGACGCGCTCGACGTCCTCGCGGATGGCCTCGATCAGGCGCTCGGCGAGGCGGGAGGGCTCGGCGAGGTCCGCCTTCTCCCACTGCTCGAGGACGTCGTCCTGGTGGCGCAGCACGAGGGCGCGGGCGATCGTGTTCGTGGTCGGGTCCGAGAGCGACAGGTCCACGCCCAGCGCCCGCACGACGTTCTCGGTCAGCTGCTCGACGTTCACGCCGGCCGCGAACCGCTCGACGATGCTCGCCGCCTCGTCGATCAGCGTGTCGTTGGTCGCGCTCTTGCTCCACTCGTCGAGGCCGCGGAGGGTCGCGTCGAGCCGGGCCCGAAGCGTGCCGCTGGCGGCCTTGAACTTGACCGCGGTGCCCTTGGGGTTGGCGAGGTAGGCGCGCCACGTGGCGTCGACCTGCGATTCCTCGGCCTGGCGGACCAGCCGGACGGCGCCCGGATCGATCTGCGCCTCGCCCTTGCGGCCGAACAGCTTCCGCTCGTGGACGACCATCTCCTGCGCGGACGGGAACTCGACGACCGAGCGGCCCTTGCGCTTCTCCTTGCCCACCAGCTGGCCCGCCGCCCAGCGCGCGGACGTCTCGCGGCCGGCGTCCATCGCGCCGACGAGGTCGAGGTCGCTCGTGTTCGCCGTGCGCCGGAGGAGCGTGACCCACTGGGCGCCGTGGTCGCCGACGGACGTCGCGCGCTCGAACGCGGTCGACGCGCCCGCGGACAGGTTGTCCGGGACGGTGCCGTCCTTCTTCGACGACGGGCTGATCATCACCTGCCGGATCGCCGCCTGGTACGCCTGCATCGCGGAGCCGACGTCCTCGGGCTCGGTCGAGATCGGCTGGATGACGGCGGTCCGGAACCGGCCGTCGATCGGGGCGAGCAGCGGCGGCTGGACGCCGGCGCGCTCCTGGAACAGCTCCATGCGGCGGGTCTCGGGTCGTCGTCGTCGATGCCGCTCCGCACGTCCGTGAGGAACGTCGCGAGGAGCCGCTTGGACACGAGGTGGACGAGCTGCTCGCGCGCGTCGGGGACCGCGACCGTCGCGGCGCTCGCGAACGGGCGGCGGCCGACGAACGTGGGGTGCCGCTCCTGGAGCAGCCCCGAGTTGTTCACGAGCTTGTCGAGCAGCGTCATCGTCCGCCCGGAGCCGAGCGGCCCGGACGCGAGGTTCGAGAGCGACGGCTGGCGGACGAGGTTGGTCGCGAACCGCGCGACGCGCTCGGCGAGCACGCCGTCGTTCGGCACGTCGGCCGGGCGATGGAACAGGAAGCCCGTCTTCACGGTCGCGGCCGGCAGCACGACCCGCAGCGAGCCGGTGCCCGCGGAGCCGCCCGGGTACTCGTGGACCGGCGGCTCGCCGTCGGTCGTCGGGGCGTTCTGGGCGTCGATGAGCTGCCCGAGGTCGGCCAGCGCCCGGATCGCGTTCAGCGACCCGTTCTTGCGCTTCGACGGCGCGAGGACGTTGTCGAACGCGCTCGGCAGCAGGACCAGCGGCACGATCACGAACGGCGTCCCGCCGAGCTGCTGCGTGCCCTCGTGCGCGATCAGGCGCATGACGTCGAGGAACAGGCCGCCGCCGGTGCCGCCCGAGAGCGAGCAGCCGACCATGAACACGACGTTCCGCGACGTCGCCGCCGCGCCCGTGTACTCCTCGAGCTGGCCGATGGAGCCGACGATCCGCTCGATCGGCCGCCGGAAGTCGCGCAGCAGCGCCTCGGCGCCGTAGCGCTCCATGAACGCGAACATCGCGGCGCGCCCGATGGTCGGGTACTGGCCGGCGCCCGTGGACAGCGGCGCGAACGTGGGCTCGTTGCCCCACTCGCTGAGCTTCGGCGGCAGCCAGTTGTCCGTCGCGTCCTTCGCGGTCTTGGAGCCGCGCAGCAGGTTCGTGACGTCGGCCGACGAGTGGCCCGCGCTGCCCAGCGCCTTCACGAACGTCGCCGTGTGCAGGGCGACCTCCGGCGAGCGGGGCAGGAGGTCGGACTGGAGCGAGACGAGGTCCTGCTCGCTGAAGTCGATGTACAGGGTCTGGATGAACCCGGGCAGCTCGTACGGCTTGAGGCCGGTGAACGTGCCGCCGCGGTCCACGAGCTTGCGCCCGTCGGGCCCGCAGACCTCCTCGCGGAGCAGCCGCTCGAAGGCCTTGCCGATCTTGAGACCGGTCCCGCCGATCCCGATGTACACGAACCGCGTCGAGAAGCTCATCGTCGGTCAGATCCTCTCACTTCAATCCCAGTCGTCGTTGGAAGCGGTGTTGGAGCCGGGTCGATCGGGGGCCGCCGACGAGCCCCAGTCGTCGTCGACGACCTGGCTCGCCTGCATCGGGCGCCGATCGGTGGCCTGCAGCGTCAGGGTGTGGGTCTCACCTTCGGGATCCATGACAGCGACGTCCTCGCCGACCTTCGCGGCGGTGAGCGCCGGCGGCCGAACGCACGTCGAACGTGTTCGATCCGCGGTACTGCACCTGGACGTCCGCGTTGCCGCGTCTGTCCATGTGGATCTCGCTCCCGACGAAGGCGATGCCGGTGCGCGGCCCACGGCCGAGCGGGATGGCCTCGGAGTCGTCGACGTACGCGGTGATGTACGGGCGAAGGCGGTTGCGATACCAGGCGACGAAGTACCAGGCGCCCGCGAGCGCGGCGGCGGTCGCGAGGCCGATCACGATCCAGCGAAGCGCCGGGTTGCAGTCGAACAGGTTGGCGCAGGGCACGAACGGGCTCGAGGCGGCGGACAGGGCGCTGACGCCCTCGGCGTTCGCGGCCGTCGCGCGGCAGGTGTACGAGGTGCCGTTCGCGAGGCCGTCGATCTGTGCCGACGTCTCGGCCGAGACGGGCTCGTCGACGGGCTGCCAGGTCGCGCCGCCGTCGGCGCTGCACTCGTAGCGGTAGTCGGTGATCGCCGACCCGCCGTCGGGGCCCGGCACCACGGAGACGACCGCCGATTGGTCGCCGCTGCTCGCGTTGACGCCGGCCGGCGCCGCCGGCGGACCGGCGGGCGTCACGAGGGCGTCGGCGGGTGTCCAGGGCCCCGCGCCGACCGCGCTGACGGCGGCGACCTCGCAGGCGTAGCTGGTCCCGTTCGTGACCTGGTCGACCACCGCCGCGCTGCTCGCTCGACGAGACCTCCTGCGCGGCAGGATCGTCGGTCGACCCGTCCGGCCGACATCGGACCTGGTAGGTGTCGACGGGCGCGGTCCCCGTATCGGCCGGTGCGGCCCACGTCACGTTGATCGACCCGCTGCCCGGGCTCGCGTGGACGTCGCCGACGAGGCCCGGGCGCGACCTCGGGCGTCGGGGTCGGCGTGGGCTTCGGCGTCGGCTTCGGCGTCGGGCTCGGCGCCACCGTGAACGAGCAGGTGACCTGCGCGAGCGCGTCGGCCACCGCGCTCCCCGCGTCGGCCGGGTTGCTGAACACGACGTTCGGCCAGCTGAAGGCCTGGCCGCCCGGGCACGGGCTCATGTTGTTGGTCAGCGCGGAGAGGTCCTCGAGCCCGGACTGCAGCTCGCCGCGCCGCGCGGGATCGAGCCCCATGCCGACGGGCAGGAAGGCGAACGGGGTCCGGCCTCCGAACAGCTGCTGGGCCTCCGGGAGCACGGCGGAGGCGGGCGTGCCGGGGACGTCGTGCTTGCCGTCCGTGAAGAACACGACGGCCGGTCGTGTCGAATCGGCGGGCAGGTAGGTCGCGGCCTGGTCCATCGCCTTGACGTAGTTGGTGTCGGTGCCGACCTTGCTGACGATGGACGCGTCGGGGCCCCGTCGATACTGCCGGGCCGCCAGCCGGAGGCAGTCCGCGAGCTTCTGGACCGCGGCCGGGTCCGCGTGGAGCGCCAGGTTCTCGCACCCGGGAAAGCCGGCGGCGCGACTGGCGAACGGGACGAGCGAGATGACGGCGTTCCCGTTCACGAGGTCGTCGCGGGTCACCTCGACCCGGTCCGCGATGTCGTCGAGCGCGTTCGCGAACTTGGTGCGGTTCGGCTTGTCGCTCAGGATCGAGCTCGAGAAGTCGAGCGCGAGGACCACGTCCGACGGGCTCGGTCGGCTCGGCCGCGGCCACGGTGCCGACGCCCATGGCCACGATCACGACGGCCATCACGCCCACGAGGGCGCGAACCAACGCGCTGCGCAGGCGGAAGTCGGCGAGCGGAGTGACGTTCACGCAGCGACCCCCTTGCCGCCTGCTGAGTGGGCGGTCAGGGTACTACCGCTTCCAGATTTGCCCCAGATCGGGACTGGTCGCACGTCGGAACGTGCGGCGCAGTCGGGCGTCGTCGTGGAATTCACGCAGCGACCCCCTTGCCGCCTGCTTGAGTGGGCGGTCAGGTTACTACCGCTGCCGATTTGGCCTGAAATTCGGCCGGCCTCGGGGCACCCCGTGCACGGCACCCACGTCCGGACGAAGCCCTCCTGGGTCGGGTTCTCGATCGTCCCCGGCGCGAGCCCTCGTGAGGACGACCGCCGCATCGGCATCGAGCCCGGCGTCGCGGAGCAGGCAGCCCACCGTCGTGCCGGTTCGCCCGAGGCCGCCCTTGCAGGCGACGGCGACCCTGCGACCGGCTCGGAGCCGGTCCTCGACCTGCGCCAGGAACGCCGCGAACGCCACCGGATCGGCGGGCACGTCGATGTCGACGATCGGGTAGCGCAGCAGCTCGATCCCGTTGGCTGCCATGACCTCCGCGATCCGCGACGTGCCCGTCCGATCGAGCTCGTGATCCTCGACGAGGAGCACGAACGTCTGGACGCCGATGCGTCGAGGCGAGCGCTCCACGTCGGCGTCGAGGTCGCGCCAGTGGTGGCCCGCCTGCCCGTACTCGTGCTTGCCGGGCAGGAACGTCATGCCCAGGCGCCCGGTCCACGCCGGCGCCGGCCGGCACCTTCGCCGGGTCCACCCAGTCGACACGGAGCGGATAGTCCTCGGAGGTGCGCGTGCCGGGCGGAGCGGGCTCGGGCTGAGCGCTTCGGGGCTCGAGCGCGCCGGTGTCGATGCCTGCCGGCTCCAGCGGTGAGGCGCGCGACGAGCGGGTCGACGATGTCGTGCCCGCGCATCCGTCGCGAGCCAGTGGGCCGGAATGCCCGACCGTCCGAACCGGATCCCGGCCAGCCCGCCGGCGATCGCGGCCGTCGTGTCCGTGTCGCCGCCGTACCGGATCGCGCGCTCGATCGCGTCGCGGTAGTCCCTGGCGCCGGCGAACGCGTCCCATGCCGACCAGAACGAGTCCACGACGTATCCGCGACCGGATCGACCCGTTCCAGCCTCGATCTCCTCGAACGCCGGCGGCGCTCGCCGTCGTAGGCGACGTCCAGGACGCCGCGCGCCCGCAGGAAGCGCTCTCGCGCGACGCGCCGAGCAGCAGGTTGCGCGCGATCGCACGTACAGGGCGCAGACGACCTGGGCGACGACGTGCCCGTGCGTGACGGCCGACGCCCGGTGCGCCCGCTCGATGAGCGTCGCGTTCAGAGCTCTCGCGGTCGACGAGCGCGATCGGCAGGATCCGCATCAGCGAGCCGTTGCCGAGGTCGCGCTCGCCGGTGCCGCCGGCCTGCTCGGCGGGCGTCCCGCGCCGGAGCCGGCGCGAGCGCGCTCGAGGTCGCATTGCCGATGTCGAACTCTGCCGTCGCCGTCGGGCGTGTAGGCGCCGTCGTCGGCCCAGGCGAGGAAGCGCTTGCCCTGGTCCTCGGGATCGAACAGCGGCTCGTCGTCCGCACGATCCCGCAGCAGCGAGTCCGAGGAGTGCCAGCATCAACGCGCCGTCGTCGCTCCAGGTCCCCGGCGGCTGGCCTGGGTGCCCGACACGCCGAAGTGGACGCTGTCGATGACCGAGGCGTCCGTGAACTCGTACGGCACGCCGACGGCGTCGCCGACGAGGTGGCCCCAGATCGCGCCACTGACCCGATCGATCAGGCTGGGCTGCTCATCGTTCGTCGTCGGAATCTCCTTGCTCGCGCAGCACGTCCTGCCTCCGCGTTCAGCTCGTCGCAGTCGATCGATGCCATCGTCGGACTCGCCACGTGTCAGCTCGGCTGTCCACGCTCGCGGCCGCCTCGAGTTCGCTCGTCGCCCGGACGCACACCTTCTTCATGCCCGCGCAGTCGTGGCGGTTGTGCGCCAGCAGGCGCTGCCAGCGAAGCCGTCTGGTCGTCGGTCGGCTCGAGTCCCTGGTCGACCCGCTTTTCGAATTCGCCGGATCGTCTCGCCCACGTCGCCTGCGACGGCGTCATCGGGAACGGGATATGCGATCAGCTCGAGATACATCTGGAGCTGTCCCTTCTCGGGTCGTTCGCCCTGGTGCGCCCACCACCGCCACCGCTTGGCGACGCCGAGGCCGTTTGCGTAGCGGGCCTCGAACCGCTTGACGCAGTCGGGATCGGACGCCAATGCGGCCCGCACCTTCCTGAGATCGTGCTCGCTCCAGGACACGATCCGGCAGTCGTTGCTCTCAGCGCGACGACGACCTTCGTCACCGCTTCGCTCAGCGGCAGGACCGGGCCGCCGAGCACCGCGAACCGCTCGTCGACGATCTCCTGGTAGACGAACGGCTCCTTGCCCTTGCCCTCGCGGCGGAGCACGCCGAGCAGCACCGGAGGCTGGTCCGTTCGACCCTCGAAGTCGATGTACAGCGCGTGCGACGCCTCCTCCTGCGACAGATAGCTTGAACGCCTTGCTGGTCTTGACCATCTGTACCCCTCGTGGTTTGCGACTCGCTCCGACGACCTGCTCGTCGGGCTCCCTTTCGTGTCTACAGGACGGCGTCAAGAGGGCGGCAGCGGAGCTGCCCGCGGGCCTGTGCGAAGCGCCCTCGCGCGCGCGCACGCGCGCGCGCCCTCGCATTTCGCCAATCCACGCTAGAATTGGGTGTAGCCGCGACGTCACGCGGCACCTATCCAGAGCGCTGGAGAGTCCCGGCTCGCTGAGAGCGCGGCAACCGATGCGGACCCCATCCCGCACGCGGTGCCAACGCCGGGTTCGATAGGAGTGGGAAGTGTCCCAGTTCGATCCGTCGGGCATTCGTGTGTCCGAAACCGCCCCCGCCATGGTTCGCCAGGGCGACGTCCTGCTCGTCCCCGCCGACGAGATCCCGGAGAGCGCCAAGCCCGTCGCCCGCGACCACGGCCGCGTGGTCCTCGCGTACGGCGAGGTCACCGGCCACGCGCACGCCATCGCCGCACCGGGAGCGACCCTCCTGGCCGACGGCGACGACCGCTACCTGCGGCTCCGCGACGCCGCCACGCTCGTCCACGAGGAGCACGGCCCGATCGCGATCGCGCCCGGCGCCTACCGCGTCGTCATCCAGCGCGAGTACGTCCCCGCGCCGGTCAACTCGCCCGCGTGGCGCCGGGTGATCGACTGATGGCCGGCCTTAACGACGACGCGATCGACATCGCGGAGCGCGTTCGCGCCTACGGCGAGGCGTGGCGGTCGACCGCCATCTCGACCGAGCTCGCCGACCGGCCGCGAGCGGAGCGGGCGATCGGCTCGCTGTACCGGGCGGCCGGCAAGGCGTCGCCCAAGGTCGTGTGGGTCGAGTCACCCGCCGCCGGGCTCGTCGCGGCCGCCTTCGCGGCGACGTCCCGAGCCTGGATCCGCGGTACGCCAGACGACGGGCGACGCGGGACGCGGCTACAACCAGCCGTGGAACGCACTCGCCGAGCCCCTCGACCTCGACCTCCGGTGGGCACGCCGCCTCGCGAAGCGCGTCGAGCGCCATCTCGCGGAAGCGGGGCATGACGTCGGGTCCGCAGGCGTCCTGGGATCCGATGCTGAACGGCATCCGCGCCTTCGGGTTCGAAGGAACCACGACCATCCTGCCGCTGCTGCGCCAGGTGGCCGCCGACGCGCGCGTCGCACCGACGTCGCTCGACGGGGCGAGGCTGGACCGGACCGTCCTGGAACGTCTGGGCGCCACCCTGCTCGGCGAGTCGTGGGCGGTGCTGACGCGCATGATCGGCGACGACCTGGCTGTCGAGATGCTGGCCGAGGCGACCCGGACCGCCGCCCACGACCTCGTGGATCCGCCATTCGACTCGGGCGAAGCCGTGCAGGCGATGCAGCCCGGGCAATTCGACACCCAGACGCCGGTGCTCGCGGCCGCTCGCGACGTCTTCGGGGAGCGGCTCTGGCGCTATCGGACGGGTCGCCGCCCGAACGAGACGGGGATCGACGCGCGCCTCGACGCTCGCCCGCGCGGCGGGGCCGTGGTGGGCGCTCGACGGGCTCGCGATCGTGTCCGAACGGCCGCTGGTCGCCCGGACGGACGATCGTGGCCGGCTGCATGCCGATCACGGGCCGGCGATGGCGTGGTCGGACGGGCTCGAGGTCTGGGCGTGGCACGGCGTCCGGGTCGACGCCCACATCGTCAATGAGCCCGAATTCGATCACCGTGCCCGAGATCGATGCCGAGCGGAACATCGAGCGCCGCCGGGTGATGATCGAGCGCTTCGGCGAGGAGCGGCTGATCCGCGAAGGGGGCGCCAAGCTCGTCGACGAGGACGCGACCGGCCGGCTCTGGCGGCGCGAAATGCCATCGTCGTGGCCGCGCGACGAAGCGGTCGCGATGGTCGAGGTGCACAACTCGACCCCCGAGCCGGACGGCTCGCGCAGGACCTACTTCCTGCGCGTGCCGCCGGAGACCCGAGTCCGCTCGCGAAGCGGTCGCCTGGACGTTCGGGTTGCCGGGCGACGAGTACCGACCGTCGACGGAGACCTAGCCGTCGCTACTCGCGTGACGTGGCGTCGCCCGACGGGATGTCGCCGGCCTCGGCGTCCCGTCGGAGGCGCCGCTCCTCGTTGGCCTCGTACGTCGTGCGGATGAGGCGCGCCAGCTCCGCGAAGCCCTCCTCGCCGAGCACCTCCCGCAGCTTGGGGTAGGAATCGCCGTGCTCCTGGGTCATCGCGTCCTCCATCGTCGGCAGCAAGGGCACACACTGGTCTCAGACTGAGACCATACGCCGCTGTCGGGCTCGATCGAACCGAGCCTGCGCCGAGCCGGCGAGCCGTCGAACGGAGCGCAGCCACTCGTGAGAGTCCTCGTCGCGGACCAGTTCGAACGATCGGGCCTCGACGGCCTCGCCGCCATCGGCTGCCAGGTCGTCTACGACCCGGCGCTCAAGGACGCGGCGCTCGCGGCCGCCCTCGGCGAGACGCAGGCGGACGTGCTGGTCGTCCGTTCGACCAAGGTCACCGAAGCGGTCATGGACGCCGGACACCTGGCCCTCATCGTCCGGGCGGGCGCCGGCTACAACACGATCGACGTCGCCGCGGCGTCGGTTCGCGGCATCTACGTCTCCAACTGCCCCGGCAGGAACGCGGTCGCGGTCGCGGAGCTCGCGTTCGGACTGATCCTCGCGCTCGACCGGCGGATCCCGGACAACGTCGCCGACCTGCGGGCCGGGCGCTGGAACAAGCAGGAATACGCGAAGGCGCGCGGCGTGCATGGCACGACGCTCGGGCTGCTCGGCTTCGGCAGCGTCGCCCAGGAGCTGGCGCGGCGCGCCCAGGCCTTCGGGTGCAACCTCGTGATCTGGGCGCGCGGGCTCGCCGATGCTCCAGCCCAGGACCTCACGCGCTTCGGTCTCGAGCCGACGCGGCCCGGGGCCCGGGTCGAGATCGCTGCGACCCCGGCCCAGGTCGCCGACCGGGCCGACATCCTGAGCGTGCACCTGGCGCTCGGCCCCGAGACGCGGGGGCTCGTGAATGCCGACATGCTCGGACGCCTGCGCCCCGGCGCGCTGTTCATCAACACCGCCCGGGCCGAGGTGGTCGACTACGAGGCGCTGGCCGAGGCAGTGCGGGACCGAGGCATCCGGGTCGGGCTCGACGTGTACCCGGACGAGCCGACCGCCGGGACGGCCAGGTTCGATGTCGCGCTCGCCAAGGAGCCCGGCGTCTACGGGACCCACCACATCGGCGCGTCGACCGAGCAGGCGCAGGAGGCGATCGCCGCGGAGGTCGTGCGCATCGTCGCGTCGTTCAGCCAGACGGGCCGGGTCCCGAACGTGGTCAATCTCGCCCGTCGCACGCCGGCGACCCACGTGCTGGTCATCCGCCACCGGGACCGGCCGGGCGTCCTCGCGCACGTGTTCGAGCACCTGCGCCAGGCCGACATCAACGTCCAGGAGACCGAGAACATCGTGTTCGAGGGCGCCGAGGCGGCGATCGCCCGGATCAACGTCGACCGTCCGCCGTCCCAGGCGCAGCTGGACGCGATCGCACCCGGCAACGAGAACATCGTCAGCGTCCAGCTCGTCGCGCTCTAGGGCGTCATCGACTCCATCGGCATCGCGGAGTCGGCTGGGCATCGCCGAATCCATGGGCATCGTCGACATCGGTCATCGCGGCACCCCGGCGAGCCCCGTGTCGCGACGGCAGCACGAGGCACGCGACGCCCACGACATGCGCGAAGGCCTCCCCGCGCGACCACAGCTTCTCGGTCAGGACCACCACCGCCGCATCGGGATGACGCTCATCGCCCCGAGCGCGAGCAGCACCACCATCAACGCCCAGCAGCAGCCGAGGCAGTACGCGCCGTGATGCGCGCCAACCCGGAGATCGCGCAGCGGCCCCTGGTACGAGCTGTAGTGGAAGAACAGCGACAGCGGTGACCGGCAGTGCGACAGGCACCGGTACTTGAGCGGCGACAGCTGGTAGGACGCGGCGTATGCGACGCCCTCCCGGTGATCGCGAGTGCGGCCGGTGGACGACCTGGGAGATCGGTGAGCCGGAGCATCGGGCGCAGGGGCGAGCGTCGTCGATCTCGATCTGACGCCATGATCTTCACGCTGGATGCTTGCCGTTGTTGATGTACGCCGGGGGCGACCGAGCACTCGCCTGCGAGGCCCGCCATCGGCCCGCCCATCGCCTCGCTGACGCCGGCGAGCTTGGCGGCCTGCTGCTCGGACGAGGCGCGTCCATGAAAGCCCGACCTTCCAGTTGCCTCGACCATCTGGCCGGCGTGTCGCGACGCCGACCGTCAGCCCGTGACGCCTCGACGTCGTCGATCGCGCCCTTGTCCACGTGGAACGCCATCAGGAACCGGCGCGGTCGTAGTCGGGCCTTCGCCGAGAAGTCCGCGCACCTGCAGCGGCACCCGACCTCGCAGTGCAGTTCTCGAAGTAGGTGCCTCGAGCCGCCAGGATCTGGACGCATCCTCCACGTAAGGCCATTGCGAGGGCGGTCATCGTGGTCCTCGGGCCCCCACCGTCAAGAGCAGCGTGCCGACATCGCACCGGGTGCGCCTCGTCCCCATGACGACCGCCGCCGAGCTCCCCGTCGACGCGATCCAGCACCACCTCGAGACGATGTTCGGTGCGGGCGCCACGTTCCGCGATGGGCAGCGGGAGGCGATCGACGCCGTCGTGCGCGACGGCTCGCGGACCCTCGTCGTCGAGCGCACGGGCTGGGGCAAGAGCCTCGTCTACTGGATCGCGACGCGCGTCCGCCGCGACCAGGGCCACGGGCCCACGCTCATCGTCAGCCCGCTGCTGTCGCTGATGCGGAACCAGATCGAGGCCGCGGACCGCCTCGGCCTGCGCGCCGTGACGATCAACTCGGCCAATCGCGACGACTGGGCGTCCATCGAGGACGACCTCGCCGCGGACCGGATCGACGTCCTGTTCGTCTCCGCGCAGCGGTTCGCGAACGAGGACTTCAACGCGCGGCTGCTGCCGGGGATCCAGCGCTCGATCGGGATGTTCGTGGTCGACGAGGCGCACTGCATCAGCGACTGGGGCCACGAGTTCGTCCCGGACTACCGGCGCATCGGTCGGCTGCTGCCGTCACTCGGTCCCGATGTTCCCGTGCTGGGCACGACGGCCACCGCCAACGACCGGGTCGTCGAGGACGTGGCCAAGCAGCTGGGCGATGACGTGGTCGTCATCAGGGGGCCGCTCGCCCGCGACACCCTCGACCTCGATGCGATCCCGCTGCGCGACCAGGCGGAGCGCCTCGCGTGGCTCGCGGAGCACCTGCCGGGCATGCCCGGCGCCGGCATCGTCTACTGCCTCACGGTCGCCGACACCCAGCGGGTCGCGGGCTGGCTGCAGGGTCGCGGCATCGACGCCCGCCCGTACAGCGCCGACATCTCCCCCGAGGAGCGCGAGGCGCTCGAGCAGGACCTGCTCGCGAACCGCCTGAAGGCGCTCGTCGCGACGGTCGCGCTCGGCATGGGCTTCGACAAGCCCGATCTCGGCTTCGTCGTCCACTACCAGCGCCCGGGCTCGCCGATCGCCTACTACCAGCAGGTCGGCCGCGCGGGCCGGGCCGTCGAGCGCGCGTACGGGATCCTGCTGTCGGGCCGCGAGGACGACGCGATCGCCGAGTACTTCCTCTCGACCGCCTTCCCGCCGACCGCGCGGATGCAGGAGATCCTCGCCGCGCTGGAGAAGGTCGACTCCGCGACGATCCGCGGCCTCCAGGCGCAGGTCAACCTGCCGTACGGCCAGATCGAGAAGGCGCTGAAGCTGCTCGAGGTCGACGGCGCCGTCGCGAAGGACCGCGGGCCGATTCGTGCGGACGTCGATGCCGTGGGAGCAGGACGAGGCCTGGGTCGCGGCCGTGCTGGAGGCGAGGCGGCGCGAGCTCGCGTCGATGCAGGCGTACGTCGACACGACCGCGTGCCGGATGGAGTTCCTGGGCCGGCTGCTCAACGATCCGGCCGCCGGACCGTGTGGCCACTGCGCGAACGACGGTGGGGTCCGCTGGCCGCGGACGGTCGACGAGGCGATCGTGCGTGACGCGGTCGCGTTCCTGCGGCGCGACGTCCGGGGCATCGACCCGCGGCGCCAGTGGCCGGAGGCGACGAAGATCGGCAAGCCCAACGAGATCGGGCGGGCGCTCTGCATGCTCGGTGACCCGGGGTGGGGGAGGGACGTGGCCCGGGCGATGGGCACCGGCCGGTTCGAGGATCACCTCGCCGGGGCCGCGATGGAGGTCATCCGGGGTCGATGGCGCCCCAGCCCGATGCCCGAATGGGTGACCTGCGTGCCGTCGACCGCCCACCCGGGCATGAACGAGGCGTTCGCCGAGCGGCTGGCGTCGTTGCTGGCCCTGCCGTACGCCGCCTGCCTGACCTCCGCGCGAGGCGAGCCGCAGGCCCGGATGCAGAACAGCGCCCAGCAGGCCTCGAACGCGAAGGCGCGGCTGGGCGTCGATGGCCGGGCGGTCCGCGACGGGCCGGTGCTGCTCGTGGACGACCTTGTCGACTCGCGCTGGACGCTGACCGTCGCCGGCTCCCTGCTCCGCGACCATGGCGCGGGTCCGGTTTTCCCGTTCGCGCTGGCCATCGCGACGCCTCGCGGCGATTGACGGCGGCCGGAAGGGCGCCGGCAGCGCTACTCGGAGACCTGGATCAGGGCGTCGACCGCCGGATCGACCGACACGTCGTCATTGCCGGCCAAGGAGTCGATCGCGAGCTTGTCGCTATCGGTGTCCGCGTGGGTGATGCGCACGGTCGCCGCGAGGCCGGAAACGGTCAGCGCGGCAGCCATCGGCGGTCGCGGCGATGGTGTCGTCCCCGGCCGTGCCGACGATGGCGACGGTGTCGGCCGCGCCATCCGCGGTCGTGCCGCCGAGCGCGACAGCGAGGTCGACGTTGACGCGCGTCAGGCCCGTTCCGGCCAGGTCGTTGACGGTGAGCTCGTCGTTCCCGCCGAGTGCGTTGACGTCGAGTCTTTCGATCTCGCTGAGGGTCATCGCGACATTGCCGACGTCGCGCGTGAACCTCACCCGGGTCGCGTCGGCCGTCGCGGCCAGCTCCTCGTCGGCATTGGAGCCGTTGAAGACGAGCGTGTCCGAGCCACCGCCGCCCCGCACGACGTCGGAGCCGTCACCGGGATCCCAGACGGCCGTGTCGTTCCCAGCGCCGAGCGACACCGAGTCGGTGCCGCCATTTCCGTCGACGACGTCGTTGCCGGTGCCACCGAAGAACGTCTCGTTGCCGCTGCCGCCGATGAGCGTGTCGTTCCCGGCTCCGCCGTGGACGCGCGTCGGCCTGGAGCTCGTGAACGCCCCGTGGCTCGTGTCGAGGCGGATCCGGTCGTTGCCGCCGCCGGCCTCGACCTCGATCCGCGCGAAGGAACCGAGCGTGAACGATCGATCGGCCGACCCGTTGTCGCCGATGTCGACCTGGAGCCGGTTCGGGTGGCTCCGGCTGAGGCGAAGGGCGATCCGGTCGGCCGACGGCGTCCCCGAGACGAGGAGCGTGCCCTTGGTCACCGACGCCCGGACGGTCGTCGCGGCCGCGACGGGCGCCGCGATCGCATGGAGGATCAGGGCGAGCGCGGCCGCTGCGATAAGGGCGGTCAGCGAGCGGCGGAAGTCGTACGCGGATGGTCTGCGGGTGATTGGCGCTGACATGAGAGGGACGCTCCGGGCGAGAGTGCGTGGTTCGTTGACTTGTGAACCAACGTCGCCCGGCCGGCATCGGTTTCTGCGGCATTCGACGTAGGCGCGACCTCGTTCCCCCCGCACAAACAAGCCGGCCGACCGGGGTGAACCGGCCGCCGGCTGAGGCGGGAAGAGGCGATCGGTGGGAGCCGGAGGAGGAGGGCTCCCACCGATCGAAGGGGGCGCTGGCAGGCCTACTGGACGGAGACCTGGATCAGCGCGTTGACGGCCGGATCGATCGACACGTTGTCGGCACCGGCGAGGGTGTCGATGGTGAGCCGGTCCAGCGCCGGGTCTGTATGGGCGATCCGCACCGAGGCCGCGAGACCGGCCACGTCGACCGCTCCGCCGTGGTCAGTGGCTGCGATCGCGTCGACCCCGGCCGTGCCCTCCACCTGGACCGTGTCGGCGACGCCGTCGGAGAAGTCACTGCCGGGGTCGTTCGCCAGGTCCACGGTGACGTCGGTCAGGCCGGTCCCGGCCAGGTCGTTGACCGTGACGCTGTCGGTCCCACCCTCGGCGTTGACGTCGAGCGCCTCGATGTCGTTGAGGTCCATCACGATGGGGCCGAGGTTCCGGGTGAACTTCACCCGGGTGCCGTTGGCCGTGGCGGCCATGATCTCGTTGCCGCCCGACCCGTTGAAGACGTGGGTGTCGTAGCCGTACCCGCCTTCGACGACGTCGGAGCCGTCGCCGGGATCCCAGACGAAGGTGTCGTCACCGCGGCCGAGGTAGGCCGTGTCGGCGCCACCGTTGCCGTCGACGAAGTCGTTGCCGCGGCCGCCGAAGAAGGTCTCGTTGCCGCTGCCGCCGATCAGGGTGTCGTCGCCCCTCCGGCCGTGGACAGTGGTCGGCTTCGCGGTCGAGAAGGCACCGTTCGCCGTGTCGAGCAATACGAAGTCGTTGCCGCCGCCCGCGTCGACGTTGATCGCCGCGAACGAGCTGAGGGCGAACGACAGGTCGGCCGATCCATTGTTCCCGACGTCGATCTGGAGCTGGGTCGGATCGGTCGCGCTCTGGCGGAGCGCGATCCGGTCGTCGAACGGGGTGCCGCTGACCTGCAGCGTGCCGTGGATGACCTTGGCCCTCACCGATGGCGTCGCCGATACGGACGGTGCGGCGATCGCCGCCGCCATCGCCGCGAGTGCGGCGGCGGCAGCCAACGTGTTGCGGTTCATGAGTGAACTCCTGCCCGCCATCCTTCTCGATGGCCGGCGGGGATTGCGCGGCTCCTGGGATGACCTGGTAGGAGCCCTACGCGGCGCGGGGCGGCGCCGGTTTCTGCCGTGATCGTTTCGGCGGTGATCGCCTCGACCGCCGACCTACTCCGGCAGCTCGAGCCCCGCGAGCAGCTTGCGGAGGATCTCCTCGAGCGCGGCGAGCTCGGCGGCGTCGAGCCGCCCGAGGAGCTGGCGCTCGCTGGCGACGTTCGCGCCGACTGCGGCGTCCACGACCTCGAGGCCCTCATCGGTCAGCTCGATCAACACCCCGCGTCGATCGTTCGGATCCGCGAGGCGCCGGACGAACCCCCTGCGTTCGAGGCGATCGATGCGCTGGGTGACGCCGGCGGACGAGAGCATGAGCCCCTTCGCCAGGCGGGTGGGGGACAGCCGGTGCGGCGGCTCCGAGATCCGAAGCGCGCTGAGGAGCCCGACCTCTCCTCGCCCGAGCCCGTATCGCTCGAAGATCGATTCCTGGCGCCTCGCCAAGTGTGTCCCGATGCGGCTGAGACGTGCCGTCACCTGGAGCACGCCAACGTCGAGGTCCGGGCGGGTCTCGTCCCAGCCCGTGAGCATGCGATCGACGGGGTCATCGGCCATGCGGGTCAGTGTAGGTCATTTGTCCTTTGACATATGTATCTTACTTACGAGAGAGTTATGGCGAACAGAATAACGCAGCATCGACGGGGCCGTCGATGATGGGGAAGGTGACGTGACTCCCGATGGCGACCTGGTCCGCGAGACGATCGCGGGCTCTCACGATGCGCTGGCCGCGCTGTATGACCGGCACGGCAGCACGGTCTTCGCAGTCGCGATGCGTACGACGCGCGACAGGGGACTGGCGAGCGAGGTGGTCCAGGAGACCTTCCTCGCGCTCTGGGACCGGGCGGAGCGGTTCGACCCGGAGCGCGGCACGCTCGCGGCGTGGCTGGTCACGATCGCCCGCAACCGTGCCATCGACCGCCTTCGGGCAGCGGGCCGCCACCAGCGCGTCGCGACCTTCTCGTCGTTCGGCGAGGACGGGTCGGACGACCGCTCCGTCGTCGAGTGGCTGACCGACACCGGGGAGCTGATCGCGGCCGCGGAGCCCGACGCCGGGCCGGAGCTCGCGCTCGCCGGCAAGGAGACGCGGACAGCCATCGTCGAGGCGATCGATTCGCTGGACCCGCTCGAGCGCCGCGTGATCCTGCTCGCCTACCAGGACGGGCTGACCCAGGCGGAGATCGCGGCCGAGCTCGGCTGGCCACTCGGCACCGTCAAGACGCGGACGAGGCGCGCCCTGCACCGCCTTCGCGACCGCCTGGAGGCGCCGTCACCCCGGACACCAGCCCGGCCCGCCGCGATCGCCGCCGGGCGACCAGCCTCGACGGGGCTGCTCTGCCAGTGACGCCGATGACGCCGCTGCGCTCGAGGCCGCCGCGAGCGTAGACTGCCGCCAGCGACCATGAGCAGGGTTCGTACGCGCAGACTCGATCCTTGGGAACCGGTCCCGGCGGCCGGGGCCGGGCCGTCGCGCCGCTCCGACTGGAGCCTCGCGGCCAGGGCCGGCGGCATCGGCGACGTCGACCTCGGCACGCGCATCGGCGCCACCGCCGACCTCCAGCGCTCCGTCGGCAACGCCGCGACGACGCAGCTCGTCGGCCTCGCGCGCACCGACCGCAAGAAGGAGCCGCCGGGCGGCCTGGGCGAGATCATCGCCGCGAGCGGCCCCGGCAACCGCGGCCTGACGCGCACCTCGTACACGGCCAATCCGCCGTTGTTCCGGGCGGGCGCGGTCGAGCAGACCGGCACCAGCTGGACCACGCGGCCCGCGGAGGTCCGCCTCCCGTCGCTCGACCACGAGGTGATGTGGCCGGCCCCGGGCCTCCACAAGATCCGCGCGCTCGGCAAGGGCAGCCAGTTCCTCGAGCTCGACCAGGACTGGTCCGATCGTCTTGGCGCCGGCGAGACCGAGCACGTGACCGACATCGACGCCGCGTGGGCGATGACCTGGGGCAAGGTGGCCGGCGTGCTCAATGCGATGGCCAAGGAGAAGTTCACCGGCGCAACCGTCGAGGCCGCGCAGGCCGCCGCGTGGGCCGCGTTCAAGAGCCGCCTCCCGGAGGCGCTCCGACCCGCGGGCGACGCGCCGACCGCCGAGGCGCAGGAGAAGAAGTGGGGCGCCGACGACAAGGAGACGCTCTTCCGCAAGCTGATGAACGAGTCCAAGCGCGCCCGCGACAACCAGGGCTGGCATACGCCCGACGAGAGCCTCAAGGCGCATCGGGGCGACGACCAGATCGATGAGCTGTCGGTGGGCAACTCGAAGATCGGGCAGGTCAAGACGGAACAGCTGCTCAAGGACGCCTGGGACCGGTTGTCGAAGGCCTGATCAGTCCTCTTGGCTCAGGCCGCGCACGTAGTTGATCAGGCCGACGATCAGGAGCAGCAGCAGGATCAACAGGCCGAGGTGCACCCACAACAGCGGGATTTCGCGCGGCACCACGCGACGGGCGTCGTCCGGGTCCGCAAGGACGATGTAGAGCAGCGCGCCGATCCCCAGGATCGCCACGCCCAGCCGGATCAGCGTTCGCTTCGCGCTCCGCATCCGGTTGCGGAAGCCGAACAGCGCGCTCTCGGCCTCGAGGATCGCCGGCTCCTGGGCCTCGATGAACTCGAGGAAGTCGAGCGACCGCTGCATGCGCCCCGTGGCGTTGTACACCCGGTCGAGCGCCGTGCGCGGGTCGAGCCAGCTGAGGCCCTGCTGACGGGCGAGGCGGCGGACGAACCGCCGGACGTGTTCCGCCAGGTCGTAGTTGACCGCCAGCTGGTGGCGCAGCGCCCCGAGCGTCACCAGCATCTTCAGGTAGCCCACGATGCTCGGCGACATCGTCAGCTTCTGCGTGCGGATCGTGTCGAGGATGTCCACGGCGAGCTTCGAGTACGGGTTCGCGCGATGCTCGCCGATCGGCCCGGGTGCATCCGAGGTCATGCGTGAGCGGTCCGCGATCGCGTCGAACAGGAACGCCTGGTGGACCCGGATCAGCTGGCGCTGGGCCTCGTCGGAGTCGGTGGATGGCGACGGCGCGAGCCAGCGCATCAGCTCCTTGACCGCCGCCTCGACCTCGCCCTTGAACAGGAGCCAGCTGTACCGGGTCAGCGAATCGCGGATCCGATTGGGGAGCTGCCCCACGATCCCGAAGTCGATGTAGCCGATCGCGTCCCCCGGCAGCACGAACATGTTGGCCGGGTGCAGGTCCGCGTGGAAGTAGCCGTACACGAACACCTGGTTGAGCATGTTCCAGTCGAGGTGGCGGACGATGCGGTCGAGGTCGTGCCCGGACGCCGCCAGCCGGCCGGAGGTACGCGGCGTCGCCGTCGCGCTTGGCGATCATGATCTCGACCAGCGGGATCCCGTCGATCAGCTCGGTCGTCAGGACGCGGGAGGTCGTGTAGTCGCGGTAGACGCGCGCGATCCGCTCGTACTTGTCGCCGCGCGCGTTCTCGTGGAGCAGCACGGCCTGGCGGGCCTCGACGAGGTAGTCGACCTCGTCCGCCGTCCAGCGGGCGAACTCCTCGATGACCTCCCGGCTCCCGGTGCCGCCGAAGACGCGCGTGGCGTCGAGCAGCCAGGTCACCGAGTACATGAGGTCGATGTCGGCCTTCAGCGTCTCCCGGATATGGGGACGCTGGACCTTGACCGCGACCAGCTCGCCGTTGCGCAGCGTGGCGCGATGCACCTGGCCGATCGACGCCGCCGCGAACGACGCTCGTTCGAACGACGCGAACACGACCTCGGGCTCGCCACCGAGCTCGCTCCTGATGATCGCCCGCACGTCCTCGTACGGGAACGGCGCGACCTGGTTGAGGAGCCCGAACAGCTCGTCGCAGTACGCCACGGGCAACAGGTCGTAGCGCAGGGCGAGCATCTGGCCGAGCTTGATCCACGCCCCGCCGAGCTGCTCGAACGCGATCCGCAGGCGGACGGGCCCGGGCCGCTTGTCGGCACCCGGGAGGTGCAGCGCGGGGGCGATGAACAGGCGGAAGAACACCGCGAGGACGTGGAAGACACGCCGCGGATGCCGGAACAGCGTCCTCATGTCACGGTCGGCCGATCAGCGGCCGGCCCCGGCGCTCCGGGGCGGTCGCCGAGGCAACCGGATCCGATCGGTTCAGTCGGTCTCGTCGTCGAACGGGACGCGACGGCGGCGGGTCGGCATCGCCGTCTCTTCCTCCCACTCGCGGCCCGCTCGCACGAACTCTGCGAACGTGCGCCGCGACCAGGAGTAGAGGAGGCTCACCGCGCCCTCGGTTGCGAGCTGGCCCTCGCGGCCCAGGTGGAGGCCGCGCCGGACGGTCTCCTCGATGCGGTGCTCGCCGTCGTCGAAGGTGTCGGCGAGACGTCGCGACCGCACCTGGCGGGCGTACGCCTGCCGCTCGTCGTCGCTGGGGCCGGCGAGCCACGCGGCGCGCCGCGCCTTCTCCTTGGCGGCCCACTCGTCGATCTCGGCCTGGGTCGGCTCGGCTGCTTCCGCATCGGCCGATTCGCGTGCCCCCGTCATCGGGGTCTTGTCGCTCATGTCGATCACCCGGGGATGCTGGCTGCGGATCGCACTGTCCGTTCGCCTCCGAGTCTACTGCGCGCGGGCGAAGGCGGCGCGTCCCGTCAAGTGAGTGATGCGGCCTCACACCCAGGTGTTGTCGTGCTCGGCGTAGAAGCGCGCCAGCTCGTCCGGCCCCGGCCGGCCCTCGACGGCGAACCGCGCCAGGCCCTCGAAGTACGCCTCGCGCGGCGCCCCGGGCGTGAACAGCAGCAGCATCGACGCGGGCCCGGACTCGTTCCGGAACCCGTGGATCCCGCCGGGCGGCACGTGCACGAAGTCGCCGGCGCTGCACGGCCGCCACTCGCGCCCGTCGTAGATCTTCACCGTGCCCTCGAGCACGTAGAACGATTCCGCGATCGTGCGGTGGAAGTGCGGGTCGGGCCCCGACGGCTCGACGCCCATGTTCCAGCGGTACAGGCCGTACAGCCCGCCGGTCGAGGCACCGGTCGCGAGGTAGTCGGCCGTCCCGCCGCTCCTGTACGCGACGTCGTGCGGCGCATCGGCCGGCCGCGCCCGCGCGGTGACCTCGCCGCCGTCGCCGTCGTAGCGCGATTCGGGGTAGCTCACGATGGACCTCCTTCCGCCGTGGCGTCGTCCGCGACGTCGGCCGCCTCGCCGATCGGGCGGAAGCCGATGTGCCGCGAATGGCCGCCCGGCGGGACGTCGGCGCCCGGCAGGTCGGCCACGATCATCAGCCCGAGCTCGTCGGGGTCGATCTTGTCGTCGGCCGTGACCCGGTCCGCCATGTTCGCGTACGCGCGCTCGAACAGCGTCCGCACGAACCTGGCGTTGCCGAAGTCCTTGATCTCGAGCTCCCGCGTCAGCACCTCGTGCACCCGGGCCTTGACGTCGTCGCCCACCTGGACCTTCGCCGCCGCCGCCATGAGCCCGAAGATCTGGGTCATCTCGTCCGCCGTGAAGTCCGGGAAGTCGATGTAGCGCGTGAACCGGCTGCGCAGGCCGGGGTTCGTGTGGATGAAGTCCCAGATCTCGTCGCGGTACCCGGCCACGATCACCGCGAGGTTGTCGCGGTGGTCCTCCATGAGCTTCACGAGGGTCGCGACGGCCTCGCCGCCGTAGTCCTCCATGTCGCCGGTCGAGAGCGCGTAGGCCTCGTCGATGAACAGGACGCCGCCGACGGCGCGATTGACGACCTCCGTGACCTTGAGCGCCGTCTGCCCGACGTAGGCGGCGACGAGGTCCGCGCGCGCCGCTTCCACCAGGTGGCCCTTGGTGACGACGCCGAGCGTGCCGTAGAGCCTGCCGATGATCCGCGCGACCGTCGTCTTGCCCGTGCCCGGCGGCCCGGTGAACACGAGGTGGTTCGTGGCGTCGATCTCGGGCAGGCCGGCCGCCCGTCGCGCGCCGTTCAGGCGCTGGACGGCGACCAGGCGGCGGACCTCCGCCTTGACCGACGTCATGCCGACGAGCGCGTCGAGCTCGGCGAGGATCAGCTCCAGCGGCTCCTTGCCGCCGGTGGTCGTGGGCGTCGAGGGTCGTCGACTGGCGGTCGAGGTCGAGGTGGCCGCCGTCGTGTCCGAGGCGGTCGTCGCCGTGCCCGTCGTGGCGGCGTCGGTGCCCGGCGTCGGCGTCGCGCCCTGCCCGTCGATCGCCGCGGCGCCGGTTCCGGCGGTGAGTGCCGCGAGGATCGTGCGGGCCTGGGCGATCGCCGAGTCGTCGTCGGTGATCGCGGTCAGGATCGTGGCGGCCTCGGGCGAGACGGTGGGGGAGTCGATCGCCGTCCCGGCCGGGTACAGGAAGTGGTGCGACGTCGGCGGCCTTGAGGTCGTCGGGGGCGTTCGAGCCCAGCACCTCGACGATCGCCCACAGCACGTGCCGCGGCTCGACGGCCGGGTGCGAATGGGCCTTGGCGGCCGCGAGCGCCTCGTCCTGGATCAGGTCGCGGTAGGCCACCCGCGTGCTACTCGTCCGTCCAGCGCTTGCCGCCGAACTGCGTGTGGATCTTGTCGTCGAGGTCGTCCGCCGTCCCGCCGACCATCCCGATCGCGTTCACGAGCTCGTCGGGGTCGAGGTAGTCGGCGAGCAGCGTGTGCGCGAACACCGCCGAGCAGGTCGTCTTGTCCTCGCTCTCGTAGACGGTCGTCGACCCGAAGCGATAGCCCTGGGCCTCGGTCGCGGCCCAGCGGAAGAACTCCGGCGTGGCGGGGATCTCGCGACCGATCGGCGCCCAGAGGTGCACGAGCGACTCCGGGTTGCCGTCGCTGTCCTTGCCCCAGTCCTGGATCTCGACCCGCACCCGCGTGCTGCCGCGCTCGATCGCGAAGCCGTCCTCGAGCAGGATCACCTTGCTGAACTTGCTGACGAGGATCCGCTGGACCTTCTGGGTGCTCTCTTCGATGGTCGCCACGCGCGCTCCCGCTCCTTCGCTGCTGCCGGATCCATTGTGTCGCCTGTCCGCTGGTCCGCGGGGCCCTTCGTATGCGTACCAGGTTTAGCCGGCGGCACGGCTGCCCGCCGTGGACGCTCGGACAGCCAGATGCGGCCGGATACGCACCGTCGTAGATGTGGTGCGTATGGCTCGGCGCCCAGCGGCCCGGTTTGGAACGGCGATCGTGCCCGCTAAGCGTGGCACGTATGCGCCGGGCGATGATGGACGGCGATGCCGCCCGACGACCAGGACCCGCCCGACGACGAGGATCCGCCGCGTCGCGCCTCCCTGCTCCTCGTCACGCCGGACGGGACGCCGGTCGGGCGCCTGCCCGAGATCCCGGTCGCGATCCAGTGGTGGCCGGACATGACCGCGGTCGTCGCGGCCGCTCGGGAGGCGTACGACCTCGACGTCGTCGTGCTCCGCATGCTCGACACCGAGCGCCCGCGGCCGCACGGCGGCGGGGTGACCTACCTCGCCGAGGTCGCGGCCCCGATCGCCCGCTCGCCGCTCGCGGCCGAGGCGCTGCTCCCGTTCGACGTGGAGCTCGACGACCAGCCGCTCCGCCTCCGCTGGGCGAAGCCGGGCGGGCCCGGACGCGGATCTGCGATGGGCCGACGAGGTGCTGCTCGCCCGCCGGATCGAGCGCGATGGGCCGGCCGAGCAGATCCGGAGCTGGAACCTGTCGAGCATCTGGCGCCTGCCGCTGGCCGGCGGCGGATCGGCCTGGCTCAAGGTCGTGCCGCCGTTCTTCGCCCACGAGGGCGACATGCTGCGCCGGCTCCAGGGCGACGCCGTCCCGCAGCTGCTCGGCCACGACGGGGACCGCGTCCTGCTCGCCGACATCGCCGGCGAGGACCAGTACGACGCGGAGGAGCCCGAGCTGCTCGCGATGGTGTCGATGCTGGTCGAGATCCAGGCGTCGTGGATCGGCCGCGTGGACGACCTCCTGCGCATCGGCCTGCCCGACTGGCGCGGTCCGAGGCTCACGGCCCGCATCGCCGACACCGTCCAACGCCGTTCCGTGGACCTCGCGGCGGACGATGCGGCCACGCTCGCCGCACTCGTCGGCGGCCTCCCGGCACGCTTCGAGGCCGTCGACGCCTGCGGCCTCCCCGACACCCTCGTCCACGGCGACTTCCACCCGGGCAACGTCCGCGGCACGCCGGGTGCGCTGACGATCCTCGACTGGGGCGACTGCGGCGTCGGCAACCCGCTGCTGGACCTGCCGGCGTTCCTCGAGGGCATCGAGGCGGGGAGTCGCGACCGCGTCCGCGCGCACTGGCTGGACGCCTGGGCATCGGCCGTCCCGGGCTGCGACGCCACGCGCGCTGCCGACCTCCTCCGGCCGGTCGCCGCCGCCCGGCAGGCGGTGATCTACCAGCTGTTCGTGGACAACATCGAGCCCGTGGAGCGCCGCCACCACGACGCCGACGTCCTCATGTGGCTCCGCCGGGCCGCGGCGATCGCGCGCGAGGGGTAGGGGACCCGCCGGCGCCACCGCGCGCCGGGCACAGAACGACGCCGCCGGCGATGCCGGCGGCGTCGGTGAGCTGCGAGGAAGCGCTACTTGAGGACGATGAACGCGTCCAGGTTCGCGCGCTTGCCGGCCTGATCGTTGACGATCCGGATCCGGTGCGTGCCCTTCGCGCCCCAGGCCACCATGACGATGACCCTGCCGAGCTTGGTCGTGCGGGCGTGGAGGTTGTAGCGGCCGACCAGCGTCCCGTCCACGTAGACCTTGACGTGGCCCGAGAGCCGCGTCTTCGGTGCCACGTACAGCACCGACCGGCCGATGAACGACACGGTGGCGCGGTAGTGGAGGTTGGGCGAGTAGCTGTAGCCCATGCCCGACGAGGCCGGCATCCGGACACCGGTCCAGGCCGCTTGTAGGCGATGTGCTTGTTGCCGTTCTGGATCGCGACGATCTTGCGCGTCGCCGAGTTCTTCCACCCCGACACGTTGCCGGCGTGGTCGGTGGCCCGCACGCGGAACACCAGGGTCTTGCTGAACGGGTAGAGCTTGCGGACCGACGTGGCCGGGCCGTTGTAGATCGTCGCGAAGGCCTTGCCGCCGACGCTGACCTGGACCTGGTAGCTGGCGACGCCCGACGCCGGGTCGAACGCGAGCCAGTTGATCCGCAGCGGGGCCGTCTCGTTGACGCGGCCGCTGCCGAACACGACGGTCGGCGTGCCCACGATGGGCGCGGTCACGTCGGGGCCGACGGTCACGGTGAGGTCACCGGTGTCGGTGCCGCCGTTCCCGTCGCTGACGGTGTACGTCACGATGGCCTGGCCCTCGAACCCGGCGGCCGGGACGAAGTGGACCTTGGTGTTGGCGCCGGTGCCGACGATCGTCGCCGTGCCCTGGCCCGGATCGACCGAGACGAGCGTGACGGTCAGCGAGTCGCCGTCGACGTCCGAGTCGTTCGCGAGGACGTCGTAGTCCGCGCCGGCCGAGCCCTTGGCGACCATGCCGCCGGCGTCGTCGTTGGCGACGGGGTTGTCGTTGACGCAGGTGAGGTCGATCACGACGTGGCCGGTGTCGGTGCCGCCGTTGCCGTCGTCGACCGTGTAGTCGAAGCTGCCGGCGCCGGTGCCACAGACGTTGGCGTCGGGCGTGAAGGTCGTGGTCCCGGCGACGAGGGCGGTCGTGCCGCCGACCGGGTTGGCCAGGGAGGCTGACCGACAGCTCGTCGCCGTCGGCGTCGTTGTCGTTGCCGACGAGGTCGAGGCGGCTCAGGACGAGGTCGGTGTCCTCGGTGCCCGAGACGGCGTCGTCCGTGGCGACCGGGGCGGTGTTGGGGGTGCAGGTGATGTCGACGGTCACGTGGCCGTCGTCGGTGCCGCCGTTGCCGTCGTCGACCGTGTAGTCGAACGAGCCGGCGCCATCGCCGCACACGTCGGCGGCGGGCGTGAAGGTGACGACCCCGGCGGTCTCGTCCGCCGTGCCGCCCGTGGCGTTCGCGACGCCGCTGACGGCGAGGGTGTCGTCCTCGGGATCGGTGTCGTTGCCGAGGAGCGTCGCGGTCACGTCGTTGGCCGACGAGTCCTGGGCGACGGTGACGTTGTCGTCGTTCGCCACGGGGGCGTCGTCGACGCAGGTGATGTCGACGGTGACGTGCCCGGTGTCCGAGCCGCCGTTGCCGTCGACGACGGTGTAGTCGAAGCTGCCGGCGCCCGTGCCGCAGAGGTCCGCGGTGGGCGTGAAGGTGACGGTGCCGGCGGTGACGTCCACCGTGCCGCCCGTCGGGTTCGAGACGTCGCTGACGGTGAGGGCGTCGCCGTTGCCGTCGGTGTCGTTGCCGGTGAGGTCGCCGCCCGCGATGACGGCGGCCGTGTCCTCGGTGGCCGGGACCGTGTCGTCGTTCGCGACGGGCGCGACGTTGAGCTCGCAGTTGACGTCGACGGTGACGTGGCCCGTGTCCGTGCCGCCGTTGCCGTCGTCGACCGTGTAGTCGAAGCCGCCCTCGCCCGTGCCGCACTCGTCGGCGGTCGGCGTGAACGTGACCACGCCGGCGGTCACGTCGACCGAGCCGCCCGTGGCGTTGTCGGCGCTGGTCACCGACAGGCTGTCGCCCTCGGTGTCCGTGTCGTTCGAGAGGATCGCGGACGTGACGTCGTTGGACGTCGAGTCCTGCTCCACGGTCACGGTGTCGTCGTTCGCCACCGGTGCGTCGTTGACGCAGGTGAGGTCGATGCTGACGTGGCCGGTGTCGGTGCCGCCGTTGCCGTCGTCGACCGTGTAGTCGAAGCCGGCCGACGCGGTGCCGCACAGATCGGCCGCGGGGGTGAACGTGATGGTGCCCGCGACCAGGCCGACGGTGCCGCCGGTGGCGTTGCTCACGCCGGTCACGGTGAGGGCGTCGCCCTCGGGATCGGTGTCGTTGGTGGCGAGGTCGGCCGCGACGATGACGACGTCGGCGTCCTCGGAGCCCGAGGCGCCGTCGTCGGTCGCGACCGGGGCGTCGTCGACGCAGGTCACGTTGACCGTGGCGTGCGCCGGGTCGGAGCCGCCGTGGCCGTCGCCGACCATGTAGTCGAACGAGCCTTCGCCCGCGCCGCACGCGTCGGCGGCCGGGGTGAACGTGACGACGCCGGCCAGGAGGCCGACCGTCCCGCCCGTGGCGTTCGTAGCCGGCCGTGACCGCGAGCGTGTCGCCGTCGGGGTCGGTGTCGTTGGCGAGCAGGCCCGCCGTGACGTTGGTGGCCGTGTCCTCGGTCGCCGTGACCGTGTCGTCGTTGGCCGTGGGTGCGTCGTTGACCGCGAGCACGGTGATGTTGATCGTGCCGGTGCGGGTGTGCTTGTTGTTGGCGACGTCGTAGGTGGTCGACGTCGTCCCGTTCCAGTTGGCGGCCGGGGTGAAGACGTAGTTGCCGTCGGCGTCGATGGTGAGCGTGCCGATGGCCGGGCTGAGCGCGCCGTGACCCGGTAACGATGAGCGGGCCCTGCCCGCCGTTGGTGTCGTTCGTCAGGACGTTGCCGGACGCCGGCGTGTCCTCGTTGGTGGTGATGACGTCGGTGTTCGGGTGTGGCGGCCCGTTGGCGGCCAGGGCGGCGCCGGGCACGAGGAGCGTGCTGGCGAGCACGAGCCCGGTGGCGGCGGCGAGCGCGCGGAGACGAAGCGCGCTCGCAGGCGGTCGGATGATCACGTTGGCGATCCCTCACGGAACAGGATGGATGAACGGCGCCCCCGAAACGCCCTGATGACCTTCAGGGTGCGGCAGCGCACCGGCAGTCGGTACCGGCCGAAGGTCCTGCCGGCGCTGGCGCTATCGGCGGACACGGCGACGCCGCCGGCGGTGCCGGCGGCGTCGGGGGCGACGAGGTGGAGGAGGCGCTACTTGAGCACGATGAACGCGTCGAGGTTCGTGCGCGTCCCGTTCTTGTCGTTGACGATCCGGATCCGGTGGTGGCCGTTGGCCACCCAGCTGAAGCGAGTGACGATCTGGCCGTTGAGGATCGTCCCGTTGCGCAGCTTGAAGCGGCCGATCAGCGCGCCGTCCACGTAGACCTTCACGAAGCCCGAGACCTTCGTACTTCGGTGCGACGTAGAGCACGGATCGCCCGTTGAACGTCGACGCCTGCCCGGTTGCCGAGGCCCGTTGCGTAGGCATAGCCCGCGCCCGAAGCGGCCGGCCGGCGGATGCCCTTCCAGGCGCCCGAGTAGTGGATGGCCTTGTTGCTGTTCTGGATCGGCACGATCTTGCGGGTCGCCGAGGTGACCCAGCCCGACACGTTGCTCGCGTGGTCGGTCGCGCGGACACGCCAGACGAGCGCCTTGCGGAACGGATAGAGCTTGGTGATCGACGTGCCCGGGCCGGAGTAGACCGACTTGAAGGCGCCGCCCGCCGATGCTGACCTGGACGTCGTACGAGGCGACGCCCATGCCCGCGTCGACCGCGGACCACGAGATCCGCAGCGGGGCCGACTCATTGACCCGCCCGGCGCCGAAGGCGACGGTCGGCTTTGCGACAACCGGGGCGTCCACGTCGGGGCCCACGGTGACGGTGAGGGTGGCCTGGGCCGTGTCCTCGCCGTCGGTCAGCGTGTACGTGATGTGCGCCTGACCGTGGAAGTTCTGGGCCGGCGTGAACTGGACCTTGTTCCCGTGCTTCGAGGCGGTGCCGGGCGACGGCGCGCTCGAGGCCGAAACCGTGTCGACGGACACCAGCGTGAGCGTGTCGCCTTCAACGTCCGTGTCGTTGGCGAGGACGTCGTAGTCCGCCGCCGCCGAGTTCACGTCGACCATGCCGCTGTCGTCGACGCCCGTCGGGGCATCGTTGACGCAGGTGAGGTCGATCACGACGTGGCCGGTGTCGGTGCCGCCGCTGCCGTCGTCGACCGTGTAGTCGAAGCTGGCCACGCCGTCGCCGCACAGGTTGGCTGTCGGGTGGAACGTGACGTCCCCGTCGGTGACGGCCGCCGTGCCGCCGACGAGGTTGGAGACGGTGGTGACCGTCAGGTCGCCCTGGTCGGTGTCGATGTCGCTGTCGTTGCCAGTCAGGAAGGCGCCGGTGAGCACGACGTCCGTGTCCTCGGTGCCCGTCTTGGCGTCGTCGGTGGCGACCGGCGCGTCGTCGACGCAGGTCACGTTGACCTCGGCGTGGCCGGTGGCCGTGCCGCCGTTGCCGTCGGAGATCTCGTAGTCGAAGCTGCCGTAGCCGTTGCCGCAGCCGTCGGCGGTCGGCGTGAAGGTGACGACGCCCGCGGCCAGGTCGACCGACCCGCCGGTGGCATTCGAGACGTCGCTGACGTGGACCGTGTCGCCGTCGACGTCGGTGTCGTTGGCGAGGATGTCCTCGGTGACGTCGTTGTCGGCCGAGTCCTCGGCGACGGTGACGGTGTCGGTGCCCGCGGACGGGTTGTCGTTGACACAGGTGAGGTCGATGACCACGTGGCCCGTGTCCGTGCCGCCGTTGCCGTCGTCGACCGTGTAGTCGAAGCTGCCGGCGCCCGTGCCGCAGAGGTTCTCGTCGGGCGTGAACGTCACGTCGCCGGCAGCCACGTGGGCCGAGCCGCCGACGGCGTTGCTGACGTCCGTCACCGTGAGCGCGTCGCCCTCGGTGTCGGTGTCATTGCCGGTGAGGTCGCCGCCCGCGATGGCGACGTCCGTGTCCTCGGTGCCCGAGGCGGCGTCGTCGGTCGCGACCGGTGCGTCGTTGACGCAGGTGATGTCGATCGTGACGTGCGCGATGTCGCTGCCGCCGTTGCCGTCGCCGACCGTGTAGTCGAACCCGCCGGCGCCGTTGCCGCACAGGTTCGGGTCGGGCGTGAAGGTGACGACGCCCGCCACCAGGTCGGCGGATCCGCCGGTGACGTTCGAGATGGCGTCAACGGTGAGCGTGTCGCCCTCGATGTCGCTGTCGTTGGCGGTCAGGTCGCCCTGGGACAGGACGAGGTCCGTGTCCTCCGTGGTGACGAAGCCGTCGGAACCGGCGAGCGGGTTGTCGTTGACGCAGGTGATGTCGATGGTGACGTGCCCGGTATCGGTGCCGCCGTTGCCGTCGTCGACCGTGTAGTCGTAGCCGCCTTCGGCGATGCCGCACTGGTTGGGATCGGGCGTGAACGTGACGTCGCCGGCCGCGAGCGAGGCGCCGCCCCCGGTGACGTTGGTCACGGCCGTTACCGCGAGGGCGTCGCCCTCGACGTCGCTGTCGTTGCCGAGCATGTCGAACGCCGTCACGACGACGTCGCCGTCCTCGGTGCCCGATGCGTTGTCGTCGGTGGCCACCGGCGCGTCGTTCACGCAGGTGATGTCGACGATGACGTGCGCGGTGTCGGTGCCGCCCGCGCCGTCGTCGGCGGTGTAGTCGAAGCCGCCGATGCCGGTGCCGCAGGCGTTGGCCGCGGGCCAGAAGGTGACCGCGCCGGCGTCGAGGATGACGCTGCCGGCCGCCGCGTTGGAGACGTTCGAGACGACGAGCGTGTCGCCGTCGATGTCGGTGTCGTTGGCCAGGATCGTCGCGGTGACGTCGGCAGCCTGGTCCTCGGTCACGTTGACGGTGTCGTCGTTCGCGACCGGGGCGTCGTTGACGCACAGGACGTTGACCGTCACGTGCCCGGTATCGGTGCCGCCGTGGCCGTCGCTGATGGTGTAGTCGAAGCCGCCGGCGCCGTTGCCGCAGAGGTTCGCGGTGGGCGTGAACGTGACCGTGGCCCCGCCACCCGTCCGGGTCGCCGTGCCGCCGGTCGAGCCGGAGACCGCCGTGATCGTCAGCGTGTCGCCGTCGACGTCCGTGTCGTTCGCGCGGATGAGGGCGGAGACGTTGGCGGACGTGGCGTCCTCGACGGCCGGGACGGTGTCGTCGCCGGCGACCGGGGCGTCGTTCACGGAGGTGACCGTGATGTGGATCGTCGCGTTGTCGTTGCCCTGGTCGTTGTGGGCGGTGTACGTCGTCGACGTCGTGCCGTGCCAGTTCGCCGTCGGCGTGAACGTGTAGCTCCCGTTCGCGGCGATCGCCAGCACCCCGAACGTCGGGTTGACGCGGCGTGAACGCGGTGACCGTCATCGCGCTCGTGTTGAAGTTGAAGTCGTTGTCGAGGACGTTGCCGGTGTCGGCCGTGTCCTCGTTGGTCGTGATCGAGTCGTCGAGCGCGAACGGCGGAAAGCCGGCGGCGGTCGCAACCTGCGGCGCGATGAGGGCGCCCGCAAGGAGGAGGCCCGTTGTGGCGGCCCCCAGCCTTCGCAGGTGTGGCAGGCGCGTGGGCGGTCGGATGGTCACGTCGGCGTTCCCTCGGCGGTATGGGACACGGCGACCCAATGCCGCCGGGCAGTCCACTGGAGGGTGCGTGACTGCACCGGGTCACCGGAACCCGACGATGGTCCTGTGGCGGCTGGCGCTATCGGCGGACAGCAGGACGCCGCCGGCGATGCCGGCGGCGTCTCGGATCTGCGATGGACGGGGGTCAGGCGACCGAGTCGAGGGCCTCCTCGAACTGCGACGCGTACAGCTCGTGGTAGAAGCCACCCTTCGCCATGAGCTGGTCGTGCGAGCCCTGCTCGATGATCCGGCCCTGGTTCATGACCAGGATCACGTCCGCGTCGCGGATCGTGGACAGGCGGTGCGCGATGACGAACGACGTGCGCCCGTGCATCAGCCGGGTCATCGCCTTCTGGATCAGCACCTCGGTCCGGGTGTCCACCGACGAGGTCGCCTCGTCGAGGATGAGGACCTCCGGGTCGGCGAGGAACGCGCGGGCGATCGTCAGCAGCTGCTTCTCGCCGGCCGACACGTTGGTCGCGTCGTCGTCGAGGACGGTGTCGTAGCCGTCGGGCAGCGTCCGCACGAAGTGGTCCACGTGGGCGGCTTCGACCGCCTCCTGGAACTTGGCCTCGTCGACCTCGCCCTCGGCGCCGTACGCGACGTTGTCGCGGATCGTGCCCTTGAACAGCCACGCGTCCTGCAGGACCATGCCGAACGTCCGGCGCAGGTCGTCCCGCGTCAGCTCCCGGCTGTCGATCCCGTCGACGGTGATCCGGCCCTCGTCGACCTCGTAGAACCGCATCAGCAGGTTCACGAGCGTCGTCTTGCCGGCGCCGGTCGGGCCGACGATGGCGACGGTCTGGCCCGGTTCGACGACGAGGTTCATGTCCTCGATGAGCGGCTTCTCGGCGACGTACCGGAAGGCCACGTCCTCGAACGCCACCCGGCCCGTGGCGGGCACCGGGAGCAGCCGCGGGGCGACCGGGTCGGGGATCTCCTCGGCCTCGTCGAGCAGCTCGAACACCCGCTCGGCCGACGCGACGGCCGACTGGAGGACGTTCGCGATCGACGCCGCCTGGATGATCGGGAAGGTGAACTGGCGCGAGTACTGGATGAACGCCTGGACGTCGCCGAGGCTCATCTGCCCGTTGGCGACCTGGACGCCGCCGATCACCGCGATCAGCACGTAGTTGATGTTCGAGATGAACGTCAGCGCGGGCTGGATCAGCCCGGAGATGAACTGCGCCCGGTAGCTCGCCTGGTACAGGGACTCGTTCCACTCGTCGAAGGCCTCGATGGCCTCCTCCTGGCGCCCGAACACCTTCACGATGGCGTGCCCGGTGTGCATCTCCTCGATGTGGCCGTTGAGCGCGCCGGTCCGTGCCCACTGGGCGACGAACTGCTTCTGCGACCGGCCGGCGATGAGCACGACCACGACCATCGAGAGGGGCACGGTGATCAGCGAGATCACGGCGAGCAGCGGGCTGATCGTGAGCATCATGATCAGGACGCCGATGACGGTCAGGACCGACGTGATCAGCTGGGTCAGGCTCTGCTGGAGCGTCTGGCTGATGTTGTCGATGTCGTTGGTGACGCGGCTCAGGATGTCGCCGCGCGACTGGCCGTCGAAGTAGGACAGGGGCAGTCGCCCGAGCTTCTCGTCGACGCGCTGGCGGAGCCGGTACACGGTTCGCTGGGTGACCCCGGCCATGATGTACGACTGCGCCCACGCGAAGATCGAGCTGATGATGTAGAGCACCGCGGCCAGCGACAGGATCTGGGCCAGCAGTCGCGAAGTCGATGCCCTGGCCGGTGACGACGTCGTGCATGTTGGCGAGCATGTCGGCCTGCTGCGTCTGGCCGGCGGCGTGCAGGCCGGCGACGGCCTGCTGGACCGTGGTTCCGGGCGGAACCGGCTGGCCGATCTGCTTGCCGACGACGCCCTCGAAGATGACGTTCGTCGCCTCGCCCAGGATCTTGGGGCCGAGGATCGCGAAGAACACGCTGCCGACGGCGAGGAGGAGGACGAAGAGCACCTTCGGGCGCTCGGGCCGCAGCTCGCCGAGGAGCCGGCGGAACGAGGCCTTGAAGTTCTTCGACTTGGCGGCCGGGGCCTGCGGGCCGCCCATCATCCCCGGGCCGCCCATGGGGCGCCGGGGCGGCGCGGCGGCGGTCCCCGCCGCGCCCGGGATGGCCGGCTGGTTGCCGACGGCGCGGATGGGTCGCGTGCCGCCGGTGTTGCTGCGTCGGGTTCATGTCGTTGCTTCCGTTGTCCTGTCCGTTCGTCGGCCCGCTCATGCGACCTCCTCCTCGGTCACCTGGGACAGGACGATCTCGCGGTAGGTCTCGCAGGTCTTCATCAGCTCGTCGTGGGTCCCGATCCCGACGATGCCGCCGTTGTCGAGGACGACGATCCGGTCGGCGTCGCAGGATGGTCCCGACGCGCTGGGCGACGATGATCACCGTCGCGTGCCCGAGCTCCCGGTCCAGCGCGGCGCGCAGGCGCGCGTCGGTCCGGAAGTCGAGGGCCGAGAAGCTGTCGTCGAAGACGTAGACGTCGGGTTGCTTGACGAGCGCCCGCGCGATCGCGAGCCGCTGGCGCTGGCCGCCCGAGACGTTGGTGCCGCCCTGGGCGATCGGGCTGTCGAGGCCCTGCGTCCATCTGCTCGACGAACTCGCGGCCCTGCGCGATGTCGAGCGCGCGCCACAGGTCCTCGTCGGTCGCCTCCTGGTCGCCGAAGCGCAGGTTGCTCGCGATCGTGCCGCCGAACAGGAACGCCTTCTGGGGCACGATGCCGATCCGGGCCCAGAGGTCCTGGCGGTCGAGCTCCCTGACGTCGACGCCGTCGATGAGGACGGCGCCCGCCGGTCGCGTCGTAGAAGCGCGGCAGCAGGTTGATGAGCGTGGACTTGCCGCTGCCCGTGGAGCCGACGATGGCCGTGGTCTCGCCCGGGTTCGCCTCGAACGAGATCTTCCGCAGGACCGGCTCCTCGCGCGCCCGGATAGCGGAACTCGACGTCGCGGAACTCGATGCGGCCGCGGCGGATCGGGGAGATGGGTGTGGGCGGGTCCCAGATCGACGGCTCGGTCTCGAGGACCTCCTTGATCCGCGCGCCGGACACCTGGCCGCGCGGGACCATGACGAACAGGATGACCGCGGTCATGATCGAGAACAGGATCAGCGAGATGTACTGGAGGAACGCGGTCAGGTTGCCGATCGGCATGTCGCCGCTGTTCACGCGGTAGGCGCCCAACCAGAGGACCGCGACGGTGGACAGGTTCATGATCGCCATCAGGGCGGGGATCGTGATCGCGAACAGCCGGTTCACGCGCAGGCCCGTGTCCATCAGGTCGAGGCTCGCCTCGTCGAAGCGCGCCTCCTCGCTGCGGGTCCGGACGAAGGCGCGGATGACGCGCACGCCGGACAGCGTCTCGCGCATCACGAGGTTGATGCGGTCGATCTTCTTCTGCAGCGCCCGGAACAGCGGGATCGCCTTGTACATGACCGTGCCGATGAGCGCGATCATGATCGGGATGATCACGAGCAGGACGCCCGACAGCGGCACGTCCTGGCGGAGCGCCATGATCAGGCCGCCGACGACGAGGATCGGCGCCGAGATCATCTGGGTCAGCGCGAGCAGCAGGACCTGCTGGACCTGCTGGACGTCGTTGGTGTTGCGGGTGATCAGGCTCGCGGCGCCGAAGGTGTTGACCTCGACCTGCGAGAACGTCTCGACCTTGCGGAAGATCCCGCTCCGGACGTCGCGCCCGAAGGCCATCGAGGTCTTGGCGCTGAAGTAGACGCCGATGACGGCGGCCACCCCGAGGATGCCGGTCACGAGGAGCATGAAGCCGCCCGTGCGCAGGATGTAGGGGATGTCGCCCTTGACGACGCCGTTGTTGATGATGTCGGCGTTGAGCTCGGGCAGGAACAGGTTCGCGATCGCCTGGATCGACAGCAGGATCAGGACGAAGACGAGCGGCCAGCGGTACTTGGGCAGGTATTCGCGGAACAGGTCGATCATCGCTGGGCCTCGTCGTCGGTGGGGATGGGTGCGTTGGCTGCGGCTCGTTCGATGAACCGGTCGCGGGCGCTCCGGAGGGCGCGCATGCCGCGGAGGAAGCCATCGAGCTCGTCGTCGGTCAGGTCGTCGAGGAGGGTGGCGAGCTTCTGCCGCCGATCGGCGGTCATGCCGGCGAGCAGCTCTCGGCCACCCGTCGCCAGCTCGACCCGGATCACGCGCCGGTCGTCGATGTCGCGGCGGCGCTCGATCAGGCCGCGCTGCTCCATGCGGTCCACGATCCCGGTCGCGGACGCCTGCGAGACGCCGAGCGACTCGGCGAGCGTGCGCATCGGGATCGAGCCCTCGGCCTGGAGGACGCTCATCACGTGGAGGTGGATCAGGCTCAGGGGCCCGGAGTGCCAGCGCCGCATGTAGCGGAACGCCTCGGCCGGCGTCTGCGCGGTCATCTCGTCAACGAGGTTCTCGAGCAGCCGTTCGCGGCTGGGTGCGCCGGCGGTCCCGAGTGGCGTTGCCCCGGTGCTCCCGAGCGGCTCCTGCGGAGCCTTGTGGCGCGGCGCCTTTGGGCGCGGCGGCCTGGGAATGTCGATCTCTGTCATGTGTCCTGCGATGCCCTTCATGGCATATAGATGGTCAATGCGATATGAAGGGTAATGGACGGCGTTCGAGTCCGTCAAGCGGGCCGCTCCGAGCGGCCGCGACGCTCGGTTCGCGCTCCGGGCTCCGGGCGTCCGGCTCCCGGTCCGGCGCTCGGTCCGGCGCTCGTCCCGGCTCCCGGCTGCCCGGCGCCCGCCACTCCGGGTGGCACACCGGCACGCGCGTTCGACTCCTGGCCACTTGGGTGCCCCAAATGACCACCGTCCCGGTCGATGACCGCCCGATTGTGGCCGCTGGTGCCCCGGATCCCGCGCGTCCGCGTCGATGTGCCACCCGGAGAGGCGCGGCCAGGTCACCCGCGAGATCTCGAACCGGCTACCCGGTGATCGCCCTTCGGAAGCGCCAGCTCGCGAGGGCCAGCAGCACGACCGCGAACCCGGCGAGCACGGCCAGGTTCTGCGCGACCGACTCGATCCCGCCGCCGTCGATGATCAGCGACTGGAGGCCCGTCAGCGCCCAGGACTGGGGGATCAGCCGGGCGATCGACTGCATGGTCGGGGGCATGATCTGGAGCGGGATCATGCAGCCGCCGAGCGCGCCGAGCGCCAGGCCGATGAACACGCCGAGCGACCCCGCCTGCTCCTGGGTCCGCGCGAGCGCCCCGACCAGCATCGCCGCGCCGGCCGCGACCAGCGCGAACACGATGACGATCGCGCCCGCCGCCACCGGATCGCCCCAGGCGACGCCGAACAGCAGGCTCGAGACCAGCACGATGTAGCCCGCCTGGAACAGGGCGATCGTGAAGCGGCCGAGCGTCTCGCCCGCGATGATCGTCGTCGCGGAGGTCGGGGTCGACGCCATCCGACGCGAGACCCCGAGCGTCCTCGTCGCCACGAGGCGGGACGCGGCCGTCATCGACGTCAGGAACATGAACATCACGAGCTGGGTGGATGCCCCGAACGTGAACGGCGAGAAGCCGTCGAACGTGCCGGCCTCGCCGACCTGGCTGACCGTCACCATCACGCCCGGCGCGTTCGGGTAGCCGGCCGCCGCGGCGGCGCGGGCCTGGTCCCAGGTGCCGGCGCCCTCGGCCACGGCGGCACGTGCCGCGGTCGCGACGGCGGCGACCCGCGCGACGGCGGCGTCGATCGGCGCCCGCAGGCCCTGCGCGAGCGCCTTGTTCGTGCCCAGGTATTGCACCTCGGCCGTGCCCGGTCCCGGCGAGCGACGCGCCGAACCCGGCCGGGATCACGAGGCCCGCCTCCAGCTCGCCGTGCTCGACGCGCGACCGCAGCGTGGCCTCGTCGCCGACCCGCCGCACGTCGAAGCGCGTGTCGTCCGCCTCGATCGCGGCCACCAGCGCGGCCGCGTCGGCGTCGGACGGGTCGTACACGACGCCCAGCCGCGCGTTCGTCGTCCCGCCGAACTGCAGCCCGAGGGCCACGATGATCAGCGTCGGCAGGACGATGACGAAGAACACGTCCGACCGATCGCGCAGCTGCCGGAGCAGGTTGACGCGGCCGATCTCGATGGTCTTGCGGATGCCGCTCATACCGTCACCAGCCGTCGGGCGCGCAGGATCCCGACGGCCCCGGTCACGAGCCCGATCGCCAGCAGCACGCCCACCGCCGGCAGCGCCGTCGACGACACCACCGCCGTTGCCGTGGAGGTCGCCGAGCCCGCGCAGGAACCAGCCGTGCGGCGTGAGCAGCGCCAGGGTCCCGAGGAACTCGGGTGCCTGCGCGGACGGCGCGAACGTCCCGCCGAGGATCGCGAGCGTGATGCCCACGGCGGCGCTCGCGGACCCGGCCGCCTCGGCCGAGTGGGTGAACGAGATCACGAGCGTCGACACCCCGAGCGCCGCCACGATCGCGGCGACGATCAGCGCCGCGACCCCGGGCGCCGGGCCCCAGTCGGCGCCGATCAGCAGCGTCGTCGCCACGACCAGCGTCGCCATCGCGACCACGCTCATCGCGAACGCGCCCAGGAGCTTGCCGACCAGCACCGTGCCCGGCCCGACCGGTCCGGCGAGGATCCGGCGCAGGGTGCCCTGCCGCCGCTCCTCGAACACGCTCAACAGCCCGGTCTGCGCCGAGAAGAACAGGAACAGGATCGCCATCGAGGCGCTGAAGAACGTCGGGAGGTCGAGCTGGCGGAGGTCGGCCGTGACCTCGACCACCGAGACCGGCGGCGGCCCGCTGCCCGCGGCCTGCGCGATGCGCGCGACGTCGCCCGGCGGCAGGGACGCGCCGGCGAGCGTCTCGACCGTCGAGACCGCCAGCTGGCTGCCGACCACGCCCTCGCCGAACCTGCGCCGCCACCGCGTGCGCGATGTCCGTCGAGAGGCCGCTCGTGCGCGAGCCCACGACCTCGACCGTCGTCGGGCGCCCGGACTGGATCGCCATCGTGAAGCCTTGCGGGATCACGAACGCGGCGTCCGCGGTGCCGTCCTCGACGGCCGTTCGGGCCGCGGCCTCGGTCGGCAGGTCGGTGACGTCCGCGATGCCGGCCTTCGCCACGCCGCCGATGACGTCGTCGCGGAGCACGGTCGCGAGCGAGCCGCCGTCGAGGTCGACGACGACCCAGGTCGCGTGGAACCCGGCCGATGGCCCGATGAGCCGGCTGAAGATCAGGGCGAGCCCGAGCGGCGCCGCGATCGCGAAGATCAGCGCGGACCGGTCGCGGAACCGCTGCCGCAGGTCCTTGGCGGCGATGAGCAGCGCGACGCGCATCGGCCGCCCCGTCAGTCTGCGGCGTCGCGCAACGCCCGGCCGGTCAGGTGCAGGAACACCGCCTCGAGGTCGGGCTCGACGACGTCCACGCGCCGGACGTCCCCACCGGCCTTCTCGACCGCGACGAGGATCCGGGTCAGCATCGACCGCGCGTCCGGGACCAGGATCTCGAGCTCGCCGTCGCGCCCGCCGACGCCCGCGACGTTGTCGAGCGCCCGGACCGCGCGTTCGGCGGCCCGAACGTCGCCGGTCACCGTGAGGCGGACGCGGTCCTGCTCGCCGATCGACGCCACGAGGTCGCGGGTCGTGCCCTCGGCGCGGATCTCACCGTTGTCGATGATCCCGACGCGATCGCACAGCCGCTCGGCCTCCTCGAGGTAGTGCGTCGTGTACAGGATCGCCATGCCCGCGCGCCCGAGCGCCGCGACCGACTCGAGGATGGCGTTGCGGCTCTGGGGGTCGACGCCGACCGTCGGCTCGTCGAGGAGCAGCAGGCGCGGGGCGTGGAGGAGGCCGATGCCGATGTTGAGCCGGCGCTGCATGCCGCCGCTGAACGTCGCGACGCGGTCCTTGGCGCGCTCGGTCAGCCCGATCAGCGCGAGGACCTCCCGGACGCGGTCGTTGAGCTGCGAGCCGCCGAGGCCGTAGAGCCGGCCGAAGAACACGAGGTTCTCGCGCGCCGAGAGGTCCGGGTAGATCGCGAGCTCCTGGGGCACGTAGCCGATGCCCGCCTTGGCCGCGACCTCCCCGACGTCGATCGGCGTGCCGTCGAGCGTGACCTCGCCCGCGTCCTTCGCGAGCAGCCCGCAGACCATCGAGATCGTCGTCGTCTTGCCCGCCCCGTTGGGACCCAGCAGCCCGTACGTCTCGCCCTCGTGGATCTCGAACCCGACGCCGCGGACGGCCTCGATCGCCCCGTACCGCTTGTGCAGGTCGCGGACGCGCAGGACGACCGGGCCGCCGGTGCGATCCGGCCGCTCGATGGGCTCGAGCTCTCGCTCGAGGTCGGCGTCCGCGTCTTGCCCGGGTGCGAGCCGCTCGGCGGGGAGCTCGGCGATGAGCTCGGCGTCGGGCGCGACCGGCTCGCCGGCAGGCGGTACGGGCTCGGTCTCGGACGACATGCGCTGGGGATCCTCCTGCGCGCCATCGCGATGCCGGGCGCGGGCCAACGCGCATCGTGGCGGGCGAAGGCGGGCGATTGCAAGCCCGGCGCGCTTGCCGGGCGCTTGCGACGCGTCGATCAGCCGCGCTTGCGCGCCAGCCAGGCCTCCTCGCACGGCCACTGCCGGGCCCACTCGACGCTCATCCACTCGTAGGTCGTCGTCGCGTCCTCGGGAACCTGGATCTCGACGAGGTTCTCGATCTCGAAGTCGTTCGCCCGCAGCAGCCGGATCCAGTCGCCGTGAGAGATGTGGAACTCGACCGATCCCGGCTCGTCCGGCCAGACCGTGCGGTGCATGCCGAACATCGGGCGCTTGAGGCGCTCATCGGCGGGCCCGTCGGCCTCGACGGCCTCGACCGTGAGATACGCGAGCAGGTGGTTGGTGAGGAACATCAGCCGGCCGCCCGGACGCAGCAGCCGGGCGGCTTCCGGGATCCAGGCGTCGGGGTCGGCCCAGAGCGCGGCGCCGTACTCGCTGACCGCGTAGTCGAACGAGGCGTCGGGGTAGGGGACGCGCTCCGCGTTGCCGAGCAGGAGCGGGAAGTCCATGCCGTGCTCGCGCTGCAGGCGCGCCGCGGTCTCGAGCTGCCTGGGCGAGTTGTCGATGCCGACCGGCCGCGCGCCCCGCCGGGCGAGCCACGCGGAGACGTAGCCGGTGCCGCAGCCGAGCTCGATGGCGTCGAGGCCCTCGAGATCGTCGGGCAGCAGGTGCAGCTCCGACTCGGGCACCCCGAAGATGCCCCACTTCTCCTCGCCGGGTGCCATCGCCCAGCTGAGCTCCCCGTTCGCGACCATGTCCTTGGCCGCCTCGTCCCATGAGGCGCGGTTGAGGGCGGCGTGCTCCGGGAGGTCGGCGAGCTGCTCGGCGGTCCACCTCGACGCGGTCACGGTCACGCGCCTCCGAGGTGCTTCGCGCGCGCCGCGGCCAGGATGTCGATGGTCCGCTCCTCGACCGGCCGCAGGTCCACCTGGACGTGGCCGACGCCGAGGTCCCGCCACGCGTCGAGCGCCCGGGCGACGGCATCGACGTCGGGCGGCAGCGCGTCGGCGGCGCCCGGCCTGGTCGACGGGCCCTGGGCGTCGAGGGTCAGGCCGGCGGTGACCTCGAGGGTGGCGGGGTCGCGACCCTCGGCCTCGCACGCGGCGACGAGGTCGGCACGGCGCTGCGCGAACCGCTCGTTCGGGAGCCCGAACCAGGCCGCGTTCCAGGCGTCCGCGTGGCGGGCCGTCAACCGGAGCATCCGCTCGCCCTTGGCGGCGATCAGGATCGGGATCCGGCCGGGCAGGCGGGTCGGTCGCGGCGGCGGCGGGATCAGGACGGCGTCGTCGACGTCGTGCCAGCGCCCGTGCAGGGTCACGCGCTCGCCCCTGGTGAGCGGACCGATGATCGCGAGCGTCTCCTCGAACCGGCCGGCGCGATGATCGAACGGGTAGCCGAAGGCCGTGTACTCGGGCTCGTGCCAGCCCGTCCCGAGCCCGAGGATCAGGCGCCCGTTGGAGATCTCGTCGAGGGTCGCGGCCATCTTCGCCGTGAGCGCGGGCGGCCGGAAGCCCGTGCCGAGCACGATCGTCCCGAGCTCGACGCGCTCGGTGACCGCGGCGACGGCCGTCAGCAGCGTCCACGCCTCGTGGATGCCGTCCTCGGGCTCGTCGGGCATCCGGAAGATGAAGTGGTCGTACGCCCACAGGCTGTCGAGGCCGCCGGCCTCCGCGTGGATCGCCAGCTGACGGATCCGCGCCCATTCGCCGGCGCCATTTCCGTCAGATTCATTCATGGGCAGGACCATGCCGATCTTCATGTCCGGCATGGTACGGGGCGGATAGGGGTGGAGCGGTGATCTTGACGCGCCTGCGATCCTGCCTTGTGGCAGGTCTATCTGCCTTTGGCCTTATTTCTCCCGCGCTGCGAACGCGACTCGACGACCGACGGGGAGGCCCCGCCGGTCGTCGGGATTCCCGGGCCCGAATTCGTCGCGCGCGACCGTCGTTCGCCCGCGCCGGCATCCCCGACAATGGCGCCCGTGCAGCGCGCCCGGTTCGACCTCCACAACCCCCGCCACCTCGTCGGCCTCGTCGTCGCGGTCGCGATGTGGGTGGTCGTCATCGCGTTGTCGGACCCGACGGTCGACGTCAGCGACCCGTTCTCGGGGCACGTCGTCACGGCGCAGGACGCCCGGTCCTACTACGGGCTGAACCTCGCCGACCTCTACACCGGGCGAAGCGACTGGAACTCGATCGGCGCCTATCCGTACTCGCCGGCCTTCGCCCAGCTCGTGTACCCGCTCGACCTCCTGCCGTGGCCGGTGTTCGTGGCGGCCTGGACGGCGCTGCTGATCGGCGCGGTGTACTGGCTGACCGGGCCGGACCTGTTCCTGCTCGGCCTGCTCGTGGGGGCGATGGAGATCGCGGGCGGCAACATCACGCTGCTGCTGGCGGTGGCGATCGTGGCCGGCTTCCGGCGGCCCTGGACGTGGGCGTTCGTGATCCTGACCAAGATCACGCCGGGCGTGGCGCTGATCTGGTTCGCGCTGCGTCGGGAGTGGCGGCCGCTGGTCATCGCCCTGGGTTCCACGGCGCTCGTGCTGGGTCTCTCGTTCCTGCTGATGCCCGGGCAGTGGCGCTCGTGGGTGGAGCTGCTGATCGAGAACCAGGGCAAGGGCGGCACGTGGGCCGCGATCCCGATCCCGCTGCTGATCCGCGGGCCGCTCGGCGTGCTGCTGATCATCTGGGGCGCGCCGCGCAACCAGCGCTGGACCGTGCCGGTGGGGGCGATGCTCGCGCTGCCGGCGCTCTGGTACGGCTCGTTGTCGATGCTGCTCGCGGTGATCCCGCTCACGACGCCGATCGAGCGCGGCCGAGCCTGGGCGCGCGTCCGGTCGCTCGTCACGCGGACGCCCGCGCCGGCCAGCTGATCGCCCGCGGCCGGCCGAGCCGCGCCGACTCGCCGCACGCCCGGCCACCGGGCAGTCCGCCGCGCCCAGGCCTTGCCACGCGAGCAGCTGCGTCGCACGCAGCTTGTTCGGTCGCGCCAGTCGTCGATTCGTGCGTCGCACGCCCGACGTGGCGTCAATCGGGCCGGCGCCCGGCGCGATGTCGCTCAGACACGTGCGTCCCACGCCGCCGACCGTGTTCGCCGACACGAATACGCTGCGCACCACGCAGGTCGACCGGTGTCGGTTGAGTGGCGCGTGAGCGCTGGATGCTTGACTGCGGCCATGGCGCGAACGCGGCTCCAGGTCGACGCCGATCGTCACGCCGCCGTGCTCCGGCAGCGCTTGGCCGAGGACCTGCGGCGACTGCGCGACGATGCCGGCGTCAGCCAGCGCGGCGTCGCGCGGCTCGCGGGCATCGATCCCACTCCTGATCTCGCGCTCGAGGCCGGCGCGATCCGGCCGACGATCGAGACGTACGCGCGGATCGCGGCCGCGCTGGGCGCCGACCTCGCGGCGCGCGTCTACCCGAACACCGGGCCGCGGATCCGCGATCGGCACCAGGTGCGGATGGCCGAGGTGCTGATCGGCGCGCTCCATCGCGCGATGGCGCGTGACGCCGGAGGTCGCGGTGCGGCGTCCGGTGCGAGGCTGGATCGACCTCGCGCTCACGGATCCGGACGAACGGCCTCGTCGTGGCGACAGAGCTCGAGTCCGAGCTGCGCCGGGTCGAGCAGCTGATCCGGTGGAGCGCGGAGAAGGCGGACGCGATCGACGCCGGTTCGAGGCTGCTCGTCGTGCGCTGGACGCGGGCGAACCGCGAGGTGGTCGACGACGCGCAGGCGGCTCCTGCGCGAGGCCTACCCGGCGGATCCGCGCGACGCGCTCGAGTCGCTGACCGGCACCGCGGCCTGGCCCGGGCCGGCGCAGATCTGGGCGAGGATCGACCGCGGCCGCGCGGAGCTGGTCGCGTGAGCCGCCTAGGACGAGGCGAGCACCGCGGCGAGGGCGTCGGCGAAGGGCTCGAGGTTCGACGACGTGAACCCGGCCACGTTGATCCGGCCGTGGCCGACGACGTACGCCGCGTGCTCGTCGCGAAGTCGCGCGACCTGATCGGCGGAGAGCCCGAGCAGCGCGAACATCCCGCGCTGGGTCGCGATCCCGCTCCAGTCGCCCGGGATCGAGCGCGCCTCGAGCGCCGCGACGAGCGCCCGCCGGTTGGCCTTGATCCGGTCGCGCATCGCGGCCAGCTCGGCCTCCCACCGGGGCCGCAGCGACGCGTCGGCGAGGATCGTGCGCACGATGTCCGCGCCGTGGGCCGGCGGGTTGGAGTAGTTCGTCCGGATCGCCGCCTTGACGTGGCTCTGGACGGCCGCCGCGTCGGCCGACGACGAGGCGATGACCACGAGCGCGCCGACCCGCTCCGCGTACAGCGAGAACGTCTTCGAGAACGACGTCGACACGAGCAGCTCCACGCCCGGCCGGACGAGCTCGAGCAGGCCCGCCGCGTCCTCGCGCAGCCCGTCGCCGAACCCCTGGTAGGCGAGGTCGACCAGCGGCAGCAGCCGCCGCGCCTCGACGACATCCCCGATCTGCCGCCACAGCTCGGGCGACGGATCGACGCCCGTCGGGTTGTGGCACGCGCCATGGAGGAGCACGACATCGCCCGGCGAGGCGCCCTCGAGCGCGGCCAGCAGCGCCGCGGCGTCGATCGCGCGCCCGGTCGCGTCCGTGTACGGGTACGGCCGGACCCGGAAGCCGGCGGCGTGGAACAGCTGCGGGTGGTTCGGCCACGTCGGCTCGCTCATCCACAGCGTCCGGCCGGAGCCGGTCTGCTGCAGGAGGTCGGCGGCCACGCGCAGGCCGCCGGTCCCGCCGGGCGTCTGCGTGGCCAGCGCCCGCCCCGACACGACCGCCTCGTGATCCGCGCCGAGGACGAGGGCACGGACGAGCTCGCGGTAGGCGACCTCGCCGTCGATCGGCCGGTAGAGCTTCGTGCCGGCGGCATCGGCGAGCCGTCGCTCGGCCTCGATCACCGTCGCGAGGACCGGCGTCGTGCCCGACTCGTCCACGAACACGCCCGACGACAGGTTGATCTTCCCGGCGCGCGTGTCCGAGCGGTACGCCTCGGCGAGGCCGAGGATCGGGTCGGGCGGGGCCGGGATGCGGGCGAGCGACGGGAGGGACACGAGAACCTCGAGCGATCGGTGGATTGGCGCGTGACATGACGATACGGCCCGCGCCGCACCCCTGGCCACCCCGTTCGCCGGAACCCCGTGGCGCGCGGCGCGTAGGCTTCCACGACGGCGCCCGATGCCGACGCATGCCGGAGGACCCGCACGAATGGCCGAGACGGTCTCGACGACGCCCGACCTCGCCGTGGCGGGCCGGCGCCTGTGGTCGGAGCTGCGCGCCGCCGTCGGCAAGGCCGTCGTCGGTGGCGACGAGGCCGTGCGGCTGGTCGCGATCGCGCTCCTCGCCGACGGCCACGTGCTGGTCGAGGACGTCCCCGGGACCGGCAAGACCCTGCTGGCCCGCGCCGTCGCGAGCGCCCTGTCCCTCGACACCGCGCGCCTCCAGGGCACGCCCGACCTGCTCCCGAGCGACGTGACCGGCGCCAGCCTGTTCGAGCCCGGCGGCCTGCGCTTCGTGCAGGGCCCGGTGTTCACCAACGTCCTGCTGGTCGACGAGATCAACCGGGCGACGCCGCGCACGCAGTCGGCGCTGCTCGAGGCGATGCAGGAGCACCAGGTCTCCGTCGAGGGCACGACCCGCCACCTGCCCGATCCGTTCGTCGTGCTCGCGACCCAGAACCCCGTCGAGTTCGAGGGCACGTTCGCGCTCCCGCAGGCGCAGCTCGACCGGTTCCTCGTCCGCGCCCGGCTCGGCTACCCGGATCCCGACGGCGAGCGACGGATCGCCCGCCGGTTCCAGGACGCCGCCGATCCCCTCGACGCCGTCGAGCCCGTCATCGACCGCGAGCGCCTCCTCGCCGTTCGGGATCGCGTGCGGACGGTGCGCGTCGAGGACGAGGTCGAGGCCTACGTCGTGGCGCTGGTGCGGGCGACCCGCGGCCACCAGGACATCGAGCTCGGCGCCAGCCCCCGCGCGACCGTCGCCCTGTACCGCGCCGCACAGGCCGCGGCGGTGCTCGAGGGCCGCGCGTTCGTGACGCCCGACGACGTCAAGGGCGTCGCGCCGGCCGTGCTCGGGCACCGGCTCACGCTCAACCTCGACCGCACCCTCCACGGCGCGACCGTCGACACGGTGCTGGCGTCGATCCTGGGCTCGGTCGCCGCGCCGCCCGTCAAGGCGGACTGACGAGCCGGACTGGACGACCGACCGATGGCCGCCGCGTCCTCCTGTCGCTCGCCCTGATCGTGATCGGGAGCGGGCTCAACGTCCCGATCGTGATCCTGCTCGGCCTGGTCACGCTGATGATCGAGGTCGTCCACGAGGCGTGGGCGCGCGCCGGCGTCCGCGACGTCCGGTACAGCCGCCGCCTGTCCGCGCGCCGGGCGGCGTTCGGCGACGAGATCGACATGGACGTCGAGGTCTGGAACCGACGACGGCTGCCGCTGCCCTGGCTGCAGGCCGACGACGAGGCGACGCCCGGGGTCACCGTGCGGGAGCGGGAGCTCATGGACGGCGCGGAGCCCGGCACCGAGGTGCTCCGGAACGCGTGGACGCTGCGACCGTGGGAGCGCGTCGTCCGCCGGTTCCACGTCGGCGCCGACCGGCGTGGCGTGTTCACGGATCGGGCCCGTGGACCTGTCGGTCGGGGACCCGTTCGCCCTCCTGGCCGCCTCGGATCTCCGTCCCGAGACCGACACGTTCCTCGTCTGGCCGCGGACGATCCCGACCACCGAGATCGAGCCGCCCGACCAGTGGGGCGACCTCGACCTCGCGAAGTCCGGCCTCGCCGAGGATCCGTCGCGGTTCGCCGGCGTCCGCCCGTACGCGCCGGGCGACCCGATCCGCCGGATCCATGCCCGCACGAGCGCCCGCGTCGGGCCAGCCGATGACGAAGCGGTTCGAACCGTCCCGAGAGCGCGAGGTGCTGATCGCGCTCGACGTCCAGACCATCGACGGGCCGGCCTGGGAGGCCGGCTTCGGGAGCGACGACGTCGAGTCGCTGTACGTGGTCGCCGGATCGCTGGCCCGGACGCTCGGCAACCGGCGGGTCGCGTTCGGGCTGATGGCCGCGGGCTACACCGGCGCGGAGACGCGCATCGCGAGCGTCCCGGTCTCGTCGGCGCCCGGCCAGGTGCAGCGGGTCCTCGACCTGCTCGCCCGGCTCTCGTCGCACGCGTCCGCGCCGTACGAGCGGCTGCTCGCGATGGTCGCGCGGACCGTGCGGCCCGGCACGACCGTGCTCGTGCTGACCGCCCGCGACCCGCGCCAGTTCGCCGTGGCCCTCCGGCGGCTCGAGCGCGCGGGTGCCGACGTCGTCGTGATCACCGCCGGTCCGCGAGGCGCAGCGGGAGGCCGCGCGTGCCCGGTCGCTCGGGTTCGAGGCGAGGCGAGCGACGATGGACCGCCACTGGCGGACGGCCGAGCGCCTCGTGGTGGCCCGATGACGGCACGACCGCGAGCCGGGAGCGCGGGCGGCTCGCTCGCGCTCGTGCCCGTCGGCCTCGCGCTCATCGCCGAGGCCGCGTGGACCGTCGATCCTCGCCGGCCTGCTCCAGGTCCTCGTCCACCACGACCAGACCGCCGGCATCCCGCTGATGCTCCTCGCCTGCGTCGGCGGGCGTCGTCGCGACCCGCCGGATCGGTCCGTTGACCGGCGACCAGTGGCCGACCGTCGCGGCCGGCCTCGCGTTCGGCGCCGGCGCGATCGGCTGGCTGGCCTCCGCCGAGGTCCGCGCGGTCCTCGCCACGTCCGGGATCGGTGGCCTCGGGGACGCCCTTGCCGTGAACCCGGGCGGCTGGGTGGCCGCCATCGCGTTCATCCGCGGCATCCCGTACGCGCGCCTGCCGCCCGACCCGCGCCCGATCGGCACCGCGCTCGCCATCGGGACGCCCGGGATCGCCGTCGCGGCGCTCCTCGGCGGGATGGTCGCCGATCCGTGGAAGGGGGCGTTCCTCGCCGACGCGCACGCTCGACGTCGTCGTCTTCCTCGTCGCCGGCGTCGCGGCGCTCACGCTGAGCCGCCTCACGCTCGTGGGCTCGGGGGCGGGCGGCGTCGACTGGCGCCGGAACCCCGCCTGGGTCGGCGTTCGCGGTCGTCCTGCTGGTCGCCATCGCCGCCCTGGCCGTCGCGACGTCGCTCGTCGCCGGTCCGGTGATCGTGGCGTTCTTCGGCGTCGCGATCCCCCTCACGCTCGTGCTGGGCCTGTTCGCGAGCCTCAACCGGCAAGAGCCTGCGGAACATCGCGCTCAGCCTGGCCGGCGCGATCGTCGTGGGCCAGGCCCTGCGCCTGATCGGGGAGCGCGGCCAGGTGCTGCCCAACGTGCCGCCGGCCGGCGCGCCGACCCCGGCGGGCCCCGAGGGCGTCTCGCCGATCACGGCCGGGGTCATCGGCCTCGTGGTCATCGCCGCGTTCATCGCGGTCGTCGTGCTGATCCGCCTCTGGATGCGCCGCCCGCGCCTGGCCACGGACGACCTCGAGGAGGAGCGCTGGATCGATCGCGGCGAGCTGAGCGAGCGGGAGGTCGCGCGGCGGCGCCGGCGCGGGATCCGGCTGGGCAGGCGACGGCCGCCCGACGCGGTCGCGGCCTACCGGGCGCTGCTGGAGGACCTGGAGCACGCGCCAGGGCGTGCGGCGGGAGCCGGGCGAGACGCCGGCCGAGCACGCCGCGCGCCTGCGGGGAACGGGCTGGGGGACGCTCGCGCTCGACCTGCTCGCGGCCGACTACGGGCTCGTGCGGTTCGGTGGCACGAGGCTGAGCGAGGCGGAGGACCGGCGGGGGATCCAGCGGGCGTCGCTGCTGCGCCGGCGGCTCACGGGCGTGGTGGCCGCGTCCGGTCCCGCGGCGCCCAAGGAGGGGGCGGAACGACCGGGCGACGCGGGCACGCCGGACGAGGGTCCGGGCGGGCGGTCGCGCTTCCGGATCAGCTGAGCGCGGACCGGACGACCGGCTCGCCGAAGCAGGACCACGGGGTCGTGGCTCGTCAACGGCTCGTTTCCGGCAGAATGCACCGCCATGCCGTCACATCCGAAGCCCATGCCCTCATTGCCCACGCCCAACATCGTCACGGTCTACGGCGCGGAGTGGTGCGCCGACTGCCGCCGCGCCCGCCGCTACCTCGATGCGACCGTCACGCCGTACGAGTGGATCGACGTCGCCGCCGACGCGGGAATCCGCGCCATGCTCGATACCGCGGGCTACCGCGCGATCCCGGTCGTCGTCATCCCGACCGGCCAGATCCTCGTCGAGCCCAGCGACGACGAGCTCGCGAACGTCATCGGGACCGCCGCGTAGCGACATTCGTCCATGCCGACCGGCGATCGGCGTCCGGTGCCGCGTCGCCCGCCATCGCCGACGCTCCTCGTGACAGGCCGCGACCGCCGGCCCGCAACGTGGAGTCGATCGTGGACGCACTGCTCATGCTCGTCGGCCTCGCCGCGACCATCCTCGTCGCGACCGTCGGCCTGCTGTTCGTCGTGCCGCTGGCGCTTGCCGCGGCCCTCGCCGCGACCGCCGGCGAGGCGTAAGCCCGCGCGGATCGCCAGCGCCGCGGCGGATCCGCGCTAGTCGAGCGCCTCTTCGTCGAGGCGGAGCAGCAGCGCGAACGCCTCCTCGCCCAGGAACACCCTCGCGGCCTCGGTCGTCTCCTCGGCCGCGCCGGCGCCATCGTCGTCCTCGACCTCCACCTCGCCGCCCGCGAGCACGCCCAGCACGCGCGACGGCGTCGGCTCGACCGCCCATTCGTCGCCGTTGTCGGGATCGACGTCGAAGAACGACACCGACTCGATCTCGAAGGTCGCGCCGTCGGGCCGCGTGAGCGTGCAGGCCCAGGCGTCCGGCTCCTCGTTCGAGGCGCGGACGGTGAGCGACAGGTCGAGCGCCCGGAAGAGCTCGTCGAGCGTCGTGGCGGTCACGGCCATGGGATCACCTGCGTGCGGCGTCGGTCGCGGTCCACGGTACCCGACGCGGCGGCACGCGGGCCGCGACGACCCCGCCGCGCCGCCCGTTCGCGCCGCTACCATCGGCCCCGTGCCCGACCACGCGTCCGTCTCCTACTGGCTCGAGACCGCCGGCGACGACCTGACGCCGCGGCCGTCGCTCGACGGCACGGTCGAGGCCGACGTGGCGATCCTCGGCGCCGGGCTGACGGGGCTGTGGACCGCCTTCTATCTCCACCGCCGCGACCCGTCGCGCAGGATCGTGATCGTCGAGCGCGAGATCGCGGGGTTCGGGGCGTCCGGGCGGAACGGCGCCTGGTGCGCGCCGGACCTGAACATCTCGATGAGCCGGCTCGCGAAGCTGCACGGCGAGGACGCGGCCCGGCGGATGCAGCAGGCGACCTACGACGCCGTGGACGAGGTCGGGCGCGCGACGGCCGAGGCGGGGATCGACGCCGGCTTCCACAAGGGCGGCGAGATCATCGTCGTCGCGCGGTCCGCAGGGCGTGCCGGCGCTGGAGGAATCGCTCGCGGAGTACCGGCGGTTCGGGTTCGGGGACCGGTACCGGATCATCGATGCCGCCGAGCTCGCCGGGCGCGTCCGGATCGCGGGCGCGGTGACCGGCCCTCGTGTCCGACGACGCGGCGGTCGTGCACCCGGGCCGGCTCGTGCGCGGCCTGGCGCGGACGGTGGAACGCGACGGGACGACGATCTACGAGGGAACGCCGGTCACCGGCGTTCCGCGGCCGGGACGCCACCGGGCGAGCGGCGCTCGTCACGCCCACGGGCGAGGTCCGGGCGCCCGTGATCGTGCTGGCCGGCGAGGCGTACCTCACCGAGCTCCCGGCGCTGCACCGCCAGCTCGTGCCGCTGTGGTCGCTGATCGTGCTCACGGAGCCGGTCACCGACGCCCAGTGGGCCGAGATCGGCTGGGCCAACCGCGAGACGCTCGCCTCGACCCGCCTGTCGGTCGACTACCTGTCGCGCACGGAGGACGGCCGGATCCTGTTCGGCGGACGCGGGGCGCCGTACCGCTTCGGGTCGCCGATCCGGCGCGAGTACGACCGCCACGACCCGACCCACGAGATGCTCCGGGGGTTCGTGCGCTCGTGGTTCCCGTCGCTCGCGGGGATCCGGTTCACGCACGCCTGGGGCGGTCCGCTCGGGATGCCGCGGGACTGGCACCCGACGATGGCGTTCGATCCGTCGACGGGCATCGCGACGGCGCGCGGCTACGTCGGCCACGGCGTGTCGACGACGAACATCGCGGGCCGCACGCTGACCGACCTGATCACCGGGGCAGCGGTCGCCACTCACCGAGCTGCCGCTGGTCAACCACCACTCGAAGAACTGGGAGATCGAGCCGTTCCGCTGGATCGGCGTGCGCTACGCGCAGTGGGCGCTGGGGCGGCTCGACGACCGGACGGCGACGCACGGGCAAGCCGCCGTCGGGCCGAAGCCTCGCGGAGTGGATCGCGCGCCACTAGGCGCGCGGGCGGGCCGCTAGACCTCGGACTCGGCGAGGAGGCGCTTCTCGGCGCGGCGCACGAGCGCGTCGGCCGACTCGCCCGAGCGGGGGCTCGCCCAGCCGAAGTTGAAGCGCAGGCCGTCGCCGGCGCGCGGCATCGTCCGGGGACCCGCCTCGCGGACCCGCTCGACGAAGTTGATCGCGGCGATCTCGTCGGTCTCGGTGAGGATCACGCCGAACCGGGCGAGCCCGATCCGGGTGCAGTAGTCGGAGGTCCGCGACGTGCGCCGCAGGCACTGGGCGGCCTCGCGGATCGCGTGCCGGCCGACGTTCCAGCCCCAGGTCTCGGCCATCGTCTCGACGCCGTCGACCTCGGCCACGACCACGGTCAGCGAGCGCTTGTAGCGAACGGCGCGGGCGACCTCGGCGACGAGGACCCGCTGCCAGAAGTCGGGGCCTTCGAGGCCGGTGAGGGTGTCCTCCCAGCCCGACGGCTCGGGGATCGTCGTCGTGTTCACGTGGCCGCCAAAACTCCATGTCGAGGCCTGTCGTCAGGACTCCACAAATCCTCGGGCGTGGTGCGTGGACGCGCCACCCGCAGGTCGTACCGGTCGCGCCTAGGCAGAGGTCCCGGTGGCCTCCGCGGGCCGCCTTGCGATCCCGGCTGACGCGGTACCTGGCGTAGGCGGTCGGCTCGCGATCGGCGAGGAATCCGGGCGAGCGCGTCCGCCTCGGATTCGAGCGCGGCGCGGTCCTCGGCGCGGAGCCGGCCGAACGGCTCGAGCTCGATCTCGGGTCCGCTCGCCGTGGCCCGCGTCCACCACAGGCCGGCCACGCGGCCGTCGACGAGGAAGGTCGGGTAGGTGTCGCCGTTGGCCGGCGACGATCCGGGACCGGTGCGCCGGGTCGATGACGCGCGTCCGGTCGGCGTGGCCCGAGCAGGAGCCCGTCCCACATCGGGAGCAGCCGCGGCGGCGCCTCGACGTCCGCGGCCGGGCGCGGCGCGTCCACGAGGTCGAGCAGGCGCGCGCCCCGCGCTCGTCGGTTCCGTGCCACAGCTCGCCGGCCGCCTCGAGCGCCGCGACCGCGGGGCGGAGCGCCGCCACCGGCAGCCGTGGACCACGACGCGGCGTCGGCGACGGTCGCCGGGCCCGAGGGCGGCGAGGTAGCGGCGGACGCAGGTGGACCGTGCCTGCCTCGGCGGACGCCAGCGGCGGCCGAGCCAGGCCTCCGGGGCCACCAGCGACGGCCGTCGCCCGAACGACCACGCGCCGCCGGTCGGCGCCTGGAGGAACGGCGTCGTCCGCCGCACCCACCACCAGAGCGCGTCGCGGCCCTCCGCGTCGTCGATGCCCGCGTACGCGCGCGATGGCGTCGCGCAGCTCGTTCGCGGGCCGGGGCGTCGCCGCCATCCGCTCGACCTCGGCGCGCAGCTCGGCCAGCCGCGTGCGTCGGCGGCCGGACGCCCCGCATCAGCCGCGAGCTGACGGAGAACACGGCATCGACGGCCGGGCGCAGCAGCAGGTAGTCGTCCGCGGGCACGGCGTGCAGCGTGGCCCGCATCAGGCCGCCCTTCACGAGGCGGCGGTCGGCGAAGGCCGCCGACATCGCGTCCGCGTCGAAGGCCTCGAGCGCGCGACCACAGGGCGACGTACGGCGACGCCGGCTCCTGCGCCTGCAGCCCGCCGACGGCGCCGGCCGCCTCGACCGGATCGAGCGCCGACCGCGCGAGGAGCAGCTGCCGGGCGAGCGTCGCCCGGTTGAGCTCGCGGAGCGTCAGGACGGGCAACGCGGGCGTGTCGGCCGGCTTCGGCAAGAGCGACGGCCTCAGAGCGGGCGCAGGAGCCAGACGAAGGCGACCGCGATGACGCCGACGACGAGCGCGGCGACGCTCGTGACGATGATCGAGCGGTTGGCCGGCTGGAAGTCCAGCGCCTCGATCCGCTCGCGACCGTCGCGGTACCGCCAGAACCCGACGCCCACCACGAAGATGCCCGTCACGACCAGCACCGTCGCCAGCATCCGGACGACCGGCCAGTCCGACTCGACGTCGCGCGTCAGGAACTGGGCCGCCGCGAGACCGAGGGCGATGAGCGTGATCCCGGTGCGAAACCACGCCAGGTAGGTCCGCTCGTTCGCGAGGTGCGTCCGCGTCCGCGACTCGACGTCGGGCTGCTCGGGGCTGACGATCATGACCCTCCGAGGGTACGCGGCACCCGGACGCGACGTCACGCCTGCAACGGTTCTGCACGGCCGCAACCACGGAGATAGTTGCAGATGCAACGAACGAGGCGTACGCTTCGCGCATTAGTTGCACACGCAACGACTCTGGGACCGGCCACGACGGGCGGCCCGAGGTGTGACTGGGAGCCGAGGCGGGGCCTCGGAGGAGGCAAATGATGGCGACGACGGACGTTGCCCTGTTGTTCCTGCGGATGGGGGTCGGCCTGATCTTCGCCGTGCACGGCGCGCAGAAGGTGTTCGGCTGGTGGGACGGCCCGGGGTTCGACGGCTGGAAGGCCGTGATGGTCCGGCTCGGCTTCAAGCCCGGCGTCCGCGTGGGCCGCCCTGTCCGCGTTCGCCGAGCTCGGCGGCGGGCTGATGCTCGTGTTCGGCCTGCTGACCCCGCTGGCCGCGACGCTGGCCATCGGCCAGAGCGTCGTGATCATCGGGGCATCGCACTGGAAGCACGGCTTCTTCAACCGCAACAACGGCTACGAGTTCCCGCTGGCGCTCGCGTCGGGCTTCGCGGCGGTGCTCCTGGCCGGGCCGGGCGCCGTGAGCCTGGATGCCGTGATCGGCTTCGACCTCGCCCCCGAGGTCCGCGTCGGGCTGTTCGTCCTCGCGATCGTCGGCGGCCTCGCGTCGCTGGCCCTGCCCCGCTGCTGGCGCGCCGGCAGACCGCCCCCACGGAGCTCCGTCAAGCACACTGATCGTACTGGGAGGGCTTGACAAGATCCGCTTGTCAAGCCCCCTGAGCGGGCGTAATCTGCGCCCGACGCGGCCTGTCAAGACTTGACAGGCCCGCACTCATGTCCGCCGCGTGACGAACGGCGGAGCGTGAAGGACAGGAGCAGCGTTGGCCGTCGGTACCGTCGCCGAGATCAAGGGCCGCCTCCCGGTCGCGGATGTGGTCGGCGAGACCGTCCAGCTGCGCAAGGCCGGCACCACCCTCAAGGGGCTGTGCCCGTTCCACGGCGAGAAGACCCCGAGCTTCGTCGTGACGCCCGGCCGCGACACCTGGCACTGCTTCGGGTGCGGCAAGCACGGCGACATCTTCACGTTCGTGATGGAGCGTGACTCCGTCGACTTCCCGGAGGCCCTCAAGATCCTCGCCGGTCGCGCCGGCGTCGAGATCGACGAGCGCTCCCGGCGCGAGGACGCCCACAACGCGCGGCTGCGCGAGGTCATGGAGAGCGCGATCGCCTTCTACCACGCGGTCCTCATGCACTCGAAGGCCGGGCGAGCCCGCGCTCGCCTACCTGCGTGGCCGCGGCTTCACGGACGCGACCATCGAGGCGCCAGCAGCTGGGCTGGGCGCCGGCAGGCTGGGACCAGCTCGTCCGCCAGCTCGCGACGAAGCGCCAGGTCACGCCGGGCGAGCTGCTCGAGGTCGGGCTCGCGAGCCCGCGCCAGCGTGGCGGCGTCTACGACCGGTTCCGCGAGCGCGTGATCTTCCCGATCCGCGACGCGAACGGCCACCCGGTCGGGCTCGGCGGTCGCGTGCTGGGCAAGGAGGGGGTCGGGGAGGACGGCCGGCGACCACGGCCCGAAGTACCTCAACTCCCCGGCGACCCCGCTGTTCGACAAGAGCCGCACGCTCTACCTCATCGACCGCGCGAAGTCGGCGATCCGCAAGACCGGCCAGGCCGTGATCGTCGAGGGCTACACGGACGCGCTGATGGCGCACCAGGCCGGGTTCGACAACGTCGTCGCGTCGCTGGGCACCGCGCTCACGCCCGGACAGGTCGCGCTGATCACCCGCTACGCGAAGCGGATCGCGCTCGCCTACGACGTCGACGCCGCCGGCCAGAAGGCGGGGACCTTCGGGGCGACCGCGCTCGAGGAGCTGATCCGCCAGCTCGCGCGCGACGACTCCGGCGTGGCGCTCGACGACGTGCGCGTGGTCCAGCTGCCCGACGGCCGCGACCCGGACGAGGTGCTGCGCGAGGAGCCGGATCGCTGGCGCGAGGAGGTCCGGACGGCCAAGCCCATCGTCGACCACCTGATCGACGTCCATGCCCGCGCCAACGACCTGCGCACGCCCGGCGGCAAGTCGCGGTTCATCGACGCCGTGCTCGACACCCTGCGCGGCATCCCGGATCCCGTGATGCGCGACGCCTACCTCGGCCAGGTCCAGCAGGTGTCGGGCGTGGAGGAGCGGACGCTGCTCGAGGCGATGCACCGGCGGCCCGGCGCGCGACCCCGACGGCCGCGACGGCCGCGACCGGTTCTCCGCGGCGGCCGTCACCGGCGCGGCGGACGCCCTGCCGGTCAACGACATCCTGCGCGCGGTCTCGCGCACGGAGCAGGAGCTGCTGCGGCTCGTGCTCCTGGTGCCCGAGACGCACGACGCCGTGCTCGACGGCCTCGGTCCCGGACCGCCTGCCGACGCAGATCGCCCGCGAGCTGTACCGGGCGGTCGTCATCGCGAGGGCCCGCGACGACCACGGCGTCCGCCCGCCCTACTCGCTGTCGGCGATCCTCGACGGGCTCGACGAGGAGAGCCGGGCCCTCGGCCAGGCGCTCGTCTCGCGACCCGGCCCGAACCCGCGCGAGCTCGGCGACCGCGCGGTCGCCTACGAGATCGAGCGCCTCACCCTCGAGCTCGAGGACTCCGACTGGCAGGAGCGCAGCGCCTTCAACCGCGACGCCACCGCCGAGGCCGAGCGCGACGCCGATCGCGAGGCCATCGACCGCCTGACCCAGGAACGACGACTCCTCAACGAGCAGCGCCGGTCGCTCGACCGGCGCCGCGACCAGACCCGCCTCCTCGCCCGCACGCCAGTGGCGGCGGGCTGACCTTCACCGACCCACCGGAGGACCCACGGACATGGCAGATCCCCTCGACAAGCAGCTCGTCGAAGCCGTCCTGGCCTCGCGACCCCGCCGCACCCGCCGCGAGCTGGAGGAGGCGCGGCTGGCGTCCATGCGCCCGCGGCGCGCGGACGGATCGGCGCCGCCGGTGCTCAGCGAGGACGATGACGACGACGACGAGGACGTCGAGCTCAGCGCCGACGAGGACGCGGAGCCGAGCACCGCGGAGCTGAGCGTCGAGATCGTCACCGAGGAGGCGATCGAGGCCACCGAGGGGGTCCCCGTGCCCGCCGGCATGGACGCGCCCGGCCAAGCTCAACCCCGCCGAGGTCGAGGAGCCGACGGCCGAGGAGCTCGAGGCCCTGTCCGCGGACATGATCGGGATCGACGACCCGGTCCGGATGTACCTCAAGGAGATCGGGAAGGTCGCCCTGCTCACGGCGGAGGAGGAGGTCGTCCTCGCGAAGGCGATCGAGCTCGGCGAGCAGATCATCGTCGAGCCCTGGAAGGCCGTCATCTCCCTCCACGAGTGGACGCTCCACGACACCGAGCGCAAGACCCGCACGACCAAGCCGCAGCACAGCCTGCCGTTCGGCCCCGAGACGCACAAGATGGTCGCCGACGCCCTCGCGGCGCCGGACGCCGCCGAGCTGCTCGTCGCCTCGCCGGACTTCCACCTGGTCAAGGCCGGCAAGGACGTCCAGTCCGACGGGCACGACCGTCCTGCTCAAGGAGGCCAAGGGCCTCGTCTCCGCCTACAACGCGGCCCTCGACGCCGAGACGTTCCAGGCCCTGCTCGACTGGTCGTACCTGTCGGTCCACAACGGCGACCTCGACTCCCGCGACAACGTCGGGCTGCGGGCGATCTACGACTGGACCCGCGACGGGGTCGCGTTCGACGCGCTCCAGCGCTGGATCGAGCCCGGCAACGACTCGGACCTGCTGCGCCGCATGGGCTTCGACCCCGAGGTCCCGCCGCAGACGAAGATGCGCGACCGCAAGGGCGACGTGGTCAAGATCGGGCGCGACGCCCGCGAGCAGCTGACCTCGGCCAACCTGCGCCTCGTCGTGTCGATCGCGAAGAAGTACATCGGCCGCGGCATGTCGTTCCTGGACCTGATCCAGGAGGGCAACATCGGCCTGATCCGCGCGGTCGAGAAGTTCGACTTCGAGAAGGGCTTCAAGTTCTCGACCTACGCCACCTGGTGGATCCGCCAGGCGATCACCCGCGCCATCGCCGACCAGGCGCGGACGATCCGCATCCCGGTCCACATGGTGGAGACGATCAACCGGCTGATCCGCGTCTCGCGCCAGCTGCTCCAGGAGCTGGGCCGCGAGCCGACCGTCGAGGAGATCGCGGAGGCGATGTCGCGCGGCCAGGAGGTCGTCGTCACGCCCGAGAAGGTGCGCGAGATCATCAAGGTCAGCCAGGAGCCGGTGTCGCTCGAGACGCCGATCGGCGAGGAGGAGGACTCCCACCTCGGCGACTTCATCGAGGACCGCGGGGCGCTCGCCCCGGCCGAGGCGGCGTCGCACCAGCTGCTCAAGGAGCAGGTCGAGGCGGTCCTCGACTCGCTCACCGGCCGCGAGCGGCGCGTGCTGCAGCTCCGCTTCGGCCTCGAGGACGGGCGCGCCCGGACCCTCGAGGAGGTCGGCAAGGAGTTCAACGTCACCCGCGAGCGCATCCGCCAGATCGAGGCGAAGGCGCTGCGCAAGCTGCGTCACCCGTCCCGCAGCCGCAAGCTGAAGGACTACCTGGAGTGAGGCTCGGCGCCCGGCTGCGCCGGACGCTGCTGCGGGTCTCGAAGGGACCGGTCGAGCCGGCGCGCACGATCACGCTTCCGCCGGTCTTCGTGGGCGGCACGGGGCGCAGCGGGACGACGATCACGGGCCGCCTGCTCGGTGCGCATCCGTCGTACCACGTGATCGCGTCGGAGGTGCGGTTCCTCACCGAGCCCGGCGGCCTGTGCGACCTCGTCGACGGCACGGACCGGCTTCCGCACCTTCGACGCGCGGATGCGCAGCCGCGGGTTCGACCGCTCCGAGGAGCACGGACCGCACGTCGTCCTCGAGCAGGCGGCGATCGAGGATGCGCTCGACCGGCTCGCCCACGACCTGCCGATCGACCCGCCCGCGGCCGGCGCCGCGTTCACGCACCGGCTGCTCGACCCGATCGCGGCCGCGCCGGCAAGCCCGGCTGGGTCGAGATGACGCCCGGCAACTCGCCGCTCGGCCGTCGACGCTGCGCCAGCTGTTCCCCGACCTGCGCCTCGATCCACAGCGAGCGCGACGGCCGCGACGTTGCGTGCTCCGTCGTGCCGCTCGGCTGGGGCCCAGATGACCTCGACGCCGCGCTCGACTGGTGGGCGGCGAGCCTTCGGCCGCGCCCGCGCCGGCGTCGCCGCGCTGCCGGCGGAGCGGACGCTCGTCGTCCGGATGGAGTCGCTGATCGTCGACGCCCGGGACCGCGAGTACGCCCGCATCCTCGCCTTCCTCGGCCTTGCGGACGACGCCGCGATGCAGACCTACTTCGACAACGAAGGTGACCGCCGAGCGCGCGCACATCGGCCGCTGGCGGACCGACGTCCCGGCCGATCGGCTCGAGGCGTTCGAGGCGCACTACGCCGCGCTGGTCGGCAGCCTCGGCGAGTCCGGCGCCCGACGCCGGAGCCGCCGTCCCCGCCTGACCCCGGGTACGCTCGCGCGCATGCCGATGACCGCCTGGGCCCTCGTCGCCACGTTCAGCCTGTGCTCGATCGGGCTCGGCGTGCTCGCGGTCTGGCTCGTCGCCCGCGGGGGCGGGCCCGCCGGTCGCGCCGCTGCCGTCCTGCCGGTCATCGCGGCGTTCGGGGCGTTCTACCTCATCGGGCACAAGCTCGGGCTGTCGGTCGGGCCCGAGGTGAGCCTGTTCGGCTTCCAGGTCGCGCTCCTGGGCGACCTCGCGATCGGCTTCGCGGCCGCGCTGGTCGTCGCGCTCGCGCAGGCGGCGGTCGTCCGCGCCCGGCGTGGCGCGCGCGAGGCCGCAGAGACCTAGGGCGAACCCGGCTCGTCGCCGGTCGCCACGGACCGGCCGGCGCGCGTCCAGTCGCTGTACGAGCCCGCGTAGAGGATCGGGTCCGCGAGGCCGGCGACCCGCATCGCCAGCGCGTTGTGGCACGCGGTCACGCCGCTGCCGCAGTAGGTCACGACGTCGCCGGCATCGGACAGGCCCTCGAAGCGTGCGCGCAGGACCTCGGGCGGCTGGAACCGACCGTCGGGTGCGAGGTTGCCGCCGCTCGGCCGGCTGACGGCCGTCGGGATGTGGCCGCCGACCGCGTCGACGGGCTCGGTCTCGCCTCGGTAGCGCTCGGGTGCGCGGGCGTCGATGAGGCCGACGCCGCCGAGCCGTGCCGCGAGCTCGTCGCCGTCGATCGTCCTCGACCAGCGGTCGGCCAGCGTGAGCCGGCCCGGGGCCGGCGTCGGGGACGTCCGCCGTCAGCGCGCCGCCGATCGCCGTCCACGCCCCGATCCCGCCGTCGAGCACGCGGACCCGGTGATGGCCCAGGTCGTCGAGCATCCACCACAGGCGCGCGGCGATCGTCCCGCCGGCGTCGTCGTAGGCCACGATCTCGGTCGTGTCGTCGAACCCGAGCTCGGCCATCCGCGCGGCGAACGCCGCGGGCGAGGGGAGGGGATGGCGACCGGGTCCGGGCGGCGCGGCGAGGTCGGCGTCGAGGTCCACGAACACCGCCCCGGGGATGTGCCCGGCCTCGTAGTCGCGGCGTCCCTTGGCGCGGTCGGCGAGCCACCAGCGGACGTCGGCGATCCGCAGATCGGGGTCGCCGATGCGCGTCATCAGGGTCTCGGGGGAGAGCAGGGGCATCGCTGCCGAGGATACGCGACGTCCTGCTATCCTCTCCGGCGGCGCCGCGACGGCGCCCCGTGGACGCGGGCCGATGAGGCCCCGGCCACATCGCTCCGGCGTAGCTCAGTGGTAGAGCGGGTGACTGTTAATCACTTGGTCGTAGGTTCGAATCCTACCGCCGGAGCCAGCTTCCCAAGCACGAAGCAGCCCCTGCGCCGGGCTTGAAGACCATCATCGCGATGATGATGGCGAAGCTCAGGAGCTCGAGCCGCGAGACGAGGAAGACGCGGCCCAGGAGGGCGCGCGCCGCCGTCGAGGTTGGCCCTTCGCTTCGAACAGCTCGGAGATCCGCTTCGTCCGCGGTCCGACGTAGATCGCGCCCGCGATGACCGACAGGATCCACAGGCCGATCGCCACCGCGACCCAGGTCTGGCCGAAGCTCCACTGCTGGGCAACCATCGCCGCGCCGGCGAGGAACAGCAGGATCGACGCGGGCAGGAACACGCGCAGTCCCAGGAACTCCATGTTCCGGCCGAGCTTGGGCAGGTCAGCCGGGTCCGTCGAGCGCTCGACGCGCAGGGCCAGCAGCTGCGAGAAGAACGCGCCACCCACCCAGATGACCGCGCAGACGATGTGAACGTAGAGCAGCACCTGGTACATCGACACCTCCCTGTCGCGAGCATAAATCAGCCGACGACGCCGACGCCGGCACGACTCAGCCCTCGCGGGATGCACCCTCCGGTTGCCGCATGCACCGGATTGATCGAAGGTCCCCTTGACACCGGAATTCGTCGCGATCCATCGTCCGGGGCGCGGCCGCGTCACCGGCGGCGCCCATGCACAGCGAAGGGTCGAGGGGACAGTGACGACACCAGCATCGGCTGCCGTCGCTCGCTCGCGCCCTGGTCGTCCGCCGCGCTCGTCGACGGCGGTCCATCGCCATCGGCGCAGCGCCCGTTGCGGCCGCTGACCCGGGTACCGACGGGCGTGACGCTCCACCGCTCCGGTCCGGCGGTCGGTGGGGAGTCGTTCACGTTCACCCCGGTCTTCACGCCGGCGATTCCGGACGGCTTCGTGTTCCCCGCCGGCACCGTCTGCTCTTGGGAGCTGCGCTGGGGCGACGAGGCCAGCATCCTGCACAACCAGTTCGACGCGACGTTCGGCTCGCTCCTGCTCCGTGGCAAGGGAAGCGACGGCTATTGCGGCCCCTGGACCTTCACCCTCCCGTACAGCGCGCCGGCCTGTGGCAGCTCAGCGTTCACCTACGGACGACAAGCAGGGGACGTCGCACGCCGTACACGATCATGTCGGGGACGAACGCCGTCGGCGCTGCCGGGATCACGCGCGAGCAACCTGCCCGGCGTCTGGCTGAGCCTTCCGCACGGGACGCGCCAAGGCGACATGGTCACGGCGACGGCGCACCCGTTCGGTGACTACGTCCTCCCGCCGGACGGCACGCACTGGGACGCCTACGACTCGTGCGACTGCGCGCCGCCGTTCGCGAGCGAGTCGAACCACGCGCTCACGTTCACGTTCCGCGCCACCGGTCGCCGGGCGGGATCACGGTCTTCTACAACGACGCCGCTTCGCCCGAGACCGGCGGGCCGAACTTCGCGGGTGCCGGGATCGACCCCAGGGTCATCGACGTCCGCGTCACGTCGAGCGTGCCATCGACCATGCATCGAGCCAGCCGCTACGCCGTGAGCGCCAGCGGCAAGGGCTTCGTGGGCGACGTGACCTATGCCTGGTACGTGAACCGGCACCTGCGGACAACCGGGAGAACGGCGCACCTCCGGTTCACGGCGTCGGGCTGGCGGACGATCAAGGTCGTCGCCAGGGACAGCCACGGCCACCACGCCTCGCATTCGGTCCGGCGGTACGTCCACCGCTGATCGCCGGCGCTGAGAGATAGCGCGCTTTCCGAGGCGGCGACCCGGCGGCCGCCGAAAGCATCCAGCCGAATGGCGTCGGTTCTGCACAAGAGAGCCATGGGATCTCGGCCGGGCATCGCCCACCATGCGAGATGTCATTCATCCCGCTCTCATAGCATTCCCGGAGGACCATCGCCTTGTCTCGGAAGCACGTCATGTCCGGCGCCGCTGCGCTGGCGGCGATCATCGCGTTTGGTGCCATCACGGCGCCGGTCGCCCAGGCCGCCACGCCGGACGTGGTCATCCACCCCGCCGACCTCAACACCACGGACACCCGTGCCGCGGGCCATGTTTCCTTCCGGACCGACGGCCTGAACGTCTGGACCGACGACGCCACCAGCCTGGCGAAGGCGGCCGGCTACTACGCGATGAGCGGACCGATCCCGACCACCGCGTCGTTCGTATGGCGCGGCACCGATACCCAGCCTGGCATGCAGATCGTGTTCGACGCGGACGGCATCACCGGCAACGGCAACGACTGGAACATCCTCGTCGGCGAAACGGTCTACGGGGACAACTGGTGGCTCAGCAACGGCAGCACGCTCGACCGGACGCTTGCGCCGCACAACGGCGGCGGCTACGGCTCTCCCTACTACGGCACGCTGACCGAGTGGGCCGCCGCGCTGCCCGACGCCCGGGTCCTGGCCGGCGGGTTCTCGCTCGGCTCCGGCGCCAAGGGCAACGGCGTCATCGACTCGATGACCTACGGCGAAACCACCTACCGCTTCTCCTCGGTCACGCCCGTCGTCAAGACGGTCGCCAACGTCCGTGGCAGCTCGGCCATCACGGTCCGCCCGCACGGCGTGCGTGTCGATCTCCGCAGCCAGCCGCAGCCGGCCAACACCATCCTCGGCAAGAAGCTCCACTGGGTCGTCAAGGTCGATGGTCACACCGTCCTGAACGTCCGCGAGGGCTTCGGCGCTCACGACGTGGCCCGCCAGCACCTCGTCACCGGGTCCGGCAAGCACCGGATCCAGGTCCTCAAGAACGGCGTCCTCGTTCGCAACAAGGTCGTCAAGTTCTGACGCCTCCAAGTCCACGAAGAGCCCCGACCACCGGTCGGGGCTCTTTCGATTCCGAGTCCTCGGAGCACCAGGCGTCGCCCGCTTCGCACGGGCCTGCCGGAATGGTGCAGCCGACGGTCCTCGGTTCTGCATGGGAGTGCAGTGGGATTGCGGCAGGTCAGCAGCCAGCATGTGACCTGCAATTCATCCCACGCCAGTCCATCGGAGGACCAGCCATCATGATCCGCAAGGTCATCCCCGGCGCCGCAGCTCTCGCGGCGATCATCGCGGTCGGTGCCGTCGCGGCGCCCGTGGCGCACGCCGCCACGGTCACCACGATCCACCCGTCCGACCTCATCCCGCGCTGTCCGACACCCGCTCCGCGGGCCACGTGCTCCTTCCGGACCGACGGGCTCAACGTCAAGACCGACGACGCCACGAGCAAGCCAAGGCGGCCGAGTACTTCGGCATCACCGGACAAGATCCCGACCACGCGCCTCGCTCGATTGGCACGGCACGCAGCCGCAGCCCGGCCAGCAGATCGTCTTCGACGCCGACGGCATCGACAGCAACGGCAACGACTACAACATCCTCGTCGGCGAGCCGTCTACGGCGGCAACTGGTGGCTGACCAACGGCTCGTCCGCGACGGCCAAGGCGGCCGATCCGTCCGGCGCCGACAACGGCGGCAACGGCTCGGACTACTTCGGCACCCTGGTCGAGTGGGCAACGCGCTGCCGAACGCCCGCGTCTATGCCGGCGGGTTCTCGCTCGGCTCCGGCGTCAAGGGCGACGGCGTCATCGACTCGATGACGTACGGCGGCACCACCTACCGCTTCTCGTCCATCACGGCCGCGGCGCCGGTCGTCAAGACCGTGGCCAACGTCCACGGCTCCTCGGCCATCACGGTCCGCCCGCACGCCGTGCGCGTCGACCTCCGCAGCGCGGCCGCAGCCCGCCAACACCGTCCTCGGCCGGAAGCTCCACTGGAAGGTCAAGGTTGACGGCCGGGCACGTTCCACACCAAGCAGGGCTTCGGCGACCACGACGTGTACCGCGCCGCCCTTCGCGACCGGCTCCGGCCGGCACCGCATCCAGGTCCTCAAGAACGGCGTCCTCGTTCGCAACCGGGTCGTCCACTTCTAACGCCTCCAAGTCCACGAAGAGCCCCGACCACCGGTCGGGGCTCTTTCGATTCCGGGCGTTCAGGGCTCGAGGACGACCTTCAGCAGGTCCGTGCCGGGCTCGCGGAGGCGATCGAACCAGGCGGCGCCTTCCGAGAGGGGAGCGACCCGGCTGACGAGGGCTTCGACGTCGACCCGGCGGCTCGCGATCAGCTCCAGGGCCTGCGGATACTCACCGCACGAGGCCGCGGATCCCGCCAGCGTCAGCTGTCGCGACACCGCCCACTGGAGCGGCAGCTCGGCCACCGGTCGGACGTTGCCGACGAGGACGACCGTGCCGCCCTTGCGGACCGACGAGATGGCGAGAGCGACGGTGCCCGGGACGCCGACCGCCTCGAAGGCGACGTCCGGACCGCGGCCCCCGGTGAGTGCGAGCAGCCGGTCGCCGACATCGTCGTCGCCAGCCTCGATGACGTCGGTCGCGCCCATCTCCGTCGCCCGAGCCAGCCGCGCCGCGCTCAGGTCCACGGCGACGATCCGATCGCAGCCGGCGGCGCGCAGGCCGGCGATGACGAGGAGGCCGATGAGCCCGGTGCCGACGACGAGTGCCGAGCCGGCACCGGCGGCTGGGTGCGCGCGACACGGCGTGCAACGCAACCGCGAGTGGTTCCGCCAGGGCGGCCGCCACCATCGGGGTCCCGGGTCGCAGCCGATGGACGATGCGCGCCGGCACGGCGATCGCGCTCCGCGAACGCCCCGTCGCGCCGCCACTCGTCGGTCGCGACGCCGAGCACGCGACGGTCGTCGCACAGGTTCGTCAGGCCGTCGGTGCAGAACCGGCACCGCCCGCAGTAGACGGTGCTGTCGAACGTGACGGCCTCGCCCGCCGCGAAGCCGGTCACCGATCGGCCGACCGCCTCGATCGTGCCCGCCGCCTCGTGGCCCATGATCAGCGGCGGGACGCGCCGGCCCGAGCTGCCGTCCATGCCGTGGACGTCGCTGCCGCAGATCCCGACGGCCTCGACCCGGACCAGGACGTCCTCGTCGCCGACCTCGGGCTCCGGCACGTCGACGTACTCGAGCCGCCCGGGCGCGGTGAGGAGCAGGGCTCGCATGCGGCCCATCATCGCGCAGCGGCTCGCTCCGCGGCGGCAGTCCACGAAATCGTTGGCGACATCGCGCCGCGTCCCGCATCATGGAGGCGATGTACGCCGCCATCCTGTGTTCCTGCGCGTGTCCCGAGCGGGTCCCGAGCTCGCTCTGCGCGTGCGCCTCACAGCGGCGAGGCGACACACTCGCGTAGATGACCGAGGGGTTCGGGCCCGCAGCGCCGCCGTCGACGCCTTCCACTTCCTCGACGGAGAATCCAATGGCGATCCAGACACCGACCCTCGAGTACCAGCGCGCCCTGGCCGAGAACGCCAGGTACGCCGCCCAGTTCGACCGCTCATCGTTGCCGCTCCCGCCCGGCCGGAAGCTGGCGGTCCTCGCCTGCATGGACGCACGGCTGACGGTCGAGGACGTCCTCGCCCTGCGCAGCGGCGACGCCCACATCATCCGCAACGCGGGCGGCCTCGCCACGGACGACGCGATCCGCTCGCTCGTCATCAGCCAGCAGCTGCTCGGCACCGAGGAGGTCATCGTCATCGAGCACACCGGGTGCGGGATGCTGACCTTCCAGGACGCCGATGTCCACCGCGAGCTCGTCAAGCGGACCGGCAGCGACGTCGACCTCCCGTTCCACGCGTTTCCGGATCTCGAGTCGAACCTGCGCGAGCAGGTCAGCCGGATCCGGGCGCACCCGTGGATCAAGGACGTGCCGGTGCACGGCCTGGTCTACGAGGTCGAAACGGGGCGCCTGCGCGAGGTCGTCTGACCCGCCAGGCCGCCGGACACGAAGACGCGCGACGGGGAACGGACCCGTCGCGCGGTTCTTCGAGCATAGGAAGCGGCGCGAGCACGGGACATACCCCATTCGGGTAGGGTTTGGCGATGCTCCGCGTCGGCTCGATCGTGATCCGCGTCGACGACCTCGCCGCGCCAGACCGCGTTCTGGACCGCGGCCCTCGACTACGTCCCGCGCGCGAGCGACGGCGACGACTTCGCCCTGCTCCGCCCGCGCACCGGCGCCGGGCCGAACGTCTCGCTGGACCGGGTCCGCTCGACGGTCCAGGTCCCGCCGAGGATCCACCTCGACCTCTATGCCGAGGACCAGGCCGCCGAGGTCAGGCGGCTGATCGCGCTGGGCGCGACCGAGGTCCACTGGGACAAGCGACCGCCCGACGCGGACTACGTGATCCTCGCGGACCCGGAGGGCAACCGGTTCTGCGTCATCGACGCCGGTTAGCGTCCGATCGATGAACGGCACCTGGGCGCCGCGCGTCCGGCGCTGGACCCTTCCGATCTGGATCGCCTACTCGGCCATCTGGGTCGTCTGGTGGGGATACCGGCTCGGGCCGGGAGGCGGACTGGAGTACCCCGGCGAGGCCGTGACGATGGTCCTGAGTGGGATCACGGCCGTGATCGGGCTCCTGCTGGGTTGGTCGCTCCGTCGGGACACCGCTCGAGTCGCTGAGGATCCCCGTCAGTACAGGCCGTCCGCGATGGCGGCGGCGATCCCGAGCAGCAGGCCGAGGATGATCCCGAGCCACGTGAGCGCCATCGCCGAGATCGCGATCCGCGCGCGGCGATGGGACGGCTCCATCCACCGGCTCCCGCTGTCGAGCCTCGCCATCCGCCACATCGCCGCGGCAGCCACGCCCGCGTAGGCCATCAGGCCGACGATGACCAGCGGCGGGACGCCAGGAAGGACGACGAGGACGATCCCGACGACGACCACAACGGCCACGACGAACGGCACAGCCCAGATCGCGCGCAGCTCGATGCGGCTCGTCGGGTCGCGGGCGCGACCGGAGCGTGACGGCCAGCGCGAGGAGCGACAGCACGACGAGACCCCCGATCGCGACAGCCGGTCCCATCGCGCCATTGTGCTGGGCTGCCGGCGCGGGGCGGTGCCAGCAGGCCACGGAACCTCACGCTCCGCCCCGTACACTCCCGCGATGATCAGGCTCACGACGCTCCCGGCCGGCGCGCCGGTGGTTGGCGTGGCGCGATGAACCTGCTGCTCGCGATCCTGATCGTCGCCGGGGTCACGGCGCGCCGCCGTCGCCGCGATGCTGTTCGTGCGGCGCACCGCGCCCGACGGCGGCTACTTCCACGACGGCGACCGTGCCGCGGGCGTGTTCGGGGTGCTGGCGACCGGCTTCTCCGTGCTCCTCGGGTTCGTCGTGTTCCTGTCGTTCACGACCTACGACGCGGCGCGTGCCGGCGCGGAGAACGAGGCGGCGGCGGTCGCGCAGGAGGTCGAGACGGCCCAGCTGTTCTCGCCGCACGGTCGCGGACGCGCTGTCGGGCGAGCTCGTCTGCTACGCCCGCTCGGTGGTCGGCGTCCAGTGGGACCGGATGACCTCGGGCACCCTCGGCGACGACCTCAACCCGTGGGCCGGCCGCCTGTTCGAGACGATCCAGACCATCGACCCCCAGACGCCCAAGGAGCAGGCGGCCTACGCGAACGTGCTCGACCAGCGGGCGACTCGCGAGCAGGCGAGGCAGGCGCGGATCCACGGCGCGGAGGGGGTCATCCCGACGCCGCTGTGGATCGTGCATCGGGTTCACGTCGATCGTGATCTTCATCTTCATGCTGTTCTTCGCGGACAGCGGCGAGCGCGCCGTGGTCCAGGCGATGCTCATGGGATCGGTCGTCGCGGTGATCATGTCGATGCTGGTCCTGCTGCAGTTCCTCAACAACCCGTTCGGCAACGAGATCGGCGGGCTGCAGCCGGTCGCGATGGAGCGGACGCTCCGGATCATCGACCAGGAGCTCGCGGTGAGCGGCAGGGTGATCCAGCCGCCGTGCGACGCCATCGGGAACCCGCAGTAGGCGCTCGGCTTCGGGGCGGATCGCGATGAACGGGCGCACGGTGGTGCGCGCCGAGGCGTAGTGTTTCGCGGCCACGAAGGTCGGCGTCGACGCAGACCGGGCCAGCAGGCCACGGAAGGAGTCCCCGGTGGAGACCGCGACGGTTGGAACCGCGACGTTCACGAAGTGGATGGTCGGGGAGGGCCCGGGCATGGCGGGCGTCGTCGGGGGTGCTGCGGGCGAGGGCGCCTATGCGGGCAGGGTGCTCGACATGAACGTGGGTCCGACGACCACCGTGGAGGCGATCTACGACTTCCAGGGATCGGAGCGCCCGTTCACGGCGCTCGTCCACGTGGAGCAGACGGGGCTGCACGCGACGGTGTCGGGCGTGGTCATCGACGGCTGGGGCAAGGGCAACCTCGTCACCGGCGCGTATGACGAGATCCAGTGCGACCACGACGGCGTGACGACCGACTGCTGGCGGGGCACGATCGACATGGCGGACGACGCCGGCCACTGACCCCGCGGTGTCATCATCGTCCGCAGCAGCAGGAGGACGATGATGAGCCAGCGCACCACGTCGATCACGCAGGTCGGGACCGTCGGCGTGCCCGCGTCCGACCAGGACCGCACGCTCGCGTTCTACACCGACGCCCTCGGGTTCGAGAAGGTCCGCGACGTGCCGTTCGGCAACGGCCTTCGCTGGATCGAGGTCGCGCCCTCCGGCGGCGGCACCAGCATCGCGATCACGCCGCCCGGCGAGACGTCGGTCGGCATCGACACCGGGATCCGCCTCACGACCGACGATGCCGAGGCCGACCACGCGGCCCTGCTCGCGAAGGGCATCGACGTCGACGACGTCCTCCGCTACCCGGGCGTCCCGCCGATGTTCTCGCTGCGCGACCCCGATCGGAACACCCTGTACATCGTCCAGCGCATGTAGGCCGTCGAGGCCGGAGGAGCACCTTGGACCAAGCGGAGCCGGCGGCGGGCGAGCGATACCTGCTGCTCGCGGACATCTCCGGCTACACGGGCTTCATGACCGGCGTCGAGCACGAGCACGGCGTCGACTTCAGCAACGGCATCCCGGCGGCGTACGGCGTCCTGGCCGAGCTCCTCAACGCCGTGATCGAGGGCGTCGAGCACGACTTCGGGATCGTGAAGCTCGAGGGCGACGCCGTCTTCGCCGCCGCGCCGGCGGCGAGCCTCGACGGCCAGGGCACCCGCGTCCTGCGAGGACCTCGGGACGATGTACCGGTCGTTCGTCGCCAGCCGCACGGCGGCGATCCCGGCCAACGACCACGTCTGCATCGCCTGTCCCGCGGTCGCGCACCTCGACCTCAAGGTCGTGCTCCATCGCGGTCACACGGTTCGCCAGCGCGTCGGCTCCAGCAGCGACCTGCTCGGGCCCGCCGTCACCCTGGCGCACCGGCTGCTCAAGAACACGGTCCGCGACCGGATCGGCTTCCGGCCCTACGTCTACCTGACGGACGCCGCCGCGACCGCGCTCGGCGTGCCCGAGGTCGGCCTGGCCCATCCCGAGGAGTACGCGGACGCCGGACGCGTCGACGGTCGCATCGTCGAGCTCGGGGAGCCGGCAGGGGGCGGGCTCGCGGCCTGAACCGACACGCCTGTCGGATCGGACGTCCTTCGTCTGACCGGCACGCCGTATGGTTGAGCGGTATCTACGGGGTTCGCATACGGAGGATGACTACTGATGGCACAAGGTCAAGGCCAGTTCCACCGACCGCTCGGGGTGACGCTGCTGGCGGTCCTCGCGGGACTTGCTGCGTTGGCAGAGATCTGGCGGATGCTCGTGTTCCTGGGCATCGTCAACTTCACGTTCGTCGGCAAGTCGGTGTCGTTCCCGGAGGCCCAATGGGGCCAGGCGTTCTGGGCGCTGATCATCGCCGCCATCTGGGCGTGGGTCGCGATGGGGTTCTGGAACGTGCGCGCCTACGCCGCCCAGTTCGGCATCTTCATCAGCCTGTTCACGATCATCTTCGGCGTCATGGCGTTGCTGTTCGGCTCCACGATGGAAGCCGAGACCGTGCCGTGGCTGCTCGCCGGGGTGATCTTCTTCTACCTGTCCTATCCGGGCGTCCAGCAGCAGTTCATGGAGCATGAGCTCGAGCTGATGACGCCCGCCCAGCGCGCGGCGTTCGAGCAGATGCGGGCGGCCAACGCCGCCATGATGCAGGCCCAGGCCGGAGCGGCGCCTGCGGCTGCCGCTCCCGCGGCGGCCCCGGCTCCCGCGGCGGCCCCGGCTCCGCCGCCGCGGCCCCGGCGGCTCCAGCCGCGCCGCCCACGGATCCGCCCGCAGCCGCGGGCTGACCGAACCGAGCACGACCTCAAGGCCCCGGATCGTCGATCCGGGGCCTTCCGATTCAGGCGACTCGGGTCGACTCCATGACCCAGTTCACCTCCCAGGTCGCGCCGCCGTCCGCCGAGAACGCCTGCTCCCAGCGGCAGGTGGTCGGCGTGATGCCCGACCAGAGGAATCGCACGAGGATCGGGCGGCCCGCGAACGTGTCCTCCGCGACGAAGGTGCCGATCCCGTCCTCGAAGCCGCCCACGACCGGCGGATCGAGGTGGCTCGGGCTCCGGCCGTCGAGCCACCAGATCGACCAGCGATCCGACGCCGGGTCGTACGTGCGGAGCGAGATCGCCCGGTACGGCCCCGCGGGGAGTTGCAGCACGTTGTCGTCGATGTTGCCGGCGCCGTCGAGGATGGGCCACGCCGTCGACGTCCCCTCGAACTCCTGCCACGTGTCGCTGCCTGCGAGACGCTCGACCAGGCGACGGTGATGGACGCGCCACGAGCCCATGTAGAAGTCGAAGTCGTGGACGGCGGGCCCCGCCTCGATCGTCGGCGGCGTGCTGCCGGATGCGGTGCTGGTTGCCATCGTCGTCTCCTTGCGCACGGTAGGTCCCGAGTGTCGACCCCGGATACGACAGGTTCCGTCAGGTTTCCGGGCCGATCATCGATCCCGTAGGATCTGGCGATGGCTGGAGCGACCGATCACGACGAGGCCGCCATCCGGACGCTGATCGCTGCCACGTACGCGGCGATCTCGAGCGGCGAGCCCGGCGCGGCGCGGTTCTTCGCGCATCCCGACATCGCCATCGCCGGTTCCGGCCAGGGGGAGCTCGTCAGCGGGCCCGAGCAGGCGGCCCGGATGGCGGAAGGGGTGACGCGCCTCGGCTACCGGTGGACGCCGGACGAGATCACCGTCTGGGTTCGGGGCGCATTCGCGTGGGCGCAGGTCCTCGGCAACGTCACGGTCACGCGTGGCGGGACCGATGAGGTCGTGCCCTACTGGACGACCGCGGTCTTCGGTCGCGAGGCAGGCGAGTGGACGCTGGCGGTACTGGGGCGGGTCGGAGCCCCAGGCAGATCCCCGCGTCTGACACGATGCGCCGATGACGACCCAGCTTCGCGTGCTCGTCGAGCAGCCCACGAGGGGCAAGCGGTGGGTGGCGGTCGCGGCGGACTGGCCGGGCCTCGAACGGGGCGGCAAGACCGAGGACGAGGCGGTCGAGAAGCTCGGGCGATACGTGGCCCGGTACCTGCCGGTCGCGCGGCGTGCCGGCCTGGACGCGGAGCTTGCGACCCAGACCGACGTCGAGATCATCGGTCGCTACCCGGGCGTCGGCTCGACCGACTTCTGGGGGATCTCGTTCGCGCCATCGCCGCTCGACCGCGAGCCGTTCGACGCGCCGACCTTCGACCGCCAGGTCGGACTGCTGCGCGCAGCCTGGGCCGAGTTCGACGACACCGCCGCGCGCGTCTCGGCGGAGCTCCGGCCCGGCGCTCCGGGGTGGCGGCCGCTCCCGCGACCGGATCGTGCGGCACGTCCTGGCGAACGAGGGCGGCGATTTCTCGAAGCGCGTGCAGGCGACGTCAGAGCTGGACGACCTGCTCACGCCGGGCGGGCTCGCCCATCACCGCGACCGCTACGTCGAGGCGATGCGTGCCTGGTACGAGGAAGGCAAGCCGCTCGGCAAGTGGACGATCCCGTACCTGCTCCGCCACACGGCGTACCACGCGCTCGACCACACGTGGGAGATGCAGGACCGGGACCTGACGACGACGCGCCGTGACCGACTGCGCGTCATGCCGACGAAGATCATCATGGACGTCGATACCGGCACGGACGATGCGGTCGCGCTGATGGTGGCGGCGCTCTCGCCCGACATCGAATTGGTCGGGGCGACCGCGGTCAACGGCAACACCGGGGTCGACAACACGACCGAGAACACGCTCCGCGTGTTCGACCTCATCGGGCGCCCGGACATCCCTGTCTTTCGAGGGATGGCGACGCCGATGGTGCGACCGCAGGGCGACCGGGGGATGGCCGCGGTCGTGCACGGCGACCTGCTGGACCTGCCGCCGGCCACGACGGCCGCCCAGGCAACGCACGCCGTGGACTGGCTGTGCGACACGTACATGGCCTCCGAGGGCGACATCACGCTCGTCGCGGTCGGGCCGCTCACGAACGTGGCGATGGCCCTCCGCAAGGAACCGCGGATGGCCGAGCGCATCCCCGAGATCGTCATCATGGGTGGCGCCCACGAGAGCGGGAACCGGACGGCCTCGGCCGAATACAACTTCTGGGTGGATCCCGAGGCCGCCCGGATCGTCGTCGAGTGTGGCCGTCCCATCCGCATGGTCCCCCTCGACGCGACCCACCGCGCCCTCGTCTCCCTCGACGACTGCGCGCGCCTTCGAGCGCTCGGGACGCCGGCGGCGACGGCGTCCGCCGCGATGGTCGAGCAACGGATCCGCGGCTACAACGCCACCCAGCCGATGGCCGACGTCTCCACGGCGGCCGTCCACGACGCCCTGGCCGTCTGCGCCGTCATCGAGCCTGCCGTGCTCGTGACCCGGCACATCCGCGTGGATGTCGAGACGACGTCGACGTTGGCTGCGGGACGCACGATCTGCGATGTCCGCCCGACGCCCGACGGGATCCCGAACGTCGAGTTCGCCTTCGACGCCGACGGGCCGCGGTTCGTGGAGATGCTGATCGAGATCCTCGGCCGCTAGGCCGCGGCGGTGATCAGGCCTGGTCCACGTACTGGAGCGGGGTGATGGCCTGGTCCGGGAACCGGACGCCGGTCGCGTGGTTCGGGCAGTAGCCGTTCGGGTTCTTGCTCAGGTACTGCTGGTGGTAGTCCTCGGCGAAGTAGAACGTCGGCGCCTCGCGGATCTCGGTCGTGATCGAGTGATAGCCGTCCTTCGCCAGCTCGGCCGCGTACATGTCGCGCGACGCCGTCGCCGCCGCCAGCTGCGCCGGTCCGTGCGTGTAGATCGCGGAGCGGTACTGCGTCCCGACGTCGTTGCCCTGGCGGAAGCCCTGCGTCGGGTCGTGGTTCTCCCAGAACGTCTTCAGCAGGCTCTCGTAGGACACGACCGACGGATCGAAGACCACGCGCACGGCCTCGGCGTGGCCGGTGCGGCCCGTGCAGGCCTCGTTGTAGGTCGGGTTGGGCGTCTCGCCGCCCTGGTAGCCCACCGCGGTGACCCACACGCCGGGGATCGTCCAGAACTCCTTCTCGGCGCCCCAGAAGCAGCCCATCGCGAAGTCGGCCACCTCGAATCCCTCCGGATAGGGCGGCGTGAGCGCGTGGCCGTTCACCACGTGGGCGCCCGGCTGGACGATGGCCTCGGTACGACCGGGCAGGACCTGGTCGGAGCGGGGCATGGACGGCTTGGGGAACAGGAACGACATGGAGGCCTCCGTATGCCCTCAAGTGTATGCGGCGCCTGATTCCGCGCCGCGACGGCCTCAGCCGATCACCGGCACAGCCGCTCAGTCACAGCCGCCGTCCGGGTTGAGGCTGACGCTGCCGAGGTTCGCGCTGACCTGGAGGTCGATGCGCTGCGTGCTCGCCTCGTACCCCGCCCGCGTCCAGGTCCCGCCGTCGTTGGTCATGCCGCGGTCGCCGAAGTTGTTGGAAGCGAGCGGGCTGCTCGACGAATGGATGCGCAGCCCGACGCCGTCGGGGACGCACAGCTCCACGGAGCCGGCGTTGGCCGAGATGCTGCCCGTCATGGTCCCGGCCGGGGCCGGCAGGGTCAGCGACAGCGACCCGGCGTTCGCGCTGATGTCGATCGACTCGAGGCCGGTGACCTCGGCCATGTCGATGGTCGCGCTGCCCGCGTTCACCGACGCGTGGAGATCCGGCACCTGCATGGCGCCGAGGGTCGCCTCGATCGAGCCGGCGTTGCCCGTGAGGCCGAGGCTGACCGGAACCCCGGTCGGCAGTGACACCTGCCAGTCCGCGGCGTGACCGAAGTCCAGGCCCGACTGGTGCGGCGACTCGACCTTGAGGTCGCGCCCGGCGGTCACCGTCGGCGGGACGGCGCCCTCGGACGAGCCGGCGACGGTCCAGGCGTTGCCACCCGCGGACGTCACGATCATGTCGCCGCAGCTCAGGTCGAGCGAGACGCTCGCCGGGGCCGCGAAGGATCCTGACTGGGTCGGGAACGGGTCGCCGTGCGTGCCGCTGCTGCCGACGCCGCACGTCCCGAAGCCCGGCGAGAAGCCGACCGCGAACCAGCCGCCGACGAGCAGCCCGAAGGTGATCGCGATCACGAGGCCGCCAACGAAGGCCGCCTTCGTGCGCTGGAGGATCAGTCCGAGCCCGATCCCGATGAGGACCAGCGGCCAGAGCTCCCAGAAGTTGCGCACGACGTCGGCGTTGACGAGGCCCGACTGGACGGCGAGCGGCACGGCGCCGGCGACGACGAAGAAGACGCCCCAGCCGAGCAGCCCGCGATTGACGTGCACCAGGGTTCACCTCCGGGCCAGCAGGGTAGCCTGAACGGCAACCACGCCGAGGGAGGGTCCATGCGACTGAGCGAGTACGCCGCCGCGCCACGCGACGAGGCAGCGGTCGCGCCGAAGGTCCTCGCGGTCGTCGTGCCGGCCCTCGTCGCGCTCGGGGCGGGGGAGGATCCCGCCGGCTGGCTCGTCTGGGGCGACGACCCGGAGATCCGCTGGACGTTCCTCGCGCCGACCCGCGCCGGCCTCGTGACCTGCAACGTGCGGGTCAACGTGCCGGGTGAGGGTCCGCGGGCCAGCGCGAAGGTCACCCGTTGGGGCCGGATCCAGGTCGGCGAGCTGTCGATCGAGACGGCGGCGGGCGGCATGCGCGTCGCCTCGTTCCAGCTCGAGACGCTCGTCCTCCGCGGCACAGGCCCCGAGGCGGAGGCCGTCGCCGGGTTCGCGATCGACGTCTTCGCCGCGATCGACGGCACGTCGGCGCCCGGGTGACCGGACCCCGCCGGTTCGATGCCGTCCTGTTCGACCTCGACGGCGTCCTCGTCGACAGCGAGCCCTGGTGGAACGACGTCCGGATCGCGTTCGCGAAGTCCCACGGACGGACCTGGACCGACGACGACCACCACGCCGTGATGGGCGCGAACTCCCACGGCTGGGCGCTGATCATGCGCGACCGCCTGCGGCTCGACGACGTCGATCCCGACGAGATCGAGCAGCGCCGTGGTCTCGGGCGTCGTCGCGCGCTATCGCACCGACCCGCCGCCGGTCATCCCGGGCGCCCCCGAGGCGGTCCGCCGGATCGCCGCGCGGCTGCCCGTCGCGATCGCCTCGTCCGCCCACCCCGACGTGATCGCGGCGGCGATCGACGCCCTCGGCCTGCACGACGTCCTGCGTGCGGTCGTCTCGTCCGACGAGGTCGCAGCACGGCAAGCCGGAGCCGGACGTCTACCTGGTCGCGGCGGAGCGGCTCGGCGTGGACCCCGCGCGCTGCCTGGTCGTCGAGGACTCGATCAACGGCGTGCGCGCGGGCAAGGCCGCGGGGGCGTTCGTCGTGCTCGTGCCGAACGCGAGCGTGCCGCCGGGCCCCGGGGCGTCGGAGCTCGCCGACCTCGTCATCGACCGCCTCGCCGATCTCGACCCGGCCTAGGCACGTCGGTGTCGACGCCCCTGACCACGGGTCCCGTCTACCGGCGAGGTCGCGTCTGGCTCACCCGGTTCTTCTCGTACGTCGTCGTCCGCAGCCTGCTCCACGTGCGCGTCGCGGGCCGCGACAACCTGGCGCAGGGACCGGCGATCTACGTGTTCAACCACCTCAACTGGAGCGACCCGCTCGTGCTCCTCGCCGTGCTCCCGGGGCGCCCCAAGGTCGCGATGTTCGGGCCGAAGGAGGAGGACATGGCCCGCGGCGCGCGCAACCGGCTGATCATGTGGGCGGGCTTCGGGATCCCGTATCGCCCGGCGAAGACCGACATGATCGAGACGACCCGCCGGGTCCAGCGCGTGCTCGAGGACGGCTGGGTGATCGTGATCGCGGGGGAGGGGAGGATCCACCGGGGCGAGCGCGAGCTGCTGCCGCTCGCCGACGGGCCGGCCTACTTCGCGCTGCGCGCCGGCGTGCCGATCATCCCGGTCGCGATCAACGGCACCAGCTGGCTCGGCTTCCGGCGCCCGGTCCGGATCCGGGTCGGACCGCCGATCCGCGGCGAGGGCCGCCCCAACCGCGAGGTCGTGGACGCCCTGACCGGGCGGACCGCCGACGCGCTGCGCTCGATGGTCGCCGACTACCCGGATCCGGGCCGGCCGGGTCCGTTCGGGCGCTGGCTGACCGAGCTGTTCAACGACTGGCCCGAGGGCGCGCGGCCCGGCAGCGGGCGAAGGGGACGGCGCGAACTGACCCCGGCTTGTGGCATCCTGCTGCCACGACCGATCCAGGAGGTTCCGTGGGCTCCACCGGCCTGTCCACCGACGCGAACGAATACCGATCACGGCTCGCCGGGCAGGAGGACGCCCAGATCGACGCCTGGGTGTCCGAGCTCATGCGCGACGTCGTGATCCGGCGCGGCATCGTCAAGGTCGTCGACGACTTCCGCCGGGCGACGAAGCTGAGCGAACCGGAATTCGAACGGGTGTTCGCATCCGGCGGCGGCCCGCCCGCGTCGGTCGGTCACGACGCCCAGGGCCGCCTCGTCGTCCCGACGGTCGCGCTGTGGGCCCTGGTGCCCGGCATCCGCGCGCAGGTCTCGGACGCGCGCCAGCGGCTGATCGAGTACCTCGTCGCGAACTTCAACGAGCTCGTCTACGTCTGACGATCGGGGCGCCGTCGATCCGCTCACGGCCTTCGACGACGCGCCCGAGGCCGAACCGCCGCCGCCCCGACCCGGCACCGCCGCCATCCTCGAGGGCGCCGTCCGCCTCGTCCACCCGTTCCCGTCGATCCTCGATGGGTTCGTCGTCGCCCTCGTCGCGATCGTGGCGGGCGGGGACACGTCGACGGCGATCCGTCTCGGGGTGTCGATGACGCTGATCCAGTTCGCGATCGGGGCCCTCAACGACCTCGTCGACGCGCCCGTGGACCGCATCGGCAAGCCGGGCAAGCCGATCCCGGCCGGCCTCGTCGCGCCCGCGGTGGCCCGGGCCACGGTCGTGGTCGCCGCCGCGGGAGGCCTGTTCCTGGCGCTGCTCGGCGGTCCCGGGCTCCTGCTCATCGGGGCGCTCGCGCTCGCGATCGGCGTCTGGTACGACCTCCGGGCGAAGGGCACGACGCTCTCGTGGCTGCCGTTCGCCCTCGGGATCCCGCTGCTGCCGGTGTTCGGCTGGTACGGCGCGGTCGGCAGCCTGCCCGCCGTGTTCTTCGTGCTCATCCCGGCCGCCGCCAACGCCGGGACGTCGCTCGCCATCGCGAACGCGATCGTCGACATGGAGCGGGACGATGCCGCCGGCATCGAGTCCATCGCCCTGGCGCTCGGCGCGCGGCGCGCGAGCTGGCTGGTGGTCGGGCTGCAGGGCGTGGTGACGTTCCTCGCGATCGGGACCGCGGCGGTCGTCGGGGCTCCGACCGGCTGGGCGCTGGCCGTCCTGTTCACCGCCTGCGTCCCGCTGGCCGGCGCGATCCTCGGGCTGGCGACCGTCTACCGCGGGGGCGGCCCGGGCTGGCGCGAGGTCGCCTGGGAGATCCAGGCGGTCGGGTCGGGCCTGCTGGCGGTCGCCTGGCTCGCCGCGTTGAGCGCCTCGGCGGGGTAGGGAGCACCCTCACGCCGGAGGCGGTGCACCCGCGCGCCGCCGGAGGTCAGGCGGCCGGCCGGACCGATGTACCCCTAACGACATCCGCGCAACTGCCGTTCCCCTTCATACAGCCACACCATCCCAGCGAGGTCCAACCCGTTGACAGATCTCATGCGCCGCTTCCGGGGACTGGGCGTCGCCCTCGTCGTCCTCGCCATGTCCGCGGGTGTCGTCCTGGCGGCGGCACCCCTCGCCCAGCCGTCGACGAGCAACGAGCCGACTGCCGAGGCGCCGTCGTCGGGTGACGAGGATGCCAGCGAGGCGCCCGAGTCCGAGGCCCCCGAGAGCGAGGCGCCGGAGTCCGAGGCCCCCGAGAGCGAGGCGCCGGAGACTCCCGACGCCCAGGACAAGCAGGACACCGAGGCGGGTGACAACGGGGACACCCACGGCGCGCTCGTGTCGGCGGCGGCCCAGATGGTCACCCCGGCCGGGTTCCGCAACCACGGGGCGTTCGTCTCCTGTGTCGCGCACCTGAAGGACGCCACGCTGGCGACGATCGACTGGACCACGGTCACGCCGGAGGCCTGCGCCGCCGCGAAGGGGAACAAAGGCAAGGACGACACCGCCGGGGGCAACGTGAACAAGGCCGCCGACAAGGCCGAGCGCCAGGCGGCGAAGGACGCCGCCAAGGCAGCGCGAGACGCCGCGAAGGCCGCGAAGAAGGCCGCCAAGGGCCACTGACGAGGGCGGCGCCGGCTCGCGTCGGCGCCGGTCAGCCCGGCACGTCGAGTGACTAGCGGTCGGTGTCCCCGGTCCGCACGACGGCGATCGCGTTCTCGAGCCGCAGCTTCGCGATCGTCAGGTACTTGGCGAGGTTGGCGCGGTCCGTCTGGCCGATCGCGTCCAGGACGTCCTGGTTGCGGATCACGCCGAGGAGCTCCTCGACCGCCTCGTTGAGCTGCTGCTTCGCGGCGACCAGGCTGTCGTCCGCGATCGGGAAGCCGACGCGGGCCCGACTCTCCCAGCCCTCCTCGGCGACCTCGGTCGCGACGGGCCGGACCGGGCGCGGCCTCCTCGGCTTCCTCCTCCTCGATGGGGGAGCGCGCCGGGCGGCCGTCGATCTTCTCGCGGAGCTTGACCAGCGACAGCTCGTTTCGGGCGACCTGGTCGGCGAGCCGCCTGCGCTTCTTCGGGTCCGCGACCTTCATCAGCTCGTAGGCGTGCGACAGCGTGTCCTTGCGTAAAGACACGAGCTCGCGCACCTCGGGCGGCGCATCGGCGAGGCGGAGCCGGTTTTCGAGGTAGCCCTTGTCCTTGCCGAGCTTGTCGGCGAGCCGCCGGATGCTGTAGCCGTGCTCCCGGATCATCCGGTCGTACATCGCGGCTTCGTCGAGCGGCGAGATGTCCTCGCGCTGGAGGTTCTCGATGATCGAGATCTCGAGCGCGGTGTCGTCGTCGATGTCCTCGACGAGGGCGGGGATCGTGGCCTGGCCGGCGATCCGGGACGCGCGCCAGCGACGCTCGCCGGCGATCAGCTGGTATCGGCCGTCGTCGACGGGCCGGACCAGGACGGGCTGCAGGACGCCGTGCTCGCGAATGGACGCGGCCAGCTCCTCGAGCGTCGCCTCGTCGAACGCCAGCCGCGGCTGCTGCGGGTTGGAGTCGATGCGATCGACGGGGATGACCTTGACGCCGGTGGAGCGGTGGGTCGTCTCGGACGACAGCAGGCTCACGATGGCCGGCGGCAGCTCGCGCTCCTCCGACAGGCGGCGAGCGGCGGTTGCTCGGAAATCAGGCCTGGCCAAGTTCGATCACCTCCCGGGCGAGCTCACGGTACGTTCGCGCGGCCTCGGACGACCCAGCATAGGAGGTGATTGGCCTGCCGGCCAGTGGCGCCTCGCCGAGTTTCACGGTATTTCGGATGATCGAGTTGAAGACGTGGTGATCGCCGACAACACGCAGCTCGTCCAGCATGTCGCGCGCGAGGTTCGTCCGGCTGTCGTAGAACGTCGGCAGCAGGCCGAGGATCCGGAGGTCCCGGTTGAGCTTGAGCCGGATCGCGTTGATGACCTTGACGAGGTTGTTCAGGCCCTTCATCGCGTAGAACTGCGTCTGCACGGGGATGATCACGCTGTCGGCGGCGACGAGGCCGTTGACCGTCAGCAGGCCGAGGTTCGGCGGGCAGTCGATCAGCACGTAGTCGTAGTTCACGATCGACTCGCGCATCGCCTCCCGCAGGATCGACTCGCGGCCGAGCGCCGTGAACAGCTCCCCCTCGGTGCTGGCGAGGTCGATATGCGCGGGCACGACGTCGATTCCCGCCGTTTCCGTCGGCAGGATCACCTGGTCCATCGTGGCGCGGCCATCCGCCAGCACGTCCGAGATGGAGTAGGTGATGGTGTTGAGGTTGACCCCGACGCCGGCCGTGAGGTTCGCCTGCGGATCCATGTCGACGAGCAGGACCCTGAAGGAATCCTCGGCGAGCGCACCCGCGAGGTTGATCGCGGTCGTCGTCTTGCCGACGCCGCCCTTCTGGTTGGCGATGGCGATCACGTGCGTCAAGGGCGTCACCTCGGGGGGTCGTGGGGCGCGACGGGAGGCCGGCAGGTCGGCGGGATCGGGCAAATCCTACTCTGCGCCCAAACCGCGCGCCCGTCGAGGTTGTCCACACAATGACCGAGTTGTGCACCGTTCTGTGGATATCCGAGCGGCCAGGTCGGTGATCGACCCGTCGACTCCGACCACCGATAACGGGCCGTTCACGCCGCGGAAACCCGTCCGGTGGCCGGCGTGTGGCGCCGTCGCGACCTCGCTCGGCCGGTGCCTCGACGCCGCCTATGATGGATGCGCGATCGCGACGTCTTTGCGCAAGGACAGCATGAGCGTCAGCCAGGGGAGTGTCGGTACGTGTCGACCAACGCGGAGCGGATGGCCCGCCTCGAGCAACTTCGAGCCGAGTCTCTCGAGGGCGGGGGAGCGGTCCGGGTCGAGCGCCAGCACGCCGCGGGCAAGCTGACGGCGCGCGAGCGCCTGGACCTCCTGCTCGATGACGGCTCCTTCTCGGAGCTCGACGCGTTCGTCACCCACCGGGCCACGGAGTTCGGCGCCGACGGGCAGGGCGTCCTCGGCGATGGCGTCGTCACGGGCCACGGGACCATCGACGGGCGACTGGTCTTCGTCTACAGCCAGGACTTCACGGTCTTCGGGGGCTCGCTGTCGGAGGCGTACGCCGAGAAGATCTGCAAGATCATGGACCTGGCGATGAAGGTCGGCGCGCCGATCATCGGCCTCAACGATTCCGGCGGTGCGCGGATCCAGGAGGGCGTCGCGTCGCTGGGCGGCTACGCGGAGATCTTCCTGCGCAACGTCATGGCGTCGGGCGTCGTGCCGCAGATCTCGGTGATCCTCGGGCCGTGCGCCGGCGGCGCGGTGTACTCGCCGGCCATCACGGACTTCACGGTGATGGTCGAGGGGACGAGCTACATGTTCGTCACCGGGCCGAACGTCGTGCGCGCCGTGACCCACGAGGTCATCGATGCCGAGTCGCTCGGCGGCGCGGGTGTCCACACCGGACGCAGCGGCGTCGCGCATCTCGCGGCCCGCGACGAGGCCGAGGCGATGGAGTCGGTCCGACGCCTGCTCGCGCACCTGCCGCAGAACAACCTCGCCGACGCACCGGCGATCGAGACGCGCGACGCACGAGATCGCATGGACGCAGAGCTCGATGACGTCGTCCCCGACGAGCCGGCGAAGCCGTACGACATGCACGACGTCCTGCGTCGCATCGTCGACGACGGCGGCGTTCCTCGAGATCCAGCCCGCGTGGGCGGCGAACATCCTCGTGGGGTTCGCGCGGCTCGGCGGCCGTGCCGTCGGCATCGTCGCGCAGCAACCGGCGGTGCGCGCGGGCGCGCTCGACATCGATGCGTCGGTGAAGGCCGCGCGCTTCGTCCGCACCTGCGACGCGTTCAACGTGCCACTGGTCACCTTCGTCGACGTGCCGGGTTTCCTGCCGGGTGTCGCGCAGGAGCACGGCGGCATCATCCGCCACGGCGCGAAGCTGCTCTACGCGTACTGCGAGGCGACGGTGCCCAAGGTGACGGTCATCACCCGCAAGGCGTACGGCGGCGCGTACGACGTCATGAGCAGCAAGCACATCCGCGGCGACTTCAACTTCGCGTGGCCGAGCGCCGAGATCGCGGTGATGGGCGCCGAGGGCGCGGTCAACATCATCTTCAAGGACGAGATCGACGGCGCCGAGCGATCCGGACGCGGAACGGCAGCGCCTGGTGGCGTCCTACGAGGCGGAATTCTCGAACCCCTACGTCGCCGCCGCCCGCGGCTACGTCGACGAGGTCATCCTGCCGCACGAGACGCGGCCGCGACTCATCCGCGCCCTCGAGGTGCTGGCCGACAAGCAGGACACGAACCCGCGCAAGAAGCATGGCAACATCCCGCTCTGACGCGCCGGGCCGAGATCCGTCTTTGTACAAAGACGCCGGCCCCGGACGCGAGCGATGACCCGAGCCGTTCCGCCGTTCCGTCGCGTCCTGGTCGCGAACCGCGGGGAGATCGCCGTCCGGATCATCCGCGCGTGCCGCGACCTGGGGATGGAGGTGGTCGCGGTCTACAGCGATGCCGACGCGGGCGCCGCGCACGTGCGGCTCGCCGACGAGGCGGTCCGGCTCGGCCCCGCGGCGCCGGGCGAGAGCTACCTCCGGATCGAGGCCATCGTGGATGCCGCGATCGCCACGGGCGCGCAGGCGGTCCATCCGGGCTACGGGTTCCTCGCCGAGCGCGCGGCGTTCGCCCGGGCCGTCGAGGACGCCGGCCTCGTCTACGTCGGACCGTCGCCCGCGACGATCGAGTCGCTCGGCGACAAGCTCAACGCGCGACGGCTCGCGCAGCGGGTCGGCGTGCCGGCGGTGCCCGGGACCCTCGAACCCGCGCCGGTCGATCGTCCCGACCAGGTGGCGGGGATCGTCGCCGCGGCCGAGGGCATCGGGTTCCCGCTCCTCGTCAAGGCGGCAGCCGGCGGGGGAGGGCGGGGCATGCGGCGCGTCACGCGGCCGGAGGACCTGCCAGCTGCCCTGGCCGCGGGGTCGCACGAGGCGTCCGCGGCGTTCGGCGACGGATCGGTCTACCTCGAGCGCGAGATCGTGCCGGCGCGGCACGTCGAGGTGCAGCTCATCGCCGACGGCCACGGCAACGTCGTCGCCCTCGGCGAGCGCGACTGCTCGCTCCAGCGGCGGCACCAGAAGCTCGTCGAGGAATCGCCGGCACCCGGCCTCACGTCGGACCAGCGCCGGGACCTGCACGCGATGGCCGTCCGGCTCGGCGTCGCCGCCGGGCTGCGGAACGCCGCAACCTGCGAGTTCCTGCTCGACCCCGACGGCGCCTTCTGGTTCCTCGAGGTCAACACGCGGCTCCAGGTGGAGCACGGCGTCACCGAGCTCGTCGCCGGCGTCGACATCGTGCGCGAGCAGTTCCTCGTCGCGAGCGGCGCGCCGCTGAGCGCCGCCGTCGTCGTGGCGGGCGAGCGCGCCGCCGTGCCGGCAGGTCATGCGATCGAGGTGCGGATCGCGGCGGAGGATCCGTCGCGAGCGTTCGCGCCGACGCCGGGTCGTGTCGGTCGCTGGGTCATGCCGTCGGGACCGGGCGTCCGCGTCGACACGGCGATCACGTCGGGCGACGTCGTGCCGCCGGACTACGACAACCTCATCGCGAAGGTCATGGTCCACGCCCACGACCGCGATGCGGCGATCGACTGCTCTGCGCCGTGCGCTCGACGAGACGGAGATCGGCGGGATCCAGACCACGCTCCCGTTTCACCGGTTCGTGGCGCGGAGCGACTCGTTCCGGCGCGGGGATCTGTCGACGGGCTGGGTCGACGGCAACTGGGACGGCGAGGCCGCGCGACGCGACGCGGTGCGCCTGGCGCTGATCGCCGCGGGCCTCGGGGCGCTCGACGACGGCGACGGCCACAGGGCAGTGACGCCGATGTCGGCGGCAGCGGCGGCAGCGGCGGCGGCATACGCCCGAGGCCGGCGCGACAGCCCGCGACGGCGGCTGGCGAGCCGAAGGACGGCAGCGGGGGATCGACCGATGGCCGGCATGACGCCGCCGGAGCCGTCGGACGGCGTCCGCGCGAGGCTCGCGGCGTCGAGCCGCCTCGGCGATGAGGCCGACACCCGGATCGGTGTCCTTGCGCAAAGACATCTGGTCGTGGACGGCGAGCCATCGGACATCCTGCTCCACGACCGGGGCGGCGGCCGCCACGTCCTCGTCGACGGCAGCCGGCGGCGTCCCGGTCATCCTCGAGCCGCCGGAGCGCGACGGCCGGGGGGCGATCCGGCGGGAGGTGCTCGTCGGCGGGTTCAGGTTCGAGGTGGAGGTCGAGTCGGAGCGGCGGGCGGCCCTGCGCGAACGCGCGACCCGGACGCGGCCGGACGCCGCCGCCGGCGGGCCCCACGAGGTCCGGGCGCTCATCCCGGGGAAGGTGGTATCGCTCGCGGTCGGACCCGGCGACACGGTCACGGCGGGCCAGCAGCTGCTGGTCGTCGAGGCGATGAAGATGCAGAACGAGCTGCGGGCGCCGCGAGGTGGCACCATCGGGCAGCTGGGGGTTGCGCAGGGCGTCAACATCGAGGTCGGCGACCTGCTCCTGGTCATCAGCTAGCGGAGGTTCGGGTGACGGACGAGGCGCGGACGGGCGGATCGGGGCCCGACGGGGCGGGAGAGCCCGGGGCCGGAGCCGACGCCGCCCTCGAGCGGTGGCGCTCGACCACCCGCGCGAAGGCGCTCAAGGGATCGCCCGAGCGCCAGCCGGACTTCGCCACGACCTCCGAGATCCCGATCGCGGACGTCTACACGGCGGCGGACACCGCCGGCCTCGACCCCGACGCCGACCTCGGGCTCCCCGGGGAGTTCCCGTTCACCCGTGGCGTCCAGCCGACGATGTACCGCTCCCGGTTCTGGACCATGCGCCAGTACGCGGGCTTCGCGACCGCCGCCGAGACCAACGAGCGCTTCCGCTACCTCCTCGGGCAGGGCCAGACCGGCCTGTCGGTCGCCTTCGACCTGCCCACCCAGATGGGCTACGACAGCGACGCCCCCGAGGCGGAGGGCGAGGTGGGGCGGGTCGGCGTCCCGATCGCCTCCCTGGCCGACATGGAGGTCCTGTTCGCCGGCATCCCGCTGGGCGAGGTCAGCACGTCGATGACCATCAACGCCACGGCGCCGATCCTGCTCGCCCTGTACGTGGCGGCGGCCCGGAAGCAGGGGGTCGAGCGGTCCGAGGTCAGCGGGACCACCCAGAACGACATCCTCAAGGAGTACATCGCCCGGGGGACGTGGATCTACCCGCCCCGGGCGTCGATGCGCCTCGTGACCGACGTGTTCGAGTTCGCGGCCCGCGAGCTGCCCAAGTGGAACACGATCAGCATCTCCGGCTACCACATGCGCGAGGCCGGGGCGACGGCCGCCCAGGAGCTGGCGTTCACGCTCGCGGACGGCATCGCGTACGTGGAGGCGGCGGTCGCCCGGGGTCTCGAGGTGGACGACTTCGCGCCCCGGCTGTCGTTCTTCTTCGCCGCCTGGTCCGAGCTGTTCGAGGAGGTGGCCAAGTTCCGCGCCGCCCGCCGGATGTGGGCCCGGATCATGCGGGATCGCTTCGGCGCATCGAACGTACGTTCTATGATGTGCCGGTTCCACACGCAGACCGCCGGCTCCTCGCTGACCGCCCAGTCGATCGACAACAACGTCGTGCGGACCACGATCCAGGCGCTCGCGGCCGTGCTCGGCGGCACCCAGAGCCTGCACACCAACTCGCGCGACGAGGCGCTGGCGCTGCCGACGGCCGAGGCGGCCCGCCTGGCGCTTCGCACCCAGCAGATCATCGCCCACGAGGCCGGCGTGACCGAGACCCCGGACCCGCTGGCCGGGAGCTGGTTCGTCGAGTCGCTGACCGACCAGCTCGAGGCCGCCGCGAACGCCTACCTCGAGGAGATCGACGCCATGGGCGGCACGCTCGCGGCGATCGAGGGCGGCTTCCAGCAGCGCCAGATCCAGGAGTCGGCGTACCGGGTCCAGCGCGAGGTCGAGCGGGGCGACCGGATCGTGGTCGGCGTGAACAAGTTCAAGGACGACGACGCCGGGGTGCGGCCGGCCATCCAGCGCATCGACCCGGAAGGGGAGCGCCGCCAGATCGAGGGCGTGCGGCGGGTCCGCGCCGAGCGCGACGCGGGCGCCTGGGAAGCGGCGATGCGGCGCCTGGGCGACGAGGCGCGCGGCGAGGCGAACCTCGTGCCCGCGATCATCGAGGCCGTGGAGGCCTACGCGACGGTCGGCGAGATCTCCGACCGCCTCCGCTCCTCGTGGGGCGTCCATCGCGAGCTGATCACCGTCTGAGGAGGGATCGACCCATGCCCGCCCGACCGCCCGTGCCCGGGCTGCCCGCGAAGATCCGGGCCCTCGGCCGCGTCCACCACGTGGCGGTGATCGTCGCCGACCTCGACGCCGCCCTCGGGTTCTGGCGGGACATCCTCGGCCTCCCGGTCGAGCTCGTGCTGCCCATCGAGTCCGACGGCGTCACGATCGCCTTCCTGCCCGTCGGCGAGTCCAAGGTCGAGCTCGTGATGCCGACGACCGAGACCACCGGGGTCGCCCGCTTCCTCGCGAACAAGGGCGAGGGCTTCCACCACGTGTGCTTCGAGGTCGACGAACCTCACCGAGACGCTGCTGCGGCTCGAGTTCGACGGCCTGGAGCTCATCGACACCGCGCCCCGCAAGGGGGCCGAGGGGCCGGTCGCGTTCCTGCACCCGCGGTCGTGCCACGGGGTGCTCGTCGAGCTCATCGAGGCGCCGGGCGGGCCCGCGTGGGCGAGCCTGGGCTACGCGGCGAGCTGACCGGACGCTACCGGGCGGCCGCCTCGGGTCGCCGGGCCGTGAGGAGGAACAGCGGGAAGGCACCGCGCTCGTTCACCCATGTCGTCGCCGTGCGCGTGGCGACGTCGACGAACCCGACCTCGCGAGCGGTCGCCTCGAGCCGCTCACGATCGAACCCGTGGTGCTGGACGCCCTCGGCATCGGCATCGTGGAACGTCCCGTCCTCGGCGTCGAGGTCCGAGAGCGCGAGGCGGCCGCCGGGCCGCAGGAGCGCGAGGATGGCCGCGAGCGCCGGGCCCGTGTCGGCGAGGTGGTGGAGGACGAGCAGCGAGATCGCGAGGTCGAACGGCGGGACGGGCGGCTCGTCGGTGGTCAGGTCGAACGAGATTGCCGAGACGCCGGGCCGTCCGAGACGCGAGATCTTCTCCCTGGCGACCTCGAGCATGCCGCTCGACGGCTCCGCCAGCACCAGCTCGCCGATCTCGCCCAGCGAGCGCGAGCCCGAGCAGGCCGGTCCCGGCCCCGATCTCGATCGTCCGCGTCTCCGGTGTGAGCGGGACGGCCGATCGAATGGCCTTGGCAACGGCCTCCGCTCGCTCCCGCCGCTCATCCGTGTCCCACGTCCGGGCTCGCTCGTCGAACGTGGCCATCGCGGTCCCTCAGAACGCCCAGGCGAACACGACGTCGCGCGCGCTGTCCGAGCGGCGGGCGAAGTCGACGATCTGGCCGGTGAGATCGCGGATCCAGGGCTTCTCCTCGCGCGGCAGGAGGCCGAGCTCCTCCTCGAGCAGCCCGATCCAGCGCCCCGCGAGCGCGCCCAGCTGCTCGTCCGGAACGCCGGCGACGGCCACGATCCAGGCCTTGTCGACGCGCTCGACGATGCGCTCCACGTTCGCCGGGCCACCTTCGAGGTCGCTCCGCGCGTCGAGGAAGTCGACCGGGTCGTCCTGCTCGGTCACGGACCGCACGGCCTCCGAGAACAGGTCGAGCCACGTGGGGTCGAGCCCGCCGCCCAGCGGCAGGTGGGCGACGAACCGGTCCGGCTGGTCGAACGCGGCGATGTCGTCGACCGAGAGCGCGAGCACGATGTCGCGCGAGTCACCGGCCACGAGGTCCATGAGGCTGCCCATCGCGACAGTCTACGGCCGGGTCAACCCGGTTCCCGGGCGAGCTCCTCGGCGAAGAAGATCATGTCGAGGTCGCCGGGCGATCGGCCCGCCGCGGTCAGGAGCGTGGCCGCCTCCGCCCGGTGCTGGGTCCCGTGGTTCACGACGTGCGCGAGCATCCGCCAGTAGGGGACGTTCTCGTCGCGCTCGAGCAGCCACGCGTCGGTGAGCGTCGACAGCCACGCCTCGAGCGCGTCCCACTCGGTCGGCCCACGCCCCGGCGAGCGCCGCCGGCGTCGGCAGGGGCTCGCGCTCCGGGCTCGGCGACTCCTCGCTGCCCGCGAGCCCGAGCCGCCATCGCTGGTGCGCGCCGAGCTGGTGGACGAGGATCGCGCCGAGCCCGCGATCGCCGATGACCCCGGTCGCGCCCCAGACGGCCTCCGGCAGGCCGTCGATCACGCCGAGCACCCGGCGCGTCGCCCAGCGGTCGTACTCGAACAGGTAGCGGATGTCGGCGACGTCCACGTCAGCCGCGGTAGCCGGCGGCGCGGAGCAGGCCGGGGAGCTCGGTGGGGGAGTCGGCGACGCGGAAGCCCGCCGCCTCGAGCGCCTCGACCTTCGACGCCGCGGTGCCGCGGCCGCCCGAGACGATCGCGCCGGCGTGGCCCATGCGCTTGCCCTCGGGCGCCGTGCGCCCGGCGATGAACGCCGCCTTGGGCACGTCCCGGAGGTGCTCGGCGGCCCACGCGGCGGCCTCCTCCTCGGCCGACCCGCCGATCTCGCCGATCAGCACCAGGGCGTCCGTCTCGGGGTCCTCGGCGAACAGCTTGAGGATCTCGAGGAACGGCGTCCCGATGATGGGGTCCCCGCCGATGCCGACGCACGTCGACTGGCCGATGCCCGCGTCGGTCATCGCCTGCACGGCCTCGTACGTGAGCGTTCCCGAGCGGGAGACGACGCCGACGCGGCCCTCGCGGTGGATCGAGCCCGGGATGATGCCGACCTTGGCGCGGCCGGGCGAGGTGGCGCCGGGGCAGTTCGGCCCGATGAGCCGCACGCCGGCGAGGCGTGCCTCCTCGACGACCGGGATCATGTCGAGCGCCGGGATGCCCTCGGTGATGCAGAAGATCGTCGTGATGCCCGCGGCGACCGACTCGAGCACCGCGTCCGGGGCGCCGGCGGCCGGCACGAAGATGCAGGCGGTGTTCACGCCGGTCTCGCGGACGGCCTCGCCGACGGTGTCGAACACCGGGATCCGGCCGTCGATCGCGGACTGGCCGCCCTTGCCGGGCGTGACGCCCGCGACGAGCGGCGTGCCGTACTCGAGCATCGCGCGGCTGTGGAACTCGCCCTCGCGGCCCGTGATGCCCTGGACGACGAGGCGCGTGTCGCGCCCGATCAGGATGCTCACGCCGCGACCCCCTTCGCGGCCGCGACGGCCTTGGCCGCGGCCTCGTCGAGGCTCGCCGCGGTGACGAAGCTCGCCGCCTCCAGCAGCTCGGCGGCCTCGGCCGCGTTGGTGCCAACGATCCGCACGACCATCGGCACCTCGCGCTCCTGCTGCGCCCGGGCCTCGATCAGGCCGCGCGCCACCTCGTCGCCGCGCGTGATCCCGCCGAAGATGTTGACGAGGATCGCCTTGACGTTCGGGTCGTCGAGGATCAGCCGCATCGCGGCCGCGACCCGGTCGGCCTTCGCGCCGCCACCGATGTCGAGGAAGTTGGCCGGCGCGCCGCCCGCCCGCTTGACGAGGTCCATCGTCGTCATCGCGAGGCCGGCGCCGTTGACCATGCAGCCGATGTCGCCCTCGAGCTTGATGAACGTGAGGTCGTAGCGGCGGGCCTCGACGTCGGTCGGGTCCTCGGCGTCGAGGTCGCGCAGGGCCTCGAGCTGGGGGTGGCGGGCCAGGGCCGAGTCGTCGAGGGTGATCTTGGCGTCGAGGCAGACCAGGCGCTCGACGGGCGAGCCGTCGGCGTTGTGCTCGCGGATCACGGCGAGCGGGTTGATCTCCACGAGGTCGGCGTCGATCGCGATCATCGTCCGCAGCAGGCCCTTGGCGATCGCGGCGCCCGCCTTCCAGTGTGGCCCGAACCCGATCTTGAACGCCAGCTCGCGCGCCGCGTAGTCCGGCAGGCCGAGCAGGGGATCGGCGTGCTCGTAGACGATCGCCTCGGGGTTGTCGACCGCGACCTGCTCGATCTCGACGCCGCCCTCCGCGGACCCGATGAACATCAGGCGACGGGTGGCTCGATCGAGCACGACCGAGAGGTAGTACTCCTTGACGATCTCCGCGGCCGGGCCGACGAGCACGCGCCGGACCGGGAGGCCCTTGATCTCGAGCGCGAGGATCTGCGCCGCGACGTCCTCGGCCTCGTCCGCGTCGCCGGCGAGCCGGACGCCGCCGGCCTTGCCGCGGCCGCCGACGAGGACCTGCGCCTTGATCACCACCTTGCCGGTCGCGTTCGCCGGGTCGCCGAGGAACCGGACGGCGGCCGCACGGGCCTGGGTGGGCGTCCTCGCCACCTCCCACGCGGGGACGGGCAGTCCCTGGGCGAGGAGCAGCGACTTCGCGTCGGCTTCGTGGATCTTCACGCGACGAGCGGACCTCCGGGCGGATGGGGCCTGGGCGAGCCTCGATCATAGCCCGCGTCGGCGGCCGCTCCGACGACGCCCGCGACCGAAGATGAAACGTATCGGGCTGGTCGGCTCGCCATACTCGTGAGCGCGGTCAGAGAGCCGCGCCACTGCCGAGGGGCGAGATGGGGCTGGACCTCGTGGAGCGGGCGCGACGGGGCGATCATGACGCCTTCGCCGTGCTGGCAGGCGCCGCGATCTCCCGCCTCGATGCCGCCGCCTGGCTCATCCTCCGGGACCCGGACCTGGCGATGGACGCCGTCCAGAACGCCCTCGTCCGCGCGTGGCGCGATCTGCCCTCGCTGCGCGACCCGTCCCGCTTCGACGCCTGGTTGTACCGACTCCTGATCAGCGCCTGCACCGACGAGATCCGGCGGGCCCGACGCCATCGACTCGATGTCCACATCGACGAGCCCTGACGACCGAGCCCGCGACCACCGACGCCGCGTCGGCGATCGTCGATCGCGACGAGCTCGAGCGCGGCTTCAACCGCCTCGACCCCGAGGAGCGGGCGGTCATCGTGCTGCATCACTTCCTCGACCTGCCGTTGACCGAGGTCGCCGTGACCCTCGGGATCCCGTTGGGCACCGTCAAGTCACGGCTTTATCGCGGGCTCCGGGAGATGCGGGCGGTGCTCGACGCCGACGCGCGACCCGGCGGCCCGTCCCCGAAGGACGCCCGGCATGAACGCCAACGACGATCCCGGCCGCGTCGTCTCCGACTGGCTGCACGAGTTCGGTCGGCACACCGCGTGCCCGGGCACCTCGACGAGGTCCTTCGCGAGACGTCCACGCGCCGTCAGCGCCCGGCCTGGTCGAGCCTCGAAAGGTGGCTCCCCGTGCAGATCGACGCTTCGTCTCGCGCCCGCGCCCCGGCTCGGGCTGATCTCGCTCCTCGTATCCTCGCCCTGCATCGCCCTCGCCGCGATCGCCGCGCTGATCGCGTCGGCTCGCGCCAGCATCCGCTGCCGCCGCCCTTCGGGCCTCGCCCGGAACGGCGTCGATCGTCTACGGCGAGGTCGGGCGACATCTATGCGCTACGACCCAGCGACGGGCGTCACGACGCCGTCCTGGTCGCCGGCTCCGAGAACGACATCGGCGCCGCTGTTCTCGCGGGACGGCAGCCAGATCCTGTTCTCTGCGGGACCGGACGGAGCGAGCCCCAGCCTCGCGCTGGTGGTCGCCGACGTCGACGGCAGCCATGCCCATGAAGTCGTCGAGGCGTTGACGGACTGCGACGTGGACCGACTGGTCGCCGACCGGCGAGAAGGTGGCGTTCGGCTCGTCACGTCGCCGGCACGGCGCTCGATCAACGATCGCGAATGTCCGACGGCAGCGGATCGACCACGCTCCACCTGGTGCTGTCGGTCGACGGTTCCCGTCGTGGCCGGTCCTGACGGGATCGACATCCTGTTCAGAGGGCCGACACCGGCGTTCCGCCGGGAGCACCGGGACTGTATCCTCGTCAAGGCTGACGGCTCGTCGTCCCCGCGCCCGGTATCGTGCGCCGTGGGCGCCGACCGCCGAGCTTCCGCGATCCGGTCATCGTCGCTCGACGAGGACGCACGTGACGTACTCATCGTTCGAGCCGTCGACCTGGCAGCCGGCATCGGTCGCGCGTACCACGGCCTGGGACGGCACGCTCGAGGCAGCGTGCACGTCCTCGACGCTGGACACGGGCAGCGACGCGGTGATCCCGCCGCGACCGACCGCGCGGGCTCGGTCTCAGCCGGTCGACGAGGCGCCCGTGCTCGCCGGACGGCGCTCGGCTCGTGTTCGGCGTGACCGCAGCGATGAGACACGAGTCAGCTCGCGCGTCGCGCCGGCGGACCGGAGCGCGCCCGGCGCCAGGTCGGACGTCGACTTCGCGCCTGTGACGGCCAGGCGATCGACCAACGCGTTCTCGCCGGACGGGACGATGGTCATCGCGAGCTACGACGCCGAGACGGATCGACCTGGCTGCTGCCGATCGACGGCAGCCCGGGACGCACGCTCGCCTCGCAGCGGCGCCGAGCGCATCGGACAGGCAGCGCCTGGCCCCCTGACCGCCGTTCACCGGCGGCCGGCCCGTCCATCGGCGGGCCGGCCGTCCTCGCGCCCGGCCCGTCGGTACAATCGGGGCCATGGCCTACCGCGTGACCCTGATCCCCGGCGACGGCATCGGGCCGGAGCTGGCGGAAGCCACCCGTCGCGTGCTCGATGCGTCGGGCGTCGCGTTCGAGTGGGAGGTCCAGGACGCGGGCGAGGCCGTGATGGCCGAGTTCGGCACCCCGCTGCCCGAGCACGTGCTCGAGTCCGTGCGCCGGAACCGCCTCGCGCTCAAGGGCCCGATCACCACGCCGGTCGGCTCCGGCTTCCGCAGCGTCAACGTCACGCTGCGCCAGACGCTCGGCCTCTACGCCAACCTGCGCCCGGCACGCTCGATCAAGGGCCTCGAGACCCGCTACGCGGACGTCGACCTCGTGATCGTCCGCGAGAACACCGAGGACCTGTACGCGGGCATCGAGCACATGGTCGGTCCCGACGCCGCCGAGAGCATCAAGATCATCACGCGGGCCGCCTCGGAGCGGATCGCGCGGTTCGCGTTCGACTACGCGGTCGCCAACGGCCGGCGCAAGGTCACGGCCGTGCACAAGGCCAACATCATGAAGCTGTCCGACGGGCTGTTCCTCGAGAGCTGCCGGACCGTCGCCGCGGACTACGAGGGCCGGGTCGAGTTCGAGGACCGCATCGTCGACAACATGTGCATGCAGCTGGTCCAGAAGCCGGACCTGTACGACGTGCTCGTGCTGCCGAACCTCTACGGCGACATCGTGAGCGACCTGTGCGCCGGCCTCGTCGGCGGCCTGGGCGTCGCGCCGGGCGCCAACATCGGAACCGAGGCGTCGGTGTTCGAGCCGGTCCACGGCTCGGCGCCCAAGTACGCGGGCCAGGACAAGGCGAACCCGACCGCGATGATCCTGTCCGGCGTCCTGATGCTCCGCCAGCTGGGCGAGCAGCCGGCCGCCGAGCGGGTGGAGGCGGCCGTGCGCGAGGTCATCGCCGAGGGCAAGCACACGACCTACGACCTCGGCGGCGGCACCGGCACCCGCGGCTACGCGGACGCGATCATCGAGCGGCTCGGCTCGCTCGCGACGCAGGCGTCGCGATGACCGGGATCCCGTCCAGCGTCCGCCTCCCGCGCAAGCTCCCGGGAACCGCCGCGGCCGGGCTCGGCGCAACGCGCCGCCGTGACCGCTGGTGGATCCCGCCGCTCGGGCAGGGGACGCTGTTCACGGTGCTCGCCACGTACCTGTTCTTTTCGGGCATCGTGTGGACGCCGCTGTTCGGGACCGCCTACGAGTTCGACGGCTACCTGTCGCCGCTGTTCTCGCCGCTGATCGCGCCGGCCTGGCTGCCCGCCTTCATCAGCCCGGGCCTCCTGATCCTGTGGATCCCGCTCGGATTCCGAGCGACCTGCTACTACTACCGGAAGGCGTACTACCGCTTCTACTTCGCCGATCCTCCGGGCTGTGCCGTCGGCGAGCCGACCGTGCACAAGCGCTACAGCATGGAGACGAAGTTCCCGTTCATCCTCCAGAACTTCCACCGCTACTTCCTGTATCTCGCCTTCGTGCCCCTGTTCTTCCTGTGGGTCGACGCGGTCGGCTCGCTGTTCCCGGCGAGCGGCCCGCGACTCGGCCTCGGGAGCGTGATCTTCTTCGTCAACGTCGCGCTGCTGTCCGCCTTCTCGCTGTCGTGCAACTCGCTCCGACACCTCGTCGGCGGCCGCGTGGACTGCTTCTCCTGCTCGCGGCGGCGGCAGGTCCAGTACACGCTGTGGCAGCGCATCACCGACCCTGAACCTGCACCACATGCGCTGGGCGTGGGTGAGCTTCATCTCGGTCGTGCTGACCGACGTCTACGTCAGGCTGCTGGCAATGGGCGTCATCACCGACCCGGCGATCCGCTTCTAGCCGGGGCAGCGCCGTGCCGACGACCGATCCGCTGACACCCGAGACCTTTCCGCACGACGTCCTCGTCATCGGGGCGGGCGGGGCGGGCCTCCGGGCGGCGATCGAGGCGCAGGCGGCCGGGGCGAACGTCGGGCTCGTCTGCAAGTCGCTGCTCGGCAAGGCCCACACGGTCATGGCCGAGGGCGGCGTGGCCGCGGCCCTCGCCCACGTGGCGGCGAGCGACACCTGGCAGATCCACTTCCGCGACACGATGGTCGGCGGCAAGCTCCTCAACAACCCGCGGATGGCCGAGCTCCACGCGACGGAGGCGCCGGATCGCGTGCGTGAGCTCGAGCTGTGGGGCGCCGTATTCGATCGCACGGACGACGGCCGCATCCTCCAGCGCCCGTTCGGCGGCCACACCCATCCGCGGCTGGCCCACGTGGGCGACCGGACCGGCCTCGAGATGATCCGCACGCTCCAGGACCGCGCGGTCGCGTCCGGCATCACGGTGTACATGGAGTGCACGATCACCCGGCTCATCACGGGCCAGGCCGGCGTCACGGGCGCCTTCGGCTACTGGCGGACCACCGGGCAGCCGATCCTGTTCCCGGCGAAGGCGATCGTGCTGGCGACCGGCGGTATCGGCAAGGCCTACGAGGTCACGTCGAACTCGTGGGAGTACAGCGGCGACGGCCAGGCGCTCGCGTACGAAGCGGGTGCCGACCTCATCGACATGGAGTTCGTCCAGTTCCACCCGACCGGGATGGTCTGGCCGCCGGGCGTCCGCGGGCTGCTGGTGACCGAGGCGGTTCGCGGCGAGGGCGGGATCCTGCGCAACGCGGACGGCGAGCGGTTCATGTGGAAGTACCTGCCCGAGGATCGCCGTGACGAGTACGCGGCGACCGACGATGAGGCCAAGCGCTGGGTGACCGCGCTGTCGGAAGGTCGCGAGACCGACGCGCGGCGACCGCCCGAGCTCTCGACTCGCGACAACGTCGCCCGGGCCATCTACACCGAGGTCAAGGAAGGGCGCGGATCGCCGCACGGCGGCGTCTTCCTCGACATCAGCTACCTCCCGCCGGAGCACGTCCGCCGAAAGCTCCCGTCGATGTACGACCAGTTCAAGGAGCTGGCCGACGTCGACATCACGTCGGGGCCGATGGAGGTCGGGCCGACCACCCACTACGGCATGGGCGGCATCCGCGTCGACGCCGAGAGCGGCACGACGACGGTGCCCGGATTGTTCGCGGCGGGCGAGGTCTCGGGCGGGATGCACGGCGCGAACCGCCTCGGCGGGAACTCCCTGTCAGACCTGCTGGTGTTCGGCGCGCGGACGGGCGCAGGTGCCGCGGAGCACGCGGCCGCCCGGCCCGGCGACGCGCACGTCGATCCGGTCCAGGTCCGGGAGGCCGCCGAGGCCCTGATGGCGCCGCTCGAGCGGACCGAGGGAGAGGACCCGTACGCGGTGCAGCGCGACCTCCAGGGGACGATGCAGAGCCTCGTCGGGATCTTCCGGGTCGAGTCGGACCTGACGGAGGCGATCGCGCAGCTGACCGAGCTGCGGCGACGCTGGGCCTCGGTCCGCGTCGGTGGCGGCCGGGCCTACAACCCGGGCTGGAACCTCGTGTTCGAGCTCGGCAACCTGCTGACCGTGTCCGAGGCGATCACGCGGGCCGCCCTCGTGCGGACCGAGAGCCGCGGCGCCCATAGCCGGCTCGACTACCCGGCCACCGACGACGAGCGATGGGGCGGCGTGAACACCGCCGTCGCCCGTGCCGAGGACGGCTCGATGCACGTCACCACCACGCCCCTCCCGGCCATGCCCGAAGCACTTCGCGGCCTGCTCGGCGGCGGTCACTAAGGGGAGGGTCGGATGCCGAACGCACACCTCAAGGTCTTCCGGGGCGAGCCCGGCGACCCGGGCCGCTTCGACGAGTTCGACGTGCCGGTAGAGGAGGGGATGGTCGTCCTCGACGCCCTCCACTGGATCCAGGGCCACGAGGCGCCCGATCTCGCGGTCCGCTGGAACTGCAAGGCGGCCAAGTGCGGGTCGTGCAGCGCCGAGGTCGACGGGCGCCCGCGCCTGACGTGCAAGACCCGCCTGTCGGACTTCGACCTCGACCAGCCGATCACGGTCGAGCCGATGCGGGCATTCCCGCTCATCCGGGACCTCGTCACCGACGTCTCGTGGAACTACGAGGTCAACAAGACGATCCAGCCGTTCACGCCGCCGACCGACGTACCGCAGGCGGACTGGCGCTGGCAGCAGCAGGACATCGAGCGCGTCCAGGAGTATCGGAAGTGCATCGAGTGCTTCCTCTGCCAGGACGTCTGCCACGTGCTGCGCAACCACGAGACCGAAAAGCCGTTCATGGGGCCCCGCTTCCTCGTCCGTGCGGCGGGTCTCGAGCTGCACCCGATCGACCAGGCGGACCGGCGCGGCTACCTCAAGGACAGTGGCGGCATCGGCTACTGCAACATCACCAAGTGCTGCACCGAGGTCTGCCCCGAGCACATCAAGATCACGGATAACGCGATCATCCCGCTCAAGGAGCGGGTCGCCGACGCGTACTACGACCCGCTTCAATGGGCGTGGCGGAAGTTGCGGGGCGACAAGTCAGGACCGAAGGTCGAGCTGCCGGTGCTCCAGGTGACGGCGAACCCGTCGACGTCGCAGGCTTCGTCCCCGGCCGCTGCGGCCCCGGCCGCCGCGGCGCCTGCGTCGGATGACCCCGGCCCGCCCGCCGGCGGGGACGCCGCTTGACCGACCCGATGTTCCCCGACCTGGCCGCGGAGCCGGCCGACGGTGCGGGGACGGGCGCCTCGTCGCGCGGGTTCATCATCCGCACCGACGGCGCGGCACGGGGCAACCCGGGGCCGGCATCCCTCGGCGCGGCCCTGTTCGATCTCGACCGGCCCGACGCCCGCAACGATCGCGCCGAGCCCGACGCCTCGATCTCCGACTACCTGGGCATCCAGACCAACAACGTCGCCGAGTACACGGGCGTCGTCCGCGCCCTGGATCTCGCCCGCGAGCTCGGCGCCCACGAGGTCCATCTCCTGCTCGACTCGAAGCTGATCGTCGAGCAGCTGAGCGGGCGGTGGCGGGTCAAGGACCGGAAGCTCATGCCGCTATGCGCGGCGGCGATGCGCACGCTGTCGGGCTTCGATCGCTGGTCCGCGACGCACGTGCCGCGCGCCCTCAACACCGTCGCCGACCGCCTCGCCAACGAGGCCATCGATCGGGCGCAGGCGGGTGGACCGGCGTCCGTCGTCCGGCGGCCCACTGCCTGAGGCAGCGAGCCGGGGATCCGGCTCCAGGCTGAACCGCTCGCGGCGTGGCCTACAATCCGCAGGCCAGCGAGGCGGCCGGACGGTCGCGCGGACGCCGGGCAACCGGCGGACGTGAGGAAAGTCCGAGCTCCACAGCGCAGGGCAGCGGGTAACGCCCGTCCGCCGCGAGGCGAGGACCAGTGCCACAGTGACGATGCCGTCCCTTCGGGGACGGAGTGAAACGCGGCAAACTCTGCCCGGAGCAAGGCCAAATAGGAGGGCGCAACCCCGGTTCGCCGGGGGGAGAGGTGCGCTGCCCAGCCCTCGGGTCGGCTGCATGAGCCGTCGGGTGACCGGCGGTCGAGATGGATGACCGTCGTCGCGGCTTGCCGCGGCACAGAACTCGGCTTACAGGCCGCTCTCGCTGGCAACCACCGCTCGGTCATGCGCGAAGTGAACGGCCACGGCATCGAGCCCGTGCAGCCGCCTGCACCGTCTCGTCGTACCTGGCGTCGCGCGCGGTCGTGCGGCCTTCGCGGCCCGGACGCCCCTCCCACTCGTCGCGTGAGTACACCGCCTGGCCCGCGAGCAGCACCCGTCCGCGGCGGGTCGCGACGAGCAGCGACTGGTGGCCCGCCGTGTGCCCCGGGCTGGCGAGGATCGTGATGCCGGGGAGCACCTCGCGGTCGCCGTCGATCGGCTCGTAGCGCAGGCCCGGCCCGTCGACCCATTCGGTGACCGTGTAGCCGGATCGCGAGGCGGCCGCCCGCTCCGCCGACTGGACGTAGATCGGGATGCCCGGCACGCGATGGTTCTGCCCGGCGTGGTCGGCATGGAGGTGGCAGTTCGTGGCCGCGATCACCTCCGCGATCCCGTGACCCAGCGCCGGCGAGCGCGTCCGCGAGGTGGCGCTCGACCGGGTGGTAGCGCGCGTCGAGCTCGGGGTAGCCGGCGCCGATCCCGGTGTCGAACAGGAACAGGCGGCCGCCGCCCGATCGCAGCAGGTGCGCGACCACGACGCCCTGCTCGCCGGGCCACGGCTCATCGTCGGGGAAGGTGAACGTGCCGGCGTCGAACGGGAGGATCTCCCACAGCTCGTCGTCGGCCACGCGTGCTCCGGCAGCCTTCCGGTCAGTCCTCGTCGGGACGGAAGATGTGCGCCGCCGCGCACGCGTTGCAGATCGGCATGGCCGAATCGAGGTCGCCCAGGGGGATCGGCACCTTGCGGTCGGGGTAGAGGCACTCGACCTCGTAGATGCGCTCGCGGGCGCGATCGAGGGAGATCAGCCGCCGGTAGGTGCAGCGCTTGATCCGGTGCGGAGCCAGCCGAGACGGGTCGGGCTCGATGCTCTGCGTGCTCGCGGGAGCCGGCAAGGGGAGCGCCATGAGCTCCGGATCGTCCCTCCAGTGGCGTTGCGTCCGGGCAACGATAGTCCTGTCCGGGTGTGACGTCCCCCGAACGGAGGCGCAGCCTACCACCATGGATTCCCCTCCGGCAATGTGCCGGAGGTACTAGACTCCCCGCCGTCGGGGGACAACGCATCCGAACTCGCCGGGAGGGTTGGAGCTGAGCGACACGCCGCCCGAGCCTGCCGACGCCGAGGTCCACGACGGGCCGGAGCCCGCCGGAAGCGCCGAGCCTGCGCCGATGCGGCCGCCGCTGCTGTTCCTCGACGACGCCGCCCGCTCGCCGGATCCCGCGGTCTGCCCGTTCTTCCGCTTCGAGCTCGAGGGCGACCTGGTCGCCCCGCTCCACAAGCCCGACGACGGCAACCGGTGTGCGGCGATCGGCGCGCCGCGGCCCCAGTCCGCGCGCCAGCAGGAGCTCGTCTGCCTCACGTCGGCCCACGCCGACTGCCCGCGCTACCTGCGCGGATCGATGGCGCTCCAGGATCCCGAAGCGGCGGCCAGGGGCTCCGCCGTCCCCCGCGCGACGCTCGCCGCGATCCTCGTGCTCGTGCTGTCGGCAGGGATCTCGTTCGGCTTCGTGGTCCAGCGTGGGGGCATCGAGCTGCCGGCAGCCGGGACGACGCCGACGTCGACCGCGATCGCCCTCGAGCCGCCGCCGAGCGAGACACCGTTCGTGGAGCCATCGGCCGACCCGACCGACGCCGCGTCCGCGGTCGCCTCCGTCGAGCCGAGCCCGTCGGTCGAGGCGTCCCCGTCGCCCTCGCCATCGCCCGAGCCGACGGCCTCGCCGTCGCCGTCGCCGTCGCCGACCCCCGCGCCCACGCTCGCCCCGACGGTCGCGCCGACCGTCGCCCCGACCGTCGCCCCCACGGTGGCTCCGACGACGGCCCCGACGCCCAAGCCGACCAAGAAGCCGACCAGCGACCGCTACAAGCTCCTGGTCGCGTGCCCGGACCGGCCGAACTGCTGGATCTACACGACGCGCTCGGGCGACAACCTGTACAGCATCGCCCACTACTTCGGCATCTCCCAGAGCACGCTCTTCGCCTGGAACCCGAGGTACGCCAACGGCGCCCACCTGCGCGTCGGCGACAAGATCCGGATGCCACCGCCCACCCGGTAGGGGATCGCTCACGCCCGTGAGCCTCGCGACCCCGATGAACGCCTGGCGTTCAGTCCAGCGGCCGTCGAAGCCATCGACCGGTGGTTTGCTCTCCGAGCGATCAACCCAGGCGTTCACCCGCCAGCTCGAACGCCCAACGAGCGATCCAGCGGATTCGTGAGGCGCAACCGCCACGGTGAACGCTGGGCGTTCACGCCCGGCGCGCGAGGCCCTTTCGCGGTCGGGATCGGCGGGATGCGCCCCCGACTCCCGGGCTCCGGACTCACCGGGTGAGTCGCGCTCCACCCTCCGCCGCAGGTAGCGGCCGGGCTCAGGCCGGAAACGGTGCGCTCGCCCGGGCTGCCCTGCGGACCTGACGCAGGGCCTGAGTTCGTTGGAGCCGCCCCGTCGCCCCTCGCGCCCGCGCCCCGTCGATGGCGCCCGCCCGGCCCCGGCGTGCGTTTTGCCCATTGACGGGCCATCCCGGCGCGCTAGAATGCCCGGAAGTGGCGCAAAGTGGTGGAAAGTGGGGAAGTTCCCGCACGCAGGGCCGATGCCAGGCGGTCGGTAGCGGAACCCCGGTTGATCGCTCCACCCCACGCCATCCGACGTCAGGAGTGATCGGGAGCGGTGTTCACCGGTGAGTACCGACACGCGGTTGACGGCAAGGGGCGCATCGCCGTCCCTGCGCGATTCCGCGGGCAGCTCGCCGACGGCGCCGTGGTCGCGCGGTGGATCGACAGCTGCCTCGCGATCTTTCCGATGACGGCCTGGAACGAGCTCTCGAACCGCGTCGGCAGCCTGCCGATCACGGACGCCAACGCCCGGCTGCTGCAGCGGCAGCTGTTCGCGGGGGCGATCGAGACCGAGCTCGACGCGCAAGGCCGGGTCCTCGTCCCGCAGGGCCTGCGCGCGTACGCCGGTCTCGAGAGCGAGGCGCTCGTCCTCGGTTCCCGCGACCACGCCGAGGTCTGGGCGCCCGCCCGCTGGGAGGCGTACAGCCGGAGCCTCGACGACCCCGACGCGTTCGCCCAGGCGATCGCCGGGCTGGGGATCTGACGTCGCACCACATGCGCTTCCAGGGTCCGCTCGGGATCCGCAACCGACTCGTGGAGGAGAGATGGAGCTAGGGCACCTGCCGGTCATGCCGGTCGAGGTCCTCGGGACGCTCGTCCCGGCACCCGGCAGTCTCCAGATCGACGCGACGGTCGGCGGCGGTGGGCACACCGAGCGGATCCTGGAGGCCGCCAATCCGGACGGGCGCGTGCTCGGCATCGACGCCGACGCGATCGCGATCGACCGGGTTGCGGTCCGCCTCGCGCGCTACGGGGACCGGCTGGTCCTCCGCCAGGCGAACTTCCGCGAGCTCGCCGACGTCGCGCCGGCCGCGGGCTTCGGGTCGGTCGACGGGGCGCTGTTCGACCTCGGCCTGTCGTCGTACCAGCTCGCCGACCGCGATCGCGGGTTCGGGTTCCGGGCCGGCGGCCCGCTCGACATGCGCTTCGACACCACGCGCGGCGTCCCGGCGTCCGAGCTGCTCGCGACCCTCGACGCCGACGAGCTTGCCGCGCTCTTCCGCCGATACGGCGAGGAGCCGTCGGCCTGGAAGATCGCGAAGGCCATCGTCGCCGCCCGCCAGACCGCGCCCGTCGCGACGGCGGAGGACCTGGCGCAGCTCATCGAGCGCGTCTCGCCGCCGAACCCCCGCCAGCGCCGCCGGACGCACCCCGCGACCCGCGTGTTCCAGGCGCTCCGGATCGCCGTCAACGAGGAGCTGGACGCCCTGTCCGAGGGCCTGGCCGCCGCCGTGGACCTGCTCCGACCCGGCGGCCGCCTCGTCGTCCTGTCCTACCACTCGCTCGAGGACCGGATCGTCAAGCGCTTCTTCGCGTCCGAGCGGCGCGGCTGCGTCTGCCCGCCCGAGGCGCCCGTGTGCGTCTGCGGCCACACCCCGCGCCTGCGCCTGGTGACGCGCCCCTCGATGACCCCGACCCAGGACGAGATCGACGCCAACCCGAGAGCCCGGAGCGCGCGCCTGCGCGCCGCCGAGCGCCTCGCTGCCTGAGCACCGACGCCATCGACCGACGACGAGGAGACCGACCCGGACATCGCCCGACCGCCGACCCCGGTCGTTCACCCGGTCCAATGCCGGCCCCCCGGCTTACGGAAGAGGAGTCCCGTGAGCAAGCGCCACCAGTCGAACCGCCGCAAGAGCTACGGCCGCCGCCAGCACGAGCTGCACGAGCGCGTCCAGCGCGAACAGGAGCCAGAGGGCGTCGACGCGCCCATGGCCGACGACTTCGGCATGGCCGCGACGAGCGACCGCTTCTCGTTCATGGACACGAGCCCGTCACGCCTCCGCTACGCGCTCGGCGATTGACGTGGCGGTCTACCAGGGCGCCCGCCAGCGCACGATCGTCCTGCCGCGGCGGCCGCGCGTCGAGGTCCCGTCGGCGCCCACGCTGCCGCGTCGCCGGATGCGCTCGGCGGTCCGCGCCCATCGCGGCCCGTCGCGGCTCGCCCTGCTGCTCGCGGCGATCGTGATCGCGTTCGCCGGCGCGTTCTTCTCGCTGTCGCAGGACATCCGCGTCTCGGCGACCGGCTACGAGATGGACCGCATCGCCAACGACCAGCAGCAGCTGCAGGCGCAGGCCGACGACCTGCGCAACGAGCTCAACCGGCTCGGCAAGGCGCCGGCGATCCGCAAGCTCGCGATCGAGGCGGGCCTCGGCGCGCTCCCGGAACCCGAAGTCATCCCGGCGCGCTAGGGGCGCCGGAATATCGTGCTTGGCCGGACCAATTCGCGCGCCCGCGCGCTGCTGATCCTCGTCGCCTTCGTGGTGGTGGCGGGCAGCCTCGGCGTGCGCCTCGCGTACTGGCAGGTCGCGCGTCGCGACGAGCTCGCGGCGATGGCGGTCAAGCAGTCCTCCACCAAGATCGACCTCCCCGCGACGCGCGGCTCGATCTACGACCGCACCGGGACGGTGGTCCTCGCGACGAGCGTGTCGCGCGACCGCCTCGCGGCGTATCCCAAGCTCCTCACCCCGCAGCAGCGGGTTGCCGATGCCGCGCAGCTCGTCGCGATCCTCGGCCTCGAGGGGGACGCGGCGGCCCAGCTCACGACGAAGGTGGAGTCCGAGCGCGAGTACGTCGTGCTGGCCCGCGACCTCGACCCCACGATCTCCGATCAGATCCGGCCGAAGATCGCGGGCGACAGCCCCGAGCTCCCGGGCATCCTGCTCGAGCCGGAGCCGGTGCGCGTCTACCCGCAGCCCGGCGGCGGGCCGGACACGACCCTGGCGGCGCACATCCTCGGCTTCGTCAACCGCGACGGGCAGGGGCAGTACGGCGTCGAGCAGTTCTACCAGGACCAGCTCGCGGGCATGCCGCGCGTCGTCGCCGCCCAGAAGGACGCCGCCGGCAACCCGGTGCCCGACACGTCCGTCGTGCTCGATCCCGGCTACCCCGGGCAGGACCTCACGCTCACCCTCGACGCGACGCTGCAGGTCGCGATCGAGCAGGAGCTGCTGGCGGCGTGGATCGCCGACCGCGCGAAGCGGGTCTCCGCGGTCGTGATGGACCCGTACACCGGCGAGGTCATGGCGTACGCGAGCTACCCCTCGTACGACGCCAACGACTACCAGGCGATCGCCGCGACCGCACCGCAGCGGTTCGTCGACCCGATCGTGTCCACCGTCTACGAGCCCGGGTCGGTGTTCAAGATGCTCACCGCAACGGCGGCCGTCGGGCGCGGCACCGTGACGATGAAGACCAAGGTCCGCGACACCGGCAAGCTGATGCTCGACAACGGCACGGCACACGTCGACGACGCCGACCACAAGGCGATGGGCGTGATGAAGTTCGAGGACGGCGTCGCCTATTCCCGGAACGTCGTCGCCGCCAAGGTCGCGCTGATGCTCGGCAAGACGACCAGGGCGTCGTCGCAGATCCTGTACGACACCTGGCGCCGGATGGGCTTCGGCACGTCGACCGGCATCGACGTCGCCAACGAGGTGCCGGGGATCGTCAACGACCCGGCCACGAGGCCGTGGAAGCAGATCGACCTCGCGAACGGCGCCTTCGGCCAGGGCATCGCGGTCACGCCGATCCAGCTGGCGCAGGCGTACGGGGCCATGGTCAACGGCGGGACGCTCGTCCAGCCGCGGGTCGTGAAGTCGGTCGGCCAGACGGAGACGACGCCGGTCTACAAGGGCCGCGTGATGACCACGCAGCTCTCGAAGCAGCTCCAGGGCCTGATGCAGCACGTCCTCAAGGAGGTCGACTTCTACCGCAGCCGCACGCTGATCCCGGGCTTCGAAGTCGGCGGGAAGACCGGCACCGCCCAGATCTGGGACGCGGACAAGCAGGCCTGGAAGGTCAACAAGTTCAACTACTCGTTCGTCGGCTACATCGGGCGTCACCCGGGCCACCCCGACCTCGTCGTCGCGGTGCGGATCGAGGAGGGGACCCCCACGGTCATCCGCCTGGGCCACCTGGAGATGCCGGTGATGTCGTTCGAGCTGTTCCGGCGGATCGCGCACGACGCGATCAGCACGCCGTTCCTGATCCCCGATGACGAGTCGGTCCCCGCCGACGCGGGGGTCAGCCCGTGACCACGGCCTATGCGACACTCGCGGGCGTGATGTCGGGTGCTGCCCCCGGGCTGACGGCCGAGGAGATCGCCGCCGTCACGGGCGGGACCCTCGTGCGACGCAGCGACCGCGCCGTCCGCGGCGGAGCCGTCGACTCCCGGCTCGTCGAGCCCGGCAACCTGTTCGTCGCACTCGAAGGCGAGCGGACCGACGGGCATCGCCACCTCGCCGCGGCAGCCGCGGCGGGCGCCGCCGCGATGCTGGTCCGGCGGCCGCCCGACGCCGACGCCGGCGAGGCGCCGCTCGAGTCCCTCGGCGACGTCGCCGTGGTCCTGGTCGCGGACCCGTTGCGGGCGCTGCACGCGGTCGCCGCGGCCTGGCGCGCCCGGTTCTCGCCGCTGGTCGTCGGGATCACCGGCAGCATCGCCAAGACCTCGACCAAGGAGGCCGTCGCGGGCGTGCTCGACGGCCGGTTCACCACGCTGCGCACGGAGGGCAACCAGAACAACGAGGTCGGCCTGCCGCTGACGGTGCTCCGGCTCGGGCCCGAGCACGAGGCCGCGGTGCTCGAGATGGGGATGTACGTCGGCGGCGAGATCCGCGAGCTGGCCGCGATCGGGCGGCCCTCGATCGGGATCGTGACCGCCGTCCAGCCGGTCCACCTGTCGCGGATCGGATCGATCGAGGCGATCGAGGACGCGAAGGCCGAGCTGGTCGAGGCACTCCCCGCGGCCGGCGACGGCGGGGTCGCCATCCTCAACGCCGACGACCCGCGGGTGCTCCGGATGGCCTCGCGCACGCGCGCCCGCGCGACGACCTACGGCTTCGCGGCCGACGCCGACGTCCGTGCCGACGACGTCGTCTCGCGCGGCTTCGACGGCATGACGTTCCGCCTCACCACCCCCGCGGGCGACCGGACGGTCGAGATCGCGGGGCTCGGACGGCTCGCGGTGCACAACGCGCTCGCCGGGGTCGCCGCCGGCCTCGCCGCGGGGCTCGCGCTCGACGAGATCGTCCCCGGCCTGGCGGCGCCGTCGCGGGCGCAGCACCGCTCGACGGTCATCCGCGCGGGCGGCGTGACGATCGTCGACGACGCGTACAACGCCGCCCCGGAGTCCGTGCGCGCGGCCCTCGAGCTGCTCGCCGGGCTGCCCGCGGCTCGGCGGATCGCGATCCTGGGCGAGATGCGCGAGCTCGGCGACGCGCACGCCGCCGGCCATCGCGAGGTCGGCGAGGCGGCCGCCGCGGTCCTCGACCTCCTCGTGGTCGTCGACGGCGCCCCGGGTGGCGCCGCCTCGGGGATCGCCGAAGGCGCGCTCGCGGCGGGCATGGCGCCCGACCTGGTCGTCACCGCCGCCGATCCCGCGTCCGCGGTCGACGTCGCGCTGGCCGTGGTCGCGCCCGGCGACGTGGTCCTCGTCAAGGCGTCGCGCGGGATCGAGCTCGAGCGGGTCGTCGACGCGCTGTCGTCGGCGCTGGGCGGGTCGCCGGCATGACCCTCGAGCTGATCCAGGGGATGCTGCTCGCGTTCGCGCTCGTCGTGATCCTGATGCCGCCCTACATGCGGCTCATGCGGCACATCCGGATCGGCAAGCGGATCCGGGAGGAGGGTCCCCAGAGCCACATGGTCAAGTGGGGGACGCCGACGATGGGCGGCCTGCTCGTGATCATCGTGGTCATCGTCATCTTCCTCATCCTGCGCTGGCCGCCCCAGGGCGGCGTCATCGCGCCGCTCGCCACGCTCGCGTTCGTGGGCGCTGCTGGGCGCGGCGGACGACTACCTCAACGCGCGGACGGGGGAGGGGATCAGCGTCCGCCAGAAGCTCCTCTGGCAGTCGGTGGTCGCGCTGGTCGTCGCGTACCAGATCCAGAACACGTACCAGATCACCGGGATCCGCGTCCCATTCGTCGGCGACGTCGCGATCAACCCGATCGTCTACATCTTCTTCGCGGCGTTCGCGATCGTCGCGTCGTCCAACGGCGTCAACATCACCGACGGCCTCGACGGCCTGGCCGGCGGGACGCTCGCGTTCGCGTTCGTGTCGTTCCTGATCATCGCCCTGCTCAACGTCCCGGCCCAGCCGCAGATCGCCCTCCTGTGCGCGCTGATCGTGGGGGCGCTGCTCGGGTTCCTGTGGTTCAACGTCCACCCGGCGCAGGTGTTCATGGGCGACGCCGGATCGCTCTCGTTAGGGGCGACGCTTGCCGTCATCGCCCTGATCACCGGCCAGATCCTGGTCCTGCCGATCATCGGGCTGATCTTCGTGCTCGAGACGATGTCGGACATCATCCAGATCGGCTACTTCAAGCTGTCCGGCGGCAAGCGCGTGTTCCGGATGGCGCCGCTCCACCATCACTTCGAACAGGGTGGCTGGGACGAGGAGAAGATCACGCTCCGGTTCTGGATCGTCGGCATCCTCTCGGGCCTGATGGGCGTGACCCTGTTCCTGGCCTCCATCAACGCGCTCGTCTGACGATGCCGACGATGACGACGCGACCGATCGACCTCGAGGCCCTCACGATGGCCGGCGTGCGCGCCGGCGACCTGCGACGGGCGGCCGGTCACGGTGCTCGGCCTCGCCCGGAGCGGGATCGCCCTGGCGCGGTTCCTCGCCGACGCCGGCGCGCGGGTCACGGTCTACGACGGCCGACCCGCGGCCGACCTCGGGCCGGCGATCGCGGAGCTCGGCGGGCGCGCGGTCGAGCTGCGGCTCGGCCCGGACGTCGACCCGGACGACCACCTGGGCCGGACGCGACGCTGGTCGCCACCTCGCCGTCCATCAACCCCGACTACCCGACGACGGAGCCGCGCCTCCGGGCCCAGCTCCAGGCGCTGGTCGCGCGGCGGACCGGCGGCGACGCGTCGGCCCCGGCGCTGCGTCGCGGAGGCCGACCTGTTCCTGCGGCTGTGCCCCGCGCCGACCATCGGCGTCACGGGGACCAAGGGCAAGACGACCACGTCGGCGCTCGCCCACGCGATCCTGTCGGCGGACCCGATCCACCCGGCCGTCCTGGGCGGGAACATCGGGACGCCGCTCATCGAGCGGCTGCCGGAGCTCACGCCCGATCACCGCGTCGTCATCGAGCTCTCCGAGCTCCAGCTGCCGACGCTGTCGCGGGGCACGACCGTCGCGGTCTACACCAACGTCACCTCCGACCACCTCGACCGCCACGGCTCGATCGAGGCCTACCGCCGGGTCAAGCGCCGGCTCGCCGAGCTCGTCGACCCGGACGGCGCGCTCGTGCTCAACATCGAGGACCCGGTGGTCGGCGGCTACGCGGGCCTCGGGACGGCACCCGCGGTCCTGTACCGCGACGACCGGCCCGTGCCCGGCGGCCTCGGCGTCGCTCGACGGCTGGATCGTCGCCGCGGCCGTCGAGCGGCTGCCGCTGGCGGGCGGCGGGACGGCGGCCACCGGTCCGGGCGGCGGGATCATGCCCGTCGCCGAGCTCGCGATCCCGGGCCGCCACAACGTCTCCAACGCGCTCGCCGCCATCGCCGTCGGGCTGCTGTTCGGCGTCGCGCCCGACGCGATCCGCCGCGCCGCGGCCGGCTTCACGGGCGTCGAGCACCGGCTGGAGTCCGTCGGCGTGGTCGACGGCGTGCGCTTCGTCAACGACTCGCAGGGCACCCAGCCCGACGCCGTCATCGCGGCCCTGCGCGCGTTCCCGGCGCCGGTCGTGCTGATCGCCGGCGGCCGGGACAAGGGCGTCGACCTCACCGCGCTCGCGCGCGTCGCGGCCGAGACGGTGGACTCGGCCGTGCTGATCGGCGAGAGCGGCCCGACGCTGGAGGGCCTCCTGCGGGACGCGGGCGTCGCGCGCACGACGCGCGCCACGACGCTCGACGAGGCGGTCGCCACCGCCGACGCGTTCGCCCACGACGCCCTCGCGCGTCGGCCGGCCGGCACCGTGGCGACCGTCCTGCTGAGCCCGGCCGCCGCCTGCTTCGACATGTTCGAGGACTACGAGGCCCGCGGCCGGGCGTTCATCGCGGCCGTCGGCCGCCTGGCGGAGGGACGATGAGCACGACGCCGATCACCGCGGTCCGCGCCGCGCCGCGGCCGCGCACCCAGCCCAAGACCCAGATCACGCTCCAGCGCGAGCGCCACCAGCCGGACTACGCGATCCTCGTCGCTATCGTCGCCCTCGCCGCGATCGGCATCCTGATGGTCTACTCGTCGTCGGCGATGAAGGCCTACGTGCAGCAGGACGACACGTTCGCGATCGTCGGGCCGCAGATCCTCTGGGCCGCGCTCGGTCTCGTCGCGATGGTCGTGATGATGCGGGTCGACTACCGCTGGCTGCGGCTCGTGTCGGTGCCGCGGTTCATCGTCGGCGTCGTCCTGCTGCTCCTCGTGTTCGTGCCCCCGATCAACGTGGTCGTCGGCGGGTCGGCCCGCTGGCTCGTGATCGGCCCGCTGCCGGCGGTCCACCCGGCCGAGTTCACGAAGCTCGCGCTGATCGTCTACCTCGCCCACTGGTTCGCCAAGCGCGGCAGCACCGTGCGCGGGTTCCGGACGGGGACCGTGCCGTTCCTCGTGATCACCGTCCCGATCATCGTGCTCGTCTTCAACGAGCCGGACCTCGGGCACGTCGTTCGTCATCGCGTTCACCGCGTTCACCATGTTCTTCGTCGCGGGCGCGAACCTGCGTCCAGCTCGGCGGGCGCGCGGCGGCCGCCGGTGCCGGCGGTGGCGCTGCGTTCGCTACCAGCTCGACCGGATCAAGACCTTCCTCGACCCGTGGGCGGACCCGCTCGGCGCCGGCTTCCACACGATCCAGGGCCTGCTCGCGCTGGGGCTCGGTGGCATCTTCGGGAGCGGGCCTCGGCGAGAGCCAGCTCGCCGGCGGCCTGTACCTGCCGAACGCCTGGAACGACTTCATCTACGCGATCATCGGCGAGGAGTTCGGGTTCATCGGCGCCGGGATCGTGATCGTCCTGTTCATCCTTCGGCTATGCCGGCATCCGGACGGCGCTCCGTGCGCCGGACACGTTCGGGGCCCTGCTCGCCGCCGGGATCACGGCCTGGCTGTGCTTCCAGGCATTCATCAACATCGCGCGTCGTCGTGGCGCTCCTGCCGGTCACCGGCATCACGCTGCCGTTCATCAGCGCCGGCGGCTCGTCGCTGCTCGTCAGCTTCGCCGCGTGGGATCCTGCTGTCCATCTCTCGAGAGACGATCGAGAAAGGAACCTGGAACGATGCGGCTGCTGATCGCGGCCGGGGGCACCGGCGGCCACATCTACCCGGCGCTGGCCGTCGCGACGGCACTCCGCGCGCGACCCGAAGCGGCTGAGCTGGTCTGGGTCGGCGGCCACCGCGGGCTCGAGGATCGCCTCGTGCCGCCGGCCGCCATCCGCTGCGCCGGCTGCCCTGCGGTCGCTGCGTTCGGTCGGGCCGGACATCCACCTCGTCCTCGACCCGATCCGCCTCGCGCTGTCGATCCCGCAGGCCGTTCGTCCTGCTGCTCGCGCGGCGCCCCGCCGCGATCTTCACGACCGGCGGCTACGTGGCGATCCCGGTGCTGCTCGCCGCGTCCGTCCTGCGGATCCCGACCGTGATGTGGGAGGGCAACGTGATCCCGGGCCGGAGCGTCCGCGTCGTCGCCCGGCTCGCGTCGCCCTCGCGGTCGTTCCCCGCGACGTGCCGGCGCTCGGCCGCGCGGGCGCCTCGTGACGGGGACGCCGATCCGCGGTCGCGGGCGATCGACCGCGCGAGGCGCGGGCGACCTTCGGGGCCTCCGGGCGACGGATCCTGCTCGTGTTCGGCGGCTCGCAGGCCGTCCGGCGGCTCAACGCCGCGGTCGCGGCGCTCCCACGCGCTCGTGGAACGGGTGGGGGTCATCCACGTCGCGGGGACCGAGGGTATGCCGAGGCGCCGCCGCGCGCGAGCGCTGCCCGAGGCGCTGCGCGACCGCTATCGGCCGGACGCGTTCCTCCGCGCCGGCTCCGCGCGCGCTCGCCGCGGCCGATCTCGTCGTCGGACGAGCGGGATCGTCGACGCTCGCCGAGGCGGCCGCGTTCGGGCTGCCGATGGTCGTTCCCGTATCCGCACGCCGGCGACCACCAGCGGCGCGAATGCCGAGACCGCATGGCGCCGCCGGCGCGGCGGTCCTTCGACGACGAGCAGCTCGACGCGGCCTCGCTGCTGGAGGTCGCGGGCCTCCTCGGCGAGCCAGCCCGCTACGCGGCCATGCGCGGCGGCCCGCGACCTCGGCCGGCCGGGCGCCGCCGACGCGGTCGCGGAGATCGTGCTCGCCCTCGCCGGCGCGAGCCGCTGCCCGACGCCCGGCGGAGATCGACGCGATCGCCACGCGGGAGCGGCGCGTGGCCGGCACGATGACCGCGGGCGCCGGCGGCCCGTTCGACGCGTCGCCCTTGCCGGAGAGATCGCGCGCCGGGTCGGCGTGAAGGCGGCGCGCGACGAGCCGCTCGGCAAGCTCACCACGATGCGTGTCGGTGGCCCGGCGGACCTGCTCGCGACCGCGCACAACGCGTTCGAGCTGCGCGGCCTCGTGCGCTTCGCGCGGGCGCGCGCGCTGCCGCTGACCGTGCTCGGGCGCGGGAGCAACGTCGTCATCTCCGACGCCGGCGTCCGCGGCCTCGTCGTCCACGTGCGCGCCGAGGGCAGCCGCATCGACGGGACGCGTACGTGCCGAGGCCGGCCTCCCGATGGCGCGTGCCGCCACCGAGACCCAGAAGGCCGGCCTGTCCGGGCTCGAGTTCGGGCTTGCGATCCCGGGGTGGGTCGGGGGCGCGGTCTGGGCCAACGCCGGGGCCCACGGTGCGGACGTCGAGCGTCCTCGAATCGGCGACGTCCTGCTCGCCGACGGCAGCGAGGCGCGCTGCCCGCCGCCGAGCTCGGCTTTGCCTACCGCGAGAGCCGCTTCAAGCACCAGGCACGCCGAGTCGCCCGCGGAGGTCGTGATCGGCGCGCGCTTCCGCTGGCGCCGGCGAGCGAGGCCGAGATCAAGGCGCGCCTCGACGACATCCGGCACTGGCGCCAGGAGCACCAGCCGCTCGGGATCCCGTCGGCCGGCAGCGCGTTCCGGAATCCCGACGAGGGCTCGGCCGGGCGCCCTGATCGAGGCGGCGGGGCTCAAGGGCCTCCAGGAGGGCGGGGCGACGGTCTCCGAGAAGCACGCCAACTTCATCGTCAACGATCGGCGCGGGACGGCCGCGGACGTGCGCCGCCTGCTGGACCGCGTCCGCGCGACGTCCTCGACCGTCACGGTGTCGACCTCGTGCCCGAGATCGTGTTCGTCGGCGACTGGGCCGGCTGGCCGTGGACGCCGCCGCCGGATGGGCGCGGAGCGGCGTGACGACCCACGCGCCCGACCTACCCGCCGGTCGTCGTCCTGCTCGGCGGGCCGTCGGCGGAGCACGACGTGTCCGTCGTGTCCGGGACGGCCATCGCCGGCGCCCTGCCGACGCCGGGCTCGACGTCAGCCAGGTCCTGATCGATCTCGACGGCCGGTGGTGGTGGCTGCCAGCCGGGCACCGCCGTGGCGATCGCCCGCCGGCCGCCTACGACGATCCGGCGGCGCTCGGCGCCGACGGGCCGCTCGCGGTCGGCGCCGCGCTGGATCGCCTCGCCGCGGCGCGCCCCGCCCGTCGTCTTCATCGCGCTCCACGGACCGTTCGGCGAGGACGGCACGGTCCAGGCGCTCATCGAGGCGGCCGGCCTTGCCTATACGGGCGCGGGTGTCCTTGCGTCCGCCCTCGGGATGGACAAGGTCGTCCACAAGCGGCTGATCTGGCGCGGCCTCGGCCTCCCGGTCGTGGACTGGATCGAGGTCCGTGCGGACGCATGGGCCGCGCGATCGCGACGGCGTGCTCGCCGAGCTGGAGGCCTTCGCGGCGGCGCCCGGGGGTGATCCGCGCCTCATGGTCAAGCCGGCGCGCCTCGGCTCGTCGGTCGGGATGACCCTCGCGCACACGGCGGCGAGAGCGAGTCCCGCGCTCGAGCTCGCCTTCCGGTACGACGACCTCGCGATCGTCGAGCGCTACCTGGCGCACGCGCGCGACCTCGAGGTCTCGGTGATCGGCAACGGCCCGACGCCCTCGGGATCTACGGACCGGGCGAGATCGTGGCCGGCCACGAGTTCTACGACTACGCCGCCAAGTACACGCCCGGCCTGTCCGAGACGTCGACGCGGCGCCGAGCTCCCGGCGCCATCGCGCGGGCGGCTCCGCAAGCTCGCCCGCGACGCCTACCGGTCGCTCGGGACCGAGGGCTTCGCCCGGGTCGACTTCCTGGTCGCCGACGAGGAGCTCGTCCTGTCCGAGATCAACACGATCCCGGGCTTCACCCCGATCAGCCTGTTCCCGACGCTGCCGGCGGAGGCCGGCTTCGACTTCACCGCCGTCTGCCTGCGCATCCTCGACCTCGCCCTGGATCGCGACGCCGCGCGCGTTCGGCACGCCTGACACCGACGACCTGCCGCGATGACGATGACGCGACGATCGGCCGGTCCGCCGGCGCGCCCCGGCCGCCCGTCCGCGCTGCGTCCGGGCGCGCGGCCGGGCGGCGGCGTCCGGCGCGCGCCGGCGCGTCCGGCCGCCGCTCCGGCCGGCCGCACGCCCGGTCCGCGCGGGGGCCGCGCTGGCGCTCCTCGTCGCGCTCGCCGGGATGCTACGGGGCGCTCGCGATCGGACGCCGTTCACGCTGCGCCGGACGGTCGGTCACGGGCGCGACCTGGACGACCGAGGCCGCCGTGCGCGCGGCCTCGCGCTGCGCGACGGCACGAACGTCTTCCCGATCGGGACGAGCGCGCTCGAGCGGCGCCTCGCAGCCGATCCCGGCGCTCGGCGGAGGTCGTCGCGTCGGCCTGCCGGACGAGCTCCGGGTCGTCGGATCGAGGAGCGCCAGCCGGTCCTCGCCTGGCAGGTCGGCGACCCGCGCTTCCTCGTCGACGCCGGACGGCCTGATCTTCGCGCAGCGTCGCCGACGCGACGACGGCCCAGGCCGCCGAGCTGCCCGAGGTCGACGATCGGCGCGCCGAGGCAGCCCTCGCTGGCGATGGGCTCGACCTCGACCCGGTCGATCCTCGACGTCGCGCCGCGGCTCGGGTCGCTGCGACCCGCCGACGTCGGCAGCGCCGCCACGAGGCTCGCCATCCGGTCAACGACAAGGATGGGTTCGTCCTGACCGCGACCCGATCGGCTGGAGCGCGATCTTCGGGTTCTACACCCCGACGCTCCGCACGACGGACATGATCCCGGGCCAGGTCCGCCTGCTCCGGAGCCTCCTCGCCGGCCGCGAGGACGAGTCAGCGGATCATCCTCGGCCGACGACCGACGGCACCTACGTGCCGCGCCCGAGCCCCGCGCCGTCCGGGAAGGCCAAGCCGTGACCGCCCGCCGGTCGTCCCGGGGACCCGGGTCTCTGTAACGTACCGGCGACCCCGGACGGAGGCTGCCCGCCCGTGCTCCTCCCCCTGGTAGGTCTGCTCCTGGGCGTCCTCTCGGGCTCGTCCTCAACGTCAACGTCGGCTTCGAGCTCTCCCGGTACTCGGCCGTGGCGATTCTCGCCGCGCTCGACTCGGTCCTCGGAGCGGTGCGCGCCGAGCTCGATGGCGTCTACGACAATCGGATCTTCATCTGCGGCTTCGTGACCAACGCGATCGTGGCCGTGCTGCTGACCTTCATCGGCGACCGGCTGAGCCTGGACCTGTACCTGGTGGCGCTCATCACGTTCGGATTGCGGATCTTCAACAACGTCGCCCTCATCCGGCGGCACTTCATCTAGGGCACCGGTACCGTGGGCGGCGAGCCGCCACGCTAGCGAGGAACGACAGGCAGTGGAACGGGAAGGGGTCCTGGTCGGCATCGACGTCGGGACGTCCAAGGTCTGCGCGCTCATCGGCGAGATCGGCCGTGACGGCCGGCTGACGGTCATCGGCCACGGCACGGTGCCGTCCTCGGGGCTCAAGCAGGGCGTCGTCGTCAACATCGAGCAGACCGTCCGCTCGATCCGCGACGCCGTCGAGCGCGCCGAGCGCCTGTCCGGCTGGAAGATCGACAAGGCCTTCGTCGGCGTCGGCGGCGCCCAGGTCGAGAGCCTCAACTCCACCGGCCAGGTCGCGGTCACGGCGCACCACCGCGAGGTCACCCGCGACGACATCCGCCGCGCGATCGAGCTGGCGCGCACGATCTCGATCCCCAACAACCGCGACGTGCTCCACGTCGAGCGGCGCGGCTTCACCGTCGACGGCCAGGAGGGCGTCAAGGACCCGCTCGGGCATGAGCGCGCTGCGGCTCGAGGTCGAGGCCCACATCGTCACGGCGTCCGCCACCGCGGTCCAGAACCTCACCAAGTGCGTGCAGGCGGCGGGCGTCAAGATCGACGAGCTCGTCGTCGACGCCCTCGCGTCGGCCGAGGCCGTGCTGACCGAGACCGAGAACGAGCTGGGCGTCGCGGTCGCCGACATCGGCGCCGGCACCATCGACCTCGCCCTGTTCAACGAGGGCTCGCCGTTCCACACGACCGTCCTGCCGGTCGGCGGCAACAACGTGACCAACGACATCGCGATCGGCGTCAAGACGTCGCTCCAGGTCGCCGAGGAGCTCAAGGTCCGGCACGGGACGTGCGACCTGCGCGGCCTCGAGGACGAGGAGATCGCGGTCTCGGTGCTCGGCGAGGACGCCGGCCGGACGATCAGCCGCGTGGAGCTGTGCCGGATCATCGAGGCGCGCATGCGCGAGACGTTCGAGCTGCTCCGCGGCGAGATGGCCCGGACCGGCCACGGCATGCTGCCGGCCGGGATCATCCTGACCGGCGGCGCCGCGCAGCTGGCCGGCACCGCCGAGCTCGGCCGCGAGGTGCTCCAGATGCCGGTTCGCGTCGGGGCGCCGACGGGGATCGCGGGCCTCACCGACACGATCCAGGACCCGTCCTACGCGACGGCCGTCGGGCTCCTCCGCTGGGGCGCGATCCAGGTCGCGACGGGCGAGCCGCTGCGCTACGAGTCGGCGCCGGGCGGCGGCGGCCTCGGCCGGCTCCGGGACGCGATCCGCTACATCTTCCCGTAGGCGTCGGTGCAGTCGATCGAGCTCGAGGTCCGGACCGGGCGCGCCCGCGGGTTCACCGACCTGACGCCCGCGTGCGCGCGGTTCGCCGCCGAGGCGTCGGCGGGCGGCGACGGGCTCCTGTCGGTGTTCGTGCCGCACGCGACCGCGGGCCTCGTCATCCTCGAGCTGGGCGCCGGGTCGGACATCGGACGCCGTCGCCACCCTCGACCGCCTCCTGCCGCGCGACGACCGCTGGACGCACCGCCACGGGTCGGCGGGCCACGGCGCAGACCACGTGCTGCCGCTGCTCGCGGCCCCGTCGATCACCGTGCCGGTCATCGGCGGCCGGCTGGCGCTCGGGACCTGGCAGTCGATCGCGCTCCTCGATCCCAACGCCGACAACGCCGCCCGCCGGATCCGCTCTCCTTCCTCGCCGGCTGACGGCTCCGGGTCCGACGCGAGCGGAGAGCCTTCTCCGTTACGTTCAGCCTGTGCATCGTCGCGTCATCGGTGCGCGAGCGCACCGCCGAAGGTCCTGCGACGCACGCGCGGCGGGGTCCTACCCGTGGACAGCACGCTGGGTGACGCGGGTATACTTCCCGCCCTGACCCTGCAGACCCGTCGCGAAGCCGGATCCGGGACCGGCGCGCCCCCCAACGGGACGAGCGGACAAATCGCTCGCCGCCACACTCGACAATCAGGAGAGCGCTGATGGCCCTGCGTTCCGACTCCGAGAACTTCGCCCTCATCCGCGTCATCGGCGTCGGCGGTGGCGGCAGCAATGCGGTCAACCGGATGATCCGGGCCGAGATGATGGGCGTCGAGTTCATCGCCTGCAACACGGACGCCCAGGCGCTGCTGCAGTCGGACGCGCCGCACAAGATCCGCATCGGCGACAAGATCACGCGCGGCCTCGGCGCCGGCGGTGACGCGTCGATCGGGCAGCGGGCCGCCGAAGAGGATCGCGACAAGATCGCGGACGCCATCGTGGACTCCGACATGGTGTTCATCACCGCAGGGCTCGGCGGCGGCACCGGCTCGGGCGCGGCCCCGGTGGTCGCGGAGCTCGCCAAGGAGCAGGGCGCGCTCACGATCGGCGTCGTCACCAAGCCGTTCAGCTTCGAGGGCAGCCGGCGCAAGCTGGTCGCGGAGAAGGCCTCGGAAGAGCTCAAGGCCAAGGTCGACACGCTGATCACGATCCCGAACGACCGCCTGCGCGACGTCGTCCAGAAGAACACCTCGATCGTCGACGCGTTCCGGGTCGTCGACGACGTCCTCCGCCAGGGCGTCGCGGGCATCAGCGACATCATCACGGTGCCGGGCCTGATCAACCTCGACTTCGCCGACGTGCGCGCGATCATGAAGGACGCCGGCTCCGCGCTCATGGGCATCGGCCGCGCGACGGGCGAGAACCGTGCCCTCGAGGCCGCACGCCAGGCCGTCGCGAGCCCGCTGCTCGAGATCAACATCTCCGGCGCGCAGGGCATCCTGTTCAACATCACCGGCTCCTCGAACCTCACCCTGTGGGAGGTGACCGAGGCCGCCGAGGAGATCCGCGCCGCGGCCGATCCCGAGGCGAACATCATCTTCGGGACGAGCTTCAACGAGCGCCTCGGCGAAGAGGTGATGATCACCGTCATCGCCACGGGCTTCGACGGCCGCCGCCGGCCCGCCGCCGAGCGCGCCGCGACCCAGGAGCGCGTCCCCGCGGGCGTCGCCCGCCCGGCGTCCGCCTCGGCGGCCGGAGCGATCACCGGCGCCCAGGTCCAGCCGCGGGACTTCCTCGAGGAGCTCGAGCGCCAGCGGACCGACGTCGTCGAGCCCGACGCGTACGACGCCCCGGTGTCGAACGGCACGCCCGCCGCGCCGCGATCCGTCGGCGAGCCCGCGCCGAAGCGCGCGCCGAGCTACGACGCGGACGACCTGGAGATCCCGAGCTTCCTCCGCCGCCGGTAGTCACGAGCGGCGCCGGGCGACCCCGGCGCTGCACGGCATCGCCGATGGCCGATCCCGCGATCGCGGCCCTCGCCGCCGCGCGCGAGCGCGTCCTCGAGCGGATCGAGCGCGCCGCCGCGCGGGCCGGGCGGGACCCCGCGCGAGGTCACGCTCGTCGCCGTCTCCAAGACCGTCGCGGCCGACCGCGTCCAGGCCGCCATCGACGCGGGCCTCGAGATCCTCGGGGAGAACCGCGTGCAGGAGGCAGCCGCCAAGGTCCCGGCGACGCACGGCGCCACGTGGCACCTGATCGGGCCGCTCCAGTCGAACAAGGCGGGGCGCGCCGTCGAGCTGTTCGACGTCGTCGAATCCGTCGACACCCTCGAGCTGGCGCGGCGTCTCGACCGCCTCGCCGGCGAGCGACGGGCGGGCCGGCCGCTGCCCGTCCTCCTGCAGGTGAACGTCGCCGACGACCCCGCGAAGGCCGGCTTCGGGCCGGACGACGTCGCGCGCGGCCCTGCCCGAGATCCTCGGCCTGCCGAACCTGCGCGTGGACGGCCTGATGACCATCGGCGCGCTCGTCGACGCGGCCGAGGCCGCCCGCCCGACGTTCGGCTCGCTGCGCGACCTCGCAGTCACGCTCCGCGCCCGGCATCCGGCCCTGGGGGCGGCGCTGTCGATGGGGATGAGCGACGACTTCGAGGTCGCCGTGGAGGAGGGCGCCACGATCGTGCGCGTCGGCCGGGCCCTGTTCGGCGACCGGCCCCTCGTCGCCGGGCCGGGGTAGAATGCCCTCCCCATCGGGGACCCGGGGCGATTAGCTCAGTTGGTCAGAGCGCACGGTTCACATCCGTGAGGTCACTGGTTCGAGCCCAGTATCGCCCACCATCCTGACCACGCCGCACCACGGGGCCTTCGGGCCCCGTCGTCGTGTCCGGCGCTGGAACGCCGACGGACACGCGAAGAGACCGGCGGTCCCTGGGGAGCCGCCGGTCTGGCGTCGGGTCGTGACCCGGCTGGAAGGCTGAGTCGGGCGTTACCCGAGCAGGTAATGCAGCGCCGGCCGGTGGGCGACGACCTCGGTCTTCTCGAGGTAGGCGTCGACCCCGTAGGCGAGCCCGGCCTCGGCGTAGGCGAGGTAGAGGGCGACGGCCGCGTACAGCACCGTCTCGTTGATCGGGCCGAAGCCGAAGTTCCAGGCCGCGATCGAGATCAGGCCCATGAGGATCGCGCCCATGACGCCCGCGAAGCGGGTCGCGAAGCCCAGGATCAGCGCGATGCCGATCGCCATCTCACCGAACACGACGAGCGTGTTGAACATGTCCACGATGGCGGTGTTGGCCGCGAGGCCGACCCAGAAGCCGTTCGTGGGGTTGACGACCGCGTCGGCCGCGGATCCGGGCATCGTGCCGGCCGTGCCGTGCGCCAGGAACCCGAGTGCCGAGAACGGCTTGCCGCTGCCGGCGAAGTCGAAGACCTTCTCGAGGCCCGCATAGAGGAAGCCGATGCCGAGGACGATCCGCAGTGCCGCGAGGCCCTTGCCCTTGTCCATGATGCGTTTCCTTCCGCTCGAGCCCGGTGCGCCGGCATCGTTCCTGGCCGGTCGTCGAACTCGTCGCCATCGTGGGCTCGGGGGGCCGCGGCCACAGGTGCCGCATCGCCCTGCTTCGGGGTCATGCGGCCCTGCCCACCCGGGCCATCCGGCCCCCGGCCAGCGCGCCGTGCCGGCAGCTCAGGCGGGGACGACCACCACTCGGCAGGCGGCTCGCCGCGACACCTCCGACGGACACGCTGCCGAGCAGCAGCCGCCGCAGGTCGGTCCGCCGGCGCGAGCCGAGCACGATGACGTCCGCGCCCTCCGAGGCCGACGCCTCGAGGATCGACTCCGCCGGGTCGCCTTCCCAGATCAGGTAGGTCGCGGTCACGCCCTGCCGCATGGGCGCGCCCGACCACGCTCCGCACGCCCGACTCCAGACGGTCGCGCTCCTGGTCGACGCGCCGGGGACGCCCGCCGGGCAGGTGCAGGCTCGAGGGCTCGACGACGCTGAAGACCACCAGGTCGGCGTGATCGGCCGACGCCATCGCGATCGCCTGGTCGATCGCGCCGGACGACGCGCTCGTGAGGTCGATCGCGAGGAGCACGCGATGCGGCGAGACCGGCATTCGTGGTCATACCGGCGATCGTGGCACCGCGCCCTCGCCGTGCGAGGGTCCGATGGGCCCGAAACAGCGGGCCGATCGGCCCGCGGATCGCCGTTCGGGCGCTCTGCTACCGTCGCCGGGATGGGACCGATGGATGGGATCGCGGCGAGAGAGCCGGTCTACGACGCGCTCGACGCAGCGACACGAGCGATCGCGGGCCTGGTCTCGGCCGACGACGTCCTCCAGGTGATCGTCGACCAGGTCCGGCCGCTCGTCGGGGCGCGCTACGCGGCGCTCGGGACGGTGGATGACCACGCGGTCATCGAGCGGTTCATCACGTCCGGCATGGACCCGGAGACCCGCGCGTCGATCGGGCCGCTGCCCGAGGGCCACGGCTTCATCGGGCTGATCGTCGCCGAGAACCGCTCGCTCCGGATCCCGGACATCGAGCGGGATCCGCGGCGCCACGGCTTCCCGCCGAACCATCCGCCGATGCACAGCTTCCTCGGCGTGCCGGTCACGATCAAGGGCCGCTCCGTCGGCAACCTGTATCTCACGGACAAGCACGGCGGCGGCGAGTTCACCGCCGCCGACCAGCAGCTCGTCGAGACGTTCGCCCGCCACGCGGCCATCGCCATCGAGAACGCGCGCCTCCACGAGCAGGTCCAGCGGCTCGCGGTCGTCGACGAGCGCGAGCGGATCAGCCGCGATCTCCACGACGGGATCATCCAGAGCATCTACGGCGTCGGGCTGTCGCTGGAGGACGTGCCGGAGCTCATGGACGACGATCCCGACGAGGTCGTCCGGCGGGTCGAGCGCGCGATCGACAGCCTCCACCTGACGATCCGTGACATCCGCAACTTCATCTTCGGGCTGCGCCCGGAGCTCCTCGAGGGCACGACGCTCGTCGCCGGCCTCGCCGCGATCGTCGAGGAGCTGCGGCACAACTCGATGATCGACGTGGAGCTCCGGGCGGAGCCGCTCGAGCGCGAGCCTGCCGGCGACGACGACCGCCAACCTGCTGGGCATCGTCAACGAGGCGCTCAGCAACGTCGCCCGCCACTCGGGCGCCACGCGCGCGACGGTGGCGGTCGGCGAGAGCACCGACGGCGGCCTCGTGATCGCCGTCACCGACAACGGCGGCGGCTTCGACCCGTCGGCGGCTGCGACCATCGGCCACCAGGGGCTCGCGAACATGCGCTCGCGGGCGGCGGCGATCGGCGCCGACCTGGCGTTCGCCGGCGGACCCGGCGCAGGGATCGAGGTCCGGGTGACGTTGCCGCCATCGGGCGAGAGGAGCCACGATGACTGACACGCCGGCGGGGACGGCCCGTCCGCTCACGCTGCTGATCGTCGACGACCACGAGGTCGTGCGCGAGGGCCTGTCGGCCGTGCTCGACCGGCGTCCGAACTTCCAGGTGGTCGCCGAGGCCGGGACCGTCGCCGAGGCCCTCGACGCGGCGCGCCGCTTCCAGCCCGATCTCGTCGTCATGGACGTCCGGCTCCCGGACGGGTCCGGCGTCGAGGCCTGCCGCGAGATCCGCGCCGAGCTGCCGGCCACGCGCGTGGTGATGCTGACGAGCTATCCCGACGAGGAGGCGGTGATCGCCGCGATCATCGCCGGCGCCAGCGGCTACCTCCTCAAGCAGGTCCGGGCGCGCGATCTCGTCGCGGCGCTCGAGGCGGTCGGCCGCGGCGAGTCGCTGCTCGATCCCGCGGTGACCGGCAAGGTGCTCGAACGGATGCGGCGCATCGCGACGGCCGACCAGCCCGACGAGCTGGCCTCGCTCACCCAGCAGGAGCGCAAGATCCTGGCCCTCGTCGCCGAGGGCAAGACGAACAAGGAGATCGCCGCCGAGGTCTTCCTGTCCGACAAGACCGTGAAGAACTACGTCAGCTCGATCCTGGCCAAGCTCAACCTCGAGCGGCGCGCGCAGGCGGCCGCGTACGTCGCGCGCCTGGGCACCCATCACGAGGCTGAAACGCACCGCGAAAACCTTCACCGACCGGCGTCACACCGCGCGCCGTCGCCCCGTCGGAGGGTTTGATAGCTCCCTCGCGGGGGCGCGGCCTCCTCCCCGCGCCGACGAGGGTCCTGATCAGCGAAGCCCCCGGATCGCCCGGGGGCTTCGCGCCGTTTCGGGGGCCGCGGGCCGACCCAGGGGCCGCGGGCCGACGCTCAGTCCCGGGCGAGGCGCCGCAGGACCGCCGGCAGGATCCCGCCCTGGCGCAGGTACTCCACCTCGATCGGACCGTCGAGGCGCGCGATCGCCCGGAACGTCCGCTCGCCGCCGTCCGCGGTGGAGCGCACGGCCACGGTGACCTGCTGGCGCGGACCGATCTCGGCCAGGCCGTGGATCGTGTAGGCCTCGCGGCCGGTCAGGCCCAGCGACGCCGCGCTCTCGCCGGGCAGGAACTGGAGCGGCAGGACGCCCATCCCGACGAGGTTGGACCGGTGGATGCGCTCGTAGCTCTCGGCGATGACGGCGCGGATCCCGAGGAGCGTGGTGCCCTTCGCCGCCCAGTCGCGCGACGAGCCCGAGCCGTACTCGCGGCCGGCGATGACCAGCAGCGGGACGCCCTCGTCGCGGTAGCGCATCGCCGCGTCGTAGATGAACGCCTCGTCGCCGTCGGGCTGGTGGCGGGTGTACGGGCCCTCGCGGCCCTCGGCCAGCTCGTTGTGCAGCCGGATGTTGCCGAAGGTGCCGCGCATCATCACCTCGTGGTGCCCGCGGCGGGCCCCGTACGAGTTGAACTCCAGCGGCCCGACGCCGTGCGCCTGGAGCCAGGTCCCGGCGGGCGACCACGGGGCGATCGAGCCGGCTGGGCTGATGTGGTCGGTCGTGACCGAGTCGCCGAGCAGCGCGAGCACCCGCGCGCCCTCGATGTCGCGGAGCGGCGCGGGCTCGGCGCTGAGCCCCTCGAAGAACGGCGGCCGGGCGATGTACGTCGACGCCTCGTCCCAGGCGTAGCGGTCGCCCGACGGGATCGGCAGCGCCTTCCACCGGTCGTCGCCCTCGAACACCGAGGCGTACGTGCGCCGGAACAGCTCCGGGTCGATCGAGTCCGCGATGACCGTCCGGATCTCGGCGGGCGTCGGCCAGATGTCGGCGAGCATCACCGGCCGACCGTCGCTCCCGGTCCCAAGGGGCTCGGTGGTCAGGTCGACGTCGACGCGCCCGGCGAGCGCGAACGCGACGACGAGCGGCGGCGAGGCGAGGTACGAGGCCCGCACGAGCGGGTGGATGCGGCCCTCGAAGTTGCGGTTGCCCGACAGCACGGCCGCGACGACGAGCTCGTCGGACTCGATCGCCGCGGCGATCGGCTCGGCGAGGGGACCCGAGTTGCCGATGCACGTCGTGCACCCGTACCCGGCCAGCGCGAAGCCGAGCGTGTCGAGCGGCGCCATGAGGCCGGCCTTCTCGAGGTACCCGGTCACCGCCTTGGAGCCCGGGGCGAGCGAGGTCTTGACGGTGGGGGAGACGCGCAGCCCGCGGGCGACGGCGTTGCGGGCGAGCAGCCCGGCGCCGACCATGACCGTCGGGTTCGAGGTGTTGGTGCAGGAGGTGATCGCGGCGATCGCCACCGACCCGTGCCCGAACGGCGGTGCGTCCTCGCGCGCCGGCGATGGGGTGGCGCTGCGCGCCGTCCGCCTGCGGGTAGGCCGCGCGGAAGTTCGCCCCCAGCCCCGCCAGCGCGACGCGGTCCTGCGGGCGCCGCGGCCCGGCGAGCGACGGCTCGACCGTCGCGAGGTCGAGCTCGAGGGCGGCGTCGAACTCGGGCCCGTTGCCGGGCTCGCGCCACAGGCCCTGGGCCTTCGCGTAGCGCTCGACGAGGTCCACGCGCTCGGCCGGCCGCCCGGTCAGCCGCAGGTAGGTGAGCGTCTCGTCGTCGATCGGGAACAGCGTCGACGTCGCCCCGAACTCGGGGCTCATGTTGGAGATCGTCGCCCGGTCGGCCAGCGACAGGCCGGCGAGGCCGTCGCCCGCGAACTCGACGAACGCCCCGACGACGCCGAACCCGCGGAGCAGCTCGGTGATCACGAGGACGAGATCGGTCGCCGTCGACGCCGTCGGCAGCTCGCCGGTGAGCCGGACGCCGACGATCCGCGGCATCGGCTGGTAGAGCGGCTGGCCCAGCAGCACGGCCTCGGCCTCGATGCCGCCGACGCCGTAGCCGAGCACGCCGAGCCCGTTGACCATCGTCGTGTGGGAGTCGGTGCCGACGAGCGTGTCCGGGTACGCCACGCGCCCGCCGGCGTCCTCGCGGTCGGTCACGACCGTCGCGAGGTACTCGAGGTTGACCTGGTGGATGATCCCGGTCCCGGGCGGGACGACGCGCAGGTCGCGGAAGGCCGTCTGCGCCCAGCGCAGCAGCTGGTAGCGCTCGCCGTTGCGCTCGTACTCGCGCTCGACGTTGATCGCGAACGCCCCGGCGCCGCCCCATGCGTCCACCTGGACCGAGTGGTCGATCACGAGGTCGGCGGGCACCAGCGGGTTGACCTTCGCCGGGTCGCCGCCGAGGTCGGCCATCGCGTCGCGCATCGCGGCGAGGTCGACGACCGCGGGCACGCCGGTGAAGTCCTGGAGCACGACGCGGGCGGGCATGAACGGCACCTCGGCCTCGCCCGCGCCGCCGGGGCGCCAGGCGCCGAGCGCCGCGACGTCCTCCTCGCGAACGATCCCGCCGCCCGCGTGTCGCAGGGCGTTCTCCAGCAGGATCTTGAGCGTGACGGGGGCCCGGCCCTGGTCGACGCCGAGCGCGAGGCCGGCGGTCGAGAGCGATGACAGCCGGTAGAGGTCGGGGAGGCCGGCGCCCAGCGAGGCGCGGGCTCCGAATGCGTTGGTCCCGGGCATGGCGATCCTCCTTCGGGGATCGGGCGATGAGGGTGCGCCCTCGGACCGCTCGCTACACTCGTTGCGTGGAAGCGTACCGCGCGCACGCCCGGCCCGGCAGCAGGCCCGCCTCGATGAGGGCGTGGGACGAGACCGACGACCTGCTCCGACGCGCGACCGAGCGCCGCGACGCCGACCACGAGGAGACGCTGCGCGACCTCGACGCCGAGGGCGTCGCGCTCGACCCGCCGCCGCCCGGCCAGCACCGCCACGGCGACGACGAACATCCGAGCGACCACGAGCACCCGCACGTGCACAGCGCCCCGGGCGAGCGGCCGGTCGTCGGCATCGTCGGCGCCGGTGCCGTCGGGATGGCGCTCGGGATCGCGCTCGACCGGGCCGGCTGGCCCGTGGGTGCCGTCGCGTCGCGCGACCCGGGCCGGCGGCAGCGCTTCCGCGACCGGGTGACGGGCGCCCGCGGGTTCGCCGAGGCCAACGCCCTCGTGGACGACGTCGAGCTCGTGATCCTCGCGATCCCCGACGACGCCGTCGTCGCCGTCGCGGAGTCCATCCGGCTGTACGCGGGGCAGGCGCTGGTCCACACGAGCGGCGTGCTGGGGGCGGACGCGCTCCGTCCGGCGCTCGCGGCCGGGACGCAGGCCGGCGCGTTCCACCCGCTCGTGGCGTTCGCCGACCTCGATCGCGCCCTCGCCGCGCTGCCGGGCGCGACCGTCGCCATCGAGGGCGACGACGAGCTGGCGGCGCACCTGGCCGAGATGGCGGAGTCCATCGGCGCCGTTCCCGTCCGTCTCCCGGCCGGATCGAAGGCGGCCTACCACGCGGCGGCCGTGCTCGCGGCCGGCGGGGTCGTCGCGCTGCTCGACACGATTCGCGAGATCGCCGGCCTGCTCGGGCTCGACGAGGAGGGGGCGATGGGCATCTACCTGCCGCTCGTCGAGCAGACGCTGGGCAACGCCAGGGCGCTCGGCATCGCCCGGGCGCTCACGGGTCCCGCGGCACGCGGCGACCTCGGGACGGTCGCGGCGCACGTCGCGGCGCTCCGGTCGGGCGCTCCCGACACGCTCGCGGTCTACCGGGCGCTCCTCGCGCGCGACGCCCGGATCGCCGCTGAGCGTGGCTCATTGTCACCAGAGTCTGCAGAACGTCTCCGGACCGCACTTGCAGGCAACCCGTGACGCGGTAGGATGCGGCCATGCAGCACAGCACCGCCGCGCACTTCGCGGCATGGCCGGCGCGCTACGTCCACCCCACGGCACGAGCCCGCGAGCGTCGCCTGGGCCTGAGCCCGGCGTCGGCGTTCATCGCGGCGCCCGGCCGCCGGACGGTCCTCCATCGCCCCGACGTCGGCCCGCTTGACGGCGCTGCGCGCCCCGTGGCGGGCGCTCACGATCGAGCCCGTGCGCACCAGCGCCAGCGGCCGGCCCGCGCCGGCCTCGCGGATGCGGTGGACCAGCTCCACCCGCGCAGGGGGATCGCGACGCTCCTCCGTGGCGCCCGCGTGGCCCGCCTGAGACAGGCCAGCGCCACCTCTGCGGGTGGCATCGTCATCCGGTTCACCGACGGCACGCCCGAGCTCGTGGTCGGCAAGCGCCGACGGGAGCGCGACGGCGTCACCTGGACGCTCCCCAAGGGCACGCCCGAGGCGGACGAGACGACCGAGCAGACGGCGGTCCGCGAGGTCCGCGAGGAGACCGGCCTCGAGGTCAGCATCGTGCGGGCGTTCGACTTCATCGAGTACTGGTTCGTCACCGGTCGCACGCGGATCCACAAGATCGTGCACTACTTCCTCATGGTGCCGACGGGCGGCGACCTCGCCGGCCACGACCACGAGTTCGCCGAGGTGCGCTGGATCCCGTTCGGCGAGGCCTCGTCCCTGCTGACCTTCGAGACCGAGCGCGCCCTCGTCGCGCGCGCCGCCACGGCCGCCACCGACGGCACCTTCCCGGTCACGGCATGAGCGGACGGCGACGCCGATGACCGAGCCGGCCGCGCCCCTCCCGAGCCCGCTCCTCGATCGGCACGAGGCGCTCGGCGCGAAGATCGTCGAGTTCGCCGGCTGGCTGATGCCGATCCAGTACGCGGGCATCATCGAGGAGCACCGCGCCGTCCGGTCCGCCGCCGGGCCTGTTCGACCTGTCGCACATGGGCGAGCTCGTCGTCGAAGGCGACGATGCCGGCGCCGCCCTCGCCGGCGCGCTCGTGACCGACCCGCCGTCGCTCGCCGTCGGCCGGGCGCACTACTCGATGATCTGCGCCCCCGACGGCGGCATCCTCGACGACCTGATCGTCTACCGCCTGGCCGAGGACCGGTTCATGGTCGTCGCCAACGCGTCGAACGCGCGGGTCGTGTCGGACGCGCTGGCCGAGCGGCTCGAGGGGTTCCGGGCGGTCCTCGACGACCGCTCGCTCGCGACCGGGCTCGTCGCGGTCCAGGGTCCGCGCTCGCTCGACATCCTCGGACCGCTGACGGAGCTCGACCTGGCGGCGATCCGCTACTACGGGATCGCCGAGGGCGTCGTCGCCGGGATCCCGGTGCAGGTCGCCCGCACCGGCTACACCGGCGAGGACGGCTTCGAGCTGTTCGTCGACGTCGATCGGGTCGGGCGAGCTGTGGGACGCGCTGCTCGAGGCCGGGCGCCCGCACGGCCAGGTGCCCGTCGGCCTCGGGGCCCGCGACACGCTCCGGCTCGAGGCCGGCATGCCGCTCTACGGCAACGAGCTCGACCGCACGACCAACCCGTTCGAGGCCGGGCTCGCGCGCGTGGTGAAGCTGTCCAAGCCCGGCGACTTCGTCGGCCGTGCGGCGCTCGAGCGCGTCGTCCGCGACGGCGTCCAGCGCCAGCTCGTCGGCCTGGCCGTGCGCGACCGCGGCATCGCCCGTCACGGCTATCCGGTGCTCGGCCCGGCGACGCCCGTCGCCCCGATCGACGCCGCCGAGCCGGCGCCCGCGGCGACCCCCGCACCCGGCAAGCCCGTCGGCGTCGTGACCTCGGGCACGATGTCGCCGACGCTGGGGACCCCGATCGCGATGGCCTACGTGCCGCCGGCCGATGCCGAACCCGGTACGATGCTGGCCGTGGAGGTTCGTGGAACGCCGGTCGCCGCCGAGGTCGTCCCGCTCCCGTTCTACAAGCGCCCCGCCTGAGCCGACAGCGCGTTCAACCGTCGTGGCCGCCCGCCGCGACGCCAAAGACGGAGGAGCCCGATGGTCCCCGACGACCGGCGCTTTACCAAGGAGCACGAGTGGGTCCGCGTCGAGGGCGACGAGGCGGTCATCGGGATCACGCAGTACGCCGCCGACCAGCTGGGTGACATCGTGTTCGTCGAGCTGCCGTCGGTGGGCAAGGCGCTCGAGCAGTTCGCGACGTTCGGCGTGGTCGAGTCGGTGAAGGCCGTGAGCGACCTGTTCGCCCCGGTCGCCGGCGAGGTCGTCGGCGTGAACGACGCGCTCGCCGACAAGCCCGAGCTCGTGAACGGCGAGCCGTTCGGGGACGGCTGGATGGTCCGGGTGCGGCTCGCCGACCCGGCACAGGTCGACGGCCTCCTCGACGCCGCCGGCTACGAGCGGCTGGTCGCCGAGGGCTGATCCGATGCCGTACGGCCCCCACGTCGCCGACGACCGGGCGCGGATGCTCGCGACGATCGGCGTGGCGTCGGTCGACGACCTGTTCGAGGACATCCCGGCGCCGCTCCGCGCGAGCCCGCTGCGCATCGACCCCGCGGAGCCCGAGCTCGAGCTCGCCGCGCGGCTGGTCGGCCTCGCCGCGCGCAACCGCGTCGACCTCGCGAGCTTCCTCGGCGCGGGCGCCTATCGCCACTGGACCCCGCCGGCCGTCGACCAGCTGCTGCTCCGCGGCGAGTGGTACACGGCCTACACGCCGTACCAGCCCGAGGTCAGCCAGGGCACGCTGCAGAGCATCTACGAGTACCAGTCGCTGCTCGCGGAGCTGACGGGCCTCGACGTGGTGTCGGCCTCGCACTACGACGGGGGCGCGGCGACCGCCGAGGCCGCGCTGATGACCTGCCGGGCGACCGCGGCGCGACCGGATCCTCGTCTCGCGCGCCGTCCACCCGCACTACCGCCAGACGCTCGCGACGTACGCCGACGGGGCCGGGCCTCGCGGTCGACGAGATCCCGCTGGTCGCGGCCGGCCCGGCCGCCGGCACCACCGACCTCGCCGCCCTCGAGCGCCTGCTCGCCGACACGGAGCGGCCGGTCGCCGGGGTCGTGGCCGCCCAGCCGGGCATCCTCGGGCTGCTCGAGGACATGCCCGAGATCGGGCGGCTCGCGCACGCCGCGGGGGCGCTGTTCGTGAGCGTCATCGAGCCCGTGTCGCTCGCGGTCCTCGCCCCGCCGGGGGAGTACGGCGCCGACATCGCCGCGGGCGAGGGCCAGCCGCTCGGCATCCCGCTCCAGTACGGCGGCCCGTACCTCGGCATCGTCGCCTGCACCGACGCCCTCGTGCGCCAGATCCCGGGCCGGCTCGTCGGGATGACCACCGACCTCGACGGCCGGCGGGCGTTCGTGATGACGCTCCGCGCCCGCGAGCAGGACATCCGGCGCGAGAAGGCGGCGAGCAACATCTGCACCAACCAGGCGCTGCTCGCGCTGGCGGCGTCGATCTACCTCGCCACCATCGGCCCGCACGGCCTGCGCGACGTCGCGGCGCTGGGCGCCGCCCGGGCGACCGAGCTCGAGGCCGCGCTCGCCGCGGCGGGCGCGCCGCGGATCCACGAGGGCCCGTACCTCAACGAGCTCGTCGTCCGCGTCCCGGACGCCCGCGCCGTCCACGCGCGGCTGCTCGACCGTGGCGTCCTCGCCGGCATCCCGACCGCGGACCTGCTCCCCGACGAGCCCACGCTCGCCGACGGGCTGCTCGTGTGTGCCACGGAGGTGACGACGGCCGCCGACATCGAGCGGTTCGCGACCGCGCTCGCCGCGGAGCTGCATCGCGCGACGGCGTCGCCGTCGCCGGGGGCGTCCGATGAGCGTCGTCGGCGAGCGCCTCCAGCCGACGCTGTTCGAGCGCAGCCGCCCGGGTCGCGGCGGCGGCAAGATCCCGCACCCGCCGGCGGGTGCGCTCGACCGCATCCCGGCCGCCGCCCGGCGCGCGACCCCGGCCGGCGCTGCCCGAGCTCAACGAGCCCGAGGTGGTGCGCCACTACGTCAACCTGTCGCCAGCTCAACTACGCGGTCGACACGGGCTTCTATCCCCTGGGCTCGTGCACGATGAAGTACAACCCCAAGCTCAACGAGTGGGCGGCGCGCCTGCCCGGCTTCGCGGGCCTGCACCCGATGGCCCCCGACGCCGTCGCGCAGGGGACGCTCCAGCTGCTGTACGAGCTCGAGCAGATCCTGGCGGAGATCTCGCGGCATGGCCGCGGTCACGCTCCAGCCGGCGGCCGGCGCCCACGGCGAGCTCACCGGGATCCTGATGATCCGCGCCTACCACCGCTCGCGCGGCGACCACGAGCGCACCGAGGTGCTCGTGCCGGACTCCTCGCACGGCACCAACCCGGCGACGGCGACGATGGCCGGCTTCCGGACGATCACGATCCCCTCGGCGCCCGACGGCGGCGTCGACCTGGACGCCTTCCGCGCGGCGCTCGGCCCGAGGACGGCGGCGATCATGATCACCAACCCCTCGACGCTCGGGCTGTTCGAGCGCCGGATCGGCGAGCTGCTCGACGCGACGCACGAGGCCGGCGCGCTCGCCTACATGGACGGCGCGAACCTCAACGCGATCCTCGGCCGGTTCAAGCCGGGCGAGGCCGGGTTCGACGTCATGCACATCAACACCCACAAGACGTTCAGCACGCCGCACGGCGGCGGCGGGCCCGGCGCGGGCCCGGTCGGCGTCCGCCCCGACCTCGTCCCGTTCCTGCCGGCGCCCCGCGTGCTGCGGGCGGACGACGGCTCGTACCGCCTCGAGGCGGCCGGCGAGCGGCCGACCTCCATCGGCCGGATGCGCTCGTTCGTCGGCAGCTCGGGCGTCCTCGTGCGCGCGTTCGCCTATCTGCGCGCGCACGGCTCCGACGGCCTCGCCGAGGTGTCGGACGACGCGGTCCTCGCGGCGAACTACCTCAAGGCGCGCCTCGGCGAGGCCTACGACATCCCGTTCGACCGCGCGTGCAAGCACGAGTTCGTGGCGTCCGCGGCGGGGATCAAGCAGCGCACCGGCGTGCGGACCCTGGACGTGGCCAAGCGCCTGATCGACAAGGGCTACCACCCGCCGACCATCTACTTCCCGCTGACCGTCGAGGAGGGGATGCTGATCGAGCCCACGGAGACCGAGTCGCTCGAGACGCTGGACGGCGTTCGCCGACGCGCTGATCGAGATCGCCGCCGAGGCCGAGTCGGATCCGGGCCTCGTCACCTCGGCGCCGCACAACGCGCCGGTCCGCCGCCTCGACGAGGCCACCGCGGCCCGCCAGCCCAACCTGCGCTGGCGCGGCATGACGGGGGCCGAGACCCCGTGTCCGGACTGACGCCGCACCACCCCCGAACGAGGGATTGAACCTCAGGGGCCTCGGAGTCGTATGGTTGGCTACGAGGGAGCGCTGACGCTCACGGAGAAGGCTCACATCGACCGCGAGACCCGCGCCGAACAAACCGCGCCCCCCGATGCCGTCCTCATCAGCCGCATGGCCGAGGATGACGTCGATGCGCTCGCGCTGCTCTTCGACCGCTACCGCGTGCCGGTCTACCGTGCCGCGCTGGCGTTGACGGGCGATCCAGGAGCATCGGAGGAGGTGCTCCTGGATACCTTCGGCCGCGCCTACACCCACCGCCGGCGCCTGCGCACGGACGTGTCCCCGCTGCCGTGGCTGCACAAGGTCGCCCTGAACCTGTGCTACAGCCGCCTCGGGCGGCGCCGCCTGCGCAGCGAGCCCGTGACCGACCTCGTCGCGGAGCGGCTGATCGACGGCGCCGCGCGTCCCGACACCACGGCCGAGTGGTCGGAGCTGTGCCAGATCGTGCGCGAGGGCATCGCCGGCCTGTCGCCCAAGCACCAGTCCGTCGTGATCCTGTACTACCTCGAGGGGCGGTCGCTCCAGGAGACCGCCGACGCGCTCGGGCTGCCGCTCGGCACCGTCAAGAGCCGCATCCACCACGCCCTGCGCGACCTGCGCGGGCGCCTCAGCGCCGACCGCCGGTTCGGCGGGGCGTGGGGCGAGGTCGTCCACGACGCCGCGGAGCTCCGCGGGCCGTGATGACGGGGACCCTCGCCTGCCGGCGCCATCGCGCGGCCCTGCTCGACTTCGTCGATCGGCGTGAGCGCGGCCCGAAGACGCCCGCCGCCCTCGACCACCTCGAGCGATGCGATCGCTGCGAACGGGAGATGGCCGAGTACGCGCTGACCATCGTGGCGCTCCGCCGCGCCGGTCGCGAGCTCGCCGCCGTGCCCGTCCCGGCCACCAGCGCCCTGCGCATCCGGACCGCTCCGGGGCGCGACCGCTGGTCGTGGCGGCTCCAGGCCGGCAGCATGCTCACCGCCACGGCGATCGCCGCGGTGCTGATCGTGCCGGGCCTGTCCATCGACACGGGTCGACGAGGTCGACCCGGGATCGCCGGTGCGCGTGCACACCGTCGAACCGTGGCGGAGCGCCGAGGCTCGCCTCGCCGCCCTGCCCGACACCCCCTCGTATGCCGCGATTCAACAGTCGCTGCCACAGCGCTACCCCGACGGCCGAATCCGGCCGTGGAAGGAGGTGCCCAGATCTGACGCCATGCCGCGCGCCGTCAAGCCGTCGTGATGCGGCCGGGACCTCGTTGGCCCGGTCCGTCGGAGGCGGATTTGACACCCCCGTTGCGGTAAGCGATCTTTCCCCGAGCGCAGCCCCCAGGCCGCATGTATGCGTACGCGCGCTCCCCAAAACCCCGCCCAGGGCAGAGTCCCGTGGCCGGAGTCGGGAGCGAGCCCGGTGGGACTGCCACGGAGTCATGTTCAGGACACAGCGCAGCTTGGAGGAGCCTTGATGCGGAAACTGTTGGGCCTGTTCGCTGGAGCGGCCATCCTGGTCGCGGCCTGCGGCGGTACAACCTCAACGACGGCGCCGTCGGCGGCAGCGCCGTCGGCCCCGGCGGCCAGCGAGCCGGCGGCATCGGCACCGGCATCGGCCGAAGCGCCGTCCGCCAGTGCGGCGTCGGAGATCAACCTGTTCGGCAGCACGTACGCCGCGAAGCCGGCGAGCGCGCAGGGCGGCACGGTCATCATCGGTGACTGGCAGGAAGCCACCCAGTTCAACCCGTACTACGTCGGCCAGGTCACCGAGGCAAACGTCGCCTCGCTCGTGTGGCACTCGCTGCTGACGATCAGCAACGACTACAAGTACTACCCGCAGCTCGCCGCTGACCCGATCCCGACCACCGACAACGGTGGCGTGGTCCTCGGCCAGAACGGCGACGCGATGACCGTCACCTGGAAGCTCCGCGACGGCCTCAAGTGGTCCGACGGTCAGCCCCTCACCTGCGACGACTTCAAGTACGCGTGGGAATGGGCGAACGACAAGGACAACGCCGGTGTCGTCACCACGGGCTTCGACATCCTGACCAAGTTCGAGTGCCCGACGGACACCGACATGATCTGGCACTTCAGCAAGATCTTCGAGGGTTACCTGACCCTCATGACGGCGCCGCTGCCGCGCCACTACCTGTCCGAAGATTCCGATCAAGGACCAGGTCAACGGCGCGGGCTTCCGCCCCGACGAGATCGCCAAGATGCCGGTCTCGGGCCCGTTCAAGTACGAGTCCGTCACGCCCGCGGCCGAGCTCCGTCTCGCCAAGAACGACCAGTACCAGAACCCCAAGGACGGCAAGCCGGCCAACCTCGACTCGGTCGTCTTCAAGTGGTACGGCGATCCTGACGCGATGATCGCCGGCTACCGTGCCGGTGAGATCGACCTCGCATTCGACCTCCAGGACTCGGACATCCCGAAGGTCCAGGATCTCGGCGACCAGGTCGCCGCGGTTCCGGCCCTCCTGTACGAGTACCTGCGCCCGAACTGGTCGCCCGGTCCGTTCAAGACCGACGGCCCGAACCCGAACACCGGCGGCTGCTCGCGCAACCCGGCCGTTCAGGATCGCGGCACCGGCTGCCCGATGGCAGACCCGGCGATCCGCCAGGCGCTCGCCTACGCGATCGACAAGAACGAGATCAACACCCGGCTCCTGGGCGGCAACGTCCAGGTCGCGAACACCGCGATCAGCCCGTCGGCATGGTTCTACGCGGACCAGACCCCGGCGACCTTCGACCCGGCCAAGGCCAAGCAGATCCTGGCCGACGGCGGGTGGACCGACACCAACGGCGACGGGATCGTCGAGAAGAACGGCCTGACCGCCAAGATCGAGCTGTGCACGACGACCCGCCAGGTCCGCCAGGACACCCTCGCGCTCATCAGCGCGTGGCTCAAGGACGTCGGCATCGACAGCGTGATCAACCCCGTTGATCCGAGCGCGATCTTCGCCGACTACAACGAGGGCACGAACGACACCCCGTGCATCCTCGCCCGCAGCAACTTCGACCTCGCCGAGCACGCTTCGAGCTCGTCGATCGACCCGCTGTTCCTGTACACCGGGTACAACAGCGGCCAGTTCCGGCCGACCGGTGCCAACGACGCCCAGGTCAGCGACCCTGACCTCGACGCCGCGACCATCGCCATCCGGGACAACGTCGACTTCAGCAAGATCAAGGACGCTGCTGCGCAGGTCCAGAAGATCTACGTCGACAAGACCGTCGAGGTCCCGCTCTACTACCGCAAGCAGGTGGAGCTGGCCAACCCGCGCGTCGGCAACTACGCCACCAACGGTTCCCAGGTCGGTTCGCCCTGGAACGGTGAGGACTGGTTCGTCAGCCAGTAGGCCCCCGGTCTGCTGAAACGCAATCGAACGAGGCGTCCGTCCGCGGGCGCCTCGTTCGGCTACCCAGCGTGGAGGTCGCCAGAGGTGTACCTTCCGCGCAAGTCGTCCGGTCGGTTGACGGCCGGACGCCCCATCCACCAACCGCTCCGGGCTGAGGCTGAACGCCGATGACCAAGTTCGTGCTCCGACGGATCATCCAGTCGATCCCCGTCCTGTTCGGAATCACCATCGTCGTCTACGGGATCCTGCTCGCCGCGCCCGGTGGCCCGACGGCGAAGTTCGCCAACAACCCGAAGATGACCGAGGAGCAGAAGCTCGCGTTCAAGCAGGCCTGGGGCCTCGACCAGCCCATCCCGATCCAGTACTGCCGCTGGATGGGGTTCTGCAACCCGGAGACCGAGGGCGTCGTGTTCGGCTCGCTGCCGACGGCGGCCGCCTTCATCGGACCCTCGGGCTGGCCGAACTTCCTGCCCACGGCGATCAGCGGCGCCGACAACGGCGTCCTGCACGGCGACTTCGGCTACTCGATCACGTCGGGCCAGAAGGTCAGCGACCGGATCGCGAGCGCCGCGTTGCCGACGTTCATCCTCGCCGGCACGGCCCTCATCGTCTGGCTGGCGATCGCGATCGTGCTCGGCGTCTACGCCGCGATCCACCGCTACTCGGCGTTCGACAACGGGGCGACGATCTTCTCGTACGTCGGCCTCGCCATGCCCACCTTCTGGCTGGGCATCATGCTGATCTTCATCTTCGCGGGGACCCTGAAGATCCTGCCGGCGAGCGGGATGACGGACACCCGGGCCTCGCCGCCGTTCGGCAGCGACCAGTACTGGACGTACTTCTCCCAGCACACGCTCTCGGCCATCGGTGACATCTCGCGACACATGCTGCTGCCGCTGATCACCCTCGTCGTCGTCAGCATCGCCGGCGACAGCCGCTTCGTCCGGGCGAGCATGCTCGAGTCGCTGGGCCAGGACTTCGTCCGCACGGCCAAGGCCAAGGGCCTCCCGGCCCGGACCGTCCACTTCAAGCACGCCCTCCGGAACGCGCTGCTCCCGGTCGTGACGAACATCGGCCTCGAGATCCCGTTCCTGTTCACCGGGGCGTTGATCACCGAGACGATCTTCTCGTGGCCGGGGATCGGGAAGCTGACCATCGACGCGACGCGCAGCTTCGACTATCCGATCCTGATGGGCGTGTTCCTGGTGACCGCCATCCTCGTGGTCTTCGCCAACCTCGTCGCCGACATCACGTACGGCGTCATCGACCCGCGCATCAAGTACTGAGGTCGCGACGATGACGCAGAAGATCGAGCCGATCGTCGCGGGCGCGGCGCCCGAGATCGTCGAGGCGCCGCTGCCGGTCGACTACGAGGTCGGCCTCAAGTCGCTCAACCAGTGGCAGCTCGCCTGGCGGAAGTTCAAGAAGCACCGCCTGGCGCTGATCGGGCTCGTGATGATCGCGATCCTGATCGTCGTCGCGATCATCGGCCCGGTGCTGCTGCCGTTCAAGTTCACGGACATCCCCAAGCCCGACCAGATCGTGTCCGCGGGCCGGCCGCCGTCGCTCCAGCACCCGATGGGCGAGACCGGCGGCCTGCAGCGCGACGTGCTGACGCTGGTCGTCAACGGCGCGCGCTCGTCGCTGATGATCGGGTTCACCAGCATGGCGATCGGCGTCATCCTGGGCACGATCGTCGGCGCGATCGCCGGCTACATGGGCAGCATCGTCGACAACGTCCTGATGCGACTCGTCGACGTGATGCTCAGCCTGCCGAGCCTGTTCGTGATCCTCGTCGCGGCGAGCTTCCTCGGCCGCGGGACGGTGTTCTCGATCGTCATCATCTTCGGCCTGTTGTCGTGGATGGGCGTCAGCCGGCTCGTGCGCAGCCAGTTCCTGTCCATCAGGGAACGGGAGTTCGTCGAGGCGGCGCTCGCCGTCGGCGTCCGCGACCGGCGGATCATCTTCCGCCACATCCTGCCCAACGCCTTCAGCCCGATCGTCGTCGTGGCGTCGCTGCTGATCGCCGGCAACATCATCGCCGAGGCGTTCGTGAGCTTCCTCGGCTTCGGGGTCGACCCGACCACCCCGACCTGGGGCAACATCCTGTCCGGAGGACTGCAGTTCATCACGCAGGGCAACTGGTGGTGGCCGCTGTTCCCGGGTCTCGCGATCATCGTGACCGTGCTGGCCGTGAACTTCGTCGGTGACGGCCTCCGGGACGCGTTCGATCCGAGATCGCGAGCATGACCGAGACAACCACCATCCGCCCCGGACTCGGGGTACCGCCGGCCGACAACCTCCTGCTCGACGTTCGCAACCTGCGGACGTCGTTCAACGTGATGGACGGCGTCGTGCCGGCGGTCGACGGGATCAGCTTCTCGCTCGAGCGCGGCCACACGCTCGGCATCGTCGGCGAGTCGGGATCCGGCAAGAGCGTGACGGCGATGACGATCATGCGCCTGCTCGACATCCCGCCCGCGGAGATCGGCGAGGGGAGCGAGATCTGGTTCGACGGCCGGGAGATCCTGTCGCTGCCCGAGAACGAGATGCGCAAGCTCCGGGGCAACGAGATGGCGATGATCTTCCAGGAGCCGCTGACGAGCCTGAACCCGGTGTTCACGGTCGGGGACCAGATCGCGGAGCAGGTCAAGCTCCACAAGAAGGTCAGCGACCGCGAGTCGAAGGACCAGGCGGTCGAGATGCTGCGGCTGGTCGGCATCCCGACGCCCGAGCGGCGGGCCAAGCAGTACCCGCACGAGCTCTCCGGCGGCATGCGCCAGCGCGTGATGATCGGCATGGCGCTCTCGTGCGATCCCAAGCTGCTGATCGCCGACGAGCCGACGACGGCGCTCGACGTCACCGTCCAGGCGCAGATCCTCGAGCTGCTCAAGGCGATCCAGGAGCGCACCGGGGCCGCGCTGCTCCTGATCACCCACGACCTCGGCGTGGTGGCCGAGATGGTCGACCACGCGATCGTGATGTACGCGGGCCAGATCGTCGAGGAGGGGACCGTCGAGGACGTGCTCCTCGAGCCGCGCATGCCCTACACGATGGGCCTGATCGAGTCGATCCCGACCGTCGACAAGCGCGGCGGCCGCCTCTCGGCGATCAAGGGCGTCGTCCCGTCACCGTTCCACCTGCCGCCGGCCTGCCGCTTCGAGCCGCGCTGCCCGTACGCCTGGGACGTGTGCCGGACCGCGCCACCGGAGCTGTACCCGGTCGGGACGAGCGGCCGCCGCTCGCGATGCCACCTGCACCTCGCGGGTGAGTCGGCCCGGCTCGCGGCCGCCGTCACGGCGCACGAGGAGAACATGACGGTCGGACGGCACATCGACGTCGACCTCGGTAGTGGAGCCGCAATGACCGCCGCCACCGACGCCGTCATCCCGGTCGAGCCGGTCGTCCATCGCCGGCTGCGCCGGCGCCCGCCGGCGTCGATCCGCAACGGCCGCGCGCTCATGCTCTCGCTCGGCGGCTACGCCGTGTTCGTCCTGACGCTCGTCGTGGTCGGCATCCTGATCGGCGCGAAGGGCGCGGTCAGCCTGCTGCTGCCGGCCGCGCTCGTGACCCTGCCGCTCACCGCCTTCCTGATCTTGGTCGTGCGGCTCACGAAGACCCGCCAGAAGTGGGCGCTCGCGCTGGCCCTCCTCACCGACGCGGTCCTGGCGATCGTCTTCGGCTACCTCATCGTCACGATGGAGACGCGGTTCAACGACCCGAACCTCGTGTTCTTCCTCCAGCTCGCGCTCACGCCGGGCCTGGTGTTCTCCATCGCCTCCGCGTGGCACTTCGCGCGCGGGTCCGCGTGGTTCAACGGCGTCCACGAGCGACCCCTGCGAGCCGACGAGACCGGCGCGCGGCCCATCGCCACGCCGCTGCTCGCCGAGTCCGGTTCGACGGCCGTCGCGGCCGCCGGCGGCAGCGCCATCGAGGCGATCGCGGCGGACGTGGCCGCGCCGACGCGACTCGCGCCCGGTCAGCCGCTGCTCACGGTCCAGGGGCTCAAGAAGCACTTCCCGATCTACGGCGGGATCCTGCGCAAGCAGATCGGCACCGTGTACGCGGTCGACGGCGTGGACTTCGAGATCATGCCGGGCGAGACGTTCGCCCTCGTCGGCGAGTCGGGCTGCGGCAAGACGACGCTCGGGCGCACGATCATCCAGCTGACCCCGTCGACGGACGGTCGCGTCGTGTTCGACGGCTACGAGCTGGCCGACGTCGACCCCGACGACATGCGCCCGTTGCGGCGCCGGATGCAGATCATCTTCCAGGACCCGTTCGGGTCGCTGAACCCGCGGATGCCCGTGTCCGACCTGATCGGCGAGGGGCTCCTCGCGCAGGGCCTGACCGACCGCGCCACCCGCGACAAGCGGGTCGAGGACTCGCTCGAGCTCGTCGGCCTGCGCCGCGAGTACACGCGGCGCTACCCCCACGAGTTCTCCGGCGGCCAGCGACAGCGCATCGGCGTCGCCCGCGCGCTCGCGCTCGGGCCCGACTTCATCGTCGCCGACGAGCCCGTCTCGGCCCTCGACGTGTCGATCCAGAGCCAGGTGCTCAACCTGCTGCTGGACCTCAAGCGCGAGCTGAACCTGACCTACCTGTTCATCAGCCACAACCTGTCGGTCGTCCAGTACTTCTCCGACCGGGTGGGCGTGATGTACCTCGGCAAGATCGCCGAGATCGGGACCGTCGACCAGCTCTACCACGACCCCCGGCACCCCTACACGGTCTCGCTCCTGTCGGCGATCCCCGAGGCCAACCCGCGCCGTCGCAAGTCCCGGATCGTGCTCAAGGGCGACGTCCCGTCGCCGGCGGCGCCGCCCTCGGGCTGCCGGTTCCACACCCGCTGCTGGCTGCGCGAGCGGCTCGGCAATCCCGAGAACTGCTCGACCGTCGAGCCGCAGCTGCGCACCTTCGGGCAGGAAGGCCACCAGGTGGCGTGCCACTGGGCGGAAGAGGTCAGCCCCACCACGGTCGCACAGGCTGCCGCCGAGACCCCGGCGATCGTCGCGGCGGCCACCGACGACGCGTGATCCCCGAGCCCCGTCTCGCGCCGCCCGCCCGATCCGTTCGTCGACGCCATCAAGCCGCCGGAGCCGCCGGGCTCGTGCTCGCCCTCCTCGTCGCCGCGTGCGGCTCGGGCGGGTCGTCGCCCAGCCCCAGCCAGGGCCCGACGGCCTCCGCTTCGGCCGCGGTCCCGTCCGACGCCGGGTCCTCGGGCGCCGCGGCCGGCACGCCCAACCCGAGCGCGACGCCGTGGCCGAGCAACATCATCGAGGCCCTGGTGAACCTCGGCGTCTATGACGGCCGGGTCACCAAGGCGAACGAGGACATCGGCACCGAGGCCGGCAACCAGGACCTGACGGGCATGTACCACACGGCCGCCGACCTCGTGGTCCTGGTCGGCAACCTGCAGTTCGAGTCGGACCGGCTCAAGGGCGATCCCGTCACGATGCCGGCCTGGACGGCCTACCAGACGGCCCTGCCGGACATGCTGGCCGGCGCCACGAAGCTGCGCGACTCGATCGCGAAGAGCGACGCCGCGGGCGTGACCGCCGGCAGCGACCAGCTCGCCAAGGGCTTCGAGGCCTACGGGCAGGTCCGCGCGGTCCTCGGCCCGATGGTGGACGAGGCGCTCCTGATGCAGCGGCAGCTGGTCAAGTAGCCCGGCGCTAGCCGCCGATCGTGCCGCCGAACAGCTCGTCCCAGGCGCTGAACGGCGCGTCCGAGCCCTTGCGCAACGGCTGGGAGCGGTCCCACTGCGCCACGAAGGACGCCAGCACGTCGCCGGCGTCGATCCGGGCGCCGTCGCTGTCCTTCACGCCGCCATGCAGCCGGCACGTCCAGACCGTCGCGTCGGTGTTGGGCTCGCACCGGGTGGCGAGGCGCGGCTCGACGATCATCGTGCCCGGCTGGAACCCGTACAGGCCCTCCTGGACGAGGCCACACAGCCGGTAGGCGTCGACGGTCGCCTGGTCGCCGCAGTAGGCGCCGTCGGGCTCCGTCGCCTGCATGAACACGATCTGGCTCCGGTCCCCGGGCGTGAACGAGCCCAGGGGGTCGAGCCCGATGGGCGACGTGACGACGCCCATGACGTCACTGCGGAACGCGGCCACGGACCCAGGGTGCGCGAGCGGGACGATGCTCGCGGCGTCGCGGATGGCCTCGTTCGCGCGGGTGAATGCCTCGGCACGCGCCGCGGGGTCGGCGGTCTTGCCGGCGTCGGCGATGGCGCGCGTCGCGTTGGGAGTCCGTCCCGCGGCCGTGGTCTTGACCCCCTTGCCGAACAGCGGCGAGAGGAACGCGGCGGGGTCGGCGATCGACGACGCGACGCCGCCGAGGTAGAAGCCGTCGAGCTTGCCGGTCGCGAGGGCGTCCTGGTAGTCCTTGACCGGCCCGGGATCGACCCGCACGTCGAGCCCGAGGTTGGTCTTGAGCTGGTCGGCCACCGCGGCGGCGAGGCCGGCCGGGTCGGGGAGCCCCGGCACGGGTTGGTCCGGGATGTGGAGCGGGATCGTCGACGACAGGTCGAACCCCGCGGCGGCCAACGCCGCGGACGCGGCCGGGGCGTTGAACCCGTACCAGTCGCGGCCGCCGCAGCCGCCCTCGATGTCGCACGGCGTGACGTGCGTCGCCATGGTCGAGCCGGCCGCCATCGCGTCGCCGGCGAGGCTGTCGCGATCGAGGCTCCCGGCCAGCGCGCGCCGGACGGCGGTCTTGCCGAGCCCGGAGCCGGTCCCGAACCCGAGATACGCGGTCGCGAGGCCGTTGCGCGGCGTGACCGCGAGCTCGGGGAGCGTCGCGATGCGGTCGAGGTCGGCCGCGCCGGGCGCGTCCATGCCGTCGACGACCGCCGACTGGAGCCCGATCGTCCGCTGGGTCGGGTCGGCGGCCCAGCGCAGGACGACCGTCGGGACGTGGCCGGGCCCCGCCGTCGACGGGTCCGCCAGCACGAGCCGCACGTTCTTGCCGGGGAGCCAGGCGTCGATCCGGTACGGGCCCGTGCCGGCCAGCGAGCGCGCGGAGGCCGGGTCGGCGGCGAGGCGCGCGATCGCGGCCGAGTCCAGGATGCCCAGGGCGGGATGCGCGAGCTTGGCGAGGAACGCGCCGTCGGGGGCGCACAGCGTGAACACGACCGTGCGGGCGTCCGTCGCCTCGATCCGGCCGAGCTCGCCGCGGTAGCCCTCCGTCCCACACGCCGATCCGCCCGCGGGCCAGGAGGTCGCGGTGAACGGCGCCGCGGTCTCCGGAGCGGCCGACGCGGAGGCGTCAGGGGTCGCGCTGCCGCCCACGAGCGGTCCGCTCGGTGCAGGCGCAGCGTCGCACGCCGCGAGGACGATCGAGGCGGCGACGACAAGCAGGGCGTGGCGCGGGTGGGGCATCCGGGTCGGCAACCTCCGCGACTCTCAACGGTGCTCCTGCGAACCTCGACAGGCGCGCGGACGTACGGTGAGTATCATGCTTCGACGAGGTGGGTCACCGGCAGCCGGGCCGGCCACCTGGCGACGAGAGTCGCGACTCCCGGTATTTGGAGGAGGCAGCATGTCCCGTATTCGAATCGGGGCCCTGTTCGCGGCGGCCACGATGATCGTCGCCGCCTGCGGATCGTCGGCGACGCCGACGACCGCACCGTCACAGGCCCCGGCGAGCACCACCCCGAGCACCGCGCCCAGCGCGGTCGCGTCGAGCGAGGCCCCGTCGGCCAGCTCCGACGCCGGCACCCCCAAGGATGGCGGCACGCTCGTCGTCGGCCTTCCGGGCGACATGGTCCTCGCGGACCCGTCCCTCGTCAGCGACAGCAACTCGTCGTACATCCACCAGCAGGTCGTCGAGGGCCTCGTCGGGCTCGTCCCCGGCACCACCAGCGAGCTCCGGCCGCTCCTCGCGTCCGCCCTCCCGACCGTCAGCGCCGACGGCCTGACCTACACCTTCGCGCTCCGTGAGGGCGTGAAGTTCCACGACGGCACCGACTTCAACGCCGACGCCGTGATCTACAACTACGAGCGCCAGAAGAACGCGCCGAAAGAGCTCCAGAACGACTACAACTACTACTTCGGCGCCACCCTCGGCTTCGGGCCCGACTCGAACCTCGTGAGCGTCACGTCGCCCGACCCGCAGACGGTCGTGATGACGCTGAAGCGCCCGCAGTCGAACTTCCTGATCAGCCAGAACCTGCCGCAGTTCGGGATCCAGAGCCCGACCGCCCTCAAGGCGGGCGACGCCGACAATCCCGATCCGGCGAAGAGCCCCTACGCGCAGGGCACCGGCGGCACCGGCAAGTCGATGGTCGGCACCGGCCCGTTCATGTACAAGGAATGGGTCCCCAACGACCACGTCACGATCGTCAAGAACCCCAGCTACTGGGACACGCCGAACACGGCGCACCTCGACACGATCACGTTCAAGCCGTTCGCGGACCAGACCGCCGAGCTGAACGCGCTCCAGGCAGGTGACATCGACTTCGCCCAGACGGTCGCCCCGAACGACGTCGCGTCGCTCACGTCGACCCCGGACTTCAAGGTCATCGACCGCGGCGTGTCCTGCAACGAGTTCCACCTCGGGCTCCAGAACGGGACCAAGCCGTTCGACAACCTGCAGATCCGCCAGGCCATCGGCTACGCGCTGAACAAGCAGTCGTACATCGACGCCTTCTACGCCGGCCTGGCCAAGGTCGCGGACGGCTTCATGCCGCCGGCCACCGCGGACTACAAGGCGCTCGGGCTGCCGACCTACGACCCCGAGAAGGCCAAGTCCCTGATCGCGTCGTCCGGCGTCCCGGCCGACCAGCTCAAGATCGACTTCTACTACCCGTCCGACGTCGCCCGCCCGTACATGCCCGATCCGAAGGGCCTGGCCGAGGCGATCGCGACGGACCTCGAGGCGGTCGGCTTCACGATCAACTTCAAGACCGAGGGCTGGCGGACCGGCTACCTGAGCGATTCCGCGACGGGCAAGTTCCCCATGTTCCTCCTCGGCTGGACGTGTGACTGGGCCGGTCCGGACAACTTCCTGATCACCGACCTGTTCTACTTCAACAGCGACGGGACGCCGAACCCGCAGTTCAGCTACGGCACCCCCGAGCTGAAGAAGGCGTTCGACGACGCGCTCGCCGCGACGAACGACGCCGACGCCAAGACCAACTGGGAGAAGGCGCAGGACATCATCGGGGCCGATCTGCCGATCATCCCGATCCTGAACTCGACCCCGCCGGGCGCCTATGCAAGCACCGTCCAGGGCTTCCAGGGCAACGGCAACCTGACCGAGTTCTTCAACACGGTCTGGCTCAACCAGTAGCCAGCGCGGCCAACCTGACACACTCGGCGCCCCCCGCGACCTGCCGGTCCGGGGGGCGCCGTCTTCCAGCCTCATCGACCGTCACGTTTGAGGAGCCCTGAGCGAGGCCGTGGGCAAGTTCATCGTCCGGCGCCTGCTCGCCACGATCCCGGTCCTGTTCGGGCTGTCCATCATCCTGTTCGCGTTCATCCACCTGCTGCCGGGTGACCCGGCGGCGGCGCTCCTCGGGCAGCACGCGACGCCCGAGCTCGTGGTCCAGATCCGCGAGGAGCTCGGCCTCGACAAGCCGCTGTGGCAGCAGTACATCGACTACATGGGCCGCCTGCTCCAGGGCGACTTCGGCAAGAGCATCATCAACAACCGGCCCATCGTCGACGAGTTCTTCCGGCGCTTCCCCGGCACGGTCGAGCTCACGGTCGCCGCGCTGCTGTTCGCGGTCGGCCTCGGGATCCCGCTCGGCCGGTTCGCCGCCCGCCACGTCCAGGGCCTGGGCGACGGCGCCGTCACCGCCATCAGCCTGCTCGGCGTCTCGATCCCGATCTTCGTGCTCGGCCTGACGCTGCAGTACATCTTCGCGGTGCAGCTCAAGATCCTGCCGGCCGCCGGCCGGCTCGACCCACGACTCGGCATCGAGTACCACACCAACTTCGTGCTGATCGACACGCTCCTCGACGGCAACCTGCCGGCGTTCTGGGACGGGGTCCAGCACCTGATCCTGCCCGCCATCGCGCTGGGCTCGATCCCGCTCGCGATCATCACCCGGATCACCCGGGCCTCCGTGCTCGACGTCGCCAACGAGGACTATGTGCGAACCGCACGCGCCAAGGGCCTGACCGAGAAGCGGGTCGACAACCGCCACGTCATGCGCAACGCGTGGCTGCCGGTGGTCACCGTCATCGGCCTCCAGGTGGGCGGCCTGCTCGCGGGCGCCGTCATCACCGAGACCGTGTTCGCCTGGAACGGGGTCGGGCGCTGGACCGTCGAGGCGATCCAGGACCACGACTACTTCGTCGTCCAGTCGACGATCATGATCTTCGCCCTGATCTTCCTGGTGGTGAACCTCATCGTGGACGTCGGTTACGCCTTCATCAACCCCCGGATCCGGTACTCCTGATGGCGACGATCACCGTCGACACCAAGGCACGACGCCACACCGAGGAGCGGGCGAGCCGCGGCCTGTGGCGGGACGCCTTCCGGCGCCTGCTGCGCAACGGGCCGGCCGTGGTGGGGCTCGTGCTGATCTCGATCTTCGTCTTCACGGCGATCTTCGCGCCGCTCATCGCCCCGTACGGCCCGCTCCAGGGGTCCCTCGCCGACCGCCTCCAGCCGCCCAGCCCGCAGCACATCATGGGCACCGACCTCCAGGGCCGCGACGAGTACTCGCGCATCCTCTACGGGGCGCAGGTCAGCCTCGTGGTGGCGGTCGGCTCCGTGATCATGGCGCTGATCTTCGGCGGGCTGATCGGCGCGCTCGCGGGCGCCGCCGGGGGCAAGATCGACAACGTCCTGATGCGGATCGTCGACGTGCTGCTCTCGATCCCGGGCATCCTGCTGGCCATCGGGATCGTCGCCTGGCTCGGCCGGGGCCTGCCGCAGATCATGCTGGCGGTCGCCCTGACCAACACCCCGATCTTCGCGCGGATCCTGCGCGGCAGCCTGCTCGCGAACCGCGACCTCGACTACGTGAACGCCGCGCGGTCGCTCGGTGCGGGGCGGCTCCGGACGCTGGGCCGGCACATGCTCCCGAACTCGCTGACGGCCCTGATCGTCGCGGCGACCCTCGCGCTGGCGACGGCCATCATCGACGTCGCGGGGCTCGGCTTCCTGGGCCTCGGCCCGCCCGACCCGCGGACCCCGGAGTGGGGGACGATGCTCACGGACTCCACGAAGTTCCTGCGCTCCGCCCCGTACCTGATCCTGTTCCCCGGCATCGCGATCGTGATCAGCGCGATCGGGTTCAACCTGCTCGGTGACGGCCTGCGCGAATCGCTCGACCCGCGGCTGAAGCGCTGACCCGATGACCCTGCTGTCCGTCGAGGACCTGGTGGTCCGGTTCCGAACGCGCGAGTCCCTCGTCCACGCCGTCAACGGCGTGACGTTCGAGCTCGAGGAGGGCGAGCGCCTCGGCCTCGTCGGGGAGTCCGGGTGCGGCAAGAGCGTCACCAACCTCGCGATCATCCGGCTGCTGCCGCAGCCGGCCGGCCGGATCGAGCGCGGGCGCGTGATGTTCGAGGGGCAGGACCTCGGCACCCTGACCGAGGCCGAGATCCGCGACATCCGGGGCAAGGACATCGCGATGATCTTCCAGGACCCGATGACCAGCCTGAACCCGGTGCTCACGGTCGAGGAGCAGATGGTCGAGACGATCCGGGCGCATCGCCAGGTGTCCAAGGCCGACGCCCGGGCGCGCGCCACCGAGCTCCTGGCGATGGTCGGCATCCCGAAGCCGGAGACGCGGCTCAAGGACTTCCCGCACCAGTTCTCGGGCGGCATGCGCCAGCGCGTGATGATCGCCATGGCGCTCGCGCTCGAGCCCAAGCTGCTGATCGCCGACGAGCCCACGACGGCGCTCGACGTCACGATCCAGGCACAGGTCCTGGAGCTGCTGGCCCGGCTCACCGAGGAGCACCAGACGGCGCTCGTCCTGATCACGCACGACCTCGGCGTCGTCGCCGGCATGACCCAGCGGATCAACGTGATGTACGCGGGCTACGTCGTCGAGGCGGCGTCCACCGAAGAGCTCTTCGAGCGCCCGTCGCATCCCTACACCGTCGGGCTGCTGCACTCGATCCCGCGGCTCGACGACGACGCCGGCTCGGAGCTGATCCCGATCGAGGGCCGCCCGCCGGACATGCGGCACGAGCCCACGGGCTGCCCGTTCGCGCCGCGCTGTGCCTGGCGCCTGGACGCGTGCTGGACGGCCAACCCCGCGCTGCTGCCGCTGGTCGAGGGGACCGCGGTCGTGACGTCCGGGCCGGGCGTCACCCACCGGGTGGCGTGCTTCAACCCGCCGACGCCCGAGGAGGCCGCTGGCCGGGCGGCCCGCTGCGTGACGGCTTCAAGGCGGCGCCGCCCCCCGAGGGCAAGGGCGACGAGCTCACCGAGCGCGCCGCGTCGACCGCCGACCTGATCGGCCTCGAGGCCGACATCACCGGCGAGGAGGGTCCGATCTCGGTCGATCCCAGCGCCGGCGGCCTGCCGATCCTGCCCGATCCGGACTATCGCCCGCACGAGCACTCGCATGACCACCCGCATGACCACTGAGCCGGCCGCGCCCGCCGCGCCCGCCGCGCTCGAGGGGGCGGGCACCGAGCTGCTGCGGGTCGAGGACCTCAAGGTCTACTTCCCGATCAAGGAGGGCCTGATCGTCCAGCGCCACATCGGCGACGTGCGGGCCGTGGACGGCGTCTCGTTCACCATGCGGCGCGGGGAGACGCTGGGCCTCGTGGGCGAGTCGGGGTGCGGCAAGTCGACGACCGGCCGGGCCATCATCCGGCTGGTCCCGCCCACGAGCGGGCGGATCATGTTCGAGGGCATCGACCTGACCTCGCTCAACCGGAACGAGATGGTCAAGGCGCGGCGCCGGATGCAGATGATCTTCCAGGACCCGTACGCGAGCCTCAATCCGCGCATGACGGCGGGCGGGATCATCGCCGAGCCGCTGGACATCCACGACGTCGGCGAGAAGAGCGAGCGGCGCGAGCGGGTGCGGGAGCTGATGGCGACGGTCGGCCTCAACCCCGACTACGCGGACCGGTATCCGCACGAGTTCTCCGGCGGCCAGCGGCAGCGCATCGGCGTCGCGCGGGCGCTCGCGCTGGAGCCCGACCTGATCGTCGCCGACGAGCCCATCAGCGCCCTCGACGTGTCGATCCAGGCGCAGATCGTGAACCTGCTCGAGAAGCTCCAGGGCCGCCTCGGGCTCACCTACATGTTCATCGCCCACGACCTGTCGGTCGTGCGCCACATCAGCGACCGGACGGCCGTGATGTACCTCGGCCGGATCGTCGAGGTCGCCCCGTCGCGCGAGCTCAACCGCCAGCCGCTGCACCCGTACACGGTGGCGCTGCTCTCGGCGGTGCCGATCCCGAACCCGGCCGTCGAGCGACTGCGCCGGCGGATCATCCTGCGGGGCGACGTGCCCTCGCCGGTCAACCCGCCCTCGGGCTGCCACTTCCACACCCGCTGCTGGCTGCGCGAGCGGCTCGGCAACCCCGAGCGCTGCGTCAGCGAGATCCCGATCCTGCGTGAGACGTCCGCCGGCCACGAGGTGGCATGCCACTTCCCCGAGGAGGTCGAGGGCTCGAAGGAGCAGCGGCAGTCCACGGGGCGCGACGCGGCCGGGAACCTGGTGGTGGCGTCCGCGACGGCGTCGACGAGCGCCACGACGGCCGCCGCCGGTGCGTCTCCGGTCGCCGCCCCCGCGCGCCCGTCGCCGGTGCGTCATCGGCCGCGGTGCCGCCGATCACGCCGCCCATCGCGCCGTCGCCCCCGCCGGGGGCCTAGACTCGGGCCGTGCAGGCCCTGCGGATCGCCCTCGCCCAGCTCGCGCCACGCCTCGGCGACCTCGAGGCCAACCTCGCGTGCCACGCCGATCTCCTGGCACAGGCGCGTGCCGGCGGCGCGGGCCTCGTGGTGTTCCCGGAGCTCGGGCTGACCGGGTACCAGCTGCAGGACCTCGCGGCGGACGTCGCGATGCGGCTCGACGATCCGCGGCTGGCGGCGCTGACCGCGCAGACCCGCGGACTGTCGGCCGTGGTGTCGTTCGTGGAGGAGTCGGGCGACCATCGCCTGTTCATCGCGGCGGCGCTGCTCGAGGACGGGGAGATCCGCCACGTCCACCGCAAGGTGTTCCTGCCGACCTACGGGCTGTTCGACGAGCGGCGGTTCTTCGCGCCGGGCGACCAGCTGCGGGCGACGCCGTCACGCCTGGGCGTCGGCGTCGGCCTCGCGATCTGCGAGGACTTCTGGCACCTCGCGACGCCGCAGGTGCTCGCCCTCGACGGGGCCCAGCTCCTGATCAACGTGTCGTCGTCGCCGGGTCGCGACCTCGCCCGTTCCGCCGAGGTCGGCCTCGGGACGGCCAACTCGTGGCGGACGCTGATGCGGACCTACGCCCAGCTGACGACGTCGTTCGTGGTCTTCTGCAACCGCGTCGGCGTCGACGAGTCGATCTCGTTCTGGGGCGGCTCGGAGGTCATCGGCCCGAGCGGGGCCGCCGTGTTCTCCGCGCCCCTGTTCGACGAGGGCCTGTTCTTCGCGGACGTCGACCTCGGCGACGTCCGGCGCGAGCGGATCGCCCTGCCGCTGCTGCGCGACGAGCGGCCCGACCTCGTCGCCCGCGAGTGGCGCCGCCTCATCGACGAGCGGGCCGGGCTCGCGCCCGATTCGACGGCCGAGCCGGACCTCGAGCCGTGACCGAGGCGCCGATGTTCGTCCTCCCGGACGAGCTCGCGATCGACACCGCGGTCGCGCGACGGGTCATCGCGGAGTTCATCCGCGGCCAGCTGCGCCAGGCGGGCTTCGAGCGCGCGGTGCTCGGGCTGTCCGGTGGGATCGATTCCGCGCTCGTCGCCTACCTCGTGGCGGACGCCATCGGTGCCGAGCGGCTGCTGTGCGTGCTGATGCCGTACCGGACGTCGTCGCCCGCCTCGCGCGGGGACGCCGAGGAGGTCGTGCGGCGCCTCGGCTGCGCGTCGGAGCTGGTCGACATCTCGCCGATGGTCGACGGGTACTTCGGGGTGGACGGCGAGCCCGGGCGCGGCGGGGGACGAGGGGCTCGACGCGGCGCCGCTCCGCCGTGGGAACTTCATGGCCCGGATGCGGATGAGCACCCTCTACGACCGCTCCGTGGGCTGGCGCGGCCTGGTCGTGGGGACGGGGAACAAGACCGAGTCGCTGATCGGCTACACGACGCTGTTCGGGGACTCGGCGTGCGCCTTCAACCCGATCGGCGACCTGTACAAGAGCCAGGTGCGCCAGCTGTCGGCGGACATCGGCGTGCCCGAGGCGATCATCCGCAAGGCGCCCTCGGCCGACCTGTGGCCGGGCCAGACCGACGAGACCGAGGCCGGCTTCACGTACCACGAGCTCGATCGGCTGCTGTTCTGGCGGATCGACAAGCGGCGGTCGGTCGAGGAGATGGTCGCGATGGGCTTCGACCGCGCCCTCGTGGAGCGGGTGGACCGGATGGTCGCGGGCGCCGAGTTCAAGCGCCAGGTCCCGCCGATCGCGAAGCTCGGGCCGCGGACCGCCGGGGTCGACTACCTGTACCCGCGGCGCCGGCCCGGTTCGGCCCGACCCTGAGCGTGGCCGTTCCGCCGCGCGGCACGCTGTATGTCGTCGCGACGCCGATCGGGAACCTGGGCGACGTCACGCTGCGCGCGCTCGAGATCCTGCGCGCGGTCCCGCTTGATCGCGGCGGAGGACACCCGGGTCACGCGGCGCCTCCTCGACCGCTACGAGGTCGGGGCGCGGACGATCAGCTACCACGCCCGCAGCGGGCCGGCGCGCGAGCGCGAGCTCCTCGCGCACCTCGAGGGCGGCGCCGACCTCGCGCTGGTCACCGACGCCGGCACGCCCGTCGTGTCCGACCCGGGCGAGGGTCTGGTGGCCGCGTGGGCGGCGGCGGGCGGGACGGTCGTGCCCATCCCGGGCGCCTCGTCGGTGCTCGCCGCGGTGGCCGGCAGCGGCGTGACGGGGCCGCGCTGGTCGTTCGAGGGGTTCCTGCCGCGCTCCGGTCGCGAACGCCGGGAGCGGCTGGCGCGGATCGCCGCCGACGAGCGGGGCACCGTCCTGTTCGAGGCGCCCGGCCGGCTGGCGGCGACGCTGCGCGACCTGGCTGCGGCGTGCGGCGCCGACCGTCCGGGCGCCGTCTGCCGCGAGCTCACCAAGCTGCACGAGCAGATCGCACGCGGGTCGCTCGCGGCGCTGGCCGCGATGGCGGCCGACGGGACGATCCCGGCCCGCGGCGAGGTCGTCGTGGTGATCGGGTGGGCCGCCGCGGTCGTGGACGAGGCCGACGCCGAAGCCGGGCTCGCGGCCGCGCGGGCCCGCGTGGAGGCGCTGGTCGCTGAGGGAACGGCACGCGGTGACGCCGCCCGCCAGGTGTCCGCCCAGACCGGGATCCCCCGACGAGCCTTGTACGCCCCGTGATCGACGCGGCAGGCGATGACCGTCGTGGGGCCGGTCCCGCCGGGCTACCTCTAGCGGCAGGTCGCACCTCGCCAACCTCGGTGCCCGCCGGCGCCACTGGGCGGTCCGCGGGCCTCCGGCGTGGTACGGTGCAGATGCCGCGGGTCGACTCGTGTTCAAGCTCCCAGCGATCGATGGATCGATCGTCTGCGCGAAGCGCGACCGTCGCTCTCGCCGCGGTGCTCCCGGGGGTCACGGAGGCGGACATGCCTGCCTCCGACCGGTCGCAGCACGGGTCTTCGGGCCCACAACAGGAGGCGCTTGCATGCGCAGACTCGGGATTCTCGCGGCGTTGGTTGGACTGCTGGCCCTCGCCTCGCCAGGCGCGGCCCTGGCAGGCGGTCCGAAGGCAGGAACCTGCTCGAACGGGACGATGGCGGGGGGCACGTACAGCAGCTTCACCGTCCGCGGCACCTGCAACATCGCCTTCGGCGCCACCGTGTGGATCAACGGCAACCTGAAGCTCGCGAAGGGCGCCAGCCTGAACGACCACGGCTCCGAGATGTGGCTCCACGGCGAGATCCACGTCGCGCGGGAACGTCAAGGTCGGCAGGGGCGCGGTCCTCGGCCTCGGCTGGAACTCGCCCGGCGGCGACGGCACCCTCGGACCGGACACCGTCGGCGGCAACATCGTCGCCAACCATCCGCTGGCGCTCCAGATCGGCCAGATCACCGTCGGCGGCAACCTGGTCTCGAACGGCGGCGGCGTCCTGAGCACCTCGGTCGCGGACTTCCGCAACTTTCCGGTCAAGGACAACGTGATCCACGGCAACCTGGTCGTCCAGGGGTGGCACGGCGGCTGGATCGGGCTGATCCGGAACACCGTCGGCGGCAACGTGGTCTTCTCGAAGAACGTCAGCCGGTCGAACCCGGAGACCGGGCCCGGCGTCGACACCGACTCGTCCGAGGTCATGGGCAGCGACCTGACCCCCGTCGGCGGGCCTGTCGTGCCGCAGACCATCGGCGGCAACCTGATCTGCCACGGGAACGTTCCCGCCGCGCAGGTCAACCCGTTGGACGGTGGGGCGCCGAGCTTCGTCGGCGGCAAGGCCATCGGCCAGTGCGCGGGCCTCACCCAATAGCCTGACGGTGCGGGCCGTTCGCGGCCTTCGCCCAAGTGAGACCCCGCCGGGCAGACCGGCGGGGTCTCGTGATTCTCGACCGGCGCTTCAGTGCAGCATCGACCACCGCGCGTCGACGGCGAGTGCCGACGGGCTCGTCCGCGACACCGGCAGCCACAGCTTCACGGCCGTGCCGTCGCCGACAACCAGCGGCCACGCGTCGAGGAAACCGAGCGGCACGGTCGTGCCCGCCGCCGTGTCGATCTGCGAGCCGGTCGAGACGAGCACCGGGAAACCGCCGCCCGGGGAGGCCTCGTTGAGCGTGTCCGCGACATCGCCGGGGGCTTCGAGGAGGACCCCGTGCTCGTCCGCGCCCACGAGATGACCGGTGATCGGGATCGTCGCGACCACGCCGCCGGGGCCGTGCAGGCTCGCGACGCCGGTCGCCGGATCGGCCGACCAGGCGCCGGCCGAGACCCCGAACGCGGGTCCCGGGAGGGCGCCGAGGTCGTCGAACGCGGTGCCGCCCTTGGCGAGGAACAGCGCGTGCTCGTTCGAGCGGAGCACGATCGACGCCGCGTCCGTGCCCTGGGCGAGCATCGTGCCGGTGAGCGGGATCGGGATGGCGATCGTCGTCGACGACGGCTGGTTCGAGGGGTCGAGCCGACGGAGCACGGCGCCCATGCCGTCCGCACCGGCGGCTGACGCGTCGACGTACCAGACCTCGTCGCCGAGTGCCGCGATGGCCGCGTTGCCCTGGTCGCACGGGATGGGGACCGATGCCGCGGTGACGAGCGTGTGGGGCTCGAGGCGGGCGATCGCGCAACTGCCGTCCGGCAGCGTCTCGCCGACCCACACCGAGCCGCCCGCGATCGCCACGGGGCCGCCGCCGGCGAGCGGCACCTGCACCGGGGGTTGGTCCAGCATCGAGTTCGTCGAGATCACGGCGTCCGTGCCATCGGCCAGGCGGACGGAGAGCACCAGGCGGTCGTCAGGTCCGAGCGCCTGGCCCAGCAGGGCCTGGGCCTCGGGCACGAGCTCCGCGATGCCGGCGGGCATGGACGCCAGCGGGGGCAGCGTCTCGGGCGCGGCCGCCGTGGCCGAAGGTGCGCCCGGCGACGGCGTGCCGGCGAGGGCCGCCGGCCCCGTCGCGTCGAAGGCCTGCGCGAGCGCGTAGGCGTCGGCCGCGTCCGCCTCGCCAGTGGCGCCGGCGTCGAATGCGCACGCGTCGTGGAGGTCGGTCGCGGTGACCGCGGCGCACGCCTGCTCGCCGGCGGCGCGCTGGTCCGCGGTCAGGTCGGCGAGCGTGCCGGCGGCTGTCGCAGCGGGGAAGCCGGCGACGGTGAACGTGGCGGTCGATGTCCCGGCTGCGTAGTCGAACAGGCTGGTCGCGTCCGTCACCCGCCACGCGTCGGCGAACGGGCCGTAGAGCTCCGCCCTGGCCGTCAGGGGATCGGTCTCGGCCGGCATGGCCGACCCGTCGGGCAGGCTTGGGACGCCGAGGCCCGGGCGGACGGGTCCGAGGAGGCCGGACGCCCCTGCCGCCAGCGCGGGCGACGGCGCGATCCGCACCATGAGGCCCCAACGGCCCACGACGATGACCCACGCCCGCGTGCCGTCGGGCAGGTCGAGCTCGATGCCGGCTGGGTAGGTGACGAGGCGCCCACCACCGGACAGATCGATCGGGGCGTCGGCGGGCGTCACCGCCCCGTCGACGTGGACCTCGAACCGCCCACCCATGTTGTAGACGGAGACGCGATGGCTGCCGACGCGCGCGGCGATCGCGCGGTTGATCGCCAGGTGGTCCGACCCCGGCCACGGGACCTGGCGGGCCTGGATCTCGTCCGCGCCGTCGGGGCTCCGCAGGAGCGTGAACTCGCCCGCCGCCTGGAAGTCGTAGAGATGATGGTCGACCGTGACGAGGTGGGGGTCGCCGTTGCTCTTCGCGCAGCCGGCAGAGCATGGATCCGTGTCGTCGCCCCTCGAGCCGCCGCCCCCGTTGTCGCCGGCACCCGCGGGACCGGGCCCTCCGCCGATAGGAGGCCTGGGTGTCGGCGCGGTCCCGCACAGGTCGTCGAGATGATGACCGGCCACCGTATAGGTCGTGCCTTCCTGCCGCGCGTAGAAGGCGAGCAGGAAGGGGAGACGCATCTGCTGTTCGGCGACGTCCTCGCCCGCCCGCAGCGTGCCCGGCGGACACACGCAGCTCGCGACCGTGCACAGCGTCATCGTGGTCGCGGCGAGGACCTCGTTGCCGGCGTCGTCGTGGGCGCTCACGAGCCCACTCGTGTCGACCGTGACGACCTCGCCGTCGGCGCTCGAAACTTGGCCCACGATGGCGGACCGCGCCACGAGCGTGTCGTGCACGGACTCGGCGGACGCGACGATCGGGTACACGAAGGTCTGCGCATCGGCATGCAGCCCGAACCCGTGCGCCTCCCACGGCCCTGCCCAGTCGCCGCGCCGCGTGAGCGACGGAGCCCACGCCTGCTGCACGTCGGTCGCATCCCCGCCCAGGACGGCCAGGAACGCGCTCGAGGCGTCCGACGGGTCGGCGAACGCGGCCTGCCACGCGGGGGCCATGAGCTGCCACAGGTTGCGCCCGAGATGGTCGAGCAGCGAGTAGAAGCCGACCGCGTCGTAGGACCGCTGGGTGAGCCGCTTGTCCGACGGGTTGAACCAGGCCCGCCAGAACGACGCGAGCCCGGGTTCCTCGATGCGCGTGTCGTCGGCCGCCAGCCACGCGGCGGTGCCCTCGGAGATCCACGCAGGCGTCGCGGCGACCGCCGCGACGGTGCCGGCCAGCGCCTGCTGGTAGCAGTGGACGGCTTCGTGGGTCAGGAGCACGTGGAGCCGGTCGGAGACGCGCCCGCCGACCACCTGCTCGCCGTCCCAGGCGGGGCGATAGACGCGGACATTGCACGCGGAATAGTGCGTCGTGTAGGCGAAGTTGGCGTAGGTGAACATGAGGGTGTTTCCTTGGACCTCGTCGCTGATGTCGAGGCTGACCTGACCCAGGAGCGGGGGCGTTGAGCCCAGATCGGACCCTGGGTCGATCGGCGGCAGGCCGAGCTTGGGCCCGAGGTGGGCGAGGTCCTGGGCCAGGTCCTCGGCGATCGCGTCGCGCAGGGGTGAGTCCGAGACGAGCGCAACTTGCGCCGAGCCCGGCGCCGGGTTGGCGGAGCTCGCCGATGCGCCTGTGTAGCCCGGAACCTCGATCGGGATTGGCGTGTCGCCGGGGATCGGGCGGAGGAACGGCTCGATGACGGCCTGCTGGCCTGGCGTCAGCTGGTCCCAGGCACCCTGCACCCAGCGCACGGCCCCCGAGCCGGTCGACGGCACGTCGTCGCCGGCGCGGCCGTTCGGCACCTGGACGCCCGGGATCGTCACCCCGAACTCATACGCGAATGCCTCAAGCGCGACGTCCTTCGGGACTGGCCCGTCGGTGATGCCCGCGGTGATCGCCTGCCAGATGGTCGGCGCGTCCGGTGAGGACCCGGTCGCGCGGAGTGCCACGAGCACGACCGCGACGAGCCCGACAAGCAGGAGCCCGAGCAGGAGCCCGAGCAGGAGGACGCGTCTGCGTCCGCGACGTTGCGGCGCAGCCGCAGTTGGCGGCGGTGTGGTGACGACCATGGCGCGGATCATCCGGCCGCTCGATCGCAATCCGATCGCAGGTAACGGCAGCCGGCGCCGCCGCAAGTTGCGATCGACCTGCGATCGGCCCTCGGTTCACTCGTCGCACGAGACGGCCCTAGTGTCCCGGCCGAGCATGGAGTCAAGAAAGACCGATGGCGACGAAGCAGATCCGCGGGGGCGTGGCAGCCCTCGCCATTGCAGCGGCCCTTGTCGCGAGCGCGTGCTCGACGGCCGCGACGTCCATCACCGCCGTCGCTTCCGCGGCGGCGCAGGCAGGCGATGACGCGGCCTCGGCCGACTCGGCGGCGAACGGCGGGTCGGCGACGGCCCCGGATCCGTGTGCCGTCCTGACCACGGCCGACGTGCAGCCGATGTTCATGGTCAAGATCGCGACCCAGCTCCCGTCCATGGTGCCCAACACCTGCGAATGGGCGGGGAGCGACGGGAACGGCGGCGTCCCGACGTCGCTCGACGTGATGGTCCTGGGCGGCGACGACGCGAAGACGCGCTGGCAGTTGGCGAGCACCGGCGGGACGGAGGTCATGTTCGATGGCGTCGGCGACCAGGCGGAGCACGTGGCCGGGTACCCCGACCTCATGGCGATCAAGGGCGACCTCGTTTGCGGGCTCACGACCTTCGGCTGGTCCCACCTCGTCGGCAAGGCCGACCACCCGCAGGGCCCGCTGTCAGACGCGGATGCGACGGCTATCGCCCAGGACTACGGCACGCTGTGCAACCGGATCTTCGGAAGCGGGAATACGACGCCGACGCTGGTCGCTGCGGCGATCGCGTCGGCGGCGCCCGGATCGCCTGCCGCGTCCATCGCCATCCCGGCCGTCGGCGGCACGTTCGGTACCGGCTTCCCGCTCCCGGTCGGCGTGGATTGCACCGGCGCCCATGTGACCACCAGCCTCGACGGGTCGCCGCAGTGCGCGACGGTGACGGGCGGCGACCCTCGGGCCGTCTACCCGTTCTACCTCCAGACGCTGCCGGCCGATGGGTACACGATCCACGTCGAGCGCGACGGCATCGCCGACGACGGGACCGAGATCGCCAGCATCATGTTCGGCGGCAACGGCGCCGGCGATGAGTCGACCGTCGACGTCCGGGGGCTGAACGTGACCATCACCCTCGTCCTGCCGTGACCGATCGGACCGTCGGGTCGGCGGGCGACGTTGCCAGGGTCTCGCGCACGGCGGCGACGGTGAGGTCCCGCGCATCGGCGGGCCCCATAGGCGTCCTGGCCGCATCTCGCAGGGCCGTCGGCGGCGCATCGCCGCCGGGCGCGAGACGACCCGCCGTCCACGCGAGATCGGCGGCCTCCGTGGGCGCGATCGGCTGGTGGATCGCGATCCGGATCCGTCCGGCTGCCGCCACCAGCGTCGCGGCCGTGTCGGCCGTCACGGCCGCGACCTCGCGACCCTCCGGGGTCGCCGTGACCAGCAGGCGCGCGGCCGCTTCGAGGGCGTCGACGAGCACCCAGCGGTCGGCGTCGGGATCGATGTGGTCGAGCGCATCCAGGAGGTGCGTTGCGGCGGAGCGGGCGTCACCCGTGTCGAGGTCGAGCCGCGCGAGGTCGAGCGTACCGATCGCGATCGTCGTTCGGGTATCCGAGCTCCGTCCGGCGTCGATCGCCACGTCCGCATACCGCCGCGCGGCCCGCGGTCGACCGAGCCCACGGGCCACGGCGGACAGCCGGTAGGCGACGGTGCCCTCGGTCGGGCGGTGGCCGAGCTCACGGAAGATCAGCAGCGCCTGCGTTCCCACCCGCATCGCGGCCTCGAGCTCGCCGCCCTTCCAATGGGCGAGGGTCAATGCTGCGAGCACGTGCCCGTGGGCGAGCGGGTCGCCGGTTGCGATCGCGATCCCCCTCGCTCGCTCGAGCGCCGGCAGCGCCTCGGCGACGAGGCCCTCGTCGGCAAGCAGCGAGCCGAGGTGGAGGAGCGTCGTCCCGACCTCTCGCTCGGCGCCCGCCGCCTCCAGGCTCGCGAGCGACGCTTCGAGGAATGCGCGTGCGGCGGGCACGTCGTCGGTCGCCGCAGCAATCGCCCCGCGTCGCCGAAGGGCACGGCCCTCGCCGAGAGGATCGCCGAGGTCGGCGAATATCGTCCTGAGCCTCGTCGACGAGCACCGCCCCGAGGGCGAAGTCCGTGACCCAGTAGGCGAGGTGCCCGCGCGCAAGGAGGGCCGGCGCACGCAGCCCGGGCTCCGGATCGGCCGCGTCGACCAGGCGGCCCAGCCACTCGAGACCCTCGGCGGGCTGCCGGCCGAGCCAGTAGTCGGTAAGTCCAACGGCAAGCTCGAGGCCGACGGTCGCGCGGGACCCGTCGCCCGGGTCGGGCGCCGCGAGCACGCCGAGCACGGCACGCACGTGGGGCATCTCGCGATCGAGCAATCGGAGGGTCTCGCTGCGGTCCGCCGTCGCGAGCTGCCCCGCGAGCCCGGCGGCACGCTCGATGACCGCGGCCCGATAGCGGTCGCGCGCGGATCCCAGCTCGGCCTCGACGGCCGTGGCGAGGGTGTGCGTGGCGACCGTGCGCAACAGCTCGTAGCGCGTCGGTCCGCCGAGGCCACGGACCTGGACGAGGCTCGCGTCCACGAGACGGGCCAGCGGCTCGAACCCGTCCGTCCCGTCCGCATCGAACCCGGCCGTGGCGTCGACCAGGGCGACGTCCGCGTCGGCGACCATCAGCGCCAGCGCCTCGAGGGCGCGCCGATCATCGGGGCCGAGGCGGTTGACACTCGCGTCGAGCGCGGCCCACAGGCCGGGTCGCCCGCCAGCCGGCCCGCCGGCCCAGCGTGCGAGATCCGACTCCACGCGCGTGACGACCTCGTCCACGCGGAGGAGCTGGAGGTGCCGGGCGACGAGCTCGATCCCGAGCGGGAGCTGGTCCACGAGCATACACAGGCGCCTGGCGGCAGGCATGTCGGCCTCGGCGAGGCGAAAGTGCGGGTCGAGGAGGCGTGCGCGGTCGACGAGCAGCGCGATCGCGTCGTTGTCGGCGAGCGGGCCGAGCGGCACGAGGGCCTCGTCGAGCAGGCCGAGGCGTTCCCTTGTGGTGGCGAGGATTCGCACGGCCGGGCAGGCGCCCAGCAGGGCCGTCACCTCACGGGCGACCTCGGTCCGCCGTCCCTCCGCCCCGTCGAGGACGAGCAGCACGTCGGCGCTCCCGATCGCGCGGACGGCTCCCTGTGACGCCTCGGGCGCCCGCGAGGATGGGTCGACGGCGTCGACGATCGCCGCCGCGACCGACTGTGAGGCGGAGACCTGCTCGAGGGGGACGTACCAGGCCGGCACCTCGGACGCGCGAGCGAACTCGAGCGCGAGGCGCGTCTTTCCGGCGCCCGGGGGTCCGACGATCGAGACGAGACGAGCGCGATCCCACGCCTGGCCGAGGTCGAGCAGCGCGTCCGCGCGGCCCATGAGGCGTGTTGAGCTGCCGGGGATCGCCGGTCGGTTGCGTGACGTCGGGCGCAAGGCGCTGGCCTCGACACCGGCAGCGGTCGGCCCAGCCGGCTCCTCCCGCGTCGGCGGATCGAGGGCCGGGTCCTGGGCGAGCACTGCCTGCTGCATGCGGCGGAGGCCCACACCGGGATCGAGGCCGAGGTCATCGAGGAGCCGCCGCCGGCACTCGGCGTACGCGTCGAGCGCCTCCGCCTGGCGGCCCGCGCGGTAGAGCGCGAGCATCAGGAGCTCCCAGCGCCGCTCGCGATACGGCTGGTCTGCCGTCATCCGCCTCGCATCGGCGATCACCGCGGCCGACACCCCCGCGTCGATCGCCAGCGTCAGTCGGTCCTCGCGGAGGCCCTCCACGAGCTCCTCGACCCGGGCCACTGCGATCGCCGCCTCCGGGAGGTCGTCCAGCTCGGCGAAGGGCCGACCACGCGCCAGCTCGAGGGCGCGCTGGACGCGGTCCGTGGCTCGCTCCGTGTCGCCGGTCTCGCGGGCCGCCCGACTCTCCGCCGCGAGCCGCGACATCTCCTCGAGGTCCGTGGCCGTCAGAAGCACGTATCGGTCGTCCGCCGTCGCGATCTCGAGCCCGAGCCGCCGGAGGCGGAACACGTGGCTCGCGACGGTGTGGCGTGATGCCGTGGGCGGCTCGTCCCCCCAGGCCGCCTGCTCCAGGTCGTCGAACGTCACCGGCGACCCCGCCTCGAGGGCAAGGCGCGCCAGGATCCGTCGTTGCACGGCGCCCCCCGCAGGGACCGTGGCCCCGCCCTCTCGGAGGACGAGTGGCCCGAGCACGCAGACCTGCATCGGCTGACTCTAGCCGAGGATCGCGACGAGCCTCCCGCGCCGGGGTTTCAGCCGGTATCGGGGAACGGGGCGGCGACGGCGCGGGAGGGGGGAGCCGCGCCGTCGCCGGGGAGGAGCGTTCGGTGATCAGGCGGCCGCCACGGCCTCCTCGAGGAGCTCGTCCTCTTCCTCGTCCTCCTCGTCGTCGCCGCCCGGGTCAACGCTGAACCCGGCGTTGTCCGCGAGCGGCTCGGTCGCGTCAGGCGCGAACCCTTCGGCGGCGGCCTGCGCCTCCATCGCGGTCGCGGCCGTCTCCGCCGCGTAGTCCTTCTTGCGCCGACCCGACAGCATCTCGACGCTGCTGGCGACGATCTCCGTCTTCCAGTGACGCAGGCTCTTGTCGTCGTCCCACGACCGGGTCTGGATCCGGCCCTCGATCGCGACCAGCTGCCCCTTGCCGAGGTAGCGGCCGCACGTCTCGGCGAGCCGGTCCCAGGCGACGATGTTGTGGAACTCGCTCTTCTCCTTGCCCGAGACGTACTCGTGGCTGGCAACCGAGAACTGGGCGACGGCCTTGCCGCCCGCGGTGGTGCGCAGCTCGGGGTCTCGCGTGAGGCGCCCGGTGATGTGGACCCTGTTCATCGGTCCGTGTCTCCTTTCGATCGCGCCGCCCCGCGCCTTCGAGAGGCACGGCTCCAGGCGGCCGATCCTGCGTGCGGCGGGCATCGACATTCGGCGGGCGGGTGGGGTGCCGGCCCCGGCGGATCGGGCCTCGACGGGACGACGGGTCGGCGGGGCCGGCAGGTATCGACGGGCACAGCGAACCCTAGCGGGCGCCGCTTCACCGTCGCTTATTCGCGACCAGCGGGCCGTCGACCGAGCGCGATGCGTCAGGTCCGGTACGGGCTCCCGGTGCCCGCCCCACGCCGCGACAGCGAATCGACGCTCACGGCGGCCAGGAGGACGAGGCCGGTGACGATCAGCTGGTACTGGATCGGCAGGCCGAGCAGGTACAGGCCGTTGTAGATCGCGCCGATCACCAGGCCGCCGAGGAGGCCATGGATGACACGGCCCCGGCCGCCGTACAGGCTGGTGCCGCCGATGACCGCCGCGGCGACCGCGTAGAGCACGAGCTGCCCGCCGTTGATGTTCGTCGTCATGCCGCCCAGCTGCGAGGCGTAGATGATCCCGGCGATGCCCGCGGTCATGGAGCACAGCACGAACGCGACCGTCCGGACGCGGGGAACCCCGACGCCGGCTCGGCGGGCCGCCTCGGCATTGCCGCCGATCGCGTACACGTGCCGTCCGTACTGGGTGCGCTCGAGCAGCGTCGACCACAGCACGACCACCGCGAGCACGATCGGCACCACCCACGGCACGCCCACGACCGACAGGAAGCTGCCGCGGTCGACGTTGCAGATGGCGACGACGACGAAGCCGGCGACCGCGACGGCCGCGATCCGGGCAACCGTGAGGCCCACCGGCGGCGCGACGAGGCCACTCCGGCGACGGTGGGCATCCCGGCGCCATGTCGTGACCCCGTAGAGGCCGACCACGACGATCAGCCCGACCCAGCCGGCCACGGGCGACAGGTAGCTGTAGACGATGCCGTACAGCGCCTCCTGGTCGGGAAGCACGGTGCTCGTGATGCCGACCTGACCCGACGTGCCGAGGATCACGATCATCACCCCGAACCAGATCAGGTAGCCGGCGAGCGTGACGACGAACGAGGGCATCCCGAGGCGGGTGATGATCGTCCCCTGGAGCCCACCGATGGCGCCGCGTGACCACGAGCGCGGCGACGATCGCTGCGGGCCAGGGCCAGCCGGGGTTCGGCTGGACGAGCAGCGCGGCGACGATGCCGCCGATGGCCGCCACGTAGCCGATCGAGAGATCGATCTCGCCCAGCAGCAGCACGAAGACCTCGCCGATCGCCAGCACGATGAACACCGCGCTCTGGTCGAACAGGTTCACGAGGTTGCGCGCGGACAGGAATACGTGGTTGGGGCTCACGACCGTGAACACGACCACGACCGCCACGAGGGCGATGGCGACCGGCAGCACGCCGGCATCGCCGCCCCGCACTCGTGCGACCCAGGCGCCGCCGTATTCCTCGAGGGACTGGGCGCCGACGGGGGTCGGCAGGTCGGCGGCGGCCGTCAGGTCCGGCGCGGCGTCGATGTCCGGCGGGGGACCCACCGGCGGCAGGGTTTCAGTGCGGTCCATGACCGGCCGCCCCCGCATTCAGCCCCCGCTGCGACGTGCCCGTCGTCATGAAGTCGACCACGCTCTGGCGGTCGAAGGTCCCGATCGCGTCCTGGGCGACCATCCGCCCGAGCCGCAGGATGGCGATCCGGTCCGCGACGTCGAAGACGTCGTTGAGGTTGTGGGAGATGACCATCACCGCGAGGCCCCGTTCCTTGAGCCGCAGGATCAGGTCGAGCACCATCTTGGTCTGGGCGACGCCGAGGGCGGCCGTGGGCTCGTCGAGCATCACGAGCTTCGAGTTCCACATCACGGCCTTCGCGACGGCGACCGCCTGGCGCTGGCCGCCGGAGAGCGTCGCCACGGGTTGGCGGATCGATCGGACCGTGGTCACCCGGAGGCTCGCGAGGGTCTCGGCCGCCGCCCGCTCCATCGCGTCCTCGTCGAGGAGCCCGTGGACGAGCCGCTCGCGGCCGAGGAACATGTTCTGGACGATGTCCAGGTTGTCGGCGAGCGCGAGATCCTGGTAGACGGTCTCGATGCCCAGCGCGGCCGCGTCGCTGGGGTTGCGGATGTGGACCGGCCGGCCCTCCCACCAGATCTCGCCCGTATCCACCTGGTGGATGCCGGCGATGCTCCTTGTCAGCACGGACTTGCCGGCGCCGTTGTCGCCGCACAGCGCCGTCACCTGGCGCGATGGCAGGTCGAGGTCGACCTGGTAGAGGGCCTGGACCGCGCCGAAGTGCTTGCTGATGCCGCGCAACGCCAGCAGCGGCGCTGCTCCAGCGGCGGTTGCCCCGGCGGCCGGGGCGACGGTGTTCATCTCCATGACTCGGCCTCACGCTGCATCTGGCGGGGGAATTCGCGCCGGCGGCGGCAGGGCGCCGATCGCGCCGCTGCCGTCGCCGGGCGGCGACCTACTGGATGCCCGCGGCGCGTGCAGACGCTGGCGCCGACGGCGGTGCACAGGTCCGTCGCCGAGACGAACTTGTCCTTGATCACCGTCGATTCCATGTTCGCGGCGTTCACCCAGGACGGGGTGAGGAGCACCGCCGGCTGGGTGTTGGCCGAGTTGGTCGGGTCGGTCGTGGTGCCGTTGATCAGGCTTGCCGGCGGCGTCTGGCCGTCCCGGAGGTACGTCGCAAGCGCGACAGCCGCCTGGGCCTCGAGGTAGATCGGCTTGTAGACGGATCCGCACTGGTAGTCCTGGAGCACGAACTCCATGCCCTGGAGCGTGGCGTCCTGACCGGTGGTCGGGACCTTCTTGGCCGGCACGCCGGCCGCCTTGAGGTCGCCGATGACGGCGGCGGCGAGGCCGTCGTTGGCCTCGACCGTCGCGTTGATCGACGGGTCAGCCGTGTATGCCTGCTGGAAAATCGTTCCGCCGGCCTTGTTGTCCCAGCCAGGGGCGATCTGCTCGTTGACGAGGGTGTAGCCGGCGCTGTTGGTGGCGCCCTTGGCGACCTGGGCCACGGGCTGGCCCCAGATCACGGAGTTGTAGCCCTTGGCGAAGTCGACGGCGTTGGGGTCGGTGTCCTGGCCGCCGTCGAGGGTGAACACCTGGGGGCTGGTGACGCCCCAGTCGGTCACGCACTGCATCAGGCCCTGCCCGATCAGCTTGCCGACCTGCTGGTTGTCGAAGCTCACGTAGTACGTGTTGGTGCCCTGGAACGTCGCCCGGTCGTAGCTGATCATCGGCACGCCGGCGGCCGCGGCGGCCGACTGGATCTGGTTGCCGGTCGGTGCTGTCGAGCGGATCGACGAGGAGGACCTTGGCCCCGGCCGTGAGGTCCGCCTGGGCGAGGGCGAGCTCGGTCGTGGCGGTGCCCGACGCGTTGTCGATCTTGAAGTCGGTCGCCGGATAGCCGGCGGCCTCGAAGGCCTGCTTGAGGTACGGGAGGTCATAGCTCGTGTAGCGCGCGGATGTCGTGACGTCGGGCAGGATCACGCCGACCAGGCCCGTTCCGGCGGACGCGACGGGTTTGAGCGTGTCCATGGCCGAGAAGGTCGAATCGAAGGCGTCGATGCTGAGGGCGGCAGCCGAGGCGGCCGGGCTCCCGGATGGGGCCTCGCTGCCGGATGCGGAGGCTGACGGACTGGCGGCGGGCGCCTCGCTCGCCGAGGGGCTGGGAGTGGGGGCCGTGGTGGGCGACGGCGTCGCCGCCGACGAGCTGCACGCGGCCACGACGATCGAGATCACCGCCAGTGCGGTGAAGGGGACGGGAGTTCTCACTGAAGACGCTCTCCTGTCTGCACGAGGAGCGCGGGAAGACCGCGCTCCTCCCGATAGCGGCACGCAGATGGACCGGCGCTCAGCGCGGCAAACCCGATCGTCCGCGAGTCGACGATCCGCGAGGTGGCGGCCGTCGCCACGCGGTCTGTGCGTGGGCGGCCGGAGCGGGGCGAGATCGACTCCTGGTGCGCGACGGGCGCTGGATCGGCGGTCGATCGGAGCCGGTGAGACATCGGCCGGGACGGCCGTCGGTGTCGGGTCGCCCCTCTCGGGGGGCGGCTCTCCAACCAGCGAACCGGTGAGAGCGGCGTGGTGGGGGGCCCGCGTGTCATGGCCCGCCGTGATTCGCAACGTGCGCGCCGTTCGTGAGATTTCGCTGAGGATCGGCTAAAAGCGCGTCGCACCGGGCGAAGGGCCCGCCGGTCGTCCGTACCATGGCCCGATGGGCACGACATCGGAACGCGCCTACGACGTCATCGTCGTGGGCGCCGGCGTCATCGGGCTGTCCGCCGCGGGGGAGCTCGCTCGCCGCGGCCGCTCGGTGCTCGCGATCGACCGGTTCGGCAGCGGCCACCCCGCGACGTCGTCAACCGGTCGCTCGCGCAGCATCCGGATCGCCTACGACCATCCGGTCTACGTCGCTATGGCGCTCGAGGCGATCGAGGGGTGGCGTCGCCTCGAGGCGGACACCGGACGCACGATCCTGCACCTGACCGGCCAGGTCGACCTCGGGTCGGCGGCCAAGCTCGAGGACCTCGCCCGAACGGTTCGCGGCGCCGGCGCGACGATCGACGAGATCGACCCCGCGGCGCTGCATCGCCAATTTCCGGAGCTCGTGCTCGAGCAGGGCGAGGCCGCCCTCTTCCACGCCCAGGCCGGCACGGTGATCGCGGACACCGGGATGGCCGCCCTGCTCTTGACCGCCGAGCGAGCGGGCGTGGCCTACTTGCCTGGGCACCGCGTGGTGGGCATCGACGCCGGGGCACCCGCCGTCGTGCGGACCGAGGCGGCGGGCACGTTCCGCGCGGACCAGGTTGTGGTGGCCGCGGGCCCCTGGCTCGGCGGCCTCCTCGAGGGGATCGGGCTCCACCTCCCGCTCGCGCCGGCCATCGCGCAGGTCACGTTCCTGGATGCGCCAAGCCTCGTCGACCGGCCGGGGATCGCGGAATGGCCGCCCGCGGGCGAGACCGGCGTGTACGGCCACCCGGTCCCCGGTGTCGGCTACAAGGTCGCGTTCGATGCCGGGTCGGATGGCTGGGACCCGGACGTCGAGGCGTGGGCGCCCGCCACCGCCGAGGAGGCGCGTCTCCTCGCATGGCTGGCGCGTCGGATGCCGTCCGTCGAGCCGGTGGTCAGCCTGACCCAGCGGCATCCGTGGACGATGACGCCGGACGTCGACTTCATCGTTGACCGCTGGGGCCCGCTGGTCGTCGCGGGCGGCTGCTCGGGGCACGCGTTCAAGTTCGGTCCGGCGCTCGGGCGTCTCGTCGCCGACATCGTCGAGGGCGGCCGGACGCCGGACCCGTTCCGGATGGACCGGCCGACGCTGGCGGGGTCCGTTCCATCGGCCACCGCGCCGATCTCCCGCTGACGCGGGACGACGCACCAGCGCGCTCGCCGACGCCGTCGGGGCACGTCGCGGGCCGGTATACTCGGGCTCGTCCTCGAGGCCCCCGCGGGGCCAGTCCCGCGATGGAGGAGATCACCATTGCCCGAGGGAGGCGCGGCGTCCGCCCCGTGAGACGGGCTCGCACCTTCGACCCCCCGGCCCGTCGGAATGCCCGCGGGCTGTCGCGGGAGACGTGTATCCAGGACCCCGGCGCCGACCGGGGTTCTTTCGTGTCGGGCGGACGGCGATGACGGCGACCGTGATCGTCGGCCTCCAGTGGGGCGACGAGGGCAAGGGCAAGACCACCGACTTCCTCGCCGAGCACGTCGCCGTCGTCGTCCGCTACCAGGGCGGCGACAACGCGGGGCACACCGTCGTCGTGGGCGACGAGACCGTGAAGCTCCAGCTGTGCCCGTCGGGCGTCATGTACCCGCACATCACGTCGGTCATCGGCAACGGCGTCGTCGTCAACCCGGCCACGCTCATCGCCGAGCTGGACATGCTCTCGGCGCGCGGGATCGACGTCTCGAAGGTCCGCGTCAGCCGCTCGGCGCACGTGATCATGCCGTACCACGTGGCCCTCGATAAGGCCAACGAGGTCCGCCTCGGCGGGGACAAGGTCGGGACGACCGGTCGCGGCATCGGGCCGACGTACGGCGACCGCGCCTGGCGCCTCGGCCTCCGGATGGAGGACCTCTGCGACCGCGAGGTGCTGCGCGAGCGGATCGGGCGCGCCCTCCCGGACAAGAACCTGCTGCTCGAGTCGATGGGCGCGGCGGGCTTCACGGTCGACGCGCTGGTCGAGCAGGCGGCCGCCTGGGGCTCGCGGCTCGCGCCGCACCTCGACGACACCACGTGGCTCGTCCAGGACGCGCTCCGGCGCGGCGCCCACGTCCTCCTCGAGGGCGCCCAGGGCACGCTGCTCGACCTCGACCACGGCAGCTACCCGTACGTGACCTCGTCCAACCCGGTCGCCGGCGGCGCGTGCACCGGCGGCGGCATCGGCCCGCTCCAGGTCGACGAGGTCATCGGCGTGATGAAGGCCTACTCCACGCGGGTGGGCTCCGGGCCGTTCCCGACCGAGCTGTTCGACGACACCGGCAAGGGCATCGCCGAGCGCGGCCGCGAGTTCGGGACCGTGACCGGGCGCCCGCGGCGCGTCGGCTGGTTCGACGCCGTGCCGCTGCGCTACGCGGTCGCCGTGAACTCCAACACCGCCGTCGTGCTCAACAAGCTCGACATCCTGTCGGGCGTCGAGACGATCCGCCTGTGCGTCGCCTACGAGATCGACGGCCGGCGCGTCGAGGTCTGGCCGTCGAGCGGCAACGCGCTCTCGCGCGCCGTGCCCGTGTACGAGGACTTCGAGGGCTGGGAGCAGCCGATCCACGACGTCCGCAGCCTGGCCGACCTGCCCGAGACCGCCCGGCGCTACGTGTCGGCCCTCGAGGAGCACGCCGGGGTCCCGATCGTGTTCGTCTCGGTCGGGCCCGAGCGCACCCAGACGATCGAGCGCGCGTGGCGGCCCATGCGCCATCGCCCCACGACCATCGCATGACCCTCGTCATGCCGACCCGGGTGCTCGTGCTCGGCGGCGGCGGTCGCGAGCACGCCATCGCCTGGAAGCTCGGCCGCGAGCCCGGCGTGAACGAGGTCCTGGTCGCGCCCGGCGGGGCGGCGATCGCCGGCGAGCCGCACGTGCGAACGGCCGCCGTGGACCCGCTCGATCCGGCGGCCGTCACCGCGCTCGCCCGGGCGCAGGCGGCCGAGCTCGTCGTCGTCGGCCCCGAGGCGCCGCTCGGCGTCGGGGTCGCCGACGCGCTGCGAGCGGCGGGGATCGCCGTGTTCGGGCCGGACCGCGAGGCGGCGCGGCTCGAGACGTCCAAGGCGTTCTGCCACGAGGTCGCCGGGGCCGCCGGCGTCAGGACGGCGCGCGCCCGGGCGTTCCGGCCCGGCGAGCTCGACGCGGCCGGCGCCTACGCGCGCGAGCTGGACGCGTCCGGAGCGGGCATCGTGCTCAAGGCCGACGGGCTCGCGGCGGGCAAGGGCGTGATCGTGACCGAGTCGCTCGCGCAGGCGCTCGACCTCCTGCCGTCGTTCCTCGCGGGGCGGCCCTCGGACGAGCCGGCGCTCGTCGTCGAGGAGCGGCTGGCCGGGCGCGAGGCGAGCGTCATCGCGATCTGCGACGGGACGCGGGCGATGGCGCTCCCGGCGGCGCGCGACCACAAGCGCCTGTGCGACGACGACCAGGGCCCGAACACGGGCGGCATGGGCGCCTACTCGCCGCTGCCCGACCTCGACGCGGACATGGTCGAGCGCGTGCTCGACACGGTCCACCGGCCGATCCTGGCCGAGATGGCCCGCCGCGGGTCGCCGTTCCGTGGCTTCCTCTACGCGGGCCTCATGCTCACCGCCGACGGCCCCGCGCTCCTCGAGTGCAACGTCCGCCTGGGCGACCCCGAGGCGCAGGTCATCCTGCCGCGGATCGCCGGATCCCTCGGGCCGCTGCTGCTCGCCGCGGCCAAGGGCCGGCTGCCCGACGACGCGCCGGCGCGCATCCCCGAGCTGCCCGGCGCCGCCGTCGGCATCGTGCTCGCCGCGAAGGGCTATCCCGGCGACCCGCGCCGCGGCGACCCGATCACGGGCCTCGAGACGGCCGCGGCGCAGGGCGCCCTCGTGTTCCACGCCGGGACGGTCGGCCGGCCGCAGGGCGGCTTCGGGACGAACGGCGGGCGGGTGCTGACGGTGGTCGGCCGCGGGCCGACGCTCGAGACGGCGCGAGACGCCGCCGAGCGAGCGGCCGACGCGATCGACTGGGACGGGCTGCAGCGCCGGCGCGACATCGCGCGCGACCTGCCGGTGCCGATCCCGGCCGGGGTGGGCGCATGATCCCGCGCTACACGCTGCCCGAGATGGGCGCGCTGTGGTCCGAGCAGGCCCGCTTCGAGCGGATGCTCGAGGTCGAGCTCGCCGTGTGCCGCGCCCAGGCCCGCCGCGACCAGGTCCCGGCGGACGCCCTCGCGGCCATCGAGGCAGGGGCCCGCGTCGACGTGCAGCGGATCGCCGAGATCGAGAAGACCACGGACCACGACGTCATCGCCTTCGTGAGCCAGGTCGCCGAGACCGTCGGCCCCGAGGGTCGCTACCTGCACCTGGGCCTGACCAGCAGCGACGTCGTGGACACGGCGCTGGCGCTCCAGCTCCGGGCGGCCGGGGAGCGCCTGCTCGGCGACGCCGATCGGCTGACGGCAGCCCTCGTCGCCCGCGCCCGGCGCGAGGCCGGCACCGTGATGATGGGTCGGACCCACTCGGTCCACGCGGAGCCGACGACGTTCGGGCTCAAGTGCGCCGGCTGGGCGTTCGAGGTCGCCCGCGGGCGTGCCCGGCTCGCCGAGGCGACCGCCGAGATCGCCACCGGCAAGATCAGCGGCCCGGTCGGGACGTACAGCCACCTCGGGCCCGACGTCGAGGCGGAGGTCCTCGGCGAGCTCGGGCTGCGCGTCGACCCGGTGAGCACCCAGATCGTCCAGCGCGACCGGCACGCGGCGTTCCTCGCGGCCATCGCGATCCTCGGCGGCACGCTCGAGCGCCTCGCGACCGAGGTCCGCAACCTCCAGCACACCGAGATCGGCGAGGTCATGGAGCCGTTCCGGCAGGGCCAGAAGGGCAGCTCGGCGATGCCCCACAAGCGCAACCCGATCCTGTCCGAGCGCATCGCCGGCCTCGCGCGCCTGCTGCGCGGGTACGCGCAGACCGGGTTCGAGAACCAGCCGCTGTGGCACGAGCGCGACATCAGCCACAGCTCCGCGGAGCGGGTGGCGCTGCCCGACGCCACGATCCTGCTCGACTACATGCTGGTCCGGACGACCGGCCTGGTCGAGGGGCTGGTCGTCCGGCCGGAGCGGATGCGCGAGAACATCGAGCGCGGCCTCGGCCTGCACGCCTCCTCGCGGGTGCTGCTCGCGCTCGTCGAGCGTGGCGGGCTCTCGCGCGAGGACGCCTACGCCATCGTCCAGGGCTGTTCGCTGCGCGCGGCGGACGAGCGCGTGCCGCTGCGCGACCTGCTCGCGGCGGACCCGGCGGTCGCCGGCAAGCTGCCGCTCGCCGACCTCGACGCCTGCTTCGACGACGACGCGCTGCTGGTGCACGTCCCCGAGGTCATCGCCCGCCTCGACCGGCTGGAGGCCGCCCATGCGGCTGGCTGAGGTCTTCGTGCGGGCCGGCAAGGTCCGCGACCTGTACCGCGTCGGCGACGACCGGCTGCTGCTCGTCGCGTCCGACCGGCTCTCGGCGTTCGACGTCGTCCTGCCCACGCCGATCCCGGACAAGGGCCGCGTGCTCACGGGCCTGTCCCGGTTCTGGTTCGCGCAGACGGGATCGATCGTGCCCAACCACCTGCTCTCGACGGATCCGGCGGACGTCCCGGCCGAGATCACCGACGGCGACCCCGACGTGGTCGAAATCGCTGCGCGGCCGGATGATGCTGGGCCGCCTGGCCGAGGTGCTGCCGATCGAGTGCGTGGTCCGCGGCTACCTGTCGGGCTCGGGCTGGAAGGCCTACCTCGACGACGGCGCCGTGTGCGGCGTGCCGCTGCCCTCCGGCCTGCACGAGAGCGACCGGCTGCCGGCCCCGATCTTCACGCCCGCGACGAAGGCGCCGATGGGCCAGCACGACGAGAACATCCCGTTCGAGAGCGTCGAGACGCTGATCGGGGCCGAGCTCGCGGCGCGCGTCCGCGACGTCTCGATCGCCCTGTACCGCCACGGCGCCGCGGGTGTGCGAGGCCGCCGGGATCATCCTCGCGGACACCAAGTTCGAGTTCGGCGTGCTGCCGTCGGGCGAGCTGCTGCTGATCGACGAGGTCATGACGCCCGACTCGTCGCGCTTCTGGGACGCGGCGGCCTATCGCCCGGGTCGCCCACAGTCGAGCTTCGACAAGCAGTACGTCCGCGACTGGCTCCTCGAGCAGGCGTGGGACAAGACGCGCGCCGGGCCCCGAGCTGCCGCTCGACGTGGTCGCCGGCACCCGCGCCCGCTACGTCGCCGCCTTCGAGCACATCACCGGCGCCAGCTTCGACCGCTACCTCCAGGAGGACGTCATCGCCCGATGAGCGAGCCCACCCGCGCCTACCGTTTCGCCGTCAACGTGACGCCCAAGCCCGGGATCCTCGACCCGCAGGGACGGGCCGTCGAGCGCAGCCTGCCGCACCTCGGCATCGAGGGCGTCGCGCACGTCCGCGTCGGGCCGCCGCGTGGAGCTGGCGGTGTCCGCGGCCGACGAGGCGGCCGCGACGGCCGTGGTCGAGCGGCTGGCCGGCGAGCTGCTCTCGAACCCGTTGATCGAGGCGTACGAGGTCGAGTCGCTCGGCGAGGCGGCCGGCGCGACGACGGCGACGGCGGGGGCGGCCGGGTGACGACCCGCATCGGCATCGTCCTGTTCCCGGGCTCCAACCGCGACATCGACGCGGTCAACGCCGTCACGCTCGCCGGCGCGGAGCCGGTGATCCTGTGGCACGAGTCGCCGGATCTCGACGGCGTGGACGGGATCCTGCTGCCCGGCGGCTTCGCCTACGGCGACTACCTGCGCGCCGGGCGTCATCGCGCGGTTCAGCCCGGTCATGCAGTCGGTCGCCGCGTTCGCCGATCGCGGCGGGCCGGTGCTCGGGATCTGCAACGGGTTCCAGGTGCTCGCGGAGGCCGGGCTCGTGCCGGGCGCGCTGCTGCGGAACCGGGCGCTGCGCTTCGTGTGCCGCGAGGTCACGCTGCTGCCGGAGCATCTCGACTCGCCGTTCACGCGCGAGCTCGACGGCTCGCCGCTGCGGATGCCGGTCGCGCACGGCGAGGGCTGCTACTACGGCGACGACGCGGCCCTCGACGCGCTCGAGCGCGACGGGCAGCGTGCTGTGGCGGTACGCGAACCCCGACGGCTCCGTGGCCGGGCCCGACGACCCGGGCAACCCCAACGGGTCGCTGCGCGGGATCGCCGGCGTCCGCAACGCCGCCGGCAACGTGGCCGGGCTCATGCCGCACCCCGAGACCGCGTCGGAGGCGCTGCTGGGGTCCGACGACGGCCTGGGCATCATCCGCTCGCTGGTGGTGAGCGCGGCCGAGTGGTCGTCGACGGGCTCGATCACGGGTGCCGGGCGGCCGTCCGGCGCCGCCGAGCTGTCCGGGGTCGCCGGGTGACGGCCACGGCCGCCGCCCCGCTGCACCGGGCCCTCGGGCTCGAGGACGTCGAGCTCGAGGCGATCCGCGAGAAGCTGGGCCGCGACCCCAACGACCTCGAGCTCGCGATGTTCAGCGTCATGTGGAGCGAGCACTGCTCGTACAAGAGCTCGCGGCCGCTCCTCGCGACCCTCCCGACCGCCGGCCGCGACGTCGTCGCCGGGGTGGGGGAGCAGGCCGGCGTGATCTCGATCGGCGACGGGCTCGCGGTCGCGTTCAAGATCGAATCCCACAACCACCCGTCCGCCGTCGAGCCCTACCAGGGCGCGGCGACCGGCGTCGGCGGGATCCTGCGCGACGTGTTCGCGATGGGCGCGCGACCGATCGCGGTCCTCGACGCCCTCCGGTTCGGCGACCCGTCCGACCCGCGGACGCGACACCTCGTCGACGGGGTCGTGCGCGGCGTCGGCGGGTACGGCAACTGCGTCGGCGTGCCGACGGTGGGCGGCGAGCTCGTGTTCGACCCGTCGTACCAGGGCAACCCCCTCGTCAACGTGATGGCGATCGGGCTGCTCGAGGACGGGATGCTCACGCGGGCGTCCGCCGATGGGGTCGGGAACCTCGTCGTCCTGTACGGCTCGGCGACCGGGCGCGACGGCATCGGCGGGGCGTCCGTGCTCGCGAGCGCGACGTTCGGCGACCAGGACCCGTCCAAGCGTCCGTCCGTCCAGGTCGGCGACCCGTTCGCGGAGAAGCTGCTGATCGAGGCGACGCTCGAGCTGATCTCGAAGGGCCTCGTCGTCGGCGTCCAGGACCTCGGGGCTGCCGGGATCACCTGCGCCACGTGCGAGACCGCCGATCGCGGCGGGACCGGGATGCTCGTCGACCTCGACGCGATCCCGCGCCGCGAGCCGGGGCTCGAGCCGTTCGAGGTGATGATCTCCGAGTCGCAGGAGCGCATGGTCGCGATCGTCGAGCCCGCCCAGTGGCCTGCCGTCGAGGCCGTGTGCCGGCGCTGGGACCTGCCGGTCGCGGTGATCGGGCGGGTCACCGAGGAGCCCGACATCGTCATCCTGACCGGCGCCGGGCGGGACGGGCGCCCTCGACGCCGACGGCCGGCCGGTGGCCGGCGCGAGCGAGCTCGCGAGGATCCCGGCGGCCGCGCTCGCGTCGGGTGCGATCGTGTTCCAGCGCGAGTCCCGGGCCCCCACCCGCCGGCGCGCGGCGCCCGCGCCCGGAGCCCCCGTCGAGCCCGTCGACACGCTGCCGCTGCGCGGCCAGGACCCGGGCGCCGTGCTGCTGGCGCTGCTCGGCTCGCCGAACCTCTCGTCGCGCCGCGCGGTCTTCGAGCAGTACGACCACAACGTCCAGGCCAACACCGTCGCCGGCCCCGGGCGCGGCGCCGCGGTCCTGCGGATCAAGGGCACGACCAAGGCGCTCGTCGCCTCGACCGACGCCAACGCCCCCGTCGGCGCGATCGACCCGTGGCTCGGGGCGGCGCTGTCGGTCGTCGAGGCGTCGCGGAACGTCGCGATCACCGGCGCCCGGCCCCTCGGCGTCACGAACTGCCTGAACTTCGGCGACCCGACGAAGCCCGAGGCGTTCTGGCAGCTGACCGAGGCCGTCCGCGGCCTCGTCGGACGCCTGCATCGCCCTCGGCCTGCCCGTGACCGGCGGCAACGTCTCCCTGTACAACGAGTCGCCCGGGTCGGCGATCGCGCCGACGCCCGAGATCGGGGTCGTCGGGCTGCTCGACGACGTCGCCAAGCGCGTCGGGCCGGCGTTCCGCGCCGACGGCAACGAGGTGCTGCTGGTGGGCCAGGTCGGGGCCGGCCTCGCGGGCAGCGAGTACGCGCGTCTCGCCGGCGCGGGTCTCGACGACGGGCCGCCGGCGCTCGACCTCGCGTTCGAGGCGCGCCTCCAGGCGTTCATCCGCGAGGCCGTCGATCGCGGCCTCGTCGAGAGCTGCCAGGACGTGTCGGGCGGCGGGCTCGCCGTCGCGCTCGCCGAGATGGCGATGTGGGGCGGCCGCGGGGCTCAGGTCCGGCTCGCGGTCGGCGGCTCGCCGGCGGTCGGCCTGTTCGGCGAGAGCCCGAGCCGCCTGGTCTGCGAGGTCGCGCCGCGCCACGTGCCGGCGTTCATCCTGCTCGCGCGCCAGCACGGGCTGCCGGGCGACGAGCTCGGGACGACCGGCGGCGCGCGGCTGGTCATCGAGCTCGCCGGTGAGGGCGCCACGGGCGCCGCCGAGGAGCGCGGGAGCCGGGTCGCCGACGCGCTCGACGTCGCCGTGGACGACCTGCGCCACGCCTGGGATCACGGGCTGCCACGGGCGCTCGGCTGGGAGGAGCAACGACTGATGTGTGGCGTCGTCGGCGTCGTCCTGCCCGATCGCGGCCACGAGGCGGCGGGCGTCGCCGCGACCGCGCTGTTCGCCCTCCAGCACCGCGGCCAGGAGTCGGCCGGGATCGGGGTGTCGGACGGCCGCAACCTGATGATCTACAAGGACCTGGGCATGGTCAGCCAGGTGCTCGACGAGCGGCGGATCCCGTCGCTGACGGGCGACCTCGCCGTCGCGCACTGCCGGTACTCGACCACGGGCTCGACCGTCTGGGAGAACGCCCAGCCGACGCTGCGCCTCGGGCCGCGGCGGGCGCTCGCGATCGGCCACAACGGGAACCTCGTCAACACGCGCGAGCTGCTCGGGCAGCTCGACGGCGGGCGCGGCCGCCTCGCCGCGAGCACCGACACGGAGCTCCTGACCGCGCTCCTCGCCGACGAGCCGGCCGACAGCACGGTCGACGCCCTGGTCAAGGTGCTGCCGCGGGTCCGCGGCGCGTTCAGCCTCGTGATCCTCTCCGAGGACCAGGTCATCGGCGTCCGCGACCCGCACGGCTTCCGCCCGCTCGTGCTCGGCCGGCTGCCGAACGACGGCGACGGCACCGACGGGCCCGGGCCTGTGGGGCGACGACACGGCCGGCTGGATCCTCGCCTCGGAGACGACGGCCCTCGACATCGTCGGCGCGGAGTACGTCCGCGACGTCGAGCCGGGCGAGATCGTCGTGCTCGAGCCCGGCCGCGAGCCGGTCTCGGTCCGCTACGCGGTGGCGACGCCCGCCCTGTGCGTGTTCGAGCTCATCTACTTCGCCCGGCCCGACTCGTACATGGAGGGGCGCAACCTCTACGAGGCGCGCCGCCACATGGGCATGCAGCTCGCGATCGAGCACGCCGTCGACGCCGACCTCGTCATGCCCGTGCCCGACACCGGCGCTCCGGCGGCGGCCGGCTTCGCCGAGCGCTCCGGGATCCCGTACCGCGAGGGCATGGTCCGCAACCGGTACAGCGGGCGGACGTTCATCCAGCCGTCCCAGGCGATGCGCCAGCGTGGCGTCAACGTCAAGCTGAGCCCGCTGCGCGAGGTCGTCCGCGACCGGAAGCTGATCGTGGTCGACGACTCGATCGTGCGCGGCACGACCACCAAGCAGATCGTCGGCCTCCTGCGGCGCGCCGGTGCCGCCGAGGTCCACGTCCGGATCAGCGCCCCGCCGATCTACAACCCGTGCTTCTACGGCATCGACACCTCGATCGAGACCGAGCTCATCGCCTCGACCCACTCGGTCGAGGAGATCCGCGAGTTCATCGGCGCGGACTCGCTCGGCTACCTCTCGATCCGCGGCGTCCTCGCGGCGCTCGAGCTGCCGTACGAGCGGTTCTGCTTCGCCTGCTTCGACGGCAACTACCCGGAGCCCGTCCCGTACGACGTGACGGCGCGCAAGTTCCTGCTCGAGACGGTGGGCAGCGGGGCCGCCGGGTGACGACGCGCCACGCCTACGCGCGATCCGGCGTGGACGTGACCGCGGGCGACCGGGCGGTGTCGCTGATGCGGGCGGCCGTCGAGTCGACGCGCCGGCCGGAGGTCCTCGGCGGCCTCGGCGGGTTCGGGTCGGCGTTCACGATCCCCGACGGCGTCCGCGAGCCCGTCATCGTGTCGTCGACCGACGGCGTCGGGACGAAGACCGCGATCGCCGCCGCCATGGGGCGGTACGACACGATCGGCATCGACCTCGTGGCGATGTGCGCCGACGACGTCGTCTGCTCGGGCGCCGAACCGGTCGCGTTCCTCGACTACGTCGCCGTCGGGCGGCTGGACCCGACGAACGTCGCCGAGCTCGTCGGCGGCGTGGCCGACGGCTGCCGGCAGGCCGGCTGCGCGCTCGTGGGCGGCGAGACGGCCGAGCATCCGGGCCTCATGGAGGCCGACGAGTTCGACCTCGCGGGCTTCTGCATCGGGATCGCCGAGCGGTCGCGGCTGCTCGACGGGTCGGCCGCGCGGGCCGGCGACGCGATCGTGGGCCTCGCCTCGACCGGTCTCCACGCGAACGGCTACTCCCTGGTGCGTTCCCTCGTCGCCGACAACGACCTCGACCTGCGGGCGCCCTACCAGGCGCTGCTGCGCCGGGTGCTCGGGGACGCCGACGCGGCCGCGGCCCTCGAGCGGGAGCCGGGGCACGCGCTCGCGACGCTGGGCGACGTGCTGCTGACGCCGACGCGGGTCTACGCCCTCGACGTGCTGGGCATCCGCGAGGCGCTGGCGGCGGACGGCTCCGAGCTCCGGGGGATCGCCCATGTCACCGGCGGCGGCCTGCCCGGCAACGTGCCGCGGGTGCTGCCGGCGGCGCTGGGCGCGCGGCTGCGACCCGTCCGCGTGGCCGATGCCGTCGGTGATGCGGCTGCTCGGCGAGCTCGGCGGGATCGAGGACGACGAGCTGCGCGCGACCTTCAACGGGGGGCTCGGCATGGTGCTGGTCGTCCCCGCGGCGTCGGGTGCGCGCACCGTGGCGCTCGCCGCGGCCCGCGGGATCGACGCCTGGGTCGTGGGGGAGGTCGTCGACGCCGGGGCGCTCGGCGGCGCGCGCTACGCGGAGACCGCCGCGTGACGGAGGGCCGGATCGCCGTCGGGGTGTCCGGAACGCGGCTCGAACCTGCGGGCGCTCGCCGCGGTGGCCGGCGCGCGGCGCGCTCGGCGGCGAGATCGCGCTCGTGTTCGCCGACCGTCCGTGCCCGGCGCTCGACTGGGCGGCGGAGCAGGGGATCGACACCGTGCTCGTGCCGGGCGGCGACGACGCGATCCTGGCCGACACGCTGGCAGCCGTGGCGCCCGACGCCGTCGTGCTTGCCGGCTACCTCCGGATCGTCGGGCCGGCGGTGCGCGGGCGGTTCGACGGCCGGATCCTCAACGTCCACCCGTCGCTGCTGCCGGCGTTCCCGGGCCTGCACGCGGTCCGCGACGCGCTCGCCGCCGGCGTGGCCATCACCGGCGTGACCGTGCACCTCGTCGACGCGACCCTCGACGGCGGGCCGATCGTGGCGCAGGAGCCCGTGCCCGTGCTCCCCGACGACGACGAGGCCACCCTGCTCGAGCGGCTCCACGCGGCGGAGCACCGGCTGCTTCCCGGTGCCGTGGCCGCGCTCCTCGCCGGGGCGCTCTCCGTGGAGCCGGGCGCCCGCCGGGCGCGCTTCGATCCGGCGGCCTTCGACGCGCACGCGCCGGTCCCGCGCCGGGCCCTGCTCTCCGCCTACGACAAGACGGGCCTCGCGGCGTTCGGCGCCGGGCTCGTCGCGCGGGGCTTCGAGCTCGTGAGCACCGGGGGGACCGCCCGGGCGCTGCGCGACGCCGGCCTGCCGGTCACGGACGTCGTCGCGGTCACCGGCTTCCCCGAGATGCTCGACGGCCGCGTCAAGACGCTCGACCCGCACGTCCACGCCGGCCTGCTCGCGGACCGACGGCGCGCCGACCACCGCGAGGCGATCGCCGCCGCCGGCATCGCGCCGTTCGAGCTCGTCGTCGTCAACCTCTACCCGTTCGCCGAGGCCGCGCGCCGGCCCGGGCATCGCGTTCGACGACCTCGTCGAGGAGATCGACATCGGCGGGCCGTCGATGGTCCGGGCGGCGGCGAAGAACCACGCCTCGGTCGCGATCGTGACCACCCCGGAGCGGTACGACGCGGTCCTGGCGGCGCTCGACGAGCACGGCGAGATCCCGCTCGGGCTGCGCTCGGCGCTGGCCGTCGAGGCGTTCGCGCACACGGCCGCCTACGACGCCCGGATCGCGGCCGAGCTGCCGTGCCGGATGCGCGACGCCGGGGTCGACCTCCCGCCCGAGCCCGGCCTGCCCGGCGCCGAGGACCCGTATCCGCCGGTGCTGACGATCTCGATGGCCAAGGTCGACACGCTCCGCTACGGCGAGAACCCGCACCAGCCGGCCGCCCGCTACCGCCGCACGGACCGCGAGCCGCGCGCCGCGGAGGGCCCGTTCGCGGGCGGCGAGCCGCCGCTCCAGGGCAAGGCGCTCAGCTACAACAACGTGCTCGACGCGTCCGCCGCGGCCTCGCTCGCGCGGCTGCTGCGCGGCCCCGGCGTCGTCATCGTCAAGCACACCAACCCGTGCGGCGCGGCCGAGCGAGCGACGCTCCTCGAGGCCTGGGACGCGGCGCTCGCGGGCGACCCGGTGTCGGCGTTCGGCGGCGTCGTCGGCGTCACGGGCACGGTGGACCGCGCGCTCGCCGAGCGGCTGGCCTCGATCTTCCTCGAGGTCGTCGTCGCGCCGGCCTTCGACGACGGCGCGCGCGAGGTCCTCGCGGCCAAGCCCAACCTCCGCCTCGTCGTGGACGCGTCGCTCGACGCGTCGGCGGACCGGACGGGCCTGACGAAGCGCGGCCTGCTCGACGTCGACTGGCTGGGCTCGCTGCGGACGGCGGGTGGCGCGGTGCTCGTGACGGCGCCCGACACGCAGCCCGACGACCCCGCGACCTGGGCGACGGTCTCGCGCCGGTCGCCGACCGACACGGAGCTGCGCGACCTCGACCTCGCCTGGCGCCTCTGCCGCGGCGTGGTCTCGAACGCCATCGTCCTCGTCCGCGACGCGATGCTCGTCGGCCTCGGGTCGGGGCAGGTGAGCCGCGTGGATGCCTGCCGCCAGGCCGTCGAGAAGGCGGCGATGTTCCAGGGCGAGCGCGCGGCGAAGGGGGCCGCCGCGGCCTCCGACGCGTTCTTCCCGTTCGCCGACGGGCCGGGCCTGCTGCTCGACGCCGGGGTGACCGCGATCGTCCAGCCCGGGGGCTCGATGCGCGACGCGGAGGTCCTCGCGGCCGTCGATGCGGCCGGGGCCGCGATGCTCGTGACGGGGACGCGGCACTTCCGCCACTGACGCACAATCCGCGCATGCCCGACGACGCCCGAGATCCCGTCCGGATCGCCGCGGCCGATCTCCCGCTCGACGACCTCCTCCGGATCGCCCACGGGGCGAGGGTCGAGCTGGCCGCCGACGCCGTCGACCGGATCCGCGCCTCGCGCGCCGTGGTCGACGCGCTCGTCGACGGCCCGACGCTGATCTACGGCCTCAACACCGGCCTCGGGCACCTGCGGGACGTCCAGGTGCCGCGCGAGACGCTGCGCCGGTACCAGGAGCTGATCGTCATCGGCCACGAGGGCGCGATCGGCGACCCGCTGCCGACCGAGGTGGTGCGCGCCGCGATCGCCGTGCGCCTGAACGGCATCGCTCGCGGCGGATCGGGCGCCAGCCTGCCGGTCGCCGAGGGCCTCGCGGCGCTGCTCAACCGCGGCGTCCACCCGATCGTGGCGACGACGGGCTCGGTCGGGGCGTCGGACCTGATGCACATGGCCGCGATCGCCCAGGTCCTGATCGGCCGGGGTCGCGCCGAGGTCGGTGGCGAGGTGCTGCCCGGTGCCGCGGCCCTCGCCCGCGTCGGCCTCGAGCCCATCGTGCTCGAGCCCAAGGACGGCCTCACCCTGATCTCGGCCAACGGCGTCTCGATCGGGCAGGCCGCGCTCGTCGCCGAGCATGCCCGGCGCATCGCTCGCGTCGCCGACCTCGCGCTCGCGGCGTCGCTCGAGGTCGTCTCGGGCAACCCGTCGATGCTCGATGCCGCCGTCCTCGCCGCGAAGCCCGTTCCGGGCCAGGCCGCCGCGGGCGCCGACATCCGCGCGTTCCTCGCCGGGAGCGGGCTGTTCACGCCGGGCGTCCCGGCGTCGGTCCAGGATCCGCTCTCGTTCCGCGTCGGGCCGCAGGTCCACGGCGCCTTCCGGGAGTTCATCGACGTCCTCGAGCGCCAGGTGACCATCGAGCTCAACGCGATGGACGACAACCCGCTCGTCGACGTCGCGTCGGGCCGGATGCTGAGCAACGGCAACTTCCACCCGATGGCCCTCGCCATCGCGCTCGACGCGATCCGGCCGGCGATCGCGCACGTCGGGCAGCTCTCCGACCGGCGGATGAACCACCTCTGGGCGCAGCTCTCCGACCTGTTCTTCAGCGATGCCGGTGAGGAGATCGTCGAGCTGGGCGGCGGCCTGCTGCGCTACACCGGTGCCGTGCGCAACGCCGAGCTCCGGCTCGTCGCCGGCCCGGCGACGCTCGACATCGGCCCGCTCGACCTCGGCGTCGAGGACCACGCGACGAACGCGCCGCTCACGGCGCAGCGGAGCGCGGCGGCGCTCGAGACGCTCGAGGACATCCTCGCGATCGAGCTCCTGACGTCGTCGTCCCTGGTCGCATGTCCACCCGACCGGGCGTCCGCTCCCGGCGCCGATCGCCGCCGCCTTCGGCGTCATCGCACGAGCCCGGGAGCCGTTCGGCGCGGCCCCGCCAGCCGCGCTCCTGCACGCCGCGGTCAGCAGGATCGCTGTCCGGCGAGCTGCTCGACGCCGCGCTGGCCGAGGCCGTCGCCGACTGACCTCCTGTTACGATCGGCCGGCATGTCCGACCGCCGCCGCTACTACCTGACGACCGCCATCGCGTACGCGAACAACGCCCCCGGCCTGCACACCGTGTACGAGGTCATCGGGGCGGACGTCATCGCGCGCTGGCACCGCATGCTGGGCGACGACACGCGGTTCCTGACCGGCACCGACGAGCACTCGGTGAACATCGCCCAGTCCGCGGCGGCGGAGGGCCGCGACGCCGCGCGAGTTCGTCGACGAGAAGGTCGCGCTGTTCCGCGCCGCCGAGGACGCGCTGCTGATCAGCCCCGACCGGTTCATCCGCACGACCGACCCCGACCACTACCTCGCGGCGCAGGAGATGGTCCGCCGGGCGTACGACAACGGCGACATCTACCTCGGCACGTACGAGGGCTGGTACTGCCCCAACGAGGGCTTCAAGGCGACCGTCGGACCTGCTCGAGACGGCGCACGGGATGCAGTGCCCGAACCACCCCGACGTCGACGCTCCAGTGGCTGACCGAGCGCAACTGGTTCTTCCGCCTGTCGGCGTACCAGGAGCGCCTGCTCGCGCACTACGAGGCAGCACCCGGACTTCGTCCAGCCCGACTACCGGCGCAACGAGATGCTGGGCTTCCTCCGCGGCGGCCTCGAGGACTTCTCGATCAGCCGCGCCGGGACGCGACTGGGGGATCCCGTTCCCGATCGCCGAGAACGGCGAGACCGCGCAGCGCGAGGACGGCTCGTGGGACCCCGAGGCGGGCACGATCTACGTCTGGTTCGACGCGCTGATCAACTACATCACCGGGGCGGGCTTCCCGGGCGACCTCGACGCCTTCGCGTCACTGGTGGCCGGCCGACCTCCACGTCATCGGCAAGGACATCGCCCGGTTCCACACGATCGTCTGGCCGGCGATGCTGTGGTCGGCGGGCATCGACGCCCCGCGCCACGTCTGGGTCCACGGCTTCCTGACCGTCGCGCGGCGAGAAGATGAGCAAGAGCCGCGGCAACTTCCTCGACCCGGCGGCCATGGTCGCCGCGTTCGGCGCCGACGGGACGCGCTTCGTGACGCTCCGCGAGGTCCCGTTCGACCGCGACGCCGACGTGTCCTGGGACTCGTTCGTCCGCCGCTACAACGCCGACCTCGCCAACGACTTCGGCAACCTCGCTCAACCGGACGGTCTCGATGGTCAACCGGTACCTCGGCGGCGAGCGCCCGGCGCCGCGCCCGGCCGGCGACGTCGCCGCTCGCCGAGGGCTGGGCGGACACGCTGCGGCCGCTACGCCGAGCGCCTCGAGGGCTGCCTGCTGCACGACGCGCTCGCGGAGCTGTGGGAGTTCGTCGGCGGGGCGAACAAGACGGTCGACGCCGAGCAGCCGTGGACGCTCAACAAGGCGGCGCAGGCGGGCGACGCCGCGGCCGCCGACGCGGCTGCGCGGCGTGCTCGGCGACCTCGTCGAGGCGTGCCGGCTCGTCGGCCTCGCCGTCGCGCCGTTCATGCCGTCGATCGCGCCGCGCGTCCTCGAGCAGCTCGGCTACGCCTACGGCTACGAGGCGGACGGCAACGGCGGCGCGCCGGTCCTCGAGCGGCTCGCCTGGGGCGCGCGACGCCGGCCCCGGGCGCGTGACCGACACGCCGGTGCCACTCTTCCCCCGCGTCGACGTTGAGGCTGTCGAAACCCCGGCTGCCTGATCGTCGGTAGAAGAGACGACAACCGCATCGAGGAGTCGAGATGGCGAAGGGCGAGATCTCCCACATCGAGTTTCCGGCGGACGACCCGGAGCGCGCGAAGCGGTTCTATGCGGCCGTCGCGGGCTGGGAGTTCGGCGAGGCCGAGGGCTTCCCCGACTACTTCATGTTCCGCAACGGCGAGGGCTCGGGCGGCGCGGTCGGCAAGCGCGGCAGCTCGACCGGCCAGCAGCTGCGCATCTACATCACGGTCGATTCGCTCGAGGACGCGCTGCGCCGCGGCGACGGCGAACGGGGGGACGGTCCTCGAGCAGCCGATGGACATCGGCGGCGGGATGGGTCGATTCGCGGTCGTCCGCGACACGGAGGGCTCCGAGGTCGGCCTGTGGCAGACGACCGCCGCCTGACGCGGGTCCGCCGCCGGTAGCATCGCGGGGTGCGCCTCGTCGACTCCCACGGCCACGTCAACGCCGACCGCTTCGCCGACGACGTCGAGCTCGTGCTCGGCGCCGCGCGGCTGGCCGGGCGTCGAGCGGATCCTCGTCCCGGGCTGGAACCGCGCGTCGTCGGAGCGGGCGCTCGCGCTCGTCGACCGCTTCGCCTGGCTCGACGCCGCCGTCGGCGTGCATCCGCACGACGCGGACAAGGTCACGGACGCCGACTGGGCCGCGATCGAGGGCTGGGCGCGCGACGAGCGGGTGCTCGCGGTGGGGGAGACCGGCCTCGACTCGGACCGGATGTTCTCGCCGTGGGACGCCCAGCTCGACAACCTGCGCCGGAACCTCGCGCTCGCCCTCGCGACGGGCAAGCCCGCGATCCTCCACTGCCGCTCGAAGGCCGGCGAGCGCGACGCCCAGGACGCGCTCGCTCGAGGAGCTGCGCCGGGCCGGCTTCGGCGGCGCGGCGTCACGGGCCGCCTTCGGGGACCGGCCGCCGGCGCTGATCCACAGCTTCTCGGGCCCGGTCGACTACGCCCGCGACGTCCTGGCCCTCGGGCTCGCGATCAGCTTCAGCGGCCTCGTGTTCCGGGCGGGCGAGGAGGCCTCGGCCGAGGTGGCGGCCATCGTCCCGGGGGAGCGCCTCCTGGTCGAGACCGACGCCCCGTTCCTCACGCCGCAAGGGCGCCCCGCGGTCGCGCAACGAGCCGGCGTTCGTCGCGCTGACGGCGCGCTGGGTGGCGGAGCGGCGCGGGGTGGGGGAGGACGCCCTCGACGCGTTCGGCGACGGCCTGGTCGCGGCCTACGACGCGACCTTCCGGCGACCCGCCGCCCGCTGAAGCGGCGCCCGGTCAGGGCGTCGCCGGCACGACCGTCCGCAGCTCCTGGACGTAGCCGAGCTCGAGCTCGATCGGCTGGCCGATGGCGACGGCGACGTCCGTCGCGAGGCCATCGACGTCCGTCGGCGCGTTCGGGCCCGCGACGTCGAGCCGCAGCCGGTCCTCCTCGATGACCCAGTCGACCACCCGCAGCCGTTGTGGCTCGATCCACGTCTCGATGACCGGCGCGGCGGCGTTGCTCCACACGATCGCGCGGACGCGGTCGGCCGAGGTGATCGCCAGGGGGATCGAGATCAGCGCCAGGCCGATCACCGCCAGCGCGAGGCCGCCGGCCAGCACCCGGCCCGCGTTGGCGGGCGCGGGCACCGGGCGGACGCCGCAGATCGCGAACACGATCGACGCGATCACGACGATCGCGGCGAAGTTCGTGAGGAAGAGCGTGAGCGCGCCCGCCGCGTCCGCGGTCCGGCCGAGCTCGAGGCAGATCCCGACGGTGGCCAGCGGCGGGACCAGCGACACCGCGATCGCGACACCCGGCAGGGCGTCGCTCCCGGTCCGGCGGACCGTGACGAACGCACCGGCGGCACCGGCCGCGAGGGCGACGCCGAGGTCCAGGAGCCCGGGTTCGGTGCGCGCCGCCAGCGACGGGTTGAGCGTCAGGGGGTCGGGCAGCACGAGCGCGACGGCGTAGCCGATCGCGACGACCATGAGCGCGCCCGAGCACGACCTCGACGAGCGAGTTCAGCTGCCACCGGATGCGGCGCGTGACGAGCGCGCCCGCGAGGGCCATCATCGCGCCGCCCAGGGGCGCCACCACCATCGCGCCGATGATCGCGGCGACGGAGTCCTGGATCAGGCCGAAGGTCGCGATCAGCGCCGCCAGGGCCAGGAGCACCGTGAACGTGACGACCGACTTGCGGAACGCCGGCCCGTCCGGAAACAGGTCGTCCAGGGTGGCCGCGCCCAGCGACTGCCGCGCGTCGACGAGCGGCGGATGGGCCGCGCCCGCCACGACCGCGTCACCACCGTCCTGCATCGCCGTCATGCCGCCTCCTCCCGTGTCGCCCGCGGCCGAACTCTACCGTGCGACGACCGGCCGGCCGGCACGGATTCCGGTTGACAGCGCCGCGCGGGGTGGGCTAGATTGGCACTCTAACGGCGAGAGTGCTAATCCATTCTGGCCGCGGCCTGACGACCGGCTTCCGGGACGACTCCCCGGCGAGGCTGGAGGGATCAGGTCCCGCGGTCCGGGGCACGCGCTCGACCACCTGTACACGGGCCCGTCCGGGGCAGCCCGCCCCGCCGGCTCGATCCACACCACAGGCCATTGACGGCCGGTCCGCGGTCGTCAGAGGAGGAATGCACGTTGGCCACCGCCTCTTCGACGAAGCTTCGCCCGCTGGGCGACCGCGTCGTCATCAAGCCCACCCCGCGTGAGGAGATGACGAAGTCGGGCATCGTCCTGCCGGACACGGCGAAGGAGAAGCCCCAGGAGGGCGAGATCCTGGCCGTCGGGCCGGGCGCCTTCGACAACGAGGGCAAGCGCGAGGCGATCGACGTCTCGATCGGCCAGAAGGTCCTGTACGCCAAGTACGCCGGGACCGAGTTCAAGGTCGAGGACGAGGATCTCCTCATCCTCAGCCAGAAGGACATCCTCGCGATCGTCGAGGACTGACGCCCGACCGGCGTCTCGACCACCCACCAGCACACCCCGGAGGGATTTCCCCTTGGCCAAGCAGCTCATCTTCGACGAGACCGCTCGTCGCTCGCTGAAGCGGGGCATCGACCGCCTCGCCGACGCCGTCAAGGTCACGATCGGCCCCAAGGGCCGCAACGTCGTCCTCGACAAGAAGTTCGGCTCCCCCACGATCACCAATGACGGCGTCACCATCGCTCGCGACATCGAGCTCGAGGACCCGTTCGAGAACATGGGCGCGCAGCTCCTCAAGGAGGTCGCGACCAAGACCGACGACGTCGCCGGCGACGGCACCACCACCGCGGTGGTCCTGGGCCAGGCGATGGTCGCCGAGGGCCTGCGGATCGTCACCGCCGGCGCCAACCCGATGGTCGTCAAGCGCGGCATCGAGAAGGCCGTCGACACCGTCGTCGCCGACATCAAGAAGACCGCCCGCCCCGTCGAGACCCGCGAGCAGATCGCGGCCGTCGCGGCGATCTCCGCGGCGGATCCCGAGGTCGGCGAGATCATCGCCGAGGTGATGGACAAGGTCGGCAAGGACGGCGTCATCACCGTCGAGGAGGGCCAGAGCGCTCGGCCTCGAGAAGGAATACACCGAGGGCATGCAGTTCGACCGGGGCTACATCTCGGCCTACTTCGTGACCAACCCCGACCGGATGGAGGCCGTCCTCGAGGACGTCCTGATCCTGATCACCGACAAGAAGATCTCGGCCGTCCCGGACCTCCTGCCGGCGCTCGAGAAGGCGGTCCAGCTGGGCCGCCCGATGCTGATCATCGCCGAGGACGTCGACGGTGAGGCGCTCGCGACCCTGGTCGTGAACAAGCTCAAGGGCACCATCTCCGTGCTCGCCGTCAAGGCCCCGGGCTTCGGCGATCGCCGCAAGGAGATGCTCCGCGACATCGCCATCCTGACCGGCGGCACCGTCATCTGCGAGGAGATCGGCCGCAAGCTCGACTCCGTCAGCGATCGAGGACCTCGGCAAGGCCCGCCGCGTCGTCGCCACCAAGGACGACACGACGGTCGTCGACGGCGCGCGGCTCGCCCGAGCAGATCAAGGCGCGCATGACGCAGATCAAGGCGCAGATCGAGGAGACCACCTCGGACTACGACAGCGAGAAGCTCCAGGAGCGCCTCGCCAAGCTGGCCGGTGGCGTCGCCGTCATCAAGGTCGGCGCGGCGACCGAGGTCGAGCTCAAGGAGAAGAAGCACCGCATCGAGGACGCGCTCTCGACGACCCGTGCGGCCGTCGAGGAAGGCCTCGTCGCGGGCGGCGGCACCACGCTGCTGCAGGCGATCCCGTCGCTCGACAAGCTCAAGCTGGAAGGCGACGAGCAGGTCGGCGTGGACATCGTCCGCAAGGCCCTCGAGGCCCCGGCCCGCCAGATCGCCGACAACGCCGGCGCGTCCGGCGAGGTCGTCGTCAGCAAGGTGCGGAGCCTCAAGACCGGCGAGGGCTACGACGCCCTCCGCGGCGAGTACGGCGACATGTTCGAGAAGGGCATCGTCGACGCCGCCAAGGTCACCCGCTCGGCGCTCCAGAACGCCGCCTCGATCGCCGCGATGGTCCTGACCACCGAGACGCTCGTGACGGACATCCCCGAGAAGACGCCGGCCGGCGCCGGCGGCGGCCACGACCACGGCGGCGGGGGGATGGACTTCTAGTCCGAACCAGCCACCACCACGACCCCCGGCAGGCGTCCCGCCTCCGGGGGTCGTTCCACGTCCAGGGCGCCGTTCGGCGTTTGACCGAATCGACCCACAGGCCCGAGCCTGTAGCCCGACAGCGATCGACCAGGGCCCACGCACGGCCCACGATGGGGTGCCGAATCACATGTCCAAGCGACGAATCCTGGGCGGCCTCGCCATGGTCGGCGTGGTCGCTGCTCATCGTGTTCGGCGCCGGGACGGTGTTCGGGGTCGGGCCGCTCGCGCCGCCGGTGCCCGCCGCCCTGGTCACCGATCCGAAGGAGATGGTCGCCCGCTCGCTCCAGGCGACGCTCGATGCCTCGGCCGTCCACATCGACGGGACGGTGACGGGGACGATCCCGGGCTCGATCGTGGACCGGGCGGAGCCCTCGATCACCCTCGACGGCACGCAGCTCGCGGTCGACATCCGGCCCAAGGACGCCAAGACGAAGGCACACCTGGTCAGCGAACCCCTGGGCGTCGACATGAGCACGGTCACCGTGTGGGACGGCGTCTGGTATCGCATGGCCGCGGGCGACCCGTGGTCGCGCGCCTCGCTCGGCGACGCGTCCGCCCACGCGGGCGTCGACATCAACCCGCTGACGCTCGTCGACCGGCTCCGATCGTGGCTGGCGACGCCCGGCATGGACGCCACGACGCACGACGTGCCGTGCGCGAGCGCGTCCGGCCGCTGCCACGAGGTCACGTTCCGCGCGGGCTCCGACGCGGTGGCGATCCTCGGGCTGATGCTGCCCAAGGACCAGGCCAGCCGCCTGCCGCCGGCCGCCGTCGACATCACGCTCCAGACCGACGCGCAGACCCTGCGCCCCGCGCATCTGGTCGCCGACGCGAAGAGCGCCGACGGCACGCTCGACATCCACGCGGTGCTCGATGCCGGGCACTGGGACGAGGACCTCGTGATCGACGAGCCGTCGAGCCAGGACGTCGCGCCCGCGGCGAGCTGAGCCTCAGGCGCTCACGGTCTGGCGCGGTGCGCGATGTTCCACTGGCGGCGATAGAAGTCGGCGTAGCTGCTGATCCGGTCCGGGCCCAGCGCCGGCAGCGTCCCGCCGTTCGGCACACCGACGATCTGGTACTGGACGAGGGCCCGGCCCTTGCTGATCGAGAGCGCCTCGGCGCCCGCGGTGTCGTTGGGGCTGCTCTTCAGGTGCTCCTCGCGCCAGTAGCGGCGGACGCGCATGTACTGGTTCCAGGCATCGGCGAGCGGCCCGGCGCCGAGCGGCGTCGAGATGCCGGCCTCCACGCGGGCCTCGAACGACCGGTACGTGGCCGTGACCTCCTCCTTGACCATCGAGTCGACCCAGGCCTCCCGGTCGGGTGCCTTGTCCGGGAGGGGTGAGAGGCCGAGCTGCGACTGGCGAGCGTGGTACATCTCGTGGACGAAGTAGGTCGCGAGCTCGTTCGTCGCCGTGGCCGGGTCGAGGTAGCAGTGGTTGTCGCCGGCGTCGTAGGCGGCGGGCCGCCCCTTGGCCTGGAACACGACGACGACGGCGTACTTGGTCGCGGCCGCCAGCGCCTCCTGGCCGACGCTCGAGCCCGACAGGACCTTGATGATCGCCGCCCCCTCGGGCCGCTGGGTCCAGTCCTGCGCACCCGGCGCGGCGCCGGAACCCTGGGTGGCCTGTCCCGTGCCGGCCGCCTGGCCTCCGGTGCCCTGGCCGGTGCCCGGTTGGGCGCCGCCGCCGGCGAGCTGGGTGGCCGATCCGCCGATCGCGTCCGCCAGGAGGTTCGTGGCCTGATCCACGACGCCCTGCCCGCCGCCGGCCGATGATCCGCCGCCGTTCTCGCCGGTCGTCGCGTCGCCGGTCGTCGCCTCGCCCGTGCTCGCCGGGAGCGGCGGGGCGGGACCGTCGCCACCCGCGCCGGGCTGCGCCCAGTCCGACGGCTTCGGGCCCGACTCGCCGTCGCCGGTCAGGGTCGTGGGGTCGACGTCTCCCGCCTGCGGATCCACGCCCGGGCGCGACTCGTCGATCGTGCCCGCGAGGGCGTCGCGCTGGACCGATCGACGGCCGGCGAGGCCGCCCAGCAGGATCGCCGTCGCGCGGTTGCCCGCGTTGGCCTGGAGCGGCGAGACCGTCGCGACCGCGTCGCCGCCGGCCTTCGGCGCGACCACGGGCCGCCGGGCGCCGCCCGTCTGGGCAGCGTCGTCGGCGACCTCCCGCCCTCGCGCACGCGGCCCGGTGAGCATGCGCTGAGCATCGCGGCGGCACCGGGACGCGTCCTGCCCGATGGGGCAGACGAACGGGCAACCGGGCACGATCCGCGAGCGTAGACTCCCGGGCACCCACCACCGCACGGGGAGCATGCCCATGGTCCGCATCCGGCGTTTCGGGGTCGTCAGCACGGCGAACACGATCGCGGCGATCTACGCCGTCATCGTCCTCGTCTTCGTCGTGTTCTTCTCGCTCATCGCCCTCCTGGGGATCGCGGTGATCCCCAGGGACTCGAGCGCGGCTGCCGGCGCCGCGGGGCTCGGGGTCGTCGGCATCCTCATCGGCGGGCTGCTGTTCACCGATCTTCTACGCGGTGTTCGGCTGGATCTTCACCGCGATCGCCTGCGTCCTGTACAACGTCGTGGCGGCGCGCGTCGGCGGCATCGCGATCCAGGTCGAGTCGACGACGCCCCAGGCGCCCGGCGGCGGCTACCCGGCGTACGCCTACCCGGGCTATCCCGCGCCCGGCGGCTATCCGGCGCAGCCGCAGTACCCCGTCCAGACCCAATACCCGGTCCCCGGCCAGCCCGGCGGCCCGCCGCCGCCCACCCGGTAGGCGGCGAGGGGCCCGCGTCGAGCGGCCCAACCTAGAATGGGTGGGTGAGTCCCACCCCCGTCAACGAGCCCGCGAAGCGCCGCCGCACCCGCCGCGCGGAGCCGGCCGAGCAGGGGACGTGGCTCGACCTGGGCGACGAGGCTCCGACGCCGGTCGAGGCCGCCGAGGTCGAATCGACCCCCGAGGCCGCCGCAGGCCCGGCCGCGGCCCCCGAGCCCGATGCCGTCCCCGAGGAGCCCGCGTGGCTGCGCGAGCGCCCCGGTCGAGCCCGAGCTCGCGGCCGCCGGTCCGGCGCTCGACCCCGAGGCGGTCGCGGCGGCGATCGAGGCCCGGCGCGCGGCCCGTGCCGAGGAGATCGTCAGCCGCCTCAACCCCGAGCAGGCGCGGGCGGTCACGACGACCGAGGGCCCGCTCCTGATCCTCGCCGGCGCGGGCTCCGGCAAGACGCGCGTCATCGCCCACCGGATCGCGTACCTGATCGGCGTCAAGGCCGTCCCGCCGCGGCGGATCCTGGCGGTGACGTTCACCAACCGCGCGGCCGGCGAGCTCCGCGAGCGGATCCAGGCGCTCGTCGGCGAGCACGGCAAGGACGTCCAGGCCGGGACGTTCCACGCGCTGTGCGCCCGGGTGCTCCGCCGCGACGGCGAGGCGATCGGGCTCGACCGGCGGTTCGTGATCTACGACACGGACGACCAGCAGCAGCTGATGAAGCGGATCCTCGCCGAGGAGGACCTGCCGGCGACCGGCGAGTTCCGGCCGGCCGCGATCCTCGGGGCGATCAGCCGGGCCAAGAACGACATGCTCGACGAGACGTTCCTCGCCGAGCACGCCGTCAACCACAAGGAGCGGCTCATCGCGCGGCTCGCCGGCCGCTACCGCGAGCGGCTGCGCGCCGCCAACGCGCTCGACTTCGACGACCTCCTGCTGCGCGCCGTCGACCTGTTCGAGCAGTCGCCCGACGCCCTCGCCCGCTACCACGCCCGCTGGCGCTACCTCCACGTCGACGAGTACCAGGACACGAACCGCCCGCAGTACCTGTGGATCCGCGCGCTCGCGTCGGCGCACCCGGAACCTGTGCGTGGTGGGGGACGACGACCAGTCGATCTACGGCTGGCGCGGCGCCAACGTCCAGAACATCCTCGACTTCGAGCGCGACTACCCCGAGGCGACGGTCGTCAAGCTCGAGCAGAACTACCGCTCGACCCAGCTGATCCTCGACGCCGCGCACGCGGTCGTGTCGCGCAACGAGCGCCGCTCGGACAAGAAGCTGTGGACCGAGAACCAGGGCGGCGTCCCGATCCAGCGCTTCGAGGCCTACAACGAGGAGGAGGAGGCCGAGTGGATCGCGCGCCAGGTCGACGGCCTGGTCGGATCCACCGGGCGAGGGTCGCTGCTGACGCGGCGGGCCGACGACGACGAGTCGAGCCGGTTCCGGGCCAAGGACATCGCGGTCATGTACCGGATGAACGCCCAGTCCCGCGCGATCGAGGAGAAGTTCCTCACCTACGGGATCCGCTACCAGATCGTCGGCGGCACGCGGTTCTACCAGCGGCGCGAGGTCAAGGACGCGCTGGCCTACCTGCGGGTGCTGCGGTCGGACACCGACAACGTCTCGTTCGAGCGGATCATCAACGTCCCGGCGCGCGGGATCGGCGACAAGAGCATCGAGGCGCTGCGGCGCTGGTCCGTCGGGCACGGCGACGACACCTTCGCCGCCCTGCAGGCCGCGGCGGCGGGCGAGATCGCAGGGCCTCGCGCCGCGGATCCGGACGGCGATGGGGGAGTTCGCGCGGCTCCTGATCCGCCTCCGCACCCGGATCGGCGTCCTGCCGCTGCCCGAGCTGCTCGACGAGGTCCTCGAGGCGTCCGGCTACCGGGCGATGCTCGCCGACGGCTCGGAGGAGGGCGAGGATCGCTGGGCGAACCTGCTCGAGCTGCGCCAGGTCACGACCCGCTACGACGACCTGACGCCCGACGACGCGCTCGACCGGCTGCTCGAGGAGACCGCGCTCGTCGCCGACCAGGACGCCTACGAGGGCGAGGCGGACGCCGTCACGCTGATCACCCTGCACGCCGCGAAGGGCCTCGAGTTCCCGGTGGTGTTCATCGCCGGCATGGAGGAAGGCCTGTTCCCGCACAACCGGGCGCTCGACGACGAGCAGGAGCTCGAGGAGGAGCGGCGGC
>CAVZFY010000001.1:0-199677 GCA_963774695.1 uncultured Chloroflexia bacterium | reverse complement strand
CGCGCTGCTGGACATCGAGATGCCCGGCCTCGACGGCCTCGCGGCCGCCGCCCAGCTGCGGGCCGCGGTCCCGGCCTGTGGCGGCGTGGTGATCCTCACGACCTTCGGCCGGCCCCGGTACCTGCGGCCGCGCCGTGGAGGCCGGCGCGACGGGGTTCCTGCTCAAGGAAGCCCCCGCGACCGAGCTCGCCGACGCCATCCGCAGGGTTGCCCGCGGGTGCGCACCGCGTCGTCGACCCGGCGCTCGCCCTCACGGCCCTCGGCGAGGGCGCCAACTCGTTGTCGGAGCGGGAGCGGGAGGCGCTGGCGCTGTCGGCCACCAGCGGCACGATCACGCGGACATCGCCGCGGCGCTCGGCCTGTCCGAGGGACGTGCGCAACCACCTCTCCGCGGCGATCCAGAAGACGGGCGCGCGAATCGCGCCGAGGCCGCGCGGATCGCGTCGGACAAGGGCTGGCTCGCGCCCGAAACGGACGGATAGCGGCGCGCCGCCGTCAGCCCGCCGTCGCGCGACCCCGGAGCCGGTCCATCCGCGGTGTGACGTGCCGCTTCACCCAGGATTCCGCCCGAGGCGCGGTAGAGCTGCGGGGACCGCCACGGCGGCGTCTTCACGATCCCGTGCATGTACCGAGCGCGATACACCTCGCGCGTCAGCACGTACCGCATCGCCGGGCGCTCCGACACGCCACCCGCCCCCATGTCGGTGATCACCACCGGGATGTGCAGCGGATCGTGGGCCAGCAGCTCGCGCAGCAGGAACTCGTAGTCGCCGGCGATGGCGAACCGGGCATCGAACGGCCCGTAGTCGTCGAACAGCGACCGGTGGTGGAAGGTCGCGGGGTGGGGGATCATCTCGCCCCGGCGGAAGCGCCGGCGCCGGCCGCCGGCCCACGGCTGATAGCGGCGCTCGGAGACGGCGCCGCTGAGCAGGTACCGGTCGAGGTCGCCGAACGCCACCCGGTGCTCGCCGCCATCGGCGATCAGCGCCGCCGCGACGCGCTCGAGCACGTCGGGCGCGTGCAATCGGTCGTCGGCACCGAGGAAGCAGATCCAGTCGCCGGTCACGTGGCCCAGTGCCTTGTTCCAGGCGTCGTAGATCCCCGTGTCCGGCTCGGAGACCCAGAAGCCGATGCGCGTCGCGTTGCGCTCGACGATGGCGGGCGTCCCGTCGGTCGAGGCGCCGTCCATGACGATCAGCTCGGTCTCGGCGTAGGTCTGCTCGAAGACGCTGTCGAGGGCGCGCTGGAGGGTCGCGCGCCGTTGCGCACGGCGATGATCACCGTGATGCGCGGCGTGGGCGAGTGACGGTCGTCCGGGAGCATCGGGTCCTCGGGGTCGGTGGCATCCACGCGGATACGCGGTTCATCGTAGCGAGGCGGCGGCACGGCGATGACGCCCCTTCGGGCGGTCCGGCTCCGCACGAAAACCCGCGTGCTACCCTCGGCCGGATGCGAGTTCCCGAGGCCGTGACGCGCCGGTCGATCGCCGTCATCGGCGCTGGGTACGTGGGCCTCGTCAGCGCTGTCGGCTTCGCCGCGATGGGGCACGCCGGTCGAGCTCGTCGAGACCGATCCTGACCGCCTCGACGCGCTCCGCCGGGGCCTCGTCCCGTTCACCGAGCGGGGCGTCCAGGAGGCGCTCAGCGCCGCACTGGCGTCGGGCGACCTGACGATCCTCGAGCGTGCCGCGAAGACGACCGCCGAGATCGTCCTCATCTGCGTCGGCACCCCGATCGACGACAGCGGCCACGCGGACGCCGGCGCCGTCGAGGTGGTCCTCGCCGAGCTCGCGACCCGCGAACCGACGCCGATCGTCGTCGTGCGCAGCACCCTCCCCGTCGGCACCTGCGAGCGTCTGCTCCGCGACGGGGCCGTCGGCGATGCGCCACGCTTCTTCGCGATCCCGGAGTTCCTCCGCCAGGGTTCGGCGCTCGCTGACTTCTGCCTGCCAACCGGGTCGTCATCGGGCATGCGCCGTCCGCCGATCCCGGCGCGCAGGCGATGCTGTGCGAGCTGTTCGAGGTGTTCGACGCGCCGCTCCGCCTCGTCACGCTCGAGGAAGCCGAGCTCATCAAGAACGCGCGCCAACGCCTTCCTCGCGCTCAAGATCTCGTTCGCCAACGAGATCGCGGGCCTGGCGGAGCGGGCAGGCGCGGACGTCGGTCCCGTCCTCGACGGCATCGGCCTCGATCCGAGGATCGGCCCGACGATGCTCCACCCGAGCTTCGGGTTCGGCGGCAGCTGCCTGCCGAAGGAGCTCCAGACGATTGCGATCTCCGGGCGCGAGCGCGGGCTCGCGATGCACGTGACGTCGGCGGCCGCGGAGGCCGAACCTCGCCCACCAGCGGCTGTTCGCCGAGCGGATCGACGACATCGTCGGCGGCGTGGGCGGCCGATCGGTCGCGCTGCTCGGGCTCGCGTTCAAGGCCGGCACCGACGACATCCGCTCGTCGCCCGCGGTCGAGCTGGCGCGCTGGCTGCTCGCCCACGACGCGACGGTCCAGGCCTACGACCCGGCGGCCATGGACCGTGCCGCCCGCGCGCTGCCGGCGCTGACGGTGCACGCATCCGCGCTCGAGGCGCTCGAGGGCGCCGACGTGGCGGTGATCGCGACCGAGTGGCCCGAGTTCGCGGCCCTCGACTGGCGGGCGGCTCACGGGCTGATGGCCTCGCCGGTGGTGGTCGACGGGCGCCGGCTGCTGGACCCCGCGGCCATGCGCGACCTGGGCTACACGTACGCGCGAGTGGGGACGCCGTCCGAGGAGCCAGCGGGAACGACGGCCTGACCGGCGTCGGATGGTGCCGAAGATGATTGCCCGACCGGTGCGCCGGGCCCGTCGGCGCCTCGGGCGTGCCACCCTCTCGTTCACGCGTCGCGTCGCCCTGCGTCATCCGCGCCCCCCGGCGGCGCTCGGCCTCGAGAAGCTGGGCAGCGACTACGGCGGCTGGATCGTCCCGACGGCCGTGATCACGGACGCCTGGGTCTGCTATTGCGGCGGCGTCGGCGAGGATCTCACGTTCGACCTCGGCCTCATCGACCGCTTCGGGTGCATGGTTCGAGCCTTCGACCCGACGCCTCGGGCGATCGCGTACGCCGCCAGCGAAGCCGGTGCCGAGCCGCGATTCCGGTTCCTGCCCGTCGGCCTGTGGTCGGAGGACACGACGCTCCGCTTCTTCGCCCCGCGCAACCCGGCCCACGTGTCGCATTCCGTCGTGAACCTGCAGCGCACCGACGAGTACTTCGAGGCCGCCTGCCGCAGCCTGCCCAGCCTCATGCGCGAGCTCGGCGACGACCGGTTCGACCTGCTCAAGATCGACATCGAAGGGGCCGAGCACCGGGTCGTGCGATCGATGCTCGAAGCGGGCCTCCGGCCCGACGTGCTGTGCATGGAGATCGACCAGCCGGTCCGCGCCCGCACGCTCTGGCGAACGGTCCGACGCATCCGGTCCGCCGGCTACACCCTCGTCGCCGTCGACCACTGGAACCTCACGTTCGTCCGCGCGGCTGCGGCCGAGCGCTGGGCGGCGGACGCGCGATGACCGAGGCTGCCGCGTCCCGGCCCCGGGTCACGTTCGGGATCATCGTGCTCAACGGCGAGCCGTTCACCAAGTACGCCCTGCGGGCGCTGTACCCGTACGCCCACGAGATCATCGTCGCCGAGGGCGCGGCGCCGGGCGCCCGGAACATCGCCAACCCCGACGGCCACTCCCGCGACGGCACGCTCGAGGCCCTTCGGCAGTTCAAGGCCGAGGAGGACCCGGGCGGCAAGGTCACGATCGTCACCGCCGAGGACGACGGTCATCCGGACGGGTTCTGGCCGGGCGAGAAGGACGAGCAGAGCCGCGCGTACGCGCGGCGCGCCACCGGCGACTACCTGTGGCAGGTCGACATCGACGAGTTCTACCGCGACGAGGAGATGCAGCGCGTCCTGGCCATGCTCGAAGCGGACCCCGGCATCGACGCGATGTCCTTCCGCCAGATCACCTTCTGGGGTGCCCCCGACTATGTCGCCGACGGCTGGTACCTGCGCCGCGGAGCCGCCGACTACCACCGCCTGTTCCGCTGGGGATCGGGCTTCGAGTACCGGACCCATCGTCCACCCACCGTCGTTGACGCCACCGGCCGCGACCTGCGGACCGGGCACTGGATCGACGCGACGGCGACCGTCGCGCTCGGTCTCCGCCTGTACCACTACTCGCTGCTGCTGCCCAAGCAGGTGATCGAGAAGTGCGACTACTACGCCACCGCCGACTGGGCGCGCCGGACCGGGGCGATCGAATGGGCGAACGACGCCTACCTGTCGCTCAACCGCCCGTACCGGGTGCACAACGTCTTCGCCTACCCGAGCTGGCTCGAGCGGCACCACGGGGGCATCCTGTCCAGATCATGAAGATGATGGACGACCTGCGCGCCGCTCCCCGGCGCGTCGCAGCTGCGGCCGACCGACGACATCGAGGACCTCCTGGGCTCTCGCCGCTACCAGGTCGGGCGGTGGGTGGTGCGCGAGCTCGATCCCTGGGACCTGCGCGTCCGCGAGCTCGCGCGCATTGCCCGCCCGACGGGACGCCGCGTTCGTCGGGTCGCGCGCCGCGGCCTGCGGGTCCCGCGGCGGTTCGTGCGCCGCGTGGCGCGGCGCGCCGGGTGGCGGCAGACATGAGCGAGCAGCCGCTGCGCGTCGTCCAGGTGTCCAAGTACGCCCAGGGCGGCGGCGCGGAGCGGATTGCATCGTCACTGCACGTTGGACTGGGCAGCCGCGGCCATCGCTCGTGGATGACCGTCGCCACGCCGGTCGTCGACGACCCGACCATCCTCACGATCCCGACGCCGCGCGCCCGCCGCAACCTCGGCCAGCGCCTCCTGCGACGCACCAGGCGTGCTGCTTGCCCCGAAGGGCTCGACCCGACCCTGGGCGAGACCGATCCGCCGCGCCATCCGGATCGCATCGTCGCCGCGCCACGAGCTCGACCTCTACCGCGGGCGCGAGATCTTCGACTACCCGGGCACCGCGAGCATCCCGGACCTGCCGCCGCAGCCACTGGACCTCGTCCATTGCCACAACCTCCACGGCGGCTACTTCGATCTCCGCGAGCTCGCTCCGATGAGCCACCGGCTGCCGGTCGCGATGACGCTCCACGACGAATGGACGTTCACCGGCCACTGCGGCTACACGCTCGGCTGTGAGCGCTGGCGATCCGGCTGTGGGTCGTGCCCGGACCTCACGATCTACCCCGCCATCCGTCGCGACGGGACGCATGCGAACCGGTCCGCCAAGCAGGCGATCTACGCAGCGAGCGGCCTCTACGTCTCGACGCCGTCGCAGTGGCTGATGGATCGCGCGCGGGTCTCGATCCTCGCCGACGGCGTCGTCGGCTGGAAGACGATCCCCAATGGCGTGGATCGGACGGTGTTCCGCGCCGCCGACCGGCTCGCCGCCCGCGCGGCGCTCGACCTGCCCGTCGAGCCGTTCATCCTCCTGTTCGCGGCCAACGGCGCCCGCCGCAGCCCCTTCAAGGACTACGACACCGTCGCCGAGGCGGCCGCCCGGACCGCGGCCGCCGTGCGGCTCGAAGCCGGTCCTTTGTCTCGCGCTCGGTGACGAAGGGCCCGTCCAGGTGTTCCAGAACGGCGAGCTCCGGCCCGTGCCGTACCGTACCGAGATGACGCGAGGTGGCGGCCTACTACCAGGCGGCCGACGTGTACCTCCATGCCGCACGGGCGGAGAACCTCGCGACGACCATCCTCGAGGCGCTCGCGACCGGGCTGCCGGTCGTGGCGACGGCCGTCGGCGGGATCCCGGAGGAGGTCCGGAGCCTCGCCGGCGCGCCCGGCGCATGGAACGGTCCCGCGATCGGCGCCGACGAGGCGACCGGCGTCCTCGTGGCGCCCGGCGACGCCGCGGGCATGAGCGCGGCGGCGGCCGCCATCCTCGGCGACGACGCGCTGCGGGCGCGGCTCGGGGCGAATGCCGCACGAGACGCCGCGGAACGGTTCGACCTGGAGCGCCAGCTCGACGACACGATCGACTGGTACCGCGAGATCATCGCGGACTGGCGCGACCGGCACCGCGTGGCACCGCTCGGCGGCGCGGCGCCGACGGGATGAGCGTCAACACGTCGGCGACCCACGCATCGCCGGTACGCAAGTCGCCGGTCGTTTCCGTCGTCATGCCGACGCTCAACCAGGCGCGCTTCCTCCAGCGGACCCTGGACAGCGTCCGTGCGCAGACCTATCGCCCGATCGAGCAGGTCGTCATCGACGGCGGCTCGACGGACGGCACCCTGCGAGATCCTGGGACGAGAGGCGGAGGCGGGCCGGCTGTCGTACGTGAGCGAGGGCGATCGCGGCATGTACGACGCGATCAACAAGGGCCTCGCGCGGGCAACCGGCGAGATCCTCGCGTACCTCAACAGCGACGACGCCTGGTTCCCGTGGACCGTCGAGACCGTCATCGCCGCGTTCGAGGCGCATCCGGAAGCGGAGCTCGTGTACGGCGACGGGATCAAGGTCGACGAGGCCAACGGGTCGCAGCGCCTCCGGCTCCTCCCGCCGATCGATCGGATCAGCCTCGCCAACTACGAGTCGCTCTGCCAGCCTGCCGTCTTCTGGCGCCGCCGGCTGTACGAGCGGATGGGCGGCTTCGACGAGTCGATGCGCTACGCCGCCGACCTCGATTACTGGCTCCGCGCGTCCGCCTCGGGCTCGGCGATCGTGCACGTCGACGAGGTGCTCGCGATCGAGCGGATCCACGACGACCGGCTGTCGACCACGTACGAGGAGGCGATGGCGGTCGAGGTTCGCGAGCTGCGGGCCCGTCACGCCGGCGACCACGGTGGGCCGGCAGGGTCGCAAGCGGGCCATCGACCGCGACGAGCGGTGGCAGCGCTGGCTGTGGCCGCGGTTCATGACCGCGTTCGCGCTCCGGCCGCTCGACCGGCCGTGGCAGCAGTTCCTGCGCCGGGGCCATGTCTCGGTTCGCAGCCGGCGGATCCTCGCCGGCAGCGGCCGCGGCCGCCGCCACCGCAACCTGTTGTGGGGCGCCGTGTCCTCTTCCCTGGCGGCCGAGATCCTCGGGGTGGCCGGGCCGCGGCGGCCGCGGCCCAGTGCGATCCGGCTGCTCCTCCAGCGGTTCCGCCTCCTGGTGCTCGCGCTGCCGCGTCTCCCCGGCAGCCACCTGGCGGTCGCGCGCCGCCGTCACCCTGTCAGTCAGCTGGTCCGGAAGCTCGGCGTCCGGCTCGATTAGCGCGCCGCCCCTCGGGCGACGACGTTACTGCGCGCCGCTCCTCACCGCGGAGATCGCGGCCCGGAGGTTCGCGAGCGATGATTCGAGGATCGCGTCGCGCTTGCGCTCGAGCGCCCCTCGCCACCCGGACCGTTCCTCCTCGGTGCTTGCGATCGCGCGCCGCATCGCCTCCGTCAGGTCGCCGTCCTGGTATTCCGGGCCGGTCCCATCGATCCCGTACGCGCGGACGAGCGCCGCGTTGGCGACGATCGGGACGCCGAGCCCGATCGCGAAGGGAACCGACGAAGCGAGCTTCGTCTCGAGATAGGCGCGGAAGACGTCCCGGCTCGTGTCGAGCAGTGGCAGGCTGAAGTCGCTGTCCGCGATGAGCCGGAAGAACTTCGGGTGGTCGATCTCGCCTGGAGAGAACTCGAAGCGGCTCGCGAGGCCCTGCGCCTCGACCGTCGCGCGGAACGCCTTTCCATCCCGGGATGTGGATCGGCCGATGATCCGGATCAGGAACGGCAGGCGCTCGCCGTCGAGCGTGCTCGCGGCCTCGAGCAGCGCGTCGTAGTCGCGGCGGGTGAACTCCACGTTGCCGGAAACGGCGAAGATGGTCGGACGGCCGGGCTCGCGGGGCGCCCTCGGGGGTGCTCCGAACACGACATGGGAGATCCACCACGGCACGCCGGCCGACGCGCCCATCCGCTCGGCGATGTGCTGTCCGAGGACGAGCGGACGACGGTCGGAGCGGCGAAGAAGGCGCGATACCCCGCGTCGTCCGAGAGCAGATGCGCGTTGTGCATGACGCCCACCACCGGGACCCCGAGGTGCGCCGCGCGCCCGAGGATGTCCGGCTGGCTCCATCGAGTTGACGATCGCCAGGTCGTACCGCCGGAGCCGCCAGGCGAGCCCGCCGAGCCGGTCCATCGCGTCGACGGATCGAGCTCGGTACCGCAGCCCTTCGGACCCCGCGAAGGCGCGCCGTCGCGCCGACCGCTCGACCATGTACACGTCCGGTGTAATGTCGAGCCGGTTCAGGAGCCACACGAAGGTCGGCAGCACCTCGTCGTGGAAGTGGTTGAACTCAACGAGGGCGCACCTCATGGCGCGACTATATCCGTGGCGCCCGTGCGTGCGTCCGGGCGCCGATCGACGCCCCGATGAGGATCCAGTTCGACGACCAGATCGTCATGAACCAGCCGCGCGGCGGCGTCTCGCGCTACTTCGTGGAGCTCGTCCGCGAATTCCGCGACGATCGCGGTCTCGGGGTCGCGGTCGACCTGGACTGGCGCTCGTCGCGCAACGAGCACGCCGTCGCGGCCGGCCTCGGTCGGCGCTGCGGCAGTCGCCGCCGGCTCGACCGGCTGTCCCGCGAGTCTCCCGCTGCGGACGCCGGATCGACGTCGTCCACCCGACCTGGTACTTCCCGGACCGCGTGCCGCCGATCGCCGGCCCGCCGATGGTCGTGACGGTCGTCGACATGATCCCGGAGCTCCTGCCCGAGCTCTTCCCGAGCGGGAGCCCGCATCTCGCCAAGGAGGCCTACGTCCGGCGGGCGTCGGCGATCCTGTGCATCAGCGAGAGCACCCGGCGGGACCTCCTCGCAGGTCTACGGCCCGCTCGACGCCGACGTCGAGGTCGTCCACCTGGCCGTCGGGCAGGGGCTTCTGCGCCGGGCCAGCCGCGGCTGCCCGCGTCTGCCCGGTGCGGACTACGTCCTGTTCGTCGGGAGCCGCGGGACCGTACAAGGACTTCGCCGTCGCGGCGGAGTCGTTCGCCGCCATCCGCGGACGAGCTCCCGGACTCGAGCTCGTCGCCGTCGGCGGCGGCCGGTTCACGCAGGACGAGCGCGCCGAACCTCCGGCGGCTGTCGATCGACGGATCGGGTGCCGTCAGGTCTGAACGCGACCGACGCCGAGCTCCCGGCCTGTTCTGCGGGGCGCTCGCCTTCGTGTTCCCGTCCCGATACGAGGGCTTCGGGCTGCCGACGCTCGAGGCGATGGCGTGCGGCACCCCGGTGATCCTCGCCGACTCGTCGTCGCACCCCGAGGTCGGTGGCGACGCCGCCCTGTACTTTCCGCCGGGCGACGCGGAGGCCCTTGGCGCGCAGCTCCTGCGGGCTCGCGTCCGACACCGAGCTGCGTCTCGAACGGCACGGTCGCCCGTGGCCTCGAGCGGTCCGCCGGCTTCACCTGGCGGCCGACGGCCGATCCGGACGCAGGGCGTCTACGCGAGGGTGGCGTCCAGGTCGAGGCGCCGCCGCGGCGTCAGGCGGCGGCGAGCATCTCGGTCGAGGAACGCGTCGAGATCCGGCTGTCGGCGTCCCACCCCAGCTCGTCGCGTGCAAGCGACGGGTCCGTGCCGATGCAATCCGGGTCGGCCGGGCGGCAGGACCGACGGATCGACGACGACGGCGGCCTGACCCGTGTCGCCGATCCTCGCGCCGTCCAGTCCGCCGGGTCCGCCGACGACCGATCCCACTCGAGCTGGGATGGCCGCCGAGCTCGAACGCGCGGTCGATCAGCTCCCAGACGGCCGTGCTGGCGAGCCGGTGCCGAGGACGTAGTCCCGGTAGCTCGCGCCCACGTCGGCATCCGGTTGCATCCCCGAGACGTCGGCGCGCACCTCGATCTGGCGGCAGATCCGGATCATCCCGTCGACGTAGTCCGGCGCGAAGCCCCACTCGCGACGAACGCGGAGGTTGCCGACGCGCAGCGGCTCGATCGTCGCGTCGTCCCGACCCGGCAGCTCGCCGCGCTCGCGCTGAACCCGGAGTCGCGGACGTACGTCGACGACCTTGGCGGTCAGGAACGACGCGGCCGCCGGCGCGACTCGTGGTTCGACAGGATCCCACAGGCGATCCGGAGGTCGAACGCTCGGCGGTACGCGTCGCACAGGACGTGGGCGGCGGCCTTCGACGGCGGCGTACGGGCTCTGGGGCCGGAACGCCGAGCGCTCGTCGTGGATCGTCGTCGTCGCCCGGCGAGGAACCGAACATGTCCGTCGACGACGACTGGTAGAACCGGGTCGCCGGGCTCTGCGTGCGCAGCGACTCGAGCAGGCCCTGGACGGCGTCTGGGCGTTGGTCCGCCACGTCGGTCGACGGGTCATCGAAGGAGCGCCGGACGCTGCTCAGGCCGGCGAGGTTGTAGAGCTCGTCGGGCCGGATCTCGGCGATCAAGCCGTCGGCAGGCGTCGGCGTCGGTGATGTCCAGCTGGTGAACGGTGAGGCGATGCCGCGCCCGGGAGGCGCCTCGAGGTCCGGCCGGGTCGAGCCCATCCCGGACGTGGCATGGACGACGCCCGTCCGCCAGCAGCCGGCCGACGAGATAGTGAGCCGTCCTGACCCCGGCGCCGGTGACGACGATCGCGATGCCGCGGCGGTCTCGTCGTCGCCCCGGCCGGCGACCGCTGCTGCTCGTACCAGTCGATCGTCCGGCGCAGCCCGTCCTCGAACGAGGTCCCCGCCTCGAACCCGAACCGCTCGCGGGCACGGCTCGTGTCGAGCGCGCGGCGCGGCTGCCCGTCGGGCTTGGTCGCGTCCCAGCGGATCTCGCCCGTGAAGTCCGTGAGGCGCGCGATGAGCTCGACGAGGTCGCGGATCGTGATCTCGGCGCCGACGCCCAGGTTCACCGGGTCGGCGCCGTCGTAGCGCTCGGTCGCCAGCACGATGCCCCGCGCGGCGTCCTCGACGTACAGGAACTCGCGGGACGCGCTGCCGGTGCCCCAGACGTCGATGTGGTCGGCGCCCGCCCGCACGGCGTCGACGCACTTCTTGATCAGGGCGGGGATGACGTGCGACGACGCCGGGTCGAAGTTGTCGCCCGGGCCATAGAGGTTGACCGGGATCAGGTGGATGACGTCGAAGCCGTACTGCTCGCGGTACGCCTGGCCCTGGACGAGGAGCATCTTCTTCGCGAGGCCGTACGGGGCGTTCGTCTCCTCCGGGTAGCCGCTCCACAGGTCGTCCTCGTGGAACGGGACCGGCGTGAACTTGGGGTACGAGCACACGGTCCCGATCTGGACGTACTTCTCCACGCCGGTCAGCCGGGCCTGCTCCATCAGCTCGATGCCCATCGCCGCGTTGTCGTGGAAGAAGCGGCCCGGGTTCTCGCGGTTGGCGCCGATCCCGCCGACGACGGCCGCGAGGTGGATCACGACCTGGGGGTCCGCAGCCGCGAGCGCCGCGTCGACGCCGCCCCGCGTCCGCAGGTCGTAGTCGGCGCTGCGGGGCACGAACACGGTCGCCCCCTCGGCCTCGAGCCGGGCGACCACGTTGCGGCCGAGGAAGCCGGCGCCACCGGTGACCATCACCCGGCGACCGGCCAGGTTCGTCACGTCGACGGCACCGCGGCGAGGTGCGCGTCGGGGTCGAGGCCGGCCTCGCGCAGGTCGTGCTCGAGCATCAGCCGCACCAGGCCCTCGAACCGGGTCTGGGGCCGCCAGCCCAGCACCCGCTCGGCCTTGGACGCGTCGCCGCACAGCTCGTCGACCTCGGTCGGGCGCAGGTAGCGCTCGTCGATCCGGACGTGGCGCTCCCAGTCGAGGCCGACCAGGCCGAAGGCGACCTCGCACAGCTCGCGCACCGTGTGCATCTCGCCCGTGGCCACCACGTAGTCACCTGGCTCGGGCTGCTGGAGCATCCGCCACATGGCGTCCACGTACTCCTTGGCGAAGCCCCAGTCACGCCTCGCGTCGAGGTTGCCCAGGTACACGTGCTCCGCCTTGCCCGCGAGGATGTCGGCCACCGCGGTGGTCACCTTGCGGGTCACGAACGTGCCGCCCCGCCGCGGCGACTCGTGGTTGAACAGGATCCCGTTCGAGGCATGGATGCCGTACGCGTCGCGGTACTGGACGGTCATCCAGTGGGCGAACACCTTGGCGATCGCGTACGGGCTGCGGGGGTGGAACGGGGTCGACTCGGTCTGGGGCGTCTCGGCCACCCGGCCGTACATCTCGGATGAGCCCGCCTGGTAGAAGCGGATCGGCCAGCCCGCGGTGCGCACCGCCTCGAGCATCCGCAGCGTGCCCATGGCCGCCGTGTCGGCGGTGAACTCGGGCATCTCGAAGCTGACCTTCACGTGGCTCTGGGCGCCCAGGTTGTAGACCTCGTCGGGGCGCACCGTGTGGAGGTGGCCGATGAGCGAGGAGCTGTCGGTCAGGTCGGCGTAGTGGAGGGTGAGCCTCGCGCCGCCCTCGTGGGGGTCGTGGTACAGGTGGTCGATGCGCCCGGTCGAGAACGAGCTCGAGCGCCGGATCAGGCCGTGGACCTCGTACCCCTTCTCGAGCAGCAGCTCCGCGAGGTACGAGCCGTCCTGGCCCGTGATCCCGGTGATCAGCGCGCGCCTGGGCTCGCTCAACGGGCGCCCGTCCGCGATTGGAAGGTGTGCAACGACATGCCTCGCTCGAATGCTTCGACCGGCCGGTTCGGCGATGGCCAGTATCGCATCGCGGACCGCTGGATCGTGCGCTCGGTGCCCTGGACGCCCGGGCAAGGCTCGAGATCAGTCCGGCGCGGCCTCGTCCGTCGGCGACGCCTGTTTCTTCGGCGCCCGGACCGGCTGGCCGCTCTGGTCCGGCCACTCGTAGCCCTGCCACGGGTCGTAGTCCGGGTCGAGCGGCTCCTGGGCGGGGCGCTTGTCCTCGGGAACGTGGATCAGGTTCACCCGCAGCCGATACCAGACGTACGCGCGGCCGCGCATCCCGTCCGTGAGGATGTCCGCCGGCTCGAGGAACTCGACGACCTCCGGGTGGCGTGCCTTCCATCGATCGAGGCCCTCGTTGACCTCGGCCTTGGTCGCGGCCCGCGCGATCTCGATGACGGGGATGCTCGACTTCCGGCGCCCGGTCGGGGTCGGGCGGGTGCCCTCCCACTCGGTCGGCAGGCCGGCGTTCCGGTCGCCCGCGGCGACCGCGGCCGCCCGCTCGGCGGCGACCTCCGGCGGCGGCCCGCCGTCCTTGCCTCGGCCTTCGTAGGCCTCGTCGGGCTTTCGCTTCTTCGACGGCTGGACGCGCGGCGGCTCGCCTTCCTGCTTCGCGTAGTTGGGCGGCCACGGCGCGTCGCCCAGGCCCTCGGCCTCGTCGCGGGCGCTGAGCTCGAGCAGCCCGTCGAGCGAGCCCACGGCGTCGTCGATGCCGGCGCCGGCGTCGCCACGCTCGCGGAACAGCGCCGGGACCGTCGCCAGCGTGAAGTCCTCCGCGACGACATCGGCCACCTCGTCCCAGCGCAGCGGGAACGACACCCGCGCGTCGGCGAGCGGCCGGATCGAGTACGCGGACGCCACGGTCCGGTCCTTCGCGTTCTGGTTGTAGTCGAGGAACACCCCGTGGCGCTCCTCCTTCCACCACTTGGAGGTCGCGATCGATGGCGCACGCCGCTCGACGTCGCGCGCGAGCGCCAGCGCCGCCCGCCGAACCTCGCCGTAGGTCCAGCGACGCTCGATCCGCACGTTGACGTGGATGCCCCGCGACCCCGACGTCTTCGGCCAGCCGACCAGGCCGACCGCGTCGAGGGCCTCGTGCACGACGCCGGCCACGTCCCGCACCTGCGACCAGGGCACCCCCGGCACCGGGTCGAGGTCCACGCGCAGCTCGTCGGGATGCTCCATGTCGTCGGCGCACACGGGGTGCGGGTTGAGGTCGATGCAGCCGAGGTTCGCGACCCACGCGAGGCCCGCCGCCTCGTCGACCACGATCTCGTCGGCCGTCCGGCCCGACGGGAACGTCAGCGTCGCCACGCGCATCCACTCGGGCCGGTTGTCGGGCGCCCGCTTCTGGAAGAACGGCTCCTTGTCGATGCCGTCGACGAACCGCTTGAGCGCCATCGGCCGCCCGCGGACCCCCGCCAGGGCCCCGTCCGCGACGGCGATGAAGTAGCCGACCACGTCGAGCTTGGTGTAGCCGGGCTTGGGGAAGTAGACCTTGTCGGGGTTCGAGACCGTGACCTCGCGGCCGCCGATCTCGAGCACCTCCTTGCGCGTCGCCATGGCCGAATGCTCGCACGGCGGGCCGCGGTGATCCAGTCACGGCCTGAGCGATGTCGATACGCCGGGGTCCGATTCGTCGCTAGGATGCATGGGCCGGCACGCGCCGCCCGGCACCCGGAGAGGAGACGCCGATGCGGTACCTGCTGATGATCTATCTCGAGCCCGGCTACCTGTCGCCCGGCGACGAGGTCGCCCGTGCGATGAACGAGGAGTACCGCGGGTATTCGGGCTGGCTCGTCGAGAACGGGATGATGCTCGGCGGTGAGGCGCTCCAGCCCGTCACCAACGCGACGTCCGTCGCCGTGCGCGACGGCCGGCGGATCGTCACCGACGGGCCGTTCGCGGAGACCAAGGAGCACCTCGCGGGCTACTACCTGGTCGAGGCCGCCGACCTCGACGCCGCGATCGACGCGGCCGCCCGGATCCCGGGCGCGCGGGTCGGGACCATCGAGGTCCGGCCGATCCAGGAGCTCACCTGAGCGGCGACGCCACCGAGGCGATCGCGCGCGACGCCGTCGCCCTCGCCTTCCGCGAGGATCACGGCCGGGCGCTCGCGACGCTGATCCGGGTCCTGGGCGACTTCGACCTCGCGGAGGAGGCGGTCGCCGACGCCTACGTCGTCGCCCTCGAGCGCTGGCCCGTCGACGGGATCCCCGACAACCCCGGGGCGTGGATCACCACGACGGCCCGCAATCGCGCGATCGACCGCGTCCGGCGGGCCCGGCGGTTCACGGACAAGGCGGAGGTCATCGCCCGCGACCAGGCCGGCGATGCGGACCGCGCGGCCAACGCGATGCTCATGGCGGCGGAGGACGAGATGTCACCGATCCCCGACGACCAGCTGCGACTGATCTTCACGTGCTGCCACCCGGCGCTCGCGCCGGAGTCGGCGATCGCGCTGACCCTGCGCACGCTCGGCGGCCTCACGACGCCCGAGATCGCCCGTGCCTTCCTCGTGCCCGAGCCGACGCTCGCCCAGCGCCTCGTCCGCGCCAAGAAGAAGATCCGCGAGGCGGGCATCCGCTACGAGGTGCCGACCGGCGACCGCCTCGCCGACCGCCTCGATTCCGTGCTCCGCGTGCTGTACCTCGTGTTCAACGAGGGCTACGACGCGTCGGCGGGCGAGGCGCTGATCCGGCGGGAGCTGTGCGCCGAGGCGATCCGGCTGGCGCGGCTGGTGGCGGACCTCCTGCCCGAGGAGCCCGAGGCGCTCGGCCTGCTCGCGCTGATGCTGCTCACCGACGCGCGGCGCCCGGCCCGCGAGGGCCCCGGCGGCGAGCTCGTGCGCCTCGAGGACCAGGATCGCGGCCGCTGGGACGCGGACCGGGTCGCCGAGGGGCAGGCCATGGTCGAGCGCGCGCTGCGGCAGCGCCGGGTCGGTCCGTACCAGCTCCAGGCGGCGATCGCCGCCGTGCACGACGAGGCCGCCAGCACCGACGAGACCGACTGGGTCCAGATCCTCGGGCTGTACGAGGTCCTGGCGCGGGTCGCGCCGTCGCCCGTGGTGTCCCTGAACCGTGCCGTGGCCCTGGCGCAGGTCGCGGGCTACGCGACCGGCCTGGCCGCCATCGACACGCTTGCCGGGGACCCCGCGATGGCCGACTACCTGTTCTTCCACGCGGCCCGCGGAGACTTCCTGCGCCGGCTGGAGCGCTGGGACGAGTCGATCGCCGCCTACGGGCGGGCGCTGGAGCTCACGACCAACGCCCCGGAACGGGCGTTCCTGGAGGGACGCCAGGCCGAGATCCGGCGGCGCGCGACCGCCGGCTGATCCGCGCTTCCAGGGCAAGGCTGCCACCATGGTCCACGCTGGTTTCCGGATCCTGCCGCGGAGCGCGCCGATGTCGAAGCAACCGAAGTCGTCCTCCATCCCCGCCGATCGGATCGACGCCTACGACCGGCTGATCGCCACCCGCTCGGAGGTCGTCCGCAAGGGTGCGAGCATCCCGTACACGTCGCTCAACGGGCACATGACGAGCTACCTCACCGACAGCGGGTCGCTGGTGCTGCGGCTCTCTCCGGACGATCGGACGCGGTTCCTCGACGAGCATGGGACCACGCTGCACACCGCCCATGGGACCGTCCAGAAGGAGTTTGTGGACGTGCCCGACCCGCTGTTCAGCGATACCGCCTCGATCGCGCCGTGGTTCGCGTTGAGCCTCGACTGGATCGGGGGCCTCAAGCCGAAGCCGACGCGCCGCTCGTCGTAGCCGTCGGCACCTCGCACATCAGGCCGATGTTGTTGCCGTCCGGGTCCTTCGTGAAGCACATCCACAGCTCGTATGCCGGGTCGCGATGGACGACGCCCGGGCGCTCGTTGAAGGCGACGCCGCGAGCCTCCAGCGCCTCGACGGCTGCGTGGATGTCGGGCACGCGGAAGTACAACGTCGCCTTGCCGCGGAAGTCCTTCGACTCCGGCTCCGAGAGGTAGAGGCGCACCCCGTCGGCATCGAAGAAGGCCATGTGCGGGAACGCGAACAGGAACGGCAGGCCGAGCGCGTCGCGGTAGAAGGCGGTCGCGCGCTCGGCGTCCCGGACGGGGACGAGGATCTGGCCGATCGTGGACAGGCCGAACGGGGTCTCGGTCATCGCGCTGGCTCCTGGACTTCGAGGGATTCGAGGACATCGAGCGCACGCTCGAGTGCCTTCATCTGCTTCGGTCTGAGCGCGGCGACCTCCCCGGCCAACCGCTCGATCCGGCGGGCACGCCCGCGCTCCATCAGGGTTCGCCCATCCTCGGTCGCGGCCAGGCGCACCTGCCGGCGATCGGCTTCGACGGGCGTCCGCGTCACGATCCCGTCCCGCACGAGCGCGTCGACGATCCGGGTCATGGTCGGCGTCGCCACGCCCTCGCGCCGGGCGAGCGTGCTCACGGTCTGCGGGCCGCCGTACACGAGCACGGACAGCGCCGACAGGCGGGCGCCGGTCACGCCATCCGCGCCGTCGTCGCGGGAGATGCGGCGCAGCAGGTGGATCGCGGCGGAGTTCAGGCGATTGGCGATCTCGACGGGGCGGTCCGGCCTGAGGCCGTCGGGGAGCGGGCGCTTCGGCACGTTCGATCCTGCGTCGTCGGCGGATGGATAGCGTGCCTAAGGATATCGCGGCAGGTCAATCGGTCCGCGCCGAGCGGCGGTCGGTGACTCGCGCCACTGGATGCGCGCAAGGACGCGTGCGTCGAGATTCGGGGAGCCCGTCGCCACATTCCGCGAGATCGGCCCGATTCGGCCGATGAGGGCGTCGAGTGGCACGATCGTGAAGGTGCGCGTCCGTGCCACTCCGAGTGGCGCGGCAGCGGGCGGAGTCAGCCGACGCTGATCCCCAGCACGCCGAGGAGCGCCACCCCGAGGAGCGCGGCGTTGAGCGCCACGACCACGGCGACCGCGCCCCAGGCCAGCGCGTTCCCGCCGCGTCGGTTCGCGTGCTTGCCCATCAGGCGCCGGTCGTTGACCAGCAGCACGATGAACACGAGGACGATCGGCAGCAGGATGCCCTGCAGGTACTGCGAGCCGACGATGATCCCGACCAGGTCGCCCTCGGGGACCAGCAGCACGGCGATCGCGCCGAGCGGCAAGGACGAGCGTGTAGATGCCGAAGAAGATCGGTGCGTCCGAGAAGCGCTTGCCCACGCCGCTCTCCCAGCCGAACGCCTCGCAGATCACGAACGCCGTCGACAGCGGCATGATCGTGGCGGCGAGCACGGACGCCCCGAACAGCCCGATGCCGAACAGCGCCTCGGCGAACCGGCCGGCGACCGGCTCCAGCGCCCGCGCCGCGTCCGCCGCCGACGAGATCACCCCGCCGCCGGCAATACCCGACGGTCGCCGCCATCGCGACGACGATGAAGATCGCGATCACGTTGGTCCAGATCGAGCCGACGACGGCGTCGGCGCGCTCGAGGGGGAGCTCCTCCTCGCCGATGCCCTTCTCGGCCACGGCGGACTGCAGGTAGAACTGCATGTACGGCGTGATCGTGGTGCCGACGACCGCGACCAGGAGCAGCAGCGAGCTCGCCGTGAGCGTCGAGACGTTCGGGGTGACCATCGCCTGGAACACCGGCTTCCAGTCCTCCGTGGAGAGCACGGCGGCGATCGGGTAGGCGAGGAACACGACCATCACGAGCAGGAAGACCCGCTCGACGATCCGATAGCTCGCGAACAGGACGAGGCCCCAGATCCCGACCGCGACGAGGGGCACCGTGATCCATTTCGGGATGCCGAAGATGTCCATCGCCGCGGCCGCGCCGCCGAAGTTCGCGATGGTGTTCGCGACGTTCGCGACCAGCAGCACCACCATCGCGAACAGCGTCCAGCGCACGCCGAAGCTCTCGCGGATCAGGTCGGACAGGCCCTGCCCGGTCACCACGCCGAGGCGCGCGACCATCTCCTGGACGATCGCGAGGATGACGATCGTGACCGGGAAGATCCACAGGAGGCTGAGGCCGGTCTGGGCGCCCATCACGGAGTAGGTGGTGATGCCGCCGGCGTCGTTGCCGGCGACCCCCGCGATGATCCCCGGGCCCATGACCGCGAGGAAGGCGAGCAGCCCGCGGCGGCGGAAGCGGCCACGGAGCCTCGGCACGGGGATGTGCGGGAGGCGGGACGCGATGCCCTTCGGGGCCGCGACGACGGCGTCGCGAAGGCCCCGGCCGATCGTCACCGGGCAACCCCTTCGTCGCGGGCGTACACGCGCGGCTGGCGGCGGCGCCACGCGGCGGGCGCGACGGTGTCGATGGCGTCGTCCACGGTGACGATCCCGACCAGGCTGCCCTCGTCGTCGACGACCGGTACCGCGAGCAGGTTGTAGTGGGCGATGGTCTCGGCGACCGACTCGGCGGGCTCGAGGGCCCGGACCGCGACCGGCTCGTCGATCATCACCTCGGCGATGCGCGTCTCCGGGCGGGCGACGATGAGGTCGCGCAGCGACAGGACGCCGACGAGGTGGCCGTCGTCGTCGGTCACGTAGACGTAGTAGATCGTCTCGGCGTCGGGCTCGAGCTCGCGCAGCCGGTCGATCGTCTCGCCGGCCGTCAGGTGCGCGGGGACCGCGACGAACTCGGTCGTCATGAGGCCGCCCGCCGAGTCCTCGGGGAAGGCGAGCAGGTCGCGGACCTCCTCGGCCTCGTCGTGCTCCATCAGGGCGAGGATCTCGTCGCGGCTGCGGTCCGACAGGTCGGCGACGAGGTCCGCCGCATCGTCCGGGCTCATCTCCTCGAGGATGTCGGCGGCGCGCGCGGGCTCGAGGTCCTCGAGCACCTCGACCTGGGTGTCGGGCTCCATCTCCTCCACGACGTCGGCCAGCGCCTCGTCGTCGAGCGAGGCGAGGACCCCGAGCCGGTCGCGCGGCGTGAGCTGGTCGATGATGTCGGCGAGATCGGCGGGGTGGAGCTCCGCGAGGCGGGCGTGCGGGACGCGAAGGCGGATGCTGGCGATGGTGCTGTCGAGCGGGTCGACGTCCTCCCAGTCGATGTACCGCTCGGGGACGGTCGTGCGCAGGCCGCGCGCGATCGTCCGGAACGGGCCCTCGATCCCGAGCCGGCGCACGAGCCCAGCGGCGCCCACGTCAACGGCCACGACCCGCAGCTGCCCCTCGATCTCGTCGAGGCGGACGTCGTTCACGCGGATGACCTTGCGTCCCTCGATGTCGACGATCTGCTTGTCGAGCAGGTCGGCGCGCAGGCGGATCTCGTGCTCGCGCTGGGTGAACTTCGTGATGTCGATCGTGCGGACCTGCAGCCGCGCGCCCGCGTCGTCCAACGCCTCGACGCTCGTCCAGGGCAGGAAGATCTGGCGCCGGTCGGTGCGAACGACGAGGCCGGTCACGGGCGGATAGCGGTCGCCGATCGCGACGATCAGGTCGGCGATCGTGCCGATCGGCTCCCCGGACGGGTCGCGAACCGGCAGGCCGATGCACTGGCTCAGGAAGCGCATGGTGGCCACCTTCGGGGCGGGTCCGTCCGCCCTCGGGTGACCCGGGCTCGACGCATCGGCGCCGGCCCCAGGCCTCAACGGGCGGGGTGGACCAGGAGGGTGCCGGCTGGGGTGCCGGCGAGACTAGGTCCGTTCTCCACGGGGGAGCGATCCTCGTACGGCGTTGAGCGCCCGGACGCGCGACGGCGATCGGGCCGCGTGAGCGTAGACCCGCCGGGGACGGCCGGTCAAACCGTCCGTGCGGCGAGCACGGCGCGTACCATCGGGCCATGCGGACCCTCCGCGTCGCGCTCGTCCAGTTCGAGGCACGCGACGACATCGACGACAACATCGCGCGCGCCGCGGCGCTCGCGGACCGGGCCGCCGACGGCGCCGACCTGGTCGTGCTCCCGGAGTACGTCCAGTACCGCGGCTCGGACGCCGGCTTCCGGGCCTCGGCCCGCCCCGTGCCGGGCCCGACGACGGCCCCGTTCGAAGCGATCGCGCGCGAGCGGAGCTGCTGGGTCCTGGCCGGCAGCCATGCGGAGGCGGGCGACGACCCCGCGCGGCCGTCGAACACGGCCGTCCTGATCGATCGCGACGGGAACGTCGCCGCGACCTATCGCAAGCTCCACCTGTTCGACGTCGCCGTGGACGACGGTCCGGCGGACACCGAGTCGGCCCGGGTCACGCCGGGCGACCGGGCCGTGGTCGCGGACGTCGACGGCGTCGGCCTGGGGTTGACCATCTGCTACGACCTCCGCTTCCCCGAGCTGTACCGGGCCCTCGCGCTGGCCGGCGCCTCGGTGCTCGCGGTGCCCGCCGTGTTCACCGAGCGCACGGGCCGCGACCACTGGGAGGTCCTGCTGCGGGCGCGGGCGATCGAGAACGGCGCCTGGGTCATCGCTGCTGCCGGGAGCGGCGCCGGCGGGCCGGGCGCGATCCCGGGCTGGGGCCACTCGATGGTCGTGGACCCGTGGGGCAGGGTCGTCGCGCAGGCGGCGATGGACGAGGGGATCGTTCGGGCGGAGCTCGATCTCGACGCGGTCGAGGCGGCGCGACGCCAGATCCCGGCCCTCGCCAACCGGCGGCCCGACGCGCTGCCGCCGGTCCGCCCCGTCGAGCACGTGGAGGCGCAGGCCGTCCGCTCCGACCGCTGATCGACCCGGCGGCCGATGGCGCCGGACAAGGCAACGGGGCCGGGCCCGTTGGCACCCGACCCCGTTTCCCCCCGGCCCGTCCGACCGGTTGCTACCCCTGCCGGTGCCAGCGCGGGAGACGAGGAGCATCCCCGGTGCGCGGGCCCGCCGGCCGGACGGGCTGCCGATGTGGTCTCACTGCCCGGCGAACCAGTCCGCGACGTTCCACGTCGGGCCGGCCTGCGTCGGGTTGGCGAAGAAGTTGCCCAGGCGCGGCGCGTGCAGGTCCACCTGCTTGCGGTAGTAGAGCGGGACCTCGACGGCCTTCTCCACGTACAGCTTCTGCAGGTCGGCCATCGCCGCCTTGATCGTCGCGAAGTCGACGCTGTTGCGGACCCGGTCGAGGGCGTCGTCGATGCCCGGGTCGCTGACGCTGGCGTTGTTGACGCCGAGCGGGTTGAACTGGCTGCTGTGGTAGCTGAAGTAGTTGCCGAGCGGGTCGATGGACGAGCTCGTCGCGTGCTCCGCCACGTCGAAGTTGCCGTGGGACAGCACGCACGGGGTGTCGGCGGTCGACTCGTTGTAGTCGGCAAACAGCGAGGTCGCGTCGACCGGGTTGATGACGGAGTCGATGCCGACGTCCTTGAGCCATGCGGCGATCAGCGCGAGCGTGTCCTGGCGGACCTGGCGCGTGGACGTGCACAGCTCGATCTTGGCCTTGAGCCCGTTCTTCTCGCGGATGCCGTCGCCGTCCGTGTCGGTCCAGCCGGCGGCCTCGAGGATCTGCTTCGCCTTCTCCGGGTCGTAGGAGGTCGGCTGCTGGTCCACGTAGAACCAGGCGTCCGGGCTGACGAAGGTGTTGGCGACCTGCGCCTGGCCCGAGAGGAGCCGGGCGTTGATCTCGTTCTTGTCGATGGCGTAGGCGAGGGCCTGGCGCATCGCCGGGTCGGCCATCGGGCAGCCGTTGCCGCGGTCGGCGACGGCCGGGTTCTTGGAGCACCCGCCGACGCCCTGCTTCGTGTCGACGGCGTCGACGTCGGACCAGTTGGGCCGAAGGTACTCGTAGGTCAGCGACGGGATGGCGCTCACCTGGTCGCCCAGGTCCTGGACCTTGGGGATGTCCGAATCCTGGAGGTCCGTCGCGACGTCGACCTCGCCGCCGCGGAAGCCCGCGATCATCGCGTCGGGATCGCCGTACCACTTGAACACCAGGGAGTCGAGGTGGGCCGGGAGGCCCGTCTTCCAGCTCGTGTAGTTCGGGTTGCGCGCAAGTCGCACCTCGGAGGCCGGCGTCACGGACTCGAACTTGAAGGCGCCGCTGGTCGGCAGCTTCGCGATCTCGTCCGGCCGGAAGCCGGCGCCGTTCACCTGGTCCTTGATCGGGATCTTGGACAGGTAGTGGCGCGGCAGCGGGGCCACGACCATCGTGATGTAGCCCTCGAAGACGTTCTTGAAGTGCAGGACCATCTCGGTCGCGGACGGGCAGTCCCACGCCGTGACGTCGTCGAAGCCCGAGGTGACGACGCCCACGTTGTCGGGGCTGAGCACCCACTCCCAGGCGTACTTGAAGTCGTCGCACGTGAGGTCCTGGCCGTCGGACCACTTCAGCCCGTCGCGCAGGGTCCAGGTCACGGTCATCGCGTCGCCGTTGTCGCCCGGGACCTTCACGCCGCCGTTGTCCAGCGTCGGGACCTGGGTCGCGAGGTCGGGCGCGTACTTGTAGTCATCCGTGAACACGACGAGCGTCGACCACACCGCCGAGGCCACGTTCGCCTCGGTGACCTGCGTGAGGTAGTACGGGTTGAACTGCGTGGCCTCCTGCCAGTCACCCAGGATCGCCGTGCCGCCGTCCGTCCCCTGCGCCGGCGCGTAGGCGGTGTTGAACAGGTCGATCTGCCCCCCGGCCGAGGGCGACGCGCCGGACGAGGCGGCGGGCGACGCCACCGGCGTCGACGCGGGGCCCGCTGTCGGGCTGGCGCCCGGCGTGGCGCTGGAGTTGGAGCCGCAGGCGGCGGCGGCGATCATGATCGCCGCCGTCCCGGCCGCGAGCCGCAAGGCCTGGCCCCCGCGCTGGATCCGCATCGTTGTCTCCTCCTTGGGCCCGCGTTCCCGCGTGACGCGGCGGCGAACGGCCGCGCCGATACCGCGGGACGGGGGCCTTGCATCGACCTTCCCGCCCCGGGGCCGCGCGGACAAGGCACGCACAGGAGCGTCGGCGCCCGAAGCGTTCCCATCGGCGGTGGGTCCCGATGGGAACGGTCGCGTGGGTGAGGGCCCGCAGCGACCCCAGAACGAACCCCGGGGGCCCTTGCCCCGGTATGCATGGGGAACGCATGCGATGGGAGTTGCGCGGCGTGCCCTATCCGCCGATCGTCCTCGACCGGGCCGCGAACCGGCCCCTCTATCGACAGATCGAGGTCTCGCTCCGCCGGTCGATCCTCGACGGGAGGATCGGACCGGGCACGGTGCTGCCCGGGATCCGCGCCTACGCGAAGCACCTCGGCGTCGCGGCGGTGACCGTGATGACCGCCTACGACCAGCTCACCGCCGAGGGCTACCTCGAGCCTCGCCCCGGCCGCGGCACGGTCGTCGCCCCCGACCTGCCCGACATCCGGCACACGCTGCGGGCCCATGCGAGCGCCGGCGCGGCTGTCCTGCCCGCGATCTGGCCGACCGGCCCGCGCCGGCCGTTCTTCGGCGGCGCCCGCCGCGAGCCCCGGTACGACTTCCGGACCGGCGCGACGCGGCTCGACCTGTTCCCGGTCGCGCTGTGGGAGCGCCTGCTCCCGCGCGCGTGGCGGGACCTCGTCTCCGACCCCGCGTCCGCGACGACGTATCGCTACCCGGAGGGCGACCCACGGCTCCGTGCCGAGCTCGCCGCCTATCTCGGGCTGTCTCGCGCGGTCCGGACCTCGGTCGACCAGGTGGTGGTCACGGTCGGCGCCCAGAGCGCGATGGCGACGGCGGCGCGCCTGTGGCTGGGCGACGGCCGGACGCTCGCGGTCGAGGATCCGGGCAGCCCCCACCTGCAGCGGATCTTCGAGGCTTTCGGGACGCCGCTGGCCCACATCCCGGTCGACGATCGCGGCCTCCTCGTCGACCATCTGCCCGACGGCCCGGCCGCCGTGATGGTCACGCCGTCATGGCAGTACCCCAACGGCGGCACGATGCCGGTCGCGCGGCGGATGCAGCTGCTCGCCTGGGCCTCGCGCAACGAGGCGGTGATCATCGAGGACGACTGCGACAGCGAGCTGCGCTACGAGGGCCATCCCCAGCCGTCGCTGCAGGGCCTCGACGAGCAGGGCCGCGTGCTCTACGTCGGGACGTTCAGCAAGGTGCTCTACCCGGGCCTGCGCGTCGGGTACGCCGTGGTGCCCGCGCCGCATCTCGAGTCGTTCGTGGCGCGCCACGAGGCCGGGTATCGCGGACCGGGCGCGCTCGAGCAGCGGGCCCTCGCGCTGTTCCTCGCGGAGGGCCACTTCGAGCGCCACCTCGCCCGGCTGCGTGCGCACTACGCCGAGCGGCAGGCCGCGCTCCTGGCGACGCTCGCCACCGAGCTCGGGACGGTGGTCAGCGCCCGGCCGGCGGCCGCGGGCGGGCACCTGGTCGTGCGCATCGAGGACATGCAGCTGACCGCCACGGAGCTGGCGACACGGGCCTGGGCGATCGGCGTCGCCGTCGAGCCGCTGTCGTTCTCGCGGCACCACCCGGCCGGCGACCAGGAGCTGCTCCTCCACTACGGACGGCTCTCGCCGGCGGAGATCCGCGCCGGCATCGGGCTGCTGGCCCGCGCCGCCGCCGGTCCGCGTCGCGCGACGGCCTAGGCCCCGTCCGGTTCCGGCAGGCGGCGGTACCGCAGGTCGTACTCGACGGACCACGTCGCCCCGCCATCCTCGGACTGCTCGGACAGCTGGCGCAGCGCGTCCGGGCCCTGGTGGAAGAACGTGAGGCGCCGTTCGACGCCATCGCGGTGGGCGACGAACCGCATCGCGCCGTCCTCGTAGCGGCCGTCGACGAACTCGACGACGTCGCCCTGGTCGTCGACCCAGGTCTGGCGCCAGGTCCGGGTGCCCGGATCGAGCCGGTTCAGGCTGGTCCCCGCGTAGCCGTGCGTCGAGGTCCACCGCTCGACGAGGGCGGCTCCGCCCAGCACCACCTCGATGTGGTTCGTGCCGGCCACCGTGCCATCGGGCGTCGAGGCGCTCCAGTGGCCGGCGAAGAAGTCGAACACCCGGTGATCGGGGTCGTCGGCGCATGGCGCCTGGTTGCGACGCGCGAGCTCGAGGCTGGACACGAACGTCGGGCTCGTCCGGTAGGCGGCGAAGGCGGGCTCGTCGGCGAGCAGATCCGGCTGCCGGAACCCGGCCTCGACGGCGCCCGCGAGGTTCGCCAGCGCCCGCTCGCGCTTGCCGGCGAGCGCGCACGCGACGGCGAGCTGGTAGCGCGGGCGCGGCTGATCCGGCGCGAGGTCGATCGCGGACTCGTAGGCGCGGATGGCGGCCTCGTACTCGCGGACGTGCACGAGCGCCGCGGCCGCCGCCATGCGCGAGCGGACCGTGTCGGCCGTTGTCGCGGGGGGCGGCGCGTCGGCGGAGGCGTCGGTGGCGTCGTGGCTGAGGGTCATCCCGGGTCTCCGTGGCGGTGTGGCTGCCCCGATCCTCGGGGTACCGATGCCGCAGGGATAGGCACGGCCACGGGGTCCGGATCGGAACGCGCGAGCGCCGGCTCGGTCGCAATTGCCGGTGAAGTCGCGGTTTGGTCCGGGGTGAGCGGCGCTCGTCAGAGTGCGGCCATGAACGAGCGAGATCGCCGGCGCGCCAAGCGCCGGCACAAGGCCGGCAAGGACTACCGGTCGGTCGACCTGGGCAACGGCATCGAGACGGCCTCGCCGGACTCGGTGCTCCGGGCGATGGGCAGCCTGCCGCCCGACCTCGACTGGCGCGCGATGGCCCCGAACCTGATCCCGATCCTCCCGCGCCGCCGGCCGATGCCGTTCGAGGCGGGCGAGCCGTTCCGGGTGACGCTGCCGCCGGGGATCCCGATCGGCTTCGGGATCGACATCGGGCCGGCGTTCCTGATCGTCGGCGAATCGGTGCTCGCGACCTGGCCCGTCGGGCCAGCGGACGTCGTCGCCACCGGTCTCGACAACCTGCGCCGCCGGCTGCGGTCCGTACGGCCGCGCGACCTCCACCGGGACGCGTTCGAGGGACTGCCGGTGCGGATCCTGCAGTCCGGCGTCGGGTGCGCGTCGGCCCTCGTGCTCGTGCCGGACGAGCTCGAGCGGATCTTCGGCCGGGAGGAGCAGTGCCTGATCGCGCCGATGCGCGACCTCCTGATCTCGATGCCGTTGGACGCGGACCGCGAGCTCGTGGGCTGGCTCAACGACGAGTTCGCGACGATGGACCCGAACGGCCTCGCGCTGGACGCCTTCGTGTTCGAGGGCGGGACCCTGCGCTACGAGACGCTGCGCGCGGGCGAGGCGCGGCGCTGAGCCGAGCGCGCCGACGCCGCTCAGCTCGACGTGACCGTCACGTCCATCGACAGGCTCGCCGTGGCGCCGCCGGCCCCGACCGCCGACAGGGTGACGGTGTAGGTGCCCGCGCGAGTCGTACGTGTGGCTCGGCTTGCGCGCCGTCGAGGTCGACCCGTCGCCGAAGTCCCAGGTCCAGCTGTCGGCGCCCTTGGTGCGGTTCGAGAACGAGACCCGCAGGCCGTTGACGCTGTAGCTGAAGTCGACGCGAGGGGCGGCGCCCGGCGTCGGGGCGGGCGGCGGCACCGGCGTGGGCTCGGGGGTCGGCGTGGGCGTCGGGGCGGGCGGCGGCACCGGGGTCGGGTCGGGCGTCGGGGCCTGGCGTCGGCCTCGGCGTGGGCCTGGGTGTCGGGCGGTCCGTCGGGCGATCGGTCGGCGCATCGGTGGGGACGTCGGTCGGGCGGTCGGTCGCGGCCGCCCGAGGGCCGACCGCCGGCGGGCCGGCCGTCGGGTCGAACGGCGTCGGCGGCGGCACGGGGCCGTAGGTCGGGGTGACCGTCGGATCGGTGGTCGGCGTGGCGGTGGGCGAGGGGCTGTCGGTCACCGCGACGGTGCCCGGCGCCTCGGTCGCGGGTTGGGTCTCGGGGTCGGTCGGCAGCCCGCCCGCGACCGCGTTCACCGACGGGGGCTCGACGGCCGGTCCCGGCGTGCCCGCCGCGTCGAGGACCTCACCGTGCGGGATGCTCGGCGACCCGACCACGCCGTACGTGATGCCGACGGTGAACAGGAGCGCGACGGTTCCGACGGCCAGCGCCACGCGACGCTGTCGACGACCCGGTCGGGCCGGGGTCGGCATCGCGAGGCTCGACGCGGAGGCGAAGCCCCGGCCGCCGTTCGCCTCGATCGCGGGCGAGAGGGTCGATGGCCGGCGGCTGACGACGGGCGGCGGCGCGCCCGCGAGCCGTCGGGCGAGGTACGAGGTGCCGACGACGGTCCCGGCGGACGCCGGCGCGACGCCGGTGTTGACCGGGATGGCGGCCTGCGCCGCACGCCCCGCGGCGGCGTCCCGTGCCGCCAGCTTCGAGAGGGCCTTGCGTGCCGCCTGCTGCTCGCGCCAGGTTCGGACCCGTCGCCCGATCAGCCCGCCCGCGATCGTCGCCATGACGATCCCGACAAGCAGCACCCCCACGGTCGCGAGATTCGGCTCGAGCGGCATGAACCTCGGTCGGCTTCGGACATCCCCCCGATCGCGAATGCTAGCAAACGCGTGTCAGCGCGTACAGAACGTCCGTGCGATCCGAATGCGCGGACCGTGTGCCGATTCACGTTCGGCGATGGGCGGTCGTCGGCCGGAATGCATAGCTACGGGGATTCGGCGCTGCCGGCCGGTTCAGGCGCTCGCCACGGCGTCCCGGAGCGCGGGCGCCGGCGCGTACCTCGGTCCCTCGGCCGCGGCGAGCCCGGACAGCTCGGACTCGACTCGATCGAGGCCCCGTGCCGTCGCCCACTCGACCGGTCCCTGGGGGTGCGCGGCCCCGAGGCGGAGCGCGACGTCGATCCGGTCCGCGGGCGCCACGCCGTCCCCGATCGCGTGGAACGCCTCGTTCGCGAGCGACAGGCGCACGCGGTCGGCGATCGTCGCCGGTGGCAGCGCGACGTGCTTCCCGCCGCGTCGGCCGAACCCCGGCCCCGGCCGCACGAGGTGACCACCGGCGTCGTACTCGTAGAAGCCCACGCCGCGCTTGCGCCCGAGCCGGCGGGCCGCGACCAGCCGCTCCTGGAGCGCGGACGGCGCCAGCCGCTCCGGCGAGCCCAGGCCGGCGTGGACGGCGCGCGACGTGGCGAGGTTGACGTCGAGCCCGATCAGGTCGATGTGCTCGAACGGGCCCTGCGGGAAGCCCTCGGCGCGGATCGCGCCGTCGATCTCCTCGATCGTCGCCGTCCCGCCCTCGAGCAGCCGCAGCGCCTCGAGCGTGAACGGCCGGTTGATGCGGTTGACGACGAAGCCGGGCGAGTCGGCGCACCGGATCGGCGTCTTGCCCCAGCGGGCCATCACCGCCTCGGCGCGGTCGGCCGTGCCCGGGTCGGTCTCGCGCCCCACGACGACCTCGACGAGCGGCATGACCGGGGCCGGGTTGAAGAAGTGGAGCCCGACGATCCGCGACCGGTCCGCCGCGTCGGCCGCGATCGCGGCGACGGGCAGGGCGCTCGTGTTCGTCGCGAGGATCGTGGTGTCCGCCGCCTCCGCGTCGAGCGTCGCGAACACGACGCGCTTGAGCGCGAGGTCCTCGACGGCCGCCTCGATCACGAGGTCGGCGTCGGCGACGGCGGCGAGGGAGCCCACGGCGCGCAGGCGCTCGAGCCGGCTCGTCACCCACGCCTCTGCCTTGGCCCCGACGAGCCCGTGCTTGGTGGCCCGCCGGCCGAGCCCGTCGGCGATCCTGGCTCGCGCGACCTCCACGGCGCCGGGCGCCACGTCGTACAGCGCGACCTCGTCGCCGGCCTCGAGCGCCACCTGGGCGATGCCCGCGCCCATCGTGCCCGCGCCGACCACGCCGACCCGCATCGGTGTGTCCTTCGGCGGGGGCACCGTCCTCACACCGCTTTGAACTGCTCGAACGGCTGGCGGCAGCTGGTGCAGTACCGGATCGCCCGGCACGCCGTCGGCCCGAACGCGTTCTCGAGGACGGTGCGCCGCGAGCCGCACCAGGGGCATGGGACGGGGACGTCGAGGGCGACGGGCAGGGCGGACCCGCCCGCGATGGGTGGCGCGAACCCGCTCTCCGCGAGGTGCCGCCGGCCGTCGTCGGTGATCCGGTCCGTCGTCCACGGCGGGTCGAACACGACGTCGACCTCGACACGGCGGCCGGGGGCGAGCTCGGCGAGGCGGGCACGGATCGCGTCCCGCATCGGGTCGATGGCCGGGCAGCCGACGAAGGTGGGCAGGAGCTCGACGCGCAGGCGATCCGCGGCGACGTCGATCCGGCCGATGACCCCGAGGTCGACCACGGAGATCACCGGGATCTCGGGGTCCGGGACCTCGCGCAGGGCGTCCACGACGGCCGCCGCGTCGAGCACGGCGGCGTCCCCGAGCAACGCCGCGCTCACCACGTCGCCTCCGGGTCGAGCCGCCGGACCGAGGTCAGCTCGCCGTGCAGCCAGCGGAACGTGTCGGAGTGGCCGCTGCGGGCGGTCGACGGGTCCCCGGCCGCCGCCGGCATCGGCAGGCCGAGCCCTTCGAGCGTCGGGCCGATCGCCGCCCGCCAGCGCGCGTCGAGCTCCGCGGGCGAGGCCTCGAGGATCCCGGCCATCTGCAGCGACAGGTGGTTGGGCAGCGGCGAGAGCACCGTCCAGGCGTCGGGCCCGAGCCGCTCCATCGCGTCGAGCAGGCGGCGGCGGGACTCGGCGTCGCCCTCGGCCAGGCGCGCCATCCAGGCCCCGACGTGGAGCAGGTGGTAGCGCTCCTCGCGGCGGATCTTGCCGACGAGGTCGCGAAGCGGGTGCGTAGGACGACTCGGCGAGCGCCTCGAGCCGGATCGCGTCGGCGGTGTCGTAGAGGTAGCGCCGGGCGATGGTCGTCGCCCAGTCGCCGCGCGCGTGGTCGAGCAGCCGCGCGTGGTAGTAGCCCTCGGCGGGCCGGTCGTACGCGATCGCGTCGGCGTCACGGCCGTCGTCGAGCAGGTCGGCGAGCAGCCGGTAGAGCGCCTGGGCGTGGCCGAGCTCGTCCTGCGCGAGCGAGCTCATCGCGACGTCCTCCTCGAGGAGCGGCGCGATGCCCGTCCACTCCGAGTCCGAGAACCCGAGCACGAGCTCGTCGTCGGCCATCGAGAGCAGCAGGAGCCCGAGCGCGTCCCGGGTCGCCGGCACGAGCTCGGCGCGCGTCGTCGTCATCGCTGGCCGGCCCCGCCCGCGCCCTTCGACTTCGCGTGCGGCTTCGCCTGGCCCGACAGCTCGCGCGCCGCCGCCAGCTTGTCGCGCATCACGAACCCGCCCGGCTTCTTGAACGAGCGGTCGAGCGGCGGCTGGAGCAGGTCCGGGTCCTCGAGCACGGCGATGTCGTCGCGCCGGACCACCCACAGCCGGACGCTCTCCTGCCGCCGGCCGTAGAGCTCGCGGGCGTAGTGGAGCGCGAGCACGCGGTCGGGCGCCATGACCGACCCGCCGTGGCGCATCGCGTCGCCCTCCTTCTCCTGGCGGAAGACCTCCCACGGCTCGAGGCCGCTGGGGTCGGCGCCATCGAGCTCGTCGATCCGGTCGACCGGAGCCTGGTCGGTCATCCGGCGCTCACGCGGCGGCCCGCCGCGAGGCCGCGATCGCGGTCCGCACCCACGGCCTGCTCGTCCCAGTTCAGCTGCCGGAATGCCACGCGCTCGGCGGACGCCGGGCCGTGGCCCGTGACGACGGCCCGCAGCTCGGCCCAGTCGGGCTCGGTGTAGCGCCACTCGCCGGTCGCGTCGTCGAGTCGCAGCTCCGGGTCGGGGAGGGTGAGCCCGAGCTCCCGGATCCGTGGGACGTAGATCCCGAGGAACTCCTGGCGCAGCTCCTCCGAGGTCTTCGCCTTGATCCGCCAGAACAGGTCGCGGTCCTTCTCGCGCGGCGGAGCGCGGGCCGTGCATCTGCATCAGCGGCGGCCACCAGCGGTCGAGCGCCTCCTGGAGCATCGCCCGCTGCTCGGGCGTGCCGGTCGCGAGCGTCACCACGACGTCGCGCCCGTGCATGATGTGGACCGACTCCTCCCAGCAGATCTTGCGCATCGTCCGCGCGTACGGCGCGTAGCTCGAGTCGCGCAGCGCCTGCTGGGCGACGATCGCGGCGGCGTCCACGAGCCACGCGATCACGCCGATGTCGGCCCAGGTCCGCGTCGGGTAGTGGAAGACGTTGTGGAACTTGGTCTTCCCGGCGAGCAGGTCCTCGATCATCGCCTCGCGCGGCTTGCCGAGGTCCTCGGCGACCCGGTAGAGCAGCTGCGCGTGGCCGACCTCGTCCTGGATCTTGGCCGTCAGCGCGAGCTTCCGGCGCAGCGTCGGCGCGCGCATGATCCAGTCGCGCTCGGGGAGCACGCCCATCAGCTCCGAGTTGGCGTGCATCTCGACGAAGCGCAGCACGCCCGTTCGGTACTCGTCGGGCATCCAGTCGGTCGGCTCGATCTTGCCCCCGGCGTGGACGTGCGCGACGAACGCGTCGTAGCGGGCGTCGTGCGGGAGCGCGTCGTCGTTGAAGCCGAGCGCACGGCGCTCCGAGGGCGCGAGCACCGGGGCGAGCGCGAGCGGGTCGGTCATGCGCCGGCCGCCGTCAGCGACCGCAGCGCGAGGTCCGCGTACGCGTCCGCGATCTCGGCGGGGGAGCGGCGCCCGTCCGGGCGGTACCACGTGCCCACCCCGTTGAGCGCGGTGAGGAGGAACGTCGCCGCGAGCGCCGGGTCGACCGTCGCGAACTCGCCCGATTCGACGCCGTCCTCGACGAGTCGCCGGAAGCGCGCCTCGTAGGCGTCGCGCCGCGCCCGCATCTCGTCGCGCCGCGGGTCCTCGAGGTGTCGCCATTCGCGATCGAACACCGTGGCCGCCTCGGGACCGCCCGTGACGACGCCGACGTGCGCGACGACGAGCGCCCGCACCCGCGCCGAGGCGGGACGGCCGTCCGTGGCGTCCAGCGCGCGATCGGCGGCGTTCTCGAACATGCTCGCCGCCCGCTCGACGATCGCCCACAGGACGGCCTCCTTCGAGCTGACGTGCGCGTAGAGGCTGGCCCCCTGGATGTCGAGCGCGCGGGCGATGTCGCGGACGCCGGTGGCGGCGTAGCCCTGGTCGCGGAACATCTCGGAGGCCACGTCCTCGATCTGGCGACGACGGCCGGTTTCGACCATGGGGGCTCCTGAGCGAACGTTCGTTAGGCGCCAAACCGTACTCGCGCGCGCCGCGGGGGGTCAAGCGCGCCTCGGGCCGGCGCCCGAACGCGCTACTCCCCGGTGAACCGCGGCGGCGCGCTTCTCGAGGAACGCCGCGACGCCCTCTCGATGGTCGGCGGTGCGCCCGGCGATGCCCTGGAGCGCGGCCTCGCGCTCGAGCTGCTCCTCGAGGCTCGCCTCGAACGACCGGTTGAGGGCGTCCTTCGTCAGCGCAAGCGGCCCGCGGCGCGCCGGCGGCGAGGCGGATGGCGAGGGTCCGGGTCTCGCGGGCGAGGTCGGCCGCGGGCACCACCCGGCTCACGAGGCCGCGACGCTCGGCCTCCACCGCCGGCAGCGGATCGCCCACCAGCGCGAGGTCCGCGGCGACGGCGGGCCCGACGAGCCGGGGCAGGAACCATGTCGTGCCGCTGTCGGGCACGAGGCCGACGCGTCCGAAGGCGAGCACGAACGTCGCCGTGTCGGCGGCGATCCGCAGGTCGCAGGCGAGCGCGAGGGCCATCCCGGCGCCAGCCGCGACGCCGTTGATCGAGCCGAGGATCGGCTTCTCGAGCCGGCGCATCGCGAGGATCAGCGGGTTGTACGTCTCGCGCAGGATCGTCGACAGGGGCGGGGCGTCCGGGCCGGTCGTCTCGCGCAGGTCCTGGCCGGCGCAGAAGGCGGCGCCCGCACCGGTGAGGACGACCACGCGCACGGCGGGATCGGCGCCCGCCGCCGTGATCGCCGCCAGCAGCTCGCGCTTGAGCGCCGCGTCGAGCGCGTTGCGGGCCTCCGGACGGTCGAGGGTCAGCGTCGCGACGGCGTCCTCGACCTCGTACCGCAGCGAGGCGGCGCCCTCGGCCATCAGCGGCCGGTCCAGCGGGGCGATCGCTTCTCGACGAACGCCGCCATGCCCTCCTTCTGGTCGGCGGTGGCGAACAGGTCGTAGAACGCCTGCCGCTCGGTCGCGAGGCCGTCGGTGAGCGTCGCGTCGTAGGCCTCGTTGATCGCCCGCTTCGCCGCGGTCACCGCGATCGGCGGCATCCGGGCGATCTGCGCGGCCAGGGCGAGCGCCGATTCGAGCGTCGTCTCGGTCGGCACGACGCGCGTGACCAGCCCGAGCCGCTCGGCCTCGCGGGCGTCGAACGAGCGCCCGGTCAGGATCAGCTCCATCGCCCTCGCCTTGCCGACGGCGCGGGTCAGCCGCTGCGTGCCGCCGGCGCCCGGCATCACCCCGATGCGGATCTCGGGCTGGCCGAACTGCGCGTCGTCGCCCGCGATGATCATGTCGCAGGCCATCGCGAGCTCGCAGCCGCCGCCGAGCGCGAACCCGCGCACCGCCGCGATCAGCGGCTTGCGGATCGTCCGGAGCTCCGACCATCGCTCGAACTCGCCGCCGCTCGAGAGCGACTCGGGCGTGGCGTCGGCCATCTCCTTGATGTCGGCGCCGGCCGCGAACGCGCGGTCGCCGGCGCCGGTGATGACGATGGCGCGGACGGCGTCCTCGGCGTCGAGGGCCCGCAGCGCCTCGATCAGCTGCCCGAGCAGGTCGAAGCTCAGGGCGTTGAGGGCCTCGGGACGGAGGAGCGTGACCAGCGCGACGCCCGGCACCTCGCCCTCCGGGCCGAGGATCGGCCGGTCCACGCGGACGAGGCGTCGCGAGCCGGCCTTCGTGCTCGACCGTTTCGCCGGGGGTGCCGTCGCCACGGTCGTCTTCGCCGCGGCTGCCTTGGCCGGTCCGGTCGCCGCCGGCTTCGAGGCCGTCGACGCGGGAGCCGTCGCCTTCGTCGCCCGGGTCGAGGTCTTCGCCCCCGCCGGTTCCGCCGCCGTCGCCGATGCCGCCCCCGTCGTCGCCCGCCTGGTCATGCTGCCGAACCTGCCTCCTGCTCGTCGCGCCGCTCGTCGGGCGGCAGATGCCGTCGCGACTGCGTCACGTGGAACCGCGGCGCGACGAATGCCTCGTCGGTGAACGACGCGCTCGCCGCCGGGTTCGCGCCCGTCGCGTGATAGTCGGAGAACGCCGCCGACTGGTTGACGTAGACGCCGCCGGTCAGGTTGATCGACAGCGACACGCCGCCGTCGATCGCCGACCGCCTCGGCCCGCTCGAGGACCCCCGGATCGGTGGAGTAGACGCCGGCCGTCAGCGCCCCGTGCTCGAGCGTGATCCGCCGCGAGATCTCGAGGCTCTCGTCCGTGCCGGCGGTCCGGACGAGGAAGCTGACCGGCCCGAAGCACTCCTGCGCGTACTCGCGCTCGGTAGAGGACGGCAACGCGACGAGCAGCGGCGTGTGGGTGACGGCCTCGGGGAACTCCGGGTGCTCGACCGCTCGCGACGGGAGCACGACGTCGCCCGTCCGGCTGGCCTCGGCGACCCGCGCCAGCACGTCCGGACCGACGATCCCGCCCAGGACCGCGACCGCCCGCTTCGGCTCGCCCAGCAGCCCGTCGATCGCCCCCGCCAGGTCCGCCGCGACCTCGTCGAACGAGCGATGGCCCTCGTCGGTCTCGATCCCGCCGTCGGGCACGAACAGGTTCTGGGGCGTCGTGCACATCTGGCCGCTGTAGAGCGAGAGCGAGAAGGCGAGGTTGCGCAGCATCCCCTGGTAGTCGTCCGTGGAGTCGATGACGACCCCGTTCACGCCCGACTTCTCCGCGAACACGACGGCCTGCGTCGCGTGCGCCTCGAGCCACGTCCCGAAGGCGCTCGAGCCCGTGAAGTCGATCAGCCGGATCTCCGGTCGCAGCGCGAGATCGGCGGCGGCGCGGTCGCCCGGCGCGTCGACGGTCAGCGCGACGAGGTCGGGCGAGAAGCCGGCCTCCCCGAGCACCTCGCGGGCGACGGCCACGGTGATGGCGAGCGGCAGCACGGCGCGCCGCGAGGGCTTGACGAGCACCGGGTTCCCGGTCGCGAGGCTCGCGAACAGGCCGGGATACCCGTTCCACGTCGGGAACGTCGCGCACCCGATGAGCAGGGAGACACCGCGCGGGATGATCCGGAAGCGTCTTGGTCATCCGCAGCGGCGGGCGCTTGCCCTGTGGCTTCTCCCAGGTCGCGGTCGCGGGGACGCGTCGCATGGCGGCGAGCGCGGTCGCGACCGCCTCGAGCCCGCGGTCCTGGGCGTGCGAGCCGCCCGCCTGGAACGCCATCGTGAAGGCCTGGCCGGTCGTGTGCATGACCGCGTGGGCCAGCTCGTTCGAGCGCTCGTTGAGGCGGACGAGGATCTCGGCGCACACGGCGGCCCGCATCTCGGGTCCGGCGTCGCGCCACGCCGGGATCGCGGCGGCCATGGCCGGCAGGAGGGCATCGACGTCGGCGACCGGGTAGGTGATCCCGAGCTCGATCCCGTACGGCGACCGTTCCTCGCCGGCCCAGGTCGCCGTGGCCGCCTGGTCGATGGGGAACGGCTTGCCGCGATAGGCCTCGAACGCGGCGGCCCCGGTCGGCCGCCGTATCGGGCGGGTAGTCGCGGGGATCCTCGGCGAACGCAGACCAGAACGCCGCGGTCCCCGATGGCGGCGATCGCGGCGTCGAGGCGCGGCCGGTGGCGCTCGACGAGGTCGGCTGTCACGACCCGGACGGTACCCCATCCCACCGGCCGAGGCGAGCGAAACGAAGGTCCCCTCAGCCGAGGCCGCGGCCCTTCTCGAGCACGATCTGGAGGTCCTGCGTGATCCCCGTCGCGAAGCCCGCCTCGCTGATCGCGAGGTAGTAGTCCCACATCCGGATGAACCGCTCGTCGAAGCCCATCGCGCGGACCTCGTCGAGGTGCGCGAAGAAGGCCTGCCGCCAGGCCTGCAGCGTCTGCACGTAGCTCGCGGCGATGTCGTCGACCCCACGCACGAGGAGGCGGGTCCTGTGCAGGGACGACTCGATCGCCGCGAGCGACGGCAGAACTCCACCTGGGAAGATGTAGGTCTGGATCCAGTTGGCCCCGCGCAGCTGCGGGCCGTAGGCGACGTCGGGGAAGGTGATGACCTGGAGGCTCAGCCGGCCGCCGGGTCGCAATGCACGGTCGCAGGCCTCGAAGAACGTGCCGTGAGTACTCGGCGCCGACGGCCTCGAGCATCTCGATCGACACGATCGCGTCGTAGGTGCCGTCGATGTCGCGGTAGTCGCGCAGCTCGACGGTGACGCGGTCGGCCAGGCCCGGCGGCGCGGACCCGCTCCGTCGCCAGGGCGTGCTGCGAGCGGCGAGATCGTGAGCGTCGTCACGCGACAGCCGAGCTCGCCCGCCGCGTACAGCGCGAAGCCGCCCCAGCCGGTGCCGATCTCGAGCACGTGCATGCCCTCGCGCAGCCCGGCGCCCTCGGCCATCCGCGCGTACTTGCGGCGCTGCGCGTCGGCCAGCGACTCGCCCGGCGACCTCGAAGACCGCGCTCGAGTAGGTCATCGTCTCGTCGAGGAACAGGCGGTAGAAGTCGTTGCCGAGGTCGTAGTGCGCCTCGATGTTGCGGCGGCTGCCGGTCCTCGTGTTGCGCCGCAGCCGGTGCGCGATGGTCCGTCGCGCGCGCAGCGGAAGCCGCCACCAGCCCGTCCGGCATGGCCAGCGCCTCGCGGTTGCGCGCGGCGACCCGCAGCAGCGCCGGGCAGGTCCGGGCTCGACCAGTGCCCATCCATGTACGCCTCGCCGGCTCCGACATCGCCGCCCAGCAGCATCCGCACCGCGGCCGTCGTGTCGTGGACATGGATCTCGCCGCGACAGCGTCGACGACGGATCGCCGAACACCCGGCGCGAGCCGTCCGGCAGGACGACGACCAGGCGTCCGACGCGGATCCGGCGCGGCGGCGCCGATCATGACCTTGCTCGCGGCGACCTCGAGGAGCCGGCCCGGGCTGAGATCGAGGCCGGTTGCGGCGGTGCGGGTGCTCATCGGTGCGCTCCGCCGGCGCGCACGACGGCCCCGTGGCGGAAGAACGGCGCGCCGCGCAGCCACAGCCGTAGCGCGTGCCAGTGGATCAGCGCGATCGTGCGCTGGGTCAGCAGCGGGTGACGAACGAGCATCCGCAGCAGCGTCCGGTCGGTGAGCGGGAGCCGGCGCAGGACAAGGCTCGTGCTGAGCATCGGCGCATCGTCCTGCCGCAGCGCGATCGAGAGGCGCAGGGCGTCTGGCTCGTCGCGGACGAACACCGAGTAGCGGCCATCGAGGTCGATGAACGGCGAGACGAAGAAGTCCTTGTCCATCGCTGCCGCGAACGGCGGTCCGGGTCGCCGCCACCCTGGCGGCGGAGCGTGTAGAGGTGGCGCTCGCCGAACGTGTTGTGGACCTCGACGACGACGATTCGCAGGTCGCCGGCCGCATCGCGACACAGGTAGAAGCTCGCCGGGTTGAACACGTAGCCGAGCGAGCGCAGGTTGGTCACCAGGGTCACGCGCCAGCCGGTCGGGTCCTCGCCTTCGGCGCGAAGGTGGGCGCGGATGTCGGCATCGACGTCGGTCGCGGGCCACGGCAGGTGGTCGCGGTCGCGGAAGGCCGCCGCCGCCCGTCGGTTGCGCCCGAACAGCCGGAGTCGCCCGTCCAGCTCGTCGAGCTCCGCGAGGTCGAGCGCCGCGTACCAGACGTCGTGCTCGAGCCCGTAGCGTGAACGGGCGGGCGCGGCGATGGCGGACCTTGCCCTCGAGCAGGTGCGACCTCATGCGGCCACCTCGCCGACGGCGTCCCGGATCATCGCGGCTGCCTCGAAGCCGGACCGGCAGCCGTCCTCGTGGAACCCGTAGCCGAGGTGGGCGCCGGCGAACCAGGTGCGGCTGCGACCCTGCAGGCGGCGGACGCCGGCCTGCGCATCGAGCGTGCGGAACGTGTACATGGGATGGGTGAAGGCGCGCTCGAGGATGACGCGCTCGGGCCGGATCGCGTCGCCGGGATTGACCGATACGAAGTACTGGACGTCGCCCGGCGAGCGACTGCAGCCGGTTCATGTCGTAGGTCATCACGAGGGCGTCGCCGGGCACGCGGCAGTCGCCGACGCGGACGTTCCACGAGGCGCGTGCGCGCGGGTTCGCCGGCAGCGACGCGCTCGTCCGTGTGCAGCACGACGGCGTTGCGCGAGTACTCGAAGCCCCCGAGGACCCCGCGCTCGAGTGCGTCGGCGTCGCCCAGCAGCCGGAGCGCGTCGTCGGCGTGGGTCGCGAGGATCACGGCGTCGAACCGCTCGCGACCCTGACCGGCGGTCGTGACGGTCACGCCGAACGGATCGCGCAGGACCTGGGTCACGACGGCGCCCGTGCGCACGGCGCCGGCCGGAAGCGCGGCGACCAGCGCGTCGCACGTACGTCGCCGACCCGCCCCGGACGACCCGCCACTGCGGCGCATTGCCGACGCCGATGAGGCCGTGGTTGTCGAGGAAGCGCAGCAGGTAGTCGACCGGGAATGCGTCGATCCGGTCGGCGGCGGTGGACCAGACGGCGGAGGTGATCGGGACGACGAAGTGATCGCGGAACGCCCGGCCGTAGCGGCGCTCGTCGAGCCAGTCGCCCAGCGTGACCCGCCGAGCTCCGGGCCATCGAGCACCGACCGCGCGTCGGCGTAGAAGCGTCGGACGTCCGCGAGCATCCGCCAGTGGGCGGGATCGCGCGACGGTCCGCAGGTCGGAAAGAAGCCGCGCAGCGCCGCGCGAGCTGTACGCGAGCCCACAGGCATCGCACCGGCAGCCGAACGACATGTCGCTGGCCTGCGTCCGACGCCCAGCTCGGCGAGCAGCCGGACGAACCCCGGATACGTGCGCTCGTTGTAGACGATGAAGCCGGTGTCGACGCTCGACCGGCCCGCCCGGCGCGTCGACCGTGACGGTCTTCACGTGCCCGCCGGCCTCGCCGTCCTGCTCGAACACCGTCACGCGGTGCTCGTCCGCGCAGGGCGTAGGGCGGCCGAGAGCCCGCTGATGCCGGATCCGACGATCGCGATGTCCACGTTCGTTCAGGCGCCCGTCGCCAGGCGGTCGAGCGCGAGGCGCATGCCCTCGCGCGCCCGGCTGCCGACGCCGGCCAGCGCGCCGCCCGCGAAGGGCGCCGCGAGCCGCAGCAGGCCCACGAGGCGGATGTCCGCCGTGTAGTCGATGCGGGTGCCGGCGTCGGTCGGTGTGAAGTCGATCGCGTCGACGGCGGCGATGCCGCTGCCACGCCCCTCCAGGACGACCACGCCGGGACGGCTCGAAGCTCGTGACCTCGTAGTCCATGGACGCGACGCGGCCGCCCATCCGGACGCCCAGGCGGTAGCGCGCGCCGACAGCGACCGGGCCCGGGTTCATCCGAACGGAGCTGGCGACGCCCGGGTCCCATCGCTCGGCGTTCGCGAAGTCGGCGACGAACACGAACGCGTCCGCGACGGGCAGGGAGGTCTCGATCCGCTCTCGAAGGATGGTCATCGGGCGCTCATCGGGTTGGCAACCTGTATAGTGCTTGTCTAATGTTTGTGCCAACCTTACCGGCGGATCGCCGACCCTGTCAACGGTGTGTGGAATGTTGATGGAACTCCTGGACGATGCCCTCGAGGTCACCGTGGTCGGCAGCTTCAGCAGCGTCGGTCCCGCCGTGCGATCGCGGCTGTTCGGCTGGACGGAGGCCGAGCCCGGCGCGCTCGTCGGGCGCACCGCGCTGGTCACGGGCGCCACGTCCGGGCTCGGGCTCGCGGCGACGCGGGCGATGGCGGGCCTCGGCGCGCGCGTCGTGGTCGTGGGTCGACGCGAGGCCGACCTGACCCGCCTCTCCGGATCCCTGGCGGCGTCCGCGGGCGAGGATCGATTCCCCGTGGTCGTCGCGGACATGGCATCGCTGGGCTCGGTCCGCGCCGCCGTCGACGCGATCCTCGCGACCGAGTCCCGCATCGACGTCCTCGTCGACAACGCCGGCGCGATCTACCCGACCCGTCGCCTGTCCGAGGATGGCATCGAGGCGACGCTCGCCCTGATGGTCGTGGGGCCGTTCGTGCTCGAGGCGGGCCTGCTGCCCCTGCTCAACGCGACCCCGGGGTCACGCGTCATCGCCGTCACCTCGGGCGGGATGTACACGCAGCGCCTGCCGCTCGACGACCTCGAGTACGCGACCGGCACGTACGACGGCCCGAGGGCGTACGCACGCGCGAAGCGCGCGCAGGTGGCGCTGATGCGCGAATGGGCGAGGCGGGTACGGGGGCCCGTTGCGTTCGCGGCGATGCACCCGGGCTGGGCCGACACGCCCGGGCTGGCGGCGTCGCTGCCCGGGTTCCACCGGCGCATGCGACCGATGCTGCGATCGCCCGAGCAGGGGATCGACACCATCGTGTGGCTCGCGGCACACCCCGACCCGGCGGCGATCAGCGGGCGCCTGTTCCTCGACCGGCGCCCACGGCCGTTCGACCGCGTGCCGTCGACGCGCCTCGCCCCGGGCGAGCGGCGCCGGCTGTGGAGGCGTCGTGGTCGGCCTGGCCGGTATCGAGGATCCGGCGCCCGAACGCTGATCAGCGGCGCCGCCCGCCGACCGTCTCGGTGACCGTGGCTGCCGCATCGACGACACGGTCCGCGATCCGCACGACGCCCGGTGCTTCGCCGAGCGGCAGCGAGGCCGCCGCGCCGCCGACCGCGACCAGCGGCACGCCGCGAGCGAGCAACGCCGTGACCACGAGGGCTGCCGACGCGCGATCGTCGGGCGTGACGACACCGATGACGGCCGCCCGGGCGCGCGTACGCGCGAGCGCGTCGACCCAGCCGTCCACGGTCACGTCCGCCCCCAGGTACAGCACGCCGACGCCGCGCCGCCGCAGCGCGGCCGCGAACGCGAGCGCACCGAGCTCGTGGCGCGAGCCGGGCGGCAGGCCGACGACCGCCGATACCGGTCCGGGGGCGCCGGCCGCCTGGAACGCGGCGGCCAGGCGGCGCTCGACCGCCTGGCTCGCCGCGTGCTCGCCGGCGACGCTGAGGCGCCCCGCGGCCCACGCGTCGCCGAGGGCCGCGGCCGCGGGAAGGAGCACGTCGTCGACGACCGACTCGAACGACCCGGACGCCAGGATCTCGTCAAGGGTCGCCTCGGTGTCGGCGGCCGAGTTCGACTCGGCGGCCGTCACGAAGCGCGCGATGAGGCGGTCGCGATGGCCAGCGCCGATGGGGTCGGATCCGCCGGCCACGGCCGTCCCGGTCGTGGCGAGCGCCGCGACGTCCACCTCGCCGGCGGCGATCGCACGAGCCGCCTCGGACGCGGTCCAGCCGCTGTCCGTCAGCGACCGCATCGCGACCAGCACGCCGATCGTGGCGTCGTCGTACAGGCGGTAACCCGCGGCGGTCCGCGTCGGCCGGACGACCCCGTAGCGCCGCTCCCACGCCCGGATGAGGGGTGCTCCAACACCGGATCGAGCGGCTGCCTCCTTGATTGTGTACACGGTCTGTCGAATGTTAGCAGCGGCGGATCGGTCGATCCCGCGGTCGATGGCACCATGGGTGACGATGACCGACCGCAGGACCGCGCCGCCCGGCCGACGGTTCGGCGGCCTGCTCGTCGATCCCACGCCGCTGCGCCTCGACCACGACTTCCGGCTGCTCTGGATCGGGCAGGCGATCAGCACGGTTGGCCGCATGATCACGTCGGTCGTGCTGCCGTACCAGGTCTTCGTCCTCACCGGCGACGTCCTGGCGGTCGGCGCGCTGTCGCTGGTCCAGCTGTTCCCGATCATGATCTTCGCGCTCGGCGGCGGCGCGGTCGCGGACGCCGTCGACCGGCGCAAGCTGCTGCTGTTCACCCAGCTCGGCCTCGCGGCGTGCAGCCTCGCGTTCGTGGGCATCGCGCTGATGCCCGCGCCGTCGATCCCCGCGATCTATGTCGTCGCGTTCGCGGCGGCCGGCATCGGCGCCATCGACCAGCCGGCACGCGCGTCGGCGATCCCGCGGCTCGTGCCCGTGGAGCGGCTCCCAGCGGCGATCGGGCTCAACCAGCTGGTGTTCAACGGCGCCGCGGTGATCGGCCCCGCCATCGGCGGGATCCTGCTCGCGACGGCGGGCGTCGCGACCGCCTACATGATCGACGTCGTGACGTTCGGCGCGGCGATCGTCGCGCTCCTGCTCATCGCCCCGATCCGGCCCTCGCCGGGCGCCGTCCGCCCGAGCATCTCCGCCGTCGTCGAGGGCCTCCGGTTCGCCCGGCGGCGGCGCGAGGTCCTGGCGACGTTCATCGTCGACCTCAACGCGATGGTGTTCGGCTCCCCGAGGTCGCTCTACCCGGCGCTCGCGCTCGACGTGTTCATGGTCGGGCCGGCGGGCGTCGGCCTGATGGCGTCCGCGAGCGCGTTCGGTGCCCTGGTCGGGGCCATCTTCAGCGGGTGGACCACGACCGTCCGTCGCCCCGGCCTTGCCGTGCTGATCGCGGTCGCGGTCTGGGGCCTCGGCATCGTCGGGTTCGGGCTCTCCACCTTCAGCTTCCCGCTTGCGCTGCTGTTCCTGGCGGTCGCCGGGGGCGCGGACGTGATCAGCGCGGTCCTGCGCAGCTCCATCGTCCAGATCCTGACCCCGGACTCGCTCCGGGGCCGCGTGTCCTCGATCCACATCCTGATCGTCACCGGCGGCCCTCGGATCGGCGACGCCGAGGCGAGCGCGGTCGCCGCGGTGATCGGGACGGAGGCGTCGGTCGTGTCCGGCGGGCTCCTGACCCTCGCCGGGCTCGGCGTCATCGCCTTCGCGATGCCCGAGTTCGCGCGACTCGACATGCAGACGGCCATGGCCGACTCGGAGGCGGCCGCCCACGCCGTGAGCTGACGCCGCACCGGGGCGACAATGGGCGCGCAACCTCGCCGAGGAGCCACTGTTGGCCGTCAGCGCGTTCGACCTGTTCAAGATCGGGATCGGGCCCTCGAGCTCGCACACCGTCGGGCCGATGCGGGCCGCGCGGCAGTTCGCGCTCCGGCTCGAGCATCATGGCCTGCTCGAGGCGACGGCCCGGCGTGCGGACCGAGCTCTACGGCTCGCTCGGCGCGACCGGCCGCGGGCACGGCACGGACAAGGCGATCCTGCTGGGCCTCGAGGGCGAGCTGCCGGACCAGGTCGAGGTCGACGCGATCGACGCGCGGCTCGCGGCGATCCGCTCGTCGGCCCGTCTCCGGATCCTCGGCCGGCACGACGTCGCGTTCGACGAGCCCGCGGACCTCGTGTTCAGCCGGGCGGCCAGCGCGGACGGCGAAACGCCGTTCCACGCCAACAACCTGCGCTTCACCGCGTTCGACGCCGGCTGGCGGCGTGCTCCTATCGGGCACGTACTACTCGGTCGGCGGCGGGTTCGTCGTGAGCGGCGAGCTGGCGGCGGACGGCCCGGCCCGCGCACGGTGCGGTCCCGGACGTCGACATCCTGCCGTTCCCGTACCGCAGCGCGGACGAGCTGCTGGTGATCGCCGCGCGCCGAGGGCACGGACATCGCCGGCATCGTGCGGCGAAACGAGCGCCACTGGCGCTTCGCGACGCGCGAGATCGACGCCGGCCTGCTCCGGATCTGGGCCGCGATGGAGGCGTGCATCGACCGCGGGCTGCGCGAGGACGGCGTCCCTGCCCGGGCGGCTCGCGCGTCCGGCGCCGGGCCGCCGCGCTGTACCGGTCCTGACGGCGTCGGCGCGATCCCGGCGACGAGGCCGCCGGCGGCGACCCGCTCGCGGTGCATCGACTGGGTGAACCTGTACGCGCTCGCGGTGAACGAGGAGAACGCCGCCGGCGGCCGCGTCGTCACCGCCCCGACCAACGGCGCGGCCGGCATCATCCCGGCGGTGCTCGCCTACTACGCGCGGCTCGTCCGCGGCGTCGGACGAGCGGCATCGTCGGACTTCCTGCTCACGGCCGCCGCGATCGGCGTGCTGTTCAAGGAGAACGCCTCGATCTCGGGCGCCGAGGTCGGCTGCCAGGGCGAGGTCGGGGTCGCCTGCTCGATGGCGGCCGGCGGCGCTGTGCGCGGTGCTGGGCGGCACGCCCGGCGCAGGTCGAGAACGCCGCCGAGATCGGGATGGAGCACCACCTCGGGCTCACCTGCGACCCGGTCGGCGGCCTGGTCCAGATCCCGTGCATCGAGCGGAACGCGATCGGCGCGTCAAGGCGATCAACGCCGCGCGGCTCGCGCTGCACGGCGACGGCTCACATCACGTGTCGCTCGACGCGGCGATCGAGACGATGCGCCAGACCGGCGCCGACATGGCGACGCAAGTACAAGGAGACGTCGCGCGGCGGCCTCGCCGTGAACGTCGTCGAGTGCTGAGGCCGGGCGGCCGCGCCGTCGGCGCCGCCACCCGGCCCTCGCGATGCCGTCAGGCGGTGGCGACGCTCCCGCCGGCCTTGGCGGCGTCCTTGACGGCCTCGGCGGCCTCGTCGCTGACGGGCGCCGACTTGACCTCTTCGGCACCGATCAGGTCGTCGGAGACCTGGTCGATCTGCTCGAGCTTCACGAGCGCGATGATCCCCGACGAGCCGGGCGTGAGCACCGCCGCCAGGTCGCGCGCCGTGGCGTTGCGGGCGTTGAGGTTGCCGAGCTTCCCGATCGCGGCGCCGCCGGCGCCGACGACCAGCGCGGACGCGATGATCGACGGCGGGAAGATGATCCCGGCGATCACGCCCGCGACCGCGCCGACCGCGAAGCCCTTGCGGGTGTGGTGGTCGGTCATCTTGACGATGTTGATCTTGCCCTCGGCATCCGCGTTGGCCACGAGCACGCCCTCGATGTCGAGGTCGCCCGCCTTCTCGGCATTGACGATCAGCTCGTAGGCGCGCTTGGCCGCACCTTCGTCGGCGAACCGCGCGACGACGATCGCGTTGTCACCCGAGACGCCGATCGCGCCTTCGGCGATGACGCCCTGCGTCGTCGGCGACCACGCCCTCGATCACCGCGTTGCCCTGGTCGTCGGCGGCGCCGCCGACGACGCGGGTGATCCCGTCTTCCTCGCGACGCGACCACGAACCCCTCGACCGTGCCGGTCGTCTGGGTCGGCTGAGTCCTTATCGGTCTGCTTGTCCGTCATCCGTCCGCTCCAAGGCTGCCCCGGGTCTCCGATCGCGAGTGTGATCTGCACGGCCGCGGACTCCAAAGTCTAGGTTGGCGCCGCCAAGTCGCGCACCATCGTGGATTGGTGAAAGCGATCGGCGCGCGAGTCGCTAGGATGGCCGTCGAGGGCCCGGCGACGGGAGCCCGCGCGAGGAGGAGCGACGCCCGTGACCGCCAGGCCCGGACGCTGCGCCAGCACGGCAACGCCTACAACATCTTCATCCTCGTCCTGACCGTGTTCTCGCTCGCCCTGATGGTGCTGCTGATGCTGCCGCTCGACGAGGACACGCGCCAGCTGCTGAACGTCTACGACAACGTCATCTGCGTCGTCTTCCTGATCGACTTCGCCTTCAACATCACCGGCGCGCATCCGCAGCCGCGACTACTTCATCCACCGGCGCGGCTGGCTCGACCTCCTCGGTTCGATCCCGAGCTTCGGCGTCTTCCAGCTCACCGCCCTGTTCCGACTCGCGCCGCCTGAGCCGCCTCGCTCGCATCCCCAGGCTGCTGGGCGGCCAGAAGCGGAACGCGCTGGTCAGGGACGTCCTGACAACCGCGGCCAGTACGCGACGTTCATCACGATCCTCGCCGCGGGCATCGTCCTGTGCGTGTCGAGCGTCCTCGTCCTGCAGTTCGAGAGCATGGCGCCCGGCGCCAACATCACGACCGGCGGCGACGCGCTCTGGTGGGCGGTGGTGACGATCACGACCGTCGGCTACGGCGACTACTATCCCGTCACCACGCTCGGGCGCCTGACGGGCGTGTCCGTGATGTTCGCGGGCGTCGGGATCATCGGCGCGCTGGCCAGCATCCTGGCGAGCCTGCTGGTGCCGCCGGTCCAAGGAGGACCCCGAGCCGGAGGCCGGCGTCGGCGCGAGGCGGCAGCGCCGACAACAGCCGTCCGCGGCGAGCCCGGGCGCGGGCGACGAGGCGATCCTCGCGCAGCTGGCCGAGCTCCGAGCCGAGGTCAGGGCGCTGCGCGAGGCGCGTCCGGCGAGCCGGGTAGGAACGGGGTAGAACGGAGAAGGCGGTCCGGGGCGAGGCCCGCCGAACCGCCTGCAACCTGGCGTCCGAGGCTAGATGCCTCCCGCGGCCGTCCCGTCCGTGTCGAACGCCGACTTGACCTCGGCGGTGTTCAGGTACCACAGGATGATGCCGGGCAGGACCGCGGCGCCGAGCGCCGGGCCGAGGCCGGCATCGAACATCACGAAGAACGCCGAGATCAGCGCGAACACCGACAGGATCACCGCGAACAGCCAGCCCCACGGCTGGAGCGTCCACAGCGCGCCCGATGCCGCGATGTAGATCAGGCCGACGATGACCCACATCGCCCCCCAGAACCCCCACCCGGTCGTGACGGGCGCGGTCGCGAAGGCTCCGAAGAAGTTGAAGCCGAGGATCCGCAGGCCCGCGAAGATGTAGTACAGCCCGACCATCAGGCCGAAGAAGCCGAGCACCGAGATCAGGATCGGCGGATTCTTCACTGACTGACACTCCCTGCCGTTACGCCAACTGGCGACGCCCCGAGCGCTGCGCGCCGCGGATCCGTCGTGCCGTGAGCCGCAGCGTACGCTCCCGCGAGAACGGCCCGCAAGGTGATCGTGTCAGGCCTCATCGGGCGCGGCGGGCTCCGGCGGTGGGTCCGGCGCTCCGCGGTCCGCCCGGTCGTCGTCCCGCGCGACGCCGCCCTGTCGGCCATGGCGACGGCGTCCGGCGGCCAGCGACGCTGGAAGTCGGTGACCGCCGAGCCGATCGAGAGGTACAGGCGGTCCTCGCCGATCCTCGTCATCAGCCCAGTGCGGCGCAGCCGGTCGCGGACCGAGCCCTTCACCTGGGCGAGCAGCAGCTCGATCGACTGCGCCTCGAGGTCGCCGGCGAGCTCGAACAGCATGTCGGTCGTGGTGACGTCGAGGTCGGCGGTCGCGGCGAGGTCGATGAGGAGCCCGTGCGGCGCCGGGCGGCGCGCGCCCAGCAGATCGCGGATCTGGGCGCGGGCGACGTTCGCGTTGAAGAAGTACAGCGGCGCGTCGAGCCGCACGACAGGAGTCCCGGGATCGGCTTGGCGTTCGGATGCCGCTGGAGGTCACCGAAGGTCGCGCCGCGATACCCGGGCATCCGCCCGAGCGCCGCGACGTACGGCCGGCTCGCGCGGTACAGCAGGAACGCCACCGAGAGCAGGACCGCGATCACCAGCCCGACGAGGACGGTCGTCATGACCACCCCGATGAGCGCGCCAGCCAGCGCGATCAGGAAGTCCGTCCGCCGCCACGCCCAGTAGCGCCGCATCTCCTTGACGTCCATCAGGCTCAGGGACGCCGCGATGACGATGGCGCCGAGGACGGCGTTCGGGAGGTTGGCGAAGGCGGGCGCGAGGAAGACCGCGGTCGCGAGGATCAGCGCCGCCGTGACGATCGAGCTGAGCTGCGACTTCGCGCCGGCCGCCTCGGCGGTGGCGGTCTGCGAGAGGCTCGCGTCGGACGTGAACCCCCCGAACAGGCCGCTCGAGAGGTTGGCGGCGCCCAGCGCGAGCAGCTCCTGGTCGGCGTCGATCTCGTAGTGGTGACGCGCGCCGAACGCCCGCCCTGAGCCGACCGACTCGCCCACGGCGAGGAACACGATGCCCGCCGCGCCCACGGCGAGGATCGGGATCGTGGACAGCGGCACCAGGGGATCGAGAGCGAGGGCAGGCCGGTCGCGACCTCGCCGACGACGCTGACCCCATGGGCCTGCAGCCCGAGCAACGGCACCGCCACGAGCCCGATGACGAGGGCGATGAGCGGGCCGGGGATGCGCGGCGAGATCGCGCGCAGGACGAGGATCACGACGAGCGAGGTCAGCCCGACGGCGAGCGTGTAGGGGTTGGTGTCCGGGAGCTCGGCGACGATCGTGCGCAGCTGGTCGGGCACCGATCCGCCGCCCGCGGGCACGCCCAGCAGCTTCGGGATCTGGCCGATGACGATGGTGATCGCGAGGCCGAAGATGAAGCCCGTGACGACGGACTTCGTCAGGAAGTCGGCGACGAACCCGAGCCGCGCGACGCCCGCGGCGACGAGCATGACGCCGACGATCAGCGCGAGCGCCGAGGTGAGCACCAGGTACTTGGCCGGGTCGCCTTCGGCGAGGTCCACGACGACCGCCGCCGACATGATCGCCATCGTCGAGCTGGCGGTGACCTTGAGGTGGCGGCTCGTCCCGAAGATCGCGTACGCCGCGAGCGACGCGAACGCCGTGGTGAGCCCGACCTCGGGCGGCACGCCCGCCAGGCCCGCGTAGGCGAGCGCGACCGGGACCATCACCACCCACGACGTGACCCCGCCGAGCAGGTCGGGCGCGAAGCCATGCGCGCGGGTACGTCCGCGGGAGCGCGGTGATCGGGACGTAGTGGGCGACGAGCGGTCGCAGGCGCTCGACGAGGCGCGGGCCAGCCGACGGGACGGTCGCGTCCGGCGGGACTGGGGCGTCCATCGCGTACGACCCCTCAGCGGGGGGCGGCGGTCCCGTACGTGCCCGGGCGGATCGGCTCGATGCCTGCTGCGGCGAGGCCGGCGGCGACGCGCCGGCGCATCTCCCCCTCGACCTGGACGCGTCCCTCGGGCAGGGTCCGGCCGCTCAGCCGGAGCGTGGCGCCGCTCGAGGACAGCCGGATGGTGCCCGCGTATTTCGGCACGTCGAGCAGCAGGGGGGCGAAGGTCGGGTCCTCGGACAGGGCGAGACCGACGGCGTCGAGGATCTCGATCACCGCCTCGACGTCCTTGCCGGCGATGCCGTCGAGCTCGACGGTGGCCGTGCCGTAGGTGCGGGTGAGGTTCGCGGCGATCCGGATCTCGCCGTTTGAGATCGAGTGCACGGTCCCCCGGACGTCGCGCACGATCGTCCGCCGCAGCCCGACCTCCTCCACCGTGCCCTCGACGCCCGCCGAGCCGGACGACGTCGCCCTTGAAGTACTGGCCCTCGGTGAGGATGAGGAGACCCATCAGGTAGTCGAGGATGATGCTCTGGCCGGCGAGGGTCAGGGCCGCCAGCACCAGTCCGAGGCCCGCGAGCACCGACCACAGGTCGAAGACCCCCAGCACCACGATGATCGCGGCGACGAACACGCCGAACCGCAGCAGCTTGCCCATCAGGTCCTCGATCGTCTCGAGGCGCCGGTCCGTCTCGGCCTTGATGGCCGGGTCGCCGTCCGCGCCCTGCGCGTACATGACCCGGACCAGCAGGCGGTGGATCGCCGGGCGCGCCCAGCGGTAGACGAGCAGCAGGACGACGACGGCGATCAGCAGCGGGACCGCGTGGCCCGCCAGCCATTCGACGGTGGAGGTCGTATCGATGGCAGGAATGGGCATGGCGCGATCATTCCACGTCGAATCGCGGTCCGTCGATCCTCCGGACACGGCGAAGCCGGCCCGAGGGCCGGCTCCGGGATCCGCGATGCGACCAGGCGCACTACATCGCGGGGAACGTCTCCGAGACGACGACCGCCGCCCCGCCCGCGAGGACCGGGCAGCCCTTCGCCAGCGCGACGGCCGCGTCGAGGCTGTCGGCCTTGATGATCGAGTAGCCCGACGGCGCCGAGGTCGCGTCCATCACCGAGCCGTCCGGCGAGATCGCCTTGGACTGCGAGATGGGGTTGCCACCGTCGATGAGCGCGTCCCCGAGCGTCCCGAACCAGCCGGTCCAGGCCGCCATGACCTTGTCCTGTTCCTCTTTCGTCTCGGGCATGCCGCCGCCGTGGAAGGTCAGCAGGAAGTTCGCCATGTGGTCGGCCTCCGAGGTCGCTCGCGATGATCTGCCGGCGGCATTCGCGCCGGACGTCGTAGATCGCCGCCCGTTCAGCACCGTGACGAACGGGTCCACGCTGAATCGACACGCGCACGGGCTTGCGTTCATCGGGCATCGGCGGTGTGATACCGCCCACGATGGCGTTCGAGTCCCTCGACTACCTGTACACGCCCAGTCAGGACGTCGCCGCCGACATGGCGTACTTCACCGACGTCCTCGGCGCGAGGCTCGTGTTCGCGATCGACGCGATGGGGACGCGGGTCGCGATGCTGGAGCTGAGCCCGGGTCCGCCGTGGATCGTCCTCACCGGCCACCTCGAAGGCGACCGGCCCGTGCTGGTCTACCGGGTCGCGGACCTGGCGGCATCGACGCGCGAGCTGGAGGGTCGCGGCTGGCAGGCGGGCCACTCGCTCGAGATCCCGCAGGGCCCGGTGCGGTCGTTCTCGGCGCCGGGCGGCCACCGGATCGCGATCTACGAGCTGAGCCGTCCCGGCGTGATCGAGACCTTCGCCGGCCGTCGCGACTTCTGAGGCCGCGGGGCGACCGGCGTCACCGGAGGCTGTAGTCGATCCCCACGGTCATCAGGCGGTGGAGCGACCGGCCGCCGCCGGAGTTGCGCACGTAGAGCACGACCCGGACGTTGTTCGCGCGGGCGACGGTGTTGACCTCCGGGAGCGGGACGACGTCGGTCGTCCAGCTCGACGTCGAGTTGCACGAGAGCGGCGAGCCCGGGCCGCCGTGGGTGCCGATCAGCGTGGCGCCCTGGTAGACCTCGAGGTAGTAGCAGGTGGTGTCGCCCGCCGTCGCGGAACGGTAGGTGTGGGTGAACGTCGCGCCGGCCACCACCGATCCCGCAGCCACGTACGCGGGGAAGTCGACCGCGAGGTAGCGGCTCGGGCTGAAGCCCGTCGCCCAGGCCGACGACGAGGTGTAGGCGGAGCTCGCGATCGTGATGGTCACGGTCGCCGTCGCCGAGGTCAGGAACCCGTCCGTCGCGCGATAGGTGAAGGTGTCCGTGCCGCTGTAGTCGGCGATCGGCGTGTAGGTGAAGGACCCGTTGGCGTTGAGCGTGAGCGACCCATGCGATGGCCCGCTGACCGGGCGCGGCGCGGCCACGCTGATCGGCTGTCCCTCGGGATCGCCGTCGTTCGCGAGGACGCCGATCGCGGCGACGACCAGCGTCCGGTCCTGGACCATCGACCACGCGTCGTCGGTGACCGTCGGGGCCGTGTTCGTCACCGGGATCGAGCTGCTCGTCCCCGGCGTCTTCGTGCCGTCGGTGACGTCGGTCGCCGTCACCGTCGTCGGGCCGCCGGTCTCCGCGGTGATCGAGAAGGCCCGGCTGCCGGCCACGAGCGCGGCGTTGGGCGGCAGGACCGCGGCGGCGTCCGAGGACGTCACGGCCACGGTGTGCGTGGACGGGACCGGGTTCCAGTGGGCGTCGGTCGCGACGACCGTGACCGTGAACGCGGCGTGCGCCGTCTGGGTCGATGGCGTGCCGGTCCGGCCGGTGGGGGAGCCCGGGGCCGCGACCTCGCCCGGGACGATGACGAGGAGCCGGTCGAAGGCGCCCGCGTTCACGGCGATGCTGCCGCTCGTGCCCGTCTTCGACGAGCCCGCGACGCTCACGGTCTGGGTCCCGGCCGTGTTCAGCGTCGCGCCGCCGGTGAACGCGTGGGTGCCGAGGTCGCCGAGCACGAACGTGTAGACGAGCGGCGAGAACGCGGCGTACGCGTCGGTGCTCGAGAACGTGATCATGCCGGTGTATCCGGTCACGACGTTGCCGACCGCGTCCACGGCGGTGACCGTGAGGTTGGCGGCGGAGCCCGCCGTCGTCGAGCCCGGCGCCGTCACGACGAAGTGGTCGAGGGCGCCCGAGGCGAGCTCGCCCGCCGCGAAGTCGCCGAATGACGTGATGCCGGTCGCCTGGGTGCTGGTCGCCGTCCGGGTGCCGGCGGCGAGCGGCGACCACGTGCCGCCCGCGTACTGCTCGACGACGAAGGCCGCCGTGTTCGCGCCCACGTCGACGTCGCCCGGCACGAAGGTGAACGTGCCCGCGTAGCTGGCGAACGCGAGGCTCGGGCCGCCGAGGGTCCAGTAGCGATGGGCCATGCGCGTCGGGTCGAGCGTGGACGCGGCGAGCTGCGGCTGGTTGCCGGCGGTCGCGCTCACCGTGAGGTCGCCGGCGGCCGTGACGCCGGCGAACGACACCAGCGCGGGGCTGTAGCTGGTCGCGTCACCCACCTCGAAGGTGAGGCTCGGCGATCCGGTCGCGACGAACTTGCGCAGGTTGCCGTTGACGTGGCCGCTCGTCCGCGCGACCGATCCGCCGGACGGGACGTAGACGACACGTGCGCCGGTCGTGATCACGCCGGAGGTCAGGGCCAGGACGCCGTTCACGCGCACGTCCGCGCCGAGGGTGACGCCGGCGGCGTTCGAGATCGTCAGGTTGGTGAACACGGTCGAGCTGCTGCCGCCGATCGCCTGCGCGCTCGTCCCGCCGAGGGTCACGGTCCCGGTCCCCGCGGTGAAGGCCGCGGTGCCGGTGTTGTTGGTCCAGTCGCCGGCGACGTTGAACGGCGAGCCCGCCGGCCCGACGAGCACGCCGCCGGACAGCGTGACCGCGCCGACCGACGCCGACGCCGAGGTCAAGGTGAACGTCCCCGTGCCCGACTTCGTGAGCCCGCCGGCGCCGGTTGCGATGCCCGCGTACGTCAGCGTCGTGGCGCCGGTCGTGTCGAACGTCGCGCCACCGGCGCCGAGCGCGACGCCGCGACGGCCGTTGAGCGTGAGCGAGGCGGTGGCCTGGAGCGTGCCGCCGTTGAACGTCAGCTGGCCGGGCGTCGCCGCGGCCGGGGCCGTGCCGAGGCCGGCGTCCGCGGCGATCGACACCGTGCCGCCGTTGATCGTCGTCGAGCCGGTGTAGGTGTTGGTGCCCGAGAGCGTGAGCGTGCCCCCGCCCGCCTTCGTCAGCGTGCCGGCACCCGCGACCACGCCCGCAGAGGTGAGCGTCGCCGGGTCGGCCGAGATGGTGGCGCCCGCCGTGAGCGCGACGCCCCGGTTGGCGTTGAGCGTGAAGCTCGCGGTGGCCTGGAGCGTCGCGGCGCCGATCGTCAGCTGGCCGGCGGTCGGCGGCGCCCGGGCGCGGTGCCGAGGTTGTTGTCGGCGCCGAGGGAGAGGATGCCCGCGCTGACGGTGGGGTGGCCCCGGTGTAGGTGTTGGTGCCCGACAGGGTGAGCGTGCCCGTGCCGGTCTTGGTGAGGGTGCCGCTGGTGGTCGCGATGACGCCGCCGATCGTCGTGTTGCCGGTGCCGGTGACGGTCAGGCCCGGGTGGTGGCGCTGATCCCCCCGGGAGCGTGAGCGTGCCGGCGTCGGGCCGATGGTGGTGGCGCGGCCCGGACGATGGCGCCCGACCAGGTGTTGGCGTTGGCGAGGTTGACGAGGGCGCCCGTGCGCCGATGCCGGTGCCGGTGACGCTGACGGGCTCGGCGATGGCGAGGCCCGTGCCGTCGATCTCGATGGCGGCACCACTGGCGACGGTGGTCGTGCCGGCGGTCGTGCCGAGGGCGCCGAGCTCTGGACGTCGAGGATGCCCGCGCTGACGGTGGTGGCGCCCCTGTACGTGTTGGTGCCGGACAGGGTGAGGGTGCCCGTGCCGGTCTTGGTGAGGGCAAGGGTGCCGCTGCCACTGGCGAGGACGCCCGAGAAGCTCGGTGCTGGTGTTGTCGGCGCCGGCGGTGAGGGTCGCGGTTCCGGCGACGGAGCTCGTGACGCTGCCCGCTCCCGCGAGCGAGCCGACCGCGTCGCTGAAGCCCTTGAGGTCGAGCGTTGCAGCCGCGGCCACCGTGACCGCGCTGCTCGAGCCGATCGTGTTCGTGGCGCCCAGGGCGAGGGTGCCCGCGCTGACGGTGGTGGCGCCCGTGTAGGTGTTGGCGCCCGCCAGGGTGAGCGTGCCCGTGCCGGTCTTCGTGAGGCGTGCCGGTGGTGGTCGCGATGACGCCGCCGATCGTCGTGTTGCCGGTGCCGGTGACGGTCAGGCCCTGGGCGGTGGCGCTGGTCGCCGCAGCGTGAGCGTGCCGGCCGTGCTGGCGATGGTGGTGGCGCCCGTGAGCGTGAGCGTGCCCGACCAGGTGTTGGCGTTGGCGAGGTTGACGAGGGCGCCCGTGGCGCCGATGCCGGTGCCGGTGACGCTGACGGGCTCGGCGATGGCGAGCCCCGTGCCGTCGATGTCGATGGCGGCACCGGACGGCGACGGTGGTGCGTGCCGGCGGTCGTGCCGAGGGCGGCCGAGCTCTGGACGTCGAGGATGCCCGCGCTGACGGTGGTGGCGCCCGTGTAGGTGTTGGTGCCGGCCAGGGTGAGCGTGCCCGTGCCGGTCTTCGTGAGGGTGCCGCGTGGTGGTCGCGATGACGCCCGCCGATCGTCGTGTTGCCGGCGCCCGTGACGGTCAGGCCCTGGGCGGTGGCGCTGATGGCCCCGAGCGTGAGCGTGCCGGCCGTGCTGGCGATGGTGGTGGCGCCCGTGAGCGTGACCGTGCCCGACCAGGTGTTGGCGTTGGCGAGGTTGACGAGGGCGCCCGTGGCGCCGATGCCGGTGCCGGTGACGCTGACGGGCTCGGCGATCGCGAGCCCCGTGCCGTCGATGTCGATGGCGGCACCCGACGCGACGGTGGTCGTGCCGGCGGTCGTGCCGAGGGCCGCTTCGAGCTCTGGACGTCGAGGATGCCCGCGCTGACGGTGGTGGCCCCGGTGTAGGTGTTGGCGCCCGAGAGGACGAGGGTGCCGGTGCCGGTCTTGGTGAGGGTGCCGCTGGTGGTCGCGATGACCGCCGCCGATGGTCGTGTTGCCGGCGCCGGTGACGGTGAGCGCCCGGGTGGTGCCGGTGATGCCGCCGGGCGAGCGTGAGCGTGCCCGCGTCCGGCCCGATGGTGGTGGCGCCGGCGAGCGCGATGGTGCCCGACCAGGTGTTGGCGTTGGCGAGGTTGCGGATGGCGCCCGTGCCGCCGATCCCGGTGCCGGCGACGCTGGTACCGGCTCGGCGATGGCGAGGCCCGTGCCGTCGATCTCGATCGCGGCACCGCTGGCGACGGTGGTCCCGCCCGCGGTCGTGCCGAGGGCGCCGTTGGACTGGACGTCGAGCACGCCCGCGCTGACGGTCGTGGCGCCCGTGTAGGTGTTGGTGCCCGACAGGGTGAGGGTGCCCGTGCCGGTCTTGGCCAGGGCGACCGTGCCCGAGCCGTTGGCGAGCGTGCCCGCGAACATGGTCGAGGCGTTGCCCGCCAGGCCGCCCGACAGGGTCACCGCGCCCGCCGCGCCGCTGGTGATCGTGCTGCCGGCCATGCCCGCGATCGAGCCCACGGTGTCGGAGAAGCCCGCGAGGTCGAACGTGGCGCCGCTGCTCACGCTGAGCGCCGAGCTCGCGCCCACCCCGTTGGCGATGCCGAGCCGGAGCGTGCCCGCGGCGACCGAGGTCGGCCCGGTGTACGTGTTGGCGACCGAGAGCAGCAGCGTCCCCGCCCCCGCCTTCGTCAGGCCGCCGGCACCAGACTGCGTCCCGGACAGGGTCACGGTCGAGGTCGCGGCCGTCACCGTCATCGACACCGTCGCGGCGTAGGACAGCTGGAGGCTCACGGTGTTGGCCGAGGCGGCCGCGCTCGACGTCAGGCCGGCCGCGCCGAGCGCGACGCGGTTGCCGGCGAGCGTGTACCCCGTCCCGGTGATCGTGATCGAGTTGAACGCCGTCCCGACGGCGTAGTTGTTCGTGTTCGACAGCCGTGCAGCGCCGGCCGGGAACACGAGATCGTCGCCCGCCACCGGGGCCGTCCCGCCCCAGTTGAGCGCCGTCGTCCAGTTCGCGTCGGCGCCGAGGCCCGTCCAGGTGCGCACGGTCGCCGCCACGTACGGGCCGACGAAGGGACCGCCGTCCGCGGTCCCCGCGACGCCCGCCGGCTCGATCTCGTCCGTGCCCGCGTCCGTGGCCGCCCGCGCCAGGTCGAGCCGGCCGTTCCCGGTCTCGTCCACGGCGCCGGCCGGCGCGGCGCTCCGGGCGAGCCGCCCGACGATCACGCCGTTCGCGGCGTCAGGGTCCAGCGCGCGCAGCAGGCCGGCCGCCCCCGCGACCTCGGCCGCCGACGCGGACGTCCCAGAGACCGACTGGTAGTCGCCGCCCGCGTCGGTGGTCAGGATGTCGACGCCGGGCGCCGCCATGAACGCCGCGGGCCCGCTGTTGCTGCCCGGCGCGAGCCGGTCGTCACGGTCCGTCGCCGTGACGCCGATCACGCCTCGATCGGCGGCCGGGTACGCCGCCGCGCTCGAGCCGTCGTTGCCGGTCGCCGCGACCACGACGACGTCGTGCGCCCACGCGTAGTCGATCGCCGCCTGGAGGACCGCCGAGTACCCCGGGGCGCTGAACGACATCAGGATGACGTCCGCGCCGGCGTCCACCGCGGCGACGATGCCCGACACGATCGCGCTGTCGTAGCCCCGGCCGTCGGCGCCGAGCACCGTGATCGGCAGGACCTTGACGCGCGCGAAGGCGACGCCGGCGACACCCTCCCCGTTGTCCGTGTGGGCCGCGACGATGCCCGCCATCCACGTGCCGTGGCCGTTGGGGTCCTGGCCGGGCTCGACGCCGTCCACGAACGAGGCGCCCGGCAGCAGCCGCCCGGCGAGGTCGGGGTGGGTCGCGTCGACGCCCGTGTCGAGGATCGCGACGACCGCGCGCCCGGCAGGGGCGGGCCCGTCGCGGACGACGTCCCAGCCGATCCGGGGCAGCGACCACTGGTCCGGGTATCGCGGGTCGCTCGGGGCGCCCTCGGTGGTTCGGGTGCGGTCGCGCTCGACGTGGGCGACGGCCGGGTCGGCCTCGAGGGTCGCGGCACGGTCGGCGGCGTCGGCAGCGGGGAGGTCGACGATCGCGAGCCGCAGCTCGGGGATCTCGCTGACGAGCGTGGCTCCGGCCGCGGCCAGGGCGTCCGCGCGCTCCGCGTCGCTCGCCGCGACACGGAACCGGACGAGGTAGGAGGTGGTGGCGGCGACGGATCCGCGGCTCGGCGTCGGGTCGGTCGAGGGTGCCGGCGTCGCGATCGGGTCGCGTCGCCGCCGGCCCGGCGTCGTGGGCCGCGCTCGGGAGCGGCGCGTCGGACGGGTCGGGCGCGACGGCGTCGGCGCCGGGGTCGGCACCTCCGTGGGCGATGGCGGTCGGCGTGGTCGTCGGCGTCGGCGTGGGCGTCGGGCGGGTCGGGGGTCGGGCTCGGGGGTCGAGGCCGGCGATGCGGCCGGCGCCGGCGAGGGCGGGGTGAGGGTGACGGCGCCGGTGACACGCCGGGGCCGTGGTCCCGGCGACCTGGTCGAGCGCACGCACCGGCGCCACCGCGATCGAGTTGCCGAGCGCGATGGCGACGAGGGCGAGGGTGGCGAGTGACCGGGCGCGGCTACGGGCCATCGAGTTCCCATGGCGCGGAGACCGGGACCGAGCTCGCGGCGTCGGTGAAGCGGACCGGGTAGAGCGTGAACGTCGAGTACGGCGTCGAGCCCGCGACAACGGCCGCCGTCGATGACGGAGCCCGCGCCGGCGCTGTCGCGGCCGTACACGCGGACCCGCAGGTCGTTGGCGGCGTCCGTGGTCGCGACCGCCGGCAGGGCGAGCAGCAGGGTCGCCGGCGTGGTGCCGGTCACGCAGCCGAGCGGCGACGCCGGGCTGCCGTACGTGGCGACGCTGGCGTCGTCGGAGATCCGCCGCACGTTCACGTACCCGCACGCCGTTCCGGACGGGCTCGCGCTCGCGACCGTGAGCCGGAGCGTGACGCCCGAGGCGGCGACCGCCGCCGGCAGCGGCGCGTTGAGGTCGAACTCGATGTAGCGATTGGCGGCGAACGCGGTCGCCCAGGCCGACGTCGAGGTCGAGCGACCGTCGCCCACGACGGCGAACGGGCTCGTGCGGTCGACCTCCGCACCACCACCGGACGCGTCATGGACGACGAACCCCGAGGTCGTGCGGACGCCCGGGAAGATCCGGCCCGCCGAGAACGAGGCCGGCGTCTGGCCGGTGCTCGTGAACAGCGCGAGCGTGCGAACGCTCGCGACCGTTGCGCCCGCGGCGCAGACGACGATCGCGACGACGAGAATCCGAAGTCGGGTCGATCCCACGAGGGAGTGGAGCAGGCCGCGACGGGCGGCCGGGTGGCTCGTCAAGGTCAGCCCGCTCTCCCCTTGAGGCGAGCGAGGGCACCGCGTAGAACCGCGAGCTGCGGTGCGTCCATGTGGCCTCCCGGTCGGGCGTGCAGGGTTCAGGCGAGCGGCGTGCCGCCGGTGCACGCGCCCGGTGCGTGGAGGCGACAGCGAACGCGCACGGGGGACGGATCGGTGCGTTCGCCAAGCCATCCAACCACCCCGCACCCAACCGCGGCATCGTCCGAACGGCAGGGACCGCTGACCCATTGGTACGGGCTCCCGCCCGGACCGCGTCGGGCGCGTCTTGGACGCCCCCGCCCGGGGCGTTACCGCGATGGCTGCGGGCGGCGGATCACGTGCGGCCGCTCCTGGCGGCCGCGGCACGGTCAGCCGTCGAAGCCCTTGCCCGTCGTGAAGTACGTGAGCGCGCCGCGCGTCTTCGTCTGCTGGTCGCCGCCGACGTCGAGGCCGAGCGACTCCAGGTAGCGCGTGAAGGCGTCGGCCGCTCCGGTGGCCTCGCCCGGCTCCACCTTGATCGACAGCTCGACGAGCTCGGATCCGTCGGGGAGCTTCCAGCGCTCCGCGACGACCTCTCGCCCGAGCTCCTTCGCGTCGACCTTCCACTTGTGGACCTTGATCGGCCCCATCGTGGTGAGCGCCTCCCAGCCGACGTCCTTGGGTCCGAACTCCGTGATCAGGCGCTCCTGGTCGCTCGAGAACAGCCGGCGGAGCGGCCGCCTGCCCTCGACGGCCTCGTCGATCTCGCCGTCGTGCTGCTCGGCCGTGAGCTTCGCCGAGATGATCTGGTTGTCGCCGACGCGGTCCATCTCGATCTCGAAGCCCTCGGTCTTCGTCCAGTCGATCGGGATGCGCACCGGGTCGACGGGGCGGAGCTTCACGGTCGAGTCATCGACGTCGCCGACCTTCTTCCGCGCCCGGAGCACGAGACCCGCGTCGAACAGGTCGAGCGTCGGGGTGTCGAAGAAGTACACGACGCGCTGCTCGGGCTCCTCGCCGGAGTCCTTGAGCAGCCGCAGGACCAGCTCCTCGTCCTCGATCCGGGCCGTCAGCTTGACCTCGACCGCGCGGATCGCCGGGTTGAGCTGGACCTCCGCCTGGATCGCCTCGTTGGCCATGCTCGCGCCTCCCCGTCCAGCGGGCCGCCGCTCGGACGCGCGACACCGCGGATTTGGAAGGCTACACCGCTGGTCCGACCGCGGTTCAGGCCAGCTCGACCCCCGCCGCGCGGGCGTCCTCGACGTATCGGGCCAGCGCCTCGTCGTCGGTCGTCACGGTCTTGACCAGGCCCATGACGCGATTGACGCCGAGCTCGCGGAAGCCGGCCAGCCGGTCGACCCGCTGCTGGCCCTCGGCCTTGATGTGGTCCCACCACATGTGGACGGAGATGTCGAGGCTCGCCGGGTCCCGGTCGATCTCCTCGCACCGCGAGCGGACCGTCGGCAGGGCGGCCGCGACCTCCTCGGGGCTCATGCCGTCGAGGTTGAGCTCGTCGGCGAACTTCGCCGCGAGACGCCACGTGACGTTCGGTCCGTTGCCGCCGACCATGATCGGCACGTGCGGCCGCTGGATCGGCTTGGGGATGTTGCGGGCGTTCGCGACGCTCGAGTACTGGCCCTCGAAGGTCGCGTGCTGGTGCTTGTCGCCGTCCATCATCCGCGAGACCACCTCGAGGTCGTCGGCGAGCCTCGCCAGGCGCTCGCGGGTCTCCGGGAAGCCGTAGCCGTACGCGTCCCACTCGTCGCGCTTCCAGCCGGCGCCGATCCCGAGCTCCATCCGGCCGCCGCTGATGACGTCCATCGTCGAGATCATCTTGGCCGTCAGGGCCGGGTTGCGGAACGCCGTGCAGATCACGACGTGGCCGAGACGCACGCGCGTCGTGACCGCGGCCAGGGCCGACGAGCATCGTGAACGACTCGAACGTGATCTCGTCGGTGGGGCGCGGGACCGTGTGGAAGTGGTCGAAGACCCAGATGGACTCGATGCCCAGCTCGTCCGCCTGCTTGGCCAGCGTCACGCTGCGCGCCCACGCCTTGGACGGATCCCAGCCGTCGTAGTCGCCCGTCCAGCCCTGGGGAATGATCACGCCGAGCTTCATCGGCCCTCGCCTCCCGTCGATCCAGTCGTTGTCGTGTCGGTCCCTGTATACGCCGATCGGGGCGCCTGCGCGGCGCCCCGATCGGGAAAACGGTCCGGTGGTGGACGTCAGGCGCGGAGCTCGACCGGCACGTCGTACTCCTGCGGATGCTGGCCGCGATCCTTGAGCTCGGTGCGGTCCATGATGTCGAGCGTCTCCGAGACGGACTGCCCGTTCTCGGCCGCTGCCCGCTTGATGTCCTCGTAGGTGATGTTGGCCTTACCCATCGTCTGGTGGGCGTCCATGCAGCCACACGTCAGGCACACGGTGGATACCTCCACGTTCGACGCGCCCGTCTGGCGCATCCGATGGTCCACGGTGGAAGGCCCCCCATGCCGCCTGGACAAGGGATGGCTGCGCCTGGCTTGCAAGCAGGCGACATCGTCCAGAGCGATCCACTCGGCCGGGAGTCTCCGCGACTCCCGGCCCCGCATGCGATATCGTCCCGCCCGACTGCGACGTCCCGCGTCAGGGCTGACGGGGATCGCGATACGGGGACTATCGACATGCGCCACCTCGCCTCCGTCCTTGCCATCGGTGCGATCGCGCTCGTCACGACCGCCTGCTCGACGACCGGCGGCTCACCGGCCGCTCCAGCCGCGTCTTCGTTTGTCGGCGGTGTACGGCGGAACGCTCGACGGCACCCACTGGAAGCTCACGTCGTTCGACGCCTCCGGAACGTCGACAACCGTCCCGGCCGGCGTCGTCCGTCGACGCGCGCTTCACGGCCGGCACGATCGCGGGTTCGAGCGGCTGCAACGTCTACAGCGGTCCCGCCACGGTGACCGGCGCCTCGATCAAGATCGGCCCGCTCGTATCGACCCAGATGGCGTGCGTCGGCGCGGGGGCCGACGTGGAGACGGCCTATCTCGCCAATCTCGCGAAGGTCGTGTCGTTCACGGCGACCGCGGACGCCCTGACGCATGTATGACGTGAACGGCGTCGACGATGCTCGTCGTACGCGGCAGGCCCGGCCAACCCGCTCGAGGGCGACTGGAACGTCACGGGCTACAACAACGGCAAGCAGGCCGTGACCTCGCCCACGAGCGGCACGTCCCTCACCGCGACGTTCACGGCCGACGCCGTCTCGGGCTCGGCCGGCTGCAACACCTACAACGGCACCTACACCCTCGACGGCGACGCGCTCAAGATCGGCCCGCTCGCGACGACCCGCATGGCCTGCGACCCGGCGGTCATGGACCAGGAGACGCTGTTCCTGGCCGCGCTGGCGGCATCGACCACGGTGGAGCAGACTGGCGCGACCGTCACCCTTCGCAATGCCGCCGGGGCGACCCAGGTGACGCTCGCCGCCAAGTAGGGCGCCCGGCAGACGATCCCGGAACCGGCGTCGCGGCCACCTCGTAGAGGCTTCTACGACCTCGAACCCATCACGCGCGACCGACGCGCGCCAACCCCTGGAGCCCCGATGGCGACCCCGCAGACCAGACATCGAGAGCCGGCGACCGTACGGGTCGCGATGTGGAGCTCGCGCCACCGCTGGCCCGTGGCCGCCGCGTGGTTCGTCGGGACCATCGCGCTGTTCATCCTCAGCGGGCTCGCGGGCGGCATCAAGGCCGAGGATCCGAACGGCAGCCCGAACCAGGCGCAGACCGAGTCGGCCAAGGCCTACGCCGTCTTCAACCAGGGCGGCACGGGGACGCCGTCCGAGGACGTGATCCTCGTCGTGACGCACCCGCAGCTCAAGGCCACGGACCCGGCGTTCGGGGCGTTCGTGACCAAGGCGATCGGGACGCTCAAGGGCCTCACGGTCACGCGACGGTGGACAGTCGGTCCCGGTGTTCGACAGCGATCGCGGACCCGGCGTCCGCGCCGCCGCAGGCCGGCCTCGTCGCCCCGGACCTGAGCGCGGTCCGGATCGTCGCGACGATCGACGGCGACGGGGAGACGGTCGACCGGCATCTCGTGCCGGTCCGAGCGGCGATCGCGAGCATCGAGGCCGACGGGACGGCGCAGGGGTTCGACGTCAACAGCCTGAGCTCGACGCTGATCAACGAGGACATCACGAACCTCATCAACAGCAGCCTCGACACGACGTTCGCGACCATCGGCCTGACGTTCATCATCCTGCTGATCACGTTCGGGGCGCTCGTCGCCGCGATCGTGCCGCTCGTGCTCGCGGTCACCGCGCTGCTGGCGGCGTTCGGCATCTTCGGGGTGTTCAGCCAGGTCGTCGCGCCCGTCAGCCCGTACGCGACCCAGCTCATCGTCCTGATCGGGCTCGCCGTCTCGGTCGACTACTCGCTGTTCATGATCACGCGCTTCCGGTCGGAGCGGCGGCACGGCCGGGACAAGCTCGACGCGATCGAGATCGCGAGCGGGACCGCGGGCCGCGCCGTGTTCTTCAGCGGGCTCGCGGTGATGATCGCGCTCGCCGGCCTGTTCATCATCGACGTGTCGATCTTCCGGTCGATGGCGATCGGCACGATCGGCGTCGTGTTCGTGGCCGTCGTCGGGAGCCTGACCTTCCTGCCCGCGACGCTGGCGATCCTCGGGGACGGCGTGAACCGCGGCCGGATCCCGTACTTCGGTCGTGAGCGCGAGGAGGGGAGCGGCCTGTGGGCGCGCCTCGTCGCCGGGGTCATGCGCCGGCCGATCCCGCTCGCCATCGGCGCCGTCGTGTTCCTGCTCGTGCTCGCGTCACCCGCGCTCCACCTCCACATCGGGATCACGGACGTGACGTCGTTCCCCGACCAGATCGACGGGGTCAAGGCCATCAAGACGCTGTACGCGAAGTGGCCGCAGGGGACGACGCAGGACCTCCAGGTCGCCGTCACGGGCTACGACCAGCCGGCGACGCAGGAGGCGGTGACCAAGTTCGAGGCCGCGGCCGGCGCGATCCCGGGACTCAGCCAGCCGACGGTCACCACGTCGAAGGACGGCAAGGTCGCGCTGGTCTCGTTCGTGATCAGCGGCTCCGGCCAGAACGACCCGGCGAGCCAGGCGATCGTGAAGCAGGTCCGCGGGACGGCGGTCCCGGCCGCGTTCGCCGGTCTCCCGGGCGTCGCGGCGTACGTCACCGGCCAGGCCGCGCAGGCCCTGGACGTCACGCAGATCTACGTGGACGCGATCCCCGCGGTGTTCGCGTTCGTGCTCGGGTTCTCGTTCATCCTGCTGCTGATCGTCTTCCACTCGATCGTGATCCCGATCAAGGCGATCCTCCTCAACCTGCTGTCCACGGCCGCCGCGTACGGCGTCGTCGTCTGGGTGTTCCAGGACGACATCCTCGGCGGCAGGCTCGGGATCGCCTCATCGAGCGTCATCGAGAGCTGGGTCCCGATCTTCATCTTCACGATCCTGTTCGGGCTGTCGATGGACTACCACGTGTTCATCCTGACCCGCGTCAAGGAGGCCCGGGACCGCGGCCTGGACTCGCGCGCGGCCGTCGCGCGCGGCATCGCGCTCACCGCGGGCACGATCACGAGCGCCGCCACGATCATGGTCGTGGTGTTCCTCGCCTTCGTGACGATCCCGTTCGCCTTCATCCAGGAGCTCGGCCTCGGGCTCGCGGTGGCGGTCCTCATCGACGCCACGGTCGTCCGCTCGATCCTGCTGCCCGCGACGATGGCGGTGCTCGGCGACTGGAACTGGTACCTGCCGGGCTTCCTGGGCTGGATCCCGCGGGTGACGATCGAGGGCGAGCCGGAGCCCGTCGGCCAGGGCTGATCTCGGAGGCGCTGGTCAGCGCGCCGGGGCGACCTTCGTGGCGGCGCGGCCCGCGACGAGCCGGCCCGCCGCGACCTCGAGCGTCTCGATGCGCTTCGGGAAGGCGAACCGGAGCTTGGTGCGGCCGAGCTCGGGTCGCGAGTAGAACGACGACCCGGGCACCGCGGCGACGCCGACCTCGCGGATCAGGCGCATGGCGAACGCCGTGTCGTCCTCGTCGGTCAGGTCGCGGATGTCGGTCATGACGTAGTAGGCGCCGGCCGGGTCCGCGAACGTGAAGCCAGCCGCGCGCAGGGACGGCAGCAGGGCGTCGCGACGAGCGCGCGTAGTCGGCCACCAGCTGCTCGTAGTACGCCGGCGGGAAGCCGAGGGCCACGACGGCCGCGGCCTGCAGCGGCGCCGCGGCGCCGACGGTGAGGAAGTCGTGGACCCGACGGATCCCGACGGTCAGGTCCGGGGCCGCGATCGTCCAGCCGATGCGCCAGCCGGTCACCGAGTACGACTTCGACATCGAGTGGATGGACACCGTGCGATCGGCCATGCCGGGCAGCGTCGCGAGCGGCACGTGCTCGCCCTCGAACACGATGTGCTCGTAGATGTCGTCGGTGAAGGCGATGGCGTCGAACTCGACGCACAGCCCGGCGATGAGCTCGAGCTCCTCGCGGCTGAACACCTTGCCCGTCGGGTTGTGCGGCGAGTTGAGGACGATGCCCCGGGTCCGCGGCCCGAACGCGGCCCGCAGCTCGTCGGGGTCGATCGACCAGTCCGGCTCGTGCAGCGTCACGTAGCGCGGGACGGCGCCCGAGAGGATCGCGTCGGGGCCGTAGTTCTCGTAGTACGGCTCGAAGATGACGACCTCGTCGCCCGGGTCGAGCAGCGCCAGCATCGCGGCGACCATCGCCTCGGTGGCCCCGCACGTGACGGTGACCATGGTCTCGGGGTCGATCGGGTCCCAGCCCGGGAAGTGCTCGACGGTCGACGTCGCGATCGCCGCGCGGAGGCCCTTCGCGCCCCAGGTGATCGCGTACTGGTTGACGTCGTCGTGGATCGCCCGCGACGCCGCCTCCTTGAGCTCGGGCGGGCACGCGAAGTCCGGGAAGCCCTGGGCGAGGCTCACCGCGCCGGCCTCGACGGCGAGGCGGTTCATCTCGCGGATGACCGACTCGGTGAAGCTGGCGGCCTTGGCGCTGATACGAGGGCGGCTCATGGCGCGCAGTCTAGGTCAGGTCCGGGCCGCGTCTGAAGGCGTGTCCCGGACGACGGCCGCGGCGAGGTCGGCGATGGCCTCGAGCAGGCCGGCCTGGGGCGTCATCGGCGCGTCGTGGGCGACGGCCAGGACGCCGAGGATCCGGTCGCCGCCGTCGACGCGGGCGACCAGCGGCACGTGGCTTCGGAGCTTCGGCCCGCCCGGCGCCATCGGCAGGACGTCGAACGCCGCCAGCCCGTCCGCGGCCGTGCGGGCGACCGGGTGGCTCGGCATCCCGGATCGCCTGGCCGAGGCCGTCGGCCGCGGGCTTCGGGAGCCCGGCCGTGGCCGCGAGCCGGAGTCCGGACGGTTCGACGACGGCGATCGCCGCGGACCCGATCTCGAGCTGGTCGAGGACGGCGGCGAGCAGGCCGTCGAGGATCGCCTCGCGGCCTTCGTCGCGCGCGAGGGCCCTGGCGACGGCGGCGAACAGCGGTGCGGCGGGATCGGGTGACACGGTTCAGCTCCCGGTGGTCTCGGCCGCACCGTCGAGGTCGGCCTCCATGAAGATCGCGACGGGCTTCAGGTCGTCGGGGAAGTCGTCGGGGACGTCGACGCGGCGGAAGCCGGCTCGCTCGTAGATGCGGTGCGCCGAGGTCATCGAGACGTGGCTGTCGAGGACCAGCCGCCGGTAGCCCGAGGCCCTCGCCTCGGCGATGACCGTCGCGACGAGGCGGCGGCCGATGTCGTGGCCCCGGCAATCGGGCCGGACGTAGAGGCGCTTGATCTCGGCGGTCGCGGCGTCGTGGCCCTTGAGCGCGATCGTGCCGGCAGGCCGCCCGTCGAGCCGGGCCAGCAGGAGCCGCCCGGCGGGCGGCGCGTAGATCCCGGGCAGCGTCGCGAGCTCGTCATCGAGCCCGTGGAACGTCGGGACCTCGCTCAGGTCGGCCGTCAGGGTCAGCCCCCACGCGGTGTACTCGAGGAGCACGTTCCGGGCATCCTCGACGTCGGCCGGCGTCGTGACCTGCGCGATCTCGAGCGAGCCTGCGTCCATGGGTCCATCTTGCGGCGTCCGTCGCCCGCGCGCCATGCGCGTCGAGGCACGTGGCCGGGGATCGCCCGTATCGTGGGTCCATGGACGACCCGATCGCGAGCGCCGCCGCCCGCCGCACCCGGCTGACGCTCGGGATCGTCGGGTGCCTGACGCTCCTCGCGGTCGGCTGGACCGGGCTGCTGATCCCGTCGCTGATCCGCTCGATCGAGTCGACCTTCGGCCAGACCGACGCCGGGATCGGCCTGATCTACCTCGTCTACGCGATCGCCTACATGTCCGGCTCGTTCGCCGGCGGGACCCTGACCGAGCGGCTGGGCCGGCGGCTCGTCCTTGGCGGCGCCGTGCTGATCCATGGCGCGGGGATCGCGGGGCTCGGCCTCGCGCCGGCCTGGACGTGGTTCGTCGTCGCGGCGCTCGTCGGCGGCTTCGGGGCGGGGGCGCTGGACGGCGGCGCCAACGGGCTCGTCCTCGACGTCTACCGCGAGGGCCGGGGCCGCGCCATGAACCTGCTGCACATGTCCTTCAGCATCGGTGCGCTCGCGGCGCCGCTGGTGGTCGGGACGCTGGTCGAGGGCGGCGTCCCGTGGCAGTCCATCGCCGTCGGGACGGGCGCGGTCATCGCGCTCCTCGCGATCGCCTACGCCCTGATCCCGATGCCGAGCGGGCGGCGGGCCAGGGGCGTCGCGGAACCGGCCGCCGTCGATGGGGCCCACGTCGGCCGCAGCCTGCTCGCCGGGCCGCTGCTCCTGCTCGGGTTCGCCATCGCGGCCTACGTCGCGTCCGAGGTCGGCGTCTCGAACTGGATCGTGCGCTTCCTCGAGCCGGCGCCACTGACGACCGCGACCCTGGCCCTGTCGCTGTTCTGGGCGGGCCTGACGCTGGGCCGCCTGGTCTCGTCGGCGATCGCCGACCGCTTCGACCACCTGCGCTTCACCGTGACCTGCGCCATCGCGATGGGGGTGCTGATCGGGGTCGCGGTGCTCGCGCCGACGCTGCCGCTCTCGATCGTCGGGTTCGCGGCGGCGGGCGCGGCCGCGGGCCCGGTGTTCCCGATGATCGTGGCGATCGGCGGCGAGCGGTACCCGGAACGGTCGGCCGCCGTCGGCGGGTCGCTCACGGGCATGGCGGTCATCGGCTCGACGATCTATCCGCCGCTGATGGGCTTCCTGTCGGTGACGGTCGGCCTGACCGTCGCGATGCTCGGCAACGTCCTGCTCGCGCTGGCGTGCGCGGTCGCGCTCGTCGTGTTCGGGCGCGTGACGGGCATCGCGCACGCGGCGGATCCGAAGCTGAGCGAGGGCCGCGTCGAGGCCTGAACGGATAAGGGACGACGAAGGCGTGCCGCGTACGATCGCCACCAATGCCACGTTGAATGGCAGGACCTCGTTGCTACCACGGTCTTACCACGGTAGTATCAGGGTATGAAAGTGAGTGTCAGCCTGCCCGACGACGATGTCCGATTCCTCGATGCCTACGCGTCGGAGCAGGGTCTCGACTCGCGATCGGCCGCGCTCCACCGAGCGGTCCGCATGCTGCGAACGGCCGACTTGGGCGCTGCCTACGAGACGGCCTGGGACGACTGGGCGAGCGAGGGTGACGTGACCCGGTGGGACGTGACGACGAGCGATGGGCTGCCTTCCTGATGCGACGGGGGGACATCTACACCGTCGATCTCAACCCCGCGCACGGATCCGAGGCGAACAAGCGCCGGCCCGCCGTCATCGTCAGCAACGACGCGGCCAACGCGACGGCCACGCGCCTGGGCCGCGGCGTCGTCACCGTGGTTCCCGTGACGACAAACCTCGAGCGCGTCTATCCGTTCCAGGTCGTGCTTCCTGCAGGCGACACGGGACTCGATCACGACTCGAAGGCGCAGGCGGAACAGGTTCGCTCGATCGCCGTCGAGCGACTCGGCGAGCGCCTGGGCGTCGTCCCCGGCACCCTCATGGGAGAGCTGGACGAGGCGTTGCGGCTGCACCTCGGCCTCTGATCACGCGATCGTCTACGCCTCCATCCGGAGCTCTTCGAGGTCCAGCTCGCGCTCGAGCGTCCGCAGCGTCGCGTCGTTGATCTCGCCGGCATCGCGGAGCGCGATGACCGTGCCGCGCTGGGCGTTGATCACGCTGAGCTGGATCTCCTCGTGCTCCTCGTGCTCCCGGGTGCGCTCCACGGTCTCGTCCGGGTCCTCGGTCGCCAGGTGGCGCTCGCGGTCCTCGAGCCCGGACTCGAGCCGGTCCAGCAGCGGCTCGTGGTTCGGCCATCGCGCCCGGGCCAGGCGGACCGAGCCGAGCCCGACCTGGTACATCGTGGCCCGTGCGAACGCGACCTCGTCGGCCTCGCCGTCGAGGCCGTCCCAGCCCACCCAGCGCACGACGATCGGCAGCGTCAGCCCCTGGCCGACGAGCGTGGCCAGGATCACCGCGAAGGTCAGCAGCAGGATCAGGTTCCGGCCGGGGAAGTCGAGCGGCAGCGCGAGGGCCGCCGCGAGCGACACCGCGCCGCGGAGGCCCGACCAGCCGACGAGGAACGTGAGCCGCCAGGCGAGTCGCGGATTGCGGGCCGCGATCTGCCGCCGCGGCGAGTTCGGCAGGAACCCCGAGAGGAACACCCAGGCAAAACGGGTGACGATCACGGCCGCGCAGACCAGGACGGCGAGGCCCAGGAGCTCGGGCGGCGTGATGGACGCCGGCGCCCGCAGGATGTCCGGGAGGGCGAGCCCGAGGAGCACGAACACGAGCCCGTTGAGGATGAAGGTGACCATCTTCCAGCTCGTGAGCCAGAGCACGCGGCTGCTAGGAGAGAGCATCGTCCCGAGGCGCCGGCCGATCACGAGCCCGGCCGTGACGACGGCGAGCACGCCGGAGACCTTGAGCTCCTCGGCCGGGAGGTAGGCCGCGAACGGGATCAGGAGCGAGACGACGACCTCGACCGGCGGATCGTCGAGCCAGCGCACGATCTCGGCCATCACCCGCCCGACGACGTACCCGAGCGCGATCCCGCCCACGACGGCGATGACGAAGCCGCCGATGGCATCCGTGAAGACGAAGACACCGCCCATCGCCGCAAGGACGGCCGCTCGGTACAGGATGAGCGCGGAGGCGTCGTTGAACAGGGCCTCGCCCTCGACGAGCGTGAGGATGAGGCGGGGGACGCCGAGCCGGCGAAACACGGTCGTCGCGGCGAGCGCGTCGGTCGGGGCGACGATCGCGCCCAGGGCGAACGCGGCCGCCCAGCCCGAGCCCGGGCACCAGCGCCTGCGCGACGGCCGCGACCACGACGGTCGTGAGGATCACGAGGCCGAGCGAGAGCCGGGTGATCGGCCAGATGTTCGCGCGCAGGTCGCGCTGCGGCGTCTCGAAGGCGGCGCCGAACAGCAGCGGCGGCAGGAACACGAGCAGCACGAGGTCGGGCTCGAGGGTGATGTGCGGGATCCACGGCACGAACCCGAGGGCCAGGCCGCCGAGGACGAACAGGGCCGGATACGGCAGGCCCAGCCGCCGGGCGATCTCGAACAGGACCGCGATGACGATGAGCTCGATCAGCAGGGCCGTCAGGACGTCCATCGGGATCGATGATGCCCGCCCGCGGCGTGCGGCGGCAACGGTTCGGGGCCGCTACTCCGCCTGGCGCAGCGAGAGCGTGAGGTTCACGGCCATGACCACGACGACCCCGACGAAGAGCAGCACGCCGATCACCCCGGCCGCGACGCCGGCGGCGGCCAGCAGCGCGCCGATGCCCAGCACCACGAGCGGCCCGACGAACAGCTCCCACGAATTGCCGACGAGGAAGTCGTAGAGGAACGTGAAGAACCCGCGGACGTACCTCATCGGTCGGCACCGAGGGCGGGTTCGCCGGTCGTGCGCGAAGCCGCGGTGTGCGCGCGCCTGGCCGCCAGCACGCGGCGAGCCAGCTGGATCGCCAGCAGCCCGACCGCCGCGTAGGCGACGACGAGGATCACGAGCGTGAGGTCGCTGGCCGGCCACTCGATCCCGATCCCCTCGCCGGCCCAGAACGTGCCGAACGAGATCAGCATGATGCCGACGACGTACTTGAGGCCGTTCTCGGGGACACGGCTGAGCGGCTGGTTGACGACGATGCCGACGACCGTCACGAGCAGGCACGCGAGGATCGCCCCGAACGCGGCCGCGCCGATGTTGCCGGCGTTCGACCCGAACGTGATGACGATGAACGCCACCTCGAGGCCCTCGAGGAACACGCCCTTGAACGCCACGGCGAACGAGACGCCGTCGAGGCCCGTCGCGGGCACCGGCGCCTCCGCCCGCAGCCGCCCGACCTCCTTGGCGTAGATCAGGCCCTCGTCGTGCTTCGCCTTCGCCCCGGAGGCACGCAGGATCGCCTTGCACGTCCACTGGAGGCCGTAGATCAGGAGCAGCGCGCCGATGAACAGGCGCAGCGCGTCGATCGGCACGAACAGCACGATCGCGGTCCCGAATACCAGGATCACCGCCGCGAGCACGCCCAGCCCGGCGAGCACGCCGTAGATCGCGGATCGCCATTGCCGGGTGTGGCCGGTACCAGTTCGAGGGGAACGCCGGCGGCGAGATCGTCGCGTGCGAGCGGCCGAGCCGGCTCAAGGTGACATGGGTCTACGGCGAGGTGGCCAGTGGCGCCGACGTCTCGGAGCTGGAGCTGCGGCTGTCGAGCACCGCCGCGGGGTCGACCGTGCTCGAGCTCGAGCACACGGCGATCGTGCCCGACGATGCGTGGGCGCTCTACGGCCCGGGCGCCGTCGGCGTCGGCTGGGAGCAGGGCCTCCTCGGGCTCTCCCTCCACCTCGGCGACGAATCCGCTGCGGGCGATCCAGCCTGGCAGTCGTCGCAAGAAGGGCGTGACTACGCGCGCCGCAGCAGCGCGGCATGGGGCGAGGCGAACATCGCCGCGGGCGCGGACCCAGTCCGCGCACGGCGTCACGAACACGAACAGTTCTACGCGCCGGGACCCGACGCGGCGCCGTAACCGCGCCGGCCCTCGCCGCCGCCGCTACGGCTCGAGCAGCCGGCGCTTGACCGCGGTGAACTCGTCGTCGCTGAGCACGCCGTCGGCATGGAGCTTCGCGTAGTTGGCGAGCTGGTCGGCGATCGACGGCTCCGTCGTCGAGGCCTGGGCGGGTCCGGGCAGCGCGGCGGGGGGCGGGATCGTCGCGGCCGCCTGGATCACCTGCTCACCGGACGGGGCGACGCCGAGGAGGCGCCAGAACTGCACGACCTGCGGCCGGTAGAAGCTCTCGAGCAGCTGCCCGCGCCGGTAGAGCTTGGTCGCGGCCCGCATCCGGTCGATCGCGCCGTGGTGCCCGGGCTGGACCTCCAGGCCGTGCCGGCAGATCGGGCAGGCGAGGTACTCGTTCGTGCCGTAGGACGCGAGCGGCACGAAGAACAGGCTGAACCGCTTGTCGGACCGGACCTGGTGCAGGAACACGTCGTTGTGGCAGTTCGGGCAGACGACGGGCGCGACCTCACCGAGATCGAGCGTGTCCCCCGAACCCCAGCCGAAGATGATGACCATCGGTGCCTCCGTGGCGGGTTGTATCACGGCCGCGGGGCCGAGGCGCCCGAGGCCTTGCTTCGGTCGTCGCGGATGGCATGAGACCTGTCACACTCGCCCTCCGCTGGGGGACGGCGACGAGGTGGGCATGTCGGTCGTTCGGGTCTTCACGTTCCGCACCGTTCGCCCGGGCTTCGACGCGATCCTGCGCGGCGAGATGATGCCGGAGCTGCGGGACGATGACCGGGCTCGTCGACGTCTTCTTCGGCCGTCAGGGCCCCGACGACGTCGGGCCGCGGATCGTCGTCTCGAGCTGGTCGTCGATGGACGAGATGGTCGCCGGCGTCAGCGATCGCCTCGGCGTGTTCCATCCGGAGTACCTCGCGGCCACGAACGACCACTCCCTCGCGATGTTCGAGCAGCGCATCGGCGACCGCGTCGACGGGCCGCCGCCGACGATCCTCCGCACCTTCAGGGGGGTCGTGCGGCCGGGCGAGCTCGAGGCGTACGTCGACGAGGTGCGGGACGGGGTCGAGGTCGACCGGCGAAACGAGACCGGGCCGACCGCCCTCTACCTCGGCGCGACGGACGAGGGCGAGTTCATCACCGCGTCGGCGTGGCGCGAGTGGGGCGACATCGAGCGCTCCACCGGCGGCACGATCCACGAGCCGAACCGGACGCGCCATCCCGAGCGCCTCGTCTCGTGGTCCATCGAGCACTACGAGATCGTCCGCTAGGCCGCACGACCAGGCGCGATCAGAACCGCTGGCGCAGGTTCCCGGTCACGTCCCTGATGAACGGACGGCCGCGCCAGGCGTTGACCGCGAGCGCGAGCAGGCCGACCACCAGCGCGAACACGCTCAGGCTCCCCTGGGGCAGCCAGTAGACGTCCTTGAGGAACACGAGCAGCGCGAACTCGTCGAGCACCAGGGCCGCGCCGATCCCGAACAGGACCGCACGCGTCAGCCGGAGCACCTCGTCGAGGGCGAGCACCCCGGCGACCAGGATCGCGATGATCCCGAAGACGAGGTGGTGGATGTGCACGCCGCCCACGAGCAGGGTGTCGCGCGTCTCCCCGTGGGTGGCGGTCACGAACGCCCGGACGACGACGAGCGTGATGAAGTACGCGATCGTCGCGAGCGTGGACGCCTCGACCGGCCTGCCCCGGATGTGCCGCTCGTAGGCGCTCGCGACGTCGTGCCGGACGCCGGCGATCGACCGGGCCAGGGGCTCCGTCTCCGGGTGCGCGAGCGGGTCGGGCATCAGCGGTCGCCCGCGGCCTCGCGCTGGGCACGGATGATGCGTTCGGCGCGCCGGTCGGCGAAGGCGCCGTGGACCGTCAGGACCGCCCAGATCGACGCGAGCGGCCAGGCGAGGAGCGTGAACATCAGGAGCAGGCACAACAGCGCCTGGAAGGGCTTGCCGACCGAGAGCATCCCGATCGGGGGGAGGAGGATCGCCAACAGGTATCGCATCCGTGTCTCCTCGAGTGGTCCGTCCCACTCGCCTGCTACTTCCTTGGAACGACCACGCGCAGTGCCTTGGGCATGATGGTCGCGACGAGCGGCGTCCGCCCGACCGTGCTGCCGTCGGCCTCGACGAGCCGGACCGGCTTCGTCTCGATGCGGACCTCCTTCGCGCGCGCCCGGTAGACACGTCCGCCCGAGCTCGTACCGAGATTCTCCTGGCGGATCGCCTCCCAGCTGGCCATGAGGCCTGGGAGGACGCCCGACGCACGGACGACGATGACGTCGAGGTAGCCGTCGTCCGGCCGGATCTTTCGGCGGGGCTCGACGATCGGCAGCATCTTGCCGAAGTTGGCGATGAAGACCTGGGCGGCCTCCATGACCTCGGTCGAGCCGTCGAGGGTGACCTCGTGCTCCACGTTCCCGATGCCGCCCGCCTGCCCGATGACGTTCGCGAGGTAGGCGAGCTTGCCCCAGCGGAGCTTCTGGTTCGCGTCCGTCTTGTCGATCACGTCGGCGTCGAACCCGACGCCTGCCGCGACGGCGAAGTCACACGTCTTGCCATCGGTCTCGAGCCGTCCGATGTCGATCCGGCGGACACGGCCGGACAGCAGGACGTCCGTCGCCTTCTTGCGATCGTGCGGGATCCCGAGGTTCAGCGCGAGGAGATTGCCGGTCCCGGTCGGGATGATCCCGAGCGCCGCGTCCGTCTCCGTGAGGGCGGTGGCCACCCGCACCACGGCGCCATCCCCGCCGACGGCGACGACGACGTCGCACCCCTGTTCGACCGCACCCCTGGCCGCGCGTTCGAGCGTCTTCTTCTTGGTCACGAGGCGGCTGTCGACGGTCCAGCCGGCCGCGCGGAGCGTCCGACGAACCTGCTCGACGACCTCCTCGTTGTTCTTGCCCTTCCGATGCCGCCCGACCACGAATGCGGACGTCATCTGGCGGCCAACGTGCCCGGACCCGCGGGCCGGCGGACCTTCCGCTCACGCGACCGCCAGCGGCGCCACGTCGGACGGGCCCGGAACGCCGCACCGACGACCAGCAGCCAGGCGACCCCGGCGAGCATCGCGCCGGCCACGTCCGTCAGGAAGTGGGCGCCGAGGTAGATGCGGCTGACGCCGACGGCGAGCGCGATGACGGCGGCGGTCGCGAGCGCGGCGAGGCCCGCCCGACGGCCGAACACGGACCAGATGACGAGGGCGACCCCGCCGTAGAAGACGACGGCGTTCAGGGTGTGCCCGCTCGGGAAGCTGTAGTCGGGCAGGACCTGCGACCACGCGAGCTCGGGCCGGGGACGCGCGAAGATCGGCTTCAACGCCCCTTGCAGCACGAGGCTGCCGACCATCGCGACGACCAGGAAGGCGAGCGATCGGACGCGCCCGGTCCGCAGCAGCCACGCGCCGAGCAGCACCAGCAGCGGCACGATCACGTAGATCGTCCCGAGGTCCGTGGCCCCGTTCATCGCCGCGTCCATGCCCGGCGACGAGATCGCCGTGGAGGAACGGGGACGCCCACGCGTCGAGCGCGAACACCTCCTGGGACCGGACGCCCTCGGCGACCGATCCGAACACGAGCAGGCAGGCGGTCAGGCCCGCGAACCCGACGACGACCGTGGCCGTCGCCAGCCCGAGCTCGGGTGCGGACGGCGCCGTGGCCGGCGCGGCGGGTCCCTCGCCCGGCTCGCCGCCCGTGTCGGCACCGAGCGGTCCGCCCTCGCCGCCGATCGGCTCGCCCGCTCCGTCGCTCATGCGGTCCTCGTCGCCAGTGGTGGACGATCCGCCCACCCACCGGGGCGAGTGAACCACGCATAGAGGCTGAGCGCGGCGATCCCGCCGAACAGGCCGCCGAGCAGGTCCGTGGGGAAGTGCTCCTGGAGCGCGACGCGCGCGATGCCGACGAGGACGACCTCCACGATCACGAGCACGACGATGAGGGCGGCGATCCGCCGGTGTCGCGTCGTGCGCCAGTAGCGGAGGGCGATCATGCCCAGGATCGTGAAGCATTCGAGGATGTGGCCCGAGGGGTAGCTGTAGACCACGCCCGGGATGCCGTCGCCGTTGCCGGCGGGGCGCTGCCGGGCGGTCAGCTCCTTCACGCCCTCGCTGCCGGCCGTGACCGTCACGAGGACGGCGATCGCGAGCGCGGCCTCACGGTAGCGATGCTGCCAGAGCAGCCAGACGACGAACCCGACGCCCAGGAAGATGAGCGGGAAGTTCGCGGACTGCGACACCGACGTCCCAGATGATCCTCGGGCCGGCCCACGCCTTGGCGAAGTCGAGGAGCGGCCGGTCGAACGGGAACACGACGCCGCTCGCGAGGGCGACGGTGAGCGCCACGAAGCTGACGAGGCCCAGGACCGCGAGAACGGGCCAGATCATCGATGCCGTGCCGGCTCGAGCGTCGGTGTCCGACCGTTGGTCGACCGGGATCGGGGTGGCGGTCATAGCGCGGGGACCTGGGCGACGCGCGGCTCGCGTCGGGTGCCGGTGTCGTCGACGGGCGCGGCGTCGGCCGCGCGATCGGCCGCAGTGATCGTGAGCGGGTCGATGACCGCCGTCCCACCGAGGGCCCGCCGCAGCAGGTCGCGCTCAGCCTGGAGACGCAGTCGATAGAGGATGTCCCACTCCTCGTTCGGGATGTCCAGCGCGAGCAGCGTCTCGTCGATCGCGGCGAGCACCGGCTCCTCCTTTCGTGAGGCCTGTTGGTCCTGCGCGTCGGCGGTGATCCGCTTGAGGCGGTCTTCGACGTCGTGCGCCTCCGCGCTCGTCGTGAGGTAGGCGTCCGAGCTCGAGATCGCCGCCAGGATCGTGGCCCGGATCGGCGTCCGCAGGTCCGCGGTCGTGGAGACGGCGACATCGGACGGATAGATGCCCACCCGGATGTCGTCGGCATGCAGCTCGATCACGCGATCGGGCCGGAGTCGCTTGACGTTCGGCCCCGCCAGGTGGGTGAGCACCCACGCGGGCAGGCTGAGCAGCGGCGACGCGGGCTTGGCCTGGAGCGGGAACCCCGCATCCGCGAGGGCATCGTGGATCGTGTCGACCGTGTCGTCGTAGCCGTCGGGCGGGACGACGATCGGGATGTGCGTGTCAGACCAGCGGTGCCGCGCGCTCCGCGCCTTGCGGACGATCCCGACACCGGCGAGGAACAGGAGCAACCCGCCGATCACGGGGGCGAGGACGTAGCCGCGAACCGGCTCGAGCGCGCCCCGGATGCCTTTGGCGCGGTTCTCATCGGCCGGAGCCATCCAGGCGGCCGCACCGACACCGAGCGGCACCAGGACGATCCCGATGGTGGCGACGAGGATGAGCCACGAGCCGGTGATGAAGGATCGGATGGGGCGTCGTCGAAAGGCTCCAGCTGATGATGCCCGGCACCAGGAACACGATGACGAGCACGACCCACAGGACCGAGCCGCCCAGCATCGCGGTGAGGTAGCGCCGGTGGCTCTGCGGCACGCGGCCGAACATCACCGACCCGGCCCAGCCGGTGGCGGTGTTGATGAGATCGCCGGCGAACCTGGCGATGAAGCCGAATATGGAGACGATGGCGGTCATCTGTACCTCGACCTACGTCCGCCCCCGGAATAGGTGGCCGGAACGTACTGGCCGGTGCCACGGCGCGGAGTTAACATCCGGCGCTCCGGGACCTTGCAGATTTGCGCCATGCCGTATCCCACGAGGTGCGTCTCAGCCGGCGGCGGTGGTCGTGAGCGACAGCTCGGCCGCGATGGCCAGGCCCTCATCGGGCAGCCCGCGGCGCTCGCCGGGCACGAGGGCCGGCGCGGGCAGTGCGCGCTCGAAGGTCACGCTGGCCGACCGGCCGTCGAAGGCGAGCAGGCCCAGCTCGTTGCCGAACAGCGGCCCGACCGGGTGGCGCCACCCGATGGGCAGCGCCGGGACCCCGGCCATGCGCCCGAGGAACCGCGTCGCCTGGGCCGCCCTCGCGCTCCAGCCGAGCCGGAACACGAATCGCATGACCCGCGGGATCGTGTTGTGCATCGGGGAGCAGGTGATCTGGTAGACCCTCGACTCGACGGCATCGGGGTACATGGCCTCGGCCACGTAGCTGTGGTGCACGTCACCCGAGAGCACGCAGATGGTCGCGGGCGGCGCTCCGCCGTGTGCACCCCGGCCGATCCGCGCGAAGAGGCCCGTCAGGCGGTCGAACGACTCGCGGAAGGCCGCCCAGTGCTCGAGATCGACGGCCCGCCGCAGCCACTCGCCGAAGCGAGCCATGACCCGGCCGTTGTTCCCGGCGGCGATCGCCTCGTCCCACGATTCGAGGTCGTGCAGGGCCCGGGGCAGCAGCCACGGGACGGAGGTGCCGACGACGAGGTGGTCGTACCCGCCGTCCTCGACCTGCTCCTCGATCCAGCGGAACTCCTGCTCGCCGACCATCGAGTGGCGTCCGTCGGCCAGCATCCGCCCACACCGCGAATCGATCACGAGCAGGCGAACACGCCCGAGGTCGCGCCGGAACGACCACATCGTGCCCTTGGCGCCGTCGGCCTCGCGGTCGGCCGCGTGCGCGAAGGTGCGGAGGACATCCTCGCCGTCGGGGGCGCGCCGGATGGCCGCGAGCGTCGCGTTCGATTGGAGCCCACCGGGCGACAGGTTGCCGAGGTGCTGGTAGACCCAGTAGGACATGAGGGCGGCGGTGATCCGCCCCTCCCACCATTGTGTCGCCTGCATGTCCATCCGCCAGGCGTGGGACGTGTTCCAGTCGTCGCGGACGTCGTGGTCGTCGAACATCATCGCGCTCGGCAGGGTCGAGAGGAGCCAGCGGACCTCCGGTCGACCCCAGGCCTCGGCGTAGAGCGCCGCGTATTCGTCGTAGTCGACGACCTCGTCGGTCGGGACCCGGGCGGTTTGCACGGCGGTCGCGGATGAGCCGCTTCATCGCCGGCGACGGGTCGTCCGCGTACACCTGGTCGCCCAGCATCAGGACGACGTCGGGCCACTCCTCGTGGGCCTGGCTCGCCATCCGGTTGGCGTAGACGCTCAGGACGTCGGGGTCGTTCGCGGGATCGCCGTGCTCGTCCTCGGGCTCGCGGCACGAGCCGAACAGGATGCGGACGGGCGCGGCCGGTGCCAGCGTGCGGATCCGGCTCGGCGGGAAGGGCGAGTCGGGCAGTGGCCACGCCGGGCGGCCATCGAGCTCGATCGAATAGGGGACGGAGGACGCGGGCTCGAGGCCCGTCACGACGACGATCGCGTAGTGGTGCCCGGCCACCTGGAACGTCCGGTCGGTGGCGACCACGGCTCCGGCGCAGACCGTGACGGTGCACGCGCCCGTGGTCTCCAGCCAGATCGTGGCGTCCCGCTCGCCGACATGCCGCAGGAGCGGCCCGAGCTGCAGGGCCGTCGCCGCGTCGCCGTCCGACGCCCGCGGGCCGCCGATCAGATCCACCGGCGGAACCTCGCGAACGCGAGCACGCCGATCGCGAGCACGACGATCGCGGCGACGACGAACCAGAACGCGGCGACGTCGTCCTTGGACAGCGGGATGGTCACGTTCATGCCGAGGAGGCCGGCGATGAGCGATCCCGGCAGGAGGAGCACGGTCGCCAGCGCGAGGACCTTCATGACCTCGTTCGTGCGTTGCGCGGTCCTGGTCATGAAGATGTCGAACGAGCCGATCAGCAGGTCGCGGCTCTGCTCGACGCTCCCGAGGGCGGACTCGAAGCGGTCCGACAGCGCCCGGTAGGCCCCGCTGTCGTCGTCCGGCGCCACGGCCCCGAAGTCCGCGGCGCGGAAGGCCGCGAACACGTCACGCTCGTCGCTCAGCACGCGACGGAGACGGCCGATCCGGCGCCGCAGCGCCACGAGGTCGGCGAGGACGTCGTCGCCCGGCTGCCCGCTCAGGGCGCGCCGGTCGAGGCGCTCGACCTCCTCCTCGATCTCGTCGACGGACTTGAAGTAGCTCGTGACCGCGGAATCGATCGCCGTCGCGACGAACGCCGGCGCATCGATCACACCCACGTTGGCGTCGGCCTCCACCCGGTCGTCCAGGTCGCGCAGGAACGCGACCGGCTCGGCGTGGCTCGTCAACACGACGTTGTCGGCGGCGACGAGGTCGAGCCAGTGGGGGCTCTCGCTCGGCTCGCGAGTCCGCCTCGGTCGCCACGCGGACATGGAAGTAGCTGCCGTGAAGCGCCACGTGCGCGCCGCGATCGGCCTGCCCGAGCGCGCGACGCGTCGTCGGGTGGAGGTCCATCCGCTTCGCGATGCCGGCGGCGACCTCGTCGTCGAGCGGACCTTCGACGTCGATCCACAGGAGCTGGTGGTCGTCGATTCGGCGGCGGAGGGCCGCCTCGAGCTCGAGCGCCTCGTCCGTCCGATCCGAATCGAACAGCCGGACGTGGACGCCGGGCGACTCGGCCTTCGGCGTTGCGGCTCCGGCAGCCTTCGCCGGGCCGGATGACGTGCGCCGGGCAGCCGTCGGCTTGTGCGCGTCTCCACTGGGCTTCGCAGACCGTGCAGGCCGCTTCGTGGTCGTCATCTGCCCCTCGTCATCGGTTCGAACGACGTGCCCGTCCCGCGACCTGTCCGGACACGGCGGCGCACGTCCCCCGGCGGCCAGCATCTTCGACGCGGAGATAGCGCCGAGACCCCGTCGCCGGGCGTACTCGTTGCAGCCGCGTCGCAACGGACGGTGGCCGGCAGTCAGGCGCTGGCGGCAGCCTCGGCCCCGAGGACCTCCTCCGACCCCACGTCGGGCTCGAGGGCCACCGGCAGCTCCCTCGCCTGCAGGCGCTCGAGGAGGATCTCTGCGCTCGCGGCGATCGGCACCGCGAGGAACGCGCCGATGATCCCGCCGACCGTCGCGCCGACGAGGAGGCTGACGAGGACGAGGAACGGCGAGATGCCGACGGAGTTGCGCATGACGATCGGCACGACGACGTTCGACTCCAGGAGCTGGACGACGAAGTACACGACGAGGACGGCGATCACGAGCGTCGGGCCGCCGGTCGTCGCGACGACGAGGGCGGGGATCGCGCCCAGGAACGGCCCGACGATCGGGATGGCCTCGCACAGGCCCGCGATCACCCCGAGAACCAGCGCCGACGGCAGGCCCAGGGCGAAGTACGCCGCGGTCGTGGCGGCGGCCATGAGGCCCATCAGGACCAGCTGGCCGCGGACCCAGCCGCCGAGCCGGTCGTCGATGTCGTTCCATGCCGATCTCGCGCCCGCCCGCCGGTCGGCCGGAGCGAGGGCCAGGAGGAACCGCTGGATGCGCGGCCGCTCGTGCAGCCAGAAGAACGTCAGGGTGATGACGGTCGCGATCGACCCGAGGATCTCGACGACGACCGACCCCGTCGCGACGACGGTCGCGGCCGAGGGCGTCGGCGCCATGACTCGTGGCTTGCGTCGCCTGGTCGATCAGCGAGGTCAGGACGTTTGCGAGGCCCTCGGGCCTGACGTCCTGCGCCGCCTGGCGCGCGCTCGCGAGCATCTTGGGCACCGACTGTCCGAGCTCGTCGAGCTGACCCAGCGCCGCGGGGATCACGAGGATCCCGATGACGATGACGAACACGCCGAACAGGGCGAAGAGCAGCCCGACGATCGCGGTGCGGCCAAACGGCGTGTGGCTCCGCACGGCATCCACGACCGGAGCGAGGCCGGACGCGAAGAGGATCGCGAGGAAGACGAGGGCGGCCACCTGGGCCGCGGCGAGGAACAGGAGCACCGCCCCGACGACGACGAGCGCCCCCAACGCGAAGCCGGCGCCGCGGCGAATCCAGTCGTTCAGCGCGGGCTCGCCCTCGTGCAGGGCCCGTGACGAGGCATGAGGCATGGCCGGACGCTAGAGGACGCCGCGTTGCGGCCCGTCGCCTGCAACTGGTCGCGGCGCTACGGCGCCATTGCAGCCGCGACCGCGCGGCCGCTCGCCGGGCCGGACCTCTGGGCCATGGCCTCGGACGGAGCGGCGGTGGAGACTCGCCCCAATGGTCAGTCGCTCGGGGGCTCGCCCCGACCTCGGCAACGGTGCCCGTCGCCGAGCGGCGGGCGCCCCGTTCGCGCGCGCGCTCGCCACCCTTGCGCTCGGCGTCGTCCTCGTCGGCAATGCGCCCGGCGCGTCCGGGTCGACGGCGATCGCGCCATCCGTCGACGCGCCTTCATTGGGTGCTTCGGCCGCCGCCTGGTCCACCCTCGGCGAATACCGCGTCAGCCCGCGGCCGACGAGCCTCGCCGACCGCAGCCGCGAGCCCATCGTCGCGGCGCACCCGTTCAATGCCTCGCGGCTGGCCGTCGTCTACGCGGCAGGGCCGGGCGAGCACAGCCACCCGGTGATCCGGATCAGCCACGACGGGGGCAGGACGTGGCGGACGGTCGCCGGCCGCCCGCGAGGCGGTGGCAGCCACCCGATGGTGGCGTGGGGCCCGGGACCCCGGCACGGCACCGCGCGCCTCTACTACACGGCGATGGGCGGGCCCGCGCCCAATTACCACTTCATCGTCAGCTACAGCGACAACGAGGGGCGGACCTGGCACCAGGGCTTCGTCGCGGACAGCACGCGCGGCTGGTCGATCGGCATCGAGGACCTGGTCGTCGACACGCAACCCGTCGAGTCCCAACTACGGCGTCGTCTACCTCGCGTACAACTGGCCGAAGGACCCGGACGGCGGCGACGGCCTCCACGTCGTCGCATCGGGCGACTACGGGCGCACGTTCGCCGAGACCGAGATCCCGAAGGTGCCCGCGCCCCGGGGCTATCCGGACGCCTGGCGCATCGGGTACAAGCTCGCGACCGCGCCCGACGGGTCGGCCTTCGTCGCGGGCTACCAGCTCGACATGAAGCACTGGCAGGTGTCCGCCCCGTTCGCCAAGGGCGGCAACGCCAACATCGGACGGATCGCCTTCGGCGTGGCCCGGTTGCGGTTCGACCGCGTGGCGCGCCGGCTGACGCACGGGCCGAACGTCCTGGCCACGACGCTGCCCGAGACGGCGTGGAACCTCGGTTGGACGCAGGCCCTCAAGGGCGTGAACGTCGGGCTGGCCGAGCCCTGCTGGGCGACCGGCCTGGTCGTCGATTCGGGTGGCCGCATCTACTACGCGATCGGGGCGGACGGACGGATCCGCATCGTCACGAGCGACGACCACGGGCGCACGTGGCGCCTCCGATTCCTGCCGCGCGCGCCAGCGGTCGGCGGCATGGCGCAGCGGTCGATGCGGCCCGACCTCGTGACCGGCGACGGGTTCGTCGCAGTGCTCTTCCACACGGTCGACGCACAAGGCGATCGACGAACGGCCGGCAACGCCGTCGCGGTCAGCGTCAATCGCGGGGCGACGTGGGTCGGGCCGCGCCCGGTGAACGCCAGCCGCTGGCGCATCAAGCCGATCATCGCCATCTACAACGGCCCCGGGCCTCCGCGACCGCGCGGCGTTGCTGGCCGACGGTCGGACCATCTACTTCGCGTACGGCGACGGTCGCGACGGCCGATCGGCGGCATTCGGCGCACGGATCCGGATCGCGTCGCCGCACCGCCGGTGCCCACGCCGACCCCGACGCCGACGCCCACGTCCACGCCCACGCCGCCGCCGGACCCGACGCCCGCTCCCTGAACCGTCAGTCGCCGAAGCGCCACCTCGTCGCGCCGCCCGGCTCCGCCGACATCACCCCGAAGACCGTCCTCGGCGCGAGCTCGTAGAGGTCCCACGGCGGCGGGCCGGCGCTCGGCGCGCTGTACTCGTGGGTGAACGACCCGTCCTTCACCGTGGCCGGCCAGCCCTCCGCGGCGTACCGCTCGGCGAGCCGGTGGAGCGTCGCGTCGTCGGTGACGCGCCTGGCGCGGCCCTCGATGACGAGGTCGATGCCCGGCAGCGACATCGAGATCGCGCACTCGGCGTTGTGGGCGATGTTGCGGCCCTTGCGCGTGCCGGCGCCGGTCACGAAGTAGACCTTGTCGTCCTGCCAGACCGCGCCGACGCCCGCGAGATGCGGCCGCCCGTCCGGGCGCGTCGTCGCCAGGAACGGCGTCCGCTCCTTCGGCTCGTTGGACTCGAGCGCCGCGAGCGCGCGCGACCAGGGGATCGGGTCGAGGTCATACAGGTCAGCGAGGTTCTTCTGGTCCATCACGGCGCTCCCAGGCGATGTAGACAGGTCGTCGAATGACACCATGACTGCGCGCCCAGCGCGCGTCAGCCACCGACGCGACAGCCTATCGACGGGCCGACAACGCGCCGCGACCGTCCTCGGTCGACCGCGGGTCGAGCGGCAGCTGGCGGAAGGCCCGCTCGATCGCGGTCCGACTCCGCCGATGCGCGGCCGACGTGTCGACGACCGAGCCGTGGTCGGCTGATGTTGAGCAGCGAGACCTCGGTTGCGGCGGTGACGTTCGGCGCGCCTCGTCGTAGCACGCGTTGACGACCAGTCGCCGCAGCCATGCGTCGAAGCGGTCCGCGTCCCGCAGCCGTCGGGAGCTCACGCCAGGCGCGGATGAACGCGTCCTGGGTGGCGTCGGCGGCGCGATCCGGGTCGCGGACGATGAGCGCAGGCCAGGGCGTACAGCCGCGAGTCGTCGCCGCCGTGACCAGCGCCGCGAACGCGTCGTGGTCACCGCGCATCGCCCGGCTGGACGTCGTGCGGCGCTCATCGTCGAGTGCGAGCCACCTTCCGGCTCGAGCCGTGAGGGCGAGCCCGTCGACGCGTGCGCGCTGCAGCAGCCCGCGTCGACGGCGTCGGATCGCGACGCCCGCGCGCGCGTGGATGATCAGTCGGCCTGCAACGCATCGCGGCTGCCACGGCGGCACACCGGGGGTGATCGGGGCCGTCGTGATCCGGGCTGGCCACTCCATCGGCGTTCATCACGAAGATCGGGCGATCGGTCGTGCCGAGCGTCCTGGAGATCGCGCAGGAACGCGATGCTTCTTGCCGTCGGGCGACCATGCCGGTCCGCAGTCGTTGCCCGCACGCGCACGGACTCGGATCGTTCGGCCTTTGCGGCAGCCGCTCAGCTGCTGCGGGCTCGCTGCCGTCGGCGTCCATGACCCAGATGCCCGTCGTTGCGAAGCCGCGTGCCGCTGGCATAGGCGATCTTCGAGCCGTCCGGGCTCCAGTCGGCGAACCTGGTCCTTGGGCTCTGCGCCGGTCGTGAGCGCGTGCGGCGTGGCTGCCCGTTCGGCGTTCATGACCCAGACCTGCTCGTTGATGCCGGTCTCCGTCGCCGGTCGACGTCGTCCTGCGTGGAGGAACACGATCTTCGTCCCGTCCGGGCGACCACGCTCGGGAGGTCGTTGGCGCAGCCCGCCGCGCCGATCGCGCAGCTCGTGAGCGCGACGCAGACTCGCCGCCGGTCGCGCGCATCGACCGCGTAGATCTCGCGTGTTCGGGATCGCGTGCCCTCGGTCGCCGCCGAAGGCGATCTTGGCCTGCCGTCGGGCGAGACGTCCGGGAAGAGGTATCGTGGCGAGATGACGACCCCGGTGTCCAGCGAACGGCATCGAGCCCTCCGTGACGCCGAGACGAAGGCCGCGCACCTGTTCGCGGAGACCCAGGCGCGCGGCCTCATCCGCCCGGGCGTGTCGGAGAAGGCGCTGAACACCCAGATCTACGAGCTCGCCTTCGAGCTGTACGGGATCAGGAAGTACTGGCACAAGCGGATCGTCCGCGCCGGCCGCAACACGCTCGAGCCGTACCGGGAGAACCCGCCCGACCTCGTGATCGGCGATGACGACATCGTGTTCTTCGACTTCGGCCCGGTGTTCGAGGACTGGGAGGCCGACTTCGGGCGGACCTACGTGCTCGGCCCCGACGAGCGCAAGCGGCGGCTCCAGGCGGACATCGAGGCCTGCTGGTGGCTGGGCAAGGCCCACTTCGACAGCCATCCCGACATCACCGGCAGCGAGCTGCGCCGGTTCGTCATCGACCTGTGCACGGAGCGCGGCTGGGAGTACGCGCAGGCGCACTGCGGGCACCTGATCGGCAACTTCCCGCACGAGCGGATCCTCGGCGACGAGGTCGTGAACTACATCCACGCCGACAACGACATCCGGATGCGGGACCCCGGTATCGACGGCCAGCCGCGCGACTGGATCCTCGAGATCCACTTCATCGACCGCGAGGAGCAGATCGGCGGGTTCTTCGAGCAGCTGCTGACGGTCGACTGAGATGCCGCAGACCCCCACCGAGGTTGGCCAGGCCGTCCTGGAGCTCGCGAAGGCCGGCCGGTTCGACGAGATCCGAGAGCGCTTCGCACCGTCGCTGCTCCCGCTGGTGAACGCGGACGCCCTCCGGGCGGCGTGGACGGGGGCGATCGACCAGGTCGGACCGATCGCGTCCGTCGGCACGCCGGCGAGTGAGGCGGGACCGGGCGGGACCGTCGTGAAGATCCCGGTGCCGCGGCGAACGAGGCGCGCCTCACGTTCGTGGTCAGCGTCGCCGCCGGGGGCCAGCTGACCGGCCTGCAGCTCGCGCCGCCCGAGGCGATGGAGGCCGTGGCGCCATGGAATCCGCCGCCGTATGCCGACCCGTCGCAGTTCGACGAGGAGGAGCTCACGCTCGGCTCGGAGCCGCTCTCGGTGCCGGCCACCCTGAGCCTGCCGCGCCGCGCGGGCCGCTTGCCTGCCGTCGTCCTGCTCGCCGGATCCGGGCCGCTGGACCGAGACGAGACCGTCGGCCCGAACAAGCCGTTCCGCGACCTGGCCTGGGGCCTCGCGAGCCGGGGCGTCGTCGTGCTGCGCTTCGACAAGGTCACGCTGGCGCGCCGTGCCGAGGTGCTGGCGAACCCCCACTTCACGATGACCGACGAGTACCTGCCGCAGGCGCTGGCCGCGATCGCGCTGCTGCGGGAGCACCCGGCCGTCGATCCCGGGCGCCTCTTCGTCGCGGGGCACAGCCTCGGCGGCACGGTCGCGCCGCGGGTCGCGGCCGCGGCGCCGGACGTGGCGGGCCTCGTCATCATGGCCGGCGGGGCGGCGCCACTCCACTGGGTGATCGTCCGGCAGCTGCGCTACATCGCCTCGCTGGATCCTTCGACGGCCGCGGCGGCCGAGCCGGGTATCGAGGCCATCAGCCGGCAGGCCGAGCGGGTCGACGACCCCGACCTGTCGCCCGATACGCCGGCGAGCGAGATGCCGCTCGGCACGCCCGCCCCGTACTGGATCGACATACGCGACTACGACGCCGCCGCGGCGGCCGCGGCGCTCGACAAGCCGATCCTGCTGCTGCAGGGTGGCCGCGACTACCAGGCCACCGTGGACGACGACCTGGCCCGCTGGAAGGCCGCGCTCGAGAGCAAGCCGGGCACGACCATCCGCGTCTTCCCGCCCGACGACCACTTCTTCTTCCCGGGCACGGGTCCGTCGGGTCCGCAGGGGTCGATGGCGGCCGGCCAGCACGTGGATCCGGCGGTCATCGACGAGATCGTCGGGTGGTTCGGAGCCTCAGCTCCAGCCTGAGGCCTGGCCGAGCGACTTCGGCTGGGTGAGGCTGAACCAGTTGCCGGAGTCGTCCCGGAACAGCGCCTCGATCCCGTAGGGCCGCTCGGCCGGCTCCTGGAGGAACGTCACGCCCTTCGCCGACAGCTCCTCGTACGTCGCCTGGCAGTCCGCCGTCTCGAACACGCCGCCGCCGAGCGCGCCCTTCGCGACGAGCGCGCGGACCGCCTCGGCGTCCTCGGCGCTGAACATCGGCGGGGCGGGGTAGGCGAGGAGGATGTTGAGGTCCTTCTGGTCCTTCGGGCCGACGGTGAGCCAGCGGAAGCCGTCGAGGGTGGCGTCGCTGCGAAGCTCGAACCCGAGGGTCTCGGTGTAGAACGTCTTCGCCCGGTCCTGGTCGAGCACGAACACGCTCACGTTGTTCAGGCGGCTGATCATCGGTGCTCCTTGCGCTGGTGTTCCGTCGCCACCCTAGCCGCGGCGGGTCGCACCGCGCTTCTCTGCGATTGCGGGATGTCCGGGTGCGGCCGCGTCCACATCATCACCACGCACCCGGGGATCGGGGGGACGCCGGTCCGCGAGACGGCGTCGGCGCGGTATTCGCTGGGCGACCGCCCGACGAGCTCGCCGGAACCGGCTGCTGAACGACCCGAGGCTCGCAAAGCCGACGAGGAAGCAGACCTCCGTCACCGACAGGTTCGCCGTTCGCAGCAGCGTCTTCGCGCGCTCGATCCGGCGGCGGGTGAGGTAGGCCCGCGGCGTCTCGCCGTAGGCGGCCGCGAACCCGCGGGCGAAGTGGAACCGGGAGTAGCCCGCTTCGCGGGCCATCGCGTCGAGATCGAGGGGCTCCGCGTACTCGCGATCGATCAGGTCGCGCGCTCGCCGCAGGGCGGGCAGGAGGAACAGCGCGTTCTCGGTCACCGGGTCACTGTACGAGCGTGACAGCATGAGCTCGAGATCGGAGCCAACGATGAAGGCAGTGCGGTTCAGTCGGTTCGGGGGTCCGGAGGTCCTCGAGATCGTGGATCTCCCTGATCCGCATCCGGGTCCGGGCGAGATCCGGATCGCCGTGCGTGCGGCCGGCGTCAACGCGAGTGACTGGAAGAAGCGCAAGGGCCTGATGGATCCGGAGCTTCCGCAGACCCTCGGACACGAGGCGGCGGGCGTGGTCGACGAGCTCGGCGATGGCGTCATTGACGTCGCCATCGGCGATCGAGTGTTCGGCTTCAACGCCGATGGGGCCGCCCAGGCCGAGCTGGCGGTGCTGTCCGACTACGCGCCGATCCCGCCGTCGCTCGACTTCCCCGAAGCGGCCGCGCTGCCGGCCGCCATCGAAACGGCCACTCGAGCGCTCGACCAGCTCGGCGTCGGGAGCGGCACGACGTTGCTCATCAATGGCGCCTCCGGCAGCGTCGGCGGCGCCGCGGTCCAGCTCGCCGTGGCGCGCGGCGTGCGCGTGATCGGCACCGCCAGTCCGGCAAACCACGAGCACGTTCGCTCGCTGGGGGCCGAGCCCGTCGCCTACGGCGAAGGCATGATCGGGCGGGTTCGCGCACTCGCGCCCGCCGGCGTCGACGCGGCGCTCGACGTCGCCGGGAGCGGCGTCCTGCCCGAGCTCATCGAGCTCGCCGGCGGCCCGGAGCACGTCGTGACGGTCGCCGACTTCCGCGGCGCGCAGGAGAACGGGGTGAGGTTCAGCAGCGGGGACGCCGGTCGCGCGGTCTACGCGCTCGCCGAGATCGGCGAGCTGATCGAGTCCGGGCGCTTCTTGCCCCCGGTCGTGCAGACGTTCCGGCTCGACGAGGTCGCGGAGGCGCACCGTGTCGGCGAGGACGGTCACGTGCGCGGGAAGCTCGTGCTGCTGGTCGACTCTCGTTGATGGCCTGCCGCGACCATCGGACGTCGGTGGAATGTCTGCACGGATCACGCAGGTGTAGCACCCGGTTGCTCTGAGGTCAGACGGCAGGTGCCTCGGCGACGCTGTGCGGGACCGACCCGAAGTAGCGCTCGCCGAATCCGAACACTTCATGATGACGTCCAAGCGGCTCGTACGAGCAGGTCTGGGGCAAGCACCTGGCCACCGCATGGCCGGCAGCGACCTCGACGATGCGGTCACCCGCGAGGCCCTGCGCTTTGGCCACGGCTGCCTCGACACCGTCGACGAAGTGAAACGGCGCCGCGGGGTCCCAGCCCTCGGGCTCCGGCCGGTGCGTCACGACGACCACATGGTCGACCCCGCCCGGAGGCTTCCCGTCCCAGCCATCCGTCATGTCGAAGACGTGGCGGCCGACGACTGTCGCCCCGATCTCATCCCAGTACGGCCGGGTGTAGTCATAGGACGTCTGTGACACCTTCAACTCGCCGCTCTTGTCCAGTGGCACGTCACCGCTGGACAACCAGTCGAACAGCGGTCCGGGCTGGTCCTTCTCGTCCGCGACGAAGCCGTCCACCGACACCGAGGCGTACATGACCACCTTGCCCATGGCGCTCTCCTTGCTTTGGGGTGCCCCCAACTTAGGGCGTCGCGAGCAGTGGTAGTGCAGGAGCCGGTGACAGGGTCCTCGCAGGCGGTCAGCCGACCCCCGGGAACGACGAAAGCCGACCCGAAGGCCGGCTCTCACGCGTGATCTAGTGGAGCCGACACTCGGATTTGAACCGAGGACCTGCTGTTTACGAAACAGCTGCTCTACCGCTGAGCTATGTCGGCGCGGCACGATTATAGGTGCGCTCCGAGCACACCGGCTACGGCTGCATCCGTGCACCGGCCACGAGCGTCCCTTCCATCGCGATGGGACGTCCTAAAATCCGCTCCCGTGGTCGCTGCCTGCCCAAACATTCGCAACGCAGCGATCCATGTGGCACGCTTCGGACCTTGCGCTAATCAAGGAGATTCATGTGACGCAGTCTCCTCACCGCGGCCGATCCTTCTTCACCGGCGTCGTTCTGCTGCAGACCGCACTGCTGCTGGCCAGCGCCGTCATGGTCCCCGCCGCGGTCGTCGCGCAGGATCCACCTCTCCAGCGTCGGCAGCAGGACGGCCAGCCGTCCGCCGATGCGAGCCCGGATCCGTCGCAGGCACCCGCGCCGGAGCCATCGGCCGAGCCCGCTCCGAAGCCGTCCGTCGAGCCCGCACCAGAGCCGTCGGCAGCGCCGAGGCGACGCCCGAGGCGAGCCCCACGCCCGCACCCGTCGAATCCGCGGCGCCGTCGTCGAGCTCCCGATGGATCGCCGTCGACGTCGCCTGGGGCATCGGCCTCCCCTGAGCCGTCGCCCTCCGACTCGGTCGACGCCCCGACGCCGAGTGCACCGGCGGATCCGCCCGCGGTCAAGGAACGCAACCGCGTCACCGTGATCGCGGCCGCCGACATCGACGGGAACGGGAAGCTCGACGATCCGGTGACCATCGAGTCGCCGCCAGGGACGATCCTCCGGAACGTCCATGCCGTGCCGATCCCGACGGATCCCGCGCCGCCCGCCGGCATCTTCTTCCCCGCCGGCCTGTTCGACTACGAGGTCGTGGTCGCGAAGCCAGGCGATCCGGCCACCGTCACGTTCCATCTCCCGGATGGCATGGTGAAGAAAGACGTCGACACCGGGTTCTGGGTCCTCCAGAACGGGCGCTGGTCGGACCTGACAGCCCGTGCCGACGCCGATCACGTCACGGACAAGGTCACGGTGAAGCTTGTCGACGGCGGGGCCGGCGACGAGGACCGCAGCGCCGACGGCGTCATCGCGGATCCTGGTGGTCCCGGGGTGCCTCGCACGGACTGGACCCTCACGCTCACCGTCCGGGCTCCGGCTGACCCCACAGCGACCTTCAACTACTTCCTCGAGGAATGCACCGAGACGAGCGGGACCACGGGATGCACGCCCCAGGCCCCGCGTCAGTGGGTGGATTGGGTCGCCGTGGATGGCCCCACCCTGCCCGGGACGGCGATCACACCGGTGACGTTGAGCGACGGACAGACCTTCACCTGGGCCAACCTCGACGCCGACCGCCACTACCGCATGATCGAGGTTGGGACGGCCAGTCCGCCCGATACGGGCACCGGCAACGAGCCGGTCGGCTGGGCGGTCACGGGCTTCGCCTGCGAAACCGCGGGCGGCACCCTGATCGAATCAGAGGACAACTACGTCATCGGGTACCTCAGCACGGTCGACGCGGAGCTCGTGCCGGACCCCGGTTGGGCCGACTGCACCGTCGCCAACAGCCAGATCGCAGAAGCGCGCACGGGCAGCACCATCACGGCCCACAAGGTGGGCGACCGCTCGGCCATCCGCACGAACCAGCCGCTCCAGGGCGCGACGATGGGCCTCTGGCGCGACCTCAACGGCGACGGCAACTTCCAGCCCGGCGGCGCCGACGGGAATGCCTTCATGACGTGCGTGACCGCGGCGAACGGAGCCTGCGACTTCACCGGCTTGGCCGCGGGTGGCTACTGGGTGCAGGAGGTGGCGGCGCCCACAGGTGGCGTCTGGAATGCGATCACCGAATGGGGTCCGGGTTCGAGCTCGGCGGCGAACCCGGCCGTGCCATACGCGGCCGTCAGGAATGGGGACCCCGCCGCGACCCTCAGCGTCCCTGGTCCCGACTACACAAACGGCTTTCCGATGATCGTGGACGGCACCCCCAGCGACAGACGGGACACGGACACCTTCGCCAACCGCCGCACGAACCCGTCCATCGGCGACGTCACCTGCAACGCCCTGTTCCGCATCGTCCTCGTCCTCGACCGGTCCGGATCGATCCAGCAGAACGGCGCGGCTGCCTACAAGAACGCCGTCACGGGCTTCGTCAACGACCTCGTGGGCACCAACACCGACGTCGGGATCGTGTCCTTCGCGGCGAACTCCTCGTTCGAGGCGGGCTACACCAGCGTCCTCGGCGGCCCATCGGCGGCGCTGACGAACGCGATCAACAGCGTCTACAACAACACGGGAGGCGGCACCAACTGGGATGCCGGCCTGTTCGCGGTCGATGGCCCCTTCAACCCGGCTCCGGACCTCGTCGTCATGGTCACGGACGGCAACCCCACGCTGAACAACACGACGACGCACCTCGGCCTCCGAGGTGAACTGGGAAGACTTCACCCAGGCGGTGACCTCTTCGAACCTGCTCAAGAGCGATGACTCCCGCGTCATCACCGTGGCTGCCGGAGCGGCGGGATCCATCTCCATTCCCGGCCTCGTCGGCATCAGTGGTCCCGCTGACCAACCAGCCCAGCGCGCTCGACGACGACTACATCATCGGGACGCCCGCCGAGCTGGCTGACGCGCTGCGCGATCTCGCGCTCGCGCGCTGCGGGGCCTCGCTCGACGTCGAGAAGCAGAGCGTGGGCGGCACCGCGACCTTCGACTTCAGCGGCACCGGCGCCGGCCTGCCCGCCACCTTCACCCGAGACACGGCGGTCGCCAACCCCACGGCCAACGTGCCGTTCGCGTTCACCGCGCCCCAGTTCGGGACCAAGTACGTCCAGGAGACGCCCGAGACCGGCTGGACGCTCACCGAACATCGTCTGCACCGCCAACGGCGCCGTGATCACCATCGGCACCGGCAGCGGCGCCGGCTTCGCCCAGGGCGCCACGGCCGGCTTCGATCCGGGCGACACCACCGTGCGCGCGGTGATCGACGCCAGCGACACCCCGACCTGCACGTTCACGAACAGCCAGGCCTCGCTCGACATCGAGAAGCAGACGCGTGGGCGGCACCGGGACCTTCGCTTACGCCGTGAACGGTTCCGGCCTCGCGCCCTTCACCCGGAACACCGCGGTCGGCCAACCCCACGACCAACGCGCCGTTCACCTTCACCGCACCCCAGTTCGGCACCAAGGACGTCCAGGAGACGCCCGTGCCCGCGGGCTGGACGCTGACGAACATCGCCTGTACCGCCAACGGCGCGGTCATCACCATCGGCACCGGCATCGGCGCTGGCTTCGCTTCGCCCGGCGCCGCGCCGGCTTCGACCCGGGCGACACCACCGTGCGGGCCGTCATCGACGCCGGGGACACCCCGACCTGCACGTTCACGAACAGCGCGGATGCCTCGCTCGACGTCGAGAAGCAGAGCGTGGGCGGCACCGCGACCTTCGACTTCGGCGGCACGGGCGCCGGCCTGCCGGCCACCTTCACCCGCGACACCGCGGTCACCAACCCGACGGCCAACGCGCCGTTCACCTTCGCGGCCGCCCAGTTCGGGACCAAGGACGTCGTGGAGACGCCCGGAGCCCGGCTTCACGCTCACGAACATCGTCTGCACGGCCAACGGCGCCGTCATCACCATCGGCACCGGCAGCGGCGCGCGGCTTCGCCCAGGGCGGCGACGCGGGCTTCGATCCGGGCGACACCACCGTGCGGGCGGTCATCGACGCCGGCGACACCCCGACCTGCACGTTCACCAACACCCTGAACGCCTCGCTCGACATCGAGAAGCAGAGCGTGGGCGACACGCGACCTTCGACTACGCGGTCAACGGCACGGCCTCGCGCCCTTCACCCGCGACACCGCGGTCGCCAACCCCACGACCAACGCGCCCTTCGCCTTCGCGGCTGCCAGCTCGGGACCAAGGACGTCCAGGAGACGCCCGAGACCGGCTGGACGCTGACGAACATCGTGTGCGCCGCCAACGGCGCCGTGATCACCATCGGCACCGGCATCGGCGGCGGCTTCGCCCAGGGCGCCACCGCCGGCTTCGACCCGGGCGACACCACCGTGCGCGCGGTCATCGACGGCGGGAACACCCCGACGCTGCACGTACACGAACACCCAGAATGCCTCGCTCTCGATCAGCAAGACGACCGTGGGCGGTGACGGCAGCTTCGACTTCACCGGCACCGGCACCGGCGTCCCGGCCACCTTCAGCATCGCCACCACGGGTGGCACGGGCGCCTACGCGGGCAACCCCATGCCTTCGGCCCGACGCAGTTCGGCACCAAGACGGTGACCGAGACCGTGCCCGCCGGCTGGACGCTCACGGACATCGTCTGCGCCGGTGACACGAGCGGCGTGCTCATCGGCGGCGACGCCGACTTCGACGTCGGTGACACGAGCGTCTCGGTGCCCATCGATGCGGGGACAGCGTCTCCTGCACGTTCACGAACACCAAGCAGATCCAGCTCGTCATCCGTCAAGCACGTCGTCAACGACGACGGCGGCACGGCGACCGTGGGCGACTTCGGCATCACCACCAGCGCCGGCGCCCTCACCTTCGGCGCCGCGGTCGAGGCCCCCGCCGACACCTTCACCTACACCGCCGCGACGCTCCAGGTCGCGCCCGGCACCTACACCCTCGCCGAGCTCGCCCTGGCCGGCTACACGCCGGGCGACTGGACCTGCACCAACGGCGGCGGCGGCGCGTTCGACGCGGGCAGCGTCACCCTCGCCGCGGGCGACCCCACCGTGACCTGCTCGATCACCAACGACGACCAGCCGGTCAGCCTCGTCATCGCAAGACGTCGTCAACGACGACGGCGGCACGGCGACCGTGGGCGACTTCGGCATCACCACCAGCGCCGGCGCCCTCGCCTTCGGCGCCGCGGTCGAGGCCCCCGCCGACACCTTCACCTACACCGCCGCGACGCTCGCAGGTCGCGCCCGGCACCTACACCCTCGCCGAGCTCGCCCTGGCCGGCTACACGCCGGGCGACTGGACCTGCACCAACGGCGGCGGCGGCGCGTTCGACGCGGGCAGCGTCACCCTCGCCGCGGGCGACCCCACCGTGACCTGCTCGATCACCAACGACGACCAGCCGGTCAGCCTCGTCATCGTCAAGCACGTCGTCAACGACGACGGCGGCACGGCGACCGTCGGCGACTTCGGCATCACCACCAGCGCCGGCGCCCTCACCTTCGGCGCCGCGGTCGAGGCCCCCGCCGACACCTTCACCTACACCGCCGCGACCCTGCAGGTCGCGCCCGGCACCTACACCCTCGCCGAGCTCGCCCTGGCCGGCTACACGCCGGGCGACTGGACCTGCACCAACGGCGGCGGCGGCGCGTTCGACGCGGGCAGCGTCACCCTCGCCGCGGGCGACCCCACCGTGACCTGCTCGATCACCAACGACGACCAGCCGGTCAGCCTCGTCATCGTCAAGCACGTCGTCAACGACGACGGCGGCACGGCGACCGTGGGCGACTTCGGCATCACCACCAGCGCCGGCGCCCTCACCTTCGGCGCCGCGGTCGAGGCCCCCGCCGACACCTTCACCTACACCGCCGCGACGCTCGCAGGTCGCGCCCGGCACCTACACCCTCGCCGAGCTCGCCCTGGCCGGCTACACGCCGGGCGACTGGACCTGCACCAACGGCGGCGGCGGCGCGTTCGACGCGGGCAGCGTCACCCTCGCCGCGGGCGACCCCACCGTGACCTGCTCGATCACCAACGACGACCAGCCGGTCAGCCTCGTCATCGTCAAGCACGTCGTCAACGACGACGGCGGCACGGCGACCGTGGGCGACTTCGGCATCACCACCAGCGCCGGCGCGCTCGCCTTCGGCGCCGCGGTCGAGGCCCCCGCCGACACCTTCACCTACACCGCCGCGACGCTGCAGGTCGCGCCCGGCACCTACACCCTCGCCGAGCTCGCCCTGGCCGGCTACACGCCGGGCGACTGGACCTGCACCAACGGCGGCGGCGGCGCGTTCGACGCGGGCAGCGTCACCCTCGCCGCGGGCGACCCCACCGTCACCTGCTCGATCACCAACGACGACCAGCCGGTCAGCCTCGTCATCGTCAAGCACGTCGTCAACGACGACGGCGGCACGGCGACCGTGGACGACTTCGGCATCACCACCAGCGCCGGCGCCCTCGCCTTCGGCGCCGCGGTCGAGGCCCCCGCCGACACCTTCACCTACACCGCCGCGACGCTCTGCAGGTCGCGCCCGGCACCTACACCCTCGCCGAGCTCGCCCTGGCCGGCTACACGCCGGGCGACTGGACCTGCACCAACGGCGGCGGCGGCGCGTTCGACGCGGGCAGCGTCACCCTCGCCGCGGGCGACCCGACCGTGACCTGCTCGATCACCAACGACGACAAGGGCAAGGGGAGTATTGGCGTCCTGCCGGATACGGCTGGCGCGAGCGGGGCACCGGGGTCATCGCCATCCGGCGACCCGAGCGTCCCGTGGCAGGCGGTGCTGTTCGCGACCCTGATCGCGGCCGTGGCAGCCGGCCTGCCCATCCACCGTCGGCGGCGGAACCTCGACGCGACGCGAGGTCGCGAATAGCCACACGACCGGGCCGACCAGCCGCCGTTCGTCACCGAGCTCCCTGAAGGGTCGGGTCCAAGCGGGCGCCAAAGGCTGCAGGGCTGCACCGACGACCGCGGGACGGCCCTGCCCGAAGCCCTAGGATCAGGTCGTCGGGCGTCATCCCCGGCGATCTGCCGCCGTCATTCGGGGAACACATGTCCGACGCCATCGACCCGGTCGAGATCTCCGACCTCGACCGTACCGTGCTCGAGGAGCTGGAGCCCGAGGTCGGTCGCCTCGTCGACCGGCACCTCAAGGTCGCCCAGGAGTGGTTCCCGCACGAGTACATCCCGTACGCGCTCGGCCGGGACTTCGACAAGGAGCCCTGGACCCCCGAGCAGCCCCGGCTCACGGGTGTCGCCCAGACGGCGTTCGAGATCGGCCTCCTGACCGAGGACAACCTGCCCAGCTACCACCGGCTGATCCACGGGATGTTCGGCAAGGGCGACGGCGCCTGGATGCATTGGGTCGGGCGCTGGACGGCCGAAGAGGGCCGCCACGCCATCGTGCTGCGCGACTACCTCACGGTCACGCGCAACCTCGACCCGGTCGTCCTCGAGCGCGGCCGGATGAGCCAGCTCCAGAAGGGCTACGACCACGAGTCGCCGGACACGCTGCACGGACTCGCGTACGTCGCGTTCCAGGAGCTCGCCACGCGGATCTCGCACCGCAACACCGGGCCGCTACTCCGACGATCCGGTCGCCGACAGGATCATGGTCCGGATCGCCGCCGACGAGAACCTGCACATGGTCTTCTACCGCGACGCCATCAATGCGGCGCTCAGGATCGACCCGTCCGCGACCGTCCGCGCGATCGTGGACGAGGTGCTCAAGTTCGAGATGCCCGGCGCCGGGATCCCGGGCTTCATGCGCAAGGCCGCCGACATCGCAAAGGCCGGCATCTACGACCTGCGCGTCCACCGCGACGAGGTCCTGCTGCCGATCATCCGGCACTGGGGCATCTTCGAGCTGACGGGCCTCGACGGCGCGGCCGAGGAGGCTCGACGCCGCCTGGCGGAGCACCTGGAGAAGCTGGACGTCGCCGCGCAGCGGTTCGAGGAGCGCGTCGCGCGGATGTCCGCGTCGCCGCGGCAGGCCTCCACCGGCTAGTCCCGCGGCTCGCGCAGGCGTCGCTCGCGTCGAGCCGGGCTACCATCCGGCCCATGGACGACCGCGGGACCGACACGCTGCGGCCACCCGGCCGCGTCCACATCGTCGGTGCAGGGCCGGTCGGGCTGTTCCTGGCCGCGCTCCTGCAGTCGATCGACGGTCAGCGCGTCCGCCTCTACGAGCGCCGCGACGACGTACACCCGGACCCGCATGGTGTCGCTCGCGGATTACCTGATCGCCGACTCGATCGAGAGCTACAAGGCCGACACGATCGACGGGCAGAGCGTCGAGGCGATCTTCGACGCCGACCGAGCTCGAGACCCGGCTCGCCTACCGGCGCACGATCGCCGCGGACCTGCGGGCGCTGCTGCGAGGAGTGGACGCGCGGCTTCGTCGCCCTCAACACGATCGAGCGATCGCTGAGCGAGCTGATCGAGGCTCGGGACACGGGGACGGTCGAGCGGATCAGCCACGCAGCTCACCGCCGACGACGCCATCGCGATGCTCGAGCCCGGCGACGTCCTCGTCGATTGCACCGGCGCGAGGTCGCTGATGCGCGACCTGCTGCTCCCGGGCGACGACCTCACCGTCCGCGACCGGAACACCGTCCGGTTCCGGCTCGAGTACGCGCTGGTCGTCACGTTCCTCTACGACCAGCACTACGCCTGCGACGAGTACTGCAAGTACTACAAGAACCGCGAGAACGCCGGCTACAAGTTCATCCCGGCGGTGCAACCGGACCTCGTACGACGGAGCGGTCAGCCACGTGACCGGGCATCGTCGGGATCAGCGCCGACGAGTACGAGGCGATGCCGTCGTCATTCGACGGCGCCTGGTTGCGCGAGCACTTCCCGAATGTCGCCACGTCGATGGACCACTTCATCGACAAGGTCAAGGCGGAGACCCACGGCGAGCTCGTCGGCGACCTCCAGATCGTCCGGATCCCGCTCGACGTCTACCACGCCCGAAACGCCACGAGCCGGCTCTGGCGCCAGTCCGGCGTCTGACCATCCGCTCGCGACGTCGACGGTCTTCCTGCTGGGCGACTCCGCCATCGGCTCGCCCTACTTCCAGTCGATCTCGCTCGGCCTCGAGTGCGCCTTCTTCCTCGCCGGGCACATCGGCAACCGCAGCCTGCTCGATCGATACGGTCTTCGACCGGTACGAGACCTTCATGTACCAGCAGTGGCTGCGGGTCTACATGCGCACCCAGATGATCAAGCACAACAAGGACCTGCTCGAGTCGGTCGACGACACGATGGGCCTGCTGGCCAAGCTGCACGTCTACTGAGGCGTCACCGGAGTGGTTGGCGAGGAACAGGCCGGTGGGGTCGTACCGGGCCTTCGCCGCCACGAGCCGGTCGTAGCCCTCGACGGGGTAGATCGACCGGGGATCCATCGGCGACTCGGCGAAGTTCAGGTACCGGCGACCGCTGTCCCAGGGGCCGAGGCCGGCGAGCAGGCGGCGGACGTGGCGCGTCGACGGCCTCGAGCATCGGGGCATCGAACCCCAGGCCGAAGGTGAAGCAGACGAACGGCTGGTCGATCGCGTCGAGCAGGCCGTGGTCCGGCTGATCGGCGCGGCGGCCGCGCCGCCCAGGTGGCGGACCTCGACGTGCAGGAGCGTCGAGCCGACGAAGGCCTCGACCATCGGGTCGATCGCCGCCGGCGGGAGATCGTCGAGCAGGATGCCCTCGCCCGTGTACGGCAGCGGGTCCTCGGGGTCCATGTTGACGACGCTCAGCGCGCTCGTGCGGCATCGTGCCGACGGTGTCGATCTCGGGTCCGAGGTCCCGCAACGGCTGCACGAGGGCGGCTGCCGCATCCGGATCCCCGGTGATCGCGACCTCGACCAGCACGAACGACCGGCCGCGCACGTTCTCGGGGAGGAACGGGACGTCGGGCAGCTGGAGCATGCGGCCGAGGGACTCGCACGCCTCGGGCACGGTCTCGATCCATGCCCGCCAGGCGTGCAGGATCTCCGACGCGCGCTCGATCGGCCAGAACAGCGCCCCGGCGTAGAGCTCCGGGATCGGGAACAGCTCGAGCTCGATCGCGGTCACGGCCCCCACGTTGCCGCCGCCGCCCCGGAGCGCCCAGAACAGCTCGGGCTCGGTGTCGTGGTCCGCGTGGACCAGCCGGCCGTCGGCGGTCACGACATCCGCCGCGACGATCGTGTTGCAGGCGAGCCCGTGGGTGCGGATCAGCCAGCTGAGGCCGCCGCCGAGCGCGTACCCGAGCACGCCGACGTTCGGCGAGGTCCCGGCGAGGTACGCGAGCCCGTGCTCGCCCGCGGCGACCGCGAGCGGCCTCGAGAGCGCTCCCGCCTCGACGCGCGCACGCTGCCGCTCCGGGTCGATGGTGATGCCGTCCATGCGCTCGGTCTTGAGGAGGAGCGTGTCGCGGCTCCAGTCGATGGGCCCCGCGTTGTGGCCGCCGGCGTTGAACGCGATCCGCAGGCCGTGTTCGCGTCGCGAAGCGGACGGTGGCGACGACGTCGTCCGCGGACTCCGGGTACACGACGGCGACGGGCCGCTGGTCGGCCGCCAGGTTCCAGGCCTGTCGCGCGGCCTCCCACGCCTCGTCGCCCGGCATGACGACGTCGCCGCTGATGCGCTCGTCCAGATCGCGGAGCTCCATGGCATACCCTCATCGCGACGGCCGCCGGCTGGCCGTGTGCTCGACCCTAGCATCGGCGAGGGAGGCGAATGCTCAAGTCCCGGCTGCTCCAGCCGCAGATCCTCGAGGCGCTCGGCGAGAGCGGGCATGGCGCCCGCGTCCTCATCGCCGACGGCAACTATCCCCTGGTGACGAAGTCGAACCCGGCCGCGAGCGCGCGTGTACCTCAACCTCGCGCCCGGACGGCTGACGGTCACCGAGGTGCTCGAGGTGCTCGTCGACGCCATCCCCATCGAGGCGGCCCACGTGATGGGCCCCGACGACGGCTCCGAGCCGTCGATCTATGCCGGCTTCCGCGACCTGCTGCCCGGGATCGGCCTGGAGCGCCTGGATCGGTTCGGCTTCTACGCCCTCTCGCAGACCGCCGACACGTCGCTCGCGATCGCTGACGGGCGACCAGCGGCTGTACGCGAACATCCTGCTCACGATCGGCGTGGTCCAGCCCGACTGATCGGGCGCTCAGCCGGCGCCGCCGCCTTGGGCCGGTAGCCGCGAAACGCCTCGACGACGAAGGTCTTCGGATACGGTCCGCCTTGGGTCCGTGCCCCCTCCGCGTCGCGGAACTCGAAGATGTCGAGCATGAACTGCATCGGGTAGGCCGGCGACTGGCGCACGAGCTTGACCAGCTGGTCGTCCACGTAGAACGCCACCTGCTGCGGCGTCCACTCCGCGGCGTACGTGTGCGAGTCGCGGGCGTCGATCGGCACCGGGACGGTCGCGAACTCATCGCGGATGGCGGCGTCGTGGAACGGGTGGACGCCCATCCCGATGCCCGTCCCGCTCGGTCCGACGTCGCGCCCGAAGATCTCGACGATGCAGATCTCGGCCGAACGTTCCGGCTCGTCCTCGAAGCCGATCATCCACAGCGCAGCCATCGTCGTCGGGTCGTCGCCGAAGCGGGCCCGAACCTCGAACAGGCCGTACATCGGCGTGTACAGCCTCATCGCCGTCTGCTCCTCGCGGACGACGAGCCCGTCTCGCCAGCGGTGCTGCCCGACGCCCGTGCCCTTCGAACCCGCATAGACGCCCGTCTGGAGCGACGAGACCCGCAGCGCGCCGGTGTACTCGGGGCTCCACGCCGGCTGGTCCTCGTCGATCCTGAGCACGAGTCGGCCGTCCCCAACCGTGTATCTGGCACTCGGACGCCGGGTGCGTCGTCCAGTGCGGCAGGTAGCGGGGAACCCACAGGCGCTCGTCGAGGTCCGGCTCATCGAAGCGCTCGTCCACCTCGAGCTCGTACCCCGATCGGTCGAGCGACGGGCGCCCTCATCGTCGCCGAACGCGCTACCCGAGGACATGTGCCGCGACGAAGTCGTTGCGGAACGTCCCGTGCGGGTCGAAGGCGCGGGCGAGGTCGGCGAACGCGGCGCCACGCTCGTACCGGGACCGCACGATCTCGGGCGCCATCGTGAACAGCTTCGCCCAGTGCGGCCGCGGCGCGAACGGCTCGAGGGCGGCCTCGATCGCCGGCAGGAGCGCCCGGACCGCCGGCCAGTCGGGCTTCCAGGTGAAGTGGTACGCGACGGACGCACGCTCGAAGGCCGGGCTCAGCCACAGGTCGTCGGCGGCGATGGTCCGGATCTCCCCGACGAGGAGGAGGGGGGCGATGCGATCGCGGAGGCCGTCGATGGCGTCGAAGGCCGCCGACGGCGTCACCCCGGCCGACGAAGTACTCGGTCTGGAGCTCCTCGCCGCTGCTGGGCGTGTGGTCGAGGCGGAAATGGGGCAGCCGCTCGTGCCATGGCCCCGCGACGCCGAGCTGGGGCGTGGCGGCGTCCGGGGACAGGCCCCGGATCGGGTGGCGGTCGACCGTCGCCGGCCGGGCGCCGAAGAGGGTCTCCGGCGGTGGCGGCTGGTCACCGCCCGGCGGGACGCGGCGCTTGACCCAGACCTGCTCGATGCCCTCGCCGCGCCAGAGCGTGAAGCCGCTGACGCTGTCGCCGGCCGACGTCACCTCGTCGAGGTGCGCTCGGAAGGCGTCCGCCGGGAGGTCCTCGTAGACCCACTGGCGGACGTCGTACGCCGGCTCGATCCCGAGGGTCAGGCGCGTGACGGCGCCCAGGCAGCCGAGCGAGACGACGGCGCCGGGAAAGGTCGCCGGATCCTGCCGCGCGCGAGATCGTCACGAGCTCGCCGTCCGCCCGCACGACGTCCATCGAGCGCACCGCCGTCGAGAGGTTGCCGCTCCGGTCGCCGGAGCCGTGCGTGCCGGTCGCGACAGGCGCCCGCGATCGAGATGTGGGGCAACGAGGCGAGGTTGTGGAGCGCGTACCCGGCGGCATGCAGCACCGGCGCGAGGTCGCCGTAGCGGGTCGCGCCGTCGATCGTGACCGTGCCGCGCGGCCGCGTCGATCTCGACGATCCGCGGCAGACGGGCGAGCGAGAGGTGGTCGCCGGTCGTGTCGGCGAGCGAGCTGAAGGCGTGGCGCGACCCGAGGACCCGCAGCGACCGCGAGCCGCGGACGATCTCCTGGACCTGCTCGACGGTCTCGGGCTCGAGCAGCCGCGCCGCCCGGTACGTGAGGTTCCCCGCCCAGTTCCGCATGCCGCGAACCATCGCAGATACGAACGCGCCGTGGCGAGCGTCGGTCGACGATCGGCAACGTCCCTCCCGATAGGGCGAGTCATCCCTAGACATGGATCGCCGAATCGGCAGATACTCCCTCGCTATGACCGAAGTGCAGGATCAGCCCGTCGCCCGGATCCGGGTCGGCCAGGCCGCGGAGATGCTCGGGGTCTCCGTCGAGACGCTCCGCCGCTGGGAGACCGATGGGCGACTCACGATGGCCCGCTCGGAAGGGGGCCAGCGGCTGGTCGACGTCGACGACGTCGCCCGCCTGCTCGCGGAGCGTCGCAAGGCATCCACGGATCGGCCGATCGTCGCCCAGTCCGCGCGCAACCGGTTCACGGGGATCGTGACCCGCGTGGAGGTCGACCGCGTCGCCGCCGTCGTGGAGGTGCTCTCCGGCCCGCACCGGCTGGTGAGCCTGATGACCGCGGAGGCGGTCGAGGAGCTGGACCTCAAGGTCGGTGACGAGGCCGTGTGCGTCGTCAAGGCCACCAACGTGATCGTCGAGATCCCATCGGGGAAGGAGTCCCGCGCATGACCCATCGACGCCCGGCATGGCCGATCGCGGCCATCCTCGTCGCCCTCTTCGTCGCCGCGTGCTCCAGCGGCGGGGCGACGACGGCGCCGTCGGCCGCGAGCGCCGCACCCGCCTCGCAGGCCGCCGGCGGCGGCGCGGGCGCCAACCTGACGGTCTTCGGCGCGGCCTCGCTGAAGGGCGTGCTCGACAAGGCCAAGACCGCGTACGAAGCGGCGAACCCGGGCACGACGCTCACGGTCTCGACCGACAGCTCGGCGGCCCTCGAGACCCAGATCGAGCAGGGCGCACCGGCCGATGTCTTCCTGTCCGCCGACACCACCAACCCCAAGAAGCTCGTCGACGGCGGCTTCGCCAGCGGGACGCCGACCGTCTTCGCCGGCAACAAGCTGACGGTCGTCACGCCAACCGACAATCCGGGTGGCCTGACCTCGCCGATGGACCTCGCGAAGAGCGGCATCAAGGTCGTCGCCGCCGGCGATGACGTGCCGATCACCAAGTACGCGACGCAGCTCGTCGCGAACCTCGCCAAGCAGCCGGGCGCACCGGCCAACTTCGTCGACGCGTACAACGCCAACGTCGTCTCCAAGGAGGACAACGTCAAGGCGCTCATCGCGAAGATCGAGCTCGGTGAGGGCGACGCGGGCATCGTCTACGTGACGGACGCCGCCGCCTCGCAGAAGGTCAAGACCCTCGACGTTCCCGACGCCGCCAACGTCCCGGCCACCTATTCCGGCGTCGTCGTCAAGGCATCCCCGAACCAGGATGCCGCCTCGAAGTTCATGACCTGGTTCGCCGGCCCCGACGGGCAGGCGATCCTGTCGAGCTTCGGGTTCCTTCCGCCCCCGTCCTCGTGACGGAGGGGGCCGGCGCGAGCAGCCACGCGCTCTCGCCAGCCCCCGCGGACAGGGCGGGCATGGCCGCGAAGTCCCGGAGCGTCTCCGCGGGGGAGCTGTCGCTTCGGGTCATCGCCGGCCTGCTCGCCCTGTTCCTCGGCCTCCCGGTCGTCTTTCTCGTCGTCCGCTCGGTCGCGACGGGAGCGCTGGCGAACGCGGTCACCACGCCGGTCGTCCTCGACGCCCTCCAGCTCAGCCTCGTTCACGACCTCGATCAGCCTCGTGATCACGATCTGCCTTCGGCCTGCCGCTCGCGTTCGTGCTGGCGAGGCGCCGGTTCCGCGGCTCCGGCCTCCTGGAAGCCGTCGTCGACCTCCCGATCGTGCTCCCGCCGGCCGTCGCCGGCCTCGGCCTGCTCCTCGTGTTCGGCCGACGCGGCCTGCTGGGTGAGCCGGTCGGCGAGCTGTTCGGGATCTCGATCCCGTTCACGACGTTCGCCGTGATCCTCGCCCAGGTCTTCGTCTCGGCGCCGTTCTTCGTGCGGTCCGCGCGGACCGGGCTCGGGAGCGTGCCCCGCGAGCTCGGAGGACGCCGCGCGCGTCGACGGTGCCGGCGAGCTCTACCTGTTCCGGCGCGATCACCGTCCCCATCGCCCGCGCCGCGCCTCGCCGCGGGCCTCGTCATGACCTGGGCGCGCTCGCTCGGCGAGTTCGGCGCGACGATCATGTTCGCGGGCAACTTCCCGGGCAAGACGCAGACGCTGCCGCTCGTCGTCTACAGCGAGTTCAACAGCGGCGACCTCGACGCGTCGATCGCGGCCGCCGCGATCCTCGTCCTAGCCGCCTTCGGGGTGCTGGTCGCCGTCCGCGTCCTGCACTGGGGCCGGATCCTCGACGACCGCAGCCTGGGCTGAGGCGTCCGCGCCGCCGTCGCCCGCCGGCAGCCGGCCGATAGGCCTCCACCGCCTCCAGGGCCGAGGCGAAGATGTTGGCCTCACCCACCACGTCGATCAGGTCGTACGCCGTGAGCTGGGCCCGGACGTCGTCGTCCACGTCGCACAGGACGAGCGTCACGCCGTTGCGCTGGAGCTCGGCCACGAGCTTGTTGACGGTGTCGGAGCCCGAGAAGTCGATGTCGCCGACCGACACCATCGAGACGGCGAGCCACCGCAACCTGGGCGATGCGACCTCGACGAGCTCGAGGATCTCTTCCGTGAACCGGCTGGCGTTGGCGTAGTAGATGCCGCTGCCGAAGCGGTAGATGGCGAGCCCGGGTGCCGCCTGGGTGCCCGCGGTGATCCGCGTCGTCGCGACGTGGCCCGCCTCGTCGATCGACAGCAGCCGGTCGCGCGGATGGTACGAGTGGTCGACGTGCTCGATGATCGAGAGCAGCATCGCCAGGATGATCCCCTGCTCGACGCCGACGATGACGACGACCGCGGCGGTGATCGCGGCCACCACGAACTCGCCGGGCCGCAGGCGCGCGATCTTGCGCATGCCCCTGACGTCGATCAGGCGGAGGCCGATGAGGAACACGACCGACGCCAGCACCGCGTTGGGCATGTAGGACAGGGGCACCGTCAGGAACAGCAGGACCACGACCACGATCAGGCCGGCGGTCAGCTGCGAGATCTGGCTCCGGCCGCCCGCGCCGTCGACCATCTCGGTCTTGGTCGGGCTGCCGTTGACCACGAAGGTGCCGCTGATGCCGGCGCCGAGGTTGGCGAGGCCGAGGCCGATGAGGTCGACGTTCTCGTCGAAGCTGTCGCCGTAGCGCATCGCGTAGGCGTTCGACGTGGCGGCGCTCTGCGCCAGGATCACGATGACCATCGAGATCACGGTCGGCAGCAGCGCGGCGATGTTGGCGCTCGTGATCACGTCCGTCGGCAGGCCGAGCGACGGCAGGCCGCCGGGCACGGTGCCGAGGTCGGTCACGCCCTTGGCGGTCAGGTCGAGGACGTAGCTCGCGATGATCGCGCCGACGACGGCGATGAGCGCGCCCGGGATCTTCTTGTTCACGCGCTCCAGGCCGAGGATCGTGCCGAGGACCGCGAGCGAGACGACGAGCGTGGGCACGCTCGTCTCGGTCGGGATGGCCTGCAGCGTCTGCCAGAACTTCTCGAGGGTGGTCCCGCTCTGGCCGGTGATCCCGAACATGCCACCCAGCTGGCCCATCGCCACCTGGATGCCGACGCCGGTCAGGAAGCCGATGAGCACGCTGCGAGACAGGAAGTTGGCGATGAAGCCGAGCCGCAGGAGCCGGGCGAGGACCAGGAAGACCGCGCACATCAAGGCCGCCAGCGAGGCCAGCTGCGTGTACTCGGGAGAGCCCGAGACGGCGCCCGTCGCGAGGAGGCCGACCGCAAGGATCGCGGCGGTCGCGGAGTCCGCGCCCACCACCAGGTGGCGCGACGAGCCGAACAGCGCGAACAGGGCGACCGGCAGGATCAGGGTGTACAGGCCCGTGATCACCGGGGTCCCGGCGATCTTCGCGTAGCCCATGACCTCGGGGATCGCCAGGGCGGCCAGGGTCGCGCCCGCGATCACGTCGACGGGAATCCGCTGTCCGGTCGATCGGCAGGATCCCGCCGAGCAGGAACTGCGTGTGCCGCTTGCGCCGCGCCGACCCGGCCGTCATGGATCGTCTACCTCCAGCCCCTCCGGCCGGACGGTCACGCCCGGAGCGCGGAGCATATGGGGCCGATGCAGCGTGCACGCGTCACCAATCGTTAATGGTCGCCGCATCGGACAATCGACTCCCCGCCGCTGGAGAGACGCATGGCCCCCGAACCCCGCTCAGAGCTCAAGGGCACCGGCTACGAGCTGTTCCTGTTCCTGCTCTCGCTGCTCGCCGTGGCGAACTTCGTCGTGGTCGTGCTCACGGGGGTGACGTCGGTCGCCGGCGAGACGGCGATCCTGATCGAGATCGTCATCACGCCGATCTTCCTGTTCGACTTCGCCTATCGGCTGCTGACCGCCCCGTCGAGGCACCGCTACATGTTCCAGCGCTGGGGCTGGGCCGACCTGCTGGCCGTCGTGCCGTTGCTGCGCCTGTTCCGGATCTTCCGGATGGTCGCCGTCGCGCGGGAGGCCCGCGCCGTCGGCCGGGAGCGCCTGCTCGAGGACATCTGGGTCAGCCGCGCGTCGACGACCTTCCTGTTCACGATCTTCCTCGTGATCGCCGTCGTGGAGTTCGCCGGGATGGCGGAGTACTACGTGGAGCAAGGCGTCCCCCACGCGAACATCACCACGGCGGGCGACTCGATCTGGTGGGGCCTCGTGACGATCACGACGGTCGGGCTACGGCGACGAGTACCCGGTGGGCGAAGGCGGTCGCCTGGTGGGCGTGCTGCTGCTGTTCGCGGGGATCGGCCTGTTCTCGGTGCTGACCGGCTTCATCGCCAACGTGTTCCTGGCACCGGACATGCCGCGGCGTCGGGCGAGGGTCGCCCCGGGAACGCCCGGCGGCCGAGCTGGCGGCGCTCCACGAGCTCCTGCGCGAGCAGGACAAGCAGCAAGCGGCGATCCGCGCCAAGCTGCACGACCTCGAGCGGTCGATGCTCGTCAGGACCTCCCCGGTCGCGCCGCCAGCTTCGTCGAGCGGGGCCGAACCGGCGTCATAGGGCTCGCCAACGGTCCCGGTACGAACGTGCCATTGCTGCCGGAGCGGCCATCGCGGACGCTGCGCCCATGAAGAAGCGCGTCTTTGCCGGGCTGCTCTGGTTCTACGCGACGTGGTACGCGGTGTCGCTGCTCAACATGGTGACGACCGTCCCCGATCTGCTGGGACCCACGCATCGGTCTCATCCTCGGTGTCCTGATCGCATGGGACCCGATGAACCGCATCTGGAACCGCGGTCCCGGCGCGCCAGACGGCGGCGGCCGTTTCCACGCCCGTCAATCTCGAGGCCGAAGCGGCCTGATCGCCCCGCGGCACCGCTCCCCGTCCGATCAGGGCGGGGAGTTTCGTTTGTCCGCTTAGTGGATGAGCTGGACCGCGAGCTGCTGGAACGGCAGGCTCGAGGGCGTCGACGATGTCGGGCCCGGCATGATCTCGCGACGCCAGACCCCTTCGATGTCCTTGCCGCCGTCGCATGCCGTCAACTGGAAGCCGGCGAACCCGATGATGTGGTACCAGGCATTGGTGCCAGTGCCACCGGCGTAGTCCCACACCGGCACGGTCACGACGACCTTGTTGTCGATGTAGTACGTGCAGTCGGCGCTGGCCTTGTTGCCCGGAAGGCTGCCAATTCGGTCGATCGGGTTTGCGTCGGTCGACGTTCCGCCGTTGACGGCCGTGCAGCAGCCGTAGCTATTCGGCGGCGGACCGATCTCGCCCTGCAGGAACGGCTTGCTGTTGTCGCAGCCCGACGTCGGTGCTCATGCCGAGGCCGAAGCCCGCGCACTTGCCGACGGCGCCGAACTTGAGCCATCCGAAGCCACCGGGGACGTTGAGGTTGCCCGGCGTCAGGTGCTGCGGCTGGCAGCGAGACGCTCGTGCCGACGTCGCCGATGCAGAACGGGTAGGTCTGGAAGAAGGCCAGCGAGATCCCCGCCGGAAACACGTCCCCGACCGGGCCGCCAGTCGCGAACCCGCCGCGAGCGGTCGCGGTGGACGATGCGGTCATCTGGTTCCAGCCGACGATGCCCAGGAAGTACGTCCCGAAGGACTTCGAGGATGAAACTCGGACCCCGACCGTGTTCGCGGGCGGCGGCGCGCCGGCTACCCCGGCCCCGACGAAGCCGGTCACGGCACCGTTGGCGTCGACGTAGGTCGGGCCGTCAGGTGAGCCGAAGACGATGGCGTCGCCGCCATTGGCAGCAACGGTCGTGTTGATGGCTGCCTTGACGTTGGCATCGGTGCCATTCGTCGCGTCGTTGCCGATCCACTGGGCGACGATGCGAGCGCCCGCGAGCGCGGCGAAGTCCGACGTGTTTTGCGAGACGCGGCGCTGGGACAACGCGTTGCCGCCGTCGATGACCAGCCCCACGAGCAGGATGATCACCGTCGCGCTGATGGCGAACAGCGCCAGGATCTGCCCTCGTTCGTTCTTGCCGTTGTCGTGTTGCTGCATCTGGGTCCTCAATTGATCGTCATCGTGGCCGTGCCGGCCAGGTTCAGGGTTCCGAAAATGTTGCTGACGAGCGGCGTCAGCGGCTGCCAAGGTGACGTGACCCGCACTGAAATCACGTTGTTGGGCGCATGGTTCGAGCACGTGTTGGGGCCTGTCCAGTTGCCGGACGGCGGCGTTCCGGCCGGAGGGGCCAGCACGCAGCTCATGTAGACGTTCGCGACGTTGCCGAACGGCGACATCATGCGATTCGCACCGGCTTGGATGTCATTCCGGAGGGCCGCGTCGTTGGCCGGGCAGACAGGGCCGCCAACGGTGCCGCACGCAGGGTCCGCGCTCCCGCGATAGCTCGCCTCGACGCTGCCGACCCGAGCCCCCTCTCGCGCTGCCTGGGAGAGCGTCGCATTCAGATAGACGAGCCGCCCGATGTCGATCAGCCCGAAGAGCATGAGCAGGAAGATCGGGATGACGAGGGCGAACTCAACGAGCGCCTGACCGCGACTGCGACGTTTCGTCACGGGTTCACCACGTTCGAACTCGATGACTGCCCGCCTGCATTCGTGACCGTCAACAGCACCGTGAACGGGCCACTGTTGTTGGCGTAGTTGTGCGTTGGATTCGGCGCGTTTGACTTGGGAGTGGCATCTCCGAAGTCCCACAGCCATACCGTGATCGGGCATCCGACCTGACTCGTCGACTGGTCGGTGAAGTCGAAGTGGCCGCTGTTTCCCTGCTCATCGGCCTTGAATTTCGCGACCGGCTTCGGGCACGGGGTCGCGGTAGGAGTGGCCGTCGGGGTGGGCGTCGGGGCCGGGGTCGGCGTGGGCGTGGCGCCAGGGGCCGTCGGGGTGGGCGTCGGGGTGGGCGTCGGCGTCGGCGTGGGGGCAGGGGGTACGACGGCAACTCGGCTCGCCGTGGCGGACCCGCCCTGGTTCGTGACCTCGAGGGTGATGGTGTAGGTCCCCGGAGCGGCGTAGGTATACGTCGTCGGTACGGTGCCGCCGACGTCGCTGTTGCCATCGCCGAAGTCGTAGTTGTACCCGGAGATCGCGCACAGGCCCGAGTCGGGACTGGATCCGGCAGGGTCCAGGACCACGGTGAGGTTACTGACCGTAACCGTGAACGTCGCGAGCGTGGGGGCGAGGCACCCGGACGGGTTGGAGCCGCCAGTGCTGGCCACCGAATTGAGGACCGCGACGCTCGCCGAGCTGCTCACCTTGAAGTTGCCGAAGAAGTTGCCGATCACCGGCGTGAAGAACTTGAACGGCGTCGTCAGCGTGACCGTGAGCGTGTTGCCCGCGCCACCGGCACCGGGCGATGACGCACAGGCGATCGTCGACGTTCGCGGGCGTCGCGCAGCGGGTGCTGAGGTTGGCCGGGTAAATCAGGACGTCCTGCTGGCCACCTTGGCTCTGGCTGTTCCGCTCGAGGTTCGCGCGGGCCAGCATGCCTTGCGGGATCGACCGGGTTCGTGGCGCCGTAGTTGGCCGCCTCTCGGACGGCGTTCGACAGCTGGATGTTCGTGAAGTAGACGCGTCCGAAGTCGATCGCGATCAGCAGGATCAGCAGCAGGATCGGGACGACGAGCACGAACTCCACCAGGGCCTGGCCGTGGAAGCGGCGGTGTCCGAGTCGCTTGACACGCGTCGGCAGCAGGCGCGAAACGCGATTGGGAGTTCCCACACGGCTCCCCGGACCATCGAGGCGGAGTGAGCGGCGCGGCGCGGGTCGGTGTCGGTTGCAAGTTCAAGTGTCTCACCAGGGCGAGGTCGCGTTTAGATGACGCATGCCGAAGACAAGCTCCCAGCAATGCGTGCATCGCGCCCCGGCGGAGTTACCGTCCGGGAGAATGCCCGGAGCAACTTGCAGTCCACCTTGCACCGAAAGTCCTACGCGGGCGGTAGTACGAATGCCGGTGCGGTGGCGCAACGAGATCAGCTCTCCTCAGCGGCCTCGGCGGGCAGGTGGATCGTGAAGGCGGCACCCCGGCCGGGTTCGGCCGGCTCGAGGACCAGGTCGCCGCTCATCGCGCGGCAAAGCTCGCGGGAGACGTAGAGGCCCAGGCCGCTGCCCTCGTCGGCCGGTCGCGCCGTGCCGCGTTCGAAGCGCAGGAACAGGCGGTCGCGATCCTCGTCCGCGACGCCTGGACCGTGGTCGGCAATCGTGATCGACAGGTCGCCTGCTTCGGCGTCGACGCTGAGCGAGACGTGGATCGCCGTGCGGCCGCCGTAGACGACGGCGTTGTCGATCAGCGCCCACAGGACCTGGTCGAGCTGGTCGCCATCCGCCAGCGCCAGCCAGCCGCCCGACTGGTCGTCGATCGTGAACGGGACATCGATGACGCCGAGGGCCTCCCACGTCCGGCGGACGCGCGCGGCCGGCGAGAAGACCTCGAGCCGCGGCCGCAGGGCGCCGGACTCGATCCGGCTGACCGTCAGCAGCTGGCGGACCATCCGCGACAGCCGGTCCGCCTGCTCGGTGATGATCACGAGGCGGCGGTCGGGCGTGTCGGCGGCGAGCTGCTGCGCGTAGCCGCGGATGCTCGCGAGCGGCGTCTGGAGGTTGTGCGAGACGCCGCGCAGGAAGTCGTCCTTCGCCTCGTCGAGCTCCACGAGGCGCCGGTTCTGGTCGTCGACCTTCGCGTACAGCTGGGCGTTGCGGATCGACGCCGCGACCTCGATCGCGAACAGCTCCAGCAGGTCCTGGTCGGCGCGCTCCCAGCGACGGGTGGCGGGCAGGTGCCCGACGACGACCCCGATCGGCTCACCGGCGGCGACGAGGACCGCCCGCACGGGAACCGGATCCCCGGGCACGACCTCCTCGGTGGGGATCTCGCGCGGGTTCACCAGCAGCAGCTGGCAGTCGATCATCCCGAACGTCGTCCGGAGCTGCTCGGCGGCACGGCGGACGATCGCGTCCGGCCGCTCGTTGAGGCTGCTCGCCTCGAGCGCGACGACCACCTGGCGCAGCTCGCGGTTCCGGCGGGCGAGGTCGCGGGCGAGCCGGTTGTGGGTCTCGGCGAGGCGGCTGAACTCGTCGTCGCCGGGCAGCTCGAGGCGCGTCACGGTGTCGCCGGCGGACACCTCGTCCACGGATCGGGCGATCGCGCGAAGCGGCGCGCCGATGTCGGCGGCGAGGAGGGCGGCGAGCAGGACGGCGAAGACCACCGGCGACCGCGACGGCGAGCAGCAGCACCCGCGCGATGGTCGAGTCCGAGCCCTCGAGACCGGTCACGAGGAGCACGACGATCCCGAATGCGGCGACGGGCAGGACGGCCGCCGCGATCAGGCCGAGCGTCAGGCGGGTGCGGAACCCGAGGCCGGAGCTGCGATAGGTCGCGAGGTCGCTCGTCGGCCGGCCGGCGATCGGCGTCGCGCCATCGGCGTCCTCGTCGGGGAGCGTGCCCGAGGGCATGCCGTATTCCGCGCGTTGCGCGGCCTCGGCGCGTGCCAGGCGGGCCGCCAGCCCGGCGCGCTCCGGCGCCACGACCGCCTCCGCCGTCGCCGCCCGCGGACACCACGAGCCCGGTGTCGTCAGTCCCGCCGCCGGGGGCGGTCACCGGGTCTCCGGCGCCGTGACCGCGACCAGCCGGTAGCCGATCCCCCGGACCGTCAGCAGGTGGACCGGCTTGTTCGGATCGAGCTCGACCTTCTGGCGCAGCCGCCGCATCGTCACCCAGACGTAGCTCGGGTCCGCGTCCTCGGTGTCCGCCCAGCCGCGCGCCAGGAGGGTCTCGGTGGTGACCGTCTGGCCGAGGTTGGCGGCGAGCGCGTACAGGAGGCGCGACTCCGTGGGCGTCAGCGACACGGTGTTGCCGGCGACGATGGCCTCGCGGCGGTGGAGCTCGAGCGCCAGGTTGGGCCCGATCTCGAGCCGTTGGCGCGGCACCCGGTCGCCGAGCCGGCGCAGCACGCGCGTGATGCGCGCCCGCAGCTCGGGGTAGTGGTAGGGCTTGGTGATGTAGTCCTCGGCGACCTCGTCGAGCAGGTCGGCCTTCGAGTCCGCGGTGTCGATCGCCGACAGCACGATGATCGGCAGGTCGGCGCGCGCCTTGACCTCGCGCGCGAGCGTCAGGCCGTCCATGCGCGGCATCAGCATGTCGATGATCAGGAGGTCGGGCCACGATTGCGACAGGCGTCGCAGGGCCTCGTCGCCGTCACGGGCGGTCGCCACCTGGTAGCCGTCCATGCGGAGCTGGTCGGCGAGGATGACGAGCAGGTTGGGGTCGTCGTCCACGATCAGGATCCGCGGCGCGGTCTCGCCGTACGGTCCGGGGCCGCCGTACATGGCCGGAGGATATCAGCGCGGATCGGCGCTCCAGGCGCCGGAGGCGGATGCGGTAGGCCGTGCGATCGGGGTCACCGGCGCGCAGCTCGAGGCGCCTCGCCCACGTGCTCCGCGGCCGTCGCGATGTCATCGGGCGTGGCCGGGGCGGCGTCCACGAGCTCGAGCCCGAGCCGCCACCAGTCGTCCGCGAGGCCGTTCGCGAGCCGTTCCCGGACGTCGACCGCCGGCGCGAGGCGGTCCCTCGCCGCCGGGGCTGCGAGGATCTCGACTCGCCCGCCGGGCGCGACGAGCCCGGCGATGCCGCGGGCGACATCGTCGTCGAGGGCCAGGGCGCCGCGCAGCAGCGAGCCCCACGGCAGCTGGATGGCGACGCGGTCGGCGATGCCGGCGAGCTCCGGGGGCAGCGCCTCGGCCGCAGCGGCGACGAACAGGGCGTTCGGAAGACCGCCGCGTCGCTGGGACCGGGCGGCACGACCGGACGCCTCGGCCATGGCATCGGCGCTGGCGTCGATGCCGATGACGAGCGTCCGTGGCTCGGCGGCCGCGGTGGCCAGCACGAACCGTCCGTCGCCGGTGCCCAGGTCGACCACGACCCTGCGACGTGCCGGCGCGCCGGGTGGCGAGTTAGCCGACGTCCACCTCGTGGACGCGCTTGCCGATCACGATGCGCATGCCCGGACCCTACGCGATGGCCGCCGGGCGCGCAACGGGCTCGCCCGCCAGCGTGCGCCGTGAGCGCTCACCTACACTCAGACGCGATGTCCGAGCTGCCGATCCGCCCGTACGAGCGCCAGCCGGCCGCGTTCCATCCCTGGGACCCGAGGACGGCGGACGTGGCGCGGGACATCATGCGTCTGGTCGAGTCCGCGCGGCCGGGCACGAACGCCCAGCACGTCGGGAGCTCGTCGGTGCCGGGAATGCCGGGCAAGAACGTCGTCGACCTCGGCGTCGAGGCGACGCCCGACGACATCCCGGACGTCGTCGACGCGCTGCTCTCGCTCGGGTTCCAGCGCCAGGACAGCCTCGCGCCGTTCCCGCCGACGCGGCCCATGGTCCTCGGCAACGTCGACCACGACGGGACCTCGTACCGTGTCCACCTCCACGTCATGCCGCCGGCCCGCCACGAGCTCGCCGAGCTCCTCGCCTTCCGCGACGCGCTGCGCACGGACCCGGCGCTGCGTGACGGCTACGCGGCGTCGAAGCAGGAGTTCGTCGAACTGGCGCCCGACGGCGACGCGAACCTCCTGTACACGGTCTACAAGGGCGACTTCGTCCAGGACGCGCTCTATCGCCTCGGCATCCGCCGGCCGCCGGCCGACTCGCCGGCGCCGCTCGCGCCCGGCGCCACGATCGGGATCCTGGGTGGCGGGCAGCTCGGGCGGATGCTCGGCATCGCGGCCCGCGCGATGGGCTACCGGATCGTCGCCCTGGACCCAGACCCGGCATGTCCGACCGCGGCGGTCGCCGACGAGATCGTCGTCGGCGCGTATGACGACCCGGACGCGGCGCGGCGGCTGGCCCGGATGTCGGACGTCGTCACCTACGAGCTGGAGCACGTCGGGCTGGACGCGGCCGCCGCGGCGGGGGAGATTGCCCCGCTCCGCCCCGGGCTCGCGTCGCTCCGGGCGACTCGCGACCGCCTCGCCGAGCGCCGCTTCATCCGGGAGATCGGGGAGTGGGCGGCGCCGTGGCGCGAGGTCCGCGACGTCGACGACGCGCGGGCAGCCGCGGACGCCCTCGGCTACCCCGTCCGCCTCAAGACCGCGATCGGTGGGTACGACGGCCGCAGCCAGGTGCGGGTCACCGCGCCGGCGGAGGTCGAGGGAGCCGTAAGCGCGCTCGGTGGCTCGCCGGAGCGCCCGCTGCTCATGGAGGCGGAGATCGACTTCGAGGCCGAGCTCTCCGTCGTCTGCGCCCGCGACCGCAACGGACGTTCGCTCAGCTTCCCGGTCTCCCGGAACGTCCACGACGCCGGGATCCTCGTGGAGAGCGTCGCGCCGGCCCCGGTGCATCCGCTCGTCGCCGCCGATGCCCGCGAGATCGCGGACAGCCTCGTCCGCGGCCTCGACCTCGTCGGCCTGCTCACGGTCGAGCTGTTCCAGCTCCGGGGCGGCGGCCTGATGATCAACGAGCTCGCGCCGCGGGTGCACAACTCGGGCCACTGGACGATCGAGGGCGCGGTCACCTCCCAGTTCGAGCAGCACCTCCGCGCGATCCTGGGGCTGCCGCTCGGCTCGGTGCGACCGCATGGCGAAGCGGCGATGGTCAACCTCCTGGGGACGGGCGCAGACCGACCGGCGCGCCTGGCCGGCCTCGACCGGGCCCTCGCGGACCCCGCGGTCCACGTGCACCTCTATGGCAAGCGACGCGTGTTCGAGCGGCGCAAGATGGGCCACGTGACCGTGGTCGGGGACGGCGTCGACGAGGCGCTGGAACGGGCGCGCGCCGCACGCGGCGCGCTTGGCTGGGAGGACTGAGGGTGAGCGAGGCGTCGCCGGTCGTGGGCATCGTCGGCGGGAGTCGGTCCGACTTCCCGTGCCTCGAGAAGGCGTCGATGACGCTCGAGCAGCTGGGCATCCCGTGCGAGCTGCGAGTCGTGTCGGCGCACCGCACGCCGGACCACCTGTTCCGCTACGCCGAGACGGCCCGCGACCGCGGCATCCGCGTGATCATCGCGGGCGCCGGCGGGGCCGCCCACCTGCCGGGCATGCTCGCGGCGAAGACGACGCTCCCGGTCATCGGCGTGCCGGTCCCGACGGAGCACCTCGGCGGCCTCGACTCCCTGCTGTCGATCGTGCAGATGCCGCGCGGGATCCCGGTGGCGACCGTCGCCATCGGCAACGCCGAGAACGCGGCGCTGCTCGCGGCGCAGATCCTCGCGCTCTCCGACCCGGAGCTCGCGGCTCGCGTCGAGGCGCGCCGGGACGCGCAGACCGAGGCCGTCCTCGCCGACCCCTCGAACGCGGAGTCGCTCCCGGGCTGACCGCCGGTCGGCCCGCGTACACTCGGCCCGATGGACGACGAGCGCTGGGAGCCGGGGATGCCGGTTCTCGACCGGCAGCCGGTTCGGGCCGCCTCGACCAGCACCCTCCCGCCGAGCCTCCAGGGCCTGCCGCCGCGGAGCGTCCCCGAGACCGATCCGACGCCCCTCCAGAAGCACTACGTGCTGCTCTGTGCGCCCGCGCTCATCGCGGGCGCGATCGCGATCACCGCGCTCGAGGCCGGCATGAGCCCGGGCAGCCTGCTGATCAAGCTGTGCGTGCTGATCGCGGCGCCGCTCCTGCTGATCACCACGCTCGACGCGACGCTGCGCATCTGGCGCGCGGCCTGGGCGTGGATGCCGGTGGATCGCGGCAAGGGCCTGTTCCGCCTGGCGTGGGTCGTCGTCAGCCTCGTGTTCCTCGTCCTGATCGTGGGCGCGACCCTGTTCGTGCTCGGGGCCTAGCGTGGAGCGGCGCCTGTCCGAGGAGGAGCTGGCCTTCCTTGCCGCCGTCGATCGCGGGCCCGACGGTCGCTCGACGGACATCGCGTCCGGCGACGGGACGCCGCGCTGGATCCTCGGGATGCTGCGCTACTGCTCGCGCTGCGGCGAGCCGCTCGCCCCCGCGCTGCTCCCCGAGGAGAACCGCGAGCGGCTGGCCTGCGCCAACTGCGGGTTCATCGCCTACGTCAACCCGCGCCTCGTCGTGACGACGATCCCGGTCACGGACGCCGGCGAGGCGATCCTGCTGCGACGGGGCATCGAGCCCGGGCGCGGCTGGTGGGCGCAGCCCGGCGGGTTCCTCGAGGTGGACGAGACCGTGCACCAGGCGGCGGTCCGCGAGACCCTCGAGGAGACCGGCCTGCTCGTCACGCCGGGCGAGCTCGTGGGGCTGTACTCGCGGCTCGAGGCGGCCGTGGTCACGGTCGCGTTCGAGGCGTCCATCAGCGGCGGCACCGCGCGGACGACGCCCGAGGCCCTCGAGGTGCGCGGGTTCGCGCCGGACGCGATCCCGTGGGGCGAGATCGCCTTCAAGACCTCGTTCTTCGCGATCCGCGACTGGGTCCGGCTGCGCGCGCCCGGGACCGCGGTGCCGGCCGACTTCCGGGAGCCCTAGCGGGAGCCCTAGCCCAGGTCGACGAACACGTTCTTGACGTCCGTGTAGCCGTCGATGGCCTCGAGGCCCAGGTCCTTGCCGATCCCCGACTGCTTGTAGCCGCCGAACGGCGCCTCGACGTGGACGCTGTTGTTGCAGTTGACCGACACGACCCCCGACTTGAGCGCCTTCGCCGCGCGCAACGCACGGCCGATGTCCCGGCTCCAGACCGATCCCGACAGCCCGTACGGGCGACGCGTTCGCGATCCGCAGCGCCTCTTCGTCGGTGTCGAACGGGATCACGCCGACCACGGGGCCGAAGACCTCCTCGCGGGCGATCGTCATCTCCTGGGTCACGTGGTCGAACACCGCCGGGAGCAGGTAGGCACCATCGGCCAGCGCCGGGCTCGTCGGGCGGACGCCGCCCGAGACGAGCGTCGCGCCCTCCGACGTCCCGCTCGCGACGTAGCCCTCGACGCGCTCGCGCTGTCGGAACGAGACGAGGGGCCCGACCTCGGTGGCGGGATCCGACGGGTCCCCGACGACCACGCGCTCCGTCGCCGCGACGAACAGCTCCACGACGCGCTCGTGGACCGAGCGCTCGACGAGGATCCGGCTGCGGGCGCAGCAGTCCTGGCCGCAGTTGTCGAACACGGCGTACGGCGCCGCGGCCGCGAACGCCTCGAGGTCGGCGTCCGCGAACACGATGTTGGGGCTCTTGCCGCCGAGCTCGAGGCTGACCTTCTTCACCGTGGTCGAGGCGGCGCGCAGGATCTGCTGTCCGGTCGCGGTCTCGCCGGTGAACGCGATCTTCCCGATCCCCGGGTGCGACGCCATCGCCTCGCCGACCACGGGTCCCGGCCCGGTGACCACGTTCAGCACGCCCGGCGGGAGCCCGGCCTCGAGTGCCAGCTCGCCGAGCCGGATCGCGGTCAGCGGGGAGTAGGAGGCGGGCTTGAGGACGGCGGTGTTGCCGGCGGCGAGCGCGGGCCCGACCTTCCAGCTGGCCATCATGATCGGGAAGTTCCAGGGGACGATGAGCCCGACGACGCCGATGGGCTCGCGGAGCGTGAAGTCGAGGCCGGGACGCGTGACCGGGATCGTCGAGCCGCGGAGCTTGGTCGTCGCGCCGCCATAGAACTCGAGGACCTTGGCGACCTGGCCGACCTCCCACCGCGCACCGCTGATCGGCTTCCCGATCTGGCGGCTCTCGAGGGCCGCGAGCTCCTCCTCGCGGTCGCGGACGACCTGGGCGAAGCGAAGGAGCAGGCGGCCTCGATCGGACGCGGCCATCGACCCCCACTCGCCGTCGAACGCGGCCTGCGCGGCGTCGACGGCCCGGTCGACGTCCTCGCGTCCGCCGAGCGGCGACGTCGCGACCACGGCGCCCCGGTGGGGCTCGACGACCTGGAACGTGCGGCCGTCGGCCGCGTCGACCGATCGCCCGCCGACGACCATCCGCGTGACCGCCACGGCCGCCGGTCGCGCCTGGTCCGTGGTCATTCGACGAAGGAGGCCGCTTCGGCCTCGGCGGCCGCCATCGCGGCCCCGACGATCCCCGCGTCGTTGCGCAGGGCCGCCGGGATCACCTCGGCGCGGACGGTCAGCTTGGGGACGAACTGGTCGGCGCGCTTGGACACGCCGCCGCCGATGATGAACAGGTGCGGCGAGAACAGCCGCTCGATCGCGAGCAGGTGCTCGTCGAGATCGGCCGCCCAGGCCTTCCAGGAGAGGCCGCGCCGCACTCGGGCCACGGCGGCCGAGCGCTTCTCGGCGTCCCGACCGCGGATCTCCATGTGCCCGAGCTCGAGGTTGGGGACGAGCATGCCGTTGTAGAACAGGGCGGACCCGGTGCCTGTCCCGAGCGTGATCAGGAACACGGTGCCCCGCCGGCCCACGCCCGCGCCGAAGCGCATCTCGGCCACGCCCGCCGCATCGGCGTCGTTCACGAGGTGGACCGGCCGGTTGAGGACGCGCGCCATCGCATGGTCGGCGTCGAAGTCGACCCAGCCCGGATCCACGTTCGCCGCGCTCTTGGTGACGCCGTCGATGACGACCGCCGGAAACCCGACGCCGACCGGCACCGACGTCCCGATGACGACCTCGGCCTCGATCTTCTTCATGATCCGCGCGATCGACGCGATCACCGCGGCCGGCGCGGACGGCTGCGGCGTGGGCACCCGGTGGCGCGGAGAGAGGAGCTCGCCCGTCTCGAGGTCGACGGCGGCAGCCTTGATCCCGCTCCCGCCCACGTCGACGCCGATGGCGACCCGCCGCGACCCGGGGTCGACCGGCGTCGCGATGACCTCGGTCGCCTTGTCCTGGTCGTCGACGTCGGCGGTCTCGGCGGCGATCGCAAGCGCCTCGCGGGCGATCTCGTCGGCCTCGGCACGGGCTTCGGGAGCTCCGTCCGGCGCGCTCGACCGCTCGTCGCCGGGCTCGCCGTCGTTCACGTCATCGCTGTCCATGCGTCCTCAGAAGTAGTTGACCGTGATGCCGCCGTCGACGACGAAGTTTGCCCCATTCGTCCACTGCGACTCATCGGAGGCGAGGTACATCGCGACGTTCACGATCTCCTCGGGCTTCCCGAAGCGCCCGCTCGGGTTCCTCGCCAGACGCAGCTGCTTGGCGGCCTCGTCCTTGAGCAGCCAGTCCATGAGCAGCGGGGTCTCGATCGGCCCCGGGCTGATCGCGTTGGTGCGCACGCCGCGGCCCGCGAACTGCACGGCGGTGCGACCGGGTCAGCGCGAGGACCGCGCCCTTCGAGGCCGTGTACGCGTCCTGCGGGACCGAGCAGCCGAGGATCGCGACGAAGCTGGCGATGTTGATGATCGAGCCCGACCCCTGCTCGAGCATGGCGGGGATCGCGTACTTGCAGCCGAGGAACACGCCCCGCACGTTGATCGCCATGACCCGGTCCCACGTGTCCACGTCGGTGTCGACGACCGAGTGGTCGGCCTCGGGCATGACGCCGGCGTTGTTGTACAGGGTGTCGAGGCGACCGAAGGTGGCGACGGCGTGCTGGACCATCGCGCGCGCCTCGGCCTCCTGCGAGACGTCGGCCTTGACGAACGTCGCCTCGCCGCCCGCCGCGGTGACGCGGTCGACGGTCTCCTGGCCCGCCGCCTCGCTGTAGTCGGCCACGACCACGCGGGCCCCCTCGCGCGCGAACAGCTCCGCAGCGACGCGGCCCATGCCGCTCCCGCCGCCCGTGATGATCGAGACCTTGCCGTCGAGTCGCATGAACAGGGCTCCGTGCTGGCCGGGGTGATCGGGTGCTCAGACTAGCCCGCGACGCGATGGGTCGCGACGCCGTCAGGCGTCTCGCATGCGCGAGGATGCTCCACGCCGTGACCGGGTGGCTGACGCCCTTGAGCTGCAGGCCGTCGACCGCCTCGGCGTCCACCGCGCCCTCGACGGCGGCGTAGGCGCGCTGCGCGACCAGGATCTGGCCGGGGGCCGCCTGGCCGCTGAGGCGGGCCGCGAGGATCACCGCGTTGCCGATGGCGGCGTAGTCGTACCGACCCTCGGTCCCGATCCGTCCGGCGGTCGCGAACCCGTCCGCGATGCCGACCCCGAAGCCGAGCGAGTACCCCCGCCGCGACCACCCGGCGGCGAGCTCGGCGACGTCCTCGCGCATCGCCGCGGCCATGCGGACCGCGCGCAGCTGGTGGTCGGGCTGGAGGATCGGGTCGTTGAAGAAGGTGTGGATCCCGTCGCCCGCGTAGTGCTCGAGCGTGCCCTCGTACTCGGTGATCCGCCGGCCCATGGCCGCGTGGTACTCGCGCACGACGTCGAGCAGCTCCTCGGGCTCGGCCGTCTCCGCGAACGCCGTGTAGCCGCGCAGGTCGCAGAACACGGACGTGACCGCGCGCCGGTGGCCGGCGAGCAGCGCCTCGCCCTCCGGCGTCGAGACGAGGGCCGCGACCCGTGGCGAGACGAACCGCGACAGCTCCTCGCGCTGGCGCTCGACGGTCGCGAGGAGCCGGGCGTTGTCGTCGCGCAGCCGCTTGTCGGCGAGCGACGTGTTGACGCGGGCGCGCAGGAGCGTCGGCTTGATCGGCCGCGGGAGGTAATCGGCGGCGCCCATCTCGACGCAGCGGACGATCCCGTCCAGGTCGTCGAGGCCCGACACCACGATGACGGGGATCCGCGCGAGGGCCGGGTCGCCGCGGATGGCCTCGAGCACCGCGAACCCGTCGAGCTCGGGCATGACGAGGTCGAGCAGCACGACGTCGACACCCGCGCCATCGGCGCCCAGGAGGTCCAGCGCGATGCGCCCGTTCTCCGCCTCGATCACCTCGTGCCCGAGCCCGCCGAGCAGGCGCCCGAGGGTCTGCCGGTTCAGCAGGCTGTCGTCGACGACCAGGATCCGCCCGCCGACGGCGGCGGCGGGCGCGCTCACGCGGCCCAGCGAGCGGCGCGCGCGACGTCGAGGGCGGCCACGACCCGGGCGAGCTCGTCTCGCGCGGCGGCCGCGTCCGCCGCGGCACCGTCGTTCTCGCCACGCCGGCCACGCTCCTCGAGGGATCGGGCGATCGCCGCCAGCCCGACGGCGCCGATCGTGGACGCGTTGCCCTTGAGCGTGTGCGCCGGGACCACGACCCGCGCCGGATCGCCGGCCGCGACGGCGTCGTCGATGGCCGCCAGGAAGCCCGGCGCCTCGCCCAGGAACGTGTCGACGAGCTGGTCGATGAACGTCGGGTCGTCGCCGACCGCCTCGAGCAGCTCCGCGAGCACCGCGGTGTCGAGCGTGTCAGCCATCGACGGCACCCGCCGTGACGACCGGCGCGGCCGCGATCGCCGCCGCCAGCAGCTCCGGCCGGATCGGCTTGCTGAGGTAGTCGTTCATGCCCGCCGCGAGGCACATCTCCCGGTCGCCCTCCATCGCGTTCGCCGTCATCGCCACGATCCACAGTGCCCGGTCGGGCCACCGGGCGCGGGCCTGGCGCGTGGCCTCGAGGCCGTCCATCTCCGGCATCTGGACGTCCATCAGCACGAGGTCGTGCTCGCCGGACTCGAGCGCCGCGAGGACCTCGACGCCGGTGGCGGCGATGTCGGCCGAGTAGCCCAGCCGCTCGAGCAGCTTGATGGCGAGCATCTGGTTGACCGCGTTGTCCTCCGCGAGGAGGATCCGGTGCGGCCGGGCGTCGCCCGGGCGAGCGTCCGCGGCGGCCTTGTCGGCCGGCGCCGCCTCCGGCCGGGTCACCGCGCCACCGAGCGCCGTCATCGACCGCATCGTGCAGGGCGGAGGGCTTGACCGGCTTCGTCAGCTCCGCCGCCACCAGCGGGTCGCGCCGGTCTCGTGCGCCGACCGACGACACGATCACGATCGGGACGGGCGTGGCGGGGTGCTCGTCCAGGATCGCGTGGGCCAGCGTGAGGCCGTCCATCTCGGGCATGTGGAAGTCGAGGATCGCGAGGTCGAACGACGTCCCGTCGTGGATCCACGCGAGCGCCTCGGCGGGCGAACGGGTCGTCCGCGGCTGCATCGACCATCGCTCGAGCTGGGCCGCGAGGATCCGCAGGTTCGTCGCGTTGTCGTCCACCACGAGCACGGGCCGGCCGGTCACGTCGACGGGATCGGGCACCGGCGCGGGCGCGGGGAGCTCGGCCTCGTCGACGTGGATCGTGAGGTGGAAGGTGCTGCCCTCGCCCGCGACGCCGCTGCTCTCCGCCGTCAGCGTGCCGTCCATCAGCTCGGCCAGGCGGCGGCTGATCGCCAGCCCGAGCCCCGTGCCGCCGTACCGGCGCGAGATGGAGACGTCGACCTGGCTGAACGACCGGAACAGCCGGCCCATGGCTTCGGGCGGGATGCCGATGCCGGTGTCGCGGACGTCGACCGTGATCTCCCAGCGCCGGGCCGCGCCGCCTCGCCGCCGCTCGACCGGGTGGCCGCCGAGGCGGAGCTCCACCTCGCCCGCGGCCGTGAACTTCAGCGCGTTCGAGAGGAGGTTGAGGACGATCTGGCGGATCCGGCCCGCGTCGCCGAGCACGCCGGACGGGAGCTCGTCGTCCACCGCGTAGGCCAGCTCGACGTCGTGGTTGGCCGCCGACGCCGCGAGCAGGTCGAGGGCACCCTCGACGACGCGGCGCAGGTCCATCGGCTCCGTGTCGAGCTCGACCTTGCCGGCCTCGATCTTGGAGAAGTCGAGGATGTCGTTGATGACCGTGAGCAGGGCGTCGCCCGAGGTCTTGATCGTCTCGGCGTACTCCTGCTGCTCGGGGTCGAGCGGCGTGTCGAGCAGCAGGCCGCTCATGCCGATGATCGCGTTCATCGGCGTCCGGATCTCGTGGCTCATGGCCGCGAGGAACGTGGACTTGGCCTGGTTCGCGTCCTCGGCGGCGCGCCTGCGCCTCGAGGGCCTCGCGTGTAGAACCGCGCGTTCTCGATCGCGATCGTCGCCTGCTGCGCGAGCCCCTCGAAGAACGCGAGCTCCGCGTCCGTGAACGGCTTGCCCGGCGACTGGCGCCAGACGGCCATCATGCCGGTGACCGTGTCGCGCGCGATCAGCGGCGCGACCATGAGCCGCTCCTCGTCGTCCTGCGCGGTCCCGGGGACCTCGACGGCGCGCTCGTCCGCCCAGACGTTGTTGACGATCTGCGCCCGCCGCTCGACCGCCGCCCCGCCGATGATCCCCTCGCCGAGCAGGATGGTGTCCGCGCGGACCTCGTCGGCGATGCTGCCGGTCGCGGCGATCGCCGGAACGACGCCCCGTCGGGCTCGGCGAGGAACACCGCGCTCGTGTCGGCCTCGAGGAGGACGCGCGACCGCTCGGTCATCTGGTCGAGGACGGCCCGGAGGTCGAGCGTCGCGGAGATGTCGCGGGCGACGTCGGCGAGGGCCGCCATCTCGTCGGCCCGCCGGCCGGCGTCGCCGTACAGCTGCGCGTTCTGGATCGCGATGCCGACGCTCGCCGCGATCGTTCCGAGCAGCCGGACGTCCGCCGGCCCGAACCGGCCCTCGACCTTCATGCTCTGGACGCTGATCACGCCGATCGCGCTGGTCGCTGAGCATGATCGGGACGCCCAGGAACGACTTGACCGGCGTGCCCACGGCGCGCGCCTGGAACCGGTCGAAGTCCTCGTCGCGGTTGAGGAGCAGCGGCTCGCGCGTCCGGATGATGTGCGAGGTCAGGCCCTCGCCGAAGGCGAACCCCTCCCTGCGGGCCGGTCGTCCCGCCCTCGCTGTAGTAGGCGAACTCGATCCGGTCGGTCGCCGTGTCGTGCATCGCGACGTAGACGAGGTCGGCGGAGAACGTCTCGCTGATCCGCTCGCCGACGAGCTCGTACATGCGGTCGAGGTCGAGCTGGCTCGCGAACGCCTGGCCGATCTCGTGGACGGTCGCGAGCTCGGCGACCCGCTGGCGGGTCTCGTGGATCAGCCGCGCGTTCTCGAGCGCGACGCTGAGGCTCGCGGCGAGCGTGGTGAGGAGGCGGACGTCGCCGTCGCTGAACGCGAACTCGCGATCGAGGTTCTGGAGCGAGATCACGCCGATGGCCTCGCCGCGGGCGATCAGCGGCGCGAACAGCGCCGACAGCGGCGCCTCGCCGGAGAGCACGGCGGGCTGCCCGAACCGCTCCGCGCGAGCCGACGAGGTCCTCGTTGACGAGGTAGTGGCTCGCCGGTCTCGACGACGTGCTTCCGGATCCCGATCAGCGGCATCTGCTCCTCGGGGAAGCGCACGCCACGCTCGATGGTGTACGACGAACGTCACCGTCTCTGCGTCGCGGTCGACGATGCGCGATGTCGACGACCTGTGCGTCGAAGATCTCGCGGACCCGGTCGCCGACGATGTCGTACATCGCCTGCATGTCGATCTGCGTCGCCAGCCCGTTCTGGATCTCGTTGATGATCGCGAGCTCGGCGGCGCGCTCGTCGGTCTCGGCGAGCAGCCGCTTCGTCTCGCCGAACAGGCGGGCGTTCTCGAGCGCCACGCCCATGCTCGACGCCAGCGTCGCGATGACGCGCTCGTCGCTCTCGCTGAACGCGTTGGCCTCGACGGCCTCGAGGCCCACCACGCCGATCACCCGGCTCGCACCGGTGATCGGGGCGCCGAGCCACGAGAGCGTGGGGGTTCCGCCGACATCGATCGCGCCGGCCGCCCGCTGCTCGTCGGCGGTCCCGACCCGGACGGGCCGTCCGGTGGTGATGACCGTCGAGGTCATCCCCGGGCCGAGCGGCCACGGCTCGCGCTGGTACGTCGTGTCCTCGTCGACGTCGTAGGGCGTCGAGATCAGGTTGGTGACCGGGTCGTGGAGCGCGATGAACATGGTCTGCACGTGGAACAGGTTCCGCACCCGCTCGCCGACGAGCTGGATGATCTCGTCGAACTCGAGATGCCGCGCCAGCGCCTCGCCGATCTCGTTGATGACCGTGAGCTCGCCGGCGCGCTCGTCCGCCTCGGTGAGGAGCCGCTTCGTCTCGTCGAACAGGCGCGCGTTCTCGAGCGCGCTCGCCATGCTCGTCGCGATCGTGCCGAGGAGGCGTTCGGTCGACTCGTCGTAGGCATCCTTCTCGAACGCCTCCAGCGAGATCACGCCGATCACGCGGTCGCCGGTTTGAATGGGCACACCCAGCCAGGACTCTGAGACGCGGCCCCCGTGGCTGCCGGGTGCCTCGATGCCCGTATCCAACGCCGATGGGAGTGCCTCGCGACCAGTCTCGGCCGGGAAGATGGCTCCCAGCTCGATCGCTTCGTCGTTCGAGCGGAGCCGGATGGCGCGCTTGGTGCGGATGATCTGGGAGGTCAGCCCTGACCCGAACGCGATGGGCTCGCTGCGGTAGCGGATGCCGTCATCGATCTCGTACGGGAAGTCGATCGTGCCCGTGGACTCGTGGTACATCGAGATGAGCATCGAGCGTGAGTTGAACAGGGTCCGAATCCGTTCGCCGACGAGGTCGACGATGGACTGGAAGTCGAGCTGCTTCGCGAGCGCCTCGCCGATCTCGTTGATGACCCCGAGCTCGGCGGCCCGGGCGTCGGTCTCCGCGAGCAGGCGCTTCGTCTCGCCGAACAGTCGGGCGTTCTCGAGCGCGACGCCCATGCTCGCCGCCACCGTGGCGAGGAGGCGCTCGTCGGCGTCGTCGAACGCGTTCGCCTCCAGGTTCTCGAGCGCGAGCAGGCCGAGGACTCGATCGCCGCTGAGGATCGGCACGCCGAGCCACGATTCGCCGTCGGTTCCGGTCTTGACGCGGCCGAGCGCATCACTGTCTGCCCTCGTCCCGATGCGCAGCGGCCGGCGATCGCGGATCACGTGCGACGACAGCCCGGTCCCGAACGGGATCGAGGGTGTCTGGATCCGCTGTCCGTCGTCGATCTCGTACCCGAACGAGATCCGGCCGGCGGCTTCGTCGTACAGCCCGACGAACATGTTGTGCGAGTCGAAGATCTCGCGCACCCGCTCGCCGACGAGGTCGATGATCGCGTCGAACTCGAGCTGCCTCGCGAGCGCGTCGCCGATCTCGTTGATCACGGCGAGCTCGGCGTTGCGCTGCCGGGTCTCCTCGATCGCCCGGGCCCGCGTCAGTGCCGATGCGACGTGCTGGCCGACGAAGGCGAGGAGGTCGAGGTCCGCCTGCGAGTACGTTTGCTCGGACGTGTACGACTGCACGACGAGCAGGCCGAGGAGCCGGCCCTCGGCGCGCAGCGGGGCGCCGAGCCACGTGCTCTCCTCGCTGGTCACGCCCAGGATCTCGATCTGACCGCTGTCCCGTAGGCGCCGGTACTCGGCGCCGTTGACGAGGATCGGCTCGCCCCGCCGCAGCGCGTAGGCCGTGACGCCCCTCGCCTGGCCGACGCCGAACGGCTCCCAGGCATTCGGGTCCGGGACGTCGAGCGTCGTACGCGTCGACGTAGTAGGGGTAGTTCATGCGCTCGCGCTCGTCGTCGTACAGCGCGATGTACAGGTTCTCGGCGTACATGAGCTCGCCGACGATCTCGTGGATCGTCCGGTAGAACGCGGGCATGTCGTCGACCGCGCTCGCCGCCTCGGCGATCCGGTACAGCGCCGCCTGGACGGTGATCGCGCGAGCGCGTTCGGCCTCGAGCACCTCGAGCTCGGCGATGCGCGCTCGAGCGGCCGCCAGCTCGTCCGTTGCAGGTCGGTCAGGCATCGATGGCCCTCGGGCCGGCCGCGGTGTCATGGGTCGCCGTGCGCGCCCGCCAGTGCCGGCGTCGCCTCGAGCTCCGCGAGCAGCTCCGCCGGCCGGATGGGCTTCGCGATGTAGCCGTCCATGCCCGGCGGCGAAGCACGCCGCGCGGTCCTCGGACATCGCATTGCCGGTCATCGCCACGATCCGCGGGCGCTCGCCGGCCGGCCAGCGCGCGACGATCCGCCGGGTCGCCTCGAGCCCGTCGAGGTTCGGCATCTGCACGTCCATCAGCACCAGGTCGTAGGGCTGGCGCTCGACGGCCTGGATCGCCTCCTCGCCGTCGCCCGCAACGTCCATCCGGTACCCGAGCTGCGCGAGCAGGCGACCCGCGAGCATCTGGTTCACGGCGTTGTCCTCGGCGAGCAGGATCCGCAACGGGTGGCGGGTCGCCATGCCCGGGTCGGCCGTCGACGCCCGCTGTTGCCTGAGCGTACCGGATCGGAGGCCGAGCGCCGTGCCGACGACGTCGGCGAGGCCCGATGGCTTGGCCGGCTTGGAGACCACGCCCGCGATCGACAGGGAACGGGCTTCGGCCGCCCGCATCACCGCCTCGCGCCGGCCGAAGGCGGCCGCGATGACCAGGCGCAGGGCCGTCGCGTCGCCGCCGCGAGCCGCGTGGCGGCGAGCCGGGCCGCGACGTCGAGCCCGCTGGCGCCCGCGAGCGTCTCGTCGACGATGGCGACGCGCGAACGGCGGCCCGTCGGCGCCCGGCCGCCTCGATCGCCGCGTCGGCCGTCTCGACCGCGACGACCTCGGCGCCCCAGCGCCGGAGCTGCTCCCCGATGACCCGCCGCGCGTCGGCGTTGTCGTCCACGACCAGGATCCGGCGACCCTCGAGCGACAGGCTCGGCGCCTCAGGGATCACGGCGTCGGCCGGCGCCGGCGCCACGAGCGCACGGAGCCGGAACGTCGACCCCTCGCCGGGAACGCCCGTGCTCTCCACCGTGATGTCGCCGCCCATCAGCTCGGCGAGCCGGCGGCTGATCGCGAGGCCGAGGCCGGTGCCGCCGAACCGGCGGCTGGTCGAGACGTCCGCCTGGCTGAACGACTGGAACAGGCGGCCCACGCGGTCGGGCGGAATGCCGAGCCCGGTGTCCGTGACGGCCGCGGAGAGCGCGATCGGCCCGCCCGCGGCGTCGGGCGGCGTCGCCTCGACCGTCAGCGACACCTGCCCCGCGTCGGTGAACTTGATCGCGTTGCCCAGCAGGTTGAGGAGGACCTGGCGCAGCCGGGTGACGTCGCCGACGACGACGCGCGGCGTGCCCGGCCGGACGTCGCCGACCAGCTCCAGGCCCTTCTCCGTCGCCCGGGCGGCCATGAGCTCCAGCGCCGCCTCGACGCACTCGTGGAGGTCGAACGGGGCGGCCTCGAGGTCCATCCGGCCCGCCTCGATCTTCGAGAAGTCGAGGATGTCGTTGATGATCGTGAGCAGGGACTCGCCGCTGGCCCGGATGATCTGCGCGTAGTCGCGCTGGTCGCCGCCCAGCTCGGTGTCGAGCAGCAGGCCGCTCATGCCGATCACGGCGTTCATCGGCGTCCGGATCTCGTGGCTCATGCTGGCGAGGAAGATCGACTTCGCCTGGGTCGCCGCCTCGGCCGCCTCGCGGGCGGCCTGCAGCTCCGTGATGTCGTGGTAGATCACGTAGTAGCCGGTCCGCTCGCCGTCGACGGTGAGCGGCACCATGACGATCTCGACGTCGACCAATGCCCCGTCCTTGCGGGCGCGGCGTCCGATGCGCGTCGCGCGGCCGGTCGCCTCGGCCTCGCGGGTCAGCGCCCGGCCCTCGTCGTGCGGGGCGTCGCCGATCACCAGGTCGTCGATCTCGCGACCCAGCGCCTCGTCCTCGGCGAACCCGAACAGCCGGGTCGCCGCCGGGTTCCAGCCGAGCACCCGCTCGTCGCGGTCCATCGTCACGACCGCCGCGGGGCTGATCTCGACCAGCGACTCGAAGTACAGGCTCTGCCGCCGGATCTCGCCCAGCGCCGAGGTCAGCTCGGCGGTGCGCTCGTCCACGCGCCGCTCGAGGGTCTCGACGTTCTGGCGGAGCTGCGCGGTCATGTCGTTGAACGCGACGGCCAGCGTGCCCACCTCGTCGGTCGACGAGACGCGTGCGGTCGCCTCCAGGTCGCCGGCCTGGACCCGGCTCGCCACCCCGGCGAGCTCGAGGAGGGGCCGCGTCACCCGGCGGGCGACGAGCCAGATCGCGACCGCGAGCAGCAGCGCGGACACGAGGCCGACGATGCCGACGACGAGCGCCAGCCCCCGGGCCGACTGGAAGGCCTCGTCCTGCGAGATCTCCGCGACGATGGCTGCGTCCCGCGCGGGGAGCCACTCGTAGACGCCGATCACGGGGACGCCGCGGTAGTCGCTGTACAGGCCCTGGCCATTGGTGCCCGCGAGCGCGGCGTCGATGCCCGAGGAGTGCACGCCGTTCGCGAACGCCCCGGTGTTCATCCGCTCGTGGACGAAGCGCGAGTCCGTGCCCAGCAGGTACGTCTGGCCGGTCTCGCCGAGCCCGGCGCTCTCGAGGATGATGCCGTCCAGCCGATCGAGCTGGAGGTTGGCGGCGACGACGCCAACCCGCCGGCCACCGCCGTTGGCGTCGAACAGGGGCGTCGCCACCGTGATCGTCGGGCCACCGGTGAGCGGGGAGTTGTAGATGTTCTGGATCGTCGTGTGCGAGACGCCGCGCTGGAAGTACGGCTGGTCGGCCTGCGCGACGCCCTCGAGCCCCGGGACCGTGGACAGGCGGATGTTGCCGTCGAGATCGAGGATGAAGATCTCTCGCGCGTCCGCCGTCTTCGTGACCATCGTGTCCAGGGTCTCGCGCAGGCGGGCCTCCGCCGTCGTTCGATCCGTTGCCGCCGACGCCGGATCCAGGAAGACGCGGGCGTCGTCCCCGAACCCCGGCAGGGCGCCGACGAGCACCGCGTTCCGCGTCTGCTCGTCGAGCCAGCGGTTGAGCGACGCGGTCTTGTTCTCGACGACGGCATCGAGCCGTTCGTAGATCGAGCCCGTCAGGTCGTCGGTGGCCCGGACGTACACGACCACGCCGACCACGAGCACCGTGACGCTCGAGAGCAGCAGGAAGTAGCCGACGAGCCGTGCGCGGAGGCCGAACCTGGGCCGCCAGGACCGGCGCGACCGCGCGTGGCAGGGGCCCGCGGCCGGGTCGGGTCGTCCGCCATGCCGCTCGTTACGGGACCGTCTGGCCGACGGACGACAGGTCGAACGTGGCGGCCGCGGTGGCGAAGTCCGCGCCGAAGAACTGCTGCGACAGCGCCTTGAGCTTGCCGCTCGCGTGGAGGTCGCTGATGGCGCCGTTGATCGCGTCGAGGAAGGCGGCCGGGGCGAGCGTCAGGTGCCGATCGACGTAGCCGGTCTTCTGCGTGTAGAACGCGGCGGCCGGCAGCTCCTTGAGCGCGAGGCCGTTCTTGATCTCACCCTCGCCGACGGGCGAGCTGCACAGGAAGGCGTCGAGCTGGCCGTCCGCCAGCGCCTTGAGCCCGGCCGGCTCGGCCTCGAAGGTCACGATCTTCGGGTTGTCCGGGACGAAGGTCAGCGTCTCGCCCGGGAGCTCGAGCTGGCGCTTGAGGAACAGCTCGTGCGTGCAGCCGCTGCAGGCGCCGATCTGCTTGCCCGCGAGCTGGCTGGCGTCGGTGATCGTCGAGTCGGCGCGGACGAAGAAGCTGGCCGGCGTCGAGTAGTAGGGCTGGGTGACGAAGAGGTCCTTCATCCGCGCGGCCGTGAGCGCCCCGGACGCCCAGGCGACGTCCCACCGATCGCCCCAGCCGCCCGCGATCACCTCGCTGAACGGCGGCGTCACGAAGCACGGCTCGACGCCCAGCGCCGCCGCGACGAGCTTGCCGGTCTCGGCGTCGTAGCCGGTCATCTCGGGCGCGGTCAGCTGGTTGGACTCGCACTTGGTGTTCGCCGGCGCGGGTCGCGCCGGGGACGGCCATCGACTGCGGGGCGTAGTCGGGGTCGGTCATCAGGACGAGCGTTCCGCGCGCGAGGACCTGCGCGAGCTTGTCCTTGGCCGGGTCCAGCGTCGGCGAGGCGGCACCGGCGCCCGAGCCGGAGCCGGCGGACCCCGAACAGGCCGCGACGATCAGCGCGACGGCGAGCAGGGCGAGGAGGCGGCGATGGCCGGCACGCAAGGTGGGCTCCATCAGGGGACGGTCTGGCCGACGGTGGACAGGTCGGGCGTGTCGAGGGCGAACCGCGAGGGAGCGCCGATGCCGCGCCATGGCGTTGGTGACGGAAACCGGGCACCGGCCGAACCCCTCCTCAACCGGCGCTGGGCCGGAGTCTACCCACCGCGGGCGCCCGCGACGTGTCGGCTGCGCGTCAGCCCCGTTCGAGGTACCGCTCGCGATCCCAGTTGTGGACGATCGAGTCGTACAGCTCCTGCTCGACGCGCGCCGCGTTGAGGTAGTGCGCGACGATGTCCTCGCCGAAGATCGCGCGGGCCGCCTCGGACCGCTCGAGCTCGCCGATCGCCTCCCACAGCGCGCGCGGCATGCGCGGCACGCCGGTGGCGACGTAGCCGTTGCCCTTGTACTCGGGCACCAGCTCGAGGCCGTGCTCGATGCCGTACAGCCCGGCCCCGATCATCGCCGCGTACGTGAGGTAGGCGTTCATGTCGCCGCCGGGGAACCGGTTCTCGACGTGGAGCATGCCGCCGCTGCCGACGAGGCGGAAGCCCGTGGTCCGGTTGTCCCGGCCCCAGACGACGTTGACGGGCGCCCACGACAGCGACGCGTAGCGCTTGTAGCTGTTGATGAACGGGGCGATGAACACCGCCAGCTCGCGCGACAGCGCCATCATCCCGGCCACGAACTGCGAGCCCTGCGCCGACAGCCCGTACGGGCCCTCCGGCTCGCCCTTCGCCGCGTGCATCAGCGGCGCGTCGCGTGTCCTTGTCCCAGATGCTCATGTGGAGGTGGCCCGACGAGCCGGTCCAGCGGTGGTCCGGCTTGGCCATGAACGTGATGCCCCAGCCGTTGAGGTAGGCGATCTCCTTCGCGCCGTGCTTGAAGATCACGGTCCGATCGGCCGACTCGAGCACGTGGTCGTAGCGGATGTTGACCTCGTGCTGGCCGTTCGCCGCCTCGCCCTTGCTGAACTCGATCGGGATCCGTGCCTCGGTCATCTGGTTGCGCAGCAGGCGATGGAGCGGCTCGGCCTTGGTCGCCTGGAGCAGCTGGTAATCCTCGTTGTAGTAGCCGAACGGCTTCGGGCACCGGCCAGCCGCGCTCGGCGAGGCTCTCCCACGAGTCCTTGAGCACGTAGTACTCGAGCTCGGAGCCGCACCGCACGTCGATGCCCATGTCCGCGGCGCGCTGCACCTGGCGCTTGAGGATCGTCCGCGGGCTGACCGGGATCTCCGCGCCGGTCTCGCCGTCGGTCGCGTCCGCCAGCACGAGGGCCGTCTTCTCGAGCCAGGGCAGCACGCGCAGCGTGTCCCAGACGGGCTCCGCGACCCAGTCGCCGTAGCCGGTCTCCCAGTTCATCAGCGCGAACCCCTCGGGCGTCGCCATGTCCATGTCGGTGCCCAGGAGGTAGGTGCAGAAGTGGGCCCCGTGGTCGACGACGCCGTTGAGGAACGCCTCGGCCTGGACGCGCTTGCCGACGAGGCGGCCCTGCATGTCGGTGATCGCGATGATCAGCGTGTCGAGCTCGCCGCTCCGAAGCTGCCCCTCGAGCTCCGCCATCCGCGGGTGCTTGCCGTGCTTGCCGTCCCCGTGATCGTCGTGGCCGTGATCGTCGTGCTTGGGCATCAGGAACCTCGTTGCTACTTCGCCGTCATCGCGCCGTCGGCGACGATGACGGAGCCGGTGACGAAGGACGACTCGTCCGACGCGAGGAACAGCGCGACGTTGGCGATCTCGCGCGGCTCGCCCGGGCGCCCGATGGGCTGGAACGAGTCGATGGTCGCGTAGACCTCGGAGAGGCCGCCCAGCATCTCGGCGTGGGCGTAGTTGATCGGCGTGTCGACCCAGCCGGGGGCGAGCGCGTTGCAGCGGATGCCCTGCTTCGCGTAGTCGAGGGCGATGCCCTTCGACAGCATGACGATCGCGCCCTTGGACGTGGCGTAGATCGCGAGGAACGGCTCGGCGACGAGGCCGTTGACGGACGTCGTGTTGATCAGCGACCCGCGGCCGGCGGCGAGCATGTGCGGGATCGCGTACCGGCAGCCGTAGATGCAGCCCTTGACGTTGACGTTGATGGTCCGGTCGACGATCTCGTCGGGCACCTCGTGGAACACGCCCGGGATGTTGATGCCGGCGTTGTTGAACGCGACGTCGAGGCCGGCCCCAGCGCGACACCGTGTCGTCGGTGTAGGCCTTGACCTGCGCCGGGTCGGAGACGTCCGCACCGACGGCGAACGCCTGGTCGCCGATCTCGCGCGCGACCTCCTCGACCGCGTCGCGGTTGATGTCGACGCAGGTGACGCGCGCGCCTTCCTCCGCGAAGCGGATCGCGCTCGCGCGCCCGATCCCGGACCCCGCCCCGGTGACGATCGTGACCTTGCCCGCGAGTCGATCGCCCATCCCTGCCGAACCTCCTGCGGACGCGACGGCCACCCGTCGCGATACCCCGTTGACATTCCGTCGAGCGGCGGCGCTTACTGCGCGCGTCGGAGGCGGTCGCGTCGAGGGTCGCGCGGAGGGCGCGATCGTAGCGCGATCCAAGGGGGCGCAGAGGAGGGTTTCGGAGGATGGCCGCACCGCCCAGTGGTGCCAGCACCAAGGACACCGATCAGCTTCATCAGCTGGGGTATGCCCAAGAGCTCCGGCGCGGGATGAAGACGTTCTCCAACTTCGCGGTCTCGTTCACGATCATCTCGATCCTGTCGGGCTGCCTCACGCTGTTCCTGTTCGCGATGAACACGGGCGGCCCGGCGATCATGACCCTGGGCTGGCTCGTCGTCGGCTTCTTCGTCATCCTCGTCGCCCTCGGCATGGCCGAGGTCGCCTCGAGCTATCCGACCGCCGGCGGCCTGTACTACTGGGCCGCGAAGCTCGCCCCGGAGTCCGGGCGCGACCCGGCGAAGTGGAGCTGGTTCGTCGGCTGGTTCAACCTCGTCGGCCAGGTCGCCGTGACCGCCGGCATCGACTTCGGCCTCGCGGTGTTCGCGACCGCGCTGCTCAACCTCACGATCGGCTACCCGGTGAGCCCGCAGAGCACGATCGCGGTGTACGCCGTCGTCCTCGTCCTGCACGCGCTGCTGAACACCTTCGGGATCCGGCTCGTCGCGCTGCTCAACGACGTGTCGGTGTGGTGGCACGTCGTCGGCGTCGCCGTCATCGTCGTCGTCTGCGTCGCTGCTCAACCAGCACACGCGCACCGACCTCGGCACGGTGTTCACGCAGACCGTCAACAACACGGGCTTCGGCTCGGACACGGGCTTCGGCCTCGCGATCCTGGGCATCCCGCTGTACGTCGCCCTGATCGGGTTGCTCAACGCGCAGTACACGCTGACCGGCTACGACGCGTCGGCGCACATGTCCGAGGAGACCCACGACGCCGCAGCGCGCCGCGCCCCGCGGCATCGTGTTCTCGGTGGTCGTCTCGGTGATCTTCGGCTTCATCCTGCTCGTCGCGATGAACGTCGGGATCACGCCGGAGAAGATCTTCACGGCCGCCGACGGCACGATGGTCGACGGGTACACCCACGCGCTGACGTCGCCGACCGGCGTGCCGCCGGCGCAGATCTGGATCGACGCGATCGGCCAGTCGGGCGGCATCTTCGTGCTGTTCCTCGTCGTCGGTGCGCAGTTCTTCTGCGGCATGTCGTCGGTCACCGCGAACTCGCGGATGATCTACGCGTTCTCCCGCGACGGCGCGGTCCCCGGCAGCTCGTTCTGGCACCGGATCAACAAGCGCACCCGGACGCCGACCAACTCGATCTGGCTCGCGGCCGTCGGCGCGTTCATCCTGGGCCTGCCCTACCTGTACAGCCCGGTCGCCTATGCCGCCATCACCTCGATCGCGGTCATCGGCCTGTACGTCGCCTACATCACGCCCGTGTTCCTGCGGCTGATGGCGGGCAAGAAGTTCCAGGACGGACCGTGGACGCTCGGCCGGTGGAGCCGGCCCATCGGGATCGTCGCGACGATCTGGGTGGTGTTCATCTTCATCCTGTTCATGCTCCCGCAGGTCTATCCGATCACGATCAACACCTTCAACTACACGCCGGTCGTGTTCCTGATCGTCCTCGGCGGCGCCGCGGTCGTGGTACTTCGTCTCCGCCAAGAACTGGTTCAAGGGCCCCAAGGTCCAGGGCACGCCGGAGGAGCTGGCGGCGATCGAAGCCGACCTCGAGCTCCTCGCCTGACCCATCCTCCCAACGCCAGCACCCGAGCCCGGAGGCCCCGCCTCCGGGCTCGCTGATTCGCGGCGGCTATCCTCGGGCGATGGAGACCGCCCACCTCGTCCTCGACATCGGCCTCGCGCTGCTGCTCGCGGCCGCGTTCGGGTGGGTGGCGCGCAAGCTCGGGCTCCCGGCCGTCGTCGGGTACCTGGCGGCCGGCCTCGCCGTGTCGCCGTTCACGCCCGGCTACGAGGCGGACCGCCACCAGATCGAGCTGATGGCCGAGCTCGGCGTGGTGTTCCTGCTGTTCGAGGTGGGGATCGAGGTCGACCTCGGCCGCCTCCGACGCGAGCACGGCGGGCTGCTGTGGGCGTCGCCGCTCCAGATCGGGCTGACGACGGCGGTCGCGGCGGCCGTCCTGTACGCCCTCGGCGTGGCGCCCTTCGGGGCCGCGCTGGTCGGGTTGTCGGTGGCGATGTCGAGCTCGGTCGTCGTCGTCAACATCACGCGCTCGCGGCGGCGGACGACCGACAAGCCGACCGAGGAGGGCCTCCTCGGCTGGAGCGTGCTCCAGGACGTGACAGGGGTCGCGCTGGGCACGGTCATCGTCGCCGCCTCGGGGACGGAGGGCCGGTCGCTGCCCGTCGCGATCGTCCTGCTCGTCGCGTTCGGGCTGCTCGCCGTCGTCGCGGCGCAGGTGCTGCCGTTCATCCTCAAGCGGCTGCGCTCGGAGCACGACCTGTTCCTGATCGTGTCGGTCGCGTCGGGCCTCGCGATCGCCGCGGCCGGCGGCGTGTTCTTCGGGGTTCCCACGGCGCTCGCGGCGTTCGTCGCCGGGCTCGCGATCAGCGACCGCGCGGAGACGGCCGAGGCCCGTCGTCGCCTGCTGCCGTTCCGCGACGTGTTCGCCGTGCTGTTCTTCGTCGCCGTCGGGACGCTCATCGATCCCGGCACGCTGCCCGCCGCCGTGCCGCAGATCGCCCTGCTCGTCACGCTCGTCGTCGTCGCGAAGGTCCTGCTGGCGTGGGTCCTCGTCCGGCTCGCCCGGCTCGAGGCGAGGCCGGTCCAGCTGGCGATCGGCCTCGGGCAGATGGGGGAGTTCGGCTACGTCCTGGCGGGGATCGGCCTGGCCGCGGGCGCCGTCTCGGGCGAGCTCTTCACGGCCGTGCTGGCGACGATCGTGATCACGATCGCGGGCTCGGCGATCCTGGTCCGGTTCGCCGGGAAGGCGCCCACTGGCGGGGCGCCGGATGCGTCAGCGCCGCCGACCGCGCCGCCGCAACCCGTGGCTCAGTAGATGACGGTCGTGTCCGGCGGCAGGATGAACGCGAACGCCGACGGCGGCAGGGCGGCGTCGGGGACGTAGCTCGTCACGATCGCGTCGCGGGTCGTGACCCCGCCCATCGACTCCTCGAGGCGCAGGATCACGCCGTCGGTGCGGTCGACCGAGAGCCGGATCGCGAAATCCGGCCGGTCCGCGGTCATCTCGATCGTCCGCGGGTGATCGCACTCGAGCACGATCGCCTCGCGACCCTCGACCGTCGTCGTCCCCGCGATCCGGCAGGCGCCGGTCGCCAGCACGTTCTGGCAGTAGCCGGCGGGGTGGATGAACAGCTCGGGCAGCGTCTCCGCCTGGAGCGCGGTCAGCGGCACGTAGAAGCGCGATCGGCCGGGCAGGTCGCGACCGCCGGCGACGCCGCGGACGGTCGCGCGCACCGGCCTCCGGGTCCCGAGCTTGCGCGACGCCACGTACGTCTGGACGGTCGTGCCGTCCGAGACCCACGCCTCGTAGCCGTCGGTGCGTGCCCTCCTCCGTCGTCGACGTGAGGACCTTCGCCTCGCCGGGATGGCGGAGCGTGACGTCGTGGAAGAGGATCTCCTCGCCCCGGGCGGTCCAGGCGTGCTCCTCGATGCGCATCCGGAGCGTCCCGAACCGGTGCTCGGCGTCGCGCATGAACGTGAACAGCTCGTCGACGGTCGGCAGCTCGGCGCGCAGCGCCGCGACCTCGGGCTGCCGGCGGCCGGACGCGGGGACGGGCAGGGACCCGGCGCGGTCCCAGGCACGGATCTCGGACATCGCCCGGATTGTAGCGGTCGGCCGACGCGGGGAGGCCTCGCCGGCGATCAGCCCCCGGCGGGTCCGCCGCCCAGCCCGGGCTCGGTCATCGATGCCGGGTCGAGGAGCTCGTCGAGCCGGTCGGGGGCGATCCCGCGCTCCGTCGCGAGCTCCCGGATCGTGCGGCCGCTCTTGAGCGCCTCCTTGGCCAGCGCGGCGGCCGCGTCGTACCCGATCTCCGGCGCCAGCGCCGTGGCGAGCATCAGGCCCTGCTCGACGAGCGCGGGTCCTCGATCGGTGGCCGCGACCCCGTCGACCAGGCGCACGCGGAAGTTCGCCGCCGACGCCGCGAGCAGCGCGATCGACTCGAGCAGGGTCACCGCCGTCACCGGGAGCATCACGTTGAGCTCGAGCAGGGAGCCGGTCTGTCCGAACGCGATCGTCGCGTCGTTGCCCACGACGCGCGCGACGACCATCGTCAGGCTCTCGACGATGACCGGGTTCACCTTGCCCGGCATGATCGACGAGCCCGGCTGGGTCTCGGGCAGCGCGAGCTCGCCGAGCCCCGCGCGCGGCCCCATGCCCATCAGCCGGATGTCGGAGGCGATCTTCCACAGGCCCAGCGCGATCGAGCGGATGCCGCCGTGCGCGGCGATGACGGCGTCGAGGGTCGCCTGGGCGTGGAAGTGGTTGGGTGCCTCGCGGACCGGCAGGCCCGTCAGCTCCGAGAGACGCTGGCACGCCCGCGCCGCGAACTCCGGGTGGGCGTTGATCCCGGTCCCGACCGCGGTCCCGCCGAGCGGCACGGTCAGCAGCTCGTCGCGCGCCGCCTGCGCGCGCCGGATCGCCTCCTCGACCTGGCCCGCGTAGCCCGCGAACTCCTGCCCGAGCCGGATCGGCGTCGCGTCCTGGAGATGCGTCCGGCCGGTCTTGACGATGCCCCAGAACTCGTCGGCCTTCGCGGCGAGCGCGCCCTGGAGCCCGATCAGCGCGGGGATCAGCTCCTCCTCGATCGCGACCGCGCCCGAGAGCTGGAGGGCGGTCGGGATCACGTCGTTCGAGCTCTGGCAGCGGTTGACGTCGTCGTTGGGATGGACCTTCGACCCGAGCCGTGCCGCGGCGATGTGGGCGACGACCTCGTTCATGTTGGTGTTGGTCGATGTGCCCGACCCCGTCTGGTAGACGTCGATGGGGAACTGCGCGTCGTGCCGGCCGTCGGCGACCTCGCGTGCGGCGGCCGCGATGGCCTGGGCCTTCGCGGCATCGAGCAGGCCGAGACCCTGGTTCGTCTCCGCGGCCGCCAGCTTGATCAGCGCCAGCGACCGCAGGAACCGCCGCGGCATCTGCTGGCCGGAGATCGGGAAGTTGATGACCGCGCGCTGGGTGGAGGCGCCGTAGAGCGCCGCCGCCGGGACCTCCATGTCGCCCATCGAGTCGCGTTCCACGCGCGTGTCCCCGTTCCGCGAGGCCGAAGGGTCGGAGTCCATGCGCTGATGGTAGCGACCCTGCCCCGAACGGACGCCTCAGCCGAGCGCGAGCGTCCAGGCCCGATGCTGCGTCACGGCCTCGAAGCCGGCCGATGCATAGAGCGCCTGCGACGGCGCGTTCGAGGTATGGGAGAACACCAGCGCGTCCGTCGCGCCGAGGTCCTGGAGCAGCCGCAGGCCGGCCAGGTTGAGCGTGCGCCCGAGCCCAAGCCGCTGGTGATCGGGGTGCGTTCCGACCGGCTCGAACTCGCCGATCCCGGCGTCGGGGTTCCACCAGGTCATGACGAAGGCCGCGAGGGACCCGTCCGGGGCCTCGATGACCAGGTCGTGCTCCGGCGCGTACCGCGGCATCGCCACGAGGGCCTCGTACTTCTCCACCGTCATGCGTGACGGCGCGAAGGCCGCCCGGTGCACCTCCACGCGCGCCGCGAGGTCATCGGGGATGCGCATGTGGCGCAGGCGGTAGCCGTCGGGGAGGGCGGGCACGGCGATCGGTGCCGCCGCGTCGAGCCGCCGGTACCAGTGGGTCAGCCCGGGCTCGGCGGCCGCCGTCCAGCCGCGCGCACCGAGCATGCCCACCAGCTCGGTGTCGGCGTCCATGGCCCAGGTCTCGAGGACGGGCGCGGCGCGGCGCCGTCGGCAGCGGCGACCTCGCGGGCGACGGACGACGCCCAGGCCAGCGTCTCGTCCACGATGCGCTCCCGCACGCCGGCCGGGAGATCGGCCCGCTGGTGCCAGTCGAGCGTTGCGGGGAGGCTGAGCCAGCCGAACGCGACGACCTCGTCGCCCGAGGTCCAGACGCGCACGAGGCGCGCCCCAGTCGGTGCCGGGCGGGGCGAGCGCCGTCCACCACTCGAGGTCGCCGGCCGTCGTGTTGACGAACGGCCGCCGCAGGTTCCAGGACCTCGCGAGGCAGGCCTCCATCGCGCGCAGGTCGGCCATCCCCTCGAACGGGCGGCTCTTCGGCAGGTCCGGTTGCGGCTCGGCGGTCGACATCGGCCGGGCGAGTATGGCCACGTGCCGTGCGGCGTGCCGGGCGAACCCGTCGATATGCTGGCCCCGATGCAGACCGACGTCCCCATGGCGCGCCTGGCCGCGAACGGCCTCGAGATCGGCTACGACGTGCACGGAGAGGGCCCGCCCCTCCTCCTGCTCCACAGCGCGAGCTCGTCGGGCCGCGAGGACTTCGCCGCGCAGCTGCCGCTGCTCCGCCGGAGCTTCACCTGCTACCTGCCCGACGCGCGCGGCCACGCGACGACCCGCTGGGACGCTGCGGACGGCTTCCGCTACGACTGGCTGGTCGACGACCTCGAGGCCTTCGCCGACGCGCTCGGCCTGGCGACCTTCCACCTGCTCGGGTTCTCGATGGGGGCGGCGACCGCGCTCCAGTTCGGCGCGCGCCGGCCGGAGCGGCTGCTGTCGCTCGTGGTGGTCGGGATCTCGCCGCGCCGCGAGCCCCGGACGTCGGTCGCGCGCCGCATGATGGACCCGGCGTACATCAAGCGGGACCCGCGCTGGGCGGCCGACCTCTCGCGCCGGCACGATCCCGTCCAGGGCGTGGGCGCGTGGGAGCGCCTGATGCCGGCCATCGCCCGCGACGTCGCCGAGCAGCGGCTCCTCGAGCCCGCGGACCTCATCCGGATCGACGCCCCGGCCCTCGTCGTCGTCGGCGACCGCGACCCGTTCGTCCCCGTGGACCAGGCGTGGGCGCTCAAGCGCCAGCTGCCCGACGCGCGGCTGTTCGTCGCGCCGGACTGCGGCCACGAGGTGCCGGCCAGGCGCACGGCGCTGTTCAACGAGGCGGTCGCCGGGTTCTACCGCTCCACCGAGGCCGCCGCGGCAAGTCGCGCCGGGTCCTAGCTCCGGCTCCCAGCCCGCCGGCAGCCCGGCCGGCAGTGCCCGTGCCACAATCGGCGCATGGCGCGTGACCTCACCCGGCCCCTCCGCGAGGCGTGGATCGTCGACGCGGTCCGGACCCCCATCGGCCGCTACGGCGGGGCGCTGGCGACCGTCCGGCCCGACGACCTCGCGGCCGTCGCCATCGCGGCCATCGTCGAGCGGACCGGCATCGACGGAGCCCTCGTCGAGGACGTCGTCTTCGGCTGCGCCAACGGGGCCGGCGAGGACAACCGCAACGTCGCGCGCATGGCCGCGCTCCTCGCCGGGCTCCCGGTCGAGGTGGCCGGACAGACCGTCAACCGGCTGTGCGGCTCCGGGCTGCAGGCGGTGAACTCGGCGGCCCACGCGATCGGCGCGGGCGACGGGGACGTGTTCATCGCCGGCGGCGTCGAGTCGATGACCCGGGCGCCGTACGTGATGCTCAAGGCCGATGGCGCCTGGGATCGCGGTGCCCGCGCGATGGAGGACACGACGCTCGGCTGGCGGTTCGTCAACCCGCGGATGCAGGCGGCGTATCCCCCGATCACGCTGGGCGAGACCGCCGAGTGCGTCGCCGACCAGTGGACGGTCTCCCGCGAGCGCCAGGACGCGTTCGCGCTCGAGAGCCAGCGGCGGGCCGTGGCGGCGATCGAGGGCGGGCGCTTCGACGGCCAGCTCGTCCCGGTCAGCGTCGCGGGCCGCAAGGGCGCCGTGACGGTCGTCGACCGCGACGAGCACCCCCGCCCCGACACCTCGGCCGAGGCGCTCGCGGCGCTCAAGCCCGCGTTCCGGACCGGCGGCACGGTCACCGCCGGCAACAGCTCGGGCATCAACGACGGCGCCGCCGCGCTGCTGCTGGTCGAGGCGGAGCGCGCGCGGGCGCTCGGGCTGCGGCCGATGGCGCGCGTCGTCGCGACCGCGGTCGCCGGCGTCCACCCCGACGTGATGGGGATCGGCCCGGTCCCCGCCGTGCGCAAGGTCCTGGCGCGCGCGGGCCTCGAGGCGGGCGACCTCGACGTGATCGAGATCAACGAGGCGTTCGCGAGCCAGGCGGTCGCGTGCATGGACGAGCTCGGCCTCGATCCGGCGCGCGTGAACCCCAACGGCGGCGCGATCGCGCTCGGGCACCCGCTCGGGGCGTCGGGCGCGCGCCTCGTCACGATGGTCGTGCACGAGCTGGCGCGCACCGGCGGTCGCTACGGGCTCGCGACGATGTGCATCGGCGTGGGGCAGGGGATCGCGACGATCGTGGAGCGCATCGAGGGCGTAGCCGGAGCGGTCCGCACGCTCGCCGCCGATCGCTCGCGCCCGCCCTGAACGCCCAGCGTGCACTCCAGCGGTTCTCCCGGCGATCTGCTCTCCTGGCGTTCAACATTTGGTCGGATCCGGTTCGCCAGTAGCCGATTGCGACTAACTCATGCCGCCCAGCCGTCGTCGATGCCCCGATATCCGCTGGACTGAACGCCGGGCGAGCAGCGGCGCGGCCCCGAGCACGCGGCGGATCGGCGCGGGACCATCGGGGTGCTGGACGAAAACCGTTGCCGTGCGTACGATCGGGGTGTTCGCGGGCCGGTTGGGGCTCGGGACCGTAGCGACCCGAGGAGAATGCACACGATGATCGAGGCCCAGCCGACGATCGAGACCCAGCCCACCATCGCCCCACGACGATCGTCTCCCTGAGCGAGGCCGCCGCCGTCAAGCTGCGCGAGCTCACGAAGGACGAGCCGAATCCCGAGATCGGGCTGCGCGTGTACGTGTACTCGGGCGGGTGCTCCGGCTACCGCTACGGGATGATGCTCGAGGACCAGCCGACGTCGGACGACAACGTCCTGAACGCCAACGGCGTCCGCGTGTACATCGACAACAACAGCATCCCGCTCATCCAGGGCAGCGAGATCGACTACGTCGACACCCTGATGGGCGCGGGCTTCACGGTCAACAACCCGAACGCCGTGTCGGGCTGCGGCTGCGGCTCGAGCTTCCGGACCGCGGACGACGCGGGCACGGCGCGGAGCTGCTCGCACTAGGCACACCGTCACCGGCGCCACGGGCGCCGGCCTCGAGTCGCTGACGACGCCGTCGGGATCGCCCGGCGGCGTTGCCGTTTCCGGGCCCGATGACCCTTCCGCCGCGACGGTTTACCCTGCGCGAACGACATGCAGATCCCCCTGTTCCCGCTCCACACCGTGCTCTCGCCCGGCCTCGCCCTGCCCCTGCACGTGTTCGAGGACCGGTACCGCCTGATGGTCCGCCGGTGCCTCGACACGTCGGCGCCGTTCGGGGTCGTGCTGATCCGCGAGGGCAGCGAGGTCGCGCCGCGCGACGGCGGTCCGCAGGAGCTGGCGATCGCGAGCGTCGGGACGTTCGCCGAGATCCGCGAGGCGAGCCGCTACTCGGACGGGCGATGGGACCTGCTCGCGGTCGGCGCCGGCCGGTTCGTCATCGACACGGTCCGCAGCGACGACGAGCCGTACCTGGTCGCCGAGGTCGAGCCGCTGGACGACGAGCCGGGCGACGAGGCGGCGGCCGAGGCCCTCGCCCAGCGCGTCTCGCGTCGGTTCGTCGACTACCTCCGGCTCCTCCAGCCGCGCGACGGCGAGGGGTCGAAGCCGATCGACGTCCAGGTCGAGGTCGAGGTGCCCGATGCCCCCGAGGGCCATGAGGAGCTCGAGGTCGTCGCGACCGACGCGTTCGACGGCGCGGACGTCAGCTCCGCGCTGCGCATCCCCGACGACCCGTCGCAGCTCTCGTTCCTGCTGACCGGGATCCTCCAGGTCGAGCCGCTGCGCAAGCAGACGCTGCTGGAGGCGACGACGGCCGAGGAGCGCCTGCGGGACCTGGACCGGGTGCTCGACCGCGAGCTGCGGCTGCTGCGGGAACGCCTGGCGCCCTATGCCCCGGAGCGACACGCCCTCACGGGGCGGACCAGCTGACGACGGGGGAGGGGCGGGGGCCGTCCGGCAGGGGTGACGCCCCACCGGACGGCTCGGCCCGCGACAGCGCGGGGTCGCCATCGAGGCCGTGTGATGAAACTCATCCGATCGTATCGACGGCCCGGCACGGCGTGACCTCCCCATTCGGGGGGTCTGGCGTCGCCCAGACGAGGGGGTCGAGCGGGCGACCGGGCAGGCGCGCGGCGGCCGGCCGTCGTCCCGTTTCACCCGACGTGCGTGATGCCCGCCCCGCGCACCGATGGAGAATTCGTGCACGCGGGGCGTACAGTCATCGTCTACGTCAATTCGAGGAGGACAGCCAAGGTGCAATCCCGTTTCGGGACGTTCGACATCAGCCGTTGGCGGGGCGTCGCCCTCGTCATCGCGGCGTCAAGCCTGTTCCTGGCCGCATGCAACTCGGTCGGTGGCCCGACGCTGACGTTCTGGGACGTGATCTGGTCGATGGTCGCGTTCTTCTTCTGGTTCATGCTGATCTTCATCTTCATCTCGATCTTCGCCGACATCTTCCGCCGCAACGACCTCACGGGCGGATGGAAGGCGATCTGGATCATCCTGCTGGTGTTCCTGCCGTTCCTCGGCGCGCTGATCTACATCATCAGCCGGCCGAAGATGACGCCCCAGGACCTGCAGATGATCACCCAGGCCGATGCCGCGCAGAAGGCTGCCGCAGGCGTCAGCACGGCCGACCAGATCGAGAAGCTCAACCAGCTCAAGGAATCCGGCGCGATCACCGTTCCGGAGTACGAGGCGCTCAAGAAGAAGGCGATGGAGGCCTGACCCGATGGCAATCGGACCTGTCGAATACATGGTCGTGGCGTTCCCGGGCAACCACTTCAACGGTGACGTGGCCCCGGCCCTCGGACAGTTGGTCGACTCCGGCACGATCCGGATCATCGACCTCGCATTCGTGATCAAGGACGCCGACGGCAACGTCGCCGGCGGCGAGCTCGAGGACGCGGGCTCGGACGTCTTCCAGGCGTTCGAGAGCCTTGCCGTCGAGCGGGGCGGGTTCCTGAACGACGACGATCTCGTGGAGATCGGCGACGCGCTCGACCCGAACTCCGCGGCGGCCGTCCTCGTCTGGGAGGACCTCTGGGCCGAGCGGTTCGCCACGGCGGTCCGCGACTCGGGCGGCGTGCTGGTCGACATCCAGCGCATCCCGCACGACGTCGTCCAGGCGGCGGTCGACTGGGCGGCGTCCGACGAAGCCGTCACGGCGTAAGGAGAGAGCACGATGATGCGACGTCGAGGCCCCGGCCTCATGCGTGTTGCGGCCACCACGGCCGTTGTCGCCGGCACGGCCGGTGCCGTCAGCCACCACCAGCAGCAGAAGTACGCCGGCCAGCAGGCCGACGCGCAGCAGTCGGCCGACGAGCAGGCGATGCAGCAGCAGCTCGCCGTGCAGCAGGCGCAGCTCGACGCCATGCAGGCGCAGCAGGCACCGGCCGCCGCGCCGGCACCGGCGGCCGCGCCCGTCGACCCGACCACGGCCCAGCTCCAGCAGCTGGCCAGCCTCCACGCCCAGGGGATCCTGAGCGACGAGGAGTTCGCGGCCGCCAAGGCCAAGGCGCTCGGCATCTGATACCCCGGGCGCCACCGGCGCCCGCCACCAAACGCAGAGCCCGTCTGCACCCCATCCGGGGTCGCAGGCGGGCTCTTTGGTTGCCTAGTCGACCGTCAGCTTGCTGGCGCCGCCGAGGACCTCGAGCTCGTACCGGTCCGGGCTCTCGGCGAACCCGGGGCCCACGTACCGCTTCAGGCCCGCGACCTGCTCGCGCTTCCCGCCATCGACGCGCAGGTGGGCGATGCCGCCGTCGACGCGGACGGCGACCGGGACGCCGGCCGGCCGGTGGAACCGGGCGTCGCTGACGACGCCGCCGATCCGCACGGCCGCCGTGCCCGTCGGCCGCGGGAGGTCGAGGCGGACGTGGTTCGCGCCGCCCTCCACGTCGAGCCGCTCGAGCGAGACCGCCTCCAGCGTCCCCGTCAGGTCCGTGATGCCGCCGTCGAGCTCGATCGTCCACGGGATCGTGCCGCTGAGGGCGATCTTCGCCCGGCGGGTGTTGAACGCGGCCATCGCCACCCGCCGGTAGCGGATCGTCACCTCGCCACCGGCGACGCGGACGTCCGGCCGCGGCCCGTCGAAGGACGCCGCCATGAGGTCGCCCGCCGGGGCTGCGCCGGTGAACTCGAGCCGTGAGGCGCTCGTCTCGGCGATGACCCGGGCGGTCGCACGCGGACCGAGCGGCGCGAAGTTGAGCGCGACGCGGGGCGCCCCGGAGGCGAACACGAGGCGTCCGCGGGTCACGGTGCCGAGCGGCGCGCTGAAGCCGCGTCCCGACGAACCCCCCGCGGGTCTCCGCGCGCAGGCGCGCCGTCTCGTCGGCCACCGCGGTGCGTCGCCGCGGCCAGGAACCGGCCGATCGCGTCCCGCTGATCGGGGGTGCAGGCGGCGAGCAGCGAGTCGATCGCCTCGCCGAGCGGCGCGACGGCCTCGACGATGCGCGTCTCGCGCGCGGGCACCGGCGCGATCGTCACGCTCCGGCGGTCGGCGGGATCGGGCTGGCGGGTCACGTAGCCGGCGCGCTCGAGGCGGTCGACGACGCCCGTGACGGCGCCGGTGGTGATCCCGGCGAGCTCCGCCAGGCGACTCGGCGTCATGCCCGGGTCCTCGATGACGAGCTCCAGGCAGCGCAGGTCGGTGGGGTTCAGGCCGAGGAATGCTGCCAGCGCCTCGTCGAACGCGACGGTGCGGATGGCTTGACGGATGGCGGCGTTGTGGTTCATCATGCGAATATCTTAGCAGCTAAGCTACTTAGGAGGTCCAAATGACCGCTGCGCATCATACATCGCCCCCGGAGGGCATCGAGGCGACCGGCCTCGTCAAGGACTACCCGGGCGACATCCGCGCCCTCGACGGCGTCAGCCTGAGCGTCCAGCCGGGCTCGATCTTCGGCCTGCTCGGCCCCAACGGCGCCGGCAAGTCGACGACGGTCCGCATCCTCTCGACGCTCTCGAAGCCCACCGCGGGCACGGCCACGGTCGCGGGCCACGACGTGCTCCGCAACCCGGACCGCGTCCGGCGCGCCATCGGCGTCGTCGGCCAGCGGTCCGCGGTCGACCCGGCCGCGACGGGTCGCGAGAACCTCGTGCTCCAGGGCCGCATGTTCGGCATCGAGGCGCGCGAGCTGCGCACCCGCATCGACGGGATGTTCGAGCGCTTCAGCCTCACCGACGCCGCGGACCGGCTGGCCGGCACGTGGTCGGGCGGCATGCGCCGCAAGCTCGACGTGGCGATGGGCCTCATCAACCACCCGCGGGTGCTGTTCCTCGACGAGCCCACCACCGGTCTCGATCCGGAGGCCCGCGCGGAGCTGTGGTCCGAGGTCGCCGCGCTGTCACGCGAGAGCGGCCTCGCGATCCTGCTGACCACCCACTACCTCGAGGAGGCCGACCACCTCGCCGACCACCTCGCCATCGTCGACCACGGGAGGATCGTCGCCGCCGGCACGCCGGAGGCCCTGAAGGCCGAGCTGCACGGCGACGCGATCCACATCGTCCTCGACGGACCCGCCAGCGGCCAGGCCGCCGCGTCGGTCCTGTCGCGGATCGAGGGCCTCGCGGCCCCGGTCGTCGACGGCGCCCGGGTCACCGCCCGCGCCGACCACGCCGCGTCCCGCGTCCCCACCGTCCTGTCGGCGCTCGACGTCGCCGGCGTCACCGTCGCGACGGTCACCGTCGCCCGCCCGTCGCTCGACGACGTCTACCTCAGCCACACCGGCCGGGCGTTCCGCCCGGAGGCCATGGAGATCGCCCGATGACCGCCATCACCCAGACCATGTACCAGTCCGAGCGCCACCTGCGGGCCTTCGTCCGCCAGCCGTGGTTCGTCGGCATCGCCATCACGCAGCCGGTGATCTGGCTGCTCCTGTTCGGCGCCCTGTTCCAGAACGTGACCAAGATCCCGGGCTTCGGCGCCGAGGGCGGCAGCTACCTCGACTACCTCGTCCCCGGCGTGCTCGTGATGACCGCCCTGTTCTCGTGCGGCTGGAGCGGCATGTCGATCATCGAGGACCTCGACCGCTCGATCGTCGACCGGTTCCTGGTCACGCCCGTCCACCGGAGCGCGATCATCGGCGGCCTGACGATCTACCAGATGGTCTCGCTGCTCATCCAGGCGGCGATCATCGGCGTCCTGGCCCTCCTCCTGGGCGCCCACTTCGACGGCGGCCTGCTGGGCTACGGCGCGCTGACCGTGTGCGCCCTGCTCGTCGGTGCGGCGATCGCGTCCTTCTCCGACGCCACGGCGCTGATCCTGCGCCAGCGCGAGTCGGTCATCGGGATCAACACCCTGATGACGCTGCCGCTGACCTTCCTCTCGGCCGCGTTCCTGCCGCTCGCCCTCGCGCCCGAGTGGATCCAGACGGTCGCCCGCTTCAACCCGGTGAACTGGGCGGTCGAGGCCGGACGGGAGGCGCTCACCGCGACGCCCGACTGGTCCTTCATCCTGCCCCGGATGGCGGGGCTGCTGATCCTGACCCTGCTCACGACCGGCTGGGCGACCCGGACGTTCCGCTCGTACCAGCGCTCGATCTAGGCCGGCGCCCGGGCACCGACCGCGCAGGATGGCCGCACCACCGGTTGACGCCTGCCTATGCTCTTCCCGCGTGACCGGCCGTCCGGCCGGTCTACCGGGAGGTGATGGGATGCAACTGGTGATGGCCATCCTGGCCGTCGTGATCGGGCTCGCGTTCGCGTTCGGCGGCTGGAGGTTCTTCCTCGTGCTGCTGCCGCTGTGGGGCCTGGTCCTCGGGTTCAGCCTCGGGACCGAGGCGATGCGCGCCCTGTTCGGGGACGGGACGTTCGCGACGGTGACGAGCTGGATCGTCGGCCTCGTGATCGGGTTGGTGTTCGCCGGCCTGTCGTACCTGTTCTACTACGCGGCGATCGTGATCCTGGCGGGGACCGTCGGCTACGCCATCGGTGCCGCCGCCTGGGGCCTGATCGGCAACGAGCAGGGCGTCATCGCGTTCGTGATCGGCATCGTGGTGGGCGTCGTGGTCGCCGTGGCCGCGCTCGCGCTCAACGTGCCGCGGTACCTCGTGATCGTGCTCACGGGCCTTGGTGGGGCCGCTGCGATCGTCGCCGGCTGGTTCCTGCTCATCGGCAAGGTCCCGGCGGACAACGTCACCTGGTGGCAGGTGGGCAAGCTGATCAGCGACAGCTGGTTCTACCTGATCGTGTGGGGCCTGATCGCGGCGGCCGGCATCGTCGCCCAGATGCGCGCGCCGGCGCTCGGTCCCGACACCTACGAGCTGGACCAGGCTCACTACCGCTACTGAGACCGGGCGGGTCGCGTCGCGCCGCCCAGCGCGGCGCGGCCCATCTCCGGCGTCTCCGCGTCACCCGAAAATGACGGTGCCAAGCCCGAGGCAAACCGCGTACCATCGGCCTTCCGGCGGATGGACAGGGGCGCACCGGGGCCGCTGCGGCGGCGCTCGCTCCGGACCGCCGTCCATGGAGGTGCCGCAGCAGTTCGTCATCGGCCCACCATCGGCACACGGCTCGCAGTGACGGCGGTCCGTGCAACACGCGACCGCGGGGCATCGGGCGCACGAATCACTTCCGTCAGCCCTCCTCCCCCGGTAGCGGTTCCTCGCAGGACGACCTAGGAGAACGAGGCTCATGAGCGACAACGAGCAGGCTCACACGACCCTGGCGGCATTCACCGTCGAGAACGACGCCTCCGCGCGACGCCTCCTGAAGGCGGTCCAGCGCGTCGACGAGGCCAACGACAACGTGAAGATCGTCGACGCGGCGATCGTCGACCGCGGTCGGTTCGGCCGGATCAGCGTCCACCAGACGGACGACCGGGGCGCGCTCAAGACCGGCGTCCGCGTCGGCACGCTCGGCGTCATCGTCGGCGCGATCGTCGCCGGACCGGCCGGTGCCGTCGCCATGGGCGCGGCCGGCGGCATCCTCGGCGGCCTGCGTGGCGGGATCCACGACACCGGGATCGACGACAAGTTCATGCGGTCGGTCGGGAAGGAGATCGAGAAGAAGAAGAGCGCCCTGTTCGTCCTGTACGAGGGCAGCTGGGAGCACTCGATCGGGCTGATCGAGCAGGCGATCACCGACGAGCACGCCGTGCTGTTCAACAGCACCCTCACGGCCGAGAAGGCCGCGGCGCTGACGGCCCTCGTGGAGCCTGCCGTCGAGGCCCTTGGTGGCGAAGAGGTCGTCGCCGACTACGAGCTCGAGACCGAGGAGGCGCCCGCGGAGGCCGCGCCGGCCGAAGAGGCCCCCGCGCCCGTGGAGGCAGCGGCCGTCGCGGCGGCTGCCGCGCCTGCCGAAGCCAAGGCCGACGACCTGACGCAGCTGGTGGGTGTCGGACCCAAGGCGTCCGCGGCCCTCGCCGCGGCGGGGGTCACGACCTTCGCGGCGCTGGCCGAGCAGAACGAGCCGCAGCTGCGGCGCGCGCTGCACGATGCCGACATGGCGCCGCCCGCCAACGTCGGGTCGTGGCCCATGCAGGCCAGCCTCGCCGCCAAGGGCGACTGGCAGGGCCTGATGAAGTACAACAACCAGGCCGCCCGGTCGCGAACCGCGGCGCAGCCCGCGGCAGCGGCGCCGGCCGCCGCCGCCGAGCCCGCCCAGGACCTGACGCAGATCAAGGGCATCGGGCCTCGGATCGCCTCGATCCTCAACGACGGCGGGATCACCAACTACGCCCAGCTCGAGCACGCGAACGGCGGCGACCTGCGCCAGATCATCGCCACCGGCGGTGCCCTGCCCCCGGCCACCATCGACAGCTGGCCGACCCAGGCCTCCTACGCCAGCCGCGGCGACTGGTCGGGCCTCGCGTCGTACAACAGCAGCCACTGACGTCCGCTCCGGGACGCGGCTCGCCGACCGGCGCCGCGTCCCGAACCTCGCCGGCCGGGCACGTCGCGACATCGTCGCGACGCCCGGCCTTCGTCGTTAATCGGCGCCGTTCAGCCAGGCGTCCACCCGATCCGGGAGCTCGCGATCGAGCTGCCGGATGTCGTCGTCGCTGATCGGCGCGTCGGCTCCCGGCCGTGGCTCGACCGGCTCGGCGATGAGCTCGACGCCGTCGAGCGATCCCGCAGCGGGGATGCGGGCGAGCGTGACCATCCGGCCGGCCCAGGTGTCCAGGTCGATCGCGCGGCCGCCGTGCGAGGTCAAGGGCTCCCGGACGGGCGTGTGCCCGAAGACCACCCGACCGAGGCCGGCCTCGCGGTACGGTGCCCAGCCGTCGCCATCGGCGGAAGCGCTCGAAGGCGTCGAAGAACCGGTCGCGGATCCAGAGGCGCTCCGCGTGCGCGCCGAATGCCGCGAGCGACTGGCCCGGCACCGGGGCCGCCGTGGACGAACAGCGTGTCGCGCCACCGGGCCCACGGCGCGAACGAGCGCAGTGCCGGGAGGAAGTCCGGCGCGCGCGCGTCGACGAGGGCCGCGATCGCCGGCCCGTCCGCGGCGGCCCACTCGATCAGGGCCGCAGGCCCGCCGAGGCAAGCGTGGCCCCGCCGCCGAACGCCAGCAGCGCCCGCAGGATCATCGGGTCGCCGCCGAGGCCGCCCAGCACCTGGAGGCTCGTGGTTGCCCTGGAGCAGGGCCACCAGCCCGCCGCGCGCCCGAGCCTGGTCGCGCAGGCCGACCAGCCGCCTGACGAGGGCGACCGTGTCCGGCCCGCGGTCGACGATGTCGCCGGTGACGACGAGCGCGGTCCCGGGGGGCGCCGTCCACGCGCCGCGATCGTCCATCAGGCCGGCTCGTTCCAGGAGCCGATCGACGGCCGCCGCCTGGCCGTGGAGGTCGGTCGCCGCCCACACGGTGAACGCATCCGGGATCACGATCGGGTCGACGAACGGCATCGGCATCGGCATCTGGCCGAGGCTACCCGAAGGCGGCGCGAGCCTACTCGGAGAAGCGCTCTTCCTTCCAGGGATCGGCGTCGTTGTTGTAGCCGTAGCGCTCCCAGAAGCCGGGCATGTCGTGGGTCAGGAACTCGAGGCTCCGGATCCACTTCGGGCCTTTCCAGAAGTAGCGCTTGGGGACGATGAGCCGGAGCGGGTAGCCGTGATCCGGCTCGAGCGGCGCGCCGTCGAACGTGTCGGCGAGCAGCACGTCGTCGTCGTCCAGCACCGACAGCGGCAGGTTGGCCGTGTAGCCCTGCTCCGCGTGGCCGACCACGTGGGTCGCCGACGGCCGGACCTGGGCGAGCTCGAGGATCGTCTGGATCGCGACGCCCTCCCAGTGCGTGTCGAGCTTCGACCAGCGGGTCACGCAGTGGATGTCGGTCGTGACCTGCTTGCGCGGCAGGGCCTTGAACTCGGTCCACGTGAACCGGAGCGGGTTGTCGACCTCGCCGTAGACCTTGAAGTCCCAGGACGCGAGGTCCGCGCGCGGCACGCTGCCGTAGTGGAGGACCGGGAACTTCTCGGTGACGTACTGGCCGGGCGGGACGCGGGCCGCGAGGGCGGGATCGCCGCGACGATCCCCGAACAGGCGCTCGAACATGCAGATCTCCGTGCGGGCGAGGTCCGCCCGCGGTCAGGGTGCCAGATGGCGCGGCGCAGCGGTAGCGGCCAAAACACGCCTCCACGACCGGGGCTCGTCCCGTTGGCGCCCGAGGCACTACCCTGTGCGCCATGCCTGAGAACCCGCGGGTCGTCATCGTCATGCCCGCGTACAACGCCGCCAAGACGCTCGAGCGCACGTACGACGACGTCCCGAAGGACCTCATCGACCACGTGATCCTCGTCGACGACGTGTCGAAGGACGAGACCGTCGAGGTCGCGCGCCGGCTCGGCCTCGAGGTCATCGTCCACCGCCAGAACCTCGGCTACGGCGGCAACCAGAAGACCTGCTACGACCGGGCGCTCGAGTGGGGCGCCGACGTCGTCGTGATGCTCCACCCCGACTACCAGTACGACGCGACCCGGATCCCCGCCCTGGTCGCGCCGATCCTCGCCGGCACCGCCGACCTCGTGCTCGGCAGCCGGTTCCTCGGCGATCCGATCGCCGGCGGCATGCCGAAGTGGAAGTACGTCTCGAACCGGTTCCTGACCGGCGTCGAGAACCGCGGCCTTCGGGCTGCACCTGTCCGAGTACCACACGGGCCTGCGCGCCTACAGCCGCCGCCTGCTCGAGTCGATCCCGTACCGGCTCAACTCGCGACGACTTCGTGTTCGACCAGGAGCTGATCGCCCAGGTCGTCGCGATCGGCGGGCTCGGGGTGGACGAGATCGCCGTCCCGACCCGCTACTTCGACGAGGCGAGCTCGGTCGGGTTCCGGCGGAGCGTGGTCTACGGCCTGTCGACGCTGCGCGTCGTCGCCCGCTACCTGCTCCATCGGAGCGGGATCCGGCGCTCCCGCCAGCTGCTCCCGACGACCTCGACCCGCGAGCCCGGCACCGCCTGAGGTGCGCCTCCTGCGGAGCCGGCTCGGGCGCGCGGCGCTCGGGCTGGTCATCTCGGCGATCGCGATCGCGCTCGTCGTCCGGTCGGTCGACGTCGCCGCGGCGTGGCAGACGCTCAAGACCGCGCAGCCCCAGTGGATCGCGGTCCTGCATCGGCTTCGTGATCCTCGACGTCCTGTTCCGCGCGGTCCGCTGGCACGTGCCTGCTCGCGCCGCTCGCGCCGGTGCCCATCCGGACGACGCTCGCGTCGCTGCAGGTGGGCTACCTCGCCAACAACGTGCTGCCGGCGCGCCTCGGCGAGGTCGTCCGCGCGCACGACCTCGGCGGCCGCACGACGCTGTCGCGGTCGGCGATCCTGGGCACGATCGTCATCGAGCGCGTCGTCGACACGTTCGTCGTCGTCGCGATCGCCTCGGTCGCCATCCTGGTGCTGTCCGTGCGCGGGATCGTCGCGTCGGCGGTGCTGGTCGGGCTCGCCGTGACGGCGCTGCTGGTCGTGATCGTCGCCGCCGGGATCGCCGCGCACCGGCTGCCGGGCGCCGCACGGGTCGCCGAGTTCCTCGAGCGCTGGCCACGGGCCAAGGCGGCGCTCATCCGGCTGCGCGAGGGCCTCGCGGTCGCGAGCAACGCGCGCACGCGTCGGGCTCGCGGTGGTGCTCTCGATCGCGTCCTGGTCGTGCACGGTGCTCGCGTTCGCGGCCGCGGCCCAGGCGGTCGGCGTGGAGCCCACGATCGGGCAGGCGGCGCTGCTCGCCGCGGGCACGAACCTCGCGACGGCGATCCCGGCCGGGCCCGGGTACGTCGGCACGTTCGAGCTCGCCGTGGTCACGATCGCGACGTCGGTCGGGATCGACCGCGAGGCCGCGCTGGCGTTCGGCCTGCTCGTCCACCTCGCGACGCTGCTCGTCACGTCGGTCGGCGGCGCGATCGTGCTGCATCTTCGGCGGACGGACGACGGGAGCTGCGCGCCGACGACGGCCGACTGAAATCGCGAAGGCCCCGGCGTGCCGGGGCCTTCGAAGCGTTGGCGTGGGTGAGGGTTACTTGACGAGGCCCTGGGCCTTGAGCCAGGTCGAGACCACGTCCTTGATGTCCTTCTTGTCGACGCTGACCTGCTTGTACAGGTCGGCCAGCGTCGGCGTGTCGATCTTGGCCGACACGTCGTTGAGGAGCTTCTCGAACGCGGTCTTGTCGGTCCTTGGCCAGGAAGTCGTTGCGGACCAGCGGCGAGATGTTGTCGGCCGGCTGGGTCTTCTTGTCGTCCTGGAGCAGGACGAAGTCGTTCACGACGATGTCCGGCTGCGTCGAGCAGAGCTCGCCGACGTCGATGGTCTTGGCGACCAGCGCCTGCGCCATCGGCGTGTCGCACGCCGACGAGCAGCGTCGCGTTCGACGTGTCGATGCCGTACGCGTCCTTGAGGGCCGCGCCGCACACGCGGGTTCGTCGGGCAGTCGGTGGCGAGGCCGAACTTGAGCTTGTCCTGCACCGCGGTCAGGTCGCTCATCTTGGTGAGCGTAGTACTGGTCGGCCGTCTCCTTGCGGACGACGAACGCGTTCTGGTCCTGCGCCGGCGTGTAGTTGAGGACGGTGATGCCCGCCACCCTTGCCGTTGAGGATCGCCTGGAGCGCGGTCTGGTTCGCGGCCGGGTCGCCGGTCGGCGTGCCGCCGTACGCCTTCGACCCGAGCCGCGAGCCGATGTACTCCGGCTGGAGGTCGATCTGGCCGCTCTCGAGGGCCGGCTGGAGCACCTTGCGGGCGCCGAGCCCGATGCCGTCGCGGTTGACGGTGTAGCCCGTCGTTCTCGAGGACCTGGGCGTAGACCTCGGCCATGATCTTCGCTTCGTCGAAGCCCACGGATCCGATCTTGACCGTTGGCTTGCTGCTGCCCCCACCCGACGAGCAGGCGCTGACGGCCAGCACCAGCATCGTCGCCCCGAGGGCGAGCGTGCGGGAAAGCCGCATTGGGTCTCCTTCTGTATGTGTTCGGCCGGAAGACACCGGCCATGCGCGGAAGACCTTACCAGCGGAATCCGTCAGGACCTGTCCGGTACCCGTTCCGCAACGTTGCGCGCGCGTTGCGCTTCGTGCGCGCGCATCGCGTCGGCGGATCAGATCGCGGCGGCGGCCTGCGCCGGCCGACGGCGCGTTCGTCGGCGTCCGCGCCGGGTGGCACGGCGCGCCGCGCGAGGAGCGTGAACAGCGCCTCCGCGGCGAGCGCGAGCAGCGCGACGAGGACGACGCCGCCGAACGATCATGCCCGTCGTCGTTCTGGGCGATGCCCTCGACGAGGTAGCGCGCCGAGGCCCGCCGAAGCCGAAGATGGCGCCGAGGGTCACCGTCGCGATGATCTGCACGGCCGCCGAGCCGATGCCCGCGATGATCACCGGCAGCGCGAGCGGGACCTCGAGCCGCCGCAGGACCTGGCGCTCGCGTCAGGCCCATGCCGCGGGCGGCCTCGATCAGGTCGGCGTCGACCTCCGTGATCCCGGCGTAGGTGTTGACAGGATCGGCGGGATCGCCGAGGATGACCATCGCGATGCAGCGTCGGGTAGCACCTTGAACCCGAGCTGCGGGTCGAGCAGGACTGCGTGAACGGGAGCGACGATCCCGATGAGCGCCAGCGACGGCATCGCGCGGCCGAGGTTGGCGAGCGTTGATCGCGAGCGCGCTCGCCTCGGCCGGTGTGGCCGACCCACAGCCCGATCGGGATGCGCGATGAGCGCAGGCGATGCAGGAGCGCCGGCCAGCGACAGCGCGATGTGCTCGAGCAGCCGGATCGGGATGCCGTTCGGCCCCGACCAGTTGCGCCGGGTCGGTCAGCCAGGCGATGGTCTCGGTGATGATCGGTCACGCGGCCTCTCCCAGGGCCCGCAGCGGCTGGACCTCGGCCGCGCGCGTCCACGGCGTCATCCGCCGCTGGACCGCGACCAGCGACAGGTCGACGGCGACGGCGAGCAGCGATCGACGGCACGGCGCCGAACAGCATCTCGGTCGGGAAGAAGCGCCTGCTAGCCCTCGAAGATGAAGAAGCCGAGGCCGCCGAACCGGTCGCCGAGCGTCGCCGTGATCGTCACGAGCCCGATCGTCGAGACGCTGGCGACCCGGAGCCCGGCGATCATCAGCGGCATCGCCAGCGGCAGCTCGACGCGCCACAGCCGCTGCGACGGCGTGTAGCCCATGCCGTCGGCCGCCTCGAGGACGTCGCGCGGGACGGCGTCGAAGCCGGCGACGATGTTCCGGACGAAGATCAGCGAGCGTGTACAGGACGAGCGGGATCTCGGCGGTGAGCAGCGAGAGCCCGGTGATCGGGACCAGGGCGGCGAACATCGGCGAGGCTCGGGATCGTGTACAGGATCCCGCCGAACGCGGTGATCGGCGCGTAGGCCGGCCGCCGGCGGACCGACCAGACGGCGAGCGCGAACGAGATCACGAAGCCGATGACGACGGCGATCAGCGGCGAGGTAGAGGTGCTGGACGAGCCGCGCGGCGAGGTCGTCCGAGGTGGTCGCCGATCCAGGCCCAGTCGATCACGAGGCGGCCTCGTCCGGGTCGTCGACCTCGGCGTCCGTCGCCGGTCGTCCGGCAGCCGATCGCCGCCGGCGCCTCGCGCGCGGTGTCGCGCATGTAGGCGGCGATCTGCTCGACGTTCACGATGCCGCGGTACGTCCCGTGCCGGTCGACGACGATCGCCGGCCTGGACGTCGGCGTCGAGCAGCATCGACAGCGCGTCCTTGAGCGTCGTCCGCCGGTCGAGGAGCGGCGACGTCGGTCTCGACGAGCGCGGCGTCGAGGCGGCCGTCGCGCGGGGATGCGCCGCTCGTCGACCCAGCCGAGCGGGCGGTCGTCGGCGTCGACGCAGCAGCAGGTAGGGGAACGGGTCGGCCAGCGACCGCGCGCCGGGCGTCGGCCGGCGTCGTCGCCGACGCGGGCCGTGACCGCCGGCTGCGAGCTCGAGGTCGCTGACGCGGCGTCAGCGACAGCCGCTTGAGGCCGCGATCCGCGCCGACGAACCGGGCCACGAACGTCGCGACGCGGGGTTGGCGAGGATCTCGGCCGGCGGCCCGAACTGGGCGACGATCGCCGCCCGCCTGGAAGACCGCGACGAGGTCGCCCATCTTGATCGCCTCGTCGATGTCGTGGGTCACGAACAGGATCGTCTTGGCGAGCTCCTCCTGGAGGCGCAGGAACTCGTTCTGGAGCCGCTCGCGGACGATCGGGTCGACCGCGCCGAACGGCTCGTCCATGAGCATCACCGGCGGATCCGCCGCGAGCGCCCGGGCCACGCCGACGCGCTGCCGCTCGCCGCCGGACAGCTGGCGCGGGATAGCGGCCGGCGTACCGCGCCGGGTCCAGGCCGACGAGCGCCGAGCAGCTCCTCGGCGCGCTCGTGCCGGCGCGCCGCCGGCCAGCCGAGCAGGCGCGGCACGGTCGCCACGTTCTCGCCGATCGTCTGGTGCGGGAACAGCCCGACCTGCTGGATCACGTAGCCGATGCCGCGCCGCAGCTCGGTCACGTCGCGGCGTCGCCGCGTCGACGCCGTCGAGCAGGATCCGGCCCGACGTCGGCTCGATCAGCCGGTTGACCATCTTGAGCGTCGTGGTCTTGCCGCAGCCCGACGGCCCGACGAGGACGCAGATCTTGCCCGCCGGGATCGTCAGGCGACAGGTCGTTGACCGCGCCGGGCGTGCCGCCCTTCGGCGCGTCCGCGCCGTAGACCTTGGTGACGTGCTCGAACTCGACGGTGGCGGCGCGGGTGGGCGATCGCGGCGGTCATCGGGGCGGCGCCGGCGGGTCAGCCGCGGTCGACGAGCGGCTTCACCTGCCCGATGAACCGCTCGAGGGTCTCGGTGTCGTAGGGCGCCGGCTGCTCGGTGATCACGGTCCGGAAGCCGAGCTCGACGTACGGCGCGAGCCGCTCCGCGAGCTGCTCCGGGGTCCCGTTCCAGAACGTCGAGTCGCCCTCGATCCAGCGAGCGGCGTCCTGTTGTGCTCGAGCGCGGCCTCCATGACCCGGACGGCCTCGGCCTCCGAGTCCCGGATCGTGACCTTGACGCCGAGCGTGAACTCGATGTCCGCGGGATCGCGGCCGACGTCCTCGCAGTGCTGCTTGCAGGATGCCCGACCTTGCGGGTGACGACGTCGAGCTCGCCCATGCCGTTCCACAGGTCGGCGTACTTCGCGACCGTCCGGAGGGTCTTCTTCTCGCCGCCGCCGCCGATCATGATCGGCAGGTGGGCCTGGACCGGCAGCGGGAGCGTGGCGCAGGTCGTCGAACTGGTAGTGGCCGCCGGGCGCGGACGTGACGGACTTGCCGTCGAGCAGGTCGCGGCACGCGGCCACCGACTCGTCCAGCCAGTCGAGCCGCTGCCCGAACCCGCTCCCGAAGTCGATGCCGTGCGCCGTGTGCTCCGGCTCCATCCAGGCGCCGCCGAGGCCGAGGATCGCGCGGCCGCCGGAGATGTGGTCGAGCGTCGAGGCGAGCTTGGCCACGAGGCCCGGGTTGCGGAACGTGTTGGCGCCGACGAGCAGGCCGACCTGGAGCTTCTCGGTCGCCATCGCGGACGCGCTCAGGCTCTCCCAGCCCTCGAAGATCGGCTGGTACGGATCGCCGAAGATCGCGTACAGGTGGTCCCACGCCCACAGGTGCGCGTAGCCCAGCCGGTCGATGCGGCGGACGGCGTCGATGTAGGACGGCCAGTCGGTGGCCTGGTTCCAGAGGAGGACGCCCAGCTTCAGGTCATGCATGCGCCCATGGTCGCATGCGGCCAACCTCGCGCGCGAGCGTCAGACGGGGAGCGTCGCGAGATCGCCCTCGATCGGCGCGCGGTCCTCGACCTCGGCGATGGCCTCGAGCGCGACGGCCGTCTTCGCCTTCCATTCCGCCGCGGCCTCGAGGTCGCCGCTCACCGTGAGCGCGCGGGTCATCGCCTCGTAGGCGCCCGCCGTGTCCCAGTCCTTGAGGCCCTCGCCGCCGCCCTCGACGATCTCGACGCAGCGTCGGGCGTGGAACAGCGCGGGCTCGGCGCGGCCGGTGACCGAGTAGACCCGGGAGCACATCCAGTGGCTGCGCGCCCGGTTCGCGGTGTTCCCGACCTGGAGCCAGTGCCAGGCCGAGGCGAACGCCGTCGCGATCAGCTCGTCGTCCTGGTCACGCGTCCGGTCCTCGTTCTCCATGAGGTCCCAGCAGCGGTTGTAGAGGCCGACGCCGAGGGCGCGGTGGATCTCGGGCGAGAGCTCGGGCGGCTTGGGGGGCGTCGGCACGGGAACCTCCTTGGTGTGGGGATCGGGCGTCGGGTTGGCGGCGGCGAGCATGTTCAGGCGATGGAGGGCGCGCTGGAGGCGCGCGGTCCTCGCCTCGAGGCGGGTGCGCTCGTCGCGCAGGATGCCGCCCCGGATCGCCGGGTCGTCGGCGTCGAGGAGCGCTCGGATCGCCGGCAGCGACAGCTCGAGGTCCCGGAGCGCGGCCACGGCCCTCGCCGTCGCGACCTGGTCGCGGCGGTAGCGCCGGTAGCCGGTCAGCGGGTCCACGTCGGCGGGCTCGAGCACGCCCGCCTCGTCGTAGTGCCGGAGGGCGCCGATCGTCAGCCCGGTGAGCCGCGCGAAGCGGCCGATGGGGAGCAGGTCGTCGTCCATGTGGGGCATCGTGAACCCTCGACCTACCCGAGAGTCAAGCGCGAACTGTCAGGCGTTGTCCAGCTCGCGGCCGATGGCCCGCAGGATGAAGCGCGCGGCCTCGGCCGTCTTGCCGCCGAGCTTCTGGCCGTCGTCCTGCTCCAGGGCGAGCGCGAGGTCGCCGAGCATCCCCTCGAGGGCCGGCGTCTTCACCAGCGCCCCCGAGGCGAATGCCGCGTCGAGCCCGTCGGCAGCCAGTCGCGCGTTCTCGACCGCGTGGCCCGGCGCCTCCATCTGCGTCCGGAACGCCGCCCGCGCGGCGTCGGCCGCGGGCCCGGTGCTGGCCATGGTCAGCCGCCCCGCGAGCCGCTGCGCTCGGCGACCTTCGGCGTTCCGTCGCGCGCCCGTCGGCCGCCGCGCGCTCCTGCCAGCGTGTGCTCCGCCACTCGGGCTCGAGGACGCTCATGTGCGAGCTCGTCCCACCAGCGGCCGTCGCGCCAGATCGCCTCGCGCGCGCGACCCTCGATCACGAACCCGACCCGCAGGTACGCCCGGATCGCGCGCTCGTTGAACGCGAACACCGACAGCGCCACGCGGTGCAGCCCGAGGGACTCGAAGGCGTGGTCGACCATCAGCCGCGTCGCCTCGCTGCCGTAGCCGTGGCCCCAGGCGTCGCGCTCGCCGATCGTGATGTGGAACAGGGCCGAGCCGTTGTCGCCGTCGAGCTGGCTGAACGCGCACGACCCGATCAGCCGGTTCGTCTCGCGGACGTGGATCCCCATCGCCAGCGAGTCGGGCCCGAGCGACCGCATCGTGAAGAAGCGCTCGATCTCCTCGGCGCGCATCGGGCCGTCCTGGTAGCGCGTCAGCCGGGCGACCTCGGGATCCTGGTACCAGCGCATGAAGTCACGCAGGTTCTCTCGGCCGTGTCGACGAAGCACGACGAGATCGCCGTCGAGGTGATCCGGGAACCACCGGCGATGGAGCATCACCGGAACCGTATACCATCGCCGAACATGCGCCGCTGGAGCGAGACCGCGGAGCGCGTCGCGGCCACGACGAAGACCTCCGAGAAGACCGCGCATCCTCGGCCGACTACCTCGCCGGCCTCTCGCCCGAGCGAGCTGCCGATCGCGGCCGTGTTCCTGACCGGCCGCCCGTTCCCCGAGGCCGACCAGCGCTCGATCGGCGTGGGCTGGGCGGGCCTCGGCGGCGCCGTCCTGCGGGTCGCGGGCGCGGACCCCGACGCGATGCGGCGCGCCTACGACCGCTCCTCCGACGTCGGCGACGGCGGTGGGGGAGGTGCTCGAGCAGGCCGGTCACGCGCCGGATCCCGGCGGTCGAGCCCACCCTGCCGGAGGTCGCGGCCGCGTTCGAGGCGATCGAGGCGGCGTCGGGCGCGGCGGCGAAGGCGGCGATCCTCGAGGCGCTCATCGCGCGCTCGCTCGCCCCGGACGGTGACCGGCATCGTCAAGGTGCTGAGCGGCGAGCTGCGGATCGGCCTCGCGCGAGGGCCTGCTCGAGGCGGCGATCGCGAAGGCGTTCGACCGGCCGCTGGACGAGGTCAAGCGCGCCGGGATGCTCACCGGCGACGTCGGCCGGACCGCGACGCTGGCCCGCGAGGGCCGCCTCGGCGACGCCGCGCTCGGCGCTGTTCCACCCGCTCAAGTTCATGCTCGCGTCGCCGGCGGAGGACGCCGCCGAGATCATCGGCCGCCTCGGCCCGACGGTCTGGGTCGAGGACAAGTACGACGGCATCCGCGCCCAGCTCCACCGCGCGGGCGACGAGGTCCGGCTCTACTCGCCGCGACCTGCACGACATCAGCGGCCAGTTCCCCGAGGTCGTCGCGAGCGCGCGCGACCTGCCCTGGGCGGGCATCCTCGACGGCGAGCTGCTCGCCTGGCAGGACGGCGTGGTGCTGCCGTTCCTCGCAGCTCCAGGCGCGCCTCGGCCGCAAGAACCCGTCGGCAGAGATCCTCGCGGACGTCCCGGTGATCTTCGTCGCGTGGGACGTCCTCGGCCTCGACGCCGGACCACGGACGCGGGTCGTCGCGTCGCTCCTCGACGAGCCGCTCACGGAGCGGCGCCGCCGCCTCGAGGGCCTCGACCTGCCGCTGGCGAGCGACGGCGGCGGCTTCGCGCTCAGCTACCTCGTCTCGGTCGACTCGGTCGACGGGCTCGAGGCGGCGTTCGCGCAGGCCCGGGCGCGGCGCAACGAGGGCCTCATGGTCAAGGACCCGGACGAGCCGGTACTCCCCGGGCCGCCGGGGCCTCGGCTGGCTGAAGATGAAGAAGGCGCTCGCGACGATCGACTGCGTGGTCGTGGGCGTCGAGGTCGGGCACGGCAAGCGCCACGGCGTCCTCTCGGACTACACGTTCGCGGTCCGCGACGAGTCGACGGGCGCGCTCGTCACGATCGGCAAGGCGTACAGCGGCCTGACCGACGCCGAGATCGCCGAGATGACGGCGCTGGTTCGAGGCGCACACGCTCGCGACGTTCGGCCGCTACCGGCAGGTCGAGCCGACGGTCGTGGTCGAGGTCGCCTTCGACGTGATCATGCGGTCCGACGCGCCACAAGTCGGGCTTCGCGCTCCGGTTCCCGCGGATCGCCCGCCTGCGCACCGACAAGCCCGCGGACGAGATCGACACCCTCGCCACGGTGACCCGGCTGTACGAGGGCCTCCAGCACGGCGCCGAGCACCTGGTGACGGCGAGCGCGCGGCGCTGAGGGACCCGTATGCTCGCGCAACGACGCGCGCCGAGCCGCCACGACAGAGGGGACCAGCATGTACTCGATGTTCCAGGAAGGCCGCCTCGAGCTCGTGCTCTACACCGACGCGCTCGTCACGCGCGGGCACGATCCGGACGGGGCAGCATCGCGTCAGCGACGTCCTCAACCTCGCCGACGAGGCGTTCCTCGTCCTCGAGGACGTCACGGTCGACGAGCTCGGCAGCCGGGGGACGACGACGCGGAGCGACTACGCGCAGGTCAACCTCGACGCCGTCCTGTTCGCCGTGGCGACGACGGACCCGCCGACGATGCCGGAGCTGCGGACGGCGAAGACGCCCACCGAGGCGATCATCTCGATCCCGCCGTTCAAGGTCATCGGCAAGATCCACCTGATGCCGACGGAGGGCCTGCGCCAGGCGCTGGGCGACCTGACCGGCCGCTTCTTCCCGGTGACCGACGCGGCCTACTGGTCGGACGCCCTGCACGAGCCCCGCGAGCAGGCGTCGATGCTCGCCGTGAACCATCGGCGGGCCCAGATCCTCGCGCCGTACAAGGCGGTCGACCCGTGGGCCGGCGACACCGGCAGCTCCGGCAGCCCGCACCGGCGGTGCCGGCGGCCCGTCGGATGCGCGGCGGCTTCTAGCGCGTTCCGGCAGGCCGGCCGCTAGCGGTCCACCGGCAGGTCGAGGCGGTCGCCCCACTCGGCCCAGCCGCCGTCGTACACGGCGACGTCCTCGTGGCCGAGCAGCGTGAGCACGTAGGCGAGCTTCGCCGCCGCCACGCCCGACCCGTCGTAGCAGACCAGCCGGCGGCCCCGGGTGATGTTCGACTTGAGGAGCAGCGTCCGCAGCTCCGAGGCGTCGCGCAGCCGCTGGGTGCCCGGCTGGTGCATCGCGGCGACCGGCAGGTTGACCGCGCCCGGGATGTGCCCGAGCCGGCGGACGTTGCCCTCGTAGCCGTGGTACTCGGCGGGGCCGCGGGCGTCGACCAGCTGCACGTCCGGCGCGCCGAGCAGCCCGCGGACGTCGGCCGTCGTCAGGCGCTGGCGCACCTGGGCCCGCGGCGTGAACGTCATCGCCGGCACGTCGGAGATGCCGTTGACCACCGTGTTGCCCGGCCTCGACCCAGGCGGGGTAGCCGGCCTCGAGGATCCGCGCCGACTCGTGGCCGTACGCGCGCAGGCTCCACCACACGCGCGAGGCGAAGTACGAGAGCGTGTCGTCGTACAGCACCACGGACGTGCCGTCGCCGACGCCGGCCCTCGACATCGCGCCCGCCAGCCGGTCGGGCGCGGAGAGCAGCAGCGCGTCGCCGATCTCGGCGGCATCGACGACCGAGGTCCGCCAGTCCATGTGGACGGCACCCGGGATGTGGCCCGTGCCGAACAGCGTCGCGGCGCTGCCGTCGGGTCGCCAGCGCACGTCGAGCACCCGCAGGTCCGAGCGACCGACGTTCTCGGCGAGCCACTCGGGCGTGGCGATGAGCTCGGGGCGGGCGAAGCCGGCCAGGGGAGTCCTCCGGGCGTGCGGTTCGCGGGTGCGGACGGGACGCGTCGATATGATACGGGCGTGGTGTCCCCGTTCATGCCGGAGCCGGCCAAGGTGGCCGCCGTGCGGACGCTGCTGCCCGCCACGGGCGCCGGGATCTACCTCAACGCCGCGCTCGCGGGCCCGATGCCGTCCGAGACCCAGCGCGCGATGGACGAGCAGGCCCAGCGCGAGCTGACGACGGGCCGCGGCCACCCGGACCTCGCGTTCGAGACGCTGGAGCGCGTCGGCGAGGCGCGCGCCGCGGTCGCGGCCGTCCTCGTCGCTGACCCCGACGACATCACGCTCGTCCACGGCGCCGTCGACGGCCTGCGGCTCGCGCTCGAGACCCTCGACTGGCAGGCGGGCGACCGGCTCCTGACGACCGGCCACGAGACGGCCGGGACCTCGCAGCTGCTCGGGCTGCTCCGGGACCGCCACGGGATCGAGGTCGACACCGTCGACGTCGCACGACCGACGGCGGCCGATGCCGACGAGGACCGGGTCGTCGCGGCGTTCGGCGACGCCCTCGATCGGCCGGCGCGGGCCATCGTCGCCAGCCACGTCCTCCCGACCACGGGCGCGGTCCTCCCGCTCGCCCGGATCGGGGCGCTGGCGCGCGCCGCCGGGGCGAGCCTGATCGTCGACGGGTCGCAGGCCGCCGGCGCGATGCCCGTCTCGGTCGAGGACCTGGGCGTCGACGCCTACGCCGTGCCCGCCGAGGCGTGGCTGCTCGGGCCCGAGGGCATGGGCGCGCTCTGGCGGCGCGGCGGCTCGGCGCCGGCGACGGTGCCCACCGGCCTCCACCGGCCATCGGTCGTCGGCTTCGCGCGCAGCTGCGGGTGGCTGTCGATGTACGTCGGCCTGCCGTGGGCCCACGGAACGCGCGACCCGGCTCGCCGCCGATGCCCACGACCGGCTCGCGTCGATCGCCGGCGTCACCGTGCTGACGCCGCGGGCGGCGATGGCGACGCTCGTCTCGTTCCGGATCGCCGGCTGGGCGGCGGACGCGGCCCTCGAGGAGCTCGAGCGGCGCGTGTTCGCGATCATGGCCGACGTGCCGGCGCTCGACGCGCTGCGCATCTCGGTGGGGTTCTGGACGACGGACGAGGAGCTCGACCGCTTCGCGGACGCCGTCGAGCTGCTGGCGACGCCACACGCCGGAGACGCTGCCGCCCCGCCGCACGCTGACCATCCTGGGCTCCGATGACCGGCCCCTCGGCTGACCGCCGCGCGCCCGCGGAGGTCCGGCGGCGCGGCTGGTTCGAGGTCCGGTGGCGCCAGTTCCGGCGCGCGCCGCGGCCCGTCTTCCGGGCGGTCGCGACGAGCCTGACCATCGCGACCGTGCTCGGGCTCGCGTTCCTCGTCTACGACATCGCGCTCGATCGCGGCGCCACGCTCCCGGGCGGTGACCTGCGGCTCGCGTTCCTGACGGCGTACGTGGCGATCGTGCTCGTCGCCGGGCGCGTTCATCACCTGGCTCGTCGTCCCGCTGCCGACCGGGTCGGGCTCGCGCCGGGCGACCCGCACGCCGTGGAGCGCGGCGCTGGGGCTGTTCGCCGCGGTCCCGATCGCCTACCTCGTGCTCGTGGTCCTGCACGAGATCGTGAAGCCGTTGCTCACATAGCCCGGACGGGCTAGGTGACGAGGACGTTTGGACGCCGGTATGATCCGCGCAGCCGGACGTCCGGCGAGGTGCTCGAGGAAACGCGTGACGAACGAGGACCAGGTCCACATCGCGCTCCCCAAGCTGTACGGCGCGCCCGCCTACGCGCGTCCGAAGACGGCCGCCGTCGCGACGGTCGACCGGCCGTTCGACCCTGACTCGCTCCCGCTCGAGAGCCAGCAGACCGACGCCGAGCGCGAGCTGACCACCGAGCTCGCGGGCGAGCCCTGGTCGGTCGCCGCCCAGGACGAGCCGCTCGGGTCGTCGCGCGAGGGTTCGCCGATGCTCCGCGGCCGGCCGTTCCGCCTCGGGCTCGTTCACCAAGCGGATACGCGGCGGCTCCCACTCCGTGGGGGAGTAGCTCAATCGGTTAGAGCTGCGGGCTTATATCCCGCCGGTTCCAGGTTCGAGTCCTGGCTCCCCTACCACTCCCTCGTCGGCGGCAGGCGTGAGCGCGTCCCGTCAGGAGCCGGCGGCGATCCCGGCGACCGTCTCGGCGAGCCACTCGCGGCGCTCGGCGTTGAGGCCGCGCTGCGTCGGGAGCGCCTGGATCCAGCCGGCAAGCTCGCTCGGCGGGACCACGGCGCACGTCGGCGTCCGCTCGATGTCCTTCGCGTCGGTCACGATCGCCGCGTAGACGCGGACCACGAAGTCACGGTCCTCGCCGCCCAGCCAGCCGCGGACGCGCTCCGCGTCGCGGGTCGCGCGGTCGAGCGGGGCCTCGATCGGGACCCACCGGCCGCGCTCGTCGCGGATCTCCCAGCGGCTGCCGACGTGGCGCGTGATGCTCGACGGCGGGACGACCGCGATGACGAGGATCCCGAACGGGCCGAGCACCAGCTCGTGCACCCGCCGGCCGCCCGGGACGATCACCCCGGTGGCGGCGACGTACTCGGGGCCGAGCGCCTTGGCGAGGTTGGACGTCGAGATCCGGGGGCGCATCTGCGACGCCGTGTCGATGATCGCGGCGATCCGCGCCACGCCGATGATCAGGAACGCCGCGGGGACGATGATCGCGAACCCCCACGCGACGGCGCCGGTCGCCGCCTCCGCGACGGACGGGCGGCCCTGCGGCACGAACGACGTCACGATCGGGGTCGCGAGGCACAGCCAGGCCATCAGCAACCCGACGACGACCAGGAGGACGGAGGTGAAGGCGGAGCGGGCGACGGCGAAGCGGTCGGATCGGGTGATCTGGGAGCTGCCGGCAAGAATCTGCATGGCGGCATCGTCGGGGTCGCGCGCGGCGGGCGCGAGTGACCCGATGGGGTAGGCGGGATGACGCGACCGTCCGGTTCACCGCACCGGACCGCACCGGACTCGCCCATCGCCCGGTGCGACGGCGCACCGGAATCTGCCGGGACGCGCCGCGAAAGGGCGCTTCGATGCCCCTAACGGGTGCTCGGGTCGACCGCCGCGCACCGGCGGTCCCAACTCGATCCTGACCCCCGTACCATTGCGGGCCCCGGTCGCCGCTCCGATGCTCCACCAAGAGCCCTCATGCCGTGAGGGACCCAGTTGGCGGACCACGGGTTGCGGCTTCGCGGGACACTCCTCTGCGCGATCGTCAGCGCGCTGGGCCGATCGCCGGCCCGCGCGACGCTGGCGAGCCTCGTGCTGGTCGCCGCGATGGTGCTGCCCGCGACGGCCATCGAGTCGCCGCCCCGGCTGTTCGACCCGAGCGTCTCGCCGACGAGCGGCTTCCCGACCACCCAGATCACCCTGTCCGTGACGTACCAGCACTCGAACGGCACGCCGCCCGACTACGTGCACGTCACCGTCGGCGGCACCAGCCACGACATGCAGGCCGAGGCCGGCAACCACAACTGGAAGAAGGGCGTGCGGTTCTCGACGACCATCACGCTCCCGGTCGGCACCTACTCGCGTGAAGTTCGACGAGAAGCATCGCGGCGTCTACACGTCGTCGGTCGACGGCCCCTCGATCACGATCGGCCCGGTGGCCACGCCCAAGCCCACGCCGAAGCCGACGCCCAAGCCGACCCCGAAGCCCACGCCCAAGCCGACGCCCCGCCCCACGCCGCGGCCGACCCCCCGGCCCACGCCGCGGCCGACCCCCAGGCCCACGCCGCGTCCGACGCCCCGGCCGAGCCCCAAGGTGCACGTCGCCCCGCACGCGACCCAGAAGCCCCTCGCCCGGCCGACCGCGTCGCCGACGGTGGCGCCGACCCCGTCGGCGTCCCCGAGCGACGGGCCGTCGCCCTCGCCCAGCCCCGATCCGGCGGTCGCCGTCCTGATCCCGGCCCTGGGCGAGAACAGCGGCGGCGACGGCGGCGGCATCGGCGGTAGCGGCGGTGGCAGCGACCTCACGGGCGGCAGCGACAGCTTCGTCCGACCGGGCGCCGGCGACGGCGGCACCGGCCGGCGGCACGCGCCGGATCCCGGCTCGCTCGGCGCGCCGATGAGCATCGACGCGATCCTCGCCGGGGTCATGCCCACGGCGATCGCGACCACCGGCGGCGTGACGATGCTGATGGCCTTCATGGTCTTCGGCAAGAAGCGGCGCGACGGTGAGCCGACGGCGTCCGACGACATCCTGGCGGCCAGCGCCGCACGCGGCACCGGCCTCGCTCCGGCCCCGAAGATGATGCCCTCGACGCGTCATGCCCGGCGCGGCCGTCGCCGCGAGCGCGGTCCAGGCGGCGATGGCGCCGATCCCGGAGATGGAGATCGTCGACGGCCACATGCCCCGCTGGCGCCGGCCGTCCCTGATGGAGGCACGCAAGACGGACCCGACGCGCACGGTGTCGACGAACGTCCGCCTGACGTTCGACGGCGACGTCGGCACGGCCGTCACCGGCATGGAGCGGCGCCTGATCCGCTACCGGCTGGTCAGCCTGCTCAGCGAGCCCGACGAGGTCCGGGGCGTCGAGATCGGCGTCCTCGACGAGGGCGACGAGGTCGTGCTGCTCGAGAAGCGCGGCACGTACTGGCGGATCCTGCTGCCCGACGGGCGCGAGGGGTGGATCCACAAGATGACGCTCGGCGACGTCGTCATCGACTCGTCCACGGCGGGCGGCACCTGGACCGCGGCCGACAACGGGCCGATGGTCGGCGGGTTCGAGGACATCCTCCGCGCCTACACGGAGAAGCGCCAGCAGTTCGGCGAGAGCTAGGCGCCCGTCCCTTTCCGGCGGCCTTGCGGGGTCGCCGGGCCGCCCGCTCCGGATCCTTGCGCAGCACGATGATGTGCTGGTGGACGATGTTCGGCACGAACACGTGCGGATAGCCGTACGGCCGCAGCCGGCTGCCCGCCTGGTACCAGGTCACGTCGCCCTTGGGGACGAGGCCCTCCGCGGCGGCGCGTGACGCCAGGTCCGCGCCGGTGAACAGGTAGCGGCCCTCCTGGTAGGCGTCGCGGACGATCAGCGCGACGTAGCGGCCGGGCCGGAGCACGCGGCGGAGCTCGGCGAGGATCCCGCTCATCGCGTCGAGGAAGGCCGCGTAGTCGGGGAGGTTGGCGAGGTCCGCGGCGAGGTCCGAGCGCATCGCGTAGTCCGTCCGCCGGTTCGCGTGGGTCACGCGACGAGCGGGCCGCCGGCCATCGTCATCGGCAGCTGGACGTTGTACGGCGGGTCGGTGGCGACGAAGTCGACGGAGTCGGACGCGAGGGTCGGCAGGAGCATGCGCGCGTCGCCCAGGCGCATCTCCACGCCGGCCGGATCGAACGTCCGCGTCGCCGCCCGGGTCGTTGGGGCCGAGGTCCGCGAGCCGCGGACCGGCGCCGTCGTGCTCGGCGCGCAGCGCATCGACCGTCTCGGCGAACACGGCGGCCCAGCGTGGGTCGAGCTCGATGCCGACGGCTCGCCTCGGGCCGCGCGCGATGGCGGCGCCCAGCAGCGTGCCGCCGACGCCGGCGAACGGGTCGAGGACCAGCTCGTCGGTGCGCGTGAAGAACTCGATGAGGCGCGCCATCAGCCGCGGCGGCTTGTTCGCGCCGTGCACGCGCCGGCGGGCGTGGCCGAGCTCCGACGGATAGGCGGTCGTCCACACCGACTTGGTGAAGTACAGCCACTCCTCGCCGGGGAGCTCGTTGAGGTCGTTCGCCGGGTGCGGGGGCCGCCGTTCGGTCACCCGGGCAGCGTACCGGCCGGGCGGGGCCACGGCGGACGCCGCGCGCGGGGCGGCACACGCCCGGGGCGCCGGGTCCGCGCCCCTACAATGCCGCCCATGCCGGGGCGTGTGGTCAGCCGTCGATACATCGGGCGGGAATCCGAGCTCGCTCGAGTCGTCGAGGCCGTCAACGCCGCGGTGGCCGGCACGGCGACGACCGTCATCGTCGCGGGCAGCGCCGGGATGGGCGCGTCGCGGTTCCTGGACGAGGCGATCGAGCGCCTCGGTGCGCGCCCGCAGCCGCCGCTCGTGCTGCGCGGCCAGGCCCACGGTCCGATCGACCCCCCGTGGGCGGCCGTCCTCGACGCGATCGGCCCGCTGCTCGCCGACCGCCCGGTCGCCGAGACCGATGCGCTCCTCGCCCGGGACGCCCGCCCCATCCTCCTCGGCCTGCCCGGCGTCGCCGAGCGCGCGGAAACGGTTCCCGGGCCACGGGCCAGCGACCTCGCCGACCCCGAGCGGCGCCAGCCGCGGGCGCTCGAGGCGTTGCTCCGCTGGCTCGGCCGGGTCGCCGCCGAACGCCCGATCGTCATCGCGCTCGAGGACCTCCACGCCGCCGACGCCGCGACCCGCGCCTTCGCCACGTTCGTGGCCCGGATCGCGCGCGACGAGCGGATCTGCCTCGTGCTCACGTACCAGCCCGACCGGCTCGCCGGCGAGCACCAGCTGCGCGAGAACCTCGCGGTGATCGAGGCGGGCCTGCGGCCGCCGGTTCGCGTCGACCTCGCGCCCCTCGCGCGCCGCGAGATCGCCGGGCTGATCGAGGGCATCGACGGCGAGCGGCCGTCCGCGTCGATCGTCGTCCTCGTCGCCGAGCGGTCCGCGGGATCGCCGCTCGTCGTCGAGGAGCTGGTCGCGGCGCGGCGCGAGCTCCGCAGCGCCACCCTCACGGGATCGCTCGCCGACCTCGTCTCGGCCCGACTTGCGCGCCGCTCGCCGGAATGCCGCCGCGTGCTGCGGATCCTCGCCCCCGCCGAGCGCCCGATGGACCGGGCGCGCCTCGCCCGCGCGGCCGCGGCGCTCGAGACGGTCCAGGCCGGCGCGCTGCCCCCGCGCTCGACGACCCTGCCGCGGCGCGGCGCCGGCGGCCTCGAGGCCGACCTCGCCGCCGGGCTGGCCGAGGCGCTGGAGCACGGCTTCGTGCGCGCCGACGGCGACGATCGGCTGAAGATCCGCCACGAGCTGGTGGCGCGCGCCGTCGTCACGGACCTCCTCCCGATGCAGCGGACCCGGTACCGCGCCGCCCTCGCCGAGGCGTTCGAGGACGTCCCGGCCGTCGCCGCGGCGCACTGGCGCGCCGCGAACCGCCTGCCCGAGGCGCGCGACGCCGCCCTCGCGGCGGGCCGCCTGGCGATGGCCGTCGAGGCGCCGCAGGACGCGATCGAGGCGCTGGAGCTCGTGCTGGGGCTGCCGGAGCCCGATGGCGACCTCCCGCCGCCGATGCCCGACGCGGCCGAGACCGGGGCCAGGAGCGACGGCGGCGATCGGCCGGTCGGCGATGGCGCTGCCCGACGACGACGCGTGGACGGCGATCGCCCAGGTCGCGGCCGAGGCCGCCTATGCCGCGATGCGACCGACGCGCGCGGTCGCGTACGCGGAGAGCGTGCTCGCGTCCCTCGGCGAGCGGCGCGACCGCACGGCGTACGCGGTGCTCGAGGCGCGGCTCGGTCGGTATCGGGTGGCCGCCGGCGACGCGGCCGGGGCGACCACCGCGTTGCGCAAGGCCGCGGGCGTCGTCCCGGCCCAGCCGTCGCTCGCCCGGGCCCGGATCCTGGCGCTGCTCGCCCAGGAGCGGATGATCGCGGGCGCGTTCAGCGACTCCGATCGGGCGGCCTCCGAGGCCCTCCAGATCGCCCGCGACCTGGGCGACGAGGCCGAGCCCGAGGCGATCCACGCCATGACCACGCTCGCGGTGGTCCGGGCGTGGGGCGACGACCCCGAGGAGGGCGTCCGGCTGCTGCGCCAGGCGATCGAGCGGGCGCGCGAGCTCGGCCTGGTCGAGGAGTGGTGGCGGGCCGGCGCGAACATGGCCGTCGTGCTCGAGCTGCTCGGACGACCCGGCGAGGCGATCGACCAGGCCTTCCGGGACATGGCGGAGGCCCGGGCGATGGACCTCGAGGCCGTGTACGCGAACCTGCTCGGCGGCAACGTCGCGGGGATCCTCGTCGACGTCGGGCGGTGGCCGGAGGCGCGCGACCTCAGCCTCCGGGCGCTCGACTGGAGCCCCGCCGGCGTCCCGTTCGTGAACGCGATCCTCAACCTCGTCATCGTCGAGATCGAGTCCGAGGCGGGGGAGGAGGCCGGCCGCCTGCTCGGGCGGGTGCTCGTCGAGCTCGAGACCGGCGGCGACTTCCAGTTCGCGGTGCCGGCCTACCAGGCGACGGCGTCCTACGCGATGTGGAGCGGAGACCTCGCCGACGCGCGGCGGGCCGCGGAGCGCGGCTGGGCGCGCGTCCGCGGCACCGAGGACTGGGTCCTGATGGCCCGCATGGCGGCGACGGCGCTCGAGGTCGAGTCGGCGATCGTGGCCGAGGCCCTCGAGAAGCGACGGATCGGCGATGTCGCCGCCTCCCGCGAGCGCGCCGGACGGATCCTGGCGGAGGCCGATGCGGCGGTCGTGCGCGCCCGGGCGGACGGCGACGGCACGGGACGTGGCGAGCCGGAGGCCAGCCTCGCGACGGCGCGCGCGTTCCACGGTCGGCTGCAGGGCCGCGACGACCCGGCGGCCTGGTCCACGCTCGCCGGCCGCTGGCACGACCTCGGCGATCCGTACCGCGAGGGCCGGGCCCGCTGGCGCCAGACGGAGGCGATCCTGGGCGGCGCCACCGCGGGCGTCGCTGGCTCGAAGACCCGCACGGATGCGCGGGTCGTCCGCGCCGACGCGCGCGAGCCGCTGACCGCGGCCGTCGAGCTCGGGATGCGCCTCCACGCGCGGCCGCTCCTGCGCGCGCTGCGCCAGCTCGCGGGCCGCGCCCTGATCCAGCTCCCGCCCGAGGTCGACGAGCTCCTCGCCGAGCCCGCGCCGCCGCCCTCGGTCCCCCGACCCGCCGTCTCGCCCGGTCCGATCGCGGATGCCGCCTCGCCGACCGGCGTGCCGTTCGGCGGTCCGCCGCCCGCGACCGGCGACACCTTCGGCCTGTCCAAGCGCGAGCTCGAGGTGCTGGCCCTCATCGCCCGCGGCCGGACGAACCGGGAGATCGGCGACCGGCTGTTCATCAGCCAGAAGACCGTCGGCGTCCACGTCGGCAACATCCTGTCCAAGCTCGGGGTGTCCGGCCGGGTCGAGGCGGCGGCCGTCGCGATCCGCCTCGGGCTCGAGGACGGGGCGGCCCCGCCGGGCGGCGGTTTCGGCTAGCGCCGCGCCACCGACCGTGCGTGCCGGCGACAGGCGGGTCCCGGAATGGGTACGATCGTCGCGATCCGCCCTGCCGTTTTCCGAGGTTCCGATGCGTCGCCCCCTCATCGCCGTCCTCGTCGCCATGTCGATCCTCGCCGCCGGGTGCGCCTCGTCGACCCCGCCCGCCTGGACCTATGCCCCGCCCACGCCGCAGCCGACCCCCGGACCCTCGGGATCGCCCGGCGCATCGGGCGCGCCCGCCGCGTCCGCGCCGGCCGCCTCGGCCGTCGCGTCGGCCGTGGCCTCCGCCGAGGCCGGCGGATCGCCGGGCGCCAGCGGTGCCGCGGGCGGCGCGCCCGTCGTGATCGAGGCGCTCAGCCTCAACTTCACGACTCCCGAGGTCAACGCGCCCGGCGAGCGTGCCGTTCCAGATCGAGTTCCGGAACGGCGACGCGGGCACGCCGCACAACGTCGACATCAAGGACAGCAGCGGCAACGAGGCGTTCAAGGGCGACATCGTCACCGGCGTCATCGTCACGACCTACAACGTCCCGGCGCTGGCCCCGGGGACGTACCCGTTCGTGTGCGACGTCCACCCGAACATGACCGGGACGCTCAAGGTCGGGGGCTGATCCCCGCGCGATGACCCCGCGGGTCGACGAGGTCTGCTACCGCGACGCCTACGCGCGCGCCATCGAGGCGCGGATCCTCGAGGTCGCCGCGTCCGACGGCCCGCCGCTGGTCGTCCTCGACACGACCGTCGTTCTACCCGGGCGGCGGCGGGCAGCCGGCGGATCGGGGCACGATCCTGCGCGCCGGCGACGGCCGGTCGTGGGTCGTCCGGGCCGCGCGCAAGGTCGGCGGGGAGATCGTCCACGAGCTCGAGCCGCCGGAGGACGGCGAGCTGCCGCGAGCGGGCGACCGGGTCACCGCCGAGGTCGACTGGGCGCGTCGCCACGCGCTGATGCGCACCCACACGGCGCTCCACGCGCTGTGCGGGGTCGTGTGGCGGGACTACGGCGCGCTCGTGACGGGCGGCAACATGGAGCCCGGCTCGGGCCGGATGGACTTCGAGTTCGAGCGGATGTCCGGCGACCTGGTCGAGGCGATCGAGGCGACCGTGAACGGCGAGCTGCGCGCGGCGCGCGACGTGCGGGTCAACGTGCTGCCGCGCGACGAGGCGTTCGCGATCCCGGACCTGATCCGGACCAAGATCAACCTGCTGCCGGAGGGCATCGAGGAGATCCGGACGATCGAGATCGTCGGCCTCGACCTCCAGGCCGACGGCGGCACCCACGTCGCGAACACCCGCGAGGTGGGCGGGATCCGGGTGACCGGCTACGAGTCCAAGGGCCGGATCAACAAGCGGATCCGGATCGAGCTCACCGACTGAGCGCCCGCGCGCTCAGCGCGAGTGGCGGAACCGCAGCAGGCCCGGCCAGACGTGGGTCCGGCCCAGCCGGTCGACGAACCCCAGGATCAGCGGGCGCCCGTCGATCGAGGTCACGCTCGGGTCATCCGGCTCCGCGGGCGGCGAGCGCGTCCTCCCGTCGGGCGGCGATGACGGCCTCCCGCTCGCTCGGGTCGGTGCTCGCGACGGGCGGCAGGGTGGTCAGGACGAGGTACGAGCGGCTCATGCGGCGACTCCAGTGCGGACGCGACGGGGCGTCGCCGGATCCTGCGGTCGCGGGCGCGGCGGGTCAGCGACCCGGGTCGGTCGCTCGTGGGACCTCGGTCACAGGGCCGGCGAACACCTCGGCCGCGAGCCGGTCCGGATCGAGGATCCGGATGCCGCCGCTGCCCGTCTCGACGAGCCCCTCGCGGCGCAGGTCGCCCAGCGTGCGCACGACCACCTCGCGGACGCTGCCGACGGCATCGGCGATCGCCTGCTGGCTGACCGGCGCGACGAGGCGCGCCCCACGCTGGTGGTCGGCGGCGAGGTCGAGGAGGTGGCGGGCGAGCCGCTGGCGCACCGTCGCGAAGGACGCCCCGGGGAGCTCGGCGACGAACTGGTGGGCTCGCTCGCTGAGCTCGTTGAGGAGCGCGCCCGCCATCGCCAGCTCGCGCTCGGCGAGGCGGTGAACCCCGTCCGCGCGGAGCACGAGCAGGTCGGTCTCGAGCAGGGCCTGCGTGGCGCCCGGCATCACGTACCCCGGCCGGTACAGCGAGACGACGCCGACCAGGGCGCCCGGCCGGCAGTAGCGCACGGTCAGCGTCCGCCCGTCGGGCGACGAGACGAAGATCCGGAGGAGGCCGCTGAGCACGAGCTCGACATGGGCGCCGCGCTCGCCCTCCCGCCGGACGAGCGAGCCGGCGGGGACGACGAGGCGCATCGCGTCCGCGAGCAGCGGCGCGAGGAGCGGCTCGGGGACCTCGGCCAGGTGCGACAGCCCGATGGCATCGCGCACGACCGGGTCGTGCAGGTCAACCCCCATGATCCGCGATCACCGTACCAGCAGGCGCCAGACCCATCGGGCCCCGTCGTATGCTGGGCGCCGGCTCCGCCACCGTCACTCCCAAGCGCGCCGAGGCCGTTCCATGACCCCCACGACCGCCGATCTTGCGCGTCTCGACCTCGACAACGAGATCGAGCTGTGGTCGGCCGGCGTCTCGCTCAGCCCCGACGGGGCATCCGGGCGCGAGGGCGACGTCGCGTGGTTCGCCAGCGGCCTGCCCGTCCCGTTCTTCAACCAGGTCGTCGCGACGGGCGACGCCGCCGATCCCGCGGCGCTCGGACGGGCCGTCGGCGCGCTCCGGGCGCGCGACGTGCCGTTCCAGGTCCGGCTCCGTGCCGGCATCGACGACGCCGCCGTGCCCGCGCTCGACGCGCTCGGCCTGCACGAGGATCACGACGAGGCCTACCCGGCGCTCGCGCTCCATCCGATCCCGGCCGACGTCGCGCCGTCGACGGCCCTGGGCGATCTCGAGATCCGCCGGGCGGTCGACGCGGCCGGGCTCGAGGACCATCTCGCGGTCATGTCCCCGGGCTTCGGGCTGCCGATCGAGATCGCCCGCCGGCTGGTGCCGATCGAGACGCTCGGCCTGCCGGGCATCGGGCTGTACGTGGGCTACGTCGACGACCGCCCGGTGGCCACGTCGATGGGGTACACGTCCGGCGGAACGATCGGCGTCTACAACGTCGCCACGCTGAAGGACGCCCGTCGCCGCGGGTACGGGGCGGCGGTGACCCGGCATGCGGTGGCGGACGGGGCGGCGCGAGGGGCCACGGTCGCGATCCTCCAGTCGAGCACCATGGGGCTGCCGGTCTACGAGGCGATCGGCTTCCGCGAGGTGCTCGCGTTCCGGGTGTTCGTCGAGGACGCATCGGCCTGACGCCGCGCACTCGCGGCTCCGCGGCGGACGCGTCCGTCCGGCATGATCGTCGCGTGACGGCGTTCGACGACCTGCTGCCCGCGCTCGACGCGCGCTTCGAGCGCCTCCGCGAGGAGTCCAGGATCCCCGGCGTCGCCTGGGGCGTGGTCCGCGACGGCGCGCTGGTCCATGCCGCCGGCGCCGGCACGATCCGCGACGGCGAGGATCGGCGCCCCGACGCGGACTCGGTCTACCGCATCGCGTCGATGACCAAGAGCTTCACGGCCACGGCGCTGCTCATGCTGCGCGACGAGGGCCGCCTCCGCCTGGACGACCCGGTCGCCGACCACGTCCCGGCGCTCGCCGGCTGGCGCCCGCCCACGGCCGACTCCCCGCCGATCACGGTCCGCCAGCTGATGACGATGTCGGCCGGCCTCGCCACGGACGATCCGTGGGGCGACCGGCAGCAGGGCCTGCCGCTCGACGCCTTCGAGCGGCTCCTCGCCGCGGGCCCGCCGTTCACGTGGCCGCCGGGCACGGTCTTCGAGTACTCGAACCTCGGCTACGGGATCCTCGGCCGCGTGGTGACGACGGTGGCCGGCGTCGAGTACCGCGAGTTCGTGCGCGACCGGATCCTCGTCCCGCTGGGCATGACGTCGACCGCCTACCTGGCCGAGGACGTGCCGGCCGAGCGCCTCGCGGGCGGGTACATGCGCCGGGACGACGAGCTCACCCGCGAGGGCGACGACCCGTACGGGGCGCTGGCGTCGATGGGCGGCGTGTTCTCGACCGTCCGCGACCTCGCCCGCTGGGTGTCGGGGTTCGTGGACGCGTTTCCCGCCAGGGACGATCCCGAGGGCGACCACCCGCTGCGGCGGTCGTCGCGCCGGGAGATGCAGCAGGTCCAGCGATCGATCCCGCCGTTCCTGCCGGCGCGCCCGGCCCACGAGGCGCCGGTCGCGATCGTCGGGGGCTACGGCTTCGGGCTCGTCGTCGTGTCCGACACGGAGCTGGGGACGGTCATCCAGCACTCCGGCGGGTATCCGGGGTTCGGGGCGCACATGACCTGGCACCCCGCGACCGGCATCGGGCTGATCGGCCTCGGCAACCTGCGCTACGCGCCGTGCCGCCCGGTCGTGGACGAGCAGCTCCGGGTGCTCGTGCTCGCGGACGCCGTGCCTCGCCGGCGCGTGCAGCCCGGGCACGACGTGCGTGCATTCCGACCGGCGATGGAGGGCCTGCTCGTCGCCTGGGACGACGCGGTCGCCGACGCGGCGTTCGCGATGAACATGGATCTCGACGAGCCCCGCGAGCTGCGCCGCGCCGCGGTCGAGAAGGTCGCGGCCGACCTCGGTCCATTCCGGCCCGACGCCACGCGCCCGGAGGTCTCGGAGTCGCCGGCCCACCTGACCTGGTGGCTCCGCGGCGAGCGTGGGTGGGTCCGCCTCGCGCTCCTCGTCACCCCGGAGCCGTCGCCACGGGTCCAGCGGTTCGCGGTCACGGCCGTCCCGGATCCGTCGGACGCGCTCCTCGCGATCGCGGAGCGGATCCTCGCCGCCGCGGGGTCGCCGTCGCCGGCCTGGCCCGCCGACCTCGTGGCCGGCCCGGACCTCGACCTGGTCCCGATCGAACGGTCGATGCGTGCCGCCGCCGCCCGCTTCGGGACGATGCGACGCGGCTTGCCGATGGCGGGGGACGGCACGACGACCGCGACCTTCCAGGTCGACGGCGACGACGGGCGCGCGGAGCTCAAGGTCGCGGTCGACCCGGCGTCCGGTGCCGTGACGACGCTGGTGCTCTCGGCCGCCGAGCGCGAGGCCGCCGCCGAGGCCTGGTAGGTCAGCGCCAGAGGTCGGGCGGCGGCGAGCGTGGCCCCGATCGACGCCGCGAGGCGCTGGAGGACGGCGAACCAGTCGAACCGGCTGGTGACCTCCGAGGCGCGGAGCGTCACGAGGCGGTCGGCCGGGACGAGGTCGGGCAGGACCCGGTCCAGGATCGCCTCGACCTCGTCGCGGAAGGCGTCGTTGGTCGAGCGGACGCCGTCGGCCTGGAGCGCGACGTCGGGGAGCAGGCGGACGACGAGGTCGTACGTCGCCGACCAGCGCCGCACGAGCGGCTCGACGGCGTACACGTCCGTCCCGCCGCACGAGCGCAGGTAGTAGGCGTAGTTGTCCATCACGCCCCGGTCGGTCGCGAGGATGTCCGCGCGCCGCGCGAGCTCCAGCTCCTGGCGGACCTGCGTGACGAGCACCCAGAGCTGCGCCTCGCCCGTGGCGCCCTCGTTGATCCCCAGCGGGTTGTCGCGCACGACCTCGCGCCCGAGCTCGACGGACCGGCCGGCGCGCTGCGCCTCGGCCGCGAACGCGAGCAGCGACGACGTCTTGCGGATCCCGTGCGACCCGATGAACGCGATCTTGGCCGGGCGGGGCCATGCCGGCGGGTTGGTGGGCATGCCATCACTGTAGGGCGCGGCGGGAATCGAACGGCCCCGGCGACGCCGGGGCCGTGTCGTGGCGCGAGGGATGAGCGCTAGAGCGCCTTCACCGCCGCGGTGAGGGCCGCGAGGCCGTCCTTGGCGTCGGCGAACAGCATCCCGGTCTTGGGGTCCGAGTACAGCTCGTTGTCGATGCCGGCGTAGCCCTTGCCCATCGATCGCTTGATCACGACGATGGACTTCGCGTGGTCGACGTCGAGGATCGGCATCCCCGAGACCGGCGAGCCGGGACGGCGGGCCGCCGGGTTCGTCACGTCGTTGGCGCCGATGACGAGCGCGACGTCCGCCCGGTCGAACTCCGGGTTGATGTCGTCCATCTCCTTGAGCTGGGGATACGGGACGTTCGCCTCGGCGAGCAGCACGTTCATGTGCCCGGGCATGCGCCCGGCCACCGGGTGGATCGCGTACTTCACGTCGACGCCGCGCTCCTCGAGCAGCTCGGCCAGCTCGCGGACGGCGTGCTGGGCCTGGGCGACCGCGAGGCCGTAGCCCGGGACGATGATCACGGACTGGGCGTAGGCGAGCTGGATGGCGACGTCGTCGGCGCCGATCTCGCGGACCGTCCCGCCGGCCCCCGCGACCGCACCGGCCGCGTCGTCGCCGCCGCCGAACCCGCCGACCATGATGTTCAGCACCGACCGGTTCATGGCGTCGGCCATGAGCTTGGTCAGGATCGCGCCCGAGGCGCCGACGAGGGCGCCCGAGATGATGAGGACGGGGTTGCCGAGCACGAACCCGGCCATCGCCGCGGCCGTGCCGGTGAACGAGTTCAGGAGGCTGATGACGACGGGCATGTCCGCGCCGCCGATCGGCAGGACCATCGTGATGCCGAAGATCAGGCCCGACAGGACGACGAGCCCGAGCAGGACGAGCGTCGTCTCGCTGCTGAGGGTGAGGGCGCCGGCGGCGCCCGCGATCAGCGTCACGGTGCCGAGCACCGCGATGACCGCGAGGGCGATCGTGAGGAACCGGCCGCCCGGCAGGAAGATCGGCTTGCCCGGGATCAGGCCCTGGAGCTTGCCGCCGGCGATCAGCGAGCCGGTGAAGGTGATCGAGCCGATGAGCGCGCCCAGGACGACGAAGATCGTCGTGTCCACGGGGGCGCCGTTGCTGAGCTTGATGAAGTCGTCGATCGCGACGAGCGCCGCCGCGCCGCCGCCGACCGCGTTGAACAGCGACACCAGCTGCGGCATCGCGGTCATCTTCACGGTCCGGGCCGTGTACAGGCCCGCGCCGCCGCCGATCAGGAAGCCGACGACGATGATCGCGAGCGCGGTCCCGGACAGGCCGCCCTCACGGGTGAGCAGCCAGACGAAGGTCGCGACGACCGCGATGACCATGCCGGCGGCGCTCAGCTGGTTGCCGCTGCGGCCGGTCGCGGGCGAGTTCATGCGGTGGAGGCCCAGCACGAAGCAGGAGGCCCCCACCAGCCAGGCGAGGTAGACGAACGTGTAGATCCACTGGGCAGACATCGACCGGCTCCTCGGCTAGGCCCCGGGGGCGTCCGATGCGCCCTCGGTCCCGGCCTTGGCGGCCGTCGGCTTCTTGCGGAACATCTGGAGCATCCGGTCGGTGACGACGTAGCCGCCGACGACGTTCATCGCCCCGAACACCATCGCGACGAACGCGAGGACGTAGCTCACCGGGTTGTCGGCCTCGGACGCGATGATCATCGCGCCGACGAGGACGATGCCGTGGATCGAGTTGGCCCCCGACATCAGCGGGGTGTGCAGGGTCGCGGGGACCTTGCTGATGACCTCGAACCCGACGAGGATCGCCAGCGTGAAGATCGCCAGCGAGGTGAGGAGCTGATCGCTCACGCGGGGCCTCCGGCGGCCGCAGGGGCCGGCTCGAGCAGCTTCTTCACGGGGTCCGACAGGATCTCGCCGCCGTGGGTGATGACGGTCGCCTTGGTGACCTCGTCCTCGAAGTCCAGGTTCAGCGCGCCGTCCTTGACCATCCCGAGCAGCAGCGACGAGATGTTGCGCGCGTAGAACGCCGAGGCGCCCGAGGGCATCGAGGCCGGCAGGTTGTCGGGGGCGACGATCGTCACGCCGTTGGGGGTCACGACGGTCTCGCCGGCCTTCGACAGCTCGCAGTTCCCGCCGAGCGCGGTCGCGGCCATGTCGACGATCACGGAGCCCGGCTTCATGCGCTCGACGGCGGCCGCCGTGACGAGCACCGGCGGCTTGCGCCCCGGGACCTGGGCCGTGGTGATCACGACGTCCATGCCGCCGATCGCCTCGTTGAGCTCGGCCTGCTGGGCGGCTCGCTCCTCGGCGGTCAGCTCGCGGGCGTAGCCGCCCGTGCCGGTGGCGTCGATCGTGGTCTTGAGCTTGACGAACTTGGCGCCCAGGCTCTCGGCCTGCTCGCGGGTCTCGGGCCGCACGTCGTACGCGTGCACGACCGCGCCGAGGCGCTTCGCCGTGCCGATGGCCTGCAGGCCGGCGACGCCGATGCCGAGGATCAGCACGTTGGCGGGCTTCGCCGTGCCGGCGGCGGTCGTCAGCAGCGGGAAGTAGCGCGGATACGTGTTGGCCGCGATCAGGACCGCCTTGTAGCCGCCGACGTTCGCCTGCGACGAGAGCGCGTCCATCGTCTGGGCCCGGCTGAGCGTGCGCGGGATGGCATCGAGGCTCACCGCGGTCACGCCCGCCGACGCGAGCGACTGCATCAGCGCGGGGTCGAGCAGGGGCGACAGGAGCCCGACGACGGCCTGGCCGCGGCGCAGGCGGCTCACCTCGCCGCCGGCCGGCTTCTGGACCCGCAGGACGACGTCCGCCCCGGCGTACAACGCCTCGGTGGGGACGATCGTGGCACCGGCGTCGGCGAACGCCTGGTCGGGGATCGCGGCGCCGTCGCCGGCGCCGGCCTCGACGAGGATCTCGAGCCCGGCCGCCGTGAGCTTGCCGAGCGCTTCGGGCACCAGGGCGACACGGCGCTCGCCGGCGGCCGTCTCCCTGGCGACGCCGACCTTCATGGCATCACCAATTCATACACGCAACACTGGTTTGGACCGGGTGGAGTGTACCGGAGGCGAGCGGCCGGACTGGGTTGCGGTCGGGTAGCGGAGGCCTGCGTCCGACCCCCGACGGCGGACCCGCTGGCGGCACCCCGCGGCGGAAGATTCGCGTCCCGAAACCAAACCGCCTCCAAGGTCAAGGAACCTTCACCTTCGTCTCAGGGATCCCTCATGGGCCTTCGGCACGGTAGTTCGTGCACCCCGGGAACCATCGCGTCGTCCTCCAGAGCACCGCCCGGGCGGAAGGAACCATGACCGAACCGACTCAGCCCCCGACGCCCGGCAGCTGGCCGCCGGCGCCGACAGCGGCTTCAACCGACGAGACGCAACCGGCGTTCCCGCCCGTCTGGGCGCCCGCGCCGTCGTTCGCGCCTCCCGCCAGCCCCGCCCCGATGTTCGCCCCGCCCGAAGGCACGGCGCGGCCCGCAGCGACCCCGACGTGGGCCGCGGCCCCGGCGCCCGCGCAGCCCGTGGCACCCGCCCAGCCCCGCAACGGCCGCGGCGTCGGCCCCGCGCTGCTGCTGACGGCCGTGCTCGGCGCCGCCGTCCTCTCGTCGGGCGGCACCTATCTCGCGCTCAACGCGACCACGACCCACGACCAGAACGCGGCCCAGGTCGGCGCGGTCACCCCGACGCAGGCCCCGGCCACGACCGGCCAGCAGGGCGGCGCGTCGCAGGCACCGGCGACCCAGCCCGGCACGACCGGCAACACCGACCCCCTCGACCCAGGCGCCCGCGCCGGCCGCCGGCCAGGGCGGCTCGCTCGTCGACATCGTCAAGCAGGTCAGCCCGGCCGTCGTGACGATCACCGCCGACGGCGTCACCGAGACCGATCCGACCACCGGCCAGACCGGCCAGGGCACGGCCATCGGCTCCGGCGTCATCTTCGACGCGAACGGCCTGATCCTGACCAACCACCACGTCGTCTCGGGCAACCCGTCGAAGCTGACGGTCACGCTCAAGGACGGCCGCACGTTCGACGCCTCGATCTACGGCATCGACACCCTCACCGACCTCGCGATCGTCAAGGTCGACGCGACCGGCCTGCCGACGGCCCCGATCGGCGACTCCTCGACCGTCCAGGTCGGACAGCAGGCGTTCGCCATCGGCAGCCCGCTCGGCCAGTTCTCCGACACCGTGACCAGCGGCATCATCTCCGCGCTCGGCCGGAGCATCGACGTCGAGGGCGGCAGCCTCACCAACCTCATCCAGACCGACACCGCGATCAACCCCGGCAACAGCGGCGGCCCGCTGCTCGACCCGTCGGGCAAGGTCATCGGCATCAACACGGCCGTGGCCGGCAACAGCCAGGGCATCGGCTTCTCGATCCCGATCAACATCGCCCGCCCGCTGCTCGCCCAGGCGTCCGCCGGGCAGGCGCTCGCGCGGCCCTGGCTCGGCGTCCGGTTCGAGACCATCGACCCGACCGTCAAGCAGTCCGCCAACCTCCCCGTCGACAACGGCGCCTGGATCCCCGACGCCTCGGCGCTCGCGAACGGCGGCCAGGGCACCGACCCCAACGCGCAGGACCCGAACGCCCAGGGGCAGGACCCGAACGCGCTCCCGGGCCTCCTCGACCCGAACGCGGGCGGTCCGACCACGATCGATCCGTCGTCCGCCGCCCCGGCCATCGTCGCCGGCGGCCCCGCCGACAAGGCCGGCCTCAAGGCGGGCGACATCATCACCGCGGTCAACGGCCAGGCGCTCGACGCCCAGCACCCGCTCGACCTCGTGATGAGCCAGCTGGCCCCCGGCCAGACGGCGACGCTCACCGTCCTCCGCAACGGGCAGACGATCACGATCTCCGTCCCGCTCGGCACGCGGCCCAGCGCCTCCTAGCCACCACCACGAACGACGGGGCTCCCTCGCGGAGCCCCGTTTTTCTTCGTCCGCTATCACCAGTTTGTCGATAGACTTACTGGACTATGACCCGCATCCTGTTCCGCGCCCCGGCCGACCCGTTCGCGGTCCACTCGGTCGAGGCCACGATCGAGCGCAACCTGATCGCCACGAACGCGGGCAACCTCGTGTTCCTCGACGCCGCCTGGAAGCTGCTGAGCGCGCCGGGCGTCGAGATCACCGCGGACCGCCTCGCGGTCGGCCCGGGCGACGCGGACCGGATCAACGAGCGCTACGACGTCTACGTGATCGCGCTCGCGAACGCGTTCCGGAACAGCTACGAGCCCGCCCTCGCGCGGATGACCCAGCTCCTCCGGCGCCTGCGGATCCCGGTCGTCGTGCTCGGCGTCGGGGCGCAGGGCACGGTCGACTACGACTTCGCGGCGATCAAGCCGATCGAGCGCACGGTCCGGGCCTTCATGGACGCGGTGCTCGATCGCTCGCCGTCGATCGGGGTCCGGGGCGAGGGCACGCTCCACTACCTGAACGGGCTGGGCTATCGCGACGTCGACGTCATCGGCTGCCCGTCGATGTTCCTGTGGGGCGACGCGCTGCGCGTCGAGCGCAAGGTCCCGGCGCTGGACGAGCGGTCGCGGGTCGTGATCACGATCTCGCCGTACCGCACGGCGATGGGGCCGATCGGGCTCGATGCGCTGGCGCGATACCCGCGCCTCACGTACGTCGCGCAGGACCTCGGGACGCTCCGCCTGCTCGTGGAGGGGACGCCGCTCGACGGCGGCACGCCCGACGCGGCGCTGCCGCTGCATCCCGGGCACCCGTTCTTCCGCGAGGGCCGGGCACGGGTCTACATCGAGCCCTGGTCGTGGATCGACGACCTGCGCCAGGCCGACTACGTGTTCGGGTCGCGGATCCACGGCGGCATCGCGGCGCTGCTCGCCGGCACCCCCGCGACGGTGCTCGCCCACGACTCGCGCACCCTCGAGCTCGCCCGCCACTTCGCGATCCCGCACCGCCTCCTGCGCGACGTCAAGGACGGCTGCGATCCCGCGCGCCTGTACGAGGAGGCCGATCTCGGCGCCCTGCACGCGGTGCACGGCGAGCGGTTCGCGGCGTTCACCGCGTTCCTGGGCCGGATGGGCCTGGACCACGTCTTCGCGCACGACGGCGCGGCCGAGGCCTTCGACCGCCGGATCGCGGCGATCACGTTCCCGGGCGCCGTCGTCGGCGCGGCGCCGGGCGGGCGGATCGCGGGATGGGTCGTCGACGGCGGCGCGGCTCCGGTCGCGGGCCCGGCGGCTCGCGCAGCGACCGGGTGCGCGGCGGGTCCGCGCCGGCCTGCGGCTGCTGCAGCGCTGATCGGCGCGGACCGCCCGGCCCGCGCGTCGTGACGGCCGGGCTACTCGCTCCGGCTCTGCTTGGCGGCGATCAGGGCCGCGTCCGCGCGGGCCGTGAGGTCGTCGAGGTTCTCCGACGGCGTCAGCTCGGCCAGGCCCGCGGTGATGCCCACCCCGGTCGAGTGGCGCATCGACTGGTCGATGACGCCGATCCGGTGCTGGACCTCGCCCGGGATCGATCGAGGCGATGCCGCACACGAACTCGTCGCCGCCGAAGCGGACGATCGGGTCGTAGGAGCGGAGGTTCGCGCGCATCGTCGCGACCAGCATCCGGAGCACGCGGTCGCCCGCGGCGTGGCCGTTGCGGTCGTTGACGCCCTTGAGCCCGTCGACGTCGATGTAGGCGATGACGAACTTGCCGTCGGCGCGCCGCGCCCGGTCGATCTCGTTGCGCAGGGCCAGCCGCCCCATCTCGCGCCGGAAGGCACCGGTGAGGCCGTCGAGGTGCGCGCGCTGCAGCTCGGCCTCGAGGCGGGCGCGCTCCAGGGCCTCGTCCTCCTGCTCGAACGGGTCGCGCTGGTCGGCCGGGCGGCCGCGGCCCTGGCCGGCCGCCTCGCGGTCGACGGCGGCCCGGTCGCGGCTGTTCGCGATCGTGTCGCGCTCCATGGCGCCGCGGTCCCGCGCGTTGGCGATCGAGTCGCGCTCGATGGAGACCTGCTCGCGCGCCTCGAGCGCGGCGAGTCGCTGCGCCAGCGCGTGCTCGCGCGACTCGGCCGTGGCGGCGCGCTCGGCGACCGCCCGGTCCAGCGCCTCCGCGGCGGCGACCCGTTCGGCGGCGGCCTGCTCGAGCGCCTCGACGGCGGCGACGCGGCCCGTCGATCGACGCCGCGCGCTCCTCGACGGACTGCTGTCGGGCCTCGACCTCCGCGGCCCGTTCCTCGGCGGCCCGTTCCTTCGTCTCCGCGGCCTCCGCTCGCGTGAGCGCCGCCCGGTACATGAGCTCGACGATCTCGGATCGCTCGGCGAAGTCGGCGTCGTCCTCGGCGCCGGCCTCCGGGTCCGCAGGTCGGGCGGCTCGGCGGCGGGATCGGCGGCGGGCTCGGGTGCCTTGGCGACGGGCGGGGCGGGTGCTTGCGGGACGTACGCGTCGTCGCGCGCCTCGCGCGCCTTCCGCTTCTTCATCTTGCGCAGATTCACGGGGCCCCTCGTTCGTCCGGATCAGTGCGGTTGCTCGGATGAATGCGCTGCCGCTCCAAACGTCCCCCCGTCGGGCGGCCATTGGTACCAGTATCGCGACGGACCGGGCCTCGACAACCCGATTCGGTGCGAGGAGGCCACGCAATCGCGCAGGGCGCATCGCCGCGTGCGTGCGGGCGTTGCCTGGACGCCACGACGTTTGGCGCCGGCGTGGCGCGCGAGCCGCCGTCGCGACGGTCAGGCGGGCGTCGTTCGCGGACGATCTCGCGTTGCGCGCCGGCCTTCAGGAAGCCGTCGACGGCGTCCCAGCCGGCGATCACGGCGACCGAGATCGCGATGATCGCGCTGATCGTTCCGATGGCGCCGCCGACGCCCAGGCCCGTGAGCGCGTCGACCGCCGCCGGGTTCCAGAACTGGCCCGTCTGGAGCAGCCAGATCGCCGGGATCGCGGAGGCGGCCGCGAGCAGCGCGTTGACGACGGCGAACGGCCACGTCCAGCGGCCCCGCAGGTACAGCGCGCCCGTGAACACGAGCTCGAGGCCGATGACGACGAGGAACCACGGCAGCCAGAACGACCACAGCGCGGGGTCGAGCACGGGATACGACTGGCCGTCGATCACGATCGGCGCCGCCGACCTGCTGCCAGACGATGAACACGGCCGCGAACACGAGGCCGGCGACGGACAGCGCGACCTCGACCAGGCTGATGCGCCCCGGCACGGGGATCGCCGGCAGGTGGTCGGGCGTCCAGTCGGTCGCGTCGCCGATCGGCTTGTCCTCGCTGCCGCTCCACGATCGCGAACACGACCGTGAACCAGAACACCAGCTGGATCGTCACGTTGAACGCCACCGTGACGCCGGCGCCGACCGACGTCGCCGATGCTCGCGTCGCCGGTCAGCGTCTTCGCCGCCATCACGGCGATCGCGGAGATGCGGGACGATGATCGGCAGGATCGTCAGCAGCAGCCGCTTCCAGACGAGGAAGTACGCGGGCCCGATGAGGAACAGCGAGCGGTCCGTGTAGCGGGCCGCGAGGACCTCCGGGTCGCCGAGCTCGGTCAGGACGGCGCGCTCGGCGGCCGTCGGGGCCTCGCCGGCGACCGACGCGACGCGGGCGTCCATGGCGTCGGCGATCAGGGCGCGGATCTCGGGCTCGAGGTCGGGGCGCTGCGCCTCGGGGACGGCGCGCAGGACGCCCCAGACGTAGCGGTCGGTCAACGTGGTCATGGGCGGCCTCCCTGGTTGAGGCGGCGGATCGAGGCGTCGATCCTGTTCCAGTCGGCGAGGAGCTCGGCGGCGAGGCGCTCGCCGTCGGGGCTGATCCGATAGAACTTCCGCGGGCGGGCCTCGGTCGTGTCCCACTGGCTGGCCAGCATTCCCTGCGTCTCGAGGCGCCGGAGCAGCGGGTAGAGCGTGTTCGCATCCACGCTGAAGCCGAGGTCGCGCAGCTGGTCCAGCAGCGCGTACCCGTAGCCGGGCTCCCGCAGCAGCAGCAGGCACGCGAGCACGACCGTGCCGCGCCGAAGCTCCTGCTGGCTGCCGGAGAGGATCCCGTCGAAGTCCATGTCAGGCACGATAGTGTGTGTCACACACTATGTCAACCCGCACAGCAAGCAGCCGGCCTGCCCGCCGGCTGCGGGCGCGTTCAGGCGGGCGCCGCGTCCACGACCCGGAACAGCTGGCGGACGCCGTCGATGCCCTTGAGCTCGTGCGTCCCGGCATCCTCGAGGCGCCGGCCGGAACCCTCGAGCAGGCCGGCCGTCGTCGACGACACGAGCACCTCGCCGGCGCCGGCGAGGGCCATGACCCGGGCCGCCGTGTGGACCGCGATGCCGCGGACGTCGTCGCCGACGGCCTCGATCTCCCCCGTGTGCACGCCGACCCGGATCTCGACGCCGATCTCGCGCGTCGCCCGCGTCATCGCGACGGCGCAGGAGACGGCCCGCGCCGGGCTGTCGAAGACGGCGAGGACGCCGTCGCCGGTCGTCTTCACCTCGCGGCCGCGGAACACGTTGAGCTGTTCCCGCAGGCGCGCGTTGTGCGCGGCGAGGAGGTCGTGCCAGGCGGCGTCGCCGAGGCGCTGGAGGGTCGCCGTCGAGTCCACGATGTCGGTGAACAGCGACGGTCGCGAGGGAGCGCGCAGGCGTCCTCCTCGCATCGCCGCGCCGGGCGGCTCGGCCGCTGGCGCCCCACTCGATCGTGACCAGGGGCTCGTCGCCGACGATCCACTTGTCGTGGCCGGGCGGGATGTCGAACACCGTGTCGGGTCCGACGTCGAGCGTCCGCCCGTCGTCCATCACGACGTGCATCGCCCCCGACATCGCGTAGCCCAGGTGCCGGATCGGGCACGACGTGGCGCCGAACATCGGGCCCATGTCCGTCGACCAGCGCCAGCCGGGCTCGAAGCTGCAGTGGCCCACCGTCGCGTCGTCGATCGAGATGGTCTCGAAGCGCACCTTGGGCATCGTCTTGACGTCGTCGGGGGTTGCGAAGCTCTTGGCCTGCAAGCGGGGCATTCGGCTCGCCTTCCGGTGGTGGTGGTGGACGCCCATGATGCGGCCTGCGGTCGCCTCGGCCACGGGACGCCGCCGGGGTCTTCAGTCGCCGCCGGTCCGGTCACCGGCTCACCGCGTCGCCCAGGAACCAGGTGGCCATCGGCCCCTTGCCCTTGATGTCGATGGTGCCGCGCGGCTCGAGCTCGTAGCGATCCGCGAGCGTGGTCGCCAGGCCGTCCGAGACGTGGATGCGGCCCGGCAGCGAGGCGGCCTCGAGGCGGCTCGCGACGTTGACCGTGTCGCCCCAGACGTCGTACACGAACTTGGTCGTGCCGATCACGCCGGCCGCGACCGGGCCGCGGTTGAGCCCGATGCGCACCTGCCACCCGGCCGGCGGCCGGTCGCGCCGCGACGAGCTCGACCATCCGGACGGCCGCCTCGGCGATCGCGGACGGCGTGGTCGCCGGCGCCCTCGACGAGGCCGCCGATCGCGAGGTAGGCGTCGCCGATGGTCTTGATCTTCTCGACGCCGGTCGCCTCGCAGATCGCGTCGAAGCCGGAGAACAGCTCGTTGAGCTCGACGATCAGCTCCGCGGTCGGCAGGCGCGCCGAGATCTCGGTGAACCCGACGACGTCGCTGAACAGGACCGTCACGTCGTCGTGGCGGTCGGCGATCAGGGTCTCCCCGGCGTTGAGCCGGTCGATGATCCGCTGCGGCAGCACGTTGAGCAGGAGCTGCGCGCGACCGGGCGCGTTCGGCCTCGAGGTCGTTGACGACCTGCGACAGCAGGCGCGCGTTCGAGTCGCCGTAACTGCTCGAGGCGGTGGACGTTGTCCTCGAGGCGGTGGAGGCGCCGGGCGAGCGATCCGGTTCTCGCGCTCGAGCGACGCCGCGTCGGCGGGCTCCGCCGGCGGCGGTTCCTCGCCGGCTGGACGCGAGCCTTCGTCAGCCACCCGCGATCACAGGGAGCCGAGCAGGATCGAGACCATCGTCGCGTTGTGGAACCGCGACGGGTCGCCGGCCGCCATCGGGGCGATCTCGCCCAGGCAGTAGACGCCGGCGAGCGGCGTCGCCGTGCCGAGGGCGTCGCGGACCACCTCGATCTCGCGCCGGGCCCGCGTCCCGAGGAGGAAGCGGCGCGTCGCGCACGAGAAGATCAGCGCGGCGTCCGGGCGTGTGACCGGCCGGGAAGGTCGCCAGGGCATCCGCGATCGACGCCCGCGCCCCGTCGAAGATCTCGTCGGTCGCCGCGACCGTGAGCTGCACCTTCGCGCCGCTCGGGATCGCGCCGAAGAAGCTCACGCACCCGGTCGCCTGGTCGTACGCGATCGGGGTCCGCAGGTAGAACCGGGTCCGATTCGCCGGTCTCGAACACCGCGAGCGGGTTGGCGATCGCCGGCGTGACCGTGCCGAGGTACCGCTCGTAGAACTCGAGCGCGGGCCTGCCCGTCGATCTCGGCCACGCTGTCGCCCGACAGGGCCGTGACCGTCGCCGTCGGCCCGACACCGCGCCACCCCGTATCGACGCCGTAGGACATGGCGAGCGGCCCGCAGAACAGCAGGATCGCGATCGCGTCGCTCGGTGACGACGTCGCCGACGATCTCCCGGCCGGCGTCGTTCCCGTGCCTCGGGTCGTCGGCCGGATCCCTGGGCGAGGCGCCGCCGCCGAGGATGGGCACGTCGGGCCCGAGCGCCGCGCGCAGCGCGTCCAGGATGACCGAGGCCTCCACCTGGCCGACCGTCGTCATCGCGATGCACAGGCTCGGCGGGAGGTCGGATCTCGAGCGGGCGTCCGCGACGGCGGCGCGGCTGGCCGCGACCGGATCGCGCGACGACGTTGCGGCCCATGCCCGCCACGATGTCGACGGTGTCCGACGCGAACAGGGCGAGGGCGACGGAGTCCTCGGAGAAGCCCAGGACCGACGACATCTCGCCCGACGACGCTGGTGCCGGCGAGCTCGATGCCCGGGTAGCGGCGCGCGGATCCGGTCGATCAGCGCCCGGTGGTCGGAATCCCACGAGGCGAGCAGCAGGCCGGCGCTCGGGACGGCGCCCGCGAGGACCGCCTCGCACTCCTCGATGACGGCGTCGAGCGCGCGCTCCACGTCGATGTCGTCGCTGTGACCGACCGCCATCCGGAACATGGGTGCTCCTTCGTGCGCAGCCTACACGCAGCGCGGCTGAACGACCGGCGCGCGACGCGTCGGTCGTTCAGCGATCAGGTCGCCGAGGTCGAAGCCCTCCGGGTCAGTAGCTGTACTTGCCGGACGTGCTCGGCGCAGGCGCAGCCGGGGAGGCATTCGGGCCCGAACCGACGCCCCGACGGTCGCGACGGCGAAGCCAGTCGACGCCGTCGCCGGTCACGTCGCCGGCCTTCGCGTCGCCCTGCCAGTAGTAGAGCGGCATGCCGGCGTAGGTGACCTGGGTCGTGCCGTCGGCACGGGTCAGGGTGCCGAGCTGCCCGGTGACGCCGGCACCGGCCGTCGGCTGACTCGTCGCCGCAGGGGCGGCCAGGCCGTGGCGCAGCCGCCGGTGCACGTCGACGCGGTCGCGCTGTCACCGGCGTGGGTGTAGAGCGTCATCCCGTTCGGCCCGGTCAGGACCATCCCGAAGGTCGGTGAGCTGGCGGCGCGACGATCGACGCCGGCAGCGCTCGAGGCGGCGCCTCCGACCGGGGTGGAGGCCGGCAGCCGCTCGAGGTGCACGCCGCGACGACGAGGACGGCGGTGGCGAGAAGGGCGAGAACGCGAGAGGCGGACATTGCGAGTGGACTCCGAGGGTTTCGAAGCGAGCCGTCGTGGCCCGCTGCTCGAAGTACGTGGGCGGCGGGGCCCGCGGTTTCGCCTCGCCGGTGCCGGGTGCGCCTACGCGCCCGGGAGCCTCGCGTCGTGGAAGCGCTGCCCGTGAGGCGTGACGGTGGGCGCCTGGGGGCGCAGCCCGAACCGGATCGCCTGGTTGGGCCAGTCGGGGTCGGCCACGACCCAGGAACGCTGGCGTCGATCCGTCCGCCTCGATGCGGACGATCGTGCCGTCGACGCCGAGCCTGAGCCTGCCGCCGTCGGGCAGCGCGAGCTCGTGGCGCCGGTACCGTCGCCCGTCCGTGTCGCCGGTCGCGCGGCCGGTCACGCCCGCCTTCGTGTGCCTGGCCCTAGGCTCGCATTGCCGTCCCGTCCGCGGCCGAGCTCGCCGCGAACCGCGGCGCCGCCGTAGACGGCAGACCAGGCCTCGACCGCGCCCGCGAGCGCCGCGGAGTCCGGGCGGACCGCGAGGCGGGCGTCGATGCCGCGGATCCCCGCGCCGAGCTCGGCAAGCTCGCCTCGGTAGGCGGGCTTGTCGCCGTTCGACCGGCCGACGGGCGGATAGACGTCGAAGTAGCCGTCGCTGCACACGACGATGCTCGAGGCAGGCGAGGAGAAGGAGGTACGTGCCACGGGGGGAATCCGATCCGTCGCGCGCTTCGGACCGGCGAAGGAGAGCCCGGCGCAATTGGCGACTGCGCCACCTACCATCGGCTCTCGGCCCGATTCCGTCAAACGAGGTGGTCCGCGAGCGCTCGTCGCGCGGGTCGCGAGTGATCGACCGAAATGGGGCGCCTACTTCGCTCCGATGAGGAAGTACGTCGACATCGGCCCCTTGCCCTTGATGTCGATCTCACCACGAGCCGTGAAGGTGAAGCGGCTGCTGAGCTGGCGGTAGACACGCTCCGTGCACTGGATGTGCCCCCCGATGCCATTCGTCTCCATCCGGCTTGCGGTGTTCACGGTGTCGCCCCACAGGTCGTAGACGAACTTCTGCCTGCCGATGACCCCCGCCACGGCGTCGCCCGTCTGCAATCCAATCCGGATGGAGAGCGGCAGGTCGAGCCACTTGCCCACGCGACTGAGCGCGGGGAGCATCTCCAGGGCTGCGCTCGCCACCCGCTCGGCATGGTCAGCCTGCGGCTCGGGGAGTCCGCCCACGGCCATGTAGCAGTCGCCGATGGTCTTGATCTTCTCGAGCGCGTAGCGCTGCGCGATCCGGTCGAACTCGGAGAAGACGGCGTCCAGGACCTCCACGGCCCGCTGCGGCGTCAGGTTGGACGCCGTCGGCGTGAAATCGACGATGTCGGCGAACAACACGGTCACGGCCTCGAAGTGGTCGGCGATCATGTCCTCGCCGGCCTTGAGCCGTTCCGCGATCGGCGCCGGCAGGATGTTGAGCAGCAGGCTGTCCGAGCGGCGACGCGCCGCTTCCAGCTCGCGGGTCCGGAGCGCGACGCGGTCCTCGAGCTCCTTGTTCCGGCTCGCGACATCGCCCAGGTACTGCTGCATGTACAGGCCCGACTGGGGATCCGACAGGTCGAGGGCCGCGCTCGCGAGCTCGGGGTCAAGGTGGGGCATCTGGATCACGCCGATCCGATCCAGCGGCTCGAAGGGCGCGGTGACCTGGCCGTGGTGATCGCCGCCGTGGACGATCGCGTGGACGAGGGTCGTCGCGCAGTGATCGACCGGCATGAGGCCTTCGTAGCCCGGGTTCTGGGCGACGATCGCCGTCGCCTGCTCGATCGACATGCCCGTGAGCGCCATCACCGCCGGCAGCAGGTTCTCGCGCATCAGGGGGGTGTCGACGATCCCCGGGACGAACGAGAACACCGCGACGCCGGCCTCGTTCCCGATCTCGCGGGCGACGGTGAACGCCAGCGAGCGGAGCGCCATCTTGGTCGCGGCATAGGCGCCGGACATGGCTCCGCCCTCGTACGCGATCATGTTCACGATCACGCCGCTCCGGCGCTCGAGCATGCCGGGGAGGAGGTGCTTGATCGTCAGGAACGCCGCACGCGCATTGGTGGCGAACGTCTCGTCCCAATCCGACACGTCGAGGGTCACGATCGGGGCCACGGTGATGTGCAGGGCGTTGTTGACGAGGATGTCGACCTGACCGAAGGCGCTCGTCGCCTCCGCGAGCATCGCCGTCACCTCGTCGACCTGGCTCAGGTCGCACTGGATGAACCGGGCTTGGCCCCCGGCCGCCTCGATCGCGTCCGCAACCTCCTGGCCGGCCGGCAGCTTGTCCGCGATCACGATCCGGGCACCGAGGGCTGCCATGGTCATCGCTGCGCCCTCGCCGATGCCGCGGGCACCCCCGGTCACGAGCGCGACCTGTCCCGCCAACGCGGTCCGATCGAGGCCGAGCTTGTCGGCAAGCTCCCAGTTGACCGCATACATGTCCGGCTGGTCCTCCTGTGGGGACAGCCGAGCGGCGTCCCGCGACCGGCCCGAGGGCATGTTCGACTGGAAACTTGGCGCGCCCGGAGGGATTCGAACCCCCGACACTCGGTTCCGAAGACCGATGCTCTGGTCCACTGAGCTACGGGCGCGCGGCGGGCGCCATCATACCGAGTCCCCTGGACCCGGAGCCCCACGGATGGGCGGGTTGCAGTGGACCCATCCGGCTGCGGCAAACTCCGCCGGTGCCTCGCCAGCATTTCCCGACGTCGCGCCGCCGTCGGTTCCACCCGGTCCGCGTCACCGTCGCCGGCGTTGCGGCCGCCGTCGCGTTCGCGCTCGCCGTTCCCGCGACCGCGCCGCGAGGCTCCGTGCTCGACATCGTGTCCGACCAGGTCGGGACCGGGGAGGTGACCGGCGCCGAGCCCTCGCCGACCGCCGCTGGCCGTGCCCACCGCGCCGCCGGCCGCCCTCGGGTCGACGCGGCCCTCGGCGATCCGCGACCGCGCCTACCTCGTCGGCCCGATCGAGCGACCCGAGCCGAAGCCGGCCCCGGCGCTGCCCGTCGGTGCGCCGCCCATCGACACGCTGACGGGCTACGTGTGGCCGATCGCCCACCCGCGCCTGACGCTCCCGTTCGGCCCGACGCCGTGGGGCTCGCTGCTCGTCGACGGGCAGCGATACCACGACGGCGTCGACATCGCGACCTTCTGCGGCGACCGGATCATGGCGACCCACGACGGCACCGTCCTCGCCGCGAGCCGGCACTTCGACAAGCTGCTGGGCTGGATCGGCAACCTCGGGCCGTACCTCCGGCGCCTGGACCGCGACCACCTGTGGTTCGAGCTCCCGATGGTGGTCGTGATCGACGACGGCAACGGCTACCGGAGCGTGTACGCGCACTTCGAGAAGATCAAGGTCCACGTGGGCCAGGTCGTGCACGCGGGCCAGCTGCTCGGCTTCGAGGGCGCGACCGGCCACGCCACCGGCTGCCACCTCCACTACGACCTGTTCTCGCCGGCCGAGACCGCGACGTTCCGGCTGCGGGCCGACATCGCGAAGCGGATGCGGCTGCCGAGGCTCGAGATCGCGAGGATCGATCCGCTCAAGATCCTGCCGTACCGCCAGGGGATGCACCAGCAGAAGGGCGGCCACGCGAGCGGTGACGCCGGCGGCGGCTAGCTCGGCCGGGCGCCGGCCGATCAGGCGAAGAGGCCGGCCCCGAGGTAGGCGTCGCCGACGAGCGATCCGTCGGCCCCGATCGTCGGGACGCCGCGAGCGGCACCGCGTACAGCCCCGAGCCCGTGTGGACGAGGTACTCGCGCAGGGCGTCGTTCCGGGCGAGCGCGTCCTGGATCGGGATGAAGCCGGTCCGGGGATCGCGCACGAACGCGGCGAAGAACAGCCCGGCATCGAGGCGACCGAGCTCGTCGTTGCCGTCCGTGAAGTTGTAGCCGCGACGCAGCATCCGCGCCCCGCCGTGGAGCGACGGGTGGGCGAGCCGCACGTGCGAGTCGGCGGCGATCAGCGGGGCGCCGCCGCCGCCGGTCGCCGCGAAGTCGGGCTCCGTGAACTCGGTGCCGCCCGACAGCGGGGCGCCTTCCGCCTTGGTCCGGCCGATGATCTGCTCCTGCTCGCGCAGCGCCGACCGGTCCCAGGTCTCGATGACCATCCGGATCCGGCGGACGACGAGGTACGTGCCGCCGGCGAGCCAGGCGGCCGGCCCGCTCGCGCTCTCGTCGCCCGGCTGCACCCAGACGTGCTGCTCGACGTCGGCGGTCTCCTCGGCCTTCACGTTGGCCGTGCCGTCCTTGAACCCGAGCAGGTTGCGGGGCGTCGCCTGCGCGGTCGACGTCGACGAGGTGCGCCCGAAGCCGAGCTGCGACCAGCGGATGCGCGCCGTGCCGAAGGCCGTCCGGGTGAGGTTGCGGACCGCGTGCATCGCGACCTGCGGGTCGTCGGCGCAGGCCTGCACGACGATGTCGCCGTCGGAGCGCTGGGGGTCGAGGTCGTCGCCCGGGAAGTGGGGGAGCACGACGAGCCCCGCCGGGAGCCGGTCCGCGAGGCCGAACCGGTCGACGGGCGCGCCCGCCGGGCCGACGAACAGCGACCGCCCGAAGCCGATCGTGATCGTGAGGCCCGCCGGGGGCAGGTCCATCGCCTCGCCGGTGTCGTCCGGCGGCGCGTCGTACGGCCCGCCGGTCGGCCCGTACGGACCCGCGGACAGGCCTGAGGTCAGGCGCGCGGCCATCGTCGTCCAGCGCCGCAGGAGGTCGACGAGCTCGTCGCGCGACGTCGTCGTGAGGTCGAACGCCGCGGTGTACATCCGGTCCTGCGCGGGCGTGACGATGCCCGCCTGGTGCGTGCCCGTGAACGGGTAGGTGCGACGCCCGGCGCTCGCCGACGCCGAGGCCTCGCCGGTGAGGGCACCGACGTCCAGCGCCCCGACCGCCGCCAGGCCTCCGAGCCCGATCGCCGCGGCGCCGCCCGCCGCCACGCCGAGGAACGCGCGGCGCGAGACGCGGCGCCGGTCCGCTGTCGGACTCGGGGTGCGGCTCGCTCACCCGGCGCCGGTGACGGTCGTCGTGAGCCGCGAGAGCGGCTCGCTCACGGCGTCGACGGCCGCGGCAAGCGCCTGGACGTCGGCCGGCGCGAGGGCGTCGTAGTGCGTGAAGCCCGTGCTCGATCGAGCCCTGCTTGGCGAGCAGCGCGTCGAGCGCGTCGAACCGCTGGGCGAGTGTCGTGACGAGCTCCGGGTCCTTCGCCTCGGCGACGTCGCGCAGCACCTCGAACGCGACCTTCGCGCCGTCGACGTTCGCCTGGAAGTCCCACAGGTCCGTGTGCGACCAGGTCTCCTCCTCGCCGGTCACCTTGCCGGTCGCGACCTCGTCGAGCAGCTCCTTCGCGCCGTTCGCGATCTGGAACGCCTGGAACGTGAAGTCCGGGGCGTTGACCTTGTCGACCAGCTGCTGCGTGTAGCTCACGAGGTCCTTGGCGGCGGCGGCGCGCTCGGCCGGCGTGAGGGCGACGTAGGCGTTGCCGCCGTTCGCGTCGGCCGTCGGCGGCCACAGGTCCTTCTCGATGTAGTGCCAGCCGCTCCAGGCGTCGCCCTCCGCGAGGTCCGCCTCGCGCAGGTCGAGCAGGGGATCGAGGTCGCCGAACGACTCGGCGACGGGCTCGATGCGCTCCCAGTGGACGCGGGCCGGCGCGTACAGCGGCGGGCCGTCGTCGTCGTCGCCCTTCGTGTAGGCGTCGGCGAACGCCGTGGGTCGCCGAGATCAGCGCGCCCGCCTGGTCCTTGACGTAGGCCACGTACGCGGCCTCGGCGTCCCTGAGCTGCGTGGCGGTGTCGCCCGCCGGCGCGAGCGTCGCGCCCGAGTCGGTGACCGTGAACGCGGACCGGATCCCGTCGCCGACCATGCCCGGCTTGCACGCGGTGTAGTACGCGCCGGGCCGGGCCTGGACGACGAGGTCGCGCGTGAGGCCCGGGCCGACGTTCTCGACCTCGCCGACGACCCGCAGGCCGTCCTCGCCCAGCAGGTAGAACTCGGTCACCTCGTCGCCGGTGTTCGTGACGCTGAACGTGAGCGTGCCCGACGGCGCCTGGCCGGCCGAGACCTTGCACTCGCTCGCGGTCGACTCCACCGCGATGGCCCCGGCAGACCCGCCGGCGGGCGCGTTGGCGACGCAGGCCGCGGTCAGCGGCACACGAGCAGGGCGAGCGCGCGGCGGCGGGCAGGCGGAGCACGGCGGGCGGCGGGACATCGGGCCTCCGGATGCAGGTGGGCGACGCGGGTGGGCGACGCGGGCCGCGATGGGCCCGGTGCGGGTCAGGCGGCCGGCGTGGAGACCGGCGGGGTCTCGCCGCGGTCGACGCGGGCGGGCGGCGGGGCGGAGCCCCACACGAGCCGCACGAACAGGATCGTCACCGGGACGATGTAGGCGATCCACACGACCGCCTGGAGCCAGGTCGTCGCCGGCGAGAAGTTGAAGACGCCCTTGAGGACCGTGCCGAGGACGCTCGCCGGCGGGATCGTCGCCGAGACGTCGAAGGCGAGGTTGTTCAGGCCGGGCAGGATGCCCGCCTCCTGGAGGTCGTGGACGCCGTACGCGAGGACGCCGGCCGCGACGACGATCAGGAACAGGCCGGTCCAGGCGAAGAACACGCGCAGGTTGAGCTTGAGCGCGCCGCGGTAGATCGCCCAGCCGAGGACGAACGAGGTCGCGAGCCCGAGGACGGCGCCGAGCAGCGGGGCCGCCGAGGTCGTCTGGGCGGCCTGGGCGCCGACCCACAGGTACAGGGCGGTCTCGAGGCCCTCGCGGCCGACCGCGAGGATCGCGACGACGAAGACGGCGATGGCGCCGCCGTTGATCGCGTCGTCGAGCTTGGCGTGGAGCTCGGCCTTCATGGACCGGGCCATGCGCGCCATCCAGAAGATCATCCAGGTGATCAGGCCGACCGCGATGATCGACAGCGTCCCGCCGATGGCCTCCTGGGCCTCGAAGCTGAGCCCGCTCGGCCCGAACGTCAGCAGGGCGCCGAAGCCGATCGAGACCGCCGCCGCGAACGCGACCCCGGCCCAGACCACGCGCACGAGGTCGCGGCGCTCGGTCTTGACCAGGTAGGCGACGAGGATGCCGACGACGAGCGCGGCCTCGAGGCCTTCGCGCAGTCCGATGAGGTAGTTGGCGAGCATGGCGGCAACTGTAGGGAGCCTTGCCCGATATCGTCAAGCACCCTTGTCGTCGGCCGACAGGGTGCCTTCATTCCGGTGGTCTGGAGCCTGCCTCCCCCGACTCTCGTCAGTCGCCTCGGCGGAATCGCCTGCCGATCAGGAGCCAGGCGGGGAGCCTGCCAAGGGCCTCTTCCAGGGACGGTCCGGGCGACCCGTCGCGGCGCTCGATCGCGAGGGCATCGGGACGGCCGGCACCCGGCCGCGCGTCGACGCCGATGAGGTCGATCACGACGTGACCCGGCTCGGCGACCCCGAGCCGCGCGATCGCGTCGGCCGGCCAGTCGCCGGTCGCGGACTCGAGCCGGACCTCGTGCTCCGAGCGCCACCGCGGGCGGCGCAGCAGGATCGCT